>CAKPLN010000001.1 GCA_934167665.1 uncultured Bacilli bacterium
GTTCTGGTGGACCTAGCGGAGGTTCTGGTGGACCTAGCGGAGGTTCTGGTGGACCTAGCGGAGGTTCTGGTGGACCTGGCGGAGGTTCTGGCGGAGGTTCTGGTGGACCTGGCGGAGGTTCTGGTGGACCTGGCGGAAATACAACTACAAAACTAACAACTCAAAAAGATGCTCTTGGCGGTGAAACAAAAATCTGGGAAACTACGGATGTAAATGGAAAAGTAACACAGAGAATAGTAGAGGGACCAACTGGTAAAACAACACAAACTGATTATACATACAGAACAGATACTAATGGAAATACAGTTAAAGAAACAGTATCACAGACACATGGTGGTAAGAATGATATCGCAGCCCATGTATCATCACGTGAAACTATTGATGCCAGTGGAAATGTTACAAGTAAAGAAGTCTTTGATGCCAATGGTAACAGTAAATACACACAACAAATGACAAGAAATGGCAACGAAGTAAAAACAGATACAACATTTGCCGATGGAAGAACATCCAGCAAAAAAGTAACTACTTCAGTCGATAATGGAAAAACAATTAAAGATATTGAAGTAGCAGATGCCTCAGGTGGTACTACAAGAACAAGAGTTACTGATACAGTTGACGCCGCAGGTAATAAAACACAAGTAGAATCTTTAAAAACAGGATATAATGATCAAAATAACAAGAGTATCACATCTACTGTTGAATATGATGCTACAGGACATGTAAAAAATAAGGATATAGGAATGACAGAGGCTGTAGTTAATAAGAGAGGAAAAACAGTATTTGAACAGAGCAGAAAAACAGTAGAATACGAAAATAATAATGGCACAACGAGAAAAGTAACAACTGACTTTGGTCCAAAGAAAAAAGATGTAGAAATAAATATTAAACAAAGAGCAGATGCTAATAGTGATACTAAAATAGTTGCCGAAAAGAAATATAAAGATCTTAACATAGCTGAAAAAGAATATGTTAGAGAACAATCTAAAAAATATATGAAAGCAGAGAGTGGCAAAGGATTTAATAAATACTCAGAGGCTGGTAGGGGTGAACTTGCAGATAGATATACAAGAGAGCTAGCCTTAAAAGAAGGTAAAATGACTCCAGAAATTAGAACTCGTGCCGAAGAAATGGCTGATAGTGTATTAGGAAGCAAAATACCAGGCTTTAACAGCACAAATAGAGCTGGTAAAGAAGCTCTTAGACAAGAAGGAATATCAGACGGAATGGAAAAATTAATTGACAATCCATTATCTAAAACTGATACGTTAATATATGGAGGTAAAGCAATTGCTAGAAAAGCAGCCACAGGATTAGGAATTGGTTTAGGTGGATTAGGTGCAATAGGTGCTGTTGGAAATGCTATAAATGCAGGAGGTAGCACACCGCCATATCAAACACTTCCACCTACAACAGAACCAACAACTCCAACCCCACCTACAAGTGGGCCATATCCAGGGCCAAGTCCTAGCCCATATCCATCAGGTGGCGACGACGGTAATAATGGTGGTGGCGATGATGGTGGCAATGATAACACACCAGATACTACACCAATTACCACACCAGATACTACTCCACCTACAATCCCAGGGGATAACGGCAATAATAATTCAGGTGGAAATAACCAAGGCTGGAATAACTCAAACGGTGGTTATGAACCAAATCCAGACGAAAGCCTAGATAAGGATGATCCTAATAATGGAGATTTGAGCGATGAAGATAAATTACCTGATGACGATAATTTAGATGATATAGAAGATGATAGTATTTATACCATTCCAACAATAACTAATACAGATAAAAAAGTAACAAAAGATGGTATAAACGCTATTCCAATACTTGCCGGATTAGGCTTAGCAGCAGCCGCCGGAGTTGGAGCTAAGATATATATGGACAACAAGAAGAATAACGACAATGGCGAAGAAGAGTATGACGATGAATTCCAAAGTGATTCAGACTATATGAGTGATTCGGATTTTGATACGTTATATTCACAAGACAGTGATTTAATTGCTGATGATTGGAAAGAAGAAAGTGCTCCACAAGAGGGTGACGAAAGTCTGGATTATGAGAAACCAAGTTTCTATAGTGATACATTAGGAGAGGAGATTTAGGGTAACACCTAAAAATATGTAGGAAATAAATATGAAAGAGAGATTTTTACCAATAGGCACCGTAGTAATGTTAAACGGTGGAACAAAAGAAGTAATGATTACAAGTTATTGCATCTTTCCAACCAATGAAGAATACAAAGACGGAGAAATAAAAAAAGCCGAAAGAAAAATGTATGAATATGGTGGCTGCACATATCCAGAAGGAATGATAAATAGTAATTTAATTTGTGCATTCAACCATGATCAAATAGCAGAAGTTTTATATATGGGATATGAAACTGATAAACAAAAAGAACTATCAAAGGTTTTAAATGATGGTTATGAAACATACAAAGAAAAATATGAGAGTGAAGGAACTATAGAATAGTTCCTTTTCTCTTTAATTGGTAATGATGCTAATACTGAAGATGGTGTTTCCCCCAGCTTTTAGAATTGCGTAACTGTAAATATAGGCAATATATTGCATAGTTTAAAATTACAGTCATTTTATTCAACATTAAAACAATAAGATAGCATTGGTAATATCCAATGCTTTTTTATAAAATATATTGCCTCGATTTTTACCTATAAATCACTTGTTTAAATCAAGAAAAAATATTAAAATATAAATGTAAAATATAATAATAGATAATAGAAGAAAGGGTGTATTTTATGCAAGATGTTGATTTAGGTATGGTATCAGCTGGGTGTGAGACAATAGATAGTGCCATTGATAGATTTAGTGATGTAAAGACAAAAATGATAGAAGCTTTCACACTTCTTGATCAAAACCATTTGAGGTTTGGTGATATAAATTCATCATTATCTAGTCAATTAGAAGAACTAGCCGATCAAACTATTAAGTGTAGTGTAATGAATGAGGGAGTAACCGCAACTATAAGGGCAAATGCTCAAAGACAACATGAGCAGTACTTAGCATGGCTAGCAGCGCAAAGAGAACAATATAATGACACAAAAAAGGTCTAAGCATTAAAAGAGGGGAGCAAAAAAGATGAATGATGACAATCAAATAATATATATACCGGCCTACGTAGAAGAAGGGGTCGATTTATTATCTAGTATAAAACGTGACCTAGAGGATATAGAAGATGATATTAATAGTGGACTAAAGAAAATTAATAATTCTGGATATACAGGAGAAATTCCCTATATAAACAAAGGTGAAGAAGTAGCAACCGCAACAGCTGCTATGCAAGATACTATTAAAGTTATAACTAGTGAATTAAAAAAGTATAGTAGAGGAAAGTATATTTTACCAAGTGATGCAATAATTGTCGCTAATGCTGATACTATTTCTAAATATAGATTGAAAAATTATAACGTTACTTATTCATTAGATGAATATAAACAGCTAAATGTTGTTAAACCAAAATGGTCTAGTAACTACCTTTTAGCAGCAGCTGGAACTAACTGTTATTATGGCGCCGACGGACGTTACGTAAAAGAAACTTGGTGTGACCTAGATCCAACATCACTTGTTGGATATATGAAGAAAGAAGGAATTGACTTAGACTTTTGGATCAGAGATGACGGAGTTTATATGTATGGTGATTATGTCATGGTAGCAGCTGATATTCCTCATATGGATGGAACTCAGCAAGAAGCCGAATACCGTAAAGGTGATCTTGTAGAAACAAGCCTTGGTACCGGAATGGTTGTTGACTTATGTGGAATGGCTGAAAGCGTAAGAAAGGGTGAATTTGCCGGAGGAAGATTTGCCGATGTAGATGTTTGGTATGACATTTATACTGCCTGGAATGTTAATGGGACTTATAACCATCTAGGAAATTGTACTGACCCTAATTGTACAAATGCTGCTCATAACACGCCAAATGTCCTACTTAAACCAAAAACAGATGGTTCTACTTGGCAACCAAATGCTCTTTCAACACCAAGAGTAGCAGCTCTAGAAAAAGGATTGGCTCAAACTGCGAAAGCAACAACTCCACCAACAACATCACCTGCTACAATTGTACCGTTAACAACACCTCCTTCATATAACCCATCATATCCTACAACGCCATCTGCAACCCCTGTCAATAATCCTAATTATTATCCATCAACTCCAACTTCAGCTCCTACCACACCAAGACTTAATCCTACAACTCCACCAACAACTCCTATAACGAGCCCAGCACCAATAACAACACCTAATCCAACAGCTCCAACTTCAGCTCCTATAAATTATCCAGCCTCTAACCCTTATCAAACAAACCCAACAACAGCTCCTATAACTGAGCCAATTACTACTCCTGAGACAACAGCGCCTATAACCACAACACCAACGACTTCTATTGAAGATGATCCTACAGTAACTCCAATTCCAGCCCCAGTTGGTGTAAGTCAATATAAAAGTAAGTTTAATGCTGTCCCTATACTTGCGGGTTTAGGTCTATTAACAGCTGCTGGAGTAGGAACAAAAGTTTATCTTGATAACAAAAAAAATAATACTATCGAAGATAATAAAGAAACCGAAAACTATGATGAGTTTGAAGAACTAGGAACAAAAGATAGTGATTTTTACTATCCAGATGATGAAGAAGAGAATGAAGTAGAAGACGAGGGTGATTACATAACTCCTTATAAATCGTAGAAACAGACACTATAAATTTAAATTTAACCACAATAAAAATCAGTTATTAATGCCATACAAAAAGCATCTCTAACTGATTTTTTATTTGTACTTATATTTCTTTTCTTTTTCTGAAGATATATTAAGAAGAAATCCTACTATCAACATATATGAAAGTAAACTTGAACCACCATACGATATAAATGGTAATGTTATACCAGTAATTGGTAATAATCCAACTGTCATACCAATATTTTGTATTTGTTGAAATAAGAGCATTCCAACTATCCCACCTAAAATATACTTATCATTATCATTTAATTTTCTTTTACCTAACTTAATAATGTTAAAATCAAAATAAATAATCAATCCTAATAAAATAACTACTCCAATAAATCCAAAATTAGAAGCAAATACTGCAAATATAAAATCTGTTGAAGATTCAGGAAAATAAATAGGTGTTTTATTAAAACCATGTCCAAATAAGCCAGCTGATCCAATAGCAGCTAAAGCATTCTCAAGTTGTAATCCAGAACCACTTCTCCAATCAAATAGTCTATCTAAGCGATAGAAAATAGAAGTACCAAAGATTTTTATAAATAACTCTTTTTTAAAAAAATAAATGCCTAGTAAACTTCCTAATAAGACAACCAAACAACAAAATCCTATTAAAAACCACCGTATTCTAATACCAGATATAAACATCATAACTAAGTAAATAACAAAATAAATTATAACTGCCCCTGTATCTGGTTGCATAAAAGTAAGAAGAGAAGGAACAAGCACTATAAAAAATGTTTTTAAAATAAAAATAAATTCTTCTTTAAGAGTAGGATTTTTATATTTACTTCTAAAATCATGAATCATTACTGAAAGCTGTAACATTATAAATATTTTCATAAATTCACTTGGTTGAATACTACCAACTCCAGGAATACTAAACCAACATCTACTATTATTAATAGGTGTTCCAAAGAACAACAATAATACTAATGAGATATTTCCCAATATATATAAAATTCTAGCATAATTATAGAAATAATTATTTTTAAGTTTTAACACTACCATAACTAAAACACTACCAATTAAATACCATATAGTCTGTTTTAATGCCAAATTACCTAAACTCTTAGAAGTATAAGTTAAAGCACTATATATTGTTACTATACTAATTAAAGCCATAAAAAATACTGGTAATAGTATTCTTAAGTTAATCTTTTTCTTTGTCATAAACTTTATTTAATTCTACCTTTCATATTTATTATACCAAAATTACTCAAGTTTTATATCTTCTTTTCATAAAATATAGAAAAGAAAAAAGTAAAGGAGAAAATCAATCAAAATATTCTTATAAAGATTGATTATAAAAGATAATATGAAAAAATTACCTAAAGTATTTCAAAATGAAATAAATAAACCTATTCATAATAATAAAAAAGTTTGTTATTTAAAGTCAGAAGATGAAGAAAATAAGGTTGTTGTTGAAGAAAGTCAAAATGAAGATATTAATCTTACTTTAGATAAAATTTTTAGTGGAATAGGGTATGCTTATAATATTCCAGTAATTATAAAAACTAAGACTAAATCTTATGAAACGAGTCTTATAGCTAGGAGTAAGTTAAATGTTGTAACACTAGATAATGATGTTATAGCTATATCTGATATTTTAAGTATTACTTTAAAAAATAGTACAAAATAAAAGATTGTATAAGCCGTTGATAACTCAACTTAAAGCTTTATACAATCTTTTTTATTTAGCATATTTCAATGAATGTATCAGCATGACATTTAATAGCTCCAACACAGTTTAAATCTATTGTAAAGAATTCATTTGTTCCAACATAAGTTGCTTCTTCAGTATTATAATATAGTATTCTACAAGTAGCACAACATTCATCTAAAGATTCAATACGAAATACTGTTGATTCACTAGTTGTATCATTAATAGTGTATGGGAAACTCCATGCCTCTCCTGTACAACAATTATATAATGTAATAGGTCTTGTGTTATAGCAAACAGTATTAGATATAGGACCTAAAAATGGTTTATCACAACCAGCATGACAACAATTATCAAAGTCCTGTTTTTGTAGTAATAAAATCTTTTTTAATAATTCAGCAATACATCCACAACTCTTTTGTGTATCTCCACACATAATAATACCTCCCTTCTATAAATTTGAAACAACTGTGTCTATTATGCATTTAATAGCACAGATACATTTCAAATTAACTGTTATAAAATTATTAGTAGAAATATAGTTACCATTAACCAATCTAAGTACCCTTAATGTAACACATTCATCTTCAACTTTTTCTACTCTAAATAAAGAACTAACTTCATCTTCATCCCCATCAGTATAATTACTACTTAGTAGAGTACCATTTTTAGTATATAAAGTAATAACCCTTGTATTATAACAAATATTATTAGTTGTTGGTCCTAAGAAAGGTCTACTACAACCATCTTCTAAACATTTTCCACTCCTTGAGTTTTCTTGTAATAGAGAAATTAGTTTCAACAAATTCTTAATACAGTAATTACTCCTCATAGTCTCCACCTCTTTATTCTTTCTAATATAAAGTATTCTAAACTAATCTTTTTGTGTTTATAAATACCTATATAATCTTATGTTATTTTACATAAATTAATATCTTTCTTTTTATTTTCATTTATTATATAATAATATTAATAGTCCAAAGGAAAAAGAAACATATAAACTTTGACTGTTTATATAATTAATTTAGAAAGGAATTAGTTAATATTAAAAATATTAATTATATGTGCTAGAATGGAATACTTAATAATAGTAATAATCTTAATAATAGTTTTATTAGCGATCTTAAAAGCTAATAAAAAAGATGCTAGTCTTGATTTTAATAAATTAGTTGAATTACTAGGTGGTAAAGATAATATCATTTCAACAGAAACAAATTTATCTAGATTTAAAGTTACTTTAAAAGATATTAGTAAAGCTAATAAAGAAGGCATTCAAAAACTAGGAGCTAAGGGAATTGTAGAAATAGATAATCAATTAAAAATAATTTTAGGCTCTGAATCTAAACAATTAAAAAAATATATTGATGAAATAAAATAGGCTCTTCATTAGAAGAGTTTTTTCTTTATTATTTTTAATAAATATCACCATCACTTATCATAAATAAGCTAAATTAAAATATATTTATATTGGTAGGTGATAAGTATTAATAAAGTAAGTCTTTTAAAAAATAAATATATATATTTAGTACTTGCTTCCATATTTATTTTACTTTTAACAGTTTTTTTATATCCTAAAGAGGAGGATGAACTAACAACAAATAAATTAACTGCTACAGTAATAAGTAGTAGTAATGATACCTTAACTGTACGTGATTTGTCATCTTTGATATATACTTTTAATGTTAATGACAATAACTATAAAGTAGGGGACAGTCTAATAATTGAATATACTGGTATGCTAAATAAAAATAAAGAGTATCAAAATACGACACTTCTTAATATAATACCAGTTTCTGAGGATGAGGCTACCAAAGCTGAAAGACCAAGTGAAAATTTATTTAGTCAGTTTAATACTTTAGCTTCTAATAAATTAAAAAATATGACTTTAGATGAAAAAATTGGTCAATTACTCTTAGTAAAATATCAAAGTAATAGTCAAAATGATGCTATCAAAAAATACAAAGTAGGGGGCTTTATCTTTTTTGAAGATGACTTTAAGGATAAAACGAAAAAAGAAGTTCAAGATATGCTTAAAAATATTCAGTCCCAAGCTTCTATTCCTCTTTTAACTGCAGTTGATGAAGAGGGTGGTAGTGTTGTTAGAGTAAGCAGTAATCCTAAATTAAGGGAACAAAAGTTTAAATCACCAAGAGAATTATATTTAGACGGAGGAATACCATTAATAGAAAGTGATACTAAAGAAAAAAGTGCTTTACTTGAAGAACTAGGTATTAATGTTAACTTAGCCCCAGTTGTTGATATTTCTACTAATTCTAGTGATTACATGTACGATAGAACTTTAGGTGAGGGACAAGATGCTACCTCAAACTATGCTAAAGCTGTAATTGAAGCTAGTAAAGGTTATAAAGTTTCTTATGTTTTGAAACATTTTCCTGGATATGGTAATAATGAAGACACTCATACATCATCCGTAACTGATGATAGACCTCTTTCAACTTTAGAGGAAAATGATTTTAAACCATTTGAAAGTGCCATTGAAAGTAAAGCTGAAGCTATTTTAGTAAATCATAATATAGTAAAAAGTATTGATACTACCTCTCCAGCTTCCTTATCCGCCAGCGTTCACAATCTTCTAAGAAACGATCTTAAATTTACAGGTATTATAATGACTGATGACTTATCTATGAAAGCTACATCTGATATTCCTAATGTCGTAGAAAAAGCTATCTTAGCAGGTAATGATATTGTCATTGTAGCAGACTATGAAAGTGCCTTTAATCAAATTAAAGATGCCGTAGAAAATAATCGTATAAGTGCAGAATTAATAGATGAAATAGCTCATAAAATAATTACTTGGAAGTACGCTAAAGGACTTTTATATGATAAACAAAAATAAAGAAAAATGACAAAAACTGTCATTTTTTCTTTTTTTTCGACATATATCGACAACTATATTTAGTATCATGTTTATATATCTTAATTAAAGGTGATCTTATGACAATAATTGAAAATCTCGTCTTACTAAATGTTTTATTAACATATCCTATAACTATATATTTAATTTATATAGCTTATGTATATAATATGGATTTAAAACAAAAAAATCTCTTTTTAGATTTTGCTTTATTATCATCTTTATTTCTAACTATAAAATATACTAACAATAGATCTTTATATTGTCTACTATTTTATAATATTCCCTTAATTATTGCTTTTATAAGAAAGAAGAAAGTAACTTCTTTAATATTATCCATTATTATTGTTTATTTTACTAATCGTTACACCAACATCTCTTTACAAGTAATTGCTTTTGAATATATATTTTATTATATAGGTTTCCTTATTTTAATAAAAACATCTCATAAAGAAGCTAATATCATTAATGGTTTTTTATGTGTAAAATCTTTTTTTATTCCTTTTATAATATTCTTTATGAATAAAGATGCTTCTTTCTTTATGAATATTTATTATGTATTAGTAACTATAAGTACTTTTATTGTATTTACTTATATAAATATTTATCTTTTAAAAAAGGGTGAAGATATAGTTAATTTAAATAATCTTATGAAAGAAACTAAACATCAACAATATTTATATGAATCTTTATCAAAATTAACTCATGAATTAAAAAATCCCATAGCTGTCTGTAAAGGATATTTAGAAATGATTAATAATAATGGATACTCTAAAGTAAAAGAATATATACCAGTTATTTCTAATGAAGTAAATCGTTCTTTAACTGTTATAAATGATTTTTCAGCAATAGGGAAATTAAAATCTTTAGATAAAGAAGAGTTAGATCTAGAACTTTTATTGAAAGAAGTAATTAGTACTTTAAATCCTTTATTTAAAAAAGAACAAGCTACTATTAATTTAAATATATGTGAAGAAATATATTTATTTGCCGACTATAATCGTCTAAAACAAGTATTTGTTAATATCTTAAAGAATTCTTTAGAAGCAAGAAAAAATACTACCCCTTTAGAAGTAATAATTAATGTCAAAAAACATAAAGGAATTGTAAAAATAATAATTACTGATAACGGTATTGGTATGGATAAAGAAGCCTTATCTAATATTAATAAAATTTTCTATACAACTAAAGCTAATGGTACGGGGCTAGGAGTAGTATTATCAACAGAAATAATTGAAATGCATAATGGTAGTATTAAGTATCAATCAACTAAAGATGTTGGTACTACTGTTTTTATAACTCTACCACTAAAAGATAGTAATCTTTAATTAATAAAAATTATTGTTTCCAAAATTAGAAATATTATTAGGATAGTTAGTAGTATATTGATTAGGCATTAGTTGTTGTTGGTTGTATGGTATTTGATATACTGGGTATGGATAGATACAATTACCACAACAACACTGACCATTATTCATTTGATTATTATTCGCAATACCATATCCTAGTGCTGTTCCAGCTAGGCCACCAACTAAAAATGGTGCTAGGAAGAATCTATCTTCTTCTGTATAGCCTTGACCTGTTCTATACATTGTCCTACTATTTGGACTAATATAATTATATGAATACATTACACTCACTCCTTCATAGTATTTTATGTATTTAAAAAAAATAAGTACCTAAGTAGTTAAAGCGTTAATTTTTAGACTAAAGTTCGTTTTTAATGAACTTCTTTCTTCTCAACATTTATCTCCGTTTCATTTTTCTATACAGATAATTATATTTTTAGTAACAAATAAAGAGAAAATTTCTTAGTTATTTATGTTTTCAGCATATGATTTGCTTAGATAGATAGGGACTATATCTGTAAAAGCAATAATCACCATTGACATATAGGTAAAAAAATGCTATAATATGCGCCTAGAAATAGTTATTTTATGTTCAAAATAAAAGAACTAAAAAGGGGGATATAATATGAGTTTACCTATAATAAAATTTTCTTATAATTTACGAGCTGATGTTTTGAAATTTAGTGGAGAATCAATGATTGTAAAGAGTCCACAAGGCACTCTATATAAAATATTTGACTATGAAACAATGCCTTTTTTATTACAAACAAGTATTGATGCTATTTATAATAATAAACTAGAAAAGCTTAAAGCCTTAGCGGCTATTCCTAATCTTAGATTTACAACTGCACCTTCAGCATTGCTTTATCATGCTGGTCAGTTTTGTGGTTATGAAATGCCTTATAATCCTAAAGATATATCTCTAAAAGAAGCGGGTTTAGATTATGAGGCAACTCTAACAACATTACGAAAAGTTAGATTTATTTTAAACTATCTTTATAGAAAAGATATTACTTATGCTGACGTTAATACAGGTAATATATTAGTAAATGCAGATACTAATCAAGTGAAACTATGTGATATGGATAATGTTGCGATAGGTGAATTTGGTATCGATGCTACTCTAGAGGAAACAAATTGGTTCTTACGTGAGTATGGTAAATTGGATGAAAATGTTGTAGCTTATATGTATAATCTTCTAGCGTTAGAACAAATTGCTTATCCTAATAGAAGTAACTATGAAATATTATATTCTTTAGGTAGAGAAAGTGAAATTCCTGGTTTTAATAATGAAGTTGGTCGAGTAGTCGAAAAAATGCTTCATCCTAAGAAATTTGATGGTGAAGATATTCTTCAATATGTAAAAAAAAGGTAAGTTTTTATGAACAGAATACCTAATATAAAAATGACTAAAGATGAAGTTGACCACCTAATGTGCAGTCAAGTGTTTAATTATGGTGGAGAGGCTGTTGTTTGTTATAGTGAAAGGCCAGATACTTTATATAAAATATTTACAGAACGTACATATTCTAAAACCCCAGCTGTCATAAGAGATAATAAAAGAGAAAAAATAGCTTTACTTTATCGTATAAAACCAGAGCACAGCATCTTACCATTAAGAACTATTAGTATGAATGGTGAGATAATCGGTTATGAAATGACAACTAATAGTGACTTTAAAACTGTTATAGATTTAAATTTAGATAGACAATCATTAATACATGTTCTAAAACAATCAAGAAAAGTATTATTATACTATGCTAGTTTAGGTATTGTTTATGGTGACGTCAAAGAAGATAATATCTTATTTAATCCTAAAACAGGTGAAATAATGTTTTGCGATATGGACAATATTCAAATATCGTCTTATCCAATCGACATATTAGGTTATGATTTAAATTATTACGAGCAGTGTAGTGGAACACTTGATGCGAAAGCCGATGCCTATATGCATAACCTAATGACTCTAGAAGCCCTTTATTATAAAAATGATGCTGCTCAAGATATAATATCGGCTCTAAGAAGTTATGAATTTCCTTCTGGTCTTAGTCATGACGTTACTAAAACCTTAGCAAGTATGGCTAATCCGAAGGATTTTGATGGAAAATATATTATACAATACGTAAAGAAATAAAAAAGGATGATAAAACGTGCAAAAATTACCAAATACAAGTATTAATATAGAAACTCTTAACTGGTTACTTATAAATCAGTTATATAGTGGTGGAGAAGGTATAATTTGTCGAGGCTTTGATGATAAAAGTGTCTTTAAAGTGTTTGCTGATTGGAATTATAGAAAAAAACAATTCAAAGAAGGCCGCACTATAAAACCAGAAGAGATTCAAATGACTGATAATAAATTAGAAAAAATCAAACTACTTTATCAAAAAGATCCTGATTATATGGTTAAACCTTTAAGTACTTTAAGCTGTAATGGCGTCTTAATAGGGTATGAACAAACATTTGATCCTAATGATTTTAGTTTTGATCAAGAAGGCCTACCTCGTAATGCTTCTGTTCATTTCTTAGATGAAAGCATGCAAGCTTTAGAGTATTTTAAAAGACAAGACATGATTTACGGAGATGTAAGTAATTCTAATCTTTTAATCAATATAAAAACAGGTCGAGTAAAATTCTGTGATATTGATAATATGCAAATAGGAAATTATAAAATTGACAGATCTGGTACTACTCTAACTATTTATAGCGTCATTAGAGGCCTAGATGAATATGCTGATGCCTATATGCATAACATAATGAGCTTAAGAGTAATAGCACCACCACGAGTATATAAACATGAACCAGCCTATCACCTAGTTAAAGAAGACTACTCACAAAGTCTAACAGAAAAAGGCCTAGAAACACTAGAAAGCATGCACAATATAAAAGACTTTAATGGTAATTATCTTACTCCATATATCAAAAGAAGGAGAGCCTAAAAATGAAACCATTACCCAATATAAATATTTCAAGAAGAGATATGTTAAATCTTCTTCGTTTTGATGCTAAAAAATATGGTGAAGCTTTCCTATGTAATTTTAGTTCAAATAGCGTTTTATATAAAATTTTCTACGTTCCAGACTATTTAAAAGGATATAATGAAGATGATTTTAGTTTTATTAGACATCCTTACTCTTTAAGTGATATAGATGAAATGTCAGATAACAAGTTTGCAAAAATAAAAAAGCTTTATGAATTACAACTAGAACATATCACAACGCCTACTGCTACAATAACTATTGATGGTCGTCTTATTGGTTATGCTATGGATTTTTATTATAATGATGCTACAACTCACCTAATACAAAGTAGAGAATATTTAATAGAGTACTTAAGAAAATCAAAAGCTATATTAGAATATCTAGGCAGTAAAGATATAATTTATGGTGATGTTGCCCATAGAAACATCCTTGTAAATAGTACTAATATGGATATGCGTTTCTGTGATGTGGATAACATCTCTTTAGGTCAATATCCAATTGATATGGAGCCAGTTGTCTTATCAACATATAGAGAAAAAAGAGGAAAAATTGATTCAGAATGTGATGCTTATATGCATAATTTAATGGCAGTAAGCGATTTCCATATAGCAAAAACACCCACGTTTTTGTCAAGAATGCTTGTTAATAGGAATTTCTCTTCAAACGGGCTAAGAATTTATGAATCTCTATCAACTCCAGAGACATTTACCGGTGAGTATATAATAGATCATGTAAAGGAAAAGAGGAAGTAGTATGCCTTCAGTTCCAACAATCGACATTACCCAAGACGAATATTGTACTCTAAGAAGTTATCCCTTAAAAAAAGGCGGAGAGGGTATAATATGTCCAGGAAGTAAAAAAAGTCTTTATAAATTTTTTACAGATCAAAAAGGTGAAATGATTAGTATGCCTCAAAACAAGGTATCAAAAATTAAATGGTTATATGATAACGATGTAAAATTTATAACGCAAGCTCTATCAATTATATCTTGTACTGGCACAATAATTGGTTATGAAATGACTTATGATGAAAAAGATCAACCATTAGAAAGCCTAGATTTATCTTTAGAGGAATCAATCATAATTTTAAAACAAGCTAAAGATGCTTTGACATATTTTGAAACCCTAGGTATAACTTATGGTGATGTTACTTCTGATAATATATTAGTTAATTCAGCTACTAAACAAGTTAAATTTTGTGATATAGATAATATGCAAGTAAGAAAATTTAAAATTGATGCTAAAGGTTCACCATTAATGCGTTATTATGAACAAACTGGCACAATTGATGCTAAAGCTGATGCCTATATGCACAATCTTTTAGTTTTAAAAAGTCTATATTACAAGGGAGAATATGAATCAGAAATAATGAAAGAGTTAAGAAGAGGGAACCTTTGTGGAAGCATTCCACCTGAAGCTAAAAGAATATTTGAAAGCATGACAACACCAACTACTTTTAATGGTAAATATGCTATTAATTCTATATATCAAAAAACATTACGAAAATAAAAAGGGGGATTTTAATATGAACGTGAATGAAAAAGATATGCCAACTATTAATATATCTATTAGAGATTATTATCATGGTATAGATAATACTAAAATAGCTAGTGGTGGCGAATCCATAATTTGTACCTTAGGAGAAGATGAGAAACTCTACAAATTCTTTATAGATCCAAGAAATCCAGAACTAACTATTGATATGCCTGCAAATAAAATTAGAAAAGTTCAAGCTTTATATAAAATGCATCCTAAATATATGACAACACCAACTGCACTAATAAGTATTGGTAGTTGTGTAGTAGGCTATGAAATGCCAAGATTTTTAGATTCAACCACTTTCTATAAAGCTGGACTATCTCTACCTGAAAAAATTGAAGCCTTATCTAAAACAAGAGATATTCTAAAATATTTTGCTACTCTTGGTATAACCTATGGTGATATAAAAAGCAACAATATTTTAATAGATAGTAATGGTAACATTTCCTTTTGTGATGTTGACAATGTTCAAGTTAAAACCTATCCTATTGATTTAGTTGTAGAATTTTTAAAACTTTTTTCTGAAAAGTATGGTAAAATAGATGAGAACGCAGATGCTTACATGCATAACATCTTTACTCTCCAACAACTAGGTTTCCCTAATTCTACGCCAACTTATCGTGAGATTGTTAAAACGGTGGAATCAGGTGTATATCCAAAAGGCTTTGAAAAAGAAGCTTATCCCATTTTTGAGAGTATGAAGAACAAAGAGAATTTTAATGGTGAATATATTATTCAATATGTAAAAAAATAAAGAGGTGAAAATATGGAACGACTACAAAAAGTAATAGCTCAGTCAGGAATTGCATCAAGAAGAAAAGCAGAAGAACTAATAACAGCAGGTAAAGTAAAAGTTAATGGTACAGTTATAACAGAACTTGGTGTAAAAGTATCTGATAAAGATCAAATTACTGTTAATAATACAATTCTAGAAAAAGAAGTAAAAGAATATTATCTTCTAAATAAACATCGTGGTATTGTAACTACTACCTCAGATGATAAAAATCGTAAAACAGTTGTTGATATGATTAATTCCTCTGCTAGGATTTATCCCGTAGGAAGACTAGACTATGATACAACAGGAGCTTTATTATTAACAAATGATGGTGATTTTGCTAATATCTTAATGCATCCTAAAAACAAAATAGAAAAAGTTTATGTCGCTAAATTAAAAGGTTTAATTAAAGGTGAACAAATAAATAAACTAAAAGATGGCGTAGAAATAGAAGAAGGAATTATTGTAAAATCACCTAGAGTTAAATTAAAAAAGACAGATCCAACAACTAATACAAGTATAGTTCAAATAACAATTACCGAAGGTAAAAACCATCAAGTAAAAAGAATGTTTGAAGCAGTTGGTTTTGAAGTGTTAAAGTTAAAAAGAGAAAAAATTGCTTTCTTCGATTTAAAAAATCTTCCATCTGGAAAATACCGTCCTTTAACTAAAAAAGAGATAAGTAAAGTTTATAGCTTAGAAGCCAAATAAAAAGTTCGTAGCATTACGAACCTTTTTTTATGATAAAATAAGCCATTCCAACTATAACTAATAAAATGATAACTAGTACTATAATAGGACTAGTTGTTTTATCAGATTCCTTTAATAAAACTTCCTTGTAAGTATCTGGATATTTATTCTTAATTTTTTTAATTCTAAATTTACAAAGCTCTAGATAAAGCATATTACCAACAGTAGAATAAAGTATTCGCCAAAGAATAAATATAAAAATAGGCCTAATAAAAACCGAAGTAAAAAGTAGACAAAGTAGGGAACAAGCCAAATAATCTATTAATATTAGTAATAATCCAATAAGTGGAAATTTATTATAGAAAAAGTAAAATGGTCCTAAAATAAATAAAGAGAACGCATTAGTATTACGATTAATCTTTTCATACCTTTCTCCTAAATAAATCTCAATATCTAAAGGTTCTTTAGGTTTATTAGGATCAATCATATTACCATTATCCATATAACCGCAAAAGATACAATAATTACTTTTTTTAATTTTTCCACACTTAGGACATCTATTAGTACTCATAATAATATAAAACTAAAAAAGAATAACCAAAATTATTCTTTTGAAATAGCTCCTGTAGGGCAAGAATTAATAGCTTCTTGAACAGCTTCTTCTTCCTCTTTTTCAACTTTATCAACTTTTACAACTGAAACGCCTTCATCATTGAATGCAAAAACCTTCTCGCATATTGCAACACAAGCTCCACAACCAATGCAAGCATCTTCGTTAACTTTAACTTTCATTTTATATCCCTCCATAAATAATTATATACAATAAAAACTTTTACGTAAAGATTAATTTACCTACTTTTGTTTTTCTACTACTTATGGTAAACTTAACATAGTAAGAAGGTGATTGGTGTGCCAGCAAGAATGGATCGCTACAATAATATTAATGAGAAGGTTTATAGCCGTTCTGATCGAAATAAGGAATTATATGAAAATTTAGGAAATAATACTCGCTATACTAATATTACAGATGTAACTAACGCGAATGCCATCGATTTAACTACCGCAACACGAAACACTAACACTAGAGAGGGTTATCATCAAGTTAAGGAATTTAAAAATATTGAACCAATTCCCAAAGTAAAAAAAGAATTAGATGATTTTAACTTTCTATATCAAAATAGAGAAAATAGAATATATGATGTAAATAAAGTATTAGAAGAAGCTAGAAAAGCTCGTAAAGATACTGATGAGAAAGAAGAAGAAAAAAGAAAACTAAAAGATAATAGCTATAATATTATAACTAGTTTAAATAAAGAAGAATTAGAAAAATATAGAAAAGAACGTCAAAATAGAATACTAAGTAAAGAAGAAGAGAATTTACGTGAATTAATTGATACTATAACTTCCAAGACTCTAGCTGGGGAAATAGATCAAGCTACTAGTGTTAATTTATTAAGTGATCTAATGGCAACTAGTATACTGGATAAAGTATCAACAACATCTACTGATGAATCCGACATAAAGACTTCTGAAATTCCAAAAGATGAAAAACTAGAACTATCAAGAGAAATACTAGATAAGAATCAGTTAGAAGAAATTAAAAATGCTTCTAAAAATAACGATCAAAATAATCAAGATCAAGAAAAATTACCTCAAGCTGATACTGACTTCTACACAAGAAGTATGGACTTATCAGCTGAAGACTTTGAATTAGATACAGAATTTCAAAAAAAACCTATGCCTATTATCTTAAAAATATTTTTAGTTATATTAGTACTTGGTGTACTAGCTATATCAGCCTATTATATATGGCAAAACTATCTTAGATAATTAAATTATTATTGACGAATATTTTTCTTTCAGCTAGAATAATAGCTATTAAAAAGAGTTACAAAAGTTTAAGATGAATATTTAAATAATAAAATAGTTTTTCTCTTGAACTTTTCACCAATATAGTTAGGAAGTGTAAAAGTGAATATAAAGTTTATTGTAAATGACTATATTTTAATTTGGAATTTATTGTTTAGACCATCTATTTCTGAAGCTATACAAAAGTTAAAACAAAAACTATGGGTTAATTATAAAAACGAATATAATAATGCTTATAAAGATAAAAATATAATGTTAAAAGATATTAAAAATTATATTCCTGATGATGATACTATCTACAATCTAGTCTTAGAAACAAAAGAGTATCAAAAACTAAAAAAAGAAACTGAAAAATATCGCTTAGAGCTTTTAAAACTATGGGATAAAAAATTAAGTACCTATTTACAAGAAATCCTAAAAAATAATAATCAAGAATATACTATCTTCTTAGTTGAAGAAGAGTTTGATGTTCTAGAAAGTACTAAAAATAATGATCAGATAAGTCTAATTTTAGGTAAAAAAATAACTAAACAAAATTTTTATAAAATTATTGTTGAAATTATTATGAATATTACCCAAAACGTCCTAAAAAGTTATGAAGGTAAAGATAAAATAATTGCTGATGCTATAACAGAAATGGCTATTCTTAATGAATTAGCAACATCTCTAACTAATAATAGTCACTACTTTATGGGTAATGATAATCTAGCATACATAAAAAGACAAATATACCCTTATTGGTTAATGTATTTAGGAATACCAAAAGAAGAAATGTCAAAATATATGTTACGTGATAAAATAGCCTTTGACTTAAATAAATATCCATATGAAAAACAACTAATAGGTTATAATTTAGAAGAATTTATTGATTTTTGTATTAGACATAGAAGATATATGATTAAGGAAGAATATTTAGAATTAATATAATATAAGTGGGAAGTAGGGGGTAAGTATGGATGAAAATATCCAAAAATTAATTACTAGAATAAATATTGATAAAGAGCATTATCAATATTTTTCTGATGCCAAAATAACTAAAATAAAAGTTAATTCTCATTCTGGAGCTTGGCATGTATTTATTGAAAAAGAAACACCAATTCCTCTTGAAATATATGAAGAATTACAAGAAAAAAAATACTTATTAGATCAAAATGCTAAAGAAATAGAATTTATATTTGATATTTCTAATATAGATTTAAATACTTATCTTAGTTATTATCCCTATATTTTAAAACAATTAAAAGATGATTTAAAAATAATAGGAGTCTATGAAGAATGCCTACGACTAGAAGATGACTTTTTAGTTTTAGTAGCAACAAATGAAGTAGAACAAGAAAAATTAACTTCTTGCTTAGAGAAGATTAATACTTTTTATAAGATGTTAGGTTATAAATTTAATATTGAAGTTATTATGCGTCATGAAAGTAATATATTAGAAGAAATAAAACATGATTTAGAAGTAACTACAAATCAAGTACCTAAAAAAGAAAAAGAAGAAATAAAAGATGAAAAACCTAAAGAAAAACAATATCATAGAGAACCAAAAGATCCTAATAGTATAATAGGTAGAGGTATAAAGGAAGACCCTATTAAAATTAAAACTTTATTAGGTGAAGACAATAATGTTGTTGTGGAAGGATTCGTCTTTGGTACAGACTATTTTGAATCGTCTAAAACTGATTTCAAAATTATCACATTAAAAATAACTGATTATTCTGACAGTATATATTGTAAAGTATTTGTTCGTGATAATGAGGAATATAGCAGGCTATGTAAAGAATTAAAAACTGGTAATTGGTATAAAATAAGAGGTTATACCAAAAATGATCAGTTTGCTAAAGAACTAGTACTAAATGCTAGGGATATTATTAAAATAGAAAAAGCCGATAATGAAATAAAAGATGATGCTGAAGTTAAAAGAGTAGAACTTCATTGCCATACTGTTATGAGTCAGATGGATGGTATCGCTAATGAAGAAGCTCTTGTAAAGCAAGCTATGAAGTGGCATCACAAAGCTATTGCTATTACTGATCACAATGGTGTTCAAGCTTTCCCTCATGTTTTTAATCTAGTAACTGGTTATAATAAAGGTTTGAAAGAAGGGGAAGAACCTTTCAAAGCTATTTATGGAACAGAACTAACTATGATTGATGATAGTGTTAATATTGTTCTAAGACCTAATAAAGAAGTTATGTTAGATCAAACGTATGTTGTTTTCGACTTTGAAACAACTGGTTTTAATGCCGGTGGTGCGGACTCTATTATTGAAATTGGTGCTGTAAAAATAAAAGATGGCGTTATTATAGAACGCTATGATGAATTAATTAATCCTGGCAGAAAACTACCTCAAAAGATAATTGATGTTACTAATATCACTGATGAAATGTTAGAAGGCAAAGACAACGAAGAAAATGCTGTTAAAAGATTTATCACTTGGTTTGGCAATCTTCCAATGGTAGCCCACAATGCTAAATTTGATGTTTCCTTCCTCGAAATGGCCTACAAAAAGTACAACCTAGGTACATTTACTAATCCTGTAATTGATACTCTAGAGTTATCCCGTACTATGGATAATACCTATGCTCGTCACTCACTATCAGCTTTGGTTAAAAGATATGAAGTTCCTTGGGATGAATCAGCTCATCACCGTGGTGATTATGATGCTGAAGGAACAGCCTTAGTTTTTCATAAAATGTTAAAAAAATTATCTAATCGTAATATTGAAACCATGGATCAATTAGATAGTCTCGTATCTAAAGATGAAATACATAAATATGGACGTGCTCATCATGTAAATATCCTAGTAAGAAATAAAGTTGGTCTAAAAAATCTTTTTAAGCTTGTGTCTCTTGCTAATACTACCTATCTATACAAAACACCACGTATACTTAGAAGTGTAATAGAAGAACATCGTGAAGGTCTACTTATTGGTAGTGGTTGCTATGAAAGTGAAGTATTTACAGAAGGAAAATCTAAAAGTGAGGACGAATTATCAAATGTAATAAGATTTTACGATTATGTTGAGGTTCAACCACTAGAATGTTATAACCATCTAATTCAAACAGGCGATTTTTCAACAGAAGTTGAATTAGCGGCCCACTTAGAAAAAATAATTAGAGTAACTGAAGAAGCTGGTAAAATAATTGTCGCAACAGGTGATGTTCATCATATAAAAAGAGATGACAAAATCTTTAGAGAAATTATTGTTAATCAGAAAGTACCAGGCGGTGGTAGACATCCACTAGCTAAGTCAGGAATTAAGTCTATTCCTTCCAATCATTTACGAACAACTAATGAAATGCTAGATGACTTTAAATTTTTAGGAGAAGATTTAGCCTATAAAATAGTTGTTGAAAACACTAATAAAATAGCTGATATGATTGAAATAGTTGAAGTAATACCTGATACAGGAGGTATTCCTTTCTCCCCAAGAATTAAAAGTGATGATGGTAAATCGTACCTAGACTGTCCAAGAGTTGTTACTGACTTAGTATATACTAAAGCTAAGGACTGGTATGGTGAACCACTACCTTATTCTATAGAAGAACGTATTGCTACTGAATTATATGGAGATATAGTTCTAAAAACAGTTAAAGAAAATCTAAAAGATAAAAATCTTCCAGAAGAAGAGTTCCTAAAACAAGCTTATAAAGAAACTCATGATATAATTATTTCCGGTTTTGATAATGTAAAAGAATTAGTAAGTGATTACATAAAAAAGACAAGTGAAGAAGAACTTGATGAAGCATCATTAGCCAAGGCTGTGAAAAAAGCTCTTGGTGGAATAATCGGAGGAGGGTTCGACCCCATCTATTTGATAGCCCAACGTTTAGTAAAACACTCTAACGATGAGGGGTACTTAGTTGGTTCCAGAGGATCTGTTGGTTCTAGCTTTGTCGCAACTATGATGGGAATAACAGAGGTAAATCCTTTATCAGCTCATTATCGTTGCCCACAATGTAAAATAAGTATTTTTGAAGATGAAAATGGTAAATCATACGGAGCTGAATATTCATCTGGCTTCGACTTACCAGATAAGATGTGTCCTCACTGTAATATTCCTCTAATAAAAGATGGCCAAGACATGCCTTTCGCTACTTTCTTAGGATTTAATGCCGATAAAGTTCCTGATATTGATCTTAACTTCTCAGATTTAAATCAAGCCAGTGCCCATGCTTATACCAAAGTACTATTTGGTGAAGACAATGTTTTTAGAGCAGGTACCATTGGTACAGTTGCTGATAAAACCGCTTTTGGATATGTAAAAGGCTACTGTGAAGACAAAGAATTAGGGGATATGCGTACAGCTGAAGTTGAGCGTTTAGCAATCGGTTGTACGGGAGTAAAAAGAACAACTGGTCAGCATCCAGGTGGAATCGTTGTTGTTCCAGATTATAAAGAAGTCTATGATTTTACCCCATACCAATTCCCAGCTGAAGATGCAACTGCCGAGTGGCGAACAACGCACTTTGATTACCACTCAATTGATCAGTGCTTATTAAAGCTAGATATCCTAGGACACTCTGATCCAACTCAGTTACGTTTAATTCAGCTTCAGTCTGGAACAGATATTATGAAAGTTCCATTAGATGATAAAGCTACTATGAGTATTTTTACCTCAACTAAAGCCCTAGGCGTAACAACAGAGCAAATTATGTGTAATACTGGAACTCTTGGTATACCAGAGTTTGGAACTCCCTTTACTATAAAATTAGTTGAAGATACCAAGCCAACAACCTTTGGCGAACTTATTAAAATATCAGGTCTTTCTCATGGTACTGATGTTTGGCTAGGTAATGCCCAAGAATTGATTCAAAAAAATATTGTTCCATTTAAAGAAACAATTGGCTGTCGTGATGATATTATGGTTTATTTAATGTATCATGGTGTAGTACCTATTAAAGCCTTTAAAATCATGGAGTTTGTTCGTAAAGGAAAAGCATCAAAGGATCCAGAAACTTGGAAAAGTCACGTTGCTACTATGCAAGAGGCCAATATTCCAGAATGGTTTATTAACTCCTGTGCTAAAATAAAGTACATGTTCCCTAAAGCCCATGCAGCGGCTTATGTTACAAGTGCTTTTAGAATTGCTTGGTATAAAGTTCACATGCCAGTATACTTCTATGCTTCTTGGTATTCATCAAAGGCAACAGACGTTGATGTTATTAGTATGATTGAAGGATATGATTCTATTAAAGCTCATCTTGAAGATATTCAAACCAAAGGTTTTGAAGCTACCAATAAAGAAAATGGTCAAGCTGAAAGTCTAAAGATTGCCTTAGAAGCTACTGCTAGAGGTATAAAGTTCTTACCAATTGATTTATATCAAAGTGAAGCAACTGTCTGGGTAGCTAAAAATGAAACTGAAATATATCCACCATTTAACTCCATAGAAGGACTAGGTGATACAGTAGCCCAAAACATCGTAAGAGAAAGAAAAAATGGCCCATTTATAAGTATTGAAGATGTTCAAAGAAGAGGCAAAGTATCACAAACTTTAATTGATAAAATGAAAGAAATGGGTATCTTAAAAGATCTTCCAGATTCAAATCAATTATCACTATTCTAAAGACAAAGGAAAGAAATAAATCTTTCCTTTAATGTCTAAATATAATATTTAATAAAGGGTTGAAATTATGAATTATACCATTTTAGTAAATAAAAATAATAAAATAAAAGCTAACTATTTAAATAAAGTCAAACTGATTACTACTAAAGATCAAGATAATAAAGATGTTGAAGTTGAAGAAAAAACATTTAAGGCTTTTAAAGCCTTACAAGCTTACTTACTAACAGAAAATATCCATATAGCAATAGATTCTTCCTACCGAAGCATTGCTGATCAAGAAAAAATATATAATGATTTTTTAAATAGTAATGGTAAAGAATATGTAACAAAATATGTAGCTCTACCAGGAATGAGTGAACATCATACTGGTCTAGCAATAGACTTATCTCTTATTGTAGATGGAAAAATGTTAGAAGAAAAGACTAATCCTAAACTATATCAAGCCCTATATGAAAAAGTTCATGAAAACCTAAAAGATTTTGGCTTTATTTTACGTTATCCTAAAGATAAAGAACCTATAACTGGTTACCAGTATGAACCATGGCATATTAGATATGTTGGCCCATTTATTTCAAAAATTATCTATGAAAATAATTATACCTTAGAAGAGTATTTGACTAAATTTAGTGGTATCTTAGTAATAAATAAACCTAAGAATTTAACTTCTTTTGATGTTGTCAATGAAATTAGTCATCTCTTTGGTATTAAAAAGATAGGCCATACTGGTACACTAGATCCCATCGCAACAGGTGTCTTAGTTGTAACTATTGGTCAAGCCACTAAAGTAGTAGAACTTTTAACTGCTAGCTACAAAGAATATGTAGCGGAAGCTATTTTAGGTGAAGATACTGATACTTTAGACATAACAGGTAACATACTACAGACTAAAGAATATTCAAATGATATAGATATGAAAACACTAATTCAATCATTTGAAAAAACTTACTATCAAGAAGTACCCATATATTCAGCTATAAAAGTTAATGGTAAAAAATTATATGATTATGCCAGAAACAATGAAAAAGTCACTCTTCCTAAAAAAGAGGTAAGAATAAAAGAAATATCTTTACTTAATAAAAATTTACCATACTTTACTTTTAAGTGCTTAGTATCAAAAGGTTGTTATATCAGAAGCCTAATTCGTGACATTGCTAAATCGATTGATAATTTTGCTACTATGAGTAATTTAACCAGAACTAAGCAGGGCAAGTTTACTCTAGAAATGTCATCAACTTTAGAAGAATTAAAGTCTGGCAAATATCATATATATAAAATAGAGGAGGCTTTAGACTATCCAGTATTAATAGCTGATGAAGTTTTAGAAAAAAGAATAAAACATGGTGAAAAACTTACAAATACATACAATATTACTGATAAAGTTATTTTTCTAAATAGGAGTAATTGTCTTCTTGGAATATATGAAAATAAAGACGGAATTCTTAAAGTATGGAAAAATTTTAATTAGGTTAAATTTATATAAAAACAGTTTTTCTTTACAAAATAAAGATTTTATGTTATAATCATACCGCAAGTAAAAAGGGGGGATATCTACATGACAAAACCATTTGTAGATTATTATAGATTACTTGGTGTTTCCAGAAATGCTTCTGCTAATGAAATTAGAAAAGCCTATAGAACCGCCGCAAAAAAATATCATCCAGATATGAACGTTAATAGTAGCGTTGAAGTTAAGACAGTTTCTTCTATGAAATTCTTATTAATTCAAGAAGCTAAGGAAACATTACTTGACAATACCAAAAGACAAGAATATAACGTTAAGTATGATAAATACAAAAGTAGACAAAAACAAATTGACATATATATTGAAGACACTAAAATAACTGGAGGTCATGAAGATTATAGCAGTGTTTGGCCAAAAGCTAAACAAACAACACCTAATCAAACTCAAACCAAAGCACCTAATAAGCAAGAACAAAAATCATCTCCTGCAAAAGAACAATATAGTTTTAATGAGTTTGATGAAGAAAAATTACGTGCTATAAGTGCTAGAAGACGAGAAAGAAAATCAACTAATGGTAAAAAAAGTCAGCCAAAACGTGCTAATAAATTATCTGTATCAGATTACTTCTTAAAGGAACTACAAAAGTTAGCTATTAGACCACATGATAATTTAAGAAAGTATGTTTTAAGAAATAAAAAAGTACTTCTTTTTATTGCTAGTACTGGTATTGCCACTTCGCTTTTTGTAGGATCAACAAGAAATAGAACTAATGAAGAACAAGTAGTTTCAGAAACAACTTCTTATACTACTCAAACAGAATATACAGAAGTACCAGAAGCAACAGAAGAAGCAATAGAAGTAACTTTACCAACTTTTGAAAAAGATATACTTTTACTTCGTGTCCATACAGTTGAAGCCAATGATAGCTTATCTAAGTTTTCCGCAGAATCAAACACATTAATGGAGGAAATAAAAAACTATAATGGAATCACTAGCAATAATGTTGTTTTAGGAACAAAAATTTTTATTCCATATATAATTGCTCCAGAAGATTTACCTTATTATACTAAGGTTGAAACATACCAAGGAGAGGATTTGGAACAATATGCTGAAAGCTTTGAAACCGAGGCCGAAACAATTTGCAAATTAAATCCTGAGGCTGCTAAATGGGATGGTACACAATACGTAGTAGCAACTGATTCATTAATAGTACCAGACTTTATTACCAAAGATGAATGTCTCATTAGAAAAGCTAATGACAGAAACAAGACAAAAACATTAACTAAGTAATTAATAATAAGTAATAACTATATAAAAAAGTCAATGTAACATGCATTGGCTTTTATTATGTTTCAGGATAGAAATATAATAAAACCACCCGCTATGTGGGTGAGAAATAAAGAAACGATGACGTTAAGAGAAAAATAAATACTTCTTTAATATAATAAAAGATAATCTGCCAGCCAAGATCTAAAATCAGGGGAGGACTTATTCTGGTTGCATAATATGTTCTTAATTATTTAACATCAATTCAATTCAAAGATATCAATTATATCAAATAATTGTCTACTTTAAGCTTACCACTACAGTCTAAAAATATTACACTCCCCAGTTGTTGACAAAAGTTGGGGCAGAGGGATATACTTTATACATAATAGAGAGAGGTGTATATGAGAAGAATTAATAAAAAAGGTTTTACCTTGGTAGAACTTTTAGCCGTAATTGTTATTATGGGTATTTTAATGGTGGTGGCAATTCCATCAATAAGTAGAGTAATTGAAAACTCTAGAAAGGATACATTTGTAGATATTGCTAAGTCTTATGCAAATGCGGCTAAGACATTATGGACAGCTGATACTTTAACATGTGAAGGAACAGTCGCATCAGCTGTAGATGATGGCGATTATTATATTTTGATTAATACAACTGAATCAGCTAGAACAGCACTACCAGTATTAGTAGATCAAGGCGGAAAGTCATCATGGGGAAATAGAGATGTAAATGGTTATGTAAGAGTTCATGTTGAAACAGTAACAGATAACAATGGAGAACCGAAAAGAACCACAACTTTTTATGTTAGTTTAAGTGATGGAACTCATGGCTTAATAGATAATGGAAGTATGACTTCAGATAACCTAAAAAAAGGTAATGTTAAAATGGATTTATCGAGTGATGATAAGAAAAAAGTAGAATTAACACTTGATAATGGTAACTTAAATTGTTCTAAGACTAATCTTGGAACTTATACGTGTACAGAAGTAACACCAGTAAAAACTATAACCGGTTTATGTGTAGATGATTCAAGTTATGCCGGAAATAATGGTACAGTAGACGTTAATCCAGTAAGCTTTGCGAATGATGATTGGGCAACAATAGCAGCTGCCGCAAAGAGCGGAAACTATTCTGGAAAATATAATGTTGGGGATACCAAAGAAGTAGACTTAGGAAGTCTAGGAAAACATACAGTAAGAATAGCTAATACTTCAACACCAGCAGAATGTAGCCAAGAAGGTTTTTCACAAACAGCTTGTGGTTTCGTATTAGAGTTTTCAGATATAATTACAACGCATGTTATGAATTCTACTAATACAAATGTAGGCGGTTGGCCAGCAAGTAGTATGAGAAGTTATTTAAGTACAGATATATATAATGCTTTACCAGCAGATTTACAAAGTGCCATAATAGATACCAAAGTAGTATCAGGACATGGTAAAGATGCTTCAGCTAACTTTACATCAACAGATAAGTTATATTTATTAGAGCCGAAAGAAGTATATGGAGTCAACGGAGGAACAGCCTATAGTGCTACAAGACAGTTAGATTATTACTCAGCCCAGGGTGTAACAACGAGTAATTACTCTGGAGCTATTAAACAGCTAAATGGATCAAATAAGTGGTGGTGGCTCCGCGCGGCTTATTCCGATATTAATAACTATTTCTGTAGTGTGTTTAGTACTGGTGCTTGGTATAACAATTCTGCTTATCATGCAGACGGTGTTTCGCCGGCTTTCCGAATAGCCTAAATGTAAACAAAGTGTAAAGCTATAAACTATATATTGTATAGTCGAAGACTGTGACTATACCGATAGTCATCTTACCGAAGTCGTACTAGAGGGAAAGTGGGTATAAAGTATTGGGCGAAGCCTAATACTTTTTTTGGTATTTTTTAAATATCTTTTATTATATGCAAATACTTTACAATACTATGTGTAAAGCCATATTTACAAATTAAATATTATATGTTATAATCAAGACGGAAACTAACAAAATAAGGTGATGTTACAATGAGTGATTTTTTTAACTATTATAGCTTTCTTGGTATAGCTAAAAATGCTTCAACTGAGGAAATAGAAACTGCTATCAATAATATGTCAAATAGATATAAAAATACATCTGTTGACAATCAAGATATTATAAATAGAATAGCTAAATCAAGAGAAGTTTTACTAAATAAAGCAACAAGAAGTAGGTACGACTCTGAATATGCTGAAAGAGAGCGAAAACTGAGGATTATTAATGCGTATGTTGAAGATACTGAAATAATTCAACCTTCAAGTACCACCTCTCCAATATCTGACAATGAGGATTTATTATCATACTATAGAGCCCTAAAAGATGCTCGTAAACCAATCCCAAACGAAAATTATTACTTGGATCCTTTACCACCACAAGAAAATACTCCTAAACAATCATCAAAACCCAAATTACAGGTCTCAGATAGTACTATAGCTAAGATGACAACTTCATCTCCTAATAGAAAGTGGCTTTTGGCAAGAAAAGCTATAGCCGGTACTATGATTGTGGCGATAGGACTTGCCGGTACACTAACTGCTAAACCACATTCACAAGCTGAGCCAGTAGAGGAAAAAACATCATATTCAGCCGTTATGGAACCTGTTTCCGAAGAGGAAGACAAAGAACTACTTGTTCAAGATTCAAGAGCTGAGAAATTTTCTGGTAAGGTAGTGTTAAGTAGAATTCATAGAATAGTAGAAGGTGATACTTTATCTAAATTTTCTATTGAATCAAATACTTTAATTGAAGAAATAAAACTAGCAAATGTAATGAGTGGAGACAAATTAATTATTGGTAGATATATAGATATTCCTTACATAATTGATGAAAAAGATCTTAAATACTATACCGAAGAAATTCCATATGAAGAAAATACAACTCTAACACAAATAGCAGATGAACATGAAACTACTAGAGAAACATTAAAAAGATTAAATCCTGATACTATTACTAAAGATATCAACGGTGCTGATGTAGTTATGGGTGACTCGATAATAATACCTAATTTTATTACTAAAGAAGAATATGATACTTTAAAGGCATCTGATACTAATCTAGCTCAAAATAAATAATTTTAGTCAAATAAAAAGGCTCTTACAAGCCTTTTTCTTTATTAGTATTTACTCCTAATATAATAGCTATAATACCAACTATTAAGTATATAATAGTAAATCTAATATAATATGTAACTACACCATTATATAGATTACTTAAAACATCTTGAATAGAACTAATAGGGCTAAGTTTTAATACCAATAAAATGATTATATTAATTACAGCATTAATTATAAAACTAATTCCCATATATTTTAAAGCCTTTAATCCACTAAGAATAATTAGTACAATAATTGATATTAAGCATACATAAATAGCATACCTTTGATAATTAACATTGAATAAAAAGTCTAAAATACTCCTAACTTGTGGTGTATTATCAACAACTTCTGTAACAGATTTAATAGCACCATTAACCTCATTTGTAATTTTATCTACATCTATCGAAATTACATCATTAGGATTATTCTCATTATATCTTTTTATATTGTCATTTAAAATATCACTTACTAAATCGGTATCTACTTCTGGTACTTCACCATTACCCATTAAATAACCAATATATTCATCTTTATAAGTATCAAAGTATTGAACAGTTCTTTCGTCTTCAAAAATATAATCAACAATTTCAGAAGAGTAACCTTCCTTAACTATTTCATCCTTTAATATATCCTTTAAACTATCAAAGTTTACATCCTTAATATCATCAATAGAAACTTCACCATTAAAAGCCTTAACTTCTGGAAAAATACTTATTTTTTGTTGTATACTTATAAAGAATGCTGCTAAGAATAAGGAAATAGTAAATACAATACTTATAATAATTGATAATACTTTTTTCATTTGTTTTCATCATCTCCAAGCAAAGTATAGCATGTAAATAGTAATACGTAAAATAATTATTATTAAAACTGTCAAGTATTTATTTTACCACTTTTATGTAATAAATATTCTGGTTATAATAATATAAGGTGATGTTATGTTAGAGTTTATTTTTCTATTGATTGGTTTTATTGCTATAATAAAAGCTAGTGATATATTGGTTGAAAGTGCCTCATCCATAGCTATAAAATGCAAAGTACCTAAAATGTTAATTGCTCTAACGATTGTCTCTTTTGGGACTTGTGCTCCAGAAGTAGCCATATCTTTTAATAGTGTTCTAGCTAAAAATGGTACTATGGCTTTTGCCAATGTTATTGGTAGTTGTATAGTTAATGTTTTTTTAATAATAGGGTTAGCGGCCTTAACAAAACCTATCAGGATAAAGCATAATACCATCAAAAAAGAACTGCCTATATTACTATTAGTAACAACTTCATTTTGTGTACTGATGTTAGATAGTTTATTTAATAAAAATAGTAATAACATTTTTTCAAGAGCCGATGGTATTACTTTGATTCTACTATTTACTATGTTTGTTGCTTATCTTATTCAACTGTTTAGAAAAAGAAATAAAGATGATTTAGAAGAAAAAGTAGAAGCAAAATATGATAATATTTTAATAGCCTTAATAATATTGGTATTATCTATTATAATGGTTGTAATTAGTAGTGAAATAATTGTTACTAATGCCACTAAATTAGCTAAAATAATTGGTATAAGTGAAAAGATAATTACTATGACAATTATTGTTATAGGTACATCTCTACCAGAACTAATGTTAACTATCACCAGTGCCAAAAAAGGTGAATTTGATATGACTATCGGTAATATAATTGGTACTAATATTTTTAACATTTGTATTGTTTTAGGACTACCAGTAGCATTATATGGTGACATTGCTTTAAAAAGTTTTTCTATAATTGATATTTTAACTGTCTTTTTATCATCACTAAGTCTATATTTATTTGCTAAAAGTGAGAAGACGATATCTAAAAAGGAAGGCTTAATAATGTTAGCAATTTTTCTAGCTTATTATATCTATCTTTTTAATCAGTAACTATTAAATAATTTTCTTGTAAAATAAAAAATATATGTTATAATATTGGAAGAAAGGAGTGGGACAATAAAAATCCCACTCTTATTATTTATAGGAGGTGCTTATGAGGGAAGAAGTTGCAAGTCTTGTAAACGATAAGATTAAGGAACTAAATGTATTTGTTGATGATGCCTTTATAGGAGAAGAAGAGGGCAAACAAATATTTAATATTGTTCTTGATAGTACAGAGGTTATAGACTTAAATAAGATTACTGCTGCCTCAAGAATAATAAACAAAATTATGGATGAGAATAAGGAAGTATTAGGCGATGTAGATGAGCTTGATATTTATTCAAAAACGAAAGGAGAATAAAAATGAACGGAAAAGAATTTAAAAAAGCCTTAGATAACATTGTTAAAGAAAAAAATATTGATCCTGAAGTAGTATATGATGCTATGGAATTAGCTCTAACATCTGCTTATAAGAAAAATTTTAATTCTAAAACTAATGTTAAAGTACTATTTGATCGTGCAACTGGTGAAATAAAAGTATATTCATATCTTACTGTTGTACCAGATGATAAAATGACTAAAGAAGAATACGAAGACTATTTATTTGAACATTATACAGATGAAGATGAAGATGAAGAAGAGGATATTGAAGAAGAAAATACTGAAGACGGAGAAGAAAAAGTTGAAGAAACACCTTCATTCTTTAATCCTGAAACAGAAATTAAACTTAGTGATGCTAAAAAGTTAGACAAGACTTTAGAAATAGGTGACACTATAGATAATGAAGTAACACCTAAAGACTTTGGTCGTGTAGCAGCATCTACTGCTAAACAAGTAGTAGTCCAAAAAATAAGAGAAGCTGAAAGAAATAGTATTGTTGAAGAGTTTGGTGATAAACAAGATGAAATGTTAGTTGGAACTGTTGCTCTTGAAGATACTGATAATTATTTTATTGATTTAGGTAGAACAAATGGTATTTTACCTAAAAAAGATATTATACCAGGTGAAAAAATTGAAATGGGTTCACAAATTAGAGTATATGTATCAAAAGTAGATAATACTGGTAAAAATTTATTAATATTACTAAGCCGCAGTCATTATGGTTTTGTAAAAAGACTATTTGAACTAGAAATACCTGAAATTAATGATGGAACTGTCATAATATATAGCGTTGCTAGAGAACCAGGTAACAGAAGTAAAGTAGCTGTATACTCAGAAAAACCAAACATTGATCCAATTGGAGCATGCATTGGTGAAAAAGGAAGCCGTATTGCTCGTATAATTAATGAATTACATGGTGAAAAACTAGATGTAGTTAAATATGACAAAGATCCTGCTGTATTTATAGAAAATGCCCTATCACCAGCCAAAGACTTAACAGTAGCTATAACAGATCCTAAAAAACAAGAAGCAATGGTAATTGCTGATGGAGAAAACTTCTCTTTAGCTATAGGTAAAAAAGGACAAAACGCTAAGTTAGCAAGCAAATTAACTCATTATAAAATTGATATTAAAACAACAGAACAAGCTCGTGAAGCTGGAATTAATTTTAGATAGGAATTAATATGAAAGTTAAAAAAATTCCTTTAAGAACTTGCGTTATAACTAAAGAACAATTACCTAAAAAAGAATTACTACGTATAGTAAGAACTAAGGAAGGAAATGTAATAGTTGACGAAACAGGAAAAATAAATGGGCGCGGAGCATATATTAAGAAAGATATAAATGTTTTAGATAAAGCTATTAAATCAAAACTTTTAGAAAAAAAACTAGAATGTGAAATAGAGGATAGTGTATATGAACAAATAAAAGCAATTATAGAAAGGTGAGGTGAATCTTTATGATGACTATAGAGGATTATGCATTAGACGTAGGCAAAACCACAGATGAAATTAAGGCCTTATGTGATAAAATTGGAATAAAATATGAAGATGAAAATTCCACATTAAGTGAAACAGACATAATATTACTTGATAATGAACTTCAAGATGCTGAGGACTATATTACAGGTGATTTAGATATAGATTCAGATAAAGAACTTGAAGATGATATTGATGATAAAGCTGAAATGCTAGCCATGAATACTAAGTTTGACTTAGATAATGAAACAACATTTGAAAAAGTTAAACCTAATAAAACAGCTAAAAAGACTGAAAATAAAAAAGACTTTTTAAAGGAAAGAAAGAAAATATATAAGCATCGTGAAAAATTACAAAGTAATGAAGCTGAACAAGATAAGAATACTATTTTATACACTCAAGGTATGACAGTAACTGATTTAGCTAATTTACTAGAAGTAGCACCTATTGAAATAGTAAAAAAACTAATGGGTTTAGGAGTTATGGCTTCCTTAAATCAAACTATTGATTATGATAGTGCTGAAGTTGTTACTTCTGAATATGATAAGATTTTAAAGAAAGCGGAAACTATAGATATTTCTAACTTTGAAAATTTTGAAATTGAAGATAAGGAAGAAGATTTAGTTACTCGTCCTCCAGTTGTAACAATCATGGGTCACGTTGACCATGGTAAAACAACACTACTTGACTATATTAGAAAAAGTAATGTTGCTAGTGGTGAGGCTGGTGGAATTACTCAAGCTATAGGTGCTTATTCTGTTAAATATAAAGATAAAAATATTACTTTTATTGATACTCCAGGTCACGCTGCTTTTACTGAAATGCGTGCTAGAGGGGCATCTATTACTGATATTGTTATTATTATTGTAGCAGCAGACGATGGTGTAATGCCCCAAACAAAAGAAGCAATTGATCATGCTAAAGCTGCTCATGTTCCAATCATTGTAGCAATTAATAAAATTGATAAGCCAGAAGCTAATGTTGACCGTGTATTATCAGGTTTAGTAGAAAACGGCTTAACTCCAGAAGAATGGGGCGGAGATACAATTGTTAATAGAATCTCAGCTGCAACAGGTGAAGGAATAGATGAATTATTAGAAAATATTCTTTTAGTCGCTGAAATGAATGAATATAAAGCTAATCCATCACGTTACGCAACCGGTGCTGTAATTGAATCTAAAAAAGATAGCAAAGTAGGATCTGTTGTAACACTATTAATTCAAAATGGTACTCTACGTTTAGGAGACCCAATTGTTATTGGAACATCATTTGGTAAGGTAAGAACTTTAAAGAATGATTTAGGTCAAAATATTGTTGAAGCTAAACCATCAACTCCAGTAGAAGTAACAGGTATTTCAGAAGTACCTAGTGCTGGTGATAAGTTCATGGCTTTTGAATCAGAAAAGCAAGCTAAACAAATCGCTGAGGAGAGAAAACTACGTAATAAAGAACAAGATAGTAACTTTAGTGGTATGAGTTTAGAAGACCTATTTGGCAGAATCCAAACAGGTGTTAAAGAAATAAATGTTATCTTAAAAGCTGATGTAAATGGTAGTTTGGAAGCTGTTAAAAACTCTCTAGAAAAGATAGATGTAGAAGGAGTAAAGGTTAGTGTTATAAGAGGTGCTGTAGGTGCTATAACTGAAAGCGATGTTGTCCTAGCTCGTGCTTCTAACGCTCTTATTATTGGCTTCAATGTTCGTGGAAATAACAAAACTATGGACACTGCTAAACAATACGGCATTTCCATTAAAACTTATGATATTATCTACAAAGTAGTTGAAGATATGGAAGCTGCTATGAAGGGTATGCTAGATCCTGAATACGAAGAAAAAGTTACAGGAACACTTGAAGTAAGACAAATATTTAAATTCTCTAAAGTTGGTTTAATTGCTGGTTGCCATGTTATGAGTGGTACTATTAATCACAATCAAAAAGCCAGAATAATAAGAGATAATGTTGTTGTATATAACGGAAGTATAAAGTCTCTTCAACATGAAAAAGATCAAGTAAAAGAAGTTAAAAAAGATATGGATTGTGGAATTACTTTAGAAAACTGTCAAGATTACAAAGAAAAAGATATAATTGAAGTTTATGATCTTGTTGAAGTAAAAAGATAATAAAGTACTTTCTACTAAATAAAGGAGGTATCTTACGTGGCAAAGAATATAAAAATAGAAAGACTAAATCATGCCTTTCAAGAAGAAATAAGTATGATTCTAATGACCGAAATAAAAGATGAAGATATAAGATTTGTAACCATAACAGACGTTGATACTACAACAGATTTAAGTTATGCTAAAGTCTATTTTACGGTATTAGATGATAGTAAAAGACAAACGACACTTCAAGCTCTAAATAATGCCTCTTCTTTTATTAGAGGCAAATTATCAGAAAGAGTAGAAGTAAGACATACTCCAGAATTAAAATTTATTTATGATACATCAATAGATTATGGTAATCGTATTGAATCAATCATTGATGATATTAATAAAAAAGAAAATAATTAAAAGGCTAACTAAATAGCCTTTTAATTTTTCTCTTCTCTAAATAAAATTTTTATGATAGAATAGTATCAGAATAGAGGGTGTTTATTATGAGTAAAAGAGGAAGAAAAGCATATGATGATAGTTGGATGTATATCTTACTACTAACAACTTTAACAATTCTGTTATATTCACTAAGTACATATGTGTTTAAAATTAAAGGAGTAAGTCTGTCATATTCAGTAATTGGCATACCATTAGAATTATTTATTGCTAATTACATAACTAAAAAATATAATTATGCTAAAACAGTAACAGCCATATCTATATCTGGTGTATCAATGATTTTATTTATTCTTATAATGAATTTTGCTTTAGGTAAACCAACTATATTATCAGCTATGAGTGGTGAATTTTGTGGATATGTAATAAGTCAATTTGCTAATCTAATGATTTATTATTTTATTCTTCAAAATACATCTTTTAAACCAATATTAATATTCCTATCATATATATTCTCACTTATTGCTTTTTATATGGTTTATACCTTAATAAATTTAAATGTTGTTATAACAGATAGTTACTGGAATGCTTATTTTATAAGTTTATTAATTCAAACTATAATTTGTATAATATTAACTGCAATAGACACTAAGCTAATTAAAAGAGGAAGATAATCTTCCTCTTTCTTTATTCTATGCTAATATTGATATAAGAATTAATATGGTGTTATGTAAAATATGAGCAAGTATTGAAGTATATATTGAATCAGTATCATAATACATATAAGCAAAAGCCATTCCTAGTAGAGTGTATGGAATAATAAAAATCATCTCTATTAATGAAGTAGCAACCAAAACATGCATAAATCCAAATACCAAACTAGATGTTAAAATAAATGCCCATTTTCCTTTAATAGTATCTCTAAATGTCTTTCTAAACACAAGTTCTTCAATAATAGGAGCAATAACACCCGCATTTAATAACATAACTAAAGGAAAATCTGTAATCATACCTTGCACCAATTGCTCATTTTCTGCTTGCCCAAGCTTGAATAGAGTATTTATTAATATATTAGATATCATCATTCCCATAAGTCCTAAAAACCAATACTTAATACAAGAATCCATCGATTTATCAAAACTATTTTTAAATTTCTTCCATTCAATTCTAAGATCTAATCTATAAATAAAGAATAATATAAGTAATAAAATTAAATTAGAAAAACAACTAAGAAGAATTTGAATCTGTGGTGTTATATTTTTAATATTAAATAAAACAATTGGTATATTCTGTAAAATATAACTATACCTAAATAACAAGAAAATTGAAATAAGCTTTAAAAAACGTTTTGTTGTATCTTTACTAAATTTCATATCATCACCACTATAAAGATACCACAAAAGTAAAAAAAATAAAAGATGGAGTAATAAGGCTGTAAATTATTACTTGCATTTACTTCTATAAATAACATTCAAAGTATAAAAAATTGACAAGTTAATTACTTATTATTTATAATAACTTTAAAAATATATCTAAAGTAAGGAGATAAATATATGATAAAATGTGATAGATGTAATGTTGAAATGAAAGAAGATGCTGATATACATACAGATTATGTTGGTGGATATAGCTTTGATGAACAGATTTTTATTACTTATAATGCTGGTAATATAACAACTAAAAATATATTTGGAAAAGAACAAGAAAAGGAAAAATATGAATCTAAACAAGTAAAATGTAGATTTTGTCCACAATGTGGTAAAGTAGAATTATTCATTGATTTAAATAGTGAAGAATAATAAAAACTCTTGCATAATCCCTAAAAACATTATATAATACAAGTACTTACCGTTACTCAGTTAGAAAAATTTCCGATTTCTTACTTAGTTATGGTGAATTATATTGAAAGGAAGTGTTAATATGGCATTAACAAAAGAAGAAAAAGCAGTAATCGTAAAAGAATTTGCTAAAAGCGAAAAAGATACAGGTTCTGCTGAAGTACAAATCGCAATTCTTACAAAAGAAATTAACGATTTAACTGAACATTTAAAAGTTCATACTCACGATTATCATTCACGTAGAGGTCTTTTAAAGAAAGTTGGTCAACGTAGAAATATGTTACAATACTTAGCTAAGAAAGATATTCAAAGTTACCGTGAGGTTATTCAAAAATTAGGATTAAGAAAGTAGACACTTATTTTTAGTGTCTTTTTTTTTAAAAGAGAAGAGGTAGAGAATGAGTAAAAAAGTATTTGAATTAGATTTTAACGGCCGTAAGATTATTGTTGAGCATGGTGAACTTGCTAAACAAGCAGATGGTGCCGTTTTAGTTAGATATAATGATACTGTTATTTTGACAGCTGCTGTTGTTAGTAAAACAGTAAATTTATTATCTGATTTCTTTCCATTAACAGTAAATTATCAAGAAAAATTATATTCTGTTGGCAAAATACCTGGTGGTTTTATAAAACGTGAAGGTAGACCAAGTGAGGTAGCAACATTAGCTGCACGTATGATTGATCGTCCAATGCGTCCACTTTTCCCAGAAGGATTTAAGAATGAAGTACAAATTATTTCTACTGTTTTATCAGTTGATCAAGATTGTTCCCCAGAACTAACAGCGATGTTTGCATCTTCTCTTGCTGTATCAATTTCTAAAATTCCTTTTAATGGACCAATAGCCGGAGTAAAAGTTGGCCGTGTTGATGGACAATTAATTATCAACCCAACTCCAGAAGAATTAGAAAAATCTGACCTAGATTTAACTGTAGCTGGTACTAAAGAAGCTATCAACATGGTAGAATCAAGTGCTAAACAAGTATCAGAAGAAGATATGCTAGAAGCTTTAATGTTTGGTCATGAAGCAGTTAAAAAACTAATTGCTTTCCAAGAAGAAATCATTGCTGAAATTGGTGAAGAGAAGATGAGTTATGAAACTTTAACACCAGATGCTAATATGATTGAAAGAATCAAGCTTCTCGCAACAGAGAAAATGGATAAAGCTCTTCGTATCAAAGAAAAGCTAGAAAAATATGCTGCCATTGATGCTGTAAAAGAAGAAGTAATTGACTTATACAAACAAGAAAATGAACAAACTCTTACTGATGAAGAATTAAAAGAATTATTAGTAAAGGTAAACATGGTTTTATCTGATATCGAATATGAATTATTTAGAAGTATCGTTGTAAAAGAAAAGCAAAGAGCCGATGGTAGAAAAATGGATGAAATAAGACCTCTATCAACAGATATCGATTTACTACCTAGAACTCATGGTTCAGCTCTTTTCACTCGTGGAGAAACCCAAGCTCTTTCTGTAACTACTCTAGGTGCACTAAATGAACATCAAATAATTGATGGCTTAGGTTTAGAAGATCAAAAGCGTTTTATGTTACATTATAACTTTCCACAATTCTCAGTTGGTGAAACAGGTAGATATGGGGCTCCAGGTAGAAGAGAAATTGGTCATGGTGCTTTAGGTGAAAAGGCTCTTGCTCAAGTTATTCCATCAGAAGAAGAATTCCCATATACAATTCGTGTTGTATCAGAAATTCTTGAATCAAATGGTTCATCATCTCAAGCTAGTATATGTGCAGGATGTATGTCACTAATGGCTGCCGGTGTACCAATAAAGGCTCCAGTTGCCGGAATTGCGATGGGCTTAATTACGCATGGTGATGATTATACTATTCTAACAGATATCCAAGGAATGGAAGACCACTTAGGTGATATGGACTTTAAAGTTGCTGGTACTAAAGATGGTATTACGGCTTTACAAATGGATATCAAAATTAAAGGAATTACTAAGCAAATTCTAAAAGAAGCCCTACAACAAGCTCGTGAAGCTCGTCTTAAAATTTTAAAAGTAATAACCGATCAAATTAAAGAACCACGTAAGGAAGTATCAAAATATGCTCCTAAGATGGAAACATTCACAATAAATCCAGCCAAGATAAAAGATGTTATTGGTCGTGGTGGTGAAACTATTACTAAAATTATTTGTGAAGCTTCTAATGTAACAGAAGTAACTAATGTTAATGCTGTTAAAGTAGAACTAGAAGACGATGGTCGTGTTATAATTTATCACTCAGATCGTGATATCATTAACAAAACTCGTCAAATGATCGAAGAAATTACTAGAGAAGTAGAAGTCGGTAAAATATACGAAGCTAAGGTTGTAAAAATCGAAGAATTTGGTTGCTTTGTTCAATTATGGCCAGGTTGTGAAGGTTTAGTTCACATATCTCAACTTGCTCATGAAAGAGTAAATAAAGTAGAAGATGTTGTTTCATTAGGAGATGAAATTATTGTTAAAGCGTTAGGTCCTGATAAAAAAGGTCGTCAAAATTTCTCTAGAAAAGATGCCTTACCAGCTCCAAAACAACAACCTAAAAAAGAAAAGGAAAACACTTTAGAAGAAACTAATATAGAACAATAAGCCAATTTAAATAAGTTCAAGATAAAAAGTTCATTTCTGAACTTTTTTTTCATATATTTAGAATAGGTGAACATTATGAAATTAAAAACAATAATAAAACCCTTATCTGCCATTTTTCTATTATTATTTAGCTTTTATTATACTAATAAAGTAGTAGATATAATTCGTGAAAAAGATCCCATTATGCAACAAATTAGATTATCAAGTGAAAAGTATAAAATTGCCTCTATTGATGCCAAAGTAGTAGGAAATAATATTATTCCAGGTAAAAATGGTCGTGAGATTGACTATAAAGAAAGTTATTCTAAAATGAAACGCTATGGTATGTATAATGAAGCCCTAACAACATTTAAAGAAATAGAACCAGCCGTATCTGTAGATGACTACTATGATAAATTTATAGTTCAGGGTAATAGTGAAGAAAAAAAGGTTGCTTTAGTATTTAAAATTAATAATGATAATAATAACTTCCAAGAATTAATAGATACTCTAAATAAAAATAACATCAAAGCTACTTTTTTTATTGATGGACTCTTTCTAGAAAATAATACCCAAAGTATAAAAGAACTTACTGATAAATATGAATTAGAAATTTTAAATTATGATAATAAATATGATGAATTGTATTTTACTAGTTCCTTAAACTATTTATCCTCGCTAACTAAAACAGCTCCTAAATTTTGTTATGCTGATTATGATCAAAAAGAGGTAATTGAGCTCTGTTCAAAATTAAAATTACATACTATCATTCCCACTATTAAAGTAACTTCTTCTCCTTATAAAACAGTTAAAGGTAAACTAAGTAACTCTTCTATAATATCCATTTCACCACAGAGTCAAAGTCTAAAAGAATTACCTCTAACTATCGAATACATATCTCAAAAAGGTTATACCTTTACAACTTTAGCTGAATTACTAAGTGAAAGCTTTGAAAAATAAGCTTTTTTTATTGCTTCCATTTCCTTTAATGTCAAGAAATTTCTTGTTTTAAATTACCCTTTATAGTATACTTATAAATAGGGTGAAGTATATGTACTTAAAGGAGATAATAGCAACAGGTTTTAAATCTTTTGCTGATAAACTAGATATAAAATTAGATGATAAAACAACCTGTATTGTTGGTCCTAATGGTTCAGGTAAAAGTAATGTTGTAGATGCTGTAAGATGGGTTCTAGGAGAGCAATCAGTAAAATCTCTTCGTGGCTCAGACTCTATGAGCGATGTAATTTTTTCTGGTAGTAAAAGTCGTAACCCTTTAAATGTTGCTAGTGTAGAACTTATTTTTGATAACTCAGACCATTATCTACCTATGCCATATACTGAAATATCTATAAAACGTCGTATTTATCGTAGTGGTGAAAATGAATACTTTATTAATGGCGAAAAATGTCGTTTAAAAGACCTAAGTGACTTATTATTAGATTCTGGAATGGGTAAAGAATCATTTAATATAATTTCTCAAGGTGAAGTAGAAAAAATTCTAAGTAATTCTTCTCAAGATCGCCGAATAATTTTTGAAGAGGCTGCAGGCGTTTTAAAATATAAAAAACGTAAAGAAGAAGCCTTACGTAAACTAGATAGAACAAATAGTAACTTAGAACGCATTAATGATATTATAGGTGAACTAGAAGTACAAGTAGCTCCTCTAAAAGAGCAAAGTGAAAAGGCTCAGGAATATTTAGAAAATAAAAAAGGTTTAGATAAATATGAAGTAGCTTTATTAGCTTATGATATTGAAAATAACAATCAAGAATTAAAACAAAGTAAAGAAAAGAAAGAAAAAATAGATCAAGAAATAGTAACCATTTCTAATGAAACATCTAAAAATGACGCTACTAATCTTGAAAATAGTGTAAAATTAGAAAAACTTCAAGCTGAAGTATCTACTTATCAAAGTGAACTATTAAAAATAACAGAAGAAGTAGAAAAAATAAATGGTGAGAAAAATCTTCTAAAAGAAAGAAGCAAGACAACAAGAGAAGAAGACGAACTAAAAGAAGAAATTCGTACCTTACTTGATGAAAAATCTCATTGTGAAAGAGATATAAAAGTAGTAAATGAAGAACTATCAGCTATTCTTTTATCATCTAAAAATGAAGAATCTAAAGATCAAGAATTAATGAAAAATATTCAAGACTTAAAAACTAAAAAGAATATGTTAAATAATGACTATTCTAAACTAGATCAAAATCTTATTTCTACAACTCATAAAATATCTCTTCTTAATCAAGAAATAGAAGAGGGCATAGATACTCCTAATAGTATCAAAGCTATATTGAAAAATCATGAATTAACAGGTATTCATAATACAATTGGTAATCTTGTTAGTACCGAAGAAAAATACTTAAAAGCCCTAAATATTGCTTTAGCATCTAATAAAAACTTCATAATAACAACTGATGAATTATCAGCTAAAAATGCTATTAACTATTTAAAGGATAACCATCTAGGTAGAGCAACATTTTTTCCTCTATCAGTAATTAAAAGTCGCTTTATAGACTCACAAACAGAAAATCTTTTAAGAAATAATCCTGACTTTTTAGGTATCCTAAGTAATTTAATAACTTATAATCAAAAATATAAAAATATTATTGAAAATCAATTTGGTACTATTTTAATTACCACTAACATGACTCAAGCTTTAAACATTAGTAAATTAATAAATAATCGCTATAAAATAATTACTCTAGATGGTGACGTTATTAATGTTGGTGGTTCCATGACAGGAGGATCTACTTACAATTCTAAAAGTATCATAATAACTAAACAAGAACTTCAACATGCTAAGGAAAAAGAAAGTTACTTAAAAGAAGAATTACAAAAAACATCAGCTAAATTAACTGATATTATTAAAGAAATAGAATCTTTAGAAGAAAAAAGATATGAAATAACAAATACTAAAGTAACCCTAAAACAACAATATGATGCTAAAAACTTAGAATTAAGATCTTTAAATTTAAAATTAACTGATATTACCAAAAACTGGGAAAGCCTTGAGTCAATATCTAATAATTCTGTTAGTAGTAAAGAACAAGAATTAATTAAATTATTCCATGAAAAAAGTTCTTTAAAAGAACAACTTCAAATTAAAATTTCTAGTATAAATAAAGAAATTGACTCCTTAAAACAAACAATTGAGGAAACTACTGCTTTAGATAAATTAAAAAATACTAATCTAAGAAATCTAGAAAAAAAATCTAAAGATTTAGAAATATCTATAAATCGTTTAGATGTAAAAATAGATAATATGTTAAAAACGCTTAGTGAAGATTATGAATTGACTTTTGAAAGGGCCAAAGATAATTATAAGTTGGATGTAGATCCTGAAGAAGCTCGTAACTTAGTTAATAGATACCGTAGTAATATTAAACGAATTGGTATGGTTAATCTAGCATCTATTGAAGAATATGAACGTGTAAATACTAGATATGTTTTCTTAACTAAACAAAAAGAGGATTTACATAACGCCGAAGGCACTCTTCTTGAAATAATGCGTGAAATGGATGAGGTTATGCGTGAAGAATTTCAAATAACCTTCACCAAAATAAAGGCTGAATTTCAAAAAGTCTTTAAAGAATTATTTAATGGAGGGCAGGCTAATTTACTTTTAACTAACCCTGATGATTTATTAACAACAGGCGTAGACATAGTAGCATCTCCTCCAGGTAAAAAACTAACCACTATTTCTCTTTTATCAGGTGGTGAAAAGACATTAACAGCTATTTCCTTATTATTCGCAATCCTTAATGTTCGTAGTATACCATTCTGCCTTTTTGATGAGGTAGAAGCTGCTTTAGATGAAGCTAATGTTGAAGGCTTTGGTAAGTACTTAGATCATTACACAGGAAAAACTCAATTCTTAATTATAACCCATAAAAAGAAAACTATGGAATATGCCAATACTCTTTATGGAATTACTATGCAAGAATCAGGAGTTTCAAAATTAGTTAGTGTTAAATTAGCTAATTATGATGAAGTATTATAATAAAAATACATATAAAAAGACTAGATGGCTCTCATCTGGTCTTTACCTTTATATGGATTATTATTATCGATGTGGTCAGTAAATAAAATTCCATTCAAATGATCTAATTCATGTTGCATAGCAATTGCTAATTCCTCACGAGCTCTAATATGGATTTTCTTTCCTTCCATATCATAAGCTTCCATTGTAACTCTAGCATATCTAGGAACAATTCCTTCAACTGGTCTATTAACACTTAAGCATCCTTCACCAGCTTCAACATAAATCTTTTCAACAGAATTACTAATAATCTTGGGATTAATTAAAATATAATCATCAAAGTTTCCTTCTCCTAAATCATCAGTTACTACAAAATATCTTTTATTAACACCAACCTGTATAGCCGCAAGCCCCATACCAGGACGTAATGAATACTTTTGAGCTAATTCCTCATTTTGACTATCATGTAAATATTCAAGCATTAAATCAATTGTTTCTCTATCTTTCTTTGTTAATGGAAAAACAACGTCTTTACTTACCATTCTTAGTCTCTTATCACTTTCATCTAATATATCTTTTACTCTTAACACTAATACCACCTCTTATTAATACAAATTCTATTATTTATACTTTCCAAGAACAGAAACAAACATATTATATACCAATAATTATTAAATGTCAAAAAATAAAACGCATAGGTACTTCCTATGCGTATAATTAAAAATTAGTTAGCAAAACGACAGCCAAGTACAATAACTAATAAAATAAATAATACTAAAATAATTGCGTAATTTGAATTGTTACCACAGCAAGTTGTTTGATAGTAAGGCATTTGATACATTTGACTATTGCATCCACAACCAGAGCCTCCACCATAATAATACATAACATTGCCTCCTTTTCATAATCTAATATAAAATATGTAAATTGACAGAAAATGTTAATAAAAATAACCTAACTACAATTTTACTTAAAATAACACTATGATTTATGTTATATTATAATAAGATGGAGTGATATAATGCGTAAGATAATAAAATATATAGATAAGCCATTATTAATTACAACAATAATATTCTTTATTTTTGGTCTTGTTATGATCTTTTCTGCTTCTAATGTTATAGCTTATATGGCTCATGAGGTTAGTGCTTCTTATTACTTTGTTAAGCAAGCAATTTTCCTTATAATAGGCTTAGTGTTATCCCTGATAATGATAAGAGTGCCTACTAAAACGTATGGAATCCTGTCCTGGTTTCTTCTTATCGCTTTTTCCATAAGTTTAGTAGTTTTATTAATATTTATTGCCCCTAAAAATGAAGCTCGAAGTTGGTTTAAAATGGGGCCTATTAGTATTCAACCCAGTGAATTTATAAAAATAATTACCATAGTTTGGCTATCATATTACTATGAAGTAAAACAAAAAAGTCTAAATACTTATACAACAAGCTTAGCTCCTATATTTGTCTGTGCCTTTATTGCTTTATTAATATTTCTCCAACCAGATTTAGGAACAACAATTTTATATTGTGCCGTAGTAGCTTCTATTTTCTTTGCCGTCCCAATAGACAAAGAAATAAAGAAAAAAACGGTATATTTAGCTATTGGTCTGGTAGTATTTGCGGGGGTTGTTTTTATAAGTACTGGAACTAAACTCCTTCAACAAAGACAATTAGAACGTTTTGATATCTTTAGACCTTGTGATAAACTTTTAACAACAGGAAACCAAGTTTGTAATAGCTATATTGCGATAAATAATGGTGGCTTAACTGGAACTGGTCTTGGTAACTCAACCCAAAAATACTTATATTTACCAGAACCATATACTGATTTTATCTTTGCTGTTATTGTTGAAGAATTGGGTCTAGTAACCGGTATAATTATAATATTGTCATATTTATTTATTATTTATCGTATTCTTTGGATAGGAAGAGCTAGTCCTACCAATAGAGGAGCAACAATGTGTTATGGTGTAGCAGTCTATATCTTCTTACAGGTTGCCATAAATCTTATGGGAATGTTTGGACTTATACCCCTAACTGGTGTACCATTACCATTTTTAAGTTATGGTGGTAGTTTTACCATCTGCTTAATAGCCGCCCTAACTATTGTTCAAAGAGTAAGTGTTGAAAATGGCCTTAATAGAGAAAAAGAAATATGTTAGTTAAAAAGAGTTTATTTAAATAAATAAGCTTTTTTTGTACTTATTTATAAAAATATAGTATAATAATAAAGCAACCAAAAAAAGTTGCTTTATTATTAAAATTATTACAAATAATAATTTTATTAGGGGGAAAACAAAATGCCTGAGATGTTAAAAAATCTCAAAAAAATCTTACTAGAAGTAATAAAAGATTCATCTAAAGTTTTTATAGTTGGTCATAATGAACCAGATTTTGATTCTATTTCTTCATCTATTGGTCTATGGACTATTTGTCGACTATTTGGACGTAAAGCATATATTGTAGTAGATGAAAACAGTACCTCACTAGAACCAGGAGTAAGAAAAATAATTGACGAGGGACGTAGCAGGTTCAATATTATTGATTTAAACCAATTTAAACAATTATTAGATGATAATTCTTCTTTAGTTGTAGCAGATACTAATAAAGAATATTTAGTATCCGTAAAAGACTTTTTAGCTGATTTTAAATATAGTGTTGTAATAGATCATCATAGTGGTGATCACAATACCATAGATGCTGACTATATATTTATTGATACTTCTACCTCAAGTGCTTCTGAGATTGTTGCACGTCTATTAAATTCCTATCATTTACGTTATGACTCTACGGTTGCTAATTACTTATTAGCGGGAATTCAACTAGATACTAACCGTTACAGTAATAACACAACCTCTAGAACTCATAACATTGCTGAAAAACTAATCGAACACGGCGCTAATCCTAGTGATGTTTCTAAACTATTTAAAGCAGAGTTTGAAACAGACAGGAGAATAAATAACTTAATATATAATGAAAGTTTATTAGAAACCTATGAACGTGATGTTTTTCAAACTAGACAAGTTAGTTATACAGTAAATAGAACTAGTCAACAAACCGTATATAAAAAAGAAGATTTAGCCAAAGTTGCTGATAAAATGCTTGACTATAATGTTGATGCTTCTTTTGCTATTGGCCATATAGATGATAAGACTATATCTATAAGTGCCAGAAGTAAAAGTGATATAAATGTAGGTGAGATTATGAGCAAGTTAAATGGTGGTGGTAATGCCTTTAGTGGAGCTTGTAAAATAGTAGATAGAGATATTATTGAAGTTGAAAATAATCTAAGAGATATAGTTTCAAGTTATATACGTGCAGATTCCAGTGATGAAATTGGTACTGTTACCATTGCATCTCCAGTTTCAAACTTGCAAAAAGTAAAAGTAAAAGAATGATAGGGAAAGACCTATCTTTTTTTTTATAATAATTATGGAGGTGATAAAAATAACATTTCATTATCGTTATCGAAAACAAATCCTTATAGCAATAATAATAACTTGTCTTGTTTTAGGAACCGTAGGTAGTTATTACTACATAAGAAAAAATAAAGGTACCAAGAAAGATAAAAATACGCCCCAAAACGCCGAAATAATTATTGAAAATAAAACAGAAGATTCTAAAGAAGAAACAAATGAAGAAAATATGTACAAAGTAGATATAAAAGGGCAAGTACTTCAACCAGGTATATATATGTTACCACCATCATCAAGAGTAATAGATGTTATTACTAAAGCTGGAGGCCTAACAGAAAATGCTAATACTACAGTTTTAAATTTGAGTAAAAAAATAACTGATGAAATGGTAATAATAGTTTATAGTAATGAAGAAGTAAGTGATTTTACCAAAACTAAAGAGCAAGAGAATATTATTTGGGAAAAATGTCGTCAAAAAGATGAAAATGCCCTAAAAAATGATGCCTGTATCTGTAATAGTAGTAATAATTTAGAAGATACTAAAAAATTAGTTTCTATAAACACAGCTACTATAGAAGAGTTAATGACTCTACCTGGAATAGGTGAGGCTAAGGCTCAAGATATAATTAACTATAGAAACGAGCAGGGGCCCTTTCAAAAACTGGAAGACATAAAGAATATCTCCGGTATAGGAGAAAGCTTATTTGCTAAAATTAAGGACTCTATTACTCTCTAATAAACCTTATTACATATTTCTTCTAGTTACTATCATCATAACAGTAGTAAGAATATCAATACCTAATCATAGTCAATATATAAAAGTACCTTTCCAAATAAAAGCCACTATAATATCAATAACTATTACTGATGAAAAGGTAAATCTAACCGTTTTAGCAAAAGAAAAAATAAAAGTAACTTACTATTTAAAAAATAATGAAAAAATCAATTACCAATTAGGTGATAAAGTAGAAATAATAGGAACTTTAGAAAGACCAAGTAATGCTACTTCAAACTATCTTTTTAACTATAGAAAATACCTTGAAAATAATAATATCTTCTATATTATGAAAGCTAACCATATCACTTTAATAAAAAGAAATACTAATGTTTACTATACTATTAAAAATAAAATAATTAAAAGATTAAATAATAACCCTTATCTATTAACATTCATAATAGGAGATAAAAGTAAACTTTCTAAAAATGTTACTACTAGTTATCGTCAAAATGGTATAAGTCACTTATTTTCTATAAGTGGTATGCATATAACAGTACTATCATCAATAATTTTAAACATCTTGAAAAGATTAAAATTAAAAGAAAACAGCCGTTACTTTATAACCTCTTTATTTCTACTATTATATTTAAGTTTAACGGGACTTTCTCCTTCAATACTTAGGAGTGTTTTATTCTTTATTTTATTTTCTATCAATAAGGTTTATTATTTCTACATAAAGCCTACCAATCTTTATTTAATGACTTTATCAATAGCTTTACTTATCAACGAAAACTATATATATGATATTGGTTTTTGTTACTCTTATGCTATAAGTTTTTCTTTAATTGTCATGTCATCTTACCTTAAAGGAAAATACCTATCATTATTATTAAAAACATCATTTATATCTTTCTTAGCCAGTCTTCCTATAAGTCTATATAACTTCTACGAAATAAACTTACTAAGTATTATTTATAATTTATTTTTTGTTCCTCTAGTGAGTATAATTATTTTTCCTTTAGCCTTAATAACTTTTATTTTACCAATTACTTTACCATTATTTAATTTAATGATATATATACTTGAAAATACCTCTTTATTTTTATCTAAAACATTATCTCTCACAATAAATTTTCCTAGATTATGTTTCTTTATATATTTAGTATACGCTTTATTAATAGTGCTCTTTTTTAAAGGTTTAACTACAAATAAAAAATCCTATTCTTTACCATTATTTATTTTATTAATACTTCATTTTCTATATCCTTATTACATAAGCGAAGACTATATAAAAATACTTGATGTGTCCCAAGGAGATTCAACATTAATTCATGTCGCTAATAAAACAGTTCTAATTGATAGTGGAGGTACAATAACTTATAAAAATAAATCTCCATCCTTAGTTACTGATAATGTTACTATTCCAACTTTAAAAAGCCTAGGTATTAGAAAAATAGATTACTTAATAACAACCCATGGTGACTACGACCATATGGGAGAAGCAAAAAATATAGTAAATAATATCAAAGTAGGAAATGTTATTTTTAATTGTGGTAGTTATAGCAACTTAGAAAAGAGTCTTATTAAGCATTTAAAAAGTAAAAACATATCATATTACTCATGTATAAAAGAATTAAATCTTTCTAGTTATAAACTCCAGTTTCTAACTACTAAAGTCTATGATAATGAAAATGATAATTCTAATGTCATCTACTTAAAATATAATAACTATAAATTTCTTTTTATGGGAGATGCAGGAGTAGAGAAAGAAAAAGATATATTAGAAAAATATAATTTAAAAGACATAGATGTTTTAAAAGTAGGTCATCATGGTTCAAATACAAGTTCTAGTAAGGAATTTATTGATAAAATAAATCCTAAATATTCGATTATAAGTGTTGGCAAAAATAACAGATATGGGCATCCAAATAAAGAAGTATTAAACAATTTGAGTGATTCAAAAATATATAGAACAGATCAAGATGGTAGTATTATGTTTAAAATCAAAAATAATAAATTAAAAATTGAGACATGTAGTCCATAGGAAGGAAGATGATAAAATGAATGAAATTAAAGAATATACAACAAAATTATTTGAAGATATAAAACATATAGGTGAATTTGGTAATGAATATTGGTTAGCAAGAGAATTAAAAAATGTTTTAGGATATAATCAATGGAGAAGTATAAATGATTTAATAGAAAGAGCTAAAGTAGCTTGTAAAGAAAGCAAATATAATGTAGATGACCATTTTGCGTTGTACCGCAAAATGGTTGGTATAGGTTCTAAAACTCAAAGAAAAGTTATAGATTATAAACTATCTAGATATGCTTGTTATTTAATTGTAATGAATGGTAATCCTAAAAAGGAAATAATAGCTCTAGGTCAAACTTACTTTGCTATTCAAACAAGGAAACAAGAACTTTCTGAAAAAGAATATAATGAACTTACTGAAGATGAGAAAAGACTATATCGAAGAAATCAAACAAGAAAAGGAAATTATAATTTAAATCAAACTGCAATTAAAAGTGGAGTAAAAGATATAGCTAGATTTCATAATGCAGGATATAAAGGTCTTTATAATGGTGAAACAGCAGATGATATTTTTAAAAGAAAGAAACTAAGGTATAGAGAAGACATCTTAGATAATATGGGTAGTGAAGAACTTGCGGATAACATATTTAGAATTGCTCAAACAGATGCCAAATTAAAACGAGATAATGTAAATAATGAATATACAGCAAATAGTGTTCATTATGAAGTAGGTAAAGAAGTTAGAAATAGCATTAAAAGATTAGGTGGTACTATGCCTGAAGATTTACCGACTCCTAAAACAAGTTTAAAAGAATTAGAAAAAAGATAGTAAAAAACTAAAAGAATGATAACAATGTGATATAATAAATTTAAGGTGATTATGTGTTAGTAGTTGAATTAGGTTTATATTTAGATAGACCATATCTTTATTATGAAAATATATTAAAACAAAATGGTCTTAAATGTGTTTTTGAATGTGTTACTCATGATTTATATTACACTAATAATGATTTTTCAAACATTGATAACATGACTGAAAAAGAGCTAAAAGATGTTTGCATTAGAGTGAGAAAAGTTAATGATGGAGATTATGAGATTCAAAACAAAATATTAAAGGAATATAAAAGAAAGAAAATTAAGTCATCTAAAATAAATAAATTAGAAAAAAAATTTAAGCAATATGGATATAGAAAAGTGTTTGATACAATAAAATATGATCACCAATGGTATAAAGAAGGAATGACTACTAGAGTTCAACTTCAAGAAACGAAAGATATTGGTTTGTTGGTGTATTTAGACAATAAAGCTTATTATGAATTTGATTTGGAAAATCAAAGAAGGAAATTAATAGATGAGTTAAATAGTTATGGATTTAATTTTAATTATGATACTTTAGGATTGGACAAATTAAGGACATTATATTATCGTAAAGAATGTTTTAGTAATAATCAAAATGGTTAAGATTGCAAATTGTAATCTTTTTCTTTGCTAAAATCCGTATGTATAAACGATAATCACCACATGGCGACTACGACCATATGGGAGAAGCAAAAAATATAGTAAATAACATCAAAGTAGAAAATGTTATTTTTAATTGTGGTAGTTATAGCAACTTAGAAAAGAGTCTTATTAAGCATTTAAAAAGTAAAAACATATTATATTATTCATGTATAAAAGAATTAAATCTTTCTAGTTATAAACTTCAGTTTTTAACTACTAAAGTCTATGATAATGAAAATGATAATTCTAATGTTATCTACTTAAAATATAATAACTATAAATTTCTTTTTATGGGAGATGCAGGAGTAGAGAAAGAAAGAGATATTTTAAAAAAATATAATATATCTAATATAGATGTATTAAAAGTAGGGTATCATGGAAGTAAAACAAGCAGTGGTAAAAAATTTATTGATGAAATTAATCCTAAATATAGCATTATTAGTGTTGGCAAAAATAACAGATATGGGCATCCGAATAAAGAAGTATTGAATAATCTAAATAATTCAAAAATATATAGAACAGATCAAGATGGTAGTATTATGTTTAAAATTAAAAAATATAAATTACAAATTGAGACTTGTAGTCCATAGGAAGGAGTAGACAAGAATTATTACAATGAGATAAAAAATGAATTAGTAAATAATGAGATAAATCGGGAAGTTAAAAATTATTCAATTAATAAGAGTGATTTGGATGCATATTACAATGTTGGAAGAATGTTAAGTGAAGCAGGTAATCATTATGGAGAAGGAATAATAAAAGAATATTCGAAGAGATTAACATATGAATTAGGTAAGGGTTATAGTAAGAGAAATCTATGGTTAATGTTAAAGTTTTATGAGTTGAATGAAAAAGTGCAGACACTGTCTGCACAATTATCTTGGTCGCATTATTGTGAATTACTATCTTTTGAGAATACTGATAAAATTAATTATTACATAGAATTAGTTAAAAATAATAATTTATCAGTTAGGCAGTTAAGAGAAAGAATAAAATCTAATGAATATGAAAGACTTCCGGAATCTACTAAAAATAAATCAGTAGAACAAAAAGAATCCGATATAGTTGATTTTATCAAGAATCCAATTTTGATTAAAAATAGCAATAAGTATGATATATTTTCAGAGAAAGTATTACAAAAATTAATTTTGGAAGATATTGAAAATTTTTTAGAAGAATTAGGAATAGGGTTTACTTTTATAAAAAGTGAATATCCAATTAAATTAGGTAATAGATACAACTATATTGATTTATTACTTTATAATATTAAATATAGGTGTTATGTAGTCGTAGAATTAAAGATAACAGAACTTAAGAAAGAGCATACTGGACAAATTATGACTTATATGAATTATTTAGATAAGAATATAAAAACTATTGAAGAAAATGATACAGTAGGAATTATCATTTGTAAACAGGATAACTCCTACGTTATAAAATATTGTTCGGATGCAAGAATTGTTATAAGAGAATATGAGTTGGTATGATATAATATCTATAGGATGTGGTTATATGACAAAAGAAGAAATTAATAAAATAATATTTAGTCTTGAAACGGATGAAGATATCATTGAGTTTGTTAACAAAAGAATAGCAGAGTTAGAAAATAATTCAGTTGAAACTACAGTAGGTCAAAACTACACGACAACATTTAAAGAATATATTTCAGAAAAGACTCATTATAAAGCAGGAGAAAAATTAAAAGATGCAGAATGCCCTGATTTAGTATATGACGATATAATTCCATATGTTAATTTGATAAAAGCAATTAAACGAAATAGTTGGTATAGTGAACTTACATTGTTTTCTACAATATTTTTTGAAATATACAATTATTTACCAAGTGATGATATTGGTCTAGGGAGAGCTTTTACATATTATGGAAATAAAGGAAAAAGGGTGTCAATAAAACAAATTAGAGATAATGCTTGTGCATTTTGTTCTGAAAAATCTGGATTGGCACACAATATGTTTAAATTTTTAGGGATTGATTCTGAAGTTGTTTGTGGTTATAGAGATTTAGAAAGACATGCATATAATATTATTTATCCAAATGGATATGATAATGAACCAATGGTAATATATGACCCATCATTCTTTGTTAATTTTATCAAAGGCGGAAATAAATTATCTTTTGGATATTTCAATGCATTACGAAGAGAAGATTATGAAAAATTAATGTCAGGAATACCGGTAAAAATTGATTTATCAAAAACAGAGAAAAATTATAGACAGCTATATAGTTTTGGAGATGAATATGTTTTTGAAGGAGATACTGCATCTTATATTGCTGGTTTAGATAGAAAAAAAGAATTGCCTGAAGATAATATTACAGATGATTTATATTATTCTACTCATTTAGAAAACGGAGTTGAAACTATATCACATAAATTATAACTGAGAGTTATTAATTTGATAGTTCTGCTTCTTTACTTAAATTCGTATACATAAACGTATGCCCCCACATGGGACTATGATCATATGGGAGAAGCAAGCAATATAGTAAATAACATTAAAGTAGGAAATGTTATTTTTAATTGTGGTAATTATAACAACATAGAAAAGAGTATTATTAAGCATTTAAAAAGTAAAAATATATCATATTATTCATGTATAAAAGAATTAAATCTTTCTGGTTATAATACTAAAGTCTATGATAATGAAAATGATAATTCTAATGTCATCTACTTAAAATATAATAACTATAAATTTCTTTTTATGTGAGATGTGAAAATAGATAAAGGAAAAGATATATAAGAAAAATATAATCTAAAATGTATAGAACAGATAAAGAAGATATCATTGAAATAACTTTAAATCAGAATAGTTATAATATTAAAAATTAAAGTCCCTAAACTAAGAGATTAACCTTATCAAAATTCATCTACTGCTTTATACTTTTATATTTAAAAATTCATAATACCTAGACAATTTTAATCAATTTAGATAAAATAACAGGTGTGGTGATAATATGAAAAATATGGATAATATTGTTGGTAAAGTCGATGAAGTGAAATTAACTCAGTCTTTTATTGATGCCTGTAGTGATAAGAATTTTAAAGACTATGTCTATAGCTTAGATATAAGTGAAAATATCTTAAAAAAATATACTTCAAGCCTAGAAGATGCTCATATAGAATATAGAAATTGTCAAAACTGTTCTTCACTAGATAAGTGTCAAAACAAAGTACGAGGATATGCATATACACCCGAGAAAAATAATGATATGATAACTTTTTCATACGTTGCCTGTCCAAAATATCAAAAACAGCTTAAAGATGATTCATATCGTAAAAATCTCCAACTATTTGATATGCCTAAAGACATTTTAAATGCTTCTTTATCAAACCTATATAAAGATGATAAAGCTCGTCTACCAATAATTAAGTATTTTCAGTATTTTATTAACGAATATGATAAAAATGAAAAACCTAAAGGATTATATTTAACAGGATCTTTTGGCTCTGGAAAAACTTACATGATTGCTGCTTTGTTTAATGAACTAGCCAAAAAGGAGATTAAGAGCGTTTTAATATATTACCCAGAATTTTTGAGAAGTCTAAAAGCTTCCTTCCAAACTAATTACAGTGATAAATTTGAATATATAAAAAAAGTTTCCTTATTACTTCTAGATGATATTGGGGCTGAAAATTGTAGTCCTTGGTCTAGAGATGAAGTTTTAGGACCTATTCTTCAATACCGTATGGAAAGTCACCTACCAACTTTTTTTACTTCCAACTTATCATTAGAAGAACTTGAAACTTCCCTTGCAATCACTTCTTCTAATGCTGATAAGGTTAAAGCTAGAAGAATAATTGAAAGAATAAAACAACTAACAACAACAATAGAATTAATAAGTAAAAATAGAAGATATTAGATAAGTAACTTCCTAAATTTGACAAAATGTAAAAAAACAGTATAATAAGCGCTAATTTGGAAGTGAATTTATGAAAAAAAGTGCTTATACTAAGAAAAAAATAATAGTTTTTACATCTGTTTTTCTACTTTTAGTAGCATCATACTTATTTATAACTAAAGAACTAAAAGTAAATGGTAATAAAACTAATTTAATTTTTGAATCATTTAATATTAAAAATATATCAACCGTACAAGTTGCTTTTAAGAATGGTAACATAATGAGTACCAATGAAGAGATTATTAATTATAAAGAAGAGTTTTCTTCTAACCAAGGAGAAAATAATCAAATTGAACTTCCAAATATAGAAAAAATAAGTTTAGGACCTAAGTGGCAATTACCAACTCATTCTGGTTATATTACAAGTTACCCTAATTATTATCATGTAGCTTATGATATTACAAGTTCAAATGGAACAAATGAAACAGTATATCCTATAGCTGATGGAGTAGTATCAGGTATTTATAGTGATACTGCTGGTGCCTTAATAGTAACTATGTATCACAATATTGATGGTGTTAATTATACATCTCAATATGTACATCTTTCATCATATGCCCAAGGCTTATATGTTGGCAAAGCTTTAACTAAAAATGATCCACTAGGTCAAATGGGAAGAACCGGTATTGCAACAGGTGTTCATTTACATGTAACTGTTGTTGACAACTGTATCTTATTTGATCCTAATGATATCAATTGTAAAGATTTAAATAGTTTCTTTAGATATACTAGATTACGCTATAATGAAGGCTTTACAGGACTAAATAATTTATTAAATGTACCACAACAATGGTAAAAAATATTGCTAAAAACCTAACTTCGTGGTATATTAAAAACATCCATTAAATACAATGATGAAGGACATGATAAACTATCTAAGTTTTTAAGAGAATTCGTGGTTGGTGCAAACGAATAGCATTTAGTTTATTACTACCTTTTTAGTAGAATTATTAAAAGTAATTCCGGCTCTTTAAAGTCGTTATTTAAAATAAGTTAAACCAAGGATGGTACCGTGTAATTCACTCCTATTTTAAATAGGAGTTTTTATTTGTATTAAAAGATGGAGTAATAAGTAACAATTATTAAATATTAATAGGAGGAAATAAAATGGTAAATATTAAAGAAGATGCAAAATTAAGTGTATTAAATCATTCATGCGCCCATTTACTAGCACAAGCTGTAAAACACTTATACCCAAATGCTATGTTTTGGGTAGGGCCAGTAATAGAAGATGGTTTCTATTATGATATAGATTTAGGTGATGTTACTTTAACCGAAGATGATTTAGCAAAAATTGAACATGAAATGAAAAAAATCGCTAAAGATGGTAAAAAAATCATTCGTCATGAATTAACTAAAGCTGAAGCTTTAGAAAAATTTAAAGATGATCCATATAAAATAGATTTAATTTCCCGTATGGATGAAAATGAAACAACAATTACTTGCTATAGCCAAGGTGATTTTACTGACCTTTGTCGTGGGCCTCACGTTGACTCAGTAAAGGAATTAAAGTATTTTAAACTAATTAAATTTAGTGGTGCTTACTGGAAAGGTGACGCTAAAAATAAAATGCTCCAAAGAATATATGGTGTATGTTATGACAACGAAGAAGACTTAGAAAATCATTTAAAAGAACTAGAAGAAGCTAAAGAACGTGATCACAGAAAAATAGGTAAAGAACAAGAACTTTATATGAGTCATGAACTTGTAGGAGCAGGTATGCCATTATGGTTACCAAATGGTGCTATAATAAGAAAACAATTAGAAAATTATATATATGAAAAAGAACAAAAACTAGGTTATGAGCATGTATATACACCTTGTGTTGGTACTGTAAATCTATACAAGACATCTGGTCACTGGGATCACTATAAAGAAAATATGTTCCCAATGATGAAAGTTGATGATGAGGAATTTGTTCTTCGTCCAATGAACTGCCCACATCACATGCTAATATTTAAAAATAAGATGCACTCTTATCGTGATTTACCTATTCGTATTGGTGAATTTGCAACAGACTTCCGTTATGAAGCTAGTGGAGCTGTAAAAGGACTTGAAAGAGTTCGTTGTATGTGTCAAAACGATGCCCACTTATTCGTAACACCAGAACAAATTGGAGAAGAATTTAAAAAAGTCGTTAAATTAATTCTTGATGTATATCATGATTTTGGTATCGAAAATTATAAATTCCGTTTATCATTAAGAGATAAAGAAGACAAAGAAAAATACTTTGATGATGATAAAATGTGGAATGAAGCTGAGTCAAAATTACGTGAAGTATTAAATGACTTAGGTGTTGAATATTTTGAAGCTGTTGGTGAAGCTGCTTTTTACGGACCAAAATTAGACGTTGAAGTAAAACCAGCTGTCGGACCAGAAGTTACTTTATCAACTTGTCAATTGGATTTCCTATTACCAAGAAGATTTGAACTATCTTATATAAATAAAAATGGTGAAAAAGAAACACCAGTAGTTATTCACCGTGCCATTTTCGGAACATTCGACCGTTTCACTGCTTTTTTAATTGAAGAGACAAAGGGTCGTTTCCCAACTTGGTTATCTCCAGTTCAAGTAAAAGTAATTCCTGTTAATCCAGAATTTCAAGGTGATTATGGGCAAAAAATTAAAGATTACTTAAATGAAAATGGTATTCGAGCTGAATTAGATGATCGTAATGAAAAGCTAGGATACCGTCTACGTGAAGCTCAAACTGCTAAAGTACCATATACTTTAATTTTAGGTGATGCTGAAAAAGAAAATAATACTGTATCATACCGCTTACACGGTCAAAAAGAAACAACAACACTACCAACAGAAGAATTCTTAAAGATGATAAAAGAAGAAATAGAGTCAAAAGCTTTAAGAAAATAGCCTGTTCAATAATTTACAATAAACCTCTAGTTTTTCTAGAGGTTTTTGCTTGCAAAGATAAGTGCCAAAAGCAAGCCACCTATACTCAAAATGAACAGTACCCTATAAATATTACTTCACATTAATTAAATGTTGTGTTATAATATATCGACAAAACCCTTACTAATAGGGAAACACTGGGTGGTAAAATGAAATATAGAGAAGATAGTGAAAAAGAACGTGAGCTTAAATCATTTAATAGTATCAACACATTATTAGGTAAAAATAAGTCTAAAGCTTTAAGTGAACTAGAACATCATTTAGAACGTTTCCCTAATGATGTTTATGCTTACAACTTGTATGGAAAGCTTTGTTTTGAAACGGAGCAATTAGAAGCAGCAGAGTTTGCTTATGAAAAAGTGGCTAAATCAAAAAAAAGTATCCGCTTTTCCGGTTTAATTGGTCTAGGTGAAATATATAGACGTAGAAATAATCTTCAAGCAGCTAGATCCCTTTATCAAAAGGTAATTCAAGAAAGTCCTAGAGAAGAACTTTATGCTATTTATTCTCTAGCCCGTGTTGAAAGACTTAGCGGAAATTATGATTTAGCTATTAGAATACTAGATAGTGCTAGTACTCAAACCGTAGATATGGAAATTGAACGTCAAAAGATAAGCATTGCTCAAAATGGACCACTTGCTTCTACGGAAAAGTTCTCTAGTATATTAACTACTTCCAAAACACAAAGTCGTATGCTAGCCTTAGAACAAGCTAAAAGTGCTAATGCCACAGGTGATTTTGCCAAAGCTAGATATTATTTTATTCAAGCTAAAGATACACCAGCTAAAGATACAACATACTATCGAGCAGTACATGAAGAAGCAAGAATGTTTCTTCAAACAAAAGAATATGAAGCGGCTGTTGCTAACTGCTTAGAATTATTAAGCGTAGGTAAAACCTATAAAGGAAATGTTTGTTATGTAATGGCTCGTGCTAGTCAAGCCCTAAACAGAGTAAATGATGCTATTAAGTATTACAAGATGGCTATAGAAAACAGTAATGAGAGTGATACCTTAACACTTCTACATTATCAATTAGGTCTACTTGAATTAGCCACAGAAGACACTTCATCTGCTGAAGAAGACTTTAAAGCTAATATTGAAATAAACAAAAAACAAAACAGATATCGCATCAATCCAGCTTTAAGTCTATTATTAAATATGTACTTAAATCAAGAACGTTATATAGAAGCAGAAAGATTAATAGATGACCTATCAAGAACAAATCCTGATATTTTAGATAAAGACATGATAGATGAAGCAAGTCTTATCATAAGAAGAAAAACTAATAGACCCACTACCGGTATTAGCATTGATACTTATCGTAAACATCAACTTGCTTCATACCGTGAAGGCGATGTTATTTGCTATATAACTAATAATAATCAAAATAATTCTCAAAGGTCTGTAAACATTGCTAATAACATTAGTGTTAGTGATTTATTAGAAGAAGTAAAAATTAGGTTAACTGCTGAGTCTAGATTATTTACAGATATCTTAGATACTTATCTTATCGATTATCCTAATGTAGGATATACTAAAGATGGTACCATAATTAATCAACTTAGCGTAACAGTTATACCTGGAACAAAAGATATTATAAATATGTATCCAAATAATAGTGATAGTCTTACTAAAAGACTATCTTCTACAAAAGACAAGGAAGATTCTTCCCAAGATAGAATAAAACAGTTTAATTCTAGATTTACAAAATATAAAGAAAGAAAAGGTGTTTAAAATATGGGACAACACAGTAAAAAAGTCAGTAAGAAAATTCCAAACAATAGCAAATTAAAAGGCTTAAGACATAAAGAATTAGATAGTATTAAAGAGTTATTTAATAAAGGCAATACTAATCAAGGCTATTCTGAATTGATAAAATATGTTGAAAGACATCCTAATGACCCATACGGTCACAACTTACTTGGAAAAATCTATATTCAGAGAAAACAATTAGAAGAAGCCAAAGAAGAGTTTGAAAAGGTAATAATTGCCGGTGATAAAAATTACAGCGCTGGTTATGTTGGAATTGCTCAAGTATATCGTATGCAAGGTAACAACGATGAAGCCAGAAGATATTATGAGTTAGCCATTGAAAACGACACTTATAATCATCGTTTCCCATATATTGCTTTAGCTATAATTGAAAATGAATTTGGAAATTACTACCGTGCTCTAAATCTTTTATATACAGCTGCAGAAATAGAAGATACAAGTACCATGTATACAGCTGCTAGTAAAAATGATGCTAAGATTGGTATAGTTAAAAATCTATTAGCCCTAGGAAAAATAGAAGAGGCAGAGGAAGTATTAGCATCTATTACGCCAGAGTCAAAAGAACAAACAAGATTAATTGCCTATGGAATGGGAACAGTATATAAAGCTAAAAACGAGCCTCTTAAGGGAATTAAAGAACTAGAAAAAATTAGAAACTATGGCAAAAAAGATCATCTATATTACCAAGCTACCTTAGAAGAGTCACGTTTATACCAACAGTTAGGAGATTTTGATATGCAATATGCTCTTTTATGTGAACTAAAGAAAGATAATATCACTTTTGAGGGCGTTGTAGGAGAATGTTTAGGAATATGTAAGCTTCGTCAAAAAGATTATGTTGGTGCTAAAGAGGAATTTAAAGATGGTATGGCTGGCCATGACTTTAATTCTAGAAACTTATCAGCCTACTACTATAGTGCTATTCAGTATCTAGAAGGAAATGTAATTGGAGCTGAAGAAACTCTAAAGAATGCTCTAGCAGCCAACACTTCACCATCCCGAATAATATACAACTCTCTAATAAGAGTCTTATATGATCAAGGAAAATATGAAGAAGCTGCTAATTACATTAATGAAGCCGTTAAATTATGTACACCTAAAGAATGTGTTGGCTTTAAACGTCTTGGTATCTTAGTAGGTAAAAAACTAAATAAACCACTTCCTAAGAAAGATCACTTATTATATACTGATGCTCAATATGTTGACTATAGTCTTGAAGATGCTATTGCTCGTAATATCGAAACAGATAAAAGAGATGATCGTAAAAGTGTCTTTGCCCCAGGAGTTGATATTGGTCTTTTATATGAAGAAGTTCAAAGCGGTCTAACAAGAGATAATCAATTAATGGTAACTGAACAAGACGAGTATATTGTTCCTCATGAAAATATTGGCTATGTAGGTGATGAAGTTGCTAACAACATCAAAGTAATAACTGTTCCAGGCACTACTCAGATTATTTCACTATATCCATATACAGAGCCATTACTACCAACAAGAAAAGTAATTGAAGATTCTTTTGCTAAAAAAGTTCAAGGAAATGTCATGATTAAAAAATTCAATGAACGTTTTGAAAAGTTTGCTGCCAAAACATCAAGTCCTAAAAATGACTAACATAAAATATTAAATAAAGCTATACTTTTAGTTAATTTTTATTGTAAAGGTCTGTCAATCGACAGACTTTTTTCTTTTTCGATATTTACATTTTACTTTAATCTGTGTAAGATATAACTAAGCAGTGGCTGATAGTGGGGAAAAGTGGGGGATTATATGTTTATAGGAGAATATCATCATTCTATTGATGATAAAGGAAGATTAATTATTCCTTCTAAATTTCGTGAAGAATTAGGTGAAAAGTTTATAATAACTAGAGGCATAGAAAATTGCCTATTTGCCTATTCAGAGGAATCTTGGAATAAAATTGTAAATAAACTAGAAACCTTACCATTCACTAAAAAAGATGCTAGACAATTTGTCCGCTTCTTTCTATCAGGCGCTAGTGAAGCAGAATTTGATAAACAGGGCCGTATTAATGTAACCTCACCATTAGTTACCTATGCAAATATAAAAAAAGAATGCGTAGTAATTGGTGCTGGTGAACGTATAGAAATATGGTCAAAAGAATCATGGGATGATTTCTTTACTTCTGCAAAAGACAGCATGTCCGATATAGCAGAAAATCTTTTCAATGAAAGTGTGAATATCTAATGGAAAAGCATATTAGCGTATTACTAGAAGAATCTATTTCTTCCCTTAACTTGAATGAATCTAGTATTGTAGTAGATTGCACACTAGGCTATGGTGGACACAGTAGTTGCATCTTGGCTAGAATAAAAGAGGGGTTTTTATTCGCCTTTGACCAAGATAGTGAAGCAATTCGGCATAGTACCGATCGTCTAAGTAAGATCGGTACTAACTTCACTATCATTAAGAGCAATTTCGTAAATTTAAAAGAAGAATTAGAAAAAAGAAATGTAAAAAAAGTAGATGCCTTTCTTTTTGACTTAGGTGTATCATCACCACAATTAGATGATGCCGAAAGAGGTTTTTCCTATCACGAAGATGCTAGACTTGATATGCGTATGGATAAAGATAATCCATTATCCGCTTATGAAGTTGTAAATAACTACAGTCAAGAAAAACTAACTGAAATATTTTATAAATATGGTGAAGATAAATTTTCTCGCAATATTGCTAAGAAGATTGTAGAATATCGTAAAACTAAGCCAATTGAAACAACTTTAGAATTAGTTGAAATAATTAAAACAGCTGTACCCATGAAATTCAGAAAAGAAAAACATCCTGCTCGTCAAATTTTTCAAGCTATAAGAATTGAAGTAAATCACGAATTAGATGTAATTGAGCCAGCTCTTAATCAAGCCCTATCAATGCTAAATGTTGGTGGAAGAATAGCAGTCATTACATTTCATTCTTTAGAAGATAGATTAGTAAAAAATATATTTAAAAATAAATGTTTAGTTGACCCTAAATTACAAGGAATGCCTAACATTCCAAGTGAATATTTACCGGACTTTAAATTAGTCGCCAATAAAGCTATAGAGCCAACTGAAGAAGAATTAATTAATAATCCACGTGCTAGGAGTTCCAAACTGCGTGTCATTGAACGTATAAAATAAAAAGGTGATAATATGAAAAAGAAAATTAAGAAAAAAATAAAACTTTCTAAATTTGAAAAACTATTATATGCTTTAGCCGTAATATTACTTTTAGCATCTCCAATTTCTATTGTTTTCTCTAAGGCTACTTTATCAAAAGTAAATTTTGAAGTAGAAAAGAAGAAAAATGCTATAAAAGATCAAGAAAAAACTAACGAAAGCATTTCAATGACTATTAATGAACTAGCATCACTTACCAAGATTCAAGCAGTTGCAGAAGAACAAGGCTTGAGTTATAATAATGATAACATTAAAAGAGTAACTGAAGATTAATAGGAAGTGATTTAATTGAAAGGTAAGAAGAGAAATAATATCAAGTATTCTAAGGGAGGTATAATTATTTCTCTTCTTTTGTTTGTAACAATGATTGCTAGATTAACACAATTAGCTCTATTTAGAGAAATTGATGGAGTTAATTTAAAAGAACTAGCTAGTAAAAGAACTACTAAAACCGAAACAATTACCGCTAGAAGAGGAAATATCTATTCAAATGATGGTGATATCCTAGCTCAAAATGTTGCCTCTTACAAAATAATAGCGTACCTTGATGCCAAAAGAACTACTAATAAAGATAATCCTCAACATGTCGTAGATAAAGAAAAAACTGCTAAAGAATTAGCTCCTATACTAGGTATTGAAGAAGAGGAAATTTTAAAATATTTAAGTAAAGAAAATGTCTATCAAACTGAGTTTGGTACTAAGGGTAAAAACTTAACAGAATTAACTAAACAAAAAATAGAATTATTAAATTTACCTGGTATTGACTTTATCGAAAGCTATAAACGTTATTATCCTAAAGGAGATTTTGCTTCATACACATTAGGATATGCTAAAAGCAACTATAATGAAGAAACCGGTGAAGAGGAAATAGTAGGTGAGATGGGCATTGAAAAACAATATAACAATCTTCTTCGTGGTGAAGATGGCTATATAAAATACCAAAAAGACTTACGTGGTTATCAAATCGCTAATACTGATGTCTGGACTAAAGAAGCCGTTCAAGGAAAAGATGTATACTTAACAATAGAAAGTAACGTTCAGTTTTTTATTGAACAAGCCCTAAATAATGCTGACATTGATTATGACTTCGAATGGTTTACAATAACAATATTAGATGCTAAAACAGGAGCCGTTCTTGGCACCGCAGCATCTCCCTCATTTGATCCTAATACCAGAAATATAACCAATTACCTAGATATGTTAGTTGCGGCTCCCTATGAACCAGGTAGTACTATGAAAACATTTACTTACATGGCTGCTATGGAAAATGGTGTATATGATGGTAACGAAACCTATAAATCAGGTGTTTATTATACAACTGATGGTACCGAAATAGGTGACTGGAATAGAGCCGGTTGGGGTATGTTAACCTATGATAAAGGTTATGCAATGAGTAGTAACGTTGCCATTATAAACTTAATTAATAATAAAATGGATAGTATGATGCTTCGCCAATACTTTAAACGTCTTGGCTTTGGTAAAAAAACTGGTATCTCCCTTCCTAATGAAAGTGCTGGTAAAATAGATTTTAAGTATGAAACGGAAATATTTAATGCTGGTTTCGGTCAGGGAATAACAACAACTCCTGTTCAAAATGTTCAGGCCATGACTCCTCTAACCAATGACGGTATGCTGTTAAAACCATACATAGTATCAAAAATTGTTGATCCTACAACTGGTGAAGTAATTTTAGAAAATACCCGTAAAGAAACAGAACGAGTAGCATCAACTACCACCGTTCAAAAAATGTTACAATTAATGGATGATTGTGTAAATGGAGTTGGGAATACTGGTAGTGGTTATAGAATTGAAAGTGGTGAATTGATTGGTAAAACAGGAACAGCTCAAATAGCTAATGAAAATGGTGGCGGTTATTTAAATGGTAAAGGGGATGTAATTTCATCATTTGCCGGTATCTATCCTAAAAATGATCCTAAATACATAATTTATGCCTCTGTAAAAAGACCAACTAATGGAAGCCAAAAACCTATCTCAAATGCCATTAAAGAAATAGTGGCTAATCTTTCAAAATATTATGGTACTGAGAATAATCAAACTAATACAACCATAAATGAGTATAAATTATCAAATTACATAAACAAAAAAGTAACTAATATAACATCACAATTAACTAAAGACGGCATTAACTATAGTATTATTGGTAGTGGTGATAAAATTATTAAGCAATATCCTGAAAGTAATGATACAATAACAAGTAAGGATACATTATATTTAATAACAAATGATTCTAATATAACAGTTCCTAATGTTTTAGGTCTATCATCAAAAGTAGCTAAAAGTCTATTAGAAAAACTTGGTATAAATGTAGTTTTAGATGGTGTTGGCTATGTAGTAGAACAATCATCTCCTGAAAACACAGCTATCACACCAGGTTTAGAAATAAAATTAACTTTAAACCCTAAATTTTAATATAGAAAAGAGTGATATTAATGAAAAACTTAATTAAGACTAAAGATTGGATTATAATATCACTATGTCTAACAATAATTTGCCTTGGTATTGGTTTTTCAGTCATTTCTATTCAACTAGAAAGTATCCAAAAAACTTCTAATGTCTTTAAGGTCGAAATTACTAAAGTTGAGGAAAGAACACCGGTAAAAGGTGGAACTAATGCTCCAAGTGTAACATCAACTATAACTAATAATAAGCAAACCGTTGATATGGAATTTAATCTTTCTACTCCTCGTGATGAAATAGGTTACCGCATCACCATAAAAAATACGGGTAATATTCCAGCCAAAATAATAAATATTATAGAAAACCCCGATTATATAAATGACAATATAGCTGCTAACAATATTTTACCCGTAAAAATTTCTCATAATAATATTTCTGGAAAAGTTCTTCTTCCAAATGAAGAAACTGAATTAAATATAATTGCTATATTTGAATATAATTCAATGCCTAGTAATATGAAAATACCATATCAAATTAGTATTTTGACACAGTCCAACTAAAAAATGATTTTATAATCATTTTTTTATTTTCTTTTTATTATTATATCTTGTTCGTCAAAATTCGACATGATATAATAATGATAATAGGAGTGTGGCTAGTATGCGTAAGATTAAGACTTTACATAAAATAAGTATCTTATTATTTTTTGCTGCTACTGCATTAATAGTAACTGGTGCCTATTTATCTTATATAACAAATCCTAAGCGTATTATTCAAACAGCCATAGCAACAATTAGTAGTTCTACTTATCAAGATATAAATCCTAAAAAAGCCTTTATAGATACTAATACTATAAACTCCAATATAAAATTAACTGCCACTAGTGAATACTTAGAAAACTTATCTTTAAAAGATGAAAACTATAAAAAATATGTTAATTTATTAAACAATATTAGTAACATATCTACTCAAATAACAATAAGTCAAGATAATATAACTCAAGAACACTTATTAAGTCTAAATTCATCTTTAAACAATGAAATATTAATAAATCAAAAACAATATATCAAACAAGCAACAGAGTACTTTTATTCTGCTGGTCTAAGAAATACCTATATTAATAATGGTAACAATAATTACTTTGTAACTAACGGTACTAAAGAAGAAAACATATTGTCTTCATCCTTTATAAGTACTTTACTTACCAGTTTAAAAGATGATTTTCAAAACGAAAATTTTATTACTAGTCAAGAAATAATATCAATTAATAATAATACTCAAAGTTATAATAAAGTATCTCTAATATTAAAAAAAGAAGATCTTCTAAATCTTAAAAAAAATATAGAAAAGCAACTAACTAATAACAAAGAACTTAATTCTCTTATAACTACTATATCTAGAGCAAATCCTAATATTAAAATAGATAATAAGACAATTTCCAAAGATACAACAGTTATATTAAATGTATATACTAATAGATTTAAATCTCAAATCTTAAAATACGAATTAATAATGCAAGTATCATCTGATACTTATAAGATAGATTATGAATATGAGTCTAAAAAAGGAACTATATCTAAAAATAGTAATATTATCTATACATATACAATTAATAAAAAGAGTAATAATATTAAAATAAGCATTTACTCAAGTAAAAATAAAAATATAGGAAGTATAGTATTAGATAGAATGGAAAACTGTGAAGAAATAATTATTGATTTTAATGATTCTAAACTTAGTATACTAGGAAATTATCAATACGAAATAAAAAATATTACTAACGGTTATCTATTAGAAAAAATCCTAAATTTAAGAATAACTAACAATAATATGGAACTAATTAATATTAACTATATAGATAACTCAACTATCCTTCCAACAGCAAACATAAAAGAAGATATATCAAACTCCGTTCTAAGGAGCAGTATAACAACAAGTGAAGAAAAAAAATATAATCAAGAATTAAAAGAAAGGTTTGATAAATTATATCAGTAGGTGTTATATGAAAAGAAAAGCAGAAAAGAAAATATCATCTAATAGCTTTATTCAAAAAATATTACCAAAAGCTAAAACTGAAATAATCTTAAGTATTATCTTTTTAATTTTATTAGTTTCTGTAATTTTATTAACAGTAAAGGCAGTTACTTTAAAAAATAATCAATCAAAGGATAAAGATATTTTAACTATTCCTTTAATAGAAAATAATGTTAATGAAAGTTTCTCTATAGATTTATCATCTATGCAAGCAAATGAAATAAAAGAATATAAGTTTAATATAAGAAATTATCAAAAAGATACTTTGCCAAAAATAGATATAAAGTATTCACTAGAAATAATCAATAATAATGATAATGTTTTATTAAAATTGTATAAAAATGATAATGCTGAAAATTTATTAACGACAAAATCAAAAGATAATTTAATTAAAGGTAACATTCTAAGTAAAGATAAAGAAATTCAAGATAATTATTATTTAATAATTAGAGCTAAAGATGTAGCTGCTAAGCTAGAAAATATTACAGTTAAAATTACTAGTATAAATTGACAATTAATAATTAATAAACTATAATAAAATAGTATAGAGTAGACTTCTATAGGAGGATAAAAATGGGAGACAAATTAGAAAAGATAACAATTTTAAAAGATGAAAGAGAAATAGAATGTGACGTTTTATTTACCTTTGACTGCCTAGAAACAGGGAAAACATACATTGGATATACAGGCAATGATTTTGGAACTAACGGTAGAAAAAATATTTATGTTTCATCATATGATATGGTTGCTGGAACTGGAGAATTAGAGGATGTTACTAATCCAGTAGAATTATCAATGATTCAAGATGCTTTAGCAAAAATTGATGAAGAGAGTAGAATATAGGGGTGATAAAATGACAAGTTATTTAGGACAAATAAAGAATAGAATTGAAATTAATAAACATAAGTTAGAAAGTCTAGAAGAATATAAAAATGCTTTGCTAGCAGATAATGGTGGTATAGATAAAGAATTATTAGATGATCGCCTTCTACAAATTGAAACTGAATTTGATAGAATTAAAAAAATAATTCATAATAACAAAAACGCCGTTGCTCATTATGATGCTGCATATAGTCATCTACTTGAGCTTCGACTATTAGATAACAAATTAAAATCAGCAACAGACCCAACTACAAAATCAGCCCTAGAAAATGACATAATAGAGCATACTAATAAACTTCAAGGACATTTATCAGTTATACCTGAAAAATTAGTAACTGAACTACAAGATGCGTATCGCAAATATGATGCTGAAAATCCATTATTAGAACCAACCGTAGTAACTAATCAAGAAACACCATCCTCTGCGGTTGATTTTACTAATAGTATGATATATCTTAAATTATTAGATATCTTTGAAATGGAGAAAAATGAATTTAATGATATAAAAGTATTTAACAATCCAGAAGAGTTAGAAAACTTCCTAGATAAGTATAAGAGAATGAAGATGGATTGCTATACAAGTCTAGCCTTAATAAATAATATTGGTGATAGAATTGAAAAACCAGAAATAGCAATTGATGAGGAATTCAGTGTTGAAACAGAATCTCCTAAAAAGTTTGTTGAAACACCTGCTGATCAAAATGCTCAAGCAATTAGTACATTACCAATTATTACTATGTTAAGATTAGTAGATGGCTTAGAAATAACAAAATATCAAGATAAAAAATTAACTCCAACAAACATTAAAGCCTCAGAACAATTTAAAGAAGAATTAAGAGTAGGTACATGGTTATATAATATTATCCATTTATCAGTTAATTTGACTAGTGAACCTAATATTTCTGATACTAAAGTTATAGAAAATGCTAAAGAAACTGAGGTTAATGCTAGACGTTTCACTATTTTAAATGATAGAATTTCTAAACTATCAACAGTAGATATAATGAGCTTATATAAAGAGTATTATAGTACTCCAGGAATGGCTTCTATGCCAACCGTTCTAAAAGCTCTAATTACCGAAAAAGCTGAGCAAATAGACTAATTTACAATAATAAAAATTAACACAAGTTTGAGTTTTTATCGAATAAAAAACAAAATAAAATAAATACTAAAAATATTAGTTTGATACTAATATTTTTAGATTGACAGACTTTCAAAAATAATGGTAGGCTTATAAAGCCTAGAAAATAGAAGAGAAGCACTGTATGAATTTAATTAATAACAAAAAAAGGGTTTTCAATGGCTGAATTCCTAGCCATAATTGTCATCTTAGGTATCCTAGGTACTATAGCAATTGTTAGGATAAGTACAAGTGATAGTTTATCTGGTGTAGCTTCCTTATGGCTTAACTACGAGTAGTAGTGCAAGTTATAATGGAATATCATCTGCAACTCAAGGTTCAACTAGTGGTATTACTTGGTATGGTTATATAAAAGATGCTGCTGGAAATACTAATAGTTGTAATTCAGGAAGATTTAGTGTCAGTCTAGGTTCAATACCTAAGTTCTCTTATACTGGAAAATATGAAATTGTGAATGATAATGATAATAAGATATCTAATACTAGTAATTGGTCTAAAATTGGGAAATAAGACTTTTAACTAGTGGTACTTTAACCTTTGGTGATTTAAATAAGGCCTCTGATGGAATTAATATTTCCTAGTTGGAGAGGGCGGTGGAGATTATTATGGTAATTGTGGTGCTTCTAGCGGTTCTAGTATAGTTATTATCCACAACAAACGTTAAGTATTACCAAGTTTATAATAATCGCTACGTATTAGTGTTGAAATATTTAAATCATACAAAATAATCTATGGAGGTAATAGTGAAAAATAGTAAGAAAATAATAATCACATCAGTATTATTTAGCATTTTAGGAATTTTATTAATTAGTATGGGACTATTTTTCCAATTTAATAAAAAGGAGACAATTAATATTGATTCACAAGAAGTTTTAACTAGTGTTGATATAGACAAATTATTTTCAATTTTCTTATCAAAAACTTCTCCAGTGAATCAAAATATACTAGATCCTAAATATTCCTATTTTGATACGTATTTTTATAGTAACTTTGACTTTAGCAATAAATACATTAGTATTGATGGAGACAGACACTATTTTGCTAAATACGGTGATTATGTTAAATTTGTTAGTAGCAAATTAGGTGATGAAGCAACTAAAGAGCTAAATAGTGGTTATACACTTGAAGAATTGTCTGAAGGAAAAGAGCTAACTTACAATGAGCTTACTGACGATTTAAAATGTAATGATTTAGATAAAGATAATTGCTATATTTTGTTTACTCCAATCGTTTTACCTAAAAGTGATGTTAAATTTTCTTCTTTAGAAGCATCAAAAGATACAATAAAAGGAACTGCCTCTAGAACATTAGCTAATGAAGTAATTTCTGCTAATTTTGAATTAAAATTTAAAAAAAGCAATGATACTTACTACGCAACTTCCTTAATAATTACATCAATTAATTAATAAAAAGAAAAGTCTCACTTCTAAGTTTGAAGTAGGACTTTTATTTTTTTGGTATCAATAATAACTCTACAGTAAAAAAATCATCTTTAATATCATTGTAAAAAAGCAATTGTCATGCTAAAATTACAAGAGAGGTGAGAAAGTGAAAAAGCTAAAATTATTATTAGTTGTATTATTAGCGTTAGTTGTAACAGGCTGTGGTAATTCTGATGCAGAAAAGACTATGACATGTACTAGAACATTAAATCAAGATAATTTAAAAATGGATTTAAAGTACACTGTAGTTTATCAAGGAAACTATGTAAAACAAGTAACTTCAGTTGAAACAATAACTACAGATGATGAAGAAGTATTAAATACTTACAAAACATCAGTAGAAAAAGTATATGCTCCATATCAAGATCTTGAATACTACGATACTAATGTTTCAGTTGAGGGTAACACTATGACAAGTACAGTTAATATTAATTACGAAAAGCTAGATGTTGATAAACTAATTGAAATAGACTCTGCCAATGGTCAACTATTTAGTGATGGTAAAATAACTATTAGTACTATGGAAAACCTATATAATCAAGTGGGGGCAACTTGTACAAAAAACTAAAGAATTTATAGTAACTTAGGAGGAACAAATGAAAAAAGAAAAATATTTAGTTGTAAATGCTGGAAGTTCATCATTAAAATTTTCTTTATATGAAATGCCAGCCCAAGAAGAGCTTGTAAATGTATACGTTGAAAAAATCGGCTCTAAAGATTGTTTTTGGACATTAAAATTAAACGGTGAAAAAATTAAAAAATCAGCTCCTTTAAAGGATCATTCAGAAGCTGTAGAAAAGATGATTCAAGAACTTATTGATAATAAATTAATAGAAGATATAAATGAAATAAAGGGAGTAGGACATCGTATCCTTCATGGTGGAGAATTTTATTCTGAATCAGTAAGAATTGAAGATGATGTTTTAAGAAATATTGAGTCAATTATTGACTTAGGACCTCTTCACTTACCACCAGCAATTGATGTTGTTAAATACATGCAAACAATAATGGATAAATCAATTCCTCAAGTAGCTGTATTTGATACTGCTTTCCACCAAACCATGCCAAGAGAAAATTATTTATATCCAGTGCCATATGAATGGTATGAAAAATATGGTGTTAGAAAATATGGTTTCCATGGTACTAGTTATAGATATATAACAAAAACTATGGAAGAAAAACTAGGTAAGGATAAAGTAAATCTAATTATTTGTCATATTGGAAGCGGTGCTTCAATTGCTGCTGTAAAAGATAGTAAGTGTTTTAACACCACTATGGGTCTAACTCCACTTGCTGGTCTAATGATGGGAACTCGTTCTGGAGATATTGATCCATCTATCCTTGAATATGTTTGCAAAAAAACATCTATGTCTGTTGCTGAAGTAACTAACGCCTTAAATAAACAAAGTGGTTTAAAAGGAATTTCCGGAGAGAATGATTTCCGTGATGTTGAAGAATTAATGGCTGCTGGAAATGATAAAGCAACATTAGCATTTGAAATGATAAAGAATACAATTGTAAAATTCATCTCTGAATACTATGTTGAACTAGATGGTAATGTTGATGGTATTGTCTTCACTGCCGGAGCTGGAGAAAATGATATAGATTTAAGAAGATGCGTTGTTAAAAAATTACAACCACTTGGTATTATTCTTGATGAAGAAGCTAATAATAACATTGCTAAATTCAAATCTCAAAAAAGTGGTATTATAACAACACCTTCATCAAAAGTTACAATCTATGTTGAACCAACTGATGAAGAATCAGTAATATTAATGGATACTTATAATATTACTAAAAATGCTTAAACTATATTAATTAAAAATACGTACTTAATACGTATTTTTTTTTAGTAAAAACATAAACCTTTACTAAGAGGTGAATTATGTTTTTTAAAAAAATAGATGAAAGAATAAAAGTAATATTTTTAATAATTTTAATTTTATTTATTTTCATAATTTTAAGAGTCTTCTATATTCAAGTTATTGATTACAAAAAACTAAATGAATATGCTAAAGATCTATGGAGTAGAGATTTGCCAATTGAAGCCAATAGAGGTTTAATATTAGATCGTAATGGTATAGTTTTAGCAGACAATCTCACTACTACAAGTTTAGTTTTAATACCTAATCAAATAAAAGATAAAGAACGTCTTACTAAAGAATTAGCAAGTATTTTAAATGTTAGTTATGATGAAATGAAAACTCATGTATATAAAAATACTTCCATTGAACGTGTTCATCCAGAAGGAAGAAGATTATCATACGATGTAGCAGAGAAAATAGCCGCCTTAGAAATGTCTGGTGTATATCTCGTAAAAGAAGCTAAAAGATACTACCCATATGGTAATTTATTATCACACTCCTTAGGTTATGTTGGTATAGATAACCAAGGCTTATCAGGCTTAGAATTACAATACGATAAATATTTAACAGGAAAAAGTGGGGCTATAAAATATTTTTCAGATGCCAAGGGAAACAAACTAAACATATCAGACGTCTATGTTGAACCTCAAGATGGTATGAATTTAACTCTAACAATCGATATAAACATTCAAAAGTCTATTGAACGTGAATTAGACAATATTGTTGACATGTTTTCCCCAGATATGGCCTTAGCTATAGTAATGAACCCTAAAAATGGGGAAATATTAGGTATTGGCTCACGACCAGGGTATGATCCTAATACTTATCAAAACTATAGTCAAGAAGTTCTAAGTCGTAATTTGCCAGTTTGGTCTTCCTATGAACCAGGTTCTACTTTTAATAATGTAACATCCCAAAAAAATACTAAAACAAATAATCTCTAAAAACTCTCAAGATCAAAAATTAAGTTCTACTTTTTTAGATTATACATAAGTTTTTACTAATTGGAGGTTATTAAATGTCATTATCACAAGTAACAATTTTAGAATATGAGTTAGTAGTAAATAAGAATTTGTACCACAACAACCTTATTACTGAAAATCAGTATTTAGCTTTAAACAAATTACTACAAGAAAAAATTGCTAACATAAAAAGTAAAAGGAACTAACTATGCTCTTATACAAAGTACGAGAAGAACTCTTAAAAGGAAAAACAATTTCCCAATTACCATTAAGGGTAACCTTTTATGCTAGAGTTTCAACAGAAACTGACGAGCAACTAAATTCCCTAGATAATCAAATATCTTTTTTTAAAGATTATATAAAATCTAATAAGAATTGGGTTTATGTTACAGGCTATATTGATGAAGGTTTAAGTGGTAGTAGTGTTACCAAAAGAAAAAACTTTCTTAAGATGATTACTGATTCTAAAAATAATATGTTTGATCTTATTGTTACCAAAGAAGTATCTAGATTTTCCAGAAACTTAGCTGATAGTATTAAATATACCCAAGAATTATTAAATAATAATGTAGGCGTTTATTTTCAAGCAAATGGTATAAATACTTATGATCCTAATTCTGAATTCATTTTAAATATGATGGGAAGTGTAGCTCAAGAAGAAGTAAAACGTCTTTCATCACGTATAAAATGGGGACATAGAGAAGCTATAAAGAAGGGAAGAATATTAGGATCAAGTTCTATTACTGGTTATAAGAAAGATAACACTAGATTAATAATTGTTCCTGAAGAAAAAGAAAAAGTAGAAAAAATCTTTACTCTATACGCTACTGAAAAATATGGCTTATCTAAATTAGCCTTAGAGCTTCATAAACAAGGAATAAATAATAGTAAAGGTAATATTTATGATAAAGATACCTTAAAAAGAATAATTCAAAATCCCAAATATAAAGGTTTTTATTGTGGCCATACAACAGAAGTAATAGATTATAAAACTAAAAAGAGAATTCAAATACCTAAAAAAGAACAAGTAATATACAAAGATAAAAATATTCCTCCACTAGTTACAGAAGAGTTATGGAATAAAGCTAATGAAATTTTAACCAAAAGAAGTCTTCTAATGAAAGAAAATAAAGGTAACGCTAAAAAGATAATGACTAAATACTGCTACTCTAAAAAAATATTTTGTAGTGAACATAATACCCTATATCAACGCTTATCTAATAAACAAAATAAATCTAATCCTAAATGGGCCTGTAGTAATTATGTAAAATATCGTCTAGCAGCCTGTAGAAGTCCTATTATTGCTGAAAAGGATTTAAATAATATCTTTATAACTATAATGAATAGTATATTCCTAAACAAAACTCTAGTCCTAAAAGAATTACTTAATTACTATAACAGTATTAAAATAAATAATAACTATCAAAAAGAAATAAATATACTTCAAAATAATATTAAAAATATAAATAATAAAAAAGAAACGATCCTCGAACTATATATAGAAAAAAATATAAGTAATAAAGAATTTAAAGAAAGAAATAATGCCTACAATAAAGAAATAAATATTTTAAATACCAAACTAGATAAAATAACTAAATCCTTAGCAACCTCTACAAATAAAAATATAGAAAAATATCTAATAGATGAATTAAATTATAAAAATGATATAAGTGAATTTGTTAATACTTTTTTATCTAAAATAATTATTTCTAAAAAAGATAATGATCGTAATAATCTTCTCTTAGATATCTATTTACAAAAAATAGAAGTACTCTCCAAACTATCAAATAATTTATTATTTACTAAAAAAATACTAAGTATAGACTCTAAAAAGGCCTCTATTAAAAAGAATATATTTGAAGTAAATGTTTATATAGAACAAGATAAATTGTAATTTCATCAATTTATCTTTTTTAAGTGTTTTAAAAATTAATCTTCTTCATATATTATATTGGAGGACTTATAGATATTAAAAAAGTATATATATGAGTTATTGATTAATAATTAGTAATTAGTAGTCAAACTTTTATGTGTACTTTTTATGTTTTATGTATGAATAAAAAGTCGTATTTATTCGAATGCTTTTGTGTAAGAAAAATATAATCCTCCAAATAATAGTACTAAGGATATTATTTTAAACAATCTATTTAAAGTAATATCACCAGTAAATAGGGAGGAAATAATGAAGAAAATCATAAGAAAGTTGCGCTTCGTTTTATTATTTGTTATTATCTCTTCTTTAGGTTTTGGCTTATCTATTCTAGCTAAAGATGAGTCAGGAAAGATTATTCTTACTAAAGAAGCAACTAAAATAGATGATAACTTTTTTAACACAAATGAAGAGTACGGACGTCTTGCTAAAGTAAGTTTATCTGTTACAGGTAATCCTTATACTAAAGAGGAAACTACTTTTGATAAGGTTGACATTATTTTAGTTTTGGATAGTTCTGGTAGTATGGCGTATGATGCTGATGGCAATAAGGCGAATGTAAGTAATGAAGATAAACGCCTAACAGCTTTAAAAAATACTGCCAAAAGTTTTATTAATACGATGATTACATATGATGGTTCTATTCGTATTGGTCTTATAGAATATGCAACAGAAGTAAAACAAACTGTAAATCTAACAACATCTAAAGATGACTTATTAACCTCTATTGATAATATGCGTGCTAATGGTGGTACTAATATTCATTCGGGTATAGAAAAGGCTAGTGAATTATTATCAGAAAGAGCAAAAGACGCTAAAACAATCATAATTATTTTAACAGATGGTATTCCAACATATTATAATTATGCCTATAATACAAGTAGAAGAACTATTACAACAGTTTGTGGTGATGGCAGTAAAGATAAAGCAGGAGACGGTCCCTATAACAATCGCAAGTGTTCAGATACTCTTAAACCATCAACTGCTACTAAAGAGGCTCTAGATAAGTTAAAACAGGCTTATCCTCAAACTGATGTCTATACGATTACTTTTGGTCAAGAAAAAGAAGCGGCTAGTAAACTAGAAGAAATAAATCCCAAAACGGCTTCTAACACAACACCTATATATAAAAATGTAACTGCACTTGATGCCAATGAGTTAAAAAAAGAATTTGAAAATATAGAAAAAATAACTAAAAATATTATCGCCACTAATGGCGTTGTAGTAGATACTATTCCTAAGGAATTTAAATTAACAGATGATGCTAAAAAAGACCTTAATAGTAAAGGTATTTCCTATATTGAAAATAGTGATGGTACAACAACTATTACTTGGATAGTAGGCGATATTGAAGCTGTCCCTGGTAAAGAAAAAGAATTATCTTACTATGTTGAAGCTAAAGATGAATATCATGGTGTGCTTTATACCAATCAAACATCTGACTATAAAAGTGCCACTTTAACAGCTACCATCCCTAAAGAAAATCCTTATGAAGAATACCAAGGGCTAGAAGATGAACAAGTAACTTTGTATTTTGCTTCTCCAACAGCTAAAATTCCTGCTATAACAAAAGATGATCATTATAATGATAATGAGTCATATATTGGTTACACTTCATCAATAATTACTGCTACATCTATTTTAAATAATGATTTAGATAAAAATTTATCAAACGATAAGGATAAAAAAACAACTACTTTATCTGTTACTGATGAAATAGTTATTGAAGAAAATGCTAATACTATTAAAATAAAAGATAATACATACGAGTTAAAAGACGATAACAAACTATTAGGAACTCTTATAATAAATGATGATGGTACTTTTACTTTTACATCAGAAAGTGATGTAGAAGGTGACATATCATTTAATTATTTAATTAAAACAAAAGTTGTTGAAAATAATGAAGAAAGTTATGTCTACAGTAATACATCCAAAGTAACTCTTAAAGTTATTCCTCGTGAAAAAACAACCATTTCTGGTCTAAAAACATGGGATGATAACAATAACCAAGATGGACTTAGAAAAGATTCTATTATCGTAGAGCTATTAGCTAATGGTAAAAAAATAAAGGAAACAACTACAACAGCTCTTAATAATTGGGAGTATTCTTTTACTGATTTATATAAGTATGAGATAGGTCATGAACAAGATTCTAACTATCTTATAAATTATACAGTATCTGAAAAAACGGTTATAGAAGGTTATACGACAACTATAACTGGTACTAATATAACTAATACTCATATACCGCAATTATATGGCAACTATACTATAACCAAAGTATGGAATGATAATAATAACCAAGATGGTATACGTCCTGCTTCAATAAATGTAGCTCTTTTAGCAGATGGTGAAGTTATAAAAACACTAACCTTAACTGCTAGTAATAACTGGACTATTACTTTAACAGACTTACCAAAATATCGTGATGGTGGTATTGAAATAGTGTATTCCTTAGCAGAAGAGGAAATACCTGGTTATGAATCTAGTATTAATAACTCAACTATTACTAATACCCATATTCCAAGTACTATTGAAATAACTGGTACTAAAACATGGGATGATAATAACAATCAAGATGGTATACGCCCAAATAACATAACAATTAATCTTTTAGCTAATGGTCAAAAAATAGCTAGTAAAACCGTTAGTGAAATTGATAATTGGACATATAAATTTTCTAACTTAGAAGAATATCAAGATGGTCAAAAAATCATCTATAGTATTTCTGAAGAGAAAGTAACAGGCTATGAAACAGTAATTTCTAATTATAATATAACAAATACTCATATTCCTGAAAAAGTATCAGTATCTGGCATAAAGACTTGGGATGATAATAATAATCAAGATGGTATGCGTCCATCATCAATTATCATTAAATTACTTGCTAATAATAAGGAGATTACCTCAAAAGTAGTTACTGAGGCTACTTCTTGGCAATATAGTTTTGATGATCTTCCTAAATATGAAAATGGTAGTGAAATTACCTATAGTATTTCCGAAGAAAAAGTAGCAGGTTATGAAGGAATAATAACAGACTATAATATTACCAATAAACACATTCCTATAACAATATCCATAACAGGTGAAAAAATATGGGTAGATGAAAACAATGCCGATGGTTTACGTCCAACTTCAATTACTATTAACCTTTTAGCCAATAAAGAATTAGTAGCTACTAAAACTATAAGTGCTACTGATAATTGGCAATATACTTTCAATGATTTACCTAAATATGCCAATGGTAGTCAAATAATATATGATGTAGAGGAATTACCTGTAGATCATTATGAAACATCATATGATAGTGATAATAAATACCTTATTATTAATACCCATAATCCTAAAAACATAACAATATCTGGTACTAAGATTTGGAAAGATACAACTAATAAGTATAATCGACCAGAATTTATCACTGTAAAATTAATAGGAAAAGTAGGCGAAGAGATAGTAGTTGAACAAGAACAACAAGTAACTAATCAAACATCTTGGCGATATACATTTACTAATTTGCCTGAATATAAAGATGGTAAACTAATTGTATATACTATCGATGAAGTTGATATAAAAGACTATGATAAAACTATAAAAGGCTATGATATTATCAATACTTATAATCCGGAAACAATTGATATATCTGGTAGTAAAACATGGAATGATAATGATAATCAAGACGGAATAAGACCTGATTCTATAACTATTAATTTACTTGCTAACGGTGAAGTTGTAGAAACAAAAGAAATAACTAAAGAATCAAACTGGACTTTTGTATTTAAAAATCAAGTTGTTTATGCTAATGGAGAAAAAATAACTTATACTATTGAAGAAGTATCTGTAGAAGGTTATAAAAGTGAAATAACTGGCTTTGATATTACTAATCATTACACTCCCGCAACTGTTAACTATAAAATAACTAAAGTATGGAATGATCAAGACAATAATGACTCAATTCGCCCTGAAAGTATAACCATTCATCTCTTCCAAGATGATAAAGAAATAGCTTCTAAAATAATAACTGCTAGTAATAACTGGACCTATACATTTGAAAATCTACCAAAATATCGTGATGGTGGTATAGAAATAAAATATGAAATTATTGAAGATGAAGTAAAAGGTTATACTCCAGTTATTAAAAAGTCAATTTCTAATACTGATAAAAATACAACTGATATTACTATAATTAATAGTCATGAAAATGACAAAATTCAAATAACAATTGATAAGATATGGGATGATCTAGATAATAGTAAAGGTAAAAGGCCTAATAGTATAACTGTAATATTAACTGGTATAGTTGATAATACAATTATTTCAACTAAAGAAATAATAATAACTAAGGATATGAATTGGAGTTATACTATAAGTTGTGATAAGTACTTAAATGGTAAAAAAATAAGTTATAACATACTAGAAAAAGATGTAGATGGATATATTGCTTATTATAATGGTTATACTATTACTAATATCTTAAAGATCGATGGTGAGATTATTCCACCTAAAACAGGTATATCAGGTAATATTAAAACCAATAATAATTCTAGTAATTTTCTCGCAATAATTAATATTATAAAATTATTAACCATTTCATTCTACTTTATAAAAAATGAAAATTAGGGTTCAAGCCCTTTTTTCTTTTTGAATTTTTTTCGGCTGCTACATTTAAAATAGTAACTATGGCAACAGCGGTTGAGGAAAAGATTGTTGATTTAGAAAAGGATCACTTTTATGATTCTGGTAAAGTTACTGTTGATGGTGCTACTATGCGTTGCTGGAAGGCTGGGGGTCATGGAGACCAAACTTTTTTACAAGTTCTCCAAAATTCCTGTAATCTTGGTGTTACTACAAGAACATTTTTAAGTTCTTTAATTACTCCTTAAATGGTATTAAATCATTAGATATTATGGAAGTCTATACTACCAATGATTTTGCCTATGATGGTAATATATACCACCCAGAATTTGATGCTGGAACAATAGAGAATAGATCTATATCTTGTTATTATTTATCTTTAAGTGATGAGGATAAATTTAAATTAATGAAACTTTTAAAAAACAAAAAGAAAAAAACATAAAAGAAGAACAAGATGAAAAAAAGATTGGAACACCGTAATATATAATAAGTATCATATTATATATTATCCAATCTTTTTATTTTTGCTCTTTTTTAATTAATTTAGCATGAACTACCATTTTATCACTATTACTGTAACAAGTAGATAAGGTAAGAATATTATCAGTAGATGTAACATTTGTATTAAAGTTATAACTACTTCTATCTTTTATCATATCCAAAAATTCTTGATATTCATTATCACTTCCAAAATTAGTTTGTAAGTAATCACTAGTAGTAGGTATATGATAAGTACTAAATATCTGCCATAAACTATTTTCTTTTTCAGTAGATATTTTTATTACATAGTTATTTGCATTAGATAACCAGTTTTTAGTTAATACTGTTCTTAAAGATCCAAACATAGTTTTATCAGTTCTTCCATGAGCGTAGATAATAGTATTTTTATTGTTATTTATATTATTTCTATAATCTAGAAATAACCAACCAGCTGAATTATAAGATTTATCAAAACTATGTGTTAAATAATATTTATTATTGTTAGATTGCACGAAAGGATAATTTATATTAGTACCATTTACTTTAATCCAGCCTTTAACATCATTATTGATGTTTTTTAATTCAGAAAAATCAACATTAAGCATATTCATTTTAATATAATCCCAGTAAGGATTAAATTCTGGTATTTCTTCTTCTTGCTCGATTACTTCTGTATTTTCAGTATCAATTACTTCTTCTACTTTAACTGTTTCTTGAACTTCTTCTATTTGTTTATTTGTATTATTAGAATCTAACTTCCATTTAACTATATTATATATAGAATAAATTAATAATAATAAAGAGATGATTATAATCATTGATAGTATAATTTTAGTTTTTTTATTCACTATTTATCACCAAATATATTCTAACAAAATTATAGTTAAAAGTCATTGTTTTACCTAAAAACTGATAAGATTATTTAAATATTTTGTAAAATATATTACAATAGTATTAGCTATTACTTATTTTTTTAAGAAAAGAGGTGGATAATACTATGAATAAGTTTATTACATTTTTATTTGCTATATTGTTCACTATTTGGACAATAAGACTTTATTATAAACTGTATGATAAGAAGACAAGAAGATATATTTTGCTTATTGGATTACTTATTATATTTTGGATGTTAATAAGAATTATAAAAGGAATTGCAGTTTATCCACTAACAGAAAGAATGTGTTGGTATCTGTATTATTTGCCACTAATCTTTATTCCAACACTATATTATATTAGTTCATTATCATTATTAGGTAAAATGAATAAAACAAAGAAAAAAATTATATATTCAATTTCGTGCTTTTTATTACTCCTTGCTTTAACTAATGATTTTCACGAATTAGTATTTAAATTTGTTAAAGGAATAGTTTTATTTGATGATTATAAACATTTTATAGGATATTATTTAATATCTATTTGGATATTTTATTTATTTAGCAAAAGTTTAATAGATTTAGCGATTTATAGAATGAAAATAAAAAAAGATATAAAAGGATTTTTACCGTTTATAGTAATATTACTAGGTCTTACATACACAATTCTTTATGTGTTAAATGTTCCTTATGTAAGAGGTATAAATATGTCCATTGTTAATAGTGCATTAATTTGTATAGGCATTGAACTTGCTTTTTATCTAAATCTAATTCCTAATAATAGTAAATACAAAAGTAGATTTTCTAATTCTAATTTAAATATGGCTATTATTTCATTGGATGGTAAAACTAAATATACTACGAATGTGTTTGATAATATTCCTAAAAACTTATTAGATGATATAAATAATAATAGTGTAAAAGAAACATATAAAAATAAAAATATTATTTATGATATAAAAAAGAACAAAGATAGTTATGTTATCTTAAAAAAAGATTTATCTAGTATTCTTGAACTTGAAAAAGAAATAAATGAACAAAAGAAAGAATTACTTGAACAACAAGAAAGTATAAGATTAGAAGAAAAAACTAAAAAAGAATTATATGAAATGCAGATAAGAAAAGATGTTATAGATAAAGTTGAATTAAAACTAACTGAAAAAAGAAATGAGATTAAAAAGATATTAAAAAAGAAAGATGTATCCACAAAAGATTTTGAAAAAATTAAAAGAATAATTATATATAGTAAAAAGAAAAGTATGTTAATAATATCTGAAATTAATGGAGATTCTTATAATGAAAATGGAATTAAAGCATTATTAGATGAATTATTAAATAGTATGAAGAGTACTAATATAAAGAGTTTTATTAGTATTAATAATAAGATGACTATAAACGGTAATGCAATGTCTTTATTATATGATATTGTATATGAACTTATAGAAAGTAGTAATGATAAATCTATTGTATTATTTATTTCTAAAGAAAATAAGAATGTTAAACTAAAAGCTATTGTAGATACTGATAAATCTTTAAAGAATAAAATAAAAATAGATTCTAGTATTTTGGTAAAAGAAAAAGCATATGATACAGATACAGAACTAGAATTTGTTATAAAAGGTGGTGTTATAAAATGAAATTATTACTTATAATTACCATTATAATTACATTAATACAAGTTGTTAGAGTATCTACTTGCTTTTTAAGAAAAGATGCATCAAGTATTAAAAAAATATTTGAATTATTAATATTAATAGTTATGGTTATATTAGAGTATTTTAATTTACTTGATATTTCTAAAATAACTATGTATTTATCTTTGTTATTATCAATTTATATTTTGATTAGTTTTATATATGAAAAATTATGTAAAAATGAATATATATCAGTTTTATCTGTTAAAAAAGGTATTGATGCATCTGATACTGGAATAATGTTTTTAGATGATAATAATATTATTTTAATAAATAATTTATTTTCTGATATTTTAAAAGGACTAAATATTACTGAAAACTTTATAAACAATCTAATAAAGAGAAGTTTTAAGAAAGTAAATAATAATTATCTACTAAAGCATAATGATAAAGTATATATGTTAAATATATATGATAATAAAGAAGTATCTTTAATAGATATAACAGAGTTATATTCTTTACAAGAAGAAGAAAAGAAACAAAATAAACAAATTAAAGAAAATAATGATAAATTATTACTTGCTATTAAAAATGTAGAAGAATTAGAAAAAGAAAAGAACTTATTAAAACTTAAAAATGAATATCACGATATAATAGGATATAGACTTGCTTTGTTTGATAAATATTTAGAACAAGAAAATAAGGATATAAATAACATATTAAAATTATTAGATAGTATTTATGAAGATTTTAATTCAAAATTAGATAGCAATGAAAAATTAAAAAACTTGATAAATATGTATAGTATTATAGGAATAAATGTTAAAGTTTTTGGTGCTTTACCTATAGATGAAAGAAAAGGTATAGTGTTTTTTGAAATAATAAGAGAAGCTATTACTAATGCTATTATTCACGCTAATAGTAAAAATATAAAAGTAGTTATAACTGCTCGTGATAATTATATAGAAATGGTTATAACAAATGATGGTAATAAACCAAAAAGTGTTATATTTGAAAATGAGGGAATTAAAGGAATGCGTAAGAAATTATCTAATATAAATGGTAGTTTAAAAGTTATAACTGATGATAATTTTAAATTAATAATAAAAGCATAAAAAAGAAGAAATAAATTTAGCAAAATATTTCTTCTTTATTTTTGATTAGGAACAATATATCCGTTACTTAAACAAAATATAGTAAGTTTAGTTATGTTATCAAAACCTAGTTTAGTAAGAATATTTGAAATATAATTTTTTAAAGTACCTAAGGTTATATTTAATTCTTCGGCAATTTCATCTCTATCTTTAGCTTCACATATACATCTTATTATTTTAATTTCTTTATCTGAAAGCTCTTTAAATTTTTCGCTTTCTTCACTATACATACAATTATCTGGAAATAGAGTATATCCTTTTAGAACTTGACTGATACTAAAAAGTAATGATTCACTATCTGTGTCTTTATATATTAGTCCATCTAAATTATATTCTTTAGCAGTATTTAAAAAAGTAATTTCTGGTACACCAGTAATAGCAAGTATTTTTACTTTATTGTGATATTTATCTTTTACTTCTTTGGCATATTCTATACCATTAGCACCTTCTTTAGTAACTACATCAGTTAATATTAAATCAGGTTTATATTTTTTATATAAATTCATCATATCTTTAGCACTAGTACAAGTGCAGACAATATCATAATCATTTGATAAAGTATTCTTTAACATATTGTTAAGTAGTGCTTGATCTTCAATAATCATTATTTTCTTCTTATTTACCATAATATTCACCTCAAGAATATATAAATATTATATCATCAAAGTTGATTTTTAATAGAAAAACTATTACTTTTGTCATATTTTTTCTTAAATTTGTATTACTTTTTTCATCTATTAAAGAAAATGAAAATAATATACAATATTATTAGGAGGAGATAGTATGTTTACTAAAAGTAAAGAAAAAGAAGAAAAAACTTCTAAAAACAATAAGAAAAGAAATATTATTTTAATAGTAGCTGGTCTATTACTATTAATAGTTATTTTATTCTTATTATGGTTCTTTAATCGTAAATTTGAAGTAACATTTGATTATAATAATGGTACAAAAGAAGAAGTAGTATATGTTAAATACAATAAAACCATTAATAGTAAAGATGTTAAAACAAAAGAAGATTTAGGAGAACAGTTTATTGATTGGTATTTAATTTTAGAAGAAAAAGATGGAAAAGATGTTTTAGCAGATAAACCTTATGACTTTAAAACTAAAATAAATAAAAATATCAAATTAAAAGCGGTATATGAGGGAGTGGTTGAAACTATTACTGTTACTTTTGATAGTAAAGGTGGATCAAATGTTGATGCTATTACTATAAATAAAGGAACAGAACTAACACTACCAAAAGATCCTACTTATAAAGGTTATACTTTTAAAGGTTGGGTTGATGTTAATGATAGACCAATTTATGATAAAGCATTACTAAGTGAAGATACAACTTTATATGCTAAATGGGAAAAAGTAGAGGAGAAGAAAGAAGAACCTACGATTGAAGTTAAACCAGAAAAAATTACATTAAGCTTATCAAGAGATACAATTCATTATAATGGAATAAATACAGCACAAGCGAGCGCAAAAGTAGAAAATGCTACAGGAGATGTTACATACTCATTAAGTGATACATTATGTATGGGTATTGATGCTAAAACTGGAGTTATTACAGCTAAAAATAATGGTGCATGTTCAAAAGGTGCAGCGATTAAAGTTTATGCAAAAACACCAAGTGGAACTACTGCTGAGCAAACAATTTATTATGAAAAAGACTTAGAATTAACATCAAAAGGAGAGTCTTATAGTAAATATGCTTCTTTTTATGGAGATAGTGATGGTTATTATGTAACTGCAAATCAAGATGTAACTTGGGATGTAACTTTAACTTCATCAGTAAGCTATGAATATACATATAATGATTTTATAAGTAAAACATCAACATCTGTAAAAGGTGGTTATACTTTTGATACTATTGTAGCATCAACGGGTGCTATTAGTAGAGTTAGTGGTGATGTAAGATTACACGCAAAAACAAAAGCAGAACAAAAATTCTTTGTTGATATAAAGAGGGAGATTAATTAATATTAAAAAAGTATTCAGTAAAAAAGAGTAAAAATAATTAAAATGATAAAAATAGATATTTTAATACTGGCTCTAATGATTTTACTGTTAAATCAAATCAAAGTGTTAAATGGTCTATAAGTGGAACTATTTCAGGAAGTGTTACAACAAATGATACTACTTGTATTGGAAAAGTAAATGCTACAACCAACTCATCTGCTACAATTACTGCAACTACTGTTGGAGGACAAAAATTAGAAGTGTATTGTGTAGCCGTAGTAAATTAAGGTATTAAATATTTAAAATGTGTCAAAAGTCATATTTTTTGCAAGAATAATATGACTTTTTTCATCTATTAAAGAAAGTGAAAAAATAGTATAGTTAAATAGGAAGGAGGAAGATTTGATGAACAAATCTAAAATAGTCAAAAAATTGACTATGATATTATTTACATTAGTAGCAGTTTTCACCATCGGACTAACTAATGTAAATGCTAAAACAGTCACAGTAGAGACTGAAGAAGAGCTAATTAATGCATCAAAAGGAATTGATTCTGAGATAAATGAAATTAAATTAGCAAAAGATATTACTTTAACAAAGTTCCTAAATTTTTATGTTGTAAATGACATTACTCTTGATTTAAGTGGACAAACATTAGATATAGGTTCCTATGGCCTTTCATTTAATTATGGACAGTCTGATTATGATGAAACAAATAACGATTACTATTATAACTTTAATAGTAAATTAACTATTAAGGATACTAGTAGTAGTAAAACTGGTAAGATTCTTGCAAGAGAAAAGATTTTCTTTAATTATTATGATACTAATCATGATGAGAAAATAAAAAAATTTGGACTGATTATTGATGGTGGATATTATGAAATGCTTAGTTCAAGATCTAATTTCTTTGAATTCTTTTCTAGTGATTACTATACAAATGGTAAAAATCTTACTGTTGATGTAAATATAAAAGATGCTGTATTTAAAGTTGGCGATCGAAAGTCTCTTTTTGGCACTATATCAAATTCTGATTCAGATATTAAACTAAATTTTAATTTTGAGTCATTGAAAGTGCTAGGACTTACAAGTAAATTAGGCAATTTAAAATTGGGTGAAATGAAATTAGATAAGGTGATTGATCCTAATTCTAAGGCATACTTTCAAAAACTACCTTATACAACAGCAGCTCCAGTTTTAGCTGAAGCAGATAGAAATACTTTGGTTGATAATTTCTATGCAACAGGAGGAAACGATCCTTACATTATTATAAAAAAAGTTAATGGCTTTGAAATAAATAATGTAGCAATAAATGAAACTTATAAGGAAACGCCTAGTCTTAATGATATATCAATTAAAAATATAAGTGATAATGATTTACAAATTCAAAATGTAACAGTAGATAGTGCTAATTTTACTGTTGAAGGGCCTAGTACATCACCAACTGTTAGTGCTGGTGCAACAAATACAGATTATAAAATTAAGGCAAAAGAAGGACTTCCTGTTGGAACTTATACAGCAACAATTACTGTAACTGATAGTAATGGTAATTATACGGCAACAGTTACATTAAAAGTTGAACCAAAACAATTAACAGGATTAGGTATTAGTGGCTTAGATAGTACATGGGTTTATGGCACTACTAAAACACCAACTGCAATAGGCGTTGAAGGTTTAACACCTGATGACTATGAAATCACTTATTCTAAGAAAGATGATTCTGGAAACTATGTAAATATAGGTAATAAAATGCCTACTTTAGTGGGTGAATATAAAGCTATTTTAAGTATTAAAAATTCAAATTATACAGCGAGTAAAGCTTATGTTAATTTTGAAATCACACCAATTACTACAGAAGTAAAAGTAAAAAGTAATGATGCAGCATTTACATATGATGGTTCAGAACACACATATAATGCTTATGATGTTTTATGGGCAAATAATGCTAGTCCAAGAACTGATAATAAATTACCTAATGGTGATTTAGTTACTGCAGTAATTACTGGTAAAGTAAAAGATGTTAAAGATACAGCTCTTGAAAATAATACAATTGGAAAAATTACTATAACAAATGCTGAGGGTGTTGATGTAACTAGTTGTTACTCTAATATTAAAAAATCTGCTGGTAAATTAACTGTAAACAAAAAAGATAGTAAGATCACAGTAAAATCTGAAAATGCTAACAAAGCATATAATGGTGATCCACTAACTAATCATAATAAAACAGTAACAGGTGAAACTGTAGTTGGTGATGAGGCAGTAGTAGAGTTTACTGGAAGTCAAACATTTGTAGGAACATCTGATAATGAGTTTACTGTTAAAGTTATGAGAGGTTCTGATGATGTTACTGATAATTATACATTTGGAACTCATACATTTGGAAAACTAACAGTAACAAGTGCAGAACAACCTTTAGCAATTGCAGATCAATATGTAAGAGTTAATGGTTCTATATCAAAAGAATATTTAGAACAATCAGTAACTGGAAATGAAGGAAACATTGATTTTACTATTAAATCAGGAACAGCCCTTACTTACGATTCTGTAAACGAAGAATTTGTAGCAGGAGATACTGAAGGTGATGTTGTAATTACTGTTACAGCAGCAAAAGTTGATCTTGGTGGAGATAATACTCCTGAATGGAAAGAAACAACAAAAGATTTTACAATTCATGTTGTAAATAAAACTGATGTAAATATTTCAGGACTTTCTAATAATGAAACATTTACTTATGATGGAACACGTAAAATGCCAACAGGAACAATTAGTGTTACTGCTGGAACAGTAAATGTTGATGATTTAGAAGTATTATATGAAGGAACTGGTTCTACAAATTATAATAGTGCTACAGCTCCTACAAATGCTGGTACTTATACAGTAACATATAAAGTTCCTGATACTAATGCAAATTACACTGGAACATTTAGTGTAGCATTTACTATTAAAAAAGTACAACTTGAAAAAGTAACTTTAGTTGAAAATACTTTTGAATATACTGGTGATGAAATAGTTTCACAAGATAGTAATTTTGATTCAAATAAGATGAATTTTTCTGGCGATATTAAGGCTACTAATGTTGGAAATTATAGCATTACAGTATCCTTAAAAGATAAAGATAATTATGAGTGGAAAGATGGTACAACTACAGATTTAGTTTTAAATTGGTCAATCACTCAAGCAACACCAAACTATACAATACCAACTGGTCTTACTGGTCTTAAAGGAAAAACATTAAATGATGTAACTTTACCAGGTAGATTTACTTGGAATGATACAAGTACAGTATTAACAGCTGGAACTAATAAGTATAAAGCAACATATACTCCTGAAGATACTACAAACTATAAAACAATAACTGATATTGATATTGAGGTTGTAGTTAAAAATACGTTTGATGTAATAACATCAGTACCTGGTGGAAATGGAACAATTACACCAAGTATATTAGATGTTGTTGAAGGAACTAAAGTTGAAATAACATTTACACCAAATACTGGATATATGATTGATAAAGTATTAGTAAATACAGTAGAAACTACTGTAACTGGTAATAAAATAGAACTTACAGTAAATGAAGAAAAAGAAGTTAAAGTAAGTTATAAGAAAATACCATTTACTGTAACTGTTAAAGATGTAGATGGTGCTACTATTACTCCAAACGGTGCTGTTGCAGTTAATTATGGTGAGACACAAGAATTTACTATAACTGCTAATAGTGGATATAAGTTAGTTAAAGTTCTAGTTGATGGAACTGATAAAACTGCTGATATGGTTGGAGATACTTTAAAACTTACAAATATAACATCTAATATCAATTTAGAAGTTGTAGTTGAAAAAATAGTTTATGAAGTAACTGAAGGAGCTAATCAAAAATATACAATTACTAAAAATAATGAAGCTAAATTTAGAATAAACGCTGACTTTAGATTATTTGATGATGGTAAGGTATATGTTGATAATGAATTAGTTGATTCTAAAAATTATACAGCAGAAAGTGGAAGCACAATAATTACATTGAAGAAAGAATTTGTTGACACATTATCTATTGGAGAACATACTTTAAAAGTTGTATTCAATGATGGTGGAGAAGCAATTACAACATTCAATGTAGCAAGAGTAACAGTGCCTACTGATAATCCAAATACTGGAGATAATATTGGATTCTATATAATAAGTGGAATCTTATCAATCGTAGGACTTGCTGGAGCTGGAATCTTTTATAGAAGAAAACAAACAAATTAAACTGTGAGTTAGAGTTTTCTCTAACTCCTTTTTAATATAAAAATTGAGGGATGGTAATGTGAAAAAAACAAAATTAAAGATAAAGAAACTATCTAAAAAACAAATTATCATTATTTCAAGTATTCTTCTAATTGTTATACTAATTATTGTTTTACTATCATCAAGAGAACCATATGTTGGTAAAATAAAAGATGGAAAAGCAGTGTACATTGATAGAGTTAAAAATGTAACAGTATATCCTGAAAAAAACAAGACATTAATAGAGTTTGAGAATAACGAGGAACTTATTGATAATTGTATAATATCAAATGAAATATATGATAAATTTAAAAATAACGATCCGCTTTATAATATAACAGTCAAAGATTATTCTAAATTATCTAACTTATCTGCTAAAGAAAATTATAATATAAATAAATCTTTACAATTAAAGTTAATAAAAGAAGATGATAGCTATACTGATTATTATGCAATGACTTGTGGATTTAAAAGCAAAAAAGAGCTTATGAAATATACTAAAGCAGTTATAAAACTTGCTAATAAAGTTAAATAAGTTTAATAACAGTACACACCCTGAAGGAGCCGAAAGGCTCCATTTTTGTTTGTTTTAAAGGATTTGAAGTCTATTAAATATTTTTAGGTACTAAGCTAGGTACGTAAATTTAAAAAAATACTAATTTTTATATAAATTATTAGTATTTTATTTTTATGATTATATTGACGTTTATACGGATAAAATATAAAATAAAGGTGTAAAAGTCAAAAGGAGAATGTATATGGAAAAGATGACTATAAAAGAGTTTAAAGATCAAAGTAATATTGAGATAATACAAGAACTTATGAAGATTAATAATGGATACATTACATCTAAGCAATTAACTGAATTAGGTATTCATAGAATGTACCTTAATATTATGTTAGATAGAGGAATAATAGAAAAACTTGATAATGGAATATATCTTGATGTTAGTAAATTTCCAGATTCTTATTATGTACTTAATTTGAATTTGCCAGGTATTATATATTCTCATATGACTGCATTATACTTTCATGGACTTTCTATAAAAGCTCCTGATAGTAAATATGATGTAACTGTTAAGAAAAATTATAATAGTGTTAAGTTGAAAAATCATAATGTGTTTTATGTTTCTGATGATATATATGAATTAGGATTAACAGAAGTCAAAACACCATTTGAAAATATTGTTAGAGTGTATGATATTGAAAGATGTATATGTGATATTATAAGGTCTAAAAAAAGAATGGATAATGAACATATTAAATATAGTTTAAGAGAATATATTAAGAGAAAAGATAAAGATCTTGTTAAACTTTCTAAGCATGCAGATAAAATGGGTATTAAAAAAGAAGTAATGGATTTATTGGAGTGGTTTTATGAATAAGATAATAGTTAATAAAATTAAATGTAAAAAATGTGGAGATGTTATTGAATCTACTTATAGACATGATTTTAAATTTTGCAAATGTGGTGCAGTTGCAGTTGATGGTGGAAAAGATTATTTAAGAAGAATAGGATATGAAGAAGATTATGAAGAATTATCTGAAGTAGAAAAGGAGGATAAAAAAGATGAATGATAAATACATATTTGAAACTGAAAGTTCAAGAGAAATGGAAATAGTAGCTTCTAGACATAAAATACTATCAGCTTTAGATGATATAAAGAACTGGCGTAGAGAATTATATAAAGGATATGATAATAATGTAAGGATTCTATGTAATGGCAAATTATATACTCACACTGAGTTTGAAGAAGCAAGAGATGAATTACCAAAAGATGAACATGGACTGATAAAAGATTCTAAGCATGTTTATTTAGATAATGATTTAATAGATAAAATAGATGATTTACTTTCTGAAGTTAATTATTTATTAGATTACTAAATTCTATTTGAGTATTGACAAACTAAATAATAATTAATAAAATATCAATTATTATTTACATTTTTGTAAAAAAAACGCAAAAATAATAAAAATAAGTACATTTTTTTATAATTTGAGTATATAATATTAATAGGAGGAGATAAAAATGCTTATAGAATTTAGTGTTAAAAATTTTTTATCATTTAAAGATAAAGTTACATTATCAATGGAAAAAGGTAATGGTGATGAAAAACTAGAAAATGTATTTACTAAAAATGATGTTGATTTGTTAAGAACAACTGCTATTTATGGAGCAAATGCATCTGGTAAAACAAATATTTTAAAAGCTTTTACTTGTGCAATATTAATGATTAGAAATTCTAATTTTATGAATACTACTAATAAATGGTTTTCAATAAAACCTTTCTTATTTGACAAAAAAACAAGTAAGGAACCTAGTGAATTTGAATTTATTTTTATTGCTAATGATGTTAAATATAGATACTTCTTTAGTGCAGATGCAAATAAGATATATGATGAAATTTTAGATGCATATTATACACAGAAACCAACAAATATATTTACAAGAACAAATACAAATGATTATGAATTTAATAATGATAAATCTAAACTAGAATCAATAGCTGCAAAGAATACTGAAAATAAACTATTTTTAACCACAGCAACAACTTGGAATTATGATAAAACAAAAGATGCATTTTTATGGTTTAGTGAAAAAATTGATACATATGATTCATTCGATAAAATTTCAGATCGGGACTTAATTGAATATAGTAAAAATGATGGAGAGTTAAAAGAATTTGCTTTAAAATTATTAAAAGAAGCAGATATATTTATTAAAGATATTCATGTTGATTATGAAGAAAAAGAAATGGATAATGCAATGATGGATATGTTAATTCCACCACTTGCTAGAACTAATGGAACATTTAAAATGTCTAATGTCAGAATAGAATTAGAACATGAAATAATTGATAAAGATAAAAATAAACATATTTATAGTTTAAATTTCAATGATGAATCATCAGGAACAAGAACTCTATTTGCTTTAGCTCCATTTTTAAAAAGGGCATTTGAAAGTACAAAAACAATTGTAGTAGATGAATTAGAAAAAAGTATGCATCCGGCATTAGTAGAATTTATTGTAAAACTATTTAATGATAAATCTATTAATAAAGCTAATAGTCAGTTGATATTTATAACTCATGCAACAAATTTATTAACAACAGAATTATTAAGAAGAGATCAGATATGGTTTACAGAAAAAAATCCAGATACTGGTGTTTCAGAATTATATCCACTTGATTCGTTTTCAGTTAGAAAAGATGAAAACATTCAGAAAGGTTACATAAATGGTAGATATGGAGCAGTTCCATTTATAAAAGATATTGATTCATGGCCAGAAGATATGTAGCACCTAAAAAAAATAAAAGGCAGATAATCATTATTGGTTCTGAAGGTGAAGGTAGAAATACAGAAAAGTGTTATTTTGGAAACTTTTCAAAGAATAGTTTAAGAATTAAATTTTCTACTGGCGGAAGTACTGATCCAAAAGGAATGGTTGATGATTTAATTAACTATATGCATAATATAGATGCTAAATCAGAAGATTATATAAGAACATTCTTAGTACTGGATACTGATTTAAGTGAAAAACGAATAAGTGAAATAAAAGAAATTGAACAGAAATGCAAAGATAATAATATTGAAATCATAACTTCAGCTCCAACATTTGAAATATGGTTTTTAATGCATTTTAGAAACAACAAATTAAAATTTTTAACAAGTAAAGATGTAAAAAGGGAATTAGAAAAAGTTAATGGTACATATTCAGAAACTATGGATATGTATAACAAAATTAAAAATCAAACAGATGATGCAAGAAGTACTGCACAATCTATTGAACAACAAATTATTAAAGATGGTGATGATTTATTAAAATCCAATCCACACTCTAGTGTTTATAAGATATTAGATGCAATAGATGAGTTTAATAATTTGAAAGATTAAAATAATCCTCTATATATAACAAATATAAATATGTGTGTTATAATCCTGACTTTGACAGTTGTAAGAGAATAAAAGCTCCCTAGGCCTTATTTTATAAGGGTTTAGAGAGTTTTTATTTGCTTAAAAAAGTGCGTACCATGAATACCTAATTTATTGTATCAAAAATTTTTTTAAAATCTTTGTAAGTATTGATTTCGTAATCAGTTCTAAAATTAAATAATTCATGTAATTCATCAGTTATATCGGTTCTTATATACTCTGGAATATAACCATCACCATCCATAAATAAACCTATACCAACAATAGAATTAGGACGATGCTCTTTAAAAATACCATATTTTCTAATATCATCTTCATTATCTATTTCAAAAAAATAATTAGTGCAATCATAATAAATAATATTAGAATTTCTTTTGATAATATCTTTACTATTATTAAATAATTGTTCTTGAATAAAATCCATATTTTCAGCAATATAATTTAAAGCCCTATATTCATCATGGAGTTTAAATTTAGGTTGTTCAATAAAATTTTGACATTGCCTAAAAGTTTCTAATTTAGAAGATGGATAAATAATTCTAGCATAAACAAGATAAGATAATATTTCATTTAAATCAAATTGAAATTTGTATTTATCTTGAATTTCATAACAAATATTATTAAGTTTTAATTGATTATATAATTTTTTAAGAAATAAATAACCAATATTAAAAGAAATTTTATTATTCATAGAAATAAGTTTTTTATTATTCTTTTTAATAATAATAGTTTCACTTTTACAATGTTCTTCATTATATTGTTTAACATAATCCTTAAGCCAAGCCATATAATCAGTATTACCAGCCATAATTTTAACATCATCAAGATTACCAATTCGTTTAACTATTTTAGTAGATCTTTTATCATTTTTTGTATAGTCTTTAATAATATAAAATAAAGTAGTATTTTTAGATTTAGAAATTTTAAGTCTCATATTGTCACACCTATCTAAATCATATATTAATATTATACAATACTCCACAATAGTCACAATACAAAATGCATAAAAAAACTAGATTTTTCAAGACCTAGAGAAGATTTTTATAGTACAACTGTCAAACTAGGGTGTCTTATAAAATACTTATTACTGAAGTTATAAAATAAGTAAAATAACTCAAACCAATTTAAAAATAAATTTTATGAACTATATCCTATGTAACTTGATAATATTGATATCTTATCAATTATTTAAGCAAAATATTAAATTGTATGTTATAATCACTATTATAATAGTTAACGGTAAAAGGGAATGAAAATATGCTGATATTTAAGGAAAAAAGAAAAATTAAAAAAAATAATAGTAATAATTTATTTTATTTTAGTACGGCAGTAGTCTTTACTATCTTATTTTTAAGTGTAGGCTTTTCAGCATTTCAAAATGATTTAACAATTGAAAATATAAGTGCCACGGTACGAATAGATAAAGACGTAAGAGTAATGAAAGTAAGTGTTAATAGTGCAAATGAGGCAACTAGTTATCATGAAGATTATAATATTGCAAATATTTATGGCAGTATTGGTTTAACTAATAGTAATTCTTATGTTATTTATGATGTTGAGGTTTATAATTTTGGAAATGTTATTATGGGAATAAGTAATGCTTCAATTGATAATGAGAATTTAAAATTCGAATTTTTAGATTATAATTTAAAAGATAAAATTTGTGAAAATAATCAGTGCTCTTTAGGTGTTAAAAGAACATTAAAAATAAAAGTGTCATATAAAGAAAATGCGATAATAAGTAACAATAATGAAAATTTCATTATAAACTTTAAATTTGGGAGAATATACAATATTGATTATGTAGATATTCCAAACGAAAATAGTTTGCCAAAAGAGGTTATCGAAAAAGATACATTAAATTTAAATATTATTAATAATGATAATAGTAACTTATTTGTATATATGAATAATAAAAGACTTTTAATAAATAGTGAATATCAATATGATAATGATATTTTAACAATTCCTAATATTAGTGGTGACATCCGTATTTCTTTAAATAAATATATATGTAAAAGAGCGACACTTCTTCATACAGAAGAATGCCTAGGAGCATATTGTTCAGGAGCTGGTTACAAAGTAGATGGAAGCAAAGGTACAACAACTATTACCTATGGTTCATTAGGAATAAATGGAACTATTTCTCCAGGTGATGCATTTGATTGTGATGTAAATGGTGATGGAAAATACGATTCGGAAACAGAAAGGTTCTATTATGTTACTGATATGACAAAAAACAGTAATATAGCCGTCTTAATTTACTATAATAATGTTAGTGAAGGAAAACCAAATAATGGAAAATATTATCAATATGATAGTTCTGGAGAAAACTGGCATGGACCTAGAACAGCTATAGAGCAACTTCCTACTACTAGTCAGTGGAGTAATGTAAGTTTATCTAATACAGAAAGAAAGTTGGTTAATGAATATAACACTACTAGTTCAAAAGATGGTCATACTTATCCAGATGTATTTAGTTACTCTAAATATGCCGCTCGTCTTTTAACATTAGCAGAAGTGAAAAAACTTGTTAATTCTTATATCCCAAGTTGGAAAAACGGAGAATTGAATAGCCATCTTTATCTTGTTGAAAATACTAATTTTTCAAAAAAAGATAATTCTAAATTTGATGGATATTGGTTAGAAACTCCTAGAAATACCATGTCAAGTTATAGTTGGATGGTTTATGCTACAGCAAGCCGTATTCATAGTGTAGAAGTACAAAGAACAGATGTTTTAGTTGGCGTTCGTCCAGTAATAGAAGTATCTAAGAGTGATATCTCATATTAGTAATTTATAATTTAAGTTAATAAAAAAGTTTGAGAAATTATTTGTTTTTCTCAAACTTTTTTCATCTATTCTATTAAACATTATTAATAATTTATTAAAAGACAAAATTAAATCAATTTAATTCAAAGAAAATAATACTTGTTTATTTTCTATTTTTTAATAAAAAGAAATCAATATTTAAAAAAAGTTTATTATTTAGAAATTGATAATAGTAATAATACATTGAAATTCGTTTAAAAAATAAGTCTATTTACGTTAGAAAAAATCCTCATCAAAAAAAGAGATAATTTAAACAGGAGATGTTAATGAATAAGTCCAAAAACTTTGACATATGTTTTATTGGAGGTAAATCCAGATGTTAGAAAATGATATAGAAGCTAGATTTAGTACTAAACAATTACCTTTTGAATACAAGTTATTGGAATATAGGCTAATTGTTAATAAAGAATTATACGATGAAAAAGTTATTGATTTAAGAACATATAATGAAATGGAAAATTCTATTATGGGAAGACTTAAAAAAATAAGAAATGAATACTTATTAAATTAAAAAGGTTATTAGGCTAACGTTGATTATGGAGCTATCATACAAGCATACTAGTTATTTAAAATTTTAAAAATACATGAAAGGAAAATCTAATCATGGAAATAAAAAAAGTACGGGAAGAATTAAGAAAAGGAAAAACAATTTATGATATGAACTTAAAAGTTGCCTATTATGGTCGTGTTTCAACAGATAAAGATGATCAGTTAAATTCATTAGAAAATCAACAAAATTATTTTGAAGATATGATAAAAGAAAATTCTAATTGGATTTTTACTCGTGGATATATTGATGAGGGAATCAGTGGAACAGCTGTTAAAAATCGTGATTCTTTCTTAAAAATGATTGAAGATGCAACTTTAGGAAAGATTGATTTAATATTAACAAAAGAAATTTCTAGATTTTCTAGAAATACAGTGGATAGTATTAAATATACAGAATATTTATTGAAACAAGGTGTTATAGTATATTTTTTATCTGATAATCTAAATACAATTCAAGAAGATTCTGAATTTAGGCTTACTATCATGTCTAGTATGGCACAAGATGAAGTTCGTAAATTATCAGAAAGAGTTAAATTTGGAATTAATAGAATGATTAAAGATAGAAAATTAATTGGTGGTAATTTAACAGGATATTATAAGAAAAACGGAATATATGAAATTAATCAAAATGAAGCTCCAATCATAAAGTATCTATTTACTACTTATGCTAGTGGTAGTCTTGGCTTAAAAAAAATAGGCGAAGAGTTAGCACAAATGGGATATTTTAATTCCAAAGGAAAAACATATTCTCAAACAGCACTTGCCAAAATGCTTTCTAATCCTAGATATAAAGGGTTTTATACGGCTAAACTTACTGAGGTTGAAGATTATAAAACTCATAAAAAGAAAAAAATACCTAAAGAAGAACAAATTATAGAAAAAGATGATAGAATTCCAGCTATTATATCAGAAGAACTTTGGAATAAAGCTAATGCTTTGCATGAAAGAAGAAAAAAATTACCATCTAGGCATGTACTTAATTCTGAAGAACATATAAAAAAATATAAGTACTCGGCTAAATTATATTGTAAAGATTGTAATAGTATATTTATTCGTAATGGTGGATCAAATCGTGTTTTAAATCCAACATGGGCTTGTAAAACTTATAAAACCGAGGGAGTGTCAAAATGTGCCTCTCCAATTATAAAGGAAAGTTATCTTGATAAAATATTTGTTGATTTATTTAGTGATTTCATTAAATATAAAAAGGATTATTTAGGACAAGTTTTATCAGAATATAAAAATATTGTTAAAAATTTTACTGATGAATTAGATATAGAAGAAATAAAAAGAAAGATAGGACAAATTGATAAACAAAAAGATAAATTGTTAGATTTAAGTTTAAAAGGTATGCTTGATGACTTTGAATTTAAAAAACGAAATGATAAGTTTAATGCAGAATTATTTAATTTACAAAAACAAATAGACAGCGTAGAAAGTCAAAACTTAGAGGAAGAAGAAATGCATAAAAAATTGAATGATATTGAATCTTGCTTAAGGGCAAAACTAGATATCAAAGAAAACTTACCTTATTTGGTAAATTTATTAGTTGATAAAGTTATAGTTGAAAAAGTAAATGGTGATAGAAAGCATATAAAATTAACTATTTACTTTGATTTTAATATACCAGATATTGATATAGATTTAGATATGAATATTAAAAACGAACTTAAGTCTAGAACGTTACAAACACTTGCTTGTAGAAGACAAACTCCTGTCTTAAAGTGTTCGTGTATTGACACAAAGCAATCCAGGCTTTGTCAAGCTAGGTCAGCTACTAGGAAAAGAACGTTTATTCAGCTACATTGAAAAGTTTGGCTTTGGTTCTAAGACAGGTGTTGATTTAAATGGAGAATCAACTGGTATTATGTTCAACTTAGATAAAGTAGGTAATGTTGAACTATCAACAACTGCTTTTGGACAGGGAATAAGTGTTACACCTATCCAACAAGTAACTGCTGTATCAGCAGTTGTAAATGGTGGCTACCTATACCAACCATATATAGTAAAAAGTATATCTGAAAAAGAAACTAATACTATAATTGAAGAAAAAAGTAAAACATTAGTAAGAAAAGTAATAAGTGGTGAAACTTCTGCTATTATGCGTCATGCTCTAGAAAGCGTTGTTGCAAAAGGTGGTGGAAAGTCGGCTTATATTGACGGTTATAGAATTGGTGGTAAAACAGGAACAGCCCAAAAAGTAGAAAATGGTAGATACTTAGTAGGTAATTATATAATGTCCTTTATGGCCGTAGTACCCTCAAACAATCCTGAAGCTGTTTTATATTTAGCTATTGATAATCCTAAAAATACAGCCTTACTTTCAAGTTATACTACAACGCCTATTGCTAGAAGAATCCTTTTAGATATAATTGATGCTCTAGGCATCGAAAAACAAGAAGGAGGGCTTGAAAAAGACCTAGAATGGACTGATAAAATAATGTATGAAGTTCCAAACGTTGTTGGTATGTCTGTAAAAGAAGCTAAGAAACTTTTAATGAATTTTAATATAGAATATACAGGAACAGGAGAAACTGTTGCCTCTCAGTCTCCAGAACCTAAAGAAAAACTAGAAGATCGAGGCACCGTGCGCTTACTTCTTGAATAAAAATGTGATAAAATTAAAAACGGTGATAATATGACTAAATCAACTACTAAAACATCTAATAAAAAACGCAAAATTACCCTAACAAAACACCAGTATCAAAACTTACTTAATTATCAAACGGAAGAGTTAACAAAACAAGAAGAAAAAAGGTTTAAGAAAAAACAAATAATATCTTTTATAACTATATTACCCCTCACTATAATAGGAACCTTCATCAAAGAAATTATAGCTCCACCTTCCAAAAACACTTCTCCAAAAGATCAAAAAAATCCATCAAATGAGCAGGAAGAAGCTCTACCTAAAGAAGTTGATTATAGAATAATATCTAACTATGAAGAAAAATTAAAAAGTCAGGAAAAAGAATTAATAAGTATTAACCAAGATGAAGAAACTATCTCTAAAAAAGATCTAGAAAATACTTTAGATAAACTAGCAACAATTATTGATAAACTAGACTATTTAAAAAAGTTATTAGCAATATCTAATTTAAATGACCTAGACCAAGAATACTTAGAGACATTAGTAGATAAGTATTTACAAGAATTAAAAAAAGATCAAAATAGCAACTCTTTATATACAACTCTTGATACTGTAATAGTTAAACTAGACCAAAAAATAGATGCCTTAAAAGAAGAAACAAAAGAGAAAAGTATTTCTCCCTCTATAGAAGATGATGCCTCCCTAGATCAATTTAACCACGAATTAAAAAAGTATGAAGAACTTCAACAAAATATAGAAGTATCCCTTGCCAGTAAAATACCTTTATCAAATAAAATGTCCCCAACAAATCAAATAAGTTTTTTTGAAAACAAAACCAAAGCTTTATTAGTTCTTATAACTCCCAGAATCTTCCATCACACTCCATCTAGTGGTATAAAAATGTCTCTTGCTACTTTAGGCTTAATTAGATTGATTAGAAAAAGTCTAATACCAAATACTAAAACTTCATCTTTAGTTCAAGACTATTCTAAAGAAATTACCTCTAATATCAACACATTAGACAATTCTCTTAACATACTATCTAAATCAAAAGAAGAATTAGAAAACTTATTAATAGATTTAAAAAGTAATTATCAAACTTCTTTTGGTAAAATAAAAGAGTTAGACGATTTATATCATAACTTAGAAAATCTCTTAATATTATTAGATGAGAAAAGAAAAGTTTTAGAAGAAGCTAAATTAGAGCAAGAAAAGGATTTAGAAGAGAATAAAGAAAAAGTTATGACTCTTGATTATTAGTTTTTTAACCTCTGTAAAGTTTTGTCTAAATTTAGCTATTTTTTCATAATAATAAATTAAGTATGATATAATGTTACAAGAGAAATGGAGTGACAAAGAATGTTACTATTAACGAAAGCAATTTTCGCTATTATGATTGGTTTCCTATTATCCGTTACTTTGGGTTTGATAGCAATACCTCTTTTGAGAAGAATGCATGTAGGGCAGAAAATAAGTATATTTGTTGGTGAGGCTCATAGAAAAAAGGAAGGAACTCCAACTTTTGGAGGCTTAATATTTATCTTAGCTACTTTTTTAGCAACGCTAGCCTTAATTATAACTGATAAAATTCCATACACTTCTAATTTGGGGATTGTCCTACTAGTATTTTTAGGTTATGCCTGTATCGGTTTTTTAGATGATTTTTTATCTATAAAAAAGGGTAATAATGAAGGCCTAACTACTTATCAAAAATTATTTATGCAAGTGTTAATCGCCATAGGTTTCTTCTATATTTACATGCGTAGTGGTGGTCAAACGGCTCTTGTTGTTGGAACACTTCATATTGATTTAGAGATGGGCTGGCTATATGGTTTATTTATTCTCTTTGTTTTAGTAGGTGCTAGTAACGCGGTTAATTTATCAGATGGACTAGATGGTCTAGCTGGAGGTCTATCAGCCATTGCTTTTATAGCTTTTAGTTTAATATCTTTAATGGTTGGCTTTGAAGATATCGGTATATTTAGTTTAATACTTGTTGGAAGTCTTTTAGGCTTTCTTATATATAATACTCATCCAGCTAAGGTATTTATGGGAGATACTGGTTCCTTAGCCTTAGGTGCTGCAATGGGAGCTATTGGTATATTAACTCATAGAGAATTAACACTCTTAGTAGTTGCTGGAATCTTTGTTATTGAAACACTAAGTGTTATTATTCAAACCTTTTGGGTTCAAGTATTTCATAAGCGATTATTCCTTATGACTCCTATCCATCATCACTTTGAAAAATTAGGTTGGCAAGAAACAGATATTGTTAAACTCTTCTGGGTATGTGGCTTAATTTTATCTATGGCTGGGATTATCTTTGGAGTTTGGTTATAAAGGACAATTAATCGCAGTAAAAAGAGTAAAAATAATTAAATAATAAAAAGTAGATAAAATTGAACTGAACCCCAAAAGTTGGACATTTTATTAATAGTTTCTAATTAGAGGATTGTAACCTATAATTCACAGGCGACAGTCCTTTTAATTTTACTTTAATTCTATCATAATTGTAGTAATTAATATAGTCATCTATCGCTAAGATTAATTCATCTATATTTTTATATTTTTCTTCTTGATCGTAAAACATTTCTGTTTTAAGTAATCCAAAAAAATTTTCCATCATCCCATTATCCATACTATTTCCTTTTCTTGACATACTTTGTTTTATACCTTTATTCTTTAATCTTTGGTGATATGATTGATGTTGGTATTGCCATCCTTGATCTGAATGAAATATTAATCCTTCTAGATTTTTACCATCAAATGCTTTATTAAGCATATCATTTATCTGCTCTAGATTTGGTGATTTAGAAGTGTTATATGATATTACTTCACCGTTAAATCCATCTAATATTGGTGATAAATAACATTTTTCTCCTCGAAGATTAAATTCAGTTACATCAGTATACCATTTTTGATTAGGCTTTTCTGCATTAAAATCTCTCTCGATTAAATTATCAGCAATTTTACCTATGGTTCCTTTATAAGATGAATATTTTCTTTTATTTCTTTTTAGTGGTTTTAAACCTAATTTAACCATTATTCTATAAACTTTTTTATGATTAACATTATAACCATGATTTCTTAGTTCTAATGTAATTCTACGATAACCATATCTTTCTTTATTATTAATAAATATTTCTTTTATTTTATCTATTATTTCTTTATTTTTATCATCTTTATCTATTTTAGATAATGTATAATAATATACTGATTTAGCTAAACCAGATACTTGTAGAAGAATCATTAATGGATATATTAGCCGAAGTTCACTTACAACATTTACTTTTTCTTCTGTTGTTGATTCTTCCTTGCTTGAACAACGGCTCTCAATTTTTTTGAGTATTCTAACTCCGCTTTTAAGTATATGTTTTCTTTTTTTAATCTTTCATTTTCTTCTTCTATAGTTTCATTTTTCTTTGGTTTAAATTCTTTTTTCATAGTCGGACGACCTCGCTTTCGTTCAACTATATTATAACAATTTTCTTTATAATTTTTGATCCAATTATCTAACATCCCCTTACCTAATAAGCCAATATCTAATGCCACAGCCCATTTGGCTTCACCATTAATTAGAACTCTATTTATTGCTTCCTGTTTCTCGTACTTAGTATGAATTCTATTTTTACTTGTCCTTAAAATGTCTATTCCATGTTTATCTATTAATGCAATTAGATAATTGATTACACTTTTTCTTACTTTGTATTTATTTGATAAACTTCCTATCGACATTCCTTTCTTTTTATCAACATATAAATTTATTTTATCTTCATAAGTTAATTTTGACATATAAAAACCTCGTTTCTCTTATGTCCAAGAAACGGGGTTCATATCAAATTTAATAGAAAAATATTTTATCTACTTTTTTCTTCTCAAAAATTATAGTTTTTATAACACCGCAAAAAGACCAAACAATCTAGTTACACAAATTGTTTTCATTTTATAAGTTGTATAATTTTGATTTCTAGTATCCGTTAAATTATCAAACATATCTAATAGTTTAGGAAGCTATTCATTACTAATACCACCTTTTATTCTTACATAGATTTTAGCATAAACAGAAAAGAAAAATAGACGGATATCCGCCTATTTATTGCGAAAAAATTTACTCTTTTTATCTCATTAATTGTCATTTCTTCGATATGTATTCAAAAATATGATATAATAAAATAAACAATAGAAGGAGGAAAACATATGGCATATAAGAATGTAAAATATATAGAAGTAAATGAATATCTAAAATATTATTTATATGTTCCAGAAAATGTTAACCCCAATACGGAAATATTCTTTTATGCACAAGGAAGTGGAACAGAGGGGGGAAAACAATTTGTAACAGATTATTTAGAAAACAATGGTAGTAATTCTATTGTTGTCGTACCAAGTATGTCTGGTGGATATAGTGCTCAAGATTGGGAAGAAAATTCTGTTAACATTGCTGAAACTCTTCAAAAACAATATAATCTTAATAATAAAAATATAGTTAGTTCTGGCTGGAGTGGTGGTGGATGGGGGGCTTTTAAAACAACCATAGAAAATATTAAAAGAAACCCAGATATAGAACCGCAAATATTATTTACGTTAGATGATGTTTCACCGACAATATTAAATGATAAAAACCATCCAACAGATAGTAGAGATGCCGTAATGAATAATGGTGGTAGAGAAGCACTGGGAAAAAATGATACTGTAATTTTTATGTTTCAAGCAAATACTCAAGGAAAATATTATAGTGGAAAAGAAGCAGCAGCATTCGATTTCGCTCAAGCCGGTGCTAATGTTGTAAGAGTAAGAATAGAATCTTGTGGTGGACATGAAGGAATATTTCAAAATTTCTTTAAAAAAGGCTTAATTGAATATTCAAATAACTTAGCAGTATTACCAAATGAAAAATATATATATGAAACACCCGTTTATGACCAAACAACAGGAGAATATAAATGGACAAGAATAGACTATGAAAATGTAAAAACAAAAGAAAATTTATATAAATACTTTGGAATAGAAAGTAAGCGAATTGATAAAAAAAATGAAACATTTTTTTCAAGATTATTTGGATTTTTAGGAGAAAAGACATTTATACTAAAAAGTTTTAACTCGAAAAATCATCAACTAAGTACCAATTTAAGTGAAGCCGAACAAGTATGTAATTATTTAAGAAATGATGTTTGTATACAGCTTGATGAAATGGTTAAAGCAGTTAATGATGCATATCAATCTGTTGCTGATTACGCATCATCATCTCCGTATCCTGTTGGGTTACCTGCTGGTTTCGACAAAACAGAAGCACTTCAAGCTTTAAAAAAAGCAACAGAAGTCTGTAACGAGTATGCTGACAAAGTCTATAATGTTTCAGATGTAATTAATAGTTATAGTAAAGGAGAATGGGCTTTATCAAGTGGAACGTTAACAAAATTAGACGATTTTATAGGATTTGTACTTACTCCTAATAATTCTTCTTCAGAAAAAGATAAAACTAATGATAGGTTTAAGTTTTTATAAATTTATAAAAAATGGAGGAGATAAATTATGGCAAATGGAAATTTAACAGCACCACAAGAAAATGTTGTATATGGTATTAATCCCCAAGTATACTTATCAAATTTTTCAGATTGTATAGTAGCTGGTAATAAAAATTTAGACGTAATAGCAATAGAAGTACAAAAAGAAATTTCTGATGTGCAAGCTGCCGTATCAGCGTTTTTAGAAAGTGTTTCTGGAGCGATGGCAGCAGTATCAGCTGCAAAAGAAGCTGCAAGAGCTGCCGCAGAAGCAGAAATGAGAAAGCAACAAACAACAAGTAATGAATTATAAAAAAGGTTCAATGTCAATTAGTGTTAGTAGAACCAAAAACTGATGATAAATGAATCGCTGAGAGGGCTAAAATTTAAAATGTAACCTATAAAGTGGACTCTAAAAAAAGAGAAACCTACTTTATAGGTTTTTATTATGTCTTAGTAACTATGTCAAAAATATTATTTACAGACACTCAAGTAAAAAATTAAGTAAGAATAAATGAATTAAAAGTATTACTAATAAAGGATAACTTACACTGATGAATTTAAATATAAGTTAGTAAAAGAATGCAAAAACGATAAAAAGTTTCCTCAAGATGTTTTTAAAGAATGTAACATTGATCCAGAAGTAGTTGGAATTGTACGTATTCAAAATTCTTCATATAGATGGAGAAAACAGTTAAATTCTATTGGTAAAATAATAGATACTAGAAAAGGGCTTCTGGAAGACCTTTAGATCATGAGTTATCAGACAAAGAAAAATTAAAACGAGACGAAAACATCTATTTGAATCCATTTCCTAAACTCTCTTTTTTATTCAGTCCTTGACATTGGGTACATTTCAGTATGAGAAGTTCTTTTTTTTTCTAAAAAAAATATACTTTAATAGGGTGATAAAATGCCACAAAAAGTAGATAAAATATTATTGTATTCAGTTATAATTATATCTTTATTTGGATTGCTAATGATATATTCTTCATCAAATATCTGGGCAGAATATAAATTTAATGATAGTTTTCACTATGTAAAATATCAAGGAATCTTCTTTATTATTGGTTTAATATTAATGTGGATAGTATCAAAAATAGATTATAAACTGTATTATCAAAAATCAAATGCTATTATCATAACTTGCTTCATTTTATTAATTCTAGTATTAATACCAGGAATAGGTAGCGTTAGAAATGGTAGTAGATCTTGGTTTGGAATAGGTTCTTTAGGAATTCAGCCAAGTGAAGCTGCTAAGCTAGGTTTAATAATTTTTACCAGTAAATATTTATCTAATAGTAATAAGTTTGTAAAAAGTTATACACAGGGTGTATTTCCCATTCTAGGAATAACCCTACTATTTTTTGGACTAATAATGTTACAACCAGATTTAGGAACAGGTGTAATACTAGTCATAGCTATAATTTCTTTACTATTTATTGCTGGTGTAAATATGAAATTTTTTCTAGCCGGAGGAGGGGTAGGTATTATTGGTATAGTAGTGTTAATCATAATAGCCCCCTATAGAATGGATAGAATTACCTCATTTTTAGATCCTTGGAAAGATGCTCTGGGAACAGGTTTTCAAATAATTCAATCTTTATATGCTGTAGGACCAGGAGGCCTTTTAGGATTAGGCTTTGGTAATTCCATTCAAAAACACTTTTACTTACCAGAACCTCAAACAGATTTTATATTTTCCATAATAGCTGAAGAGTTTGGCGTAGCAGGAGCTTTAATTGTAGTAGGGTTATTCAGTATAATTCTATGGCGTAGTATAAAAATATCTCTAAACACCAAAGATTTATTTTCGAAATACTTATCATTTGGCATGATCTTTCAAATAATTTTTCAAGCCCTAATGAATCTAATGGTTGTAATTGGTCTGATTCCAGTAACAGGAGTAACACTGCCATTCCTCTCTTATGGGGGCAGTAGTCTTTTAATAACGATGATAAGTATGGGTATTCTTCTAAACATAAGTAGATATAACTAAAAAAAGGAAATAACTTATTTCCTTTTTTGACGTTAACTTAATTACTCTTAAACCTCTTTTTATACAAATTATTTAACTCTTCTAATGCTAAACCAATACATAAAAATATCAAAATATCAAGAATATAAGCATATCTTGGAGATATCTCTATAAACATATAAACTCCATAATATAAAGCCAAAATAATCTTTAGTAATAAAATCCTATCAAGTTTATAATCCTTCTTCCAAGGAAATAAACTAATTACAAATAAAAGATAAGTAAAATTTAATATTCCCTGATTAAAATTCAAAATAAAGTTAAAAATATTATTATTTATATTATTATTAATTCTAATATCATAATTAGTTTGTGTCCATAAAATTACTTCTTTCTTTAAAAATAGAATAGGTAGTTTAGTATAATTATTTTTAATCCTATCTAAAAGTAATTTATTAGTATCATTAGAAGTAAAATATACTCCCTCATCATAAGAATTATAAATTCCATTATATCTATCACTTAAGCCACAATAAAATTTCCAAGTAGGAGCTTTATTAGTAAGATTAGTATTTAAAGTAAGATAAACAGAACTATTAATAATAAAGTTTACGACTATATAAACACAAATTAATATTAAAGAGTAGCTAAACATCTTTTTAAAATTATCTTTATTACTTAAACATATATTATAACCAACAATTCCCAGTATAATAACAATAGACTCTGTTCTAAATACATTCGCAATACTAAGCAGTACTCCACAAATAATAAATAACTTATAATCATATTTTTTAGTTATTAATAAATAAATTACTATTAATATTATAAGAGCAGGAAGATGCTGATTAGTTAGAATAGAATTTAAGTATATAGGATATAAATAAAATAAATATAATAAAGAACAACTTCTAGCAATTCTTTCACTAAAAAGTTTTCTACTTATTAAATAGATAAATAGAACTATTAAAGAAGTAATAATAGAATTAACTATCTTTAAAAATAAAATATTATTCCAAATCTTTAGTAAAAATGCTTGATATAAAACATGTCCAAGTTGATATGTAAAAGTTTTAAAATAGGGGGTATTTAAAAAAGCTAAATTCCCATTAATCAAACTTCTACTAGCATCAAACATCAATTTAAAATCATCAGTAACTTGTGTATCTAAATATAAAATACTAACTATTCTAATTATCAAACTAATAATAAATATAAATAATCCAAATTTTTTAATATTAACTTTACTAGTAAATAAATATATTAATATAAATACTGGAACTACTAATAAAAAAGTAGCCTTTTGCCTCATAAAAAATATTAATATAAAGAAAATTATAAATACCGAATATTCACATAGTTTAATTAATTTTTTCATATTATCCCATCTTTTCTAACTAAGTATAACATATTAATCTATCACTTTAAAAGTAAATACCTAAGTAATTAATAAGTGTTTACTTCAAGCTTATTTATTAAATTTATATCATTTGCCAAATATTTGTTTTATAGTGATTAAATAATAGTCATAATAAACAATAATTTATGTGTAAAAGTTAATAAAGGGCTCTAATAATAAACACTATAATAGGTATAATATTTAATGTAATATTAATTTTTAAGAAAAGTAGAAATAATTTATGAACTTATACTTTACACTTTTATGTAAAAAGTGAAATTAATAATTGCAAGCCAAAAAAACATATGCTACCATTAAAATGATAGGAGGTATGGAAATGGAAAAAAATAGAAGTACTCAGCTAATTGCAATAATTGCTCTAGTTGTAGGAATTATAGGTTTATCTGTTGGATTTGCGTCATTTTCAAATGTGTTAAGTATCAAATCATCAGCTGATGTAAAACCAGATAAAGACTCATTTAATGTTGATTTTTCGAGTTCAAGTACTGAAGTAGTTGCTGATGAAATAACACCAGTAGCAACTCCAAATAGCTTAACAGTAACAAATGCAACAATCGATAATACAACTAGCCCAACAATTTCAAACTTAAAAGCAACATTTACAGAGCCAGGTCAAAAAGCCGTTTACAGCTTTTATGCATATAATGCTGGAGAATTAACTGCTTATCTAAACAGTATCATTTATTCCAATGTAGTTGGACAAACAAGTAGCAAAGTATGTACAGCCGCTGAAGGAACATCAGATGCCTTAGTTCAAAGTGCCTGCAATGGAATCTCCGTTAAAGTAAAAGTTGGTAGCGAAGCCGAAACAAACGGTAGTGTTGCGAGTATAACAGGTCATTCATTAGCTAAAGCAGCTGGAGAACCAGTTGTAGTTACCATTGAATATGAAGGAAATGCCAGTAGAGCAGATGGAGATTTTACTGTTTCATTTGGTGATATAACATTAAATTATAGCTCAGTTGATTAATGTTTAGTTTAAATGGCGCAGTCAAAACTGTGCCATTTATTATTTTAAAAAGGGGAAAGCGTATATGAAAAAGAGTTATATAAAATTAATAATATTTTCCAGTTTTATAATATTGTTGTGTATTTTAAACTCATTTTTATTAAAAAAATTTAATACTAGTTTATTAGTAATATTTACTCTTATACTATTAGTAATAACTAAATTCACCTTTGGTTTTGAAAAAGATCGTCATCGCTATATAAAAGATATCATATTAGAAATAATTATAGATTTAATTGCTTTTTTTCTTCTCTTTTATTTATCAGGAATAATAATTGGTTTTGCAAGAGTAGACAATTACTTAACTACTAAAGCCATGTTAGATATTATTATACCTTTAATAGTATATGTTATTATAAAAGAGTACTTAAGGTATACTTTAATAACTAAAGCTAGTGAAAGTAAAGCATTAATGATCTTAATGACTATTACTATAATTTGTCTTGATAATACTATTGCTTTTTCAATGAGTAATTTAACCATTTCCAAAGATACTTTCTTACTAATAGCTTTAACTTTTATACCATCAATTGCTGAAAATATATTATGCTCGTGGATTACATATCACTTTGGTTATAAGCCTAATATTGTGTATTTATTAATAATCAAACTATATTCCTATCTTTTGCCAATAATACCTAATCCCAATGAATACGTATATTCAATAATCTTTTTCTTATTACCAATAATAATTCTACTAAAATTAAGAAAATGGTATTTAAAAGATAGGGTTGATGAAGAAGTTGAAAGAGTAAAAAGAAAACAAATTATATACTATCTGCCAATAATTACTTTAGTTATAATCTTGGTTTATTTAGTATCAGGATATTTTAAATACCATGCAATAGCAATCGCCACTGGTTCTATGGAACCAAATATTAGTAAAGGTGATGTTGTAATAGTAAATCAAGATTATGATTCTAAAGATTTAGCAAAAGGTACAATCATTGCCTATAAATATAATAACAAAGTGATTGTTCATAGAATAAATGATATAATAAAAAAAGACAATATAATTATTATATACACTAAGGGTGATGCTAATAATGAAACTGATGCTTGGAAAGTAACAGAAGACATGATAGTTGGAACAGTTAATTTTAAATTGCCAAAGATAGGTTATCCTACAATCTGGCTAAATGAATGTTGGCAAGGAGGAGAAATATGAAAAAAAATATAAAAGATAATAATATAAAAATTTCAACTAAAAAAACGCCAATAAATAAAAATTCAAAGCAAGAAGAAAAAGTAGTTGAAAATAATTCGGAAGAAAGAAAAAAAATATATTTTTCGTATCATCAAAGATTACTATTTAGTACTTTATTATGCCTATTATTTTTGATTTTAAGTATTACTTATGTTTATCATTCATTAGATATTGCTAAAGAAGAAAACATAACTTACAGTGAAAAGGGTAGCGTTGATTATAAAATATGTTTAAAAGAAAATAACTTTTATGAAAATTCTTGTCTTGATAAAAATATGTCTTATGTAGCTAGTCTAATAAAGAATATTCCACTTGTATTTAATTATAATTTTTCATCTAACAAAGACATAGATTTAACTTCAAAATATGAAGTAGTTGCTAATCTAGTAATTTCTAATAATGAAAACTCTACAAATTACTATAATAAAAAATATATATTACTACCAATCACTTCCATTAAAAAAAACAACTCTAACTATGCAATAGTTAATAAAGATATTGATATAGATTATGAATACTACAATACAATAGCAAGTAAATTTAAATCACAATATGGTGTAGAAACTTCAAGCGTATTAAATGTTTCATTCATTGTTTATAATGAATCAACAGATCTTAATCTATCACCAAGTATCACAACTATAAGTATTCCATTATCACAAAAATCAATTAATATAAATATGCAATCAACTGATACAGTAAATAACAATAAACAGGAATTAACAAAATATGTATTTGCTTTATCTAATGCCTGCTATCTATGCTTAGGAGTAATATGTACTGTTTTAGCAATTGTATTTGCGATTAAAACCATAAGGCTATTTACTAAAAGTTTTACTAAAAAGAATAATTATGATAAATACTTAGGTAAAATATTAAAAGAATATGATCGCCTTATTGTTGAAACGGCTTACTTACCAAAATTTAATGACTATAATATAATAAAAATTAATAAATTTAGTGAACTATTAGATGTAAGAGATAATCTGAAATTACCAATAATGTATTATAATGTTGTCACTCATCAAAAATGTCATTTATACATATTAAAAGATAATAACTTATATCTACTAACTCTAAAAGATATAGATTTATAATATAAAGGGAAAATAATATGAAATGCTTAAAAGAAGATATCAAAAGAATCATTATTTTCCCTTTTTTCTTACTATAATAATATTTGTTGTCTTCTATTCTTAACTATTATTTTTTCTGCTTCTCAAGATAATTTAAAAATAACCTATTAAGCTGACATCATCAGAATAGATAAAGATATAAGAATAATATAATTTCCCCTAAAAGAAGTACATACGCAGTAAGTTTGTATGAAAAATATAGTGTAAGTAAAATAACAGTAAATATTACTAATGAAGCTGGTACAATTTATCTAAACTTTTATGGTGGTTCAAGCTTCGATGGTGATGATAAATTTGCAGGTTGGGAAGAGCTAGATAGAAATACATATATGAAAATGTATAAAGTTAATTTTGAATAATTATATACAAAAAAATAGTAAATTAATTTTTACTATTTTTATTTTGAAAAAGATCATCAGCTCTTTTTCCCAAATATAAAGAACACATTAAAAACAAAATCAAAAACAAAAGAAGTAAAGTAAGAAAGCCAATAATTATTATTTTCATCAATCCTCCTATAATTATTCTTACTATTATTAACATAATAATAGCATATTATGACTACTTTGTAAAATTATCACAAGAAAAGTATGAAAAATGTCGATTAATGTTTAAATTAAGTATTATCAATACAAAATTAAATAATTAGAAAAAATAAACTACAAAAACATCAATACTGGTTGACAATTTGTCGAATTTTGGGTATAATTACTGGCGGATTGAGGGGAGAGTACATATGGAAGAAATTAACTTAAGTGAATTTATTAATTATTATTTATCAAGGATCGGTTGGGTATTATTTACTATAGTGATAGTTATGATAGGTGGTAACTTGTTCAACTATTATACTAGGGTACCTATGTATCAAAGTAGTACTACTATAATTTTAGCAAAAGAAGATAAAGAAGAAGATAAGTATACACAGACAGATGCTATGCTAAATCAAAAATTAATATCTACTTATAGAGAAATTATTAAGAGCCGTACTGTCTTAAGACAAGTAATTAAAAATGAAAATTTAAAATATAGTGTGGAAGAATTATCTAATTGTATAAGCGTTACTAACGTAGAAGATACAGAAATCATTAAAATTACTGTAAGTAATAAGGACAAAAATCATGCCGTTAGAATAGCTAATGCCATTGCACCAATATTTAAAGAAGAAGTAATGAAAATATATAACATTAATAATGTTAGCGTTTTAGACAAAGCAATTGTTGCTAAAGACCCATATAATATTAATTATTTAAAAGAAAATGTAATTTATGTTTTAATTGGTTTTGTATTAGCAAGTGGTGTTATATTTACAATATTCTATTTTGATACAAGCGTTAAATCTACTGAAGAGCTAGAAGATAAATTAGGATTAACTGTTTTAGGCGTTGTACCTAAAGCTAGTAGGAGGTAATAAAATGGGGTCAAAAAAAGATACTAAAAAGACAAAAAATACAGATTTACTACTAAATGTAAATCCTAAATCTAGATTTGCTGAGTCTATAAAGACTGTAAGGACAAATTTAGCTTTTTCAGAAATAGATAAGAAAATGCAAGTTATATTAGTAACATCACCAGAATCATCAGATGGGAAAAGCTTTATTTCAGGAAATTTAGCTGTAGCTTATTCACAAGAAGATAAAAAAGTACTAATAATTGATGCTGATTTAAGACGTGGTCGTCAACATGAAATATTTAAAGTTGCTAATGGTGCAAAATTTGGATACTCAAACTTAATTCTAAACTATAAAGATGATAAATTTATTGATGAAAAATCTAAGTTTAATTTAAATGACTACCTAATAAAAACAGGAATTGATAATATTGATTTAATCCCAACTGGACCAACACCACCAAACCCAATCGAATTATTATCAAGTGACAATAATAGTAAATTACTACGTAAATTAAAAAAACTATATGACATAATTATAATTGACTGTCCACCAATCATAGGCCTTAGTGATGCTATTGTAATGACTAAGTATAGTGATGCTAATATTTTAGTTATATCTAGTAAGAAAACTAAAATAGAGTTAGTTGAAAGAGTTCAAAAAATATTTAAACAAGCTAATGCTACATTAACAGGGGTAATTGTTAACAAAGCCGAGGTAAAAGGCAATAGTTATTACGGATATTATGATAAGTACTATGGAGATAATGAATAGTGAGAGATTTACATACTCACATTTTGCCTGGAATTGATGATGGGTGTAGTAATGAACAAGAAAGCATCAAAATATTAAAAGAGTTAGCTATAAATGGGGTAGATGAAATAGTACTAACTCCCCATTACATTGAAAACTCCAAATATATAACAGATTGTAAGAGCAAAGAAAAATTATTAAGCCAGTTAAAGTCAATTGTAAAAAAGGATAACATACCAATAAAACTATATGTTGGAAATGAGATCTTTTTTTGTGACTCTATTCTAGAGCTATTAAAAGATAGAAAAATAGAAGGACTTAATAATTCTAAGTATCTATTAATTGAATTTCCTATTATGAATTTACCTAGGGAAGCTAAAAATGTTTTTAGTGAACTTATATATGCTGGTTATAAAATAGTTTTAGCTCATCCAGAAAGGTATTACTATGTAATGGAAAATATAAATGTTTTAAACGATTTTATAGATATGGGAGTATTACTTCAAGGCAACTATACTAGTCTATATGGTATATATGGTTCAAAGAGTAAGAAAATTCTTAAAAAATTATTAAGAAAAGGTTGGATATCATTTCTATGTAGTGATACCCATCATGATGTAAAAGTAAATGAAAAAGATCTTAGAAAAAAACTAAGATGGATAATCTCCAAAGAAAAACAAGATGACTTATTAATAAATAACTTTAACAAAGTAGTAAGAAATGAAGAAATATAAATTTAAGGTAAGGGGTAATTACGATGTACAAGTATGTAAAAAGAATATTAGATTTAATAATAGCAATAACATTATTTATTATATTTTTAATTCCAATGATAATAATATCTATATTAATAAAATTAGATAGTAAAGGACCAGTATTATTTAAACAAGTAAGAACAGGTAAAAACGGTAAACCATTTAACTTATATAAATTTAGAAGTATGGCAGTAGATAATGATGTTCATGATTTTAGTAAACAAGATAATCATACTAAAGTAGGAGATGTACTTAGAAAAACCAGCTTAGATGAATTACCACAAATAATCAATATTTTAAAAGGTGAAATGTCATTTATAGGACCTCGTCCTTGGATTACTGATTATTATGAAAATATGACTGAAGAACAAAGACATAGAAATGATGTTTTACCTGGAATAACAGGTCTAGCTCAAGCTAAAGGTAGAAATAATATAACTATTTTTGACAAGATAAATTATGACTTAGAATATGTACAAAACTATTCATTTATTCAAGATGTAAAAATAGTATTTCTAACTATCAAAACAGTTCTTTCTAAAGAAGGAGCAGATGCTGGTAAAGGAACGATTCAAGTAGAATTAGACACATTAAAAACGCAACAATTAAAAATATCTGATATTAGAAAATTAGATGAACAAAGACAAAATAAAAATAATAACTATCAAAGAGTATAAATAAGGGGATGGGTTAGAATGAAAAAAATCAAATTTTCTTGCTTGATGAGCGTGTATAAAAATGACACGCCAGAAAATGTAAAAGTAGCAGTTGATAGCATATTAAACCAAACTCTACAGCCAAATCAATTTGTTATAATGGTTGATGGCAAAATACCTAGTGAACTTGAAGTTATGTTAGACAAAATGTGTGAGGAAAACAGTATTATTGAACTTCATAAAAGAGATAAGAATCTAGGGTTAGGATTAACATTAAATGAGGGAATAAAGTATTGCAAATATGACTATATCGCAAGAATGGATTCGGATGATTTTTCATATCCATATAGATTTGAAGAAGAAATTAAGTATCTTAGTACGCATCCAGAAGTAGATATTGTTGGTAGTGCAATAGAAGAATATGATGAGTCATTAAATACTAAATTAGCCGAAAGAAAAGTTCCTGAGAGAGATGCCGACATAAAGCAATACATGAAGAAAAGAAACGGAATGAATCATGTTACTGTTATATATAAAAAGCAATCAGTACTAGATGTTGGAAGTTATGAAAACTATATGTACTTTGAGGACTACTTTTTATGGTGCAAAATGATTAGTAATAATTGTCAATTTTATAATATTCAAAAGCCATTAATGAAAATACGAGCTGGAGATGATATGGCTAAAAGACGCGGTGGTCTATACTACAGTAAATGTATAATCAACTTTGAAAAAAAGATAAAAGAGATGGGAATAATAAATACATATACATATATATATAATTTAGCAATTAGATTGTTAGTAGCAAATATTCCCAACGGTCTTAGAAGCCTGCTTTATAAGAAAAAGTTAAGAGGAAAGTAATATGAAAAACGATTTGAGTAATCCAATTAATATTTTTCACATTGGCTTTTGTCCAAATAATTTAGCTAGTGGAGTTGCAGTGGCAATACCAGCTCACTTAAAACACCAAGCAGAAAATTCAAAATTCAAAGTATCATTTCTAAATTTATGCGAAAACAATACCTTAAAAATTAGTAATGTAAAAATATATCAATATAAAGATACAACTAATGTAATAAGCATTTTAAATGAAAATATACCAGATATAGTAATTTTTCACGAAATATATAGAGTTCAATTTTTAAAAATATCAAACATATTAAAAAAAAGAAAAATTCCATACATAATAATACCTCATGGCAGTTTAACAACAGAAGCACAAAATCAAAAAAAACTAAAGAAAATACTAGGAAATTTTCTTTTATTTAATAAATACATAAATAATGCTAATGGTATTCAATTCCTATCAGAGAGTGAAAAAAATAGAAGCCTCAAGTTTATTAAAACACAAGTAGTCATGGTTTCTGGAAATGGTATGGACTTAACTCCTAAAAAATATCAATATCATACGCCACTAAATATAACATATATTGGTAGATACGATATATATTTTAAAGGCTTAGATATTCTACTACCAGCCATAAAAAAACTTCATGAGAGTAAAAACCATGATATTACAATAAATTTGTATGGTATTGGAGAAGAAAAAGACATTCAATTTTTAAAAGATTATGTTGTAAATAATAACCTAAGTGACATTTGCAAAATAAATGGGCCTATTTTTTCGGAAGAAAAAAAAGCAGTTTTAAAAATAACAGACGTCTTTATTCAAACTTCAAGATCTGAAGGTCAGCCTCTAGGAATAATTGAAGCATTGGCAAATGCCATCCCAGTTATAGTAACCCCTGGTACAGGGCTAGCAAAAGCAGTTAAAAGTGAAAGAATGGGCTATGAATGTAAACTTACACCAGAAGATATTTATACCACTATATTGAAATGTATTAATGAAAAAGATAATTTAGAGAAAATGTCTAGTAATGCAATAAAATATGCCCAAAAAAATTATGATTGGAAAATCATAACAGAAAAAAATTATAATAATTATAAGAATATAATAGGAGGCTAGTTAGTTATGTTTTTAAAGCAAAGAATAATTGGTACTAGCATTTATTTTTTACTTACGGTCTTTTTCTTTTTGATTATAAAAAGATCTAACATAAAAAGTATCAAAACTATACTTTTTATCTATACTATTGTTCTATCTATAATGGGCTATTTTTATGTGCCAGCTGAATCTGCTGACTTATTTAGAATAATTGAGACAATGAAAAATTTTTCTACATACAGTTTGCAAAGAATCGTGGATTTTTCATTTTCAACAAACATACCAACTTTTTATATGCTCATATATGGAGTAGGAAAGACAGGTTTATATCACTTGTTACCAGCCATAGCAGCCTTCTGTTTTTACAAAAATTCATTTTACATACTACTAGATTACTCTAAAAAAATTAATGCTAAAGCCTCAACGATTGCTCTTACTTTATTTATATTCATGTGCTTTGGACAATTTCTACAAGTAGTAAGTGGGATAAGGAGTTTATTAGCTTTTTCAATTGTTGCTAGGTGCATATATAATGAGTATTTTAATGGTAAAACAATTTTCAAAAATATATTACTGTATGCAATTGCCGCAACTTTACATCCAGCAGCACTAGCACTAACTATTATTCATCTTGTAGTAAGCACGGTTTTGTTCTCAACTAACTCTAAAACTAGAGCATATAAGATAATATTTATACTATTATTAACTGTGCTTGGAATAAAGTATGGTGCATCATATATTGAAGAAATGTTTTCAGCAGCCAATACTTATTTATCAAAAGACAGTTACTCATACTCTTGGGAATATTTAATGGCATTTTTATATTTATTCATAATAATTTTATCTTTATTGAGCACCAAGACACAAGAAAAAATAACTAATAATTACAGAAAATACATGTATGCAATTATTGCTATCACAAGTGCCTTTGTATACGTTTATAGTATTTTTCAAAGATACGCAGTGTTTATTTCAATAATATCAATGCCAATTTTAATGAAAAGTATCAGTAATGCCCAAGAAAATAAAAATGGGAAATATATACCAGCTATCTTTACTTTAGCAATGCTAATTTTAGTAATAGCATGTGTAAGGGGAAATTTGTCTGGACTAAAATTCTTTATTTAATGAAGAGGTGATATTTAAATGGTAAGCATCATAATAGCTGCATATAATGCTGAAAAATATATAAAAGAATGCTTAGACTCTATAATTAATCAAACTTATAAAAATCTACAAATAATAGTTGTAAATGATGGCTCAACAGATAGTACACTATCAATTTGCCAACAATATAAGGATAAAAGAATTGAAATAATAACAAAAAAAAATGGCGGTCTCTCAAGTGCTAGAAACGAAGGATTAACTCATGTACGTGGAGAATTTGTATATTTTGTAGATAGCGACGACGTTATAAGTCCTAATGCCATCGAAGTAATGCTAGATTTAATAAACAGTAGTAATTCTGATATAGCCGTAAGTGGATATGAGAAGTTTGTTACTAGCTATTCAAATGATGACAGATATAATAAGAACGAGACTAAAATCTATACTAGTAAGAGCTATTTGGAAGAGATACTTTCATTGCAAAAAAATACCTATGCATGGGCTACACTAATTAAAGCAAAATATATAGAAAAACTAGTCTTCCCAGAAAATCATTACTATGAAGATTTAGCAACTATGTATTTATTATTTGTAGAGGCAGGAAAAATAGCTTATACTCCAACAAAATTATTAAAATACCGCCAAAATCCAACTTCAATAGTTCATACATATAAAAAAGAGAAAGTAGAAGACTATGTAAATTACGGAATTAAAATGTGTGACTATATAGAAAAAAGATATCCCGATTTATATAAAAAGTGCAATACATATAAGTGCTACATATATATAGCAGCATATTCAATGCAACTTGGAGCTTCCAAAAAAGAGCATGTTTCCTATGACTCAGAGCTGTTAAAATATCGTAGAAAAATAGAAATATCATCACTTCCACGAGCTATAAAAATTAAAATCTTGGCTTTTAAGTATTCAATACCTTTTGGTAAGCTACTGTTAAAGTTAAAAAGGAGAGCATCATCATGCAAAAACGCTTAGCTATTGTAACACCTGGATTTTTACCAGTACCAGCAATAAAAGGTGGTGCTGTGGAAGCATTAGTTACAGAAATTGTAGAACAAAATGAGACTTTTAAAAAATACATCATTGATTTATACACTGTATATGATAAAGACTTACAAAAATTCGATTACAAATACACAAATATAATTTCATTAAAGCAAAATAAATATAAAACTATACTTTGTAAGGTAGTTAATAAACTTTGTCAAATTTTACATATAAGTATTCACTTAAATGAGTTTGGTAGCCAAGCAGCAAGAAAAATATGCCACGAAAAATATGATTATATATTAGTTGAAAATAATATGTACATTTATAAAAAAGTACTTAAAAATTATAACTATAACTGTAAAAGAATTTTTCATCTACATAATGATGTAGGAAATATCGATAAACCCAAAAGGCTTTGCCAATATATTGGTCAAAATGCTGATTTGGTATTAACTGTAAGTGAATATCTAAAAAATCATTTCATGCAACTTGCTGAAGCTAAAAATATAAAAGTTTATTACAACTGTATAGATATAGAAAAATATAATAGCAATATTGTGATGGATAAGTGTGAATATGTAAATAAAAACGACTTTGTTTTTATGTATGTAGGTAGAATTTCAAGAGAAAAAGGCCTACTAGAACTAATCAAGGCCTTTAAAAGAGTGTCAAACAAATATAGTAAAGCTAAACTATTGGTAATTGGAGATATCTGGTATGGAAGTAAAAAAAAGAGTCATTATCTAGATAGAGTATATGCCGAAGTGGCTAGTATAAAAGATAAAGTAATTTTTTTAGGGTCTAAACCATCATCAGAAATGCCACGATATTTTTCAATGGCCGATTGTGTTGTAGTACCAACTACATGCCAAGAAGCCTTTGGAATGGTAGCAGCAGAAGCCATGGCCTCACATAAAGCTTTAATAGTAGCAAAGTCGGGTGGCCTACCAGAAGTAGTTGATGATTCATGTGCTTTTGTAGTACCACTAGATAATTTAATAGATGGTATGGCAGAGAAAATGTGCACAATGTTAGAAAAAAAGAACTTAGCCAAAGAAATGGGCAGAGCAGCTTATAAAAGAATTACCATAAAAAAAGATTTTCAATCAAAATATTACTATAATAAATTAAATACATTTTTAGAGGAGTTAAAATGAGAACAAAAAAGTCAATTCGTAATGCAATTGTATCTATGATTATGAACGTAATTATGATATTGATAGGTTTAGTTTCCCAAAAAATATTTTTACATATTTTAGGAACAGAATATCTCGGAATAAGTGGATTATTTTCAAATATTATTTCAATGTTAGGTATAGTTGAACTTGGCATTGGTCCAGCAATAATTTACAATTTATATCGCCCAATTAAGGAAAATGATACCGTAAAAATAAAAGCCTTAATTAACTTTTATAAAAAAGTATACAATATCATTGCAGCCTTAATATTTATCTTAGGAATTTTACTTATCCCAATATTACCTTATATTTTAAAAGATGTTAACATACCAGAAAATATAACATTAATATACATACTTTTTTTAACAGATACATTCGTTTCTTATTTAGCAGCATACAAGCAATCAATACTATACGCTAACCAAGAAAATTATATTATAAACATAATACACATAGCATATCTATTAGTCATGAATTTTTCTCAATTATTTTTGTTATATATAACTAAAAATTACTATTTGTATTTAATTACAAAAATAATTTGCAGGGCCTTAGAGAATATAGTTATATCAATAGTTGTAGTTAAAAAATATCCAACATTTTTTATTAAGAATCAAGAAAAGATCGATTCATCAACCAGCAAAGATATTTTAACTAGAACTAAAGGATTAATATTCCATAAAATTGGCACTTTTATAGTAGATGGTTCTGATAATATAATAATATCTACATTCTTAGGAATAACAACAGTCGGTCTTTATACTAATTATAGTTTGATACTTAATGCCGTTACAAACTTAACAACTCAAGTATTCTCAGCTATAACATCAAGTGTAGGAAATTTATTAGTATCAGTAAAAAAGGAAAAGAACTACGAAGTTTTTAAAAATATCTATTTTATAAACTTTGTAATAGCAACAGTAATATCAGCTGGCTTTTTATGTTGCATTCAACCATTTATTTCAATTTGGATAGGTAGGAAATATTTATTATCATCTGCTATTGCCATTACATTAGCCATAAACCTATATATAAAAATACTAAGTAGAACAATGAATACATTTAAAGAAGCAGCTGGAATATTTTATGAAGATAGATACATTCCTATATTACAATCAGTCATAAACATAATTGTATCAATTTTGCTATCATACTGTTTTGGTCTAGCCGGAGTATTTATAGGGACAATAGTTAGTAATCTATTATTGCACCTATATAGTTATCCTAAATACGTATACAAGCAACTTTTTTCAGATAATGTAGCATCATACTTTAAAATTTTCATAAAATATTTACTTACTTTTATATTAATACTAATAATTTGTTACTTATCAACAATCTTTATAACCGTAAATAGCGCGCTTTTGCAATTACTGTTAAATATATTAATTAGTTTAATATTATCAATTGCTATAATAATTGTTATTTTTAAGAAAACATCCCAATTTATATATTGTCAAAATATTGGTGTAAGTATGATCAATAGAGGAAAGAAAAAATAAAAGTCATAAATTCTAATATTAAATTATTATGATATTTCTTATATAAACCATGACAAATAATAAATACAATAAAGTGCTTGTAACAAAACTATAATAGCAAAACAAAATTAGTAAAATAAGTCATGAAAGGATCAATAATAAATAACATTTCCTTGATATTCATTTAACAAAATATATAGATAACATATGTAGGTAAAGAAAAAATCATGTGAAGTGTATACTAACATTATTTAAAGAAGGAAAGTTTTATATGAAAAAAAGAAATAGTAATGTGGAAATTTTAAGAATTATTTCAATGACAATGATTCTTATTAGTCATTATTCAATTAATACAGGTGTTGTTTTATTTGAAATGCCAATAACTTTTAATCGCATTATGTTAGAGGCTTTAAAGCTTGGTAATATTGGTGTTATTATTTTCTTATTAATTACTGGATATTACGGAGTTAAAAAGGAAAAAGCATTTCAATTTAAAAAAATTTTTAATTTATATTTGCAAGTATTATTTTATTCAATAATGATATATTTTATCTTCGTTTTATTTGGTCAGGAAAAATTAACATTAAAAGGGTTATTATTAAATATTTTTCCTATAACATTTAATTCTTATTGGTTTATTAGTGTATATTTTATATTATATTTATTTATGGATTTTATTAATTTATTAATAAAAAATTTGACTAAAGAAAAATTTTTAAATTTAATAATTATTCTTTTTATAGTTTTTTCTGTAATTAAGACAATCACTTTTCAAACTTTATATTGCAACGAATTAATACAATTATTATTTTTTTATCTAATTGGGGCATATATTGGTAAATATGAATCAAATATTAATATATCTAAAAAGAAAATTATACATTTAATTTTATTGTTTGCTTGTGCTATGTTACTTTCTGTTATAGCATTTGACATTATTGGATTAAAATACAGCTTATTTGCTATGCATTCAAATTATTTGTTCTCTAGAACATCACCACTATCAATTATTATCTCCATATTAATTTTTCTTTTATTTATAAAAAAGGAACCATTTAATAGTTCTACTTTAAATTTTGTATCTTCTTTCGTTTTGTCTGTATATTTAATAACTGATAACAATTATATTAGAAGCGTTTTGTGGACAAATATTTTAAAAACAAAACTATTTTATAATTCACCATTTTTACTTTTGCATTTAATTTTTTCAGTTTGTATAGCGTTTATTATTTGCATTATTATTGATTTCTTTAGAACTTTAATTTTTAGTAAACTAAATAATAAAATATCATTACTAGTTGAAAAATTTTACTTAAAAAACATAAAAAGCATTATTTTAAAGATAGGGCTTTATACAAAAACTCAAAATGGCGAAAATATTGAGTATTAGTAGATAAGCTCAACAATTATTATTAGCTTGTATATACAAAAGACAGTCAACTACTAAATAGTTGGCTTTTTTTATTAAATTACTATAGTTTCTAATCCTTTCATGCTATAATAACAAGTATTAGAAATGGGGAGAGGTATATGGACTTTAATGATTTCTTTAAGGGAAATGAATATATAATATTAGCTATATTATTTTACTTTTTATTTAATAATGAACGCCATAAAGAATATAATTCTAAAATTATTGTTATTTATTCTTTGATTATATCTTTATTCTTATTAAAAACATTCAATATAATTGGTATGTTAGCAATCTTTATCCTCTTATTTTTCTTTCAATTTGAAATATTTATTGACGACAAATATAAGCATAAGATTATATGTAGTCTTAAAGATAAAATAATAGATTGCCTATATTTATTATTTTTTAAATACAGGTTTGGCTTATACTTATTAATCTTATATTTAATTAAAGATGTTAATATTTATGAAATATATGGTGAAGATTTTTACTATATTATTCCAAGTATTTTAATTTTTGCCTATATCATTACGTTTATTAGTAGTAATAGCTTTGAATTAACTACATACGATGCTATTATGTCTAAGATAAAACCCACAACATTTGCGACTTTTACCGCCTTAGACGATAAAAAAAGAGAAATTCTAATAGAAAGGGAAGATAGAACCTTTCTATATAGAAAAAGAAAATATAATTGTATTAATTTTTGGATAATTTTATTTAAGGTAAGAACAGCAACAGAAATAGTTTTAAATAGTAGAGAAGCTAGAATTCATTTTCAAAAACAACCTACCTTTAAAGAAAGACTAGCGAAAATATGGTACTATATTAAACGTCAAAAAAGAGGTCATGGAACAATAGAAATGCAGTTGTATAGACAAATTGCCGTAAAAGATGGCTATAATGAAGAAGGACAAAGAAAATTAGCCGAAATAATTTATAGTCAGTTATTATTTAAAAACTTAAAGAAATACTTAAAGAGAAACTACCAAATAGTCTCAGATGAAAGGTATAAAATGTTTATTATTAATCGTTATTTAGAATATGCTCCAGTATATATCTATAAAAATACTTATAATAACTACCACAATTTATTTAAAAAAAAGAAAGTTAGTAATTGTGATTTTTTCTTATATACGTTAGGATTAGCTGGTAAGATTAATAGAGATAATATGATAGATGATAAAGGCCTAATCGATGAAGAGCGATTTAGAATGAGATATCCTTATGAAATATGGTCATTTGGTTTAACAGATTCTGAAATAACAAAAAGTATCAAATGGTTTAATAAAGAGTTAAGTAAAAATAATTAATAAATTAAACAAGATACCAACCAATATCAAATTAATTGTAAATTAATGTGTTACTATCTAAAGATGCTCTTTAAAACATTGACATTTACTAATTGAATTGGTACACTAAACTAAGAGGTGCACACGTATGAATGATAAGTTAGAATTAGAAGACATTTTAGAAATATTTTATACTAAGTTTCTAGATGAAATAGTAGGTAAACGTAAAGAAATATATAATGAAAGATTAAATAATGGTGGAAGGGAAGCAGTAGAAGAATTATTAAGCAGGCTCAATTCAGTAAATAATGAATTTACTAGAGCATGCCCTGACTTTTTAAATGGTGATGAGCTACTTGATTTAGGCGATGTAGCAGCTTTCTACAAGAACTCGTCATGTAAAAAAGTATATCAGAAATTGTCAGAGCAATTATATAAGGATTTAGTGACAGATGAAGAAGTTCCGGTTGAAGACTTAGATCTTGATTCTGGAGATGTGGCTATATTTGAACACACAAGAAATGATTGTATATACTGCTTAAGTTTGGTTAGTCACAATAAAAAAATATCTACATACATATCAACACAATATAAATATTTACCCCAACCTGCTGAGGACGGAACGCGCCGTTGGGATGAATTTGTTCCTAGAGAAACAAATGTGGGTAGCAATATAAGGATCAAGGAATACAATGGATATGGAACATATGACTGCGAAGTACTTATCTGGCCCAGATATGCTACGTCATTTTATATAAATTCCCGTGCTGACGGAGACAGAAATCCACGTTTTACTCAAGAAGAGCTTATTAGATTAAAAAGAGAATGGTTACTAAATGACGTTAGTTCCAAACTAGCAAGTTCTGACTTTGAAACTCCAAGAAGAGTTTATACCAATGGTTGTGATGTTGGATACGACATGCAAACCGATAAAAGCCCCTATACTTTAAAAGTAGCCCGCAAACTATTTGATATAGGCCTTGCTGAGTACGTATCTAATCCAAGCTATCTACACGATATTTTAAAAATAGAAGATACTGAACGAGCAACTTATGACTTATCAGACGCTGAACAAGTACTATTAAGCACTACTCAAAGATTAGATACAATATATGAGGCTAGAAAAAAAGAGGAAGCACAAGAAACAGTTCAATTAGAAAAAGAAGAAACTAAAGAGCAAGAACCATTATTTCAATTTCAGGAAGAAAAATTACCATTAGCTATTCAGGCTTTATATAATGCCAAAGTCAATGGCATTGAATTATCTGAATCACAAGAAAGAACTCTTCAAATATATGAGAAGCTAAACTCAGAAAAATTTAGAGAGTTTAAAGCTCAAGCACAAGAAAGAGCCAGAAAGCAAGAGGAAAGAAGAAAAGCAGTACAAGAAGAAAATGCTAGAAAAGAAGAATGGCTTAATTCTGCCGATAATCCAATTAACATGCGTCTTGCCGAGCTTAAGAAAACAAGAAATCAAGTTACAGCCTTAGAAGGTATAAAAGACGCCGGCTTAATAGTTCCCGACCAAGAACAAAAACTTGACAACCTATCAGAATTTTTAGAAATGTTTGAAAAAACTTCTCAAGAACAACATGAAGTAGATACTGGTATGAGTGATGAATCTAGAGCTTGGTATCAAGAACACTATAGAGCTAAATAAAAATAAATAATAATTAACTATAATGATGATTTTTAATAAAATAATTATTTTTAAGCAAACTAAAACTAGGAATAAATCCTAGTTTTTTTATTATTATAACTTATACATAATCTATAAAGAAAAGAGTTGATTACTATTAATAAATATTTTAAATCTATTTCTACATTATTAACTATTATATCCATAGTAAGTACCATTAGTCTTATTTTTTATTTATTTAACAGTAACATTATACCAATCAAATATATAGTCATTTATATAATTATTATACTTGTAAATAGTCTATTATACATAATACCTAATAGAATAATAAAATATTCATCAATTATAATATTTATTTTACTAACTATAATTAATATTACAACATTTTATTATACTTATAATACAAACAAACTTATAAGTAATATTAATACTGAAAGTAAAAAGAAATCATTATCTAATGAAAAGATAAATGATAATTTAGTCTTTAATATTTTACTTAGTGGAATAGATACATCTGGTAGTATAGATACTGTATCTAGAAGTGATGTAAATATTGTTATGACTGTAAATTCTAAAACGGGTGAAGTGTTATTAACGACTCTACAGAGAGATATGTTAGTATCATTACATAATCGGGAAGGCTTAAAAGATAAATTAACACATGCTGGTATTTATGGAATAGACACCTCTCTTAAAACCATAGAGGACTTCCTTCAAACTACGATTCCTTATTATATTCGCTTAAACTTTGATAGTTTTATAAATATTATAGATATGCTAGATGGTATAGATATTAATAATGATATATCATTCCAAGGAAATACTAGGTACTTTTCTCAAGGTATAATACACCTAACTAGTAATGAAGCCTTAGAATACGTCAGAGAACGTAAAAAAATGCCTGCTGGGGATTGGACAAGAGGAGAACATCAACAAGAAATTATCAAGGCGGTAATAAAAAAAGTATCATCTAATAAAAGTATATTAACCAACTATAATAAATTAATAAATATTTTAGGCAGCACTATTCAGACGAATATTAGTGAAGAAATAATCAGAAAATGTATATATAATCAATTAGAAAATATGACCAATTGGAAAATAGAAAAATATACAGTCTTAGGATCTGGTTATGGTTATGAAAAAACCTATTCCATGCCTAAAACTAACCTATATGTAACTTACCCAGATGAGGATAGTAGATACGAAGCGAGTAGATTAATAAATGGCATGCTTAATAATATATCATATCAAGAGTTAATAGTTGCGACGAAATAAATTAAAAAAGTATTATAATTAAGCACTTAATATACACATTATAGCTACTAAAAAGTGAAAACTTAATAGTAGTTTTTTTTTAATAATTATGTTATCATTAATCTGATAATAAAAATAAAGAAGATATGATGTAGAAAGAGGTGTTATATGAAAAATACAAAAGGTTTCACTTTGGTAGAACTGCTAGTCGTAATTACGATAATTGGTATTATAACAGTATTGGCCCTTCCAGGTGTTCAACAACTTCAAGCTAGAAATCGCAATAAAAAATTTGAAACTTATGCTGATAGAATGGAAGATGCTGGTAAGCTATATATTGATTCATATTCCAATGATTTATTAGGAATTACTGGTGATGGTTGTTATGATATATCATATAAGGATTTACAATCTAAGTCATTAATTAAAAGTTATGCTACAGACGGAGTAGTATGTGATGATAACAAATCGTATGTTCATGTTGAAAGAGCTGCTGGTAAGTATAAATATGAGGTCGCTCTATATTGTACAAAAGATGGAAATACCATTTACAATCAGACCGCTTCAAAGTGTGATGCCGAGTCAATAACTTCAATGCCAACTATTAAAGTTACTTTTCAAGACGTTAATGGCAATAATAATTGGTCAAAATCTAAATCTGTAACATTTAAAATTACTGCTCAAGAAGGTTTCAATGCCAATACAAGTATTAGTTATGGATGGAGTACTGAAAAAAATCAAGAACCAACAAATTTGAAAGAATATAACTTTAGAAATGCTGCCGGTGAAAAAGAATTAACCTATACAACTACTGAAAGTGGCTTAGACGGAGAATATTATTTCTTTGTAAATGGTGATGAGATAATTGATGCCAGAGGTCACTTTGCTAGTGATATTTGGTCAGACAATAAGATGAAATTTGATAACACTAGTCCCACAACCCCAACATTAACTAATAGTTACAATGGTGTTTGGGCTGGAGCTAGTTATGTAAATGCTAATAAATATGTAATTGGTGTCTCTTCAAGTGATAATAGATCAGGAGTACAGTATTATCAATATCGTTATCCAAATACTGAGAATACATGGCATACATATTCATCATCTGCTGGTAACACTTATACCACAACTGCATTTAAAACTGATCGAAATGAAGTTGTAGAAATAAGAGCTTGTGATTATGTTGGTAACTGTTCTGAAGCAACAAGAAATACTATTATGATTGATACAGTTGCACCAGCAACTCCAAAATTAACGATAAATGGTACAAACGTTACCATGACCTCATCAGATGCAACTAGTGGAGTTTATGCTTTTGAATATAGAGCTCAAGGTTCAACTGGTGGCTTTACAAGATTTTCTGAAACAGGTAAACAAACAATAACAGTTTCAGTAACTCAAGCACTAGAAATAAGAGCTGTAGATTTGGCTGGTAACGCATCAGGAATAGTCATAACTAAAAACTGTAACAGTAGTGGTGGAACATTATCTTATGATAATAGTAAAGGCTGGATTTGTGTTAAAGATAAAATTCAGCAAGACAGTACTTGTCAAGAAAGTTATCAAGATACTTGTACAGAAAGATACACAACAACTTGTCCAAAAACATGTACAGGAACAAACTCAGCAACATGCTATAACAATGTAAAATGTGCTAGTGGTAGAAACTGTTCATGTGGTTGGTATTGTGCAACTGGTTGGGCCGGAGCAGGCTGCTACAATTCAATACCTTATGACTGTTCAACAACATATACATATGATTGTAGTTATTCATGTGAAAAAACACGTACTTATGCATGCACAAAAACACGTAATGTAGCTTGTAAAGTTGATGCCTGTCCAAGTGGTTTCAACTGGTATGTACAAGGATCAACTTGTTACAAAGCAGCTGATTAGAAAGGAATAAATAGTATGAATAATAGTGAAAATTCTAACAAACCTAAAGATTCAAAGAAACTTAGTGTTGCTACAATAGTCGTTATTCTTTTATCAGTAATACTTGTCGTAGTTGGTGTTATTGTCTTTATCAATAAACCAACTACATTACCACTATCTAACCCAAAACCTGCTGATTCAGAAGAAAAAGATGAAATAGGCGAAGTAGAGGGTAATAAAATTAACCAAGTAATTTTATATGGGATTGAAATATATAAGTCTGGTACTTATACAGAATTGCCTCAAGGTCCAAGCGGCTATTACATAACCAAGGCACAACTAAAAGAAAAAGGATATGATGTATCAGACCTAGTTATAAACTGTTCTGATGATTCACCAATCATCTTCTTTGATACATCAAGAAAATTAGAGGATGGGCAATATCCAATATCAGTAGTATATAATTGTCAAAGTAATAAAAAAACAGATGAGAAAGAATAATTAAAATAAGATTTCAGTAATTTATTTTACTAAGGAGGATTTAAAATGAAAAAGAAATTATTATTAATATCATTAATAGCGATACTATTATTACCAATAACAAGTTTTGCTAAAAGTAAAGAAGAAACATCAAAATATACAAGTACTAACTTAGAAGAAACATTAACATCAGCTGGAATAGAACTAGCTAATAAAAATTATAAAGAAGATGACAAACAAGTAAAAATATACTTATTTAGAGGAGCTTCTTGTAGTTATTGTCATGCCTTCCTAGAATATTTAAATTCTATCTCAGAAGAGTATGGAAAATATTTTAAACTAGAAGCATATGAAGTATGGGAAGACAATAAAAACATCGATTTATATGATGAAGTTGTAAATTATTTAAATAAGCGTATAGGACAAACAAAATATCAATCTGGAAGCGTACCACTAATTATTATTGGTGAAGAAGTATTTCAAGGTTATTCTGAAGTTTACAATGAAAATATAATAACAACTATTAAAAATGAATATAATGCTAAAGAAAAATATGATATCATGGAAGAAAAAGAAAAACAAAAGAAAATAGATGCTAGAAATGCTTTCTTTGAATCATCTAAATTTTCAATTATATGTAGTACAGTTATCACAATAATAGTAACAGTATCATTAATTTTATATTTCAACAATGAAATAGCTAAATTAAATAGAAAAATAGCTAGATTAGAAAAGAAAACAGTACCTTTTAAAGAAGAAAGAAGACACGAAGAAAAAGAAGAAGTAAAGGAAGAAAAAAATCTTTCAAATAAAAATAGCACTAAAAAGTCTTCTAAGAAGAAACAATAATCAAACTAAAGATTAAGAAATAAAATAAACTTGGTACAATGTATCAAGTTTTATTATATAAAAAATATAATTATAAAGGAGGTACATATGAATACAAGACCAACCGTTATGGAAGTAAACTTAACTAATTTAAGTTATAATATTAAACAAATACAAAAATATATAGGAAATAAAGAATTAATACCTGTAATCAAAGCTAATGGTTATGGTAGTAATATAAATGAATATTTACCCCTTATTAAGCCCTTTAAAATAGTTGCAGTAGCAACAACTGATGAGGGTAAATATTTAAGAGAATTAGGCTATAAAAATGCCATATTAATACTAAATCAACCCTCTATTCAAGAATTAGATAAGATTCTTAAATATAATTTAATAGTAGGATTAAGTTCTAATGAATTTCTAGACGAGTTAATAAAAAGAAAGTCTAAGATAAAAGTTCATCTTGAAATAGAAACAGGTATGTATAGAACAGGAATAAGTTTAAATAATTTATCTAGCTATATAGAAAAACTAACCAAAAATAAAAACATTCAAGTTGAAGGAATATATACCCACTTATCATCAGCTGATAGTGATAAATATTACACTATTAATCAATTAGAAAATTTTGATAAAGCTATCACTATAGTTCAAGAAAAATTTAAAAATATAAAATACATTCATGCTTTAGCATCAACTGGCATAATTAATTATTTAAATTACGCTAAAAGAACTAATGCTGTAAGAGCTGGTATAATCTTATATGGTTATTATCCCTGTGATAGTGTTATGTCAAAAATTTCCCTAAAACCAATTTTAAAATTAAAGACCAAAATTACTTTTCTAAAAGAAGTACCTAAAAATACTCCTATTAGTTATTCCAAAACTTATCTAACTAAAAAAACTACCTCAATAGCAACCATCCCAATAGGTTATGCCGATGGTCTAAGAAGAGCACTTTCTAATAAAGGTTTTGTTATTATAAAGGGTAAAAAATGCAAAATAGTAGGTAATATATGTATGGATAGTTGTATGGTTGATGTTAGCTTTATCAAAGATGTTAAGGTAGGGGACGATGTTTTTATTTGGGATAATGAAAATATCAAAGTAGAAGATCTAGCTAAGATATGTAAAACAATTAATTATGAAATTATAAGTACTATTTCTAAACGTGTTCCAAGAATTTATATATCATAAAAAATAAGCTCTATTTACTTAATAGAGCTTATAAATTAACTAAAACAACACCAATTATTAATAATATTGAGACAATAATTTTCTTTAAGAAATTACTTCTATCTTTAAAAAATATAACTTCACACAAAGCATTAAGAATAGGAGTAAGAGAAAATAAAGAAGCAACAATAGTAACACTACCAAGTTGATATGCTCTAATAGACGAATTTAGCATAATAGCCCAAGTACAAGTGGAAATTAGAAAATATTTTTTATTATATAAATTAAATTCTTCTTTTAAATCTTTTATTGTATGATGACCAATAAGAGATATTAAAATAGCTGGTCCAGTAACTGTAATGTATGTATAAAAAGCTAAGTTATAATTACTTGAAATATCTACATTTAATACCATTGCAATAGCAAATAAAAAGTTTGAAATAACTCCCATAATAAAATATTTATTAACTCTAAATTTACCCTTATCATAAGTAAGCATTATATTAGCCAAAATAATAACAATAGCACCAAGTATTTTATTTAAAATAATCTCTTCATTAAGAAATAGAAATCCAAATACTATCATAAATACTGTATATAATCTCTTAAGAACACTAAAAGTAGATGTATCAAGTCCATACCTAACTTCAATATTTAATCTATCTGTAATAGCATAAATAAAAACTACTACTAAAAGAAGTAAAATAGAACTACTACTAGGGCTAAATTTAAAATCAAAAACAGGCATCATTAATAATGAAACAATACCAGTAAAAACTTCTAATAAAACAGTAAGAGATCCAGCATTCTTCATATTTCTATTTGCTACTTTAAATGATTGGGAAAAACTAACCGTAGATATTAGGTAAACAATAACCCAAAACTGCCAAGTATTAATTAACATATATTATCACCATAGCAATTATATATTGATAGTAAATATAAATCCAGTTTTAATAGTAATTTAATAAAAAATAATTTATAATAAATATAAAGATAAGGAAGTGTAATTAATGATTGAAGTGAAGAACGTTTCTAAAGAATTTACTAAAAAGATAAGTCCTAAGGAAACAATAAAGTTTTTAGCTGACAATAATATTTCTTTTACAGCTAAAGAAGGTGAAGTAGTTGGCATAATTGGTCCTAATGGTGCCGGTAAAACAACTCTTTTAAGAATGATTGCTGGTATTATGACACCAACTACTGGGACGATAGAACTTGATGGTAAAAGCTATAAAGAATCATCAACGGAAATTAAAAAAACTATTGCTTTTTTAACAGGAAATACTAAATTGTATAAGGATATATCTCCTTATGAATTACTAAAAATGTGTGGAGAATACTATGATATCCCTAAAGAACAGTTAGAAAAGAGAATAGATGATATTATAAAGAGATTTAATATGGAAAATTTCAAACATCAACGTATTGAAACTCTATCAACTGGTCAGTACCAAAGAACAGGTATTTCTCGTTGCCTAATTCATAATCCTAAATATTATATTTTAGATGAACCAACCAGTGGTCTTGATGTAATATCAAGTAAAGTAATTCTTGATTTTGTCAAAGAAGAAAAAGAAAAGGGCAAGTGTATTTTATACTCAACTCACTATATGGAAGAAGCTGAAAATATTTGCGATAAAATAATAATGATTAACAAAGGCCAAGTAATATCTATTGGTACTCCAGAAGAAATAAGAAAAAAGACTAAAACAACTAATTTAAGAGATAGTTTCTTTGCCTTAATAGGAGGTAACTATGAAGAAAACTAATATAATAATTACTATAAAAAAAGAATTACGTTCCATTTTTAGAGATAAAAAAACTATTTTTATGATTTTAGGTTTTCCCCTTATAATAGCTTTTTTTGTCTTCTTCTATGGTGAAATGGAAGACTCTATAATAGGTGGAGAAGATACTAAGTATCCAATAGGTATTAACTATGAACTTAATAGTACTGAAAAAAGAATAATGTCTGAGTGTTCACTTGAGGCAAAATATTACGAAAATATATCTTTAATGAGTAAAGCTTATCAAGATGGAAAGATTGACTCATATATTGATTATAATAAAGAAAAAGATTTATATACTATATATTCCAGTGAAGATATTCAAACTTCCCAAACAGCAAATTATGCAGCTGTTTACTTAGATACCTACAACAAGTATTTAGGTGATCAATATATAAAAGGAGAGGACATAGATCCAGAAGTTGCCTATGGTAAAATAAAATATGAATTAAAAAATACTTCTGGAGAAGATCTTTCAACTAGCAATATCTTGGTTAATATGGTTATGAATATTTCCTTTGTCTATATAATAGCAGCTATAGCAATGGCAACAGTAAATATGGCAACTTCAGCTATAGCAACAGAAAAAGAAAATGGTACTTTAGAAACCATTTTAACTCTACCAGTAAACATTAAAGAATTAATAACAGGTAAATATATTGCTACCGTAATTATGGGAATTATTTCCTCAATAATTGGTCTTATATTAACCATAACTAGTCTTACAATAGCTAAAAATATGTATGAAATATATAAAGACTTTAAAATAAGTTTTATCGCTATAATATTTAGTGTCATAATTTGTATAATAGCATCACTATTAATTAGTGCTATTGCTCTTATGTTAACTTCAAAAGCTAAAAGTTATAAAGAAGCACAAGCTGCTGGTCAAGTACTTCAAATAATATGTATTTTTCCAATGATCTTATCATTCATAAAAGTATCATCAACAGCTTTATTCTATATAATTCCTATATTAAATCATACTACTATACTAATGGATTTATATTCTGGTAACATAAATTATCTAAATATACTTCTTACCATCATATCAACTATTGTATATACTATAATTCTTCTATATGTACTAATAAAAAAATTCAAATCAGAAAAAGTATTATTTGGAGCCTAATATGAAAAATATAAAGAAATACTTTATTCTCATCTTAATTGTTTTAACAATAGGATGTAATCTAACTACCAAACCTCTAAAACAAGACTATTATACCTATATTAATAAAGATACTATTGATAGTTATGTTCTAAAAGATGATGAATATACAATAAGTACTTTTACTAAACTACAAGATAAAGTTAATTCTGATATTGACTCAGTATTAACTGATTTAATTACTACAAACAAAGATATTAATATTATTTATAATCAAATTATTGATACTAATACAAGAAATACAAGTGGCTTATCAGATTTAAAATATTATATTGATTTAATTGATTCTTCGACTACCATAAATGAATATATAAAAAATGCTATAGTAGTTGAAAATGATTTATATATTCCAATATTTACAAGTGCTTCTATTATGCGTAACTTAAAAGATACTACCGAAAATATGTTGTATTTTCAATCTATACCATTTGCTTTTAATTCGACTAGTGAATATTATACTGACGATGACTATCTTTCGGTAAAAACTCTAATTAAACAGTATGATATAAAATTATTAAAAGAATATGGTTATGATAAAACAAAAGCTAGGGAAGTATCTAAAAATATAACTGACTATTATACTAAAATAGCTAATAGAACTCATCCTACATCTTACTATCAAAATAAAGAAAATTTATATAATCCTATTAATAAAAGTGAACTACAAGCAATTTATACTAATCTAGATTCTACGTATTTTGATAATATACCAGATAATGTAAAGATAAGTCTTTTAGATAAAGAAAATTATTCTGCTATAAATGACTCATTAACAGATGAAAATCTTCCTACTTTAAAAGAAATTGTAAAGTTAAAAATACTAGAAAATTATGGTGAGTTTTTAAGTGAAAATTACGCTAAAATACTTTCTGATTTTAGTAGTGAACAATTAGGTATAGAAACTAAAACAGATATTAATGATGCTGCTAAAAACACAGTCATAGCACTATTTCAAAATGAATTTGATATGAGTTATACTAATAAGTATTTAACTAAAGAATCAAAAGAATATATTTTATCTATGACAAATGATATCATTAATTATTATGAAAAGAGTTTAACTAATTTAGATTGGCTAAGTCAAGATACTAAAAATAAAGCTATAACTAAACTTAAAAATATTACTATTAATATTGGTTTGAATGAAAATGATTATTATAATTTAAATTACAACTTAGCTAGTAATAATACTTTGATTAAAAATATTCTAAAAATTAAAAAAGTATTAGAAAAACACAAACTAGAAAGACTAAAGAATAATGCTCCAGCAACTACTGCTATGTCTCAAACAACAATAAATGCTTATTATAATCCTCAAGATAATTCTATAAATTTCCCATCAGCAGCAACTAACTTAGTTGATTTATCTAAAGGCTATTATGAAAATTTAGGATCTATTGGGATGATAATAGCTCACGAAATAACGCATGCTTTTGATTCTAATGGAGCAAAATTTGATGAACATGGCAACTTAGTAGAGTGGTGGAATAAAGAAGATAAAGAAAACTATCAACAACTTCAAAAACAAATTATTTCATATTATGATAAATACGAAGTTATAGCAGGAAACTATATAAATGGTAGTCTAACAGTCGATGAAAATATTGCTGATTTAGGTGCTGTAAATTGTATTAGTAATTTAGCTAAAAGTAAAAATGCAACTACTACTGATCTAAAGGCTATGTATAAAAGTTTTGCTACTCTCTGGGTAGAAAAATCTAATGAAGAATATCAAAAAATACTCCTTTTGGTAGATACCCATTCTCCTGCTAAGTATAGAGTAAATGCTACATTATCATCAACTGATATATTTTATGAAGTCTATAATGTATCCAAAACAAATCCTATGTATATTTCAAAAGATAAAAGAGTACATATATGGTAACATATTAACAAATAAATAATTTATAAGGTGGACTATCATTATAGTCTATCTTTTTTTGTCATAAAAACTCCCCCACACAAGACCTTAAAAAGAGGCAATTGACAAAAATGTGGGGGGGGGGGGGTATACTTTATACATAATAAGGTAATAATAAATATGAGGTGTAGTAATGAAGAAAATATTAAATAATAAAAAAGGTTTTACGTTAGTAGAATTACTAGCGGTTATAGTGATTATGGCTATTCTTTTAATGATCGCAATTCCTTCAATTTCGTCAATTATTTATGATTCGAGATCAAAACTATATGTTCAAGATGCTTCAACATATGTAACTGCAGCTAAACAATTAGTAACAGATCAAACATTTACTATTGATGATTATGATACGACTTATTATATCCATATAAACAATCTAACGGATCAATCTAAAATAAGAAGTCCGTTTTCTGAATGGTTAGATGCTTATGTAGTAGTAACCTTAAATGAAGATGGAACTAAAGATTATTACTGGGTAAGTTGCGATAAAGCTGGTTGGAAGATTGACTTAAAAGAAGATAAGCTTTTAAATCAAAAAGATGTCTATAATGGTAAGAAATATGTAAACAATAGACAACCAATAAATGATAGAAGTAAAATTGTAATTATTGATAAAAATGGTTACTTAACTGAGGCAACTCCAAGACTTGGAATAACAGAAGATGAAGCTAAAGAGTGTTTCAGTTTTAGAAACACCTCTGATACTGAAGCTGAACTTACTTACTATAAAAAGGATTGTGGAACAGATGTTGTAATTCCAGCTATGATAGGTGATAGAAAAGTTACATCAGTCTATCAGTATACGTTTAGAGCGATGGGCCTAACTAGTGTTTATATACCAGATACAATAAAAACTATAGGAGAAGAAGCTTTTAAAAATAATAATATTGAAGCTTTACATATTCCGTCAAGTGTTGAAAAATTAGATACTTGGGCTTTCGCTAATAATAAAATAAAATCATTATCAATAGATGAAGGAATAAAAACAATAGGTCCTAGAACTTTTCAATATAATGAACTAACAGAGGCTGTTATACCAAACTCAGTTACATCTATAGGAGCTTGTGCTTACTGTAATAATCCAATACCAAATGCTTCTTTCTTATATGCTAGAAATGGAGATTCATATGATTATTCAAAACTTATTGGCTACATAGGAGACTTATCGGAGTTTCCTGATAAAGTATTTAGAATACCGGAAGAAGTAAATGGCGTAAAATTAAAAATAATAGGTGTTTCTGCTTTTGAGCGTATGTCTTTGACAAATTGGGAAGTAGTAATTCCAGAAACAGTTAGTAGTATTTGGGCAAGCGCTTTTTATGCTAGTGGGATATCCAAAGTGAATCTACCTGCAGGATTAAACATGATTGGTAATTCGGCTTTTTTTAAAAATAAATTAACAGAATTAAATATACCATCAACCGTAACTAGAATTGATAATAAAGCATTTAATGATAATCAGATTATTAATGAGGAACAAGCGTGGGTTTATAAAAGAACAGCTAATGGCATTGACTATAGTACGATTGTTAGTTATGCTGGAGCTAGTAGAAATGATATTAGTATACCAGCTGAGAAAAACGGCGTTAAATTAAAAAGTATTACATATGATGCCCTTAATGAATTAAACTTTACAGGAACATTAAAGATACCTATAACAGTAACAAGTATAGGGGCAAGGGCATTCAGTAGAAATAGTGTTACCTATGTTGATAATGGTGATGGCACATTGACTGATGGCTTTGTTTACGCTAAAAGTGAAGATGGAAGTGTTGATTATACTAATATAGTCGGGTACGCTAAGAGAAATACGCAAAATGTAATAATCCCAAATAATGTAAAAAAAATATCTGACTCAGCATTTTATTCTTCATTTATCAAGGGAGTTGTACTTCCAGAAGGCTTAATAGAAATTGGTGCGGAAGCGTTTAGATATTGCAAACTAGGGCCAGAAGTAACTATTCCATCAACCGTAACAAAGATTGGTGATAAAGCATTCTATAAAGTAATTAATTATGATGCGTTTAATGCTTCATTAACTAAGATTATAAATAAAACAGGTAGGAAGTTTGATTGGAAAGCTATAACTGGTGGACCAACTGAGGCAACATTTGAATATGGCACAGTAGAAAACTGGTATGGTAATATTGAAGTAGTTAAAGGGTAATACTTAAATTATCAGTAGAAAATACTGATAATTTTTTGGTCATAAAAAACTCCACCACACAAGACCTTAAAAAGAGGCAATTGACAAAAATGTGGGGGGGGGGGGGTATACTTTATACATAATAAGGTAATAATAAATATGAGGTGTAGTAATGAAGAAAATATTAAATAATAAAAAAGGTTTTACGTTAGTAGAATTACTAGCGGTTATAGTGATTATGGCTATTCTTTTAATGATCGCAATTCCTTCAATTTCGTCAATTATTTATGATTCGAGATCAAAACTATATGTTCAAGATGCTTCAACATATGTAACTGCAGCTAAACAATTAGTAACAGATCAAACATTTACTATTGATGATTATGATACGACTTATTATATCCATATAAACAATCTAACGGATCAATCTAAAATAAGAAGTCCGTTTTCTGAATGGTTAGATGCTTATGTAGTAGTAACCTTAAATGAAGATGGAACTAAAGATTATTACTGGGTAAGTTGCGATAAAGCTGGTTGGAAGATTGACTTAAAAGAAGATAAGCTTTTAAATCAAAAAGATGTCTATAATGGTAAGAAATATGTAAACAATAGACAACCAGTAAATGGTAGAAGTAAGATCACAATTATTGATAAAAATGGTTATTTAACTGAGTCTACTCCAAGATTAGGTATAACAGAAGATGAAGCTAAAGAGTGTTTTAGTTTTAGAAATACATCTGATACTGAAGCTGAACTTACTTACTATAATAAAGACTGTGGAACAGACGTTGTAATACCAGCCATGATAGGCGATAGAAAAGTAACTTCTATATATCAATACACCTTTAGAAATATGGGAATAACTAGTGTTTATATACCAGATACTATAAAAACTATAGGAACAAGTTCATTTAGTGGCAATAATATAAATAGCTTATATATACCATCTAGTGTAGTACTCATTGAAGAAGCTGCATTTTCAAGAAATAGCATTAAATCTTTGTCAATAGATGAAGGAATAAAAACAATCGGCTCAAGAGCCTTTCAATATAATCAGCTAACAGAAGCAGTAATACCAGATTCCGCAACTACAATAGGAGCATGTGCTTATTGCGACAATCCTATTCCAAATCATTCATTTTTGTATGTTAAAAATGGTGACTCTTATGATTATTCAAGCATAAGAGGTTACATTGGCGATTTATCAGAGTTTCCAGATAAAGTATTTAGAATACCAAGTGAAGTAAATGGTATTAAATTAAAGACCATAGAAAGTGATTCCTTTTCTTCAATGAGCCTACAAGGATGGGAGGTAGTTATTCCAAATACTGTTACCAATATAAAAGATGCAGCGTTCGCATATTCTGGTATTTCGAAAGTAAATATTCCACCTTCAGTAACAAGTATAGGAAATCTTGCTTTTTTTAACAATAAAATAATGGAACTGTCTATTCCAAATTCAGTAATAAGTATAGGAACTTTGGCTTTCAATGACAATAAAGTAAGTGATACAAGTAAAGCTTGGATATATAAAAGAACAAAAGAGGGAGTAGACTATAGCACTATAATAGGTTATGCTGGTACTGAAAGAAACAACGTTACAATTCCTAGCGAACAGGCTGGAGTAACATTGAAAAATATTGCCGGCCAAGCTCTTTATGGAGAAAGTTTTACAGGAACTTTAAAAATTCCCAAAACGGTAGTAAGCATTGCCGCTTTAGCTTTTAACAATAATGATGTTGCATACGTTGACAACGGCGATGGCTCATTAGCATTAGGCTTTATATATGGTAGAAAGCAGAATGGAGAGATTGATTACACAAACATAATCGGTTACGCTGGAAAGAGCACAAAAGAGGTTACTATTCCCTCATCTGTTACTAGTATTTCATATTATGCATTTTATGCCTCGTTAATAGAAGGAGTTGTTTTCCCAGAAGGGCTGATAAGTATTGGTAATAGTGCCTTTGAAATTTGTAAATTAAATGGTATGATAACCATTCCAACAACAGTAAAAAGTATAGGTGCCAACGCTTTTAAAAAGACAGTAAGTTATATGGGATTTAATGATAACCTTACAAAAATAGTCAATAAGACTGGCAGAAAATTTGATTGGAAAGCTATAACTGGTGGACCAACTGAGGCAACATTTGAATATGGCACAGTAGAAAACTGGTACGGTAATATAGAAGTAGTTAAAGAGTAATTGAAAATTCAAGGAAAGATACTTTTATTGATATAACTAAGTCTTACGCTAACGTCGCTAAAACATTTATGTGAGAGCCCATGTAGACACGATAGAAACCTCAGACAATAACACCACTAGAACCACAACTTTTTTTGCTAGTTTAACAGATGGTACACATGGGGTAATAGATAATGGTCTTACCATCGCTGACAATCTTCAAAGGGGAAACGTTCTTATGACAATATCAACACCTAAAGTATATAGAGTACAACTAACCGCTGATGATGGTACATTACAATGTAAAAAAATCACAACTGGTGGCTATTCTTGTACAGAAGTTGCTCCAGTAACAGATGTTTCCGGCATTTGTATAGATGACTCTGGCACAGTTACTTCAATGGGCACAACTTCTGTAAAACTTGGATTCCTAAATATTTTGCTTATGGTAAGTATAAAGACGCTAGTAAAATAGTCACGGCTAGTATAACCAACTATGCCTCAATAAGTCATAGAGTAATGGGAGCAGTAGATATAGCTGAAGAAACAAACGGTCTATGTATAAATGATGGTAGTTCAATATTCTGCATAAAGTCTAATAATATGAAAAATACTAAAAAACAATTAACTGAATATTTTGGAGAAAGCAACTGTAAAGATATGGATAATGGCTCTTATTATCGTTGCTATTCTAGTAATTTCTCTTGTAAAATTTATAGTGATGGAAAACTAAATTGTCATGATTATTCTAATGATGAGTATTGCAGTGCTTATACAAATGGTAGGTTAAATTGTTACACAGTTTCAAAATCCTAAACGTCTATAAAAATTTATTAATGTTTTAACTATAAAAATTATCAGTCCTAAACTGATAGTTTTTTTTAATTACTTTTATGTTATACTAATAGCGGTGATATTATGAAAAAAGTTGTTATTATTGGTGGCGGAGCATCTGGTTTAATTTCTTCTATTTTTGCTAAAAATAAAGATAATGAGGTAATTATTTTAGAAAGAAACTCAATTTGTGGTAAAAAAATACTCGCAACAGGGAATGGTAGATGTAATTACTGGAATGAAGATCAAAATTTAAGACATTATAATAGTACCTCAAAAAATCTTCTAGAAAAAATAATTACTTTAGATAATCAGAAACAAATAATGACACTTTTTAATAGAATTGGTATTGTACCAAAAATAAAAAATGGTTATTATTATCCAACCTCTAATCAGGCTATAAGTATTAGAAACGCTTTAGTAACAGAAGCTACTAAGTTGGGGGTTAAGATTTATCAAGATGCTCTAGTAGATAAAGTAACGCATAGTAATAATAAGTATATCGTCGAATTTAATAATAAAAAAATAATTGCTGACTCTTTAATCATCGCAACCGGTTCAAAAGCTTCTCCTAAAACTGGTTCTACTGGTATAGGTTACACTTTAGCTAAATCTCTAGGACATACTATTATAGAACCACTTCCAGCATTAGTTCAATTAGTTGGTCAAGGAAAATATTTCACATCCTGGGATGGAATAAGAAGCGATGTTAATGTCTCTCTTTATGCCGCTAATAAGTTTATAAAAGAAGAAACGGGTGAAATTCAACTAACAAACTATGGTGTGAGTGGTATTTGTATCTTTAATTTAAGTCGTTTTGCTAGTGCCTATTTAAAAGAAAATAAAAAAGTAGAAGTAGTTATAAACTTCCTTCCGTGGTTAAAAGAAGATGCCATCACATACTTTGATAAAAGAACATCTCTTATGCCTAGCAGGACTATATTTGAATTGTTAGAAGGACTTTTAAATAACAAACTATTAAATACTTTCTTAAGTATTCTTAAGCTTGATGAGTCTAGGAAATGGACTAATATGTCTAAACAAGAAAAAATAAATTTAATAAATGTTTTAACTAATTTCCATTTACCCATTATTGACACTAGGTCTTTTGACAATGCTCAAGTATGTAGTGGTGGAGTAGACCTATCAGAAATTAATCCCAATACTATGGAGTCATTAATAAATAAAAATCTTTACATAGTTGGTGAATTACTAGATGTAGATGGTGATTGTGGTGGCTATAATTTAAGTTTTGCTTGGATTAGTGGTATGCTAGCTGGTAAAAGTATTGGAGTGATAAAATGATTCGTATAAGACAAATAAAAATACCCGTAGAAGTAGATAGTACAGAATCTTTAGAAAAAGCAATTTGCAAGATTTTAAGGATTAATTCTAAAGAAATAATAAGGTTTAATATAGTAAAAAAATCCTTAGATGCTAGAAAAAAAGATAGTATTCATTATGTCTATGAAGTTGATGTTTTGGTAACAAATGATAAAAGTGTTTTAAAACATACCAACTCCAAAGATGTTTTTGTCTCTAATCCTAGTCACTATGAATTAACTCCTAGTGGCACAAAACCCTTAACAGAACGTCCTATTGTTGTAGGAAGTGGCCCAGCTGGCTTATTTTGTGCTTATATTCTAGCTGAATATAACTATAGACCTATTATTATTGAACGAGGTGCCAGTGTTGATGAACGTGTTAAAACCATAGAGACTTTTTGGCAAACAGGAATACTTGATGAAAACACCAATGTACAGTTTGGGGAGGGTGGAGCTGGAACTTTCTCTGATGGTAAACTAAATACTCTTGTAAAAGATCCCAGAAATATTAGCCAAAAAGTATTTGATATTTTTGTTGAGAATGGAGCTCCAGAAGAAATTAAATATTTAAATCATCCTCACATTGGTACTGATATTTTAAGACAAGTCGTTAAAAATATTCGTAATAAAATAATAAGTATGGGTGGAGAGTTTCACTACCACACTTGCTTAACTAATATTATTACCGAGGATAACACTTTAGTAGGTATAGAAATTAATCACAATAAAAGAATTAATTGTAATGCCTTAATTTTGGCTATAGGTCATAGTGCTAGAGATACCTTTGAAATGTTAAATACCCACAATTTAGAAATGCAAGCTAAGCCCTTCGCTATTGGCGTTAGAATAGAACATCCTCAAGAATTAATCAATGAAAACCAATATGGCAAAAAATTAAGTGCTTATCTTCCACCAGCCAGTTATAAACTTACTTATACCACTACTAAAAATAGAGGTGTATATTCATTTTGCATGTGTCCAGGTGGCTTTGTTGTAAACGCCTCATCAGAAAAAGGTTTACTTGCCATAAATGGTATGAGTAATTACCAAAGAAATGAAAAAAATGCTAATAGTGCTTTAGTAGTAACCATATCTCCATCTGATTTTGGTAGTGCTCCTATGGCAGGTATTAAATACCAACGTGCCCTAGAAAGATTAGCCTATCAAGCTGGAGCAGGAAAGATACCTGTCCAATTATATAAAGACTTTATAAACAATAAAAAAAGTACTTCTTTTTTAGACATTACTCCTAACATGAAAGGTTCATATAACTTTGCTAATATCAATGAAGTATTACCACCATACATATCAGAGGCCTTAAAAGAAGCAATACCATATTTTGATAAAAAGATAAAAGGTTATGCTAAGGAAGGTGCCATTATAAGTGCCATAGAAAGTAGAACCTCATCTCCTGTTAGAATACCAAGAGATGCTGAAGGACAATCTAAAATAAAAGGTTTATTCCCTTGCGGCGAAGGTTCAGGCTATGCTGGAGGAATAACAACAGCTGCTATGGATGGCATAAAAGTAGCTGAATTTATTAGTAAAATTTACAAACCATTTAAATAACTTAAAATTTATGCTATAATTGACAATGTCAACTAACATGATTAAATATTGACTATGTAAACCAAAACGTATTATCATTAAATATGAGGTGCTATATGTATTACAATCGTAAAAAAGCTATTATAAAAAACGTTGTCTTTATTGTTTTAATATTCACTATAGCAATAGTCGCAACCTATAATATTTACTATCATTTTGTAGGAGCAACCGATATTGACTATAGTTCTAATTCGCTAGATATTACATTTCACGAAAAAAATGGTGCTAAAGTTACATTAACCAAAGCAACTCCTGTTACAGACTCTGTTGGTCTATCTTCTGATACTTATACTTTAACTATTAAAAACAACCTAATTGAACCAGTTAAGTATCAAATAAAACTAGTTGATGATTATGAAACTATGCTTAGTGATTATTGTACAGAGCATAGTCTTCCTAAAGAATTATTAAAAGTAGCCATTAAAGAAGGTAATGGTAAAAACGATATTTATACCTTATCTGATTTAAAAGATGGTATTTTAAAAGATGAAGAAATGAAACCATTAGAAGAAAAAGATTATTCCATACGTATATGGTTAAGTAATAGTCCTAGTATGAATATAGGCAATGATTTCCATTATCATGGTCTAATTCAAGTAGTAGAAGATGGCGATAATTTAGCCGTAAGATAAGAAGGTGAATATATGGATATAGATTTAAGTTTACTTCATAGTCAAACTATAAAAGAGAAGGATATATCTGGTACCTACAGTATCCCTAAGGAATATTATTTTGATCCATCAGTTATAAGTATCAATGATATAAAATTAGTAGGTAAGGTGTATATGGCTCCATCTTTAGATGATATTGATGAGTTAACTGATTACATAAAAGCTGATATAAGTGGAACAATAATTTTACAAGATTATATTTCTTTAGAGCCTTTAGAATATCCAATTTCTATTAAATATGATGACATTTTAGAAGAAAATTGCAAAAAAGATGAAAATACACTTGATATATTTCAGTTTTTATGGGAAAATATTGTACTAGAGATCCCCTTACAGTTTACTAAGGTCGAAGATCTCAGTAAATTTCACGGGGACGGTTGGCGTTTAATTAGCGAAGATGAGCTAGATAAACCCAACAATAATCCGTTTGGAGAGCTACTAAAAGATTACAAAGAGGAGTGATAATATGATGAAGTTAGACATTCAATTGTTCGCTGTTCCTTTCCGTAAAGTTTCAAAGACAAGAAAGAGAATGAGAAGAAGTCACAATGCTATGGAAGTTCCTGGTATGACTAAATGCCCAAGCTGTGGTGAAATAATTAAACCACATAGAGTTTGTCCTAAATGCGGTAACTACAAAGGAAACAAAGTAGTTGAAACAAAAGAAGCTGAATAAAAAGCTTCTTTTCTTTTTGCTTGAAGATTGCTATAATGCATATATAAATAGTAATGGGCAGTAGAACTTAATTCGACTTGTACACTTTTGATATACACAATACTAATGTAGTCATTGTGACAATACAACGAAAGAGATAGATAATTTAAATGTTAGAGAATGGATATGTAGTAAGTGTGGATGTGAAAATGATCGAGATATAAATGCTAGTATAAATATTATGTTTGAAGGATTAAGAATGCCTTATCAAAGAAAGTTAGTTTAAGAATAAATAGTGGTAAAATAAAATGAGTACGGTAGCGACTATCGGAATTTAAGCCTATGGAGAATAAAGGGTACTTTATCAGTGAAGTAGGAATTTTGATCGGCAACGACCAAAGCACCAAATTGAAAACTTGTCTTTTGTTCATGATACAGGAAAAACAAAAGTAATCACCTTTACCATCTTTCTAAAAAAGTTTATAATTATATTGGTGATAAAAATGATATATCAAAATAATACTTTAATTGTTTGCCCTAATGCCACAAAGATAAAAATACTTAATGAACAAATGCAAGATGATAAACTTTATAATATAAAATTTATGACTAAAGAAGAATTTAAAAATAATTATTTTTACTCTTATGATGATGAAACTCTATATTATCTTTTAAAAAAATATAACTACAATTTAGATGTTGCCAAAATATATTTAAAGAATCTATATGTAATTGATGAAAATAAAGATTATAAAAATCCTAAACTAGTATTTTTAAAGAACCTAAAAATAGAGTTACTTAAAGAAAATCTCTTAAAACAAAATAAATCATTTAAAGAGTTCATTAAAAATAAAAATATCATTGTTTTAAACTATTATGATTTAGATAAATATGAAGAAGTGGCTCTTCACACAAACTTAGTTTTTCCTAAAACCAACCTAACAACAAAAGTAGTTGAATGTAAGAGTCTTGAAGAAGAAGTAAACTATGTTTGTCTTAAGATTTTATCTCTTTTAGGAACAGGTGTTGATATTAATAAAATATCATTAACTAACGTCTCTAATGATTATTACTATACATTAAATAAATTATTTAAATATTATAAAATTCCTCTAAACATAGATTTTAAAGACTCAATATATACTACTAAAATAGTTAAAGATTACTTAGAAACGAAAGAATTAGACTTAGAAGATAAAAATAAACTGATAATTAATCAAAAATTAGTATCTATTTTATCTAGTCTTTCTACCTTAGAAGATAATACAAAAGAGTATTATACGTTACTTATTGATAAACTTAAACATACTTATATACCAGTAAAAAAGAAAAATAACGCTGTTAATATAAAAGATTTATATTCTGATACTTTTACAAATGATGAACATATCTTTGTCATAGGTTTTAATCAAGATATTCTTCCTAAAATGGAGAAGGATATAGCTTATATAAATGATGCTCTAAAAAGTGAAGTGCCACTATATACTACATCTTACCTAAATAAGCGTAATAAAGAAGCTCTTACTTATATCCTAGGTAATATTGATAATTTATATCTATCTTATAAATTATCTTCTCCTTTTAGTAATTTTTATAAATCCAGTTTAATTACGGATCTAAAATTAGAAATAATTTCTCCATCACTTGATAAGTTTAATGCCTCAGACCTATACAATCGTCTACGTCTAGCTGAAAAACTTGATTTATACCATTTATATGGAGAAAAAGAATATGGCTTAGAAAGCCTATATAGTCACTATAAAATACCTTATAATTCTTATTCTAATAAGTATACTAAAATTAATACAGATACCTATCTAACCAATTTACCATATCCTTTAAAACTATCGTATACTAGTCTAAATACTTATAATGAATGCAGTTTCAAATATTATATAAAATATGTTTTAAAATTAGATAAATATGAAGATACTTTTGCGGCCTTTATAGGTTCCCTATATCATAATATTTTATCATTATATGAAAAGACAAACTTTAATTTTGAAGAAGAGTATGCAAAGTACCTAGAAAAAAGATCTCTTTCTTTAAAAGAAAAATTATTACTACTTCGTATAAAAGAAGATCTTCTAAAACTTATATCTGTTTTAAAATCTCAAAAACTTCTTACTGGTTTTGATAATGCTTTATATGAAAAAAAGATTGAAGTACCACTAGATAAAGAAGTATCTGTTATATTTACTGGTACCATTGATAAAATAATGTATTATCAAAAAATAGAAGATACTTATTTTAGTATTATTGACTATAAAACAGGTTCTATCGATACTAATATTGAGCCTATGAAATATGGTCTTCACATGCAATTACCAGTATATTTATATTTAATTCATTTTTCTAAGGTTTTTACTAATCCGATATTTACTGGTATTTATTATCAAAATATTCTCTTTTCTTACCCAACATGGACTAGTAAAAAGAGTAAAGAAGAAATTTATAAAGAAAATTTATATCTTCAAGGTTATTCTACAACTGATACATCTATACTTGCTCGTTTTGATTCAACTTATGAAAAGAGTGAATATATAAAGAACCTTTCTTACGATAGTGAAAAGGGTTTTGGTACTTATGCTAAAACAATTGATAATAATACTTTATATAATTTGATAACTTATACTAAAAATCACATTTCTCAAAAGACAGATTCTATTCTTTCTAGTGATTTTTCAATAAATCCTAAAGTTTATGCTGGTAAAAATATTGCTTGTGAATTTTGTGGCTATCAAGATCTTTGTTATATGAAAGACCAAGATCAAGTATATCTAGATAAAGTAGATGATTTATCATTTTTAGGAGGTGATGAGTAATGGGTTGGACTAAGGAACAACAAGAAGCCATTGACTTAGAGGGTAAAAATATTATTGTATCTGCTGGAGCCGGTTCGGGAAAAACAGCTGTACTAACCGAAAGAACCCTTAGAAAATTAAAAAGTGGTATTCATATTAATAATCTTTTAATTTTAACCTTTACTAATGCTGCCGCTATGGAAATGAAAGAACGTATTAGAAAAGCCATAAATAAAACACCAGGCCTAGAAGAAGAGGCCAATCTAATTGATGGTGCCTATATAACCACATTTGACTCTTTCTCACTTTCAATTGTAAAAAAATATCATACTAGGTTAAATATTACTAGTAATATAAAAATAACTGATGAAGTTGTAATTGATATAAAGAAAAATAAATTATTAGAAGAAATATTAGATGAATATTATCTTCTTGCTAATAAACAATTTACTAAGTTAATTCAAGACTTTTGTCTAAAAGATGATAAAGACTTAAAAAAATATATTTTAAATGCCTATAAGAAAATAGAATTAAAATATGATAAAGAATCATACTTAAAAAACTATATGTCTCTATACTTTAGTAAAGAAAAATTAGCTGAATATGTAGATGAATATTTAAGTTTAATAGATAGTTATCGTAAGAATATATCTAAACTAATAACAGACTTAAATGATTATTTTGATGGTACTTATGTTACTTCTATTGAAGATCAATTATCAAAATTATTAAATAGTAAAACTTATGAAGAAATAGCCAAATCCTTAGACTTTAAGTCTTTAAAACCAGTACCAAAGGGTAGTCCAGAAGAAGGCAAGAAAGTAAAGGAAGCTCTTTCAAATCAAATAAAAGAATTAAAAACTCTTTTAATATATGAAACAGTAGAACAAATGCAAGAGGAAATTATCTCTACCAAGTCCAATGTAGAAATAATAATTGAAATTATTAGAAAATTAGATAATAAATTAACTTCTTATAAAACAGCCAATGAAATATATAGTTTTAATGATATAGCTCATCTTGCGATAAAAGTTGTAGCGGAGAATGAAGATATAAGAGATGAATTGACATCCTCTTTTAATGAAATATTAGTTGATGAATATCAAGACACCTCTGATACTCAAGAAAAATTTATTTCCCTAATTTCTAACAATAATGTTTATATGGTTGGTGATATTAAACAATCAATCTATCGTTTTAGAAATGCTAATCCTTATATTTTTAAAAGTAAATATGATTCATACCGAGATACTGATGCTGGTATAAAAATAGATTTAGTTAAAAACTTCCGTTCTAGAAAAGAAGTTTTGGATAACATTAATTTATTATTTGATCTATTTATGGATGATGAAATAGGAGGGGCAGATTATAAGGCTTCTCATCGCATGGTTTTTGGTAATACTACTTACCTAGAAGAAGGCTACACCAATCAAAACTATAACTTATCTGTTTTGACTTATAAAGAACCGCCAAAACCTTATACTAAAGATGAACTAGAAGCTTTTATAATTGGTCAAGACATACTTAATAAAGTAACATCTAAATTTCAAGTCTTTGATAAGGACACCAAAACTCTACGTAACATTGAATATAAAGATTTTGTAATTTTATTAGACAAAAGCAAAAACTTTGACTTATATAAGAAAATCTTTGAATATCTTCACATACCTCTAACAATTTTAAAGGATGAAGCTTTGCGTAAAGATCAAGATATCTTAGTAATTAAAAATCTTTTAAATTTATTAATATGTATTCAAAGAAAAGATTTTAATGAAGAATTTAAATATAGTTTTTCATCTGTTAGTCGTAGTTTTCTTTATAAAATAAGTGATGAAGAATTATATGATATTATAGTAAATAATACTTACTGTGAAACTGATTTATATAAAAAGTGCCTATCTGTTCTACCAGCTATTAATATTATGTCTCCCTCTAGTTATTTAAACTATATTTTAGAAGAATTTAACTATGAGGAAAAACTAATAACGATAGGTAATGTAAAATCATTCCGCATTCGTGCTGAATACTTTTATAATTTAGTTAAAAATTTTGAAGAAAGCGGCAATACTATTTATGATTTTCTTACTTACTTAGATGAAATATTCTCATCTGATTATGATCTTAAGTTTTCTATTAATTCTGAAAACTCTAATAGTTGTAAAATAATGACTATTCATAAATCAAAAGGTCTTGAGTTTCCAATCTGTTACTTTGCAGGCTTTTTCAGTAAATTTAATACCCTAGAATTAAAAGAGAGAATAATTTATGATAATAAGTATGGTCTTGTTTTACAAAAAGTTGATGGTTATTATAAGGATACAATCTTAAAAACGCTTCTAAAATCAACAACCAAGAAAGAAGAAATATCAGAAAAAATCCGTCTTTTATATGTTGCTCTTACTAGAGCTAAAGAAAAAATGATCATGGTTATGCCTGAACAAGAAGAAACATCTGAAGTTTTTGATATAGTACCTCTTTATGATCGCAGTAAGTACAATAGTTTCTTATCTATCGTCAAAAGTATTTACTCAACTCTTTTACCATATGAAGAAAAAACTGATATTAAGGTAACTAGAGACTATCAGTATACAGAAAAACCATCATCTGAAGAAGACTTAATAACAGAAGATACCATTCAAGTATTAGAAAGAGACGATAAAGAAGATGAGTTAATTGAAGAGGCTCATTATTCTAAATCATCTCTTCATCTCTTCACTAAAGAAGAACAAGAATTATTAAACTTCGGAACTAAAATTCATGAAGAATTAGAAGAGTTAGATTTCTCTAATCCTAAATATGATACTGTTGATTTACCAGAGTGGATAATTAATAAAATCAAAAAATTCCTAGAAACACCTCTTATTAAAGATAATCTATCAAATAAAATGTATAAGGAATATGAGTTTGTTTATAAAGAAAATAATAATTATTCTCATGGTATTATTGATCTTTTAATTGAAAAAGATGATAGTTATATTATTATTGATTATAAACTAAAAGGTATAGATGATGAAGGTTATGATAAGCAATTAACAGGTTATAAAACAGCTATAAAAGAAAAAACATCTAAAGATGTAGAATGTTATTTATACTCAATATTTGATAGTACATATAGAAAAATTAAGTAATGTAATTAAACAGTAGCAGCAAACTACTGTTTTAATTTGCCAAAAAGAAGATTATATGTTATAATATGTCACTGAAAAGAGGGGGATAATATGAATTTTCTCAACGTGAATATAAAAAATACTACTGAGAATGAACTATTATATTGTATAAGTGAAAATATAAAAATTGCTAAAATGAAACGTAAAGAAATTGAACAACTACGCCAAGCTGCTAAAGAAGAGGGTGCTCTTTATAGTAATCAAAGTCCAACTATAGAGGATGCCAATAGAGAAGATGGTAAAGATGCCAAAACTAATTCTGATTCTGAATTTGAGGATGAAGTAGGTTATTACTATGGTTATTTTAAAGATTTAACAGGTGCTGAAATAGAAATTAAAATGCCAGAACTTCTACCTTCTCGTAATAATCCTAATTATAAAAAATTAATGAATCGTCTTAAAGCTGAAGTTTTAAAAAATATAAAGGAACTAAAGGATTATATTGCTCAAGAAAACCTAACTTCAATGGAAGTAAAAGAGTTAAAAGGCGAAATAGTTGAATGGTCAAGGAAAATGGCTGTTTTAAATAGTAATATGCAAAATAAAGAAGAACAAGTTGCTGAGGAAGATGTAAAAGAAGAGGAAAATGAATTAATCTTTGTTCCAACACCTTACGGTACAATAAGAGCCTTAGAAGATATTAGCCATATATCAGAAGAACGTTATCCTTTATTTTTAACTTTATTTCAGTCTATAAAGGATGGTACATTTAAAAATGCTAAGCGTTTACGTTTAGGAGTATGTGAAGTGAAATTAGACCAAGCTCGTGTCGTATTTGCAAGACTTGATAAAACACACTACGCTATAATAACAGCCTTCATAAAAAAATGTACCACTTCCGCAGGCTATAAAACTTTTATGCAAAATGTTGTTTCAAATTATCAGCAGACAGAACCTAAGTTATTAGCCAATCTTTCTAACGAAGCTTTCTTAGAAGAAAATACTAAAACAGAAGCCGAATTATTCAGAAGAATAACAAAGGAAAAGGTAACACCTAACACTAAAGAAAAGGTGGTAGCAAATGGATAAATTATTAGAACTAATTAAAAAAAGGCAAGCCGAATTAGATGAAAAAATAGCTCAAAGAAGTGATGAACTTAATTTTTTTGACCAAATATATGAGGACACTGATGATAATTTAGAAGCTATTTTAAATTTAGCACCAGGTGATATAGCTGCCGCATATCTTCTTTCAGCTAGTAATAGAAACTATAGTGCTGAAAAAGCAATAATAATGGTTGATAATAACGAAGATATAATTAATTTCCTAGATCCTAATGATATAAATGAACTTCTGATGGCTATATCAAAAATTGTAAATAACGGAGTGGACGATAAAACCATAAAAATGTTAAGTACAGTTAGAGAAATTGATTTTGACAGTATTAAGCATCCTAATACTCAGTACTGTTTAGCTCTACATACTCTTTTAAGAGTTAAAAAATGTAAAAAGTATGACTTAACAAGCTTTATAGCTTGTGATAACTTTACTTTATTAGAAAATTTTGTTAGTTCATTGGCCTATAGGTTTGTTCTCCAAGATGTAAAAAAGATATTAGGAGACACTGGTCTTGATAAATGTATACTTGAAATTCTTTATAAAGATAAAATTAAAGAAGTAAAACAAAATGCTGCGATAGTTAGAAACCATTATGAAAGGTTAAAAAGTGAAAGAGTTTATCAAAATAGAATTTACAAAAGAGAAAAAAGTGCTCTTTCTAATTTAGTTGAAAGATTGCCTAGGGCATTATCTACTCCATCTGAGATAGAGAATGTTCAAGAATTATTAAAGAAAATATCTGACCCTGCTATTAGATTAGAAATTTTAAAATTAGTATATGAACACAACATAAATATCTATAAACAACTAGAACAAATGCTACAACAACTTTCACTATCGCCAACAATTAGATATAAAAACATTCTTAATAAATACGGTATTTCTACAGCCAGTCACGATATAGATAAAATAATGTCCCATCAGTTACCTGATATTGAAGCCATCTTAAAGTTTTTAGCAACCATAAAGATAACTGATCAAAATCAAATACTAAGAATTTTATGTAATAGTAATAGAGAAATTATAGACGATCTTTCTGAACAGATGAATAACGGTTATATTGATTCAGCTTTCTTAAGAACCCATTCTAGTATATTTAGTGCTGATAGTAGAGATTATTTAAATTTAACTACTAATCTTGCTTATTTAAAATTAGTTGGTGTCAATCCTATTAATTTAAGTCAGAGTGGGGAAGTGCTTTTATTACCAAATGCTACTTTAAGTAAAAATATGCTTACTTTAAAAGACTATGGTCTCTTGCAATCAATTAAAAAAGGCTCTTCATATCAATTCCTTGGAGCAGAAAGCCTAGAACATGGTATAGATACATTGATTGAATTAGGTTACGAAGAATCCCTAAGTCAACATCTTTCTCTTTTAAACTATCAAGATCGATTTAATCGTTTACGTCTATTAAAGTCTTTAAACAATATGCCCCAAACAGATGAAGAATTATTATCTGTTCTAACAACTGATAAATTCTTTATTCAAGATCAAAACATTGAAGACTATATTTATAACGCTGCAGGTAATCTTTGCCCTGAACTTGAACCAAGGGAAGAACATGATGTTAACCTTGATTTCCTTCAAGGCTATTCCAGTACAGAAAGATCGTATAATTTTAACGGGGTAATTGTATCTAAGAACAGGTTGCGACGTAACTTATCACGTATTGCTGCGGAAGAAGAATCTACCGTTAAGGGTCTAACTTACGCAATAATGCATGATGGCTTTTTATCAGATGATGAATCATCTGCTATAAAGGAAGAACTATCCTCTAAGGTAAAAAACAAGAAGTAGTTAAAGAAAAACAATCTATCTTACTTAAAATATAATGTAAAATATTTGACAAATAAGCATCATCATGTTACAATCAATATGTTTGACGCCTCATGCTCAAACCGCATTGAAAAGGTAAAAACAATTAATTTGTACCTTAAGAGCGAGTCTTAAGTTAAAATGAAGGAGGTATAATTATATGAACGCTGTAATTAAAGTTGGTGGAAAGCAATACTATGTTCAAGAAAATCAAGAGATTTATATTGAAAAATTAGATGCTGAAGCTAAAGACACAGTTAAGTTTGATCAAGTATTAATGCTTGATAGTAAAATAGGTAATCCTTATCTTACTAATGTTACTGTTGAAGGTGAAGTAATCAAAAACGGTAAACAAAAGAAAATTAAAGTTTTCAAGTATAAGTCAAAAGACAGATCTAATCGTAAGACTCAAGGACATAGACAACCTTATACTAAGGTAAGAATAACTAAAATTAATGGCTAATCATGATTAAAGTTAATATTACCAAAGATAAATCAGACTATAAAGAAATAACAATTTCTGGTCATGCTTTATATGATGAGTATGGTAAAGATATTGTTTGTAGCGCTGTTAGCAGTATTGCTACTACTACAGTAAATGGTATTTTATCTTTGAATGAGAACAGTCTAAGTTATGAGGTTAGTGATAATGGTTTAAAGATCACTGTTAATAGTAATGATAACATTACCAAAACTTTAATCACTAATATGATTAATCTATTAAAATCGTTGGAAGAACAATATCCAACTAATGTAAAAGTAAAATAAGGAGGAGAATTATGAATTTTTTAAGATTAGATATTCAATTATTTGCTCACCACAAAGGGCAAGGATCAACATCTAATGGTCGTGATTCTGCAGGACGTAGATTAGGAGCTAAAGCAGCTGATGGTGAATTCATAACAGCTGGTAGTATCATATATCGTCAACGTGGAACTAAAGTATTCCCAGGAACTAATGTTCGTCGTGGTAATGATGATACTTTATATTCAACAGTTGATGGAATTGTTAAGTTTGAACGCTTAGGAAGAGACAAAAAACAAGCTTCAGTTTATCCAGTAGAAGCATAACAAATAAGGGCCATGAGGCTCTTTTTTTATCAAAAAAGTAGGGGGAATTATTATGGACTCAAGTGATATACTTGAACAACTAATTAAAATTAGAATAGGAAGTGCACTTCAAGGAAAAGGTATCAAACCATTAGATGATTTTAAACCCTTTTTATATGAGTACACTACTAACTTCTTAGAAGATAGCGAAGAAAATCGTATAGTAGTAGATGATTTACGATATTTATTTCCAAGACTAAATAAGCAGTTTTCATCATTAGAAGAAAAGGAAGCTTTTTATGATAATTATGTTAGATTATTACTTAGCGAATATTCTGCATTAACAAGAACCCTTTTATCAGTAGTAAAAGAAAGAAAAGAAGATGGTGAACCACCTTTTGAAATAGTTGATGGCACACTTTCAATTGACTCTTCAGCATCATCAGAAGAAACGGCACTTTGGCTTTTTTCAGAATATGAAGCACGCCTTAAAGAAAAGTCTGAGGAAAAAGGAAAACAAAAGGTAAAACGTGGCTTTGACCGCTTTAAAAAATAGACAACAAGATATCTTTTTGTTATAATATAAAGTAGTTTGAAAGGAGGAACCTATCATGTTTGTAGATGAGGTAATTATAAAAGTTGAAGCCGGTGATGGTGGTGATGGATGTACCGCTTTTCGCCGTGAAAAGTTCATCGAAATGGGTGGCCCATATGGTGGTAATGGGGGCCATGGCTCAGACATAATTTTTAAAGTCGATGAGGGCCTACACACTTTGCTTGATTTGCGTTATCAAAAGAAAATCAAGGGTCAAAAAGGCGAAAACGGTCGAGGTAAAAACCAGCACGGTAAAGGTGCCGAACCATTAATAATAAAGGTTCCTCAGGGAACTGTTGTAACAGATTTAGAAACTGGTCTAGTTCTTGCTGACTTATCTAAAAAAAATCAAGAAGAAATAATTGCTAAAGGTGGTCGTGGTGGTCGTGGTAACACAGCTTTCAAAACTCAAACCAATACTGCTCCTGATTATTCAGAACGTGGTGAAGAAGGGGAAAAGAAAACTCTAAAAGTAGAAGTTAAACTTTTAGCTGATGTTGGCCTAGTAGGGCTTCCAAGTGTTGGTAAAAGTACCATCATATCAATGATTTCTAAATCAAAACCTAAAATAGCAGCCTATCACTTCACAACCTTAACCCCTAATTTAGGAGTAGCTAAGGCAAGCGATGGTAGAAGTTTTGTAGTAGCAGACCTTCCTGGATTAATTGAAGGGGCATCAAAAGGAGAAGGCTTAGGAGACAAATTCCTTCGCCACATTGAAAGAACAAGAATAATTGCACATATTATCGATATGAGTGCTAGTGAGATGCGTGATCCTTACGAAGACTACTTATTAATAAATAAAGAATTGGCAGCTTTTAATCCTAAAATATTAGATAAACCACAAATAATAATTGCTAATAAAATGGATTTACCAAATGCTAAAGAAAACTTAGTAGCTTTTAAAGAAAAAGTTCCAGTTGAAGTGTTTGAAGTAAGTGCCGCAACTAATACTGGCCTTCAGAATGTAGTAGATCATTTGGCTGATTTACTAGACACACTACCGGTTAATCCACTATATGATGAAAGCCAAATCGAAAGCCACATTTTATATAAATTCAAAAAAGAAGAACCATTTACCATAACTAAAGAAGACGATGTCTGGGTAATTTCTGGTAAAGAAGTAGAACGTATATTTAAAATGACAAAGTTTAATAGTGATGAGGCTATTTACCGTTTTGCTAAAAAGCTTCGTCGTATGGGAATAGACGATAAATTAGCATCTCTTGGTGCCAAAGAAGGAGACCAAGTAAGAATACTTGACTTCTACTTTGACTACAAAGATTAATTATTAGAAAGGATTATACATATGACACTAAAAACACCTGAAGAGTGTGAGCAAGCTGTTTTAGATTATATTGAAAAGCATTACTGTGATTATACAGAACATGAAAGAAACTATATCAAAAGAAATCTTTCTTATTTGGAAAAGAACAAGAGTACACTTAACATTAGAACGCCCCATTTTTTAAGACAAATATATGATGAGCTTGGCATAATTCCTGATAATGAAAATATGTACCATGGCTTTGTTAAGTTATTAGAAGAAAAAATGGATATCAATAGAGATGTTATAGAAGTAGCCAGTGGTATCATCCCCAATGTTACTAGAAGAGTAGCTTCAAGGCAGAAGTCTGGGAGTATAACTTCCTATGATCCAAGATTAACTGTTCAAACAGCAATACTACCTAATATGACTATAAAAAGGGAATACTTTACTAGTAAAACAAAAGTAAAACCTAACAGCTTATTATTTGGCTTTATGCCTTGTGAAGCAACAATAGATATAATAGAATCAGCAGCAATTAATAATGCCGATTTTATGATAGGTTTGTGTGAGGGTGGCTCAAGAAAAAAAAATTATTGGCTAGAGTATGAGGATGAATGGTTAGGCTTTGTTAATTCTTACGCTAACACTAAATTTAGGAAAAGAGAGGATGTTACTATAGAAACGGCCTCACTGTCAGATTATGGTGATCCATACCCAGTAATATATACCAAGCACAAATAAGTAAAAATTGCCTTTGTAAATACTAAAATAACTTATTGTTAAATTAAAAAACTATGTTATAATCATATTAGATGATAAAACAGACGAAGGTGAGAATATGTATGATGTTAATTTTTTAATTCAAAATGGTGTAGATGTAGATAAAAGTCTAGAACTATTTGGAGATATGGAAACTTATAACGAAACAATTGGTGAATTTTTAATTAGTGCCAAAGAAAAAAAATCTAAGTTAGAGCTATATAAAAATGAAAAAGATATGCCTAACTATGCTATATACGTTCATTCATTAAAAAGCGATGCTAGATATTTTGGCTTCACAAGATTAGCTGAGCTAGCTTATAACCAAGAATTAAAAAGCAAAGCGGGAGATATTTCCTATATTTGTGAACATTATCAAGAATTAATAGACGAGGTAAATAAGTCATTAGATATAGTAAAAAAATATGTTGACCCATCTTATAGAACTACTAGTAACCAAGCTCCAACAGTAGAAAAGGCTGAGCTTATTTCTTCTGGAGAAGTGTATAATACAAAAACAATACTTGTTGTTGACGATTCAAATATTGTTCGTAACTTTGTTAAGAGAATTTTCAATTCTACATATAATGTTGGTGTAGCAGAAAATGGAGAAGAAGCTATTTCTATTATCAATAGTAATAAAGATAATGATAATATAGTAGCTGTCCTATTAGATTTAAATATGCCAGTAGTGGATGGCTTCGCCGTTTTAGATTTTATGAAAAAGAATAATTTATTTTTAAAAATACCTGTTTCTATTATCTCTGGCGATTCATCAAAGGAGACTATTGATAGAGCCTTTACTTATCAAATTGTTGATATGTTAGGTAAGCCATTTAATGAAAATGATGTTAAACGAGTTGTTGAAAGAACTCTATACTTTAAAGAAATGAATCAATAAATAAAAGAAGGAGTAATTCCTTCTTTATTTTTATTTAAAAAACTAGTTAAAAAGTTAAGATTTAATAGCCTTCTTAAAAATCAATTGATCACCAACATTATAAGTATTAGCTAGGCCCAGTGGTAAATAATAAATATCCTTGGTCTTAAACTTTGTAAAAAAATACTTTTCTGATTTCACATTTTTATAAATAGCAACAACATAATTATCTTTATCAACTGCAATTATATCTATTCTTTGACAAAGGAAAGCTGTTGAAACAAACTTTTTATTGGTAAATTTAACTGCACAATCCAATTTTTCTAAATAAAATTTTAATCCTTTAAACTTTTCCCAAAAACCATCTAACTGAACAATATCTAACTTTTTATTCCCTATAATTAAATGCAAATTAAATCCCTCCAATAAAAAAATTATATCACAAAAAATATTATATAAAAACTTTAACAATTATTAATTTTATGATATTATTATATAGAAACAAGGGAGGTATAAAAATGAGTGGACATTCAAAATGGGCAACCATTCATCGTAAAAAAGGATTATTAGACGCCGCTAGAGGAAAAGTATTCCAAAAATTAGCTAAAGAAATAATGGTGGCAGCTAAAGGGGGAAGCCCTGATCCAAACCAAAATGCGGCATTAAGATTAGCTGTAGATAAAGCTAAAGCACAAAATATGCCAAAAGATAACATTCAAAAAGCTATAGAAAAAGCATCTGGTTCTAGTGATGGAGCTAACTACGAAAGCGTACGTTATGAAGGATATGGTCATGGTGGAGTTGCCTTCATGGTTGACTGTCTTACTGACAATCGTAACAGAACTGCCTCACAAGTTAGAAGTTCCTTTACTAAAGCAGGTGGAAATTTAGGTACTGACGGTTCAGTTAGTTATATGTTTGAACGTCGTGGATCAATAGTTATTCCTTCTGATTATGATGAAGATACTATGATGATGACATCATTAGATGCGGGTGCTTTAGACTTTGAAAAAGTAGAAAACACCTATGTTATCACAACAGCAGCTGATACATTTGTAAAAGTAAGAGAAGCTTTAGAGAATGCTGGTGTAAAAGAATTTGAAGAATGTTGCTTAACTTATGTTCCTAATATGGAAGTTGAGCTTGATGAAGAAGGTCAAGAGAAAATCCATAACTTAGTAGCAACATTAGAAGATTTAGATGACGTACAAGACGTATATTACAATTTAAAGGAAGAATAAAATGACAGAGCAAGAAGCTACTCTAAAAAAGGTAAATAATGAATTAAAAGGTTATATTAATGAAGCTAAGTTTGTATCAAATAAATGTAGAAATAAAATACTAAAAATATTAGCTTCAACTTTTTCTGTTAATATACCATTAGAAAATTTTGCTAATATCGATGTTGAGCTAACTTCAAATGGCGATATAATTATGCGAGGGGATAGATATAAAACTACTTCTCCCATATCATCAAATACTGATTTAATTAATAAATACAATGAGTTCAAAATAAAAGCTGACAAAATATTAAAAAAATCAGTTCCAAGTTACAAAACAAAACAAGACTATAACAACGCTATTAACTTATTAATAATTGCTGCTATAATAGTCTTATTTATCATATTAGTCATACATACTATTATATCTTTTCTAAATCAAGATTATTTTCATTGTATATGGTTATTTATTTTTATGTCGTCGTGGCTTATCCCAAAGCTTGATATAAAGGAACGTTTCCAACAAGCTAGGAATTATTTAAAAAGAAGATTTAAAAAATAATAGAAAGTCCTTTGGACTTTTTTCTTTCGATTTTAAACGGTTATACAATTGACAAACAACTGTTCGAAAGATATAATTGATAATAGATTGAATCAAAAGTTTACTAATTAACAGATGGAGGAACAATAATGTATGATTATATAAAGGGAACCGTTACTGGTTTAAAAAACAATGCGATCGTCCTTGAAAATAATGGTATTGGCTATTTAATATATGTGTCTAATCCATATTCATATGAGACTCAAAAGGACTACAAAGTCTATGTTTATCAGCAAGTACGTGAAGATGAAAATAGTTTATATGGATTTAAAACACTAGAAGAAAAAGAGTTCTTTTTAAAGCTTATTAGCGTTAAAGGATTAGGCTGTAAAATGGCTCTACCAATATTAGCCGTTGGATCAATAAATGGTATAATGGATGCTATTGAAAGAGAAAATATTTTATATTTGAAGAAATTCCCTAAAATAGGTGAGAAACTAGCTAAACAAATTGTTTTGGATTTAAAAGGTAAATTGGAATTTATTGGGGTTGGTATCTCCGATGATCAAGTTGAAACTGAAAACGAATTAAAAGAGGTATTAATCGGTTTAGGCTACAAAGAAAAAGAATTAAAGCCGGTTTTAGCTAGAGTTGATACTTCATTAAGCATTGAAGAACAAGTAAAGGATGCCTTAAAATTATTATTAAAATAAGGAGATAATATGAAAGAAGAAAATATTATAAAACAATATTCCTTAGATGATGATCATACAATTGATAATACCATTAGGCCTGAAACGATAGATGAGTATATTGGACAAACAGATGTAAAAGAAAATATCAAAGTCTTTGTTGAAGCAGCTAAACTACGTAATGAAGCTCTTGACCATGTCCTACTATATGGCCCTCCAGGTCTTGGAAAAACAACACTTGCCTTTATCATTGCTCATGAAATGGGAACAAATATTAAAACAGCAAGTGGACCAAGTATTGAAAAAAGTGGAGACTTAGCTGCCATATTATCATCTCTTGAGCCTGGAGACGTTTTATTTATAGATGAAATTCATCGTATGCCTCGTTATATTGAGGAAATACTTTATCCTGCTATGGAAGATTTTTCCCTAGATATTATTGTCGGTAGTGAAGGCAATTCTAGAAATATAAAAATTGATTTACCACCATTTACCCTAGTAGGAGCAACAACTAGGGCTGGAGACTTATCAGCACCATTACGTGATCGTTTTGGTATTATTTCTAAACTTCAATTCTATACAACAGAAGAGTTATGTGATATAATAAAACGCACATCCAGAGTGCTATCTATGGATATTACTGAAGATGCTGCCATTGAGCTTGCGAAAAGAAGTCGTGGGACTCCAAGAATTGCCAATCGTTTATTTAAAAGAGTTCGTGACTTTGCCCTTGTCAAAGGAAACAAAGCTATTAACCTAGACATTACTAATCAAGCTTTAGAGCGTCTAAAAATTGATAAGTTAGGTCTAGACAATACTGACCATGAATTACTTTTAGCAATAATTAATAAATTTAATGGTGGGCCAGTCGGCCTTGAAGCTTTAAGCAGTTCAATAGGTGAGGAGGCAACAACTATTGAGGATGTCTACGAACCATATCTTTTGCAAAGCGGTTTTTTAAAAAGAACATCACGTGGAAGAGTTGTAACCGATAAAGCTTATGAAGCTTTGGGCATCGAAAGAAAATAAAAATATATAGAAAGGAATTAAGCAATATATCGTTTGATTATAGGAGTAAAAAATGAAAGTAGAAGATTTTGATTATGATTTACCAGAAGAGTTAATTGCCCAAACACCACTAGAAAAAAGAGATGCTTCAAGGCTTCTAGTATTAGATAAGAAAAGTGGAGAGTTAGAACATCGTCATTTTTATGATATTATTGATTACTTAGAAGAAGGAGATACACTAGTTTTAAACAATACTAAGGTATTACCAGCTAGGTTGATTGGTGAAAAGGAAGAAACTAAAGCAGTTATTGAAATTCTCCTTTTAAAAAATATTACCGATGATACTTGGGAATGTTTAGCTAAGCCAGCTCGTCGTATAAAAGATGGAACTATAGTAACATTTGGTAATGGTAAACTAAAAGCTAAATGTATTAAAGAAGAAAATGATGGTATTAGACATTTTACATTAATTTATGATGGTATTTTATTAGAAATACTAGAAGAACTAGGCACAATGCCACTTCCACCATATATTCATGAAAAATTATCAGATCAAACTCGTTATCAAACTGTCTATGCTAAAGAGGTTGGTAGTGCTGCCGCTCCGACTGCTGGGCTTCATTTTACCAAAGAGCTTCTAGCAAAGATAAAAGAAAAAAAGGTTAACATTGCCTACATAACACTACATGTTGGCCTTGGAACATTTAGACCAGTCAGTGTTGAAAAAGTAGAAGATCATGAAATGCATAGTGAGTATTATCAAATGTCAAAAGAAGTAGCCGAACTACTAACTAAAACCAAGAAGGAAAATCATAGAATAATAGCTGTTGGAACAACTAGTACTAGAACATTAGAAACAATTATGACAAAATATCATGAGTTTAAAGAATGCAGTGGTTGGACTAATATCTTTATCTATCCAGGCTATGAGTTTAAAGCAATCGACTGCCTAATAACTAATTTCCATTTACCAAAATCAACATTAGTTATGTTAGTTTCTGCTCTAGCTGGAAGAGAACATATTCTAAATGCCTATAAAGAAGCCGTTGAAAAAAAATATCGCTTTTTTTCATTCGGCGATGCTATGCTTATAAAATAACAAATTTCAGGGGGGATAAATAAAAATGAAATTAATATTAGAACAACTAAGTGATCTTAGAAAAAGAGCCTTATCATTAAAAGAAAGCCTTGCCGATTACTCTGATTACCTAACGGCAAGAGAAATAACCTCAAGTGACGCTTCGCCTCGTGGACTGGTAGGTGATAGTCACATTGAATCACAATTTCAAATGGATTTAAATACCTATGCCGAATTATTAAGCCTATTAACAAATGCTGAATATATCACTGCTAGATCAGCAGAAACTATTGAGATAGGTACTAAATTTATTGTCAAATTTACAAATGACAATCAACATACTGCTGCCTATTTAGTTGAAAAACCTCTTGTTTTAGGGTTGAATAAGAAGTTTGTTAGTATTGACAGTCCACTAGGTAAAAGTGTCTTTTCTAAGAGCGAAAAAGATAATTTTCAATATACTATGCCAGCAATCAGTTCAATGGAAAGACAAAGAATAACTGGTACTATTGAAAAAATTGTAACTGAACCTAAAGAATATACACATTTTATAAGAGAAAAAGACAAGAAACACAGAATATCAGAAAGCAGTGAAAAAGAATTACGAAGATTAAGATACTCTAAGTCAGAAGAGGACAGAAGAGAATACGCTAGACGTAACACTTTAACGCCATCACAAATATTTTTACTTCGAATAGAAAAAGCACGTCTTGAAAAAAGCCCAGGATTAGACAACAAGAGAAGATATAATGAAGTATCAAGACTTTTAGAAACTGCCCAAGTTGCTGAAGAAGTAACTGATGGCAGCATTGGGATTGGTACAACTTTTGATATTTTAATCACAGATGGTGCCGAAAGTCACGTAAAAACAGTTGAAATGATTAATTATGCTGTTAGTGATGAGTTAGATGATGCCTACATCGAAAGAATTAGTCCAGCCGGCTCCAAGGCTTTTGGTCTAAAAGCTAATGATAAATTTAGTTATCGTTCTGGTAACAAAACTATCACAGCCGCTGTTTTAAATGTAAAAGTAGTTGACAAAGGAAAAACTTATACTAAATCAATATAAAAAGAGAAGTTGCCAAACTTCTTTTCTTGTAAAAGCAAAAATTATAATATATAATTAATAGGTAATTTATGGAGGTGCTTATGAAAATAAAATACACTTTACTAAAGAAAGAACAAAAGACTAAGGCTCGTCTAGGAAAATTAGAAACTAATTATGGAACATTTACAACTCCTATGTTTATGCCAGTTGGAACTAAAGCTACAGTAAAGGGCTTATCACCAGAGGAACTAAAAGCCGCCCACAGTGGTATCGTTTTAGCAAACACTTACCATTTATGGTTACGACCAGGTGAAGATATCGTTGCCCACTGCGGTGGTTTACATAAATTTATGAATTATGATGGCCCAATTTTAACTGATAGTGGTGGTTTTCAAGTTTTTTCTCTTGCTAAAAACAAAGAAAAGGATATAACTGAAGAAGGTGTTCACTTTAAAAGTCATATAGACGGTTCAGCATTATTCTTAACACCAGAAAAATCGATTCAAATTCAAAATAAACTAGATAGTGATATAGCAATGAGTTTTGATGAATGCCCTCCATATCCCGTATCGTATGAATATATGAAAAATTCTGTTGAGAGAACACTACGTTGGGCCAAACGTGGTAAAGCAGTACATGCTAACCCTAATCAAGCTCTTTTCGGAATTGTTCAAGGTGGAGAATTTGAAGACTTACGTGAGTATAGTTGTAAAGAAACTGTTAAAATGGATTTTGATGGCTATAGTATAGGTGGAACATCTGTTGGTGAGGATAAAGATACTATGTATAAAATGATAGATTATGGTATTAAATACTTACCAGAAGACAAGGTTCGTTATCTAATGGGGGTAGGAGATCCAATTGATATAATCGAAGGAGTAATTAGAGGAATCGATATTTTCGATTGTGTTTTACCAACTAGAATAGCCCGTCATGGTCAAGCTTTCACAAGAGAAGGAAAAATAAATTTCAATAATGCTAAATATAAAGACGACTTATCACCGGTTGAAGATGGTTGTGATTGTTACACATGTAAAAACTACTCTAGGGCCTATATTCGTCATTTAATTACAACTGATGAAATGTTAGGTGGACGCTTACTATCTATTCATAATATTAGGTTTTTAATAAAATTAACTGAAGAATTACGTGAAGCCATAAAAGATGATACCCTATTAGAATATCGTGAAAATTTTATAAAGAAATACACCAAAAAAGAAAACTAGTGGGTTTTCTTTTTTTAAATATAAAATACGGGTTTATTAGTACTCGCAACAGTATGACTAGTGTTTTCAACTGGTTTTCTTATTTCATCAGCAATTCTAAACATTGTTTTAGCGTTTTGAACCATAGGTTTTATTTGATACACAATGGGTATAGCCTGATTAATAATGCCTAATGTTTTTTGAGTACCATCTAAGAAGCCACTAAAGCTAAAGGATTTAGATGCCCCAAAAAGTCTTCCTAATAATCCCGGTCTAACGTATGGATAATTATACATAGCCCACCTCTTCTAAAATAATATATGTCAAAATATTTAAAAAGTTAATTTAAATATTTTCAAAAATAAAAACTTATGATACAATCAGTGTAGTTTATAATAGAAAGGGTATGGTTACATTAACCATAATGCATGGGTGATAACAATGAATACAAATGGCTTGAATGATCAAAATAGAGTTTATCAAAATATTCCTTCACAACCAGTAAATAATATTAATTCAAATCCTCAACCAGTAGCCTATGCTAACCAAATGCCACCTCAAACATATCAACAGATAGCACCACAAGCTCAAGGCCAACATGGACAAGTAGTTAATACTAATAACATAAATCAAGCTATTTTGCCACCGACAAATCAACAACAGGTGTCTTTACCAACTCAAACTGGGGCAATATCTTCAATTAATATTCAGCCACTTTCTAATAACACGCCACAAAAGACTGTTGAACAAAGCCAACCACTACCTCAGGCTAAAGAAAAGAAAGATGAAACTGAGAAAAAAAATACCAAACTAAAACCTTTTAAATTCGTAGTCATAAATGCCATGAACAAAAAAGAGAAGGGTACATTTGATGCCGAAGATATTGAAGAAGTACGTAGCTACCTTGAATCTCAAGATTATAAAGTATTAGAGATAAAGCCACGTGGTGCTGGAGACATTGAACTTACTAAACCACACCTTAGTGCTGAGGATTTATCTTTCACATTAACCCAACTTTCCACTTATATAAAAGCTGGTATTCCTTTGGTTGATTCCGTAAGAATCCTAGCTAAACAATCCAGTAAACCAGCCCACAAAAAGATTTGGGGTCAAGTTGTTTATGAATTATTACATGGTGAGAACTTTTCAAATGCAATGTCAAAACAAGGAAGCACCTTCCCAGCACTACTAGTAAACATGGTTAAAACAGCCGAAATGACTGGTGATTTACCATCTATTCTAGATGATATGGCTGAGTACTATACTTCTATGAATACAACACGTAAGCAAATGAAAAGTGCTATGACATACCCAATTGTTATTTTGACATTATGCCTTGGTGTTTTAATATTCATGCTTGTATACTTAGTACCACAATTTTCTAGTATGTTCGAAGCAAATGATGCTAAATTACCTCAAATAACTTTAACCGTATTAGGTGTAAGTGATTTCGTTAAAAATTACTGGTTATGGCTTTTACTTGGAATTGGTGCTTTTGTAGGAGCTTTCATATATCTATATAAAAATGTAGTTAGCTTTAAAACATTTATTCAAACCGTATTAATGAAAATACCCGTTGTTAGTAACATTATTATATATAATGAAATTGCTAACTTCACCAAAACCTTTGCATCCCTAATTAATCATGGTGTTTTTATAACTGATAGTATGGAAATCTTATCTAAAATAACAAACAATGAAATATATAAAAAAATCATTAATAAAACTATGACAAATCTCCAAAAAGGAGATACCGTATCAGCTGCCTTTCGTGGTCAATGGGCTATTCCCGTTGTTGCCTATGAAATGATAGTTACTGGTGAAAATACTGGACAATTAGGATTAATGATGGAGAAAGTGTCAAGACACTTCCAAGATATGCATAAAGCCGTAATCGATCAAATGAAAAGTTTAATGGAACCGATGATGATGATCGTACTAGCAGGCATCGTTGCCGTTATCTTATTATCAATTGTTACACCAATGTTTAGTATGTATGAACAAATCAGATAAAATATAAGGAGGATAATTACTATGGAAATACTATATATAATTATCTTTTTTATTTTAGGTACAATATTAGGCACAATATATACAACTATTGGTCTAAAACTGCCTAAAAATGAAAAACTATTCACTAAAAAGAAATGTAAAAAATGCCATCATCCTCTAAGTATGTTAGATTCAATACCACTATTCTCATATATAATCAATAGAGGTCGTTGCAAATACTGTCATAGTAAAATAGACATTTTATATCCTTACATGGAATTTTTTACAGGACTGTTATTTGCCGTTGCTTATTATAGTTTTGGTTTTACTTATAATCTTTTAATAGCGTTAGGTGCTGTTTCTTTATTAATGACTATCGTCGTAAGTGATTTAACATACTTGATTATTCCTGATGAGGTTTTACTAATTGCTAGTATTTATTTTTTCATCATTCAAATATTAAATACTGGCTTATTAGGAGCCTTAAAGCATCTTTTTAGTGGCATCTTTCTTTTTACTATTATGTATCTAATTATGTTAATAGGGGACAAAGTCTTTAAAAAAGAAAGCCTTGGCGGCGGTGATATAAAAATGATGTTCGTATTTGGCTTAGTATTAGATCCACTCCTTGGGACCTTAACTATCTTTTTAGGTAGCCTATTAGCCTTACCAATGTCACTATATTTAATGAAAAAGAATAATGAAAATGTTATTCCTTTTGGACCATTCTTATTAATTGCCTTTGTCTTTATTTATTTCACTAAAATAACCTCATCAGGCCTATTAAATTTTTTAGGAATACGTTAATAACTATAGAAAATAATTAATTAAGTATTGAATATATCAATACTTTTTATTTTGTTAAATACAAGAAAACTTCTCTTGACGAATAGATCTAATAAAGATAGAATAATAAAAGAAACAGGTACTAAAGATGGTGGTGATTTTACGAAAAATTTAACAATACTTCCAGCTGATTCTTATACAGTAATTAATAAAACTATATTAAATGACAATGATGTAAAATTAATAAGTCGTCTTTATCAGCCTATAATAGGTCATACAGCTGTCTCTTTATATTTAACACTTTTAGATGATTTAGATAAATCAGAATTAATGAGTGATGAACTAACACATCATCATTTAATGGCTACTATGCAACTAAAACTAGAAGATATTATTATTGCTAGAGAAAAATTAGAAGCCGCCGGTCTTCTTAAGAGCTATGTTAAAAAAGATTCAATTAATCACTATGTTTATTTAATATATTCACCCATATCTGCTATTGAATTTTTTAATCATCCCATTTTAAATGTTGTTCTATATAATAACCTTGGTAAAAAAGAATATGAAAAACTTCTAAATTATTATAAAATTCCTAAAATAAATTTAAAAGACTACGAAGATATAACCGCCAGTTTTAATGAAGTGTTTACACCAGTAAAGGGAACTGTCTTAAAAATAGAAGAAGATATTACTAGAAGAGACTCTAATAATATTCTAATAAATAAGGGAATTGACTTTAATTTATTAATATCAAGTCTACCTAAAGAACAAGTTTCCGATAAATGTTTTTCAAATGAAGTAAAAGAATTAATTAATGCCTTAAGTTTTACATATAATTTAAATACCTTAGATATGCAAGGACTAGTTAGAAATTCCTTAAATGAAAAAGGCCTAATTGATAAAAATTTACTTAGAAAAAGCTGCCGTGATTATTATCAGTTTGATAATAGTGGAGCCTTACCAACGCTAATATACAACAAGCAACCTGACTACTTAAAGAAGCCTCAAGGAGATAATTCTAAGTGGGCTAAAATGGTTTATACTTTTGAAAATATTAACCCATATCAGCTTTTAAAAGCCCGTTATAAAGGTGCTGAACCAACTGATCGTGACAAACGCCTAATAGAAGGCCTTTTAATAGAACAAAAACTAAATCCTGGTGTTGTTAATGTTTTAATATCTTATGTTTTAAAAATTAACAACGAGCAATTAACTAAAGGCTATGTTGAAGCTATTGCTGGTCAGTGGAAACGCCTAAACATTGAAACTGTAGAAGAGGCTATGCGTATAACAGAAAAAGAACATAAAAAATTGAAAAAATTAATGGAATCAAAAAATAATAAAGCTGTAGCTAAAAAACATTCATCACCAAAAGATGATACTAAATTACCATCTTGGTTTAATATAGATCCTAATACTTCTGAAACAACTGTAGAGGATACTAAAGAAATGGAAGAAATATTAAAAAGCCTTGTATAACAAATGTAAACCAATCTAAAAATAATTAAATGTTTTTGCAATTATTAAAAGTTATGATATTATTAATATGGTAAAAGATAGAGGTGTAAAATGAGAGCATATCAAAATGAAGAGTTTCAAAATATAATAGAACCAATATCTTCAAACGAAAAATATTGTAAACTAAAAAATATTAAGCATCATGGTATTACTAGATATGAACATTCAGTACGTGTTGCTTATTGTTCATATAAAATAACTAAAATCTTGAATCTCGATTATAATGAAACTACTCAGGCTGCCTTATTACATGACTTTTTTCTTGATGAAGTAATGGAAAAAAATCCAATCGCTAAATTGCGTCAACACCCAAGCTATGCTGTTAAAAATGCTAATGAAATAATAGATCTTAGCGATAAACAAATTGATATTATTAAGACTCATATGTTTCCTATAACATTTACTCCTCCTAAATATTTAGAAGGTTGGATAGTTGATCTTGTTGATGATGTGGCGTCTATCTATGAAAGAGGTATTTTCCTAAAAAGACATTTAAAAACAGCTATGGTAATTATATATACTTTAATATTTATAAATATAAAATAACGTTTAAGATTAACAGCTTTGTTAATCTTTTTAATATAAAAATTTAGTAGCTTAAAACTACTATCTTGTGCTATAATATCGAAGATTATTATCTTTTCTCTTTTAAGGGTTTATGATATAATCAAAGATATGAAAGAAGTGAGAACATGAGTAAAACATATATATTTGGTCATAAAAAGCCAGATACAGATTCTGTAATGTCTGCTATCTCATTATCTTATTTAAAGAATAAGTTGGGTGATAATACCGTACCAAAAGTATTAGGAGACATTAATAAAGAAACACAATATGCCCTTAAGTACTTTAATCTTGAAATACCAGAGTACTTAAATGACGTTAAACTACAATTAAAAGATATTGATTACCACAAAAACTTCTTAATTAAAGAAACAGATTCTATTTATAATGGTTATCAAAGAATGATAGAAGAAGGATTAACTGGGTTACCTGTTGTTGACGAAAAAGGTTACTTTACTGGTCTTATTACTATTAAAGATCTATCTCATACTATCGTTAATGAAAATGCTGAAGACCTATATACATCATACGATAATTTATTACACGTTTTAAAGGGTGAAGAAATACTACGTTTTGATGATGAGATAATAGGGCGTATTTTAGTTGCGGCCTATCGTAGTACTACCTTCTTACAAAATGTAGAGTTAAAAAGAGAAATGATTTTAATTGTTGGTGATCGTCATAGCATTATTGAGTACGCTGTAACATCTGGTGTAAAACTAATTATTTTATCCGGTGACTCTGAAATAAAACCAGAACATATTGAAATCGCTAAAAGAAACGGTGTAAACATCATAAGGACACCATACACAACATATCATATTACTAGGTTAGTTAGCTTGACAAACTACATAAAAACAATGATTACAAGCTATAATCCAGCTAAATTTGAAAACACTGAATTTGTAACTAATGTTGTTGATATCAACAATCGGCTAAAACATACTAACTATCCAATCGTTGATCGTAAAAATAAATGCTTAGGTCTATTAAAGATAACGGATTTATCAGAAAAACATCCTAAGAAAGTAATTCTTGTAGATCACAACGAAAAACTTCAAAGTGTTGAAGGTATTGAAGAAGCCGAAATAATTGAAATTATTGATCATCATAATCTAGGTAGTATAACAACACCAAGTCCTGTTAACTTCCGTAATGTTGCGGTCGGTTCAACTTGTACTATAGTTTATTCACTATATAAAGAAAGAAACGTTGAAATTCCTCGTTCTATAGCCGGAGCCTTACTATCAGGAATACTATCTGATACGCTAATCCTAAAAAGTCCAACAGCAACACATGTTGACATCGAAGCTGTACGTGACTTATCAGCTATAGCTGGTGTAGATTATCGCAAATATGGTATGAATTTATTAAAAGCCGGTACATCATTAGAAGGAATGAGTAAAGAAGACGTTCTATACAATGATTTTAAAATGTATACAGTCAATGATAAAAATTTTGCTATTGGTCAGTTCTTTACTATGAACTTTGAAGAAATAGAAAAAGATCTAGATGAATACATTCACGTCCTAAATGAAGTAGCCGAGTCCAATAATTATAATTTAGTAGCACTTTTTGTTACTGACATAATAAGAAATGGTAGTTATGTAATCTTTAATACTAAAGGTAAAGATGTAATAGAGCTAGCTTATAATATTAATAACATTCCTCAAGGATACTTTATTGCTGGCTGTGTTTCTAGAAAAAAACACGTAGTACCAGCTATTATGCCAATATTTGAAAACTAAAAGCATATTAAATTAAAAACATAAATGAAAGGGAATCAATTTAAATATTGATTATATGAAAAAATGAATAACATATTATTAGCATTAAAAGGTGCTATCTTCGGAATAGCAAACGTAATTCCCGGTGTAAGTGGGGGAACAATCGCTCTAACCATGGGGGTATATGAAGATTTAATTTCTTCTATTAGTCATTTCTTTAAAAATCCAAAACAGAGTTTAAAATTTTTAATACCATTTGCTATAGGAACTGTTCTATCAATTCTATTAATGAGTAAATTAATAAGTCTTTGCCTAGAAAAGTTTCCTTTTCCAACTACATTATTTTTTGGAGGATTAATAATGGGAGGAGTTCCTCTATTAACAAAAAAAGTAAAGAACTCCAAACCTACTATATCTAATATTTTCCTTTTCCTTTTAACATTTACAATAGTCTTAGTAATGAATTTTGTTAAAACTTCATCTAGTGAGGTAAGTCTTGCCACCATAAATTTTGGAACAATGATTTTATTATTTGTTGTAGGACTTGTTGCATCAGCTACAATGGTTATTCCTGGTATTAGTGGTTCATTTGTTTTAATGTTATTAGGTTACTATAAACCAATTGTAAATACCGTTAGTGCTCTAACAGATTTTTCTAAATTAGGCCACAATCTAACAATACTAATACCATTTGGTATAGGTGTTTTATTAGGAATAATATTAATATCAAAACTATTAGAATATCTATTTAACAAATATGAAATTCCAACATATTATGCAATTTTAGGTTTTGTTATATCTAGTATTCTAACACTATTATTATCTGTAATCTCACCAGAAGTAGCCATAGTTCAAGTGCTAATTGGTGTTGTATTACTAGTTGTAGCATCATTAATAGGCTACAAGTTAGGAGATGAATAAAATGCAAACGCTTTCCGTCATAATTTTAGGAATAATTCAAGGTATAGCTGAATTCCTTCCTATATCATCATCTGCTCATTTAATAATATTTAGAGATTTATTTGGTTTAGGAATCGGTTTAAATGAAAACCTAAATTTAACTTTTGATTTAGCCCTTCACTTTGGAACACTATTATCTATAGCTGTTTTCTTCTTTAATGACTTTATTAATATGATTAAAAAAGGCTTTACTAAAGGCGTAAAAGATAAAGAAGGAAAAATTCTTTGGTATTTAGTAGTCGCAACCATTCCCGCCGCTATTGCTGGTGTCTTATTGGATGATATCATTGAAGGTGCTGTTCGTGGTAACTTTTTGTTAATCGCTGCAGCATTAGCTATAATGGGTATAATTATTTACTTAGCTGATAAGAAGAGTAAAGTAAGTAATAATTTAACAGATATGAAATTAAAAGATGCTATTATAATTGGTTGTAGTCAAGTATTTGCACTTATCCCTGGCTTTTCTAGAAGTGGTACCACAATCGCTGCTAGCCGCCTTTTAGGTTATGATAGAGAGTCTTCTGCTAAGTTTTCTTTCTACTTAAGTGCTCCTGTTGTATGTGGAGCCTTAGCCTTAAAACTACTAGATAGTAGTGTTTGGTCATTAATAATGGATAATATTGGTACTTTTACTTTAGGTATAATTATTTCCTTTGTAACTGGTTTAATTTGTATTAAGTACTTATTAAAATACTTACAAAAACATAATTTTAAAATTTTCATGATTTATCGTCTTCTTTTAGCGGCAATTATTATTTTAGTATTAATTTTGAGGTGAAATAATGAATAATGTAAAAATCGGACTACTTACAACACTACTATTAGGAGTATTTATATTAATAGGGGCACTATTAGCATTCTTAACTAAGAAAAAAGATAAAGTTATAGATTTCTCTATAGGTTTAGCTTTAGGTGTAATCATAATGTTAATAATAACTGATCTTTTACCAGAGATTATTGAACAATTAGGCCTACGATACATATACATATTTATTATTGGAATTGTTATAGGCTATTTTATCTTACGCTTACTAGATAAGTTTATTCCTGATCATGATCACAATGAGTCAAAAGACCTAGATCATAAAGAATTAAAAGAAAATCTAATTCATATAGGTATAGTAACATCTTTAGCCTTAGTATTGCATAATATTATTGAGGGAATGGCTGTATATGGAAGTATCATAAGTAATACTAAGTTAGGTTTAGCTGTAACTTTAGGAATAGGTTTTCATAATATTCCATTAGGTATGGTAATTGCAGGAACTTTTTACCAAAGTAATGAAAACATCTGGAAAACTATCTCTATAATTGGTGCTGTAGCTCTTTCTACCTTCCTAGGTGGACTAATCATGTTCTTCTTAAATTTAAGTACAATTAATCCTATCGTCTTAGGAACACTATTATCTACAACTTTAGGTATGCTTTTATACATTTCCTTAAGTGAACTACTACCTCGTATCAAAGAAAGTAAAGATAGACGGGTTAGCTACCTTGGTATGGTAATAGGCGTTATGATATTATTAATATCATCATTAATATAAAAGAAAGGTTTTAAAGATAAAAAGATAAATATGAAATACACATTTTATACATTATTTTTAGTTTTCTTCATCTATTCATTTTTAGGGTATTTAGTAGAATCTACTTGTGTTAGTTTTAATAAAAAAAAGATTATTGTTAGTAGAGGTTTTTTGATAGGACCATACTTACCAATCTTTGGTTTTGGTGGGCTATTAATGACTTTAACATTAGAAAAGTACAGTGATGATTTACTAGCCTTATTTATTATGAGTATGGCAATTTGCCTAAGTATTGAATACTTTTCAAGTTATATTTTAGAAAAACTTTTTAAATTACGCTGGTGGGATTACTCCAAAAAACATTTTAATTTAAACGGTAGAATCTGCCTTGATGTTGGTCTAATGTTTGGAGTAGCAGGTATTATCTCTATTAAATTTATTAATCCAATAATTAAACATTTATTTAGTATAACACCAATTAACACTTTAAAAATACTCGCAATAATTTTTGCTATTATAATCTCTGTTGATTTTATAGTTTCAACTAAAACTATTATAAAGTTTAAAGATAGTTTTACTAGATATGCAAAAGATTCAACTGGTGAAGTAAAATCTAAAGTACTAGAAGAGTTAAGTAAGAATTCATTTTTTACTAAACGTCTTATTAATGCTTTTCCTAACGCTAAAGATAAATTAAACAAATATAAAGAAATGTGTGATCAATTATATAAAAAAATTAAAGCAAAATAATAATTAAAGACTTCTACTTAACGTTAGAAGTTTTTTTGTTAGCCTTCTTCCTTTTTTTTAAAAAGTTTTGTATAATTAAATAAAAATAGGAGGAAGTATATGAAAATAAAAACAGATATAAATGAAAACATTTTTCGTGGTTATGATATAAGAGGAAAGTATCCTAATGAACTAGATGATGATACAGCCTATACCATTGGTTTAGGTTTTGCTAGCTATATTAAAAGTCTTGGTAAAACAACTTGTGTTGTTGGTTATGATAATCGTCTTAGTAGCCCAGCTCTTCACACTGCTTTAGTAACCGGTCTAGTTGAAGCTGGCCTTGATGTCATTTGTTTAGGTGAGTGTACAACACCTATGTACTATTATGCTTGCATTAAACTAGGTGTATATAGTGGTCTAATGATAACCGCCTCTCATAATCCTAAAGATGATAATGGCTTTAAGTTTGCTTTTGATGAAAGTGGTAACTGTAAGGGACAAGAAATTCAGGATTTCCTAGCTTTTATAAAAAAAGGAAATTTTACTAAAGGTCATGGTAAAGTAGTTAACTATTCTATAAGAGATGCTTATTTAGAACTTTTTAGAACTAATCTTAATTTTGGACCAAGACGCATAAAGGTAGTAATAGATCCAGGTAATGGCACAACAAGTATTATTGCCAAAGAATTATATGAAATGTTTCCTATTGACTTAACTGTAATTAATGGTGAAAGTGATGGTCATTTTCCAAATCATCATCCTGATCCATGTGTTGAGAAAAATCTTGATCAATTAAAAGCCAAGGTAGAAGAAATTGGGGCTGATGTTGGTCTAGGTTTTGATGGTGACGGTGATCGCCTAGGAGTGATTTCTAACTCTCTAAAATATATTGCTACCGACAAATATATGGTTATAATAATTAGAGATATTATTAATAAAGTTAATAAAAAAGAATTCCTATATGACGTTAAGTGTTCTAAAACATTAAGCGATGAAATTGAAAAATTAGGTGGTAAGGGTATTTGCTATAGAACAGGAAATTCTTACACTAAAGCTGCCGTTAGAGATAATGATTTACCATTTGGTGGGGAACTATCAGGTCATGTCTACTTTAGAGATCGTTGGCCAGGATTTGACAGCGGCTTATACGCCGGCCTTCGTCTATTGGAAATACTTTCTCATACCAACAAAAATGTTGATGACTTATTAGCTGGAATAAATGAATATTATTCAACTGAAGAATTAAAATTCCCAAGCCCAGATACTAAAAAATTTGAAGTAGTTGCTAAAGTAGGAGAATATGCTAAAGAAAAAGGCTATAACTTCTTAACTATCGATGGTATTAAAGTTTTATTTGATGATGGTTGGGCCTTAGTCAGGGCATCCAACACTGGTCCTAATATAACAGCTCGTTTCGAATCTAGAACCAAAAGTCGCCTAGAAGAAATAGAAAATGAGTTTACAAGCTTAGTAAACAGTTTAAATAACTAGTAATAAAAATAATATTACTTCGAATTATAGTTACTAAAAGTAACTATTTTTCACGCTAAAAAATAAAACATAGGGAGGTACTTATGGCAATCAGTGAAAGAGATCATAAAATAGAAGAGAAGATCTTACAGAAAGTACTACTTCTTTTAAATGATACGCTATCATCATTAGGAAAAGATGTTATTACTGATGAAGAAAACCTAGTTGAATTTAAAAAAATGATGTGGGAAAACGCAAATAGTTTTGACGAAGGGGAGATGCAACAAGTAATGAATGCTACTTCAAGTGAAACTGAGAAAGCTCTTCAAAAACAAGATTATTATAAAAAACTTTGTCAAATAAAAAACAAACCCTATTTTGCTTCTATAATTTTTAAAGATGATAAGGGTAAAATATATAACATTTATCTTTCCCTAACTTATTTGAAAGACGCTAATTTAAATAACATTCTCTATGATTGGCGTAGCCCTATATGTAGTCTTTTTTATGACTATGAAATAGGAGAATGTCAATATCAAGCCCCAGGTGGTACTTATAAGGGCGAATTAAAAAGGAAAAGACAATACAAAATAGAAGATAATAAACTAGTTGGTGTATTTGACAATTCTCTTAATATTGATGATGACGTTTTACAAGAGGTTTTAGCAACTGAGTCTAGTGATAAGATGAAAAATGTTGTTAATACTATTCAACAAGAACAAAATAAAGTTATTCGTAACCTAGAAGACAATAATCTAATTGTTCAAGGAATAGCTGGTAGTGGTAAAACAACAGTAGCTCTACACCGTATTGCTTTCCTTTTATATCGTTTAAAAAACTTAACAAGTAATAATATTTTAATATTTTCACCTAACAATATATTTACTGAATATATTTCTGATGTCTTACCATCTCTTGGTGAAAACAATACTCTTCAAACAACCTTTAATGACTATTTATCATTTTTTATAACAGAGTATAAAGATGTTGAAACATATACTGACTTTGTATCTAGATATTACACCTATAAAGAAGAAAATCCAACTCTTGTAAGATATAAACAAAGTGATCAAATAATTACTGATCTTGATGATTATTTAGCTGAATATATATCATCATGTCATTTTACTGGACCTGTAATTGAAAATGATATAAACATTGTAACTGAAGAAGAATTAAATGAAATGCTTCATAATAAATATAGTCGTCTTCCTTTATTTGAACGCCTAGATGAAATGGCTAAAAGATTATCATCCAATTTTTATAAGGGTAGTGGTAAAAAAATAAAGACCTTCGCTAAACTAATGAAGATGGAAGCTAATTTTACTAAAGACTATCAAGAAATATATAAAAACTTCTTCCTTAGTAAGTATTGTAAATTATCCCTATCAGAACATGAAATAAATACCTTTATAAAAAAAAATATTATCAACTATGAAGATGCCTTACTATTTAGTTATTTAAAGGGTGTATTAGAAGGCTTTCCTTATGAAGCTAATATCAAACAAGTAGTTATAGATGAAGCTCAAGATTATAATCGCCTACAATATATAATCATTACTAAAATATTTCAACGAGCCGACTTTACTATTTTAGGAGATGTTAATCAAAATATTAATCCTTACTATAATTACAATAGCCTAGTCCAATTAAAAGATCTATTTAAAGGAGAAACTAAATACTTAGAGTTACTAAAAACTTATCGTTCCTCTCCAGAAATAATAGCTTATACTAACAAAATATTAAATCTTAATCATGTTAACGCTATCCGTAAGGATAATAATAAACCAGTAGTTTTTAGAAAAAACACAGCCTGTCTAAAAGAAAGTTTAATAAACGATATAAATTATCTTCAATCTACTTATAAAAGTACTGCAATAATTACTAAAGATAATAAAGAAGCTTCTAAGTTATATGAGTTATTAAAAGATGATTTAAAAATATCTTTAGTTGATGCTACTACCAAAGTCTTTACTAAGGATTTAATAATAATTCCATCCTATATAGCTAAGGGCTTAGAGTTTGATAGTGTTATTATATATAATGATCGTGATAATTCTTATCGTAAGAATGAAAGAAATTTATTATATGTTGCCTGTACAAGATGTCAACATGAATTATATATTTACAACTAAACGCTAGAGTAAAATCTAGCGTTTTAAATATTTACGTACTTTACAAATGTCATAAAAAGTAACAACTAAAACATTAATCGCAACAGCTATAATAAGTCCCCATAAACCAATATTGAAAAAAGATAATAAGAATAATAAAACACTTCTAACTACAACACCCCATGTAGTTGCAACCATTGCATCGCCACTTTTACCCATAGCATCTAAGCATGAAGCAAGAGGAGACTGGATATATTGGAATAGACAAACGGGGGCTAATACCCTAACATAGTTTTTACCTAAAGTAGTATGATAGATTATTTTTAAAAAGAAAGTTGGAAATAGTATAAAAAATATTGTAACTGGTACCCCAATAATAAGAGATATTGTTATAGCTTGCTTAATCTTTCCTCTAACAGTCATGACTTTTCCGTTCGCATATTCTCGTGATATAACCGGAAGCAAAGCTTGAGAGATAGCATTAGTAAAGAATGATGGCAGTAAAATTAATGGCATTACATAGCCAGATAAAATACCGTATTCTGTAGTAATATATTCTGATGAATAACCACATTTTAATAAAACAAAAGTTAAGATAATAGGCTCTAAAAAATAACCAACACTTCCAATTAATCTACCCGTAGTATTAGGAATCCCAATTGATAAAGAATCTCTTATATAGTCTCTATTAGGTACTAAATCACTTCTTTTAAAAACAACATGTTTTGGCAAAAACAAAAATAAAACCAAAATAGAAATACCTTCACTAATAATATTTGATAAAACTATATAACAAACAGCATAATTAATACCTTTACTCCTAAAAAAAGGTATTCCAATAACCATTAAAAATAATCTCACAATATCTTCTAATATATTTGAAATTACATGAGGAGCCATTCTTTCCTTACCAAAAAAATAACTACGGCAAATACTAGAAATACTAGTAAAGGGAATTACTAAAGCAATAGCTAAAATACCAAGATAAGCACCACTATTATGTAAAAGTCTTACTGCTAAAAAAGGAGCACTTAAAATAATAATAAATATTAAAAGTAAATTTACACATAGAACTACTAATAGTATAGAGAAAAACAAATTCTTATTATTTTTCTTATCTTCTGCAATAAGTTTTGATAAAGCAATAGGCATTCCAAATTGACTAAGTCCAATAAATAATGAGAAAGTTGGTAGTATTAGCATATATAGTCCTAATCCCTCAGTACCAATCATTCTACTCATTACAATCTTAATAATCATACCTAAGATTTTTGTAAAAAAGCCACCAATCAAAAGAATAAATGTTGATTTAATAAATTTCTCTTTCATATTAAAATATATGAAAAATTAAAAAAAGTTATATCCAAATAATAAATTATATGCTAATATTATATGTATAAAGATAGCAAGATGATGTACATAAAGTGTCAATCGAACAAATGTAAAAAGTTGTAAAAATAATCTGTAAAGTAGTAATTAAATACTCTCTAAAATAGAAAACAACCTTTCATTAGAAATATACATGTGCTATTCTTATATTAGAGGTGGACATAATGAATGAATTAATCGAATTTTTAACTTCCAAAGAAATAATAATGGTATATATTGTTGTAGCAGTAGCTTGCTTTTTATACTTTATAATCCATTTAATAGATAAATATTATTATAAGAGAAAACAAAGACATAACACTAAAGAATTGAATAGATTAGTTGAAAATATTAACTATGAATTATCCAAGGAAAGAGAAGAAGAGATTGCTATCATTCCAGAAGCTAAAGAAAGCAACATGGTTTATGTCGAACCTGTCTTAGAAGCTTTGCCTTCCATTTCTCCAACTGTAGTAGAGCCAGAAGTTTTAGAAGAACCTGTTGTAGATACTATCATGTCAGAACAAACAATAGAGGCTAATGAAGAAGAATTTGCTCCTCAAGAAGTAGTAACAAGTGAGGAATTAATAGACGCTAATAACGATTCAAAAGTAGAATTAATTACTTCAGAAGAAGAACATGTAGCGCCTACTGAATTATCTGAAGAATCAAATACTCAAGAAACTGCTGAATTATTAGATTATACTGATGCGGAACCAAATAAAACTGAAGCTCAAGAAGAATTAAGAAAATTAACTGAGGAATTAGCCCAAGCTGAGCAAGAAGGCCCTAAAAATATAGATTTAACTAGTTATGAAGAAATGCAAGAAAAAGAAGCTATTATCAGTTTAGAAGAACTTCTAGAAAAAGGCAAAAAGATGTATGAAAATAATGAATTAACTCAATACGCTGATGAAGGTAATGAGCCAATTTGCCTAGAAGATTTAGAAAGAAAAGTAAAAGAGTCACTAGAAGAAGAACTAGTAGAACCAATAACTACAGAAATAGAACCACAACCAACAATAGAACCTATAACAGAGGATTTAACTAATCAAAATATTACCTTACCAGAAAGTAAATTAACAATGGACGACTTTTATACTATTAATGCCAAAGAGGCTAGAAATTCCGCAACAGCCTATAAACACTATACAAGTTCTCCTATAATTTCCCCTGTATATGGAATTGAAAAAGATCAAAGTCAAACAGCTCTAGAGCTTGAAAATACTGCTAATTATGAAAAACTTGATGAAGAGATAAAGAAAACTAATGAATTCTTAATGACTCTAAAAGATCTGCAAAAGAATTTAGACTAGCTCAGATACTTCTGAGCTTTTTCTTTTTATTAAAATTACTAAAAATTATTATTAAATCTCATCTTTATTTTAGTACAATATATATAGATATATAGATAATTGAAAAATAAGGCGATTTATGATATAGTATGGTAGCAAAACAAAAAAGGGGGAGAGTATATGAAGGATTTATTATTAACTATAACTTGCATAATTTTAATAGGTTTTACATGGACTACTCATAATATCATTTTAAAGCAATCAGAAAGTAAAAATAATTATCAATCTATATCTAAAGAAACTATAGAAAAAGCTGAAGTAGAGGAAAATAATTCAACTACTTATAATGAGTATATTGAAAACATTAGTAGTGAAATAGTATCTAGTCAAGAAGTAACAGAAAAAGAAGAAAATAAATTAAAATCATATTTCATTTTAATAACTGATTTTATATTTTATGATGGTAAAATTTGTAATACATCTTTTAAAGATCTATCTAATGAGGCTAAAGAGCGTATTATAAATATATATGTTGCTCTAGATAACAAACTAGAAGCAAAAAGTCCAAGATATAAAGAAAAGATTGCTACAACATCTAAAACTATTTCTAAAAATGTTATAAATGAGGCTAAAAATATTAAAGATAAAATTAAGGAAGAATACAAAGAAGCTGTAGGTGAAGAGGCTTATAATAATACAACTACTGTAATTGAAGATGATATAAAAAGGGTAAAAGAAAATGCTCTTCCTACAGTAAATACTATTAAAGAAAAAAGCCATGATGCCTATGTAGAAGTAAAAGATACTCTTAATAATTGGTATCAGGAATTTAAAGAAAGTGGTGATTAATATGCGTAGTGTTGGTATATTAACATTAGGCTGCAAGGTTAACATGTATGAAAGTGAATACATTACAAATTTATTGAAAGAGTCTGGCTACATAATTAAATCATTTGATGATGTATGTGATGTTTATATAATTAATACTTGTACTGTAACTAATACTAGTGATATAAAGTCTCGCAAAATGATTCGTAATGCCATTAAAAAAAATCCTGATGCCTGTGTTGTTGCTATGGGGTGTTTTATAGAAGCTAACAAGGACTATAACATCGAAGGACTAGATATTGTATTAGGAAATAAAGATAAGTCTAAAATAGTTAATTTATTGGATGAGTACTTTGCTAAAAAAGAAAAGATTATAAAACTCTATAGTGATTCAAAAAGTCAATTTGAGGATATGTATATTACTAATTTTCCAGGTCGTACTAGAGCATTCGTTAAAATTCAAGACGGTTGTGAGAACTTTTGTAGTTATTGTATAATTCCTTTTGTTAGAGGTAAATGTCGTAGTAAAGAGGCTACTAAAGTTATTAGTGAAATCACTGAATTAGCCGCAAATGGTTATAAAGAAGTTGTTTTAACTGGAATTCATACTGGTAACTACGGTGTTGATCTAGATACTAACTTTGCCTCTCTTTTACGTCAAATCGTAAAAATACCAGGTTTAATACGTCTTAGAATTTCTTCAATAGAAATAACTGAATTAACAGATGAGGTTTTATCAGTAATAAAAGAAAATCCTATTATAGTTGATCACCTTCATATACCTCTTCAAGCGGGAAGTGATGAAATTTTAAAACTTATGAATAGAAAGTATAATCTAGAAAAATTCTTTGAAATAATTGCTAAAATAAGAAAAATACGTCCTAATATATCTATAACTACAGATGTAATTGTAGGTTTCCCGGGCGAAACAGAAGAAATGTTTGAAGAAACAATCAAAACTTGTCAAAAACTAAAACTTTCTAAAATTCATGTTTTTCCATATAGTGAAAGACAAGGAACTAAGGCTATTGAACTGCCAAATCATGTTCCTAGTGAAGAGAAAAAACGTCGAGCTAGACGTCTACTAGAAGTATCAAAAGAACTAGAAATGTCTTACTTCAATGAATACTTAAATAAAGAAGTTGAAGTCTTAATTGAAGAAAGTAAAGATGGTGCTTCTTTTGGCCATACAGGCAATTATTTACACGTTAAAATAATGAAGGAGTTAGAGCATAATACTTTTGTTAAAGTTACAATAACTAAAATAGAATATCCATACTGCATAGCAGAATAATATTAGGAGGAAAAGATGGGAACATACATTAAGGGAAATTATCGTAAAAGTATCTATCAAAGCCAAGCTGGATATAATATTGGTATTTTTAAAGTAATTGATACCAACGATGAGCGCCTAGCTGACTATATTGGTAGAACCATAACTTTTACTGGTTATTTTCATGAACTTAATGATATTGATACCTATCTTTTTTTTGGTAAATTAGTAGAACATGAAAAATATGGGGAACAGTTTCAAGTAGATAGTTATGAACGTTGTCGTCCAGAAGAAAAAGATTCTATAATTGAATTTTTAACAAGTGGCTTGTTTACTGGTATAGGTGAGAAAAAAGCTAAAAAGATAGTTGATGTTTTAGGTAAAGATACTTTAAAAATAATCATCGAAAATCCTGATAATCTTTTACTAATACCAACCATTACTAAGGCTAATATTGATACTCTACATAAAAAATTAAAAGAATATGAATCTTCCTATGAGACCATTCTATATTTAGGGGAACTTGGTTTTTCAACTAAAGATTCTATGTTAATCTATAACTTTTATAAAAAAGAAACACAAGCTGTAATTAATAAAGATATTTATCAATTAATATATGATATACTTGATATTAATTTTAAAAAAGTAGATACTGTAGCTCTAAAGATGAATATTGCAAAGAATGCTCTTATTAGAGTAAAAGCTGCTATCATTTATATAATGAACGAGCTTAGTAATACTTATGGTCATAGTTACTACTATAAAGAAGAACTATTGCCATTACTACCTAAGGTTTTAACAATCCCTATAACAGAAGATGAGTGGCAGGAAGCCCTTAACAGTCTTTTAAATGACGTAAGAATTGTTTTAAAAGATGAAAAAATATATTTAGCTGAGATGTATGAAGCTGAAACTCTTATTACTAAAAGAATTAGACTTTTAAATAGAAATGCTCCTCACATTGAAAAAGAGTTAGAAAGTAAGCTTAAAGATTTAGAATTATTTTATGGAATAACTTATAATGCTGAGCAAAAGCAAGCTATCAAGGAAAGCTGTGAGAGAGATTTCCTAATTATAACAGGTGGCCCAGGTACTGGTAAAACCACTATCATGAAAGGTATAACAGAATTGTATCGACAACTAAATAAACTTTCGTATAGTGATCTTCAAGACCGTATAGCTCTTTTAGCACCAACCGGTCGTGCTGCCAAACGTATGAGTGAATCTACCAATCTTAAATCCTCAACTATTCATAGATTTTTAAAATGGCAAAAAGAAACCAATAAATTTCAAGTAAATGAGTATAATAAAAGTAAAGTAGAATTAGTAATACTAGATGAAGCTAGTATGATTGATACTTATTTACTTGCCAGTTTATTAAAAGGAATCTCTGCTAACTGTAAAATAATCATGGTTGGTGATGATCATCAATTACCATCAGTTGGTCCTGGACAAATTCTTCACGATTTAATTTCTAGTGAAAAATTAGAAGTAGTTAAATTAAAAGAACTTTATCGCCAAGGAAAAGACTCCAATATTACTTCTCTTGCCTATGATATTAGAGCGGGCTCTATTAATAGAGAAGTCTTTAATAAAGCTGCTGATTTAACTTTTATAAACTGTGAAGCTAGTGAAGTTATCCCTAATATAATTGAAATTTCCAATACCTATAAAGACATATCATATAAAAAATTTCAAATCTTAGCTCCTATGTATAAGACCATAGCCGGAATAGATGAAATAAATAATAAGCTTCAAAATATTTTTAATAAAAAATCTCCTACTAAAAAAGAATTAAAAATAGGTGAAGTGACATTTAGAGAAGGAGACAAAGTAATTCAATTAACTAATATGCCTGATGAAAATGTATATAATGGTGATATTGGTATAATAGATGAAATATTAACATCACCCAAAAAAGAAATTTATATAGACTATGATGGTAATGTAGTAAAATATACGCCATCTAACTTTCAAAGTTTTCGTCTAGCTTATGCTATATCAATTCACAAAGCACAGGGAAGTGAATTTGATGTTGTTATAATGCCAATTATTAAAAATTATAATAAGATGTTATATCGTAAATTAGTATATACAGGTATAACTAGAAGTAAAAAATATTTGTATCTAATAGGTGACTTAACAGCCTTAGATATCGCCGTTTCTAATACTAATACAGATATTAGAAGAACATCTATTAAAGACTTTTTAATTAACGGTATAAAATAAAAAATATCATCGCATAATAGAAGTAGAGGTGATATTTGTAATGAAAAATGGCATGATTAAAGGAATGATTGCTGCAGGTATACTAGGTGGCATGACAATAGCTGGATATATGTATATGAAGAAAAATCCTGAAGCAATGAAAAATATGAAAAAGATGATGGAAGATGCTGCTAAAGAAACTTGTGAATGCCTAGAAAAAGAAATTTAAATTAGAGGAAACTCTAATTTTTTTATTTGTAAGTGATTTTTTAATTAATAACATTTTCTAATTTATCTTTTGTTAAAATTAGATTAACCCAGTATTGTTAAACTATAAAATGTTTGCTAAAATAATTAAGCAGATTGGAGGACTGATAACATGACAGAATTAGAAGAAAGACGAAAACATCATGAATGTCAAATGGCTCTTCTAGAACTAGAAAAAAATGAACTTGATAGAGTAATAACTTCCTCAACAGTTCTTTTCTTTAAAGAAATTGAACCTATTTTTGCTGAAGATGATATAGAAATAACCATAGAAAACGGTATAAATATAAATCAATTTCTTTATTTAATAAATGCCAATTACTATAAAGAAATAAGTAAAACGCTTACAAAAAGTAGGGAAACAATTATTAAAATGTTAATTTATCAAATTAGAAATTATTTATTACTATGTGATAAGAGAACATTTGATGAAAATGATGCTAAAGCTGTATTAAAAAGTTGCTTTTTTCTTTCCAAAGATCTCCAAAAAGCAATAGGTGAAGAGTTTGCTAGATCGAGAGTAGATGAAGGAGCTAATAAATATTTTTTTGGAATTATTAGAAAGAACTTAGAGCCTACTGAAGATGATTATTTTATCCAAAGACGCCTAGATGTTGGTGATAGAATAGAACATTTTGATATTTCTAATCCTGAAAATATTGGAACCCTAATATGTTTAAGCATCATGGGTAGCAACATAGGCGACTTTCTAGATATAGATACGATTAGCTTTGCTTCCGATACCATATCTAGGATTCTAACAAGTCTTTCTACAAAATTTCGCAACGATATGTTAGAATATCACCATGATTATTCTAACTATGCCTTTGCCAGCTCATATATAGAAGCTGCCTTTAACCTAATGGCGATAAACGGCATTTGTACCTTAGATAAACCTCATATTATAAGTGCCTTTAAACATTGGGACTATGTACCATTTTCTCTAAAGTTAGACATGCTTGATTCAATATTTGAAGAGGAAAATTTAAGTTATGAACTTCATCCTTTTAGAATAAAAAAACCTGAGAATAAGTCTCCAACCACCAAAACCAAAATTATTAGTTTTAGAAGTAGAGAAAATAAAGATTAAATTATTAGTCTTTATTTTCTCTTTTACACAGTAAAAATTGTAAAAAAAAGTAAAGTACGATTGAAAAGAAAAGGTATTTTCGTTATAATAACATATAGTTAGATATTAGGAGTGATAAGATGGCAACATTAAAATATGACGACTCGTCTATTAAAATACTAGAAGGTCTTGACGCCGTTAGAAAGCGTCCAGGAATGTATATAGGATCAACCGATAAAAGAGGTTTACACCATCTAGTATGGGAAATAGTCGACAACTCGATAGATGAGGCTATCAATGGATTTGGTAATTATATTAAAATTACTATTCACAAGGACAAATCAGTAAGTGTAGAAGATCATGGTCGAGGTGTACCAACAGGTATGCATTCATCGGGTAAATCAACACCTGAGGTAATCTATACCGTCCTTCACGCTGGTGGAAAATTTGAAAGTGAAGGTTACCGTGTATCCGGTGGGTTGCATGGTGTTGGTTCAAGTGTAGTAAATGCCTTATCAAAATGGATGGAAGTAACTATAAAAAGAGATAAAGTAGAAAGTTATATACGTTTTGAAAATGGTGGTCATGTAGCTGTTCCCCTAAAAAAGATTGGTACTACTAATAAAACCGGTACCACAGTTAGATTTTTACCAGATGATGAAATCTTTACTACTACAAATTTTTCTTATACAACAATTTGTGAGAGGATGCAAGAAAGTGCCTTTCTTCTAAAAGGAATAACTATTGAAGTAGTAGATGAAGAAGATGAAAGAAGTGCTAAGTTCCATTACGAAAGAGGAATTGAAGAGTTTGTTGAAGATTTAAATAAAGGTAAAAATGTTCTTCATAAAGTACTAACAATGTCTGGTCAAAAAGAAAAGATGGATATTGAAATTTCCTTACAATATACTGATACATACAATGAAAATATTGTAAGTTTTGTCAACAACGTTAAAACAATTGATGGTGGTTCTCACGAAGTAGGATTTAAAACAGCTTTAACCAAGGTATTTAATGATTATGCTAAAAACAATAACTTCATTAAGGCCAAAGACAAATCTTTAGAGGGTAGCGATGTTCGTGAAGGTCTAACTGCAATCATCAGTTTAAAGATACCAGAAAATATTTTACAATTTGAAGGTCAAACAAAAGGAAAACTTGGAACACCTCAAGCTAGAGTTGCCGTAGAAGCTCTTGTCACAGAACAAATGCGTGTTTATTTAGAAGAGAATAAGGCCATTGCTACCGAAATAATTAATAAGAGTTTAAGAAGTAAAATAGCACGAGAAGCTGCTAGAAAAGCTCGTGAAGACGCCAGAAAAGGAACGGCTAAAAAGAAAGAAGAAAGATCCTTATCTGGAAAATTAGCTCCAGCTCAAAGTAAGGATAAAGATAAAAAAGAATTATTCCTAGTCGAGGGAGATTCAGCTGGTGGTTCAGCAAAACAGGGTAGGGATCGTAAATATCAAGCTATCCTACCTCTTCGTGGTAAAGTACTTAATACCGAAAAAACAAAAGAAGATGAAATACTTCGCAATGAAGAAATTAATACAATGATTTATACCATAGGTGCCGGTTATGGACAAAATTTTGATATAAAAGATTGTGAGTATTCTAAAGTAATTATCATGAGTGATGCTGATGAAGATGGTGGTCATATCCAATGCCTTCTTTTAACTTTCTTCTATCGTTACATGCGTCCTCTTATTGAAGATGGTAGACTATTTGTAGCCCTACCACCACTATTTAAAATTCAAAGTGGTAAAAATATTGAATATGCTTATACAGTAGATGAAATGAAAGAAAAATCAAAGGGTAAAAAATGTGAAATTCAAAGATATAAAGGTCTTGGTGAAATGAATGCTGATCAGCTATGTGAAACAACTATGAAACCAGGAAGTCGTACTTTAATTAGAGTAAATATTGAGGATGCTCAACTAGCTGAAAAAAGAGTATCAATCCTTATGGGAGACGATGTTCCTCCAAGAAAAGAATGGATTGAAGAAAACGTTGAGTTTTCACTAGAAGATAATTATAAAATTCAAGAATAAAAACACTTTTTATTGCTTAGTTAAAAGTAAAAATATTAAAGATTAGAAAGTAGTGAAATTATGGCGAAAAGTAAAACGCAAACAGAAGAAGTAATTGAAAAAATTTTTGATTATACTTTAGAGGACATAATGGGAGAACGTTTTGGTAGTTATTCTAAATATATAATCCAAGATCGTGCCATACCTGATGCTAGAGATGGTCTAAAACCTGTTCAACGTCGTATTCTATATTCAATGCATAAGGAAAAAAATACTTATGATAAAGGTTATAGAAAAAGTGCTAAAACTGTTGGAGATGTTATTGGTAATTACCATCCACATGGTGATACTTCCATATATGATGCCATGGTCAGAATGTCTCAGCCATGGAAAACTAGACTACCATATATTGATATGCATGGAAATAATGGTTCAATTGATGGTGATAGTCCGGCTGCTTATCGTTATACTGAGGCCCGTCTTTCTAAGATAAGCAATGAAATGCTTAGAGATATCGATAAAGATACGGTAGAGTTTTCTCCAAACTTCGATGACACAACTGTTGAGCCAACTGTTCTACCAGCTAGGTTTCCAGCTCTTTTAGTATACGGAGCTCAAGGAATTTCTGCTGGTTATGCCACTAATATTCCACCGCATAATTTAACGGAAATAATAGATGCCACTATTCATAGAATTGATTACCCAAACTGTGAACTTGATACTTTAATGAAATTTGTAAAAGGACCCGACTTTCCAACTGGTGGAGTAGTAGAAGGACTTGAGGGTATAAGACAAGCTTATGAAACCGGCCGTGGTAAAATTATTGTTAAAAGTAAATATCAAATTGAAGAATCGAAATCAGTAACTTCAATCGTCATAACTGAAATACCATTCGAAGTAAACAAAGCCTTAATGGTAAAAAAGATTGATGAAATAAGAATTGATAAAAAAATAGATGGTATTGTTGAAGTAAGAGATGAATCAGCTGCTGATGTTCGTGTAGTAATAGACGTTAAGAAAAATGCCAATATTGATTTAATCATTAACTATTTATTAAAAAATACAGATATGCAAATTGCCTACAACTTTAATGTTGTCGCAATTGTTAATAGAAGGCCTAAACTTCTAGGTTTAGCTGCTGCTCTAGATGCTTTTATAGCTCATCAAAGACAAGTTGTAAAAAGAAGAACAGAGTTCGATTTAAAGCATGCTAAAGCTAGATATCATATTGTTGAAGGTTTAATTAAATGTATTTCTATTCTAGATGAAGTTATTAAAGTAATAAGAGCCAGTAAAAATAAAACTGATGCTAAAGATAACTTAGTAAAAGAATTTGACTTTACGGAAATACAAGCTGAGGCTATCGTAACATTGCAACTATATAGATTAACTAATACTGATGTAGTGGCTTTAGAAAATGAAAAAGCTTCTCTTGAAAAAATAATCAATGGCCTAACAGCTATTCTTGGTAATGAGGAAATTTTAAAATCAGTTATGAAAAAAGATCTTCAAGATGTCAAGAAAGAATATGATACGCCACGTATTACTGAAATAAGAAATGAAATAACAGAAATAAAAATAGATACTATGGCCATGATTCCTAAAGAAGATGTCGTTGTTATGGTAACTAAAGATGGTTATATCAAGAGAACATCTTTCCGTAGTTATACAGCTTCAAATCCAGAAGATATAACTATAAAAGAAAATGATTATATTTTAGGAATCTATGAAATGAACACTACTGATACAATTCTTTTATTTACAAGCGCTGGTAACTATCTTCACATTCCAGTTCATACTATACCAGATTTAAAGTGGAAAGATATGCCAAAGCACGTTAGTAATTTAATTGAATTAGCTCAAGATGAGACTGTTGTCTCAGCTCTTCCTGCTTATAATTTTGATTCAAACAGTAATGTTATAATTGCAACTCGTAACGGTATGATAAAACGTAGTAAGTTAAAAGACTTTAAACTACAACGCTACTCTAAAGCTACTAGTTGTATAAAACTAAAAGATGATGATGCCGTAATTAGTGCTTTTATAGAAAAGCAAAATTATCTATTCTTAACAACCGATTCCGGTTATGGCTTATCTTTTAAAACTGATGAAGTACCACTTGTTGGCGTTAAAGCAGCCGGTGTTAAAGCTATAAAATTAAAAGATGATAATTTAATTTCAATTAATAATTATGATCCATCTACAGATGAATATATCTCAGTTATTACTGATAAATCCACTGGTAAAAGAGTTAGACTAAGTGAATTCGAAATCTCATCTAGAGCTCGTAGAGGCCTACAAGTTATAAGAGAAGTTAAAACTAATCCATATCACATAATTAAAACATTTATAACAGACTCTAAAAATTATGTTGGGCTAAAGGGTGAAGATATAACTACTATTAAATTAACCGAATTACCTATAAGTGATCGTTATTCTATTGGTAGTCAAATATCTAAACAAAAACTAATTGATGCTTATCTAGTTGCTGCCTTAGTTAGAAGTACCAAAGAACAAGTAAATATCCAATCATCTGATAATACCAATAGTATAGATAATGATAACTTAAATAAGCAAGTAGACGATAATGCATCTGAAAAGTTTGCTTTCAAAGAATCAACACCTAAAAGAGAAAGAGTATCATTAAAAGAAATTGATGATCGTCTAATGACTATTGATGATTTTCTAAACTAATTATAGATATTAAAAAAGACTATTTTGTATAATACAAAGTAGTTTTTTCATATTTTTCTTGCAAATAACATAAAAAGTGGTAAGGTATATATCAAATATTTGGAGGGGAATATGACTACTGAAGAAATTTTAAAAAAATACAAAGAGGAATTTTCAAGTGCCTTAACTGATTTAAGAACACCAGGTCAAAGACATAAACAAATACCAAACATTCTAACATTTGCTCGCTTATTATCTCCCTTAGTAATACTACCAGCATCTATTTCTGGTAATACCAAAGCAACTATTATCTCAGCGGCTGGTTTTGGTCTAACTGATATGTTAGATGGCTACATTGCTCGTAAATGGCATCTTTCTAGCCAATTAGGTGCCGACTTAGACGCTGTAACTGACAAAATATACGTTGGTACACTATTATTAGCTGGAAGTATAAATAATCCTTATCTTTTAGTAAATACTGCCCTAGAAGGAGTAATTGCCAGTATAAATTTAAAGCAAAAAATGTCTGACAATAAACCATCTTCAACAATTATGGGAAAAATTAAAACAGGTGCTATATTTACTTTAAGTGGTCTTTCCTTGGTAAGTAGTAGCAGTAAGTTTTTACTACCTATGGCCCTAACAACAGCTGCTCTTCAAACCATGACCATCGCTTCCTACATAAAAAAATATGATAGTAATAAATCAGGAGAAAATAATGAATTAATAGGTGCCTTGAAAGAAGAAAAAAGCTTTTTACTTCAAGAATTGCAAAACGAGTCCTTAATAGAAAGTCCAAAAGAAAAAATAAAATAAAACCAAAAATAAACTCATCTTTAAAATTAAAAGATGAGTTTTTTAAGCCCAATTGATCCAATAAAGCATAAAAAACAAGTCTTTTTAATTTGTCATTTGTTATTTTTAAAAAACATAAAATTATATAGGTGATAAATATGTCAAAAGAAACATTTAAAGTATTTGCAAAAAGCCATCCTGAATTAGCAACTCAGGTAATAAATAATACTACTTCCTGGCAAAAGTTATATGAATTATATGAAATATATGGTGAAGATAATAAAGTCTGGTCAGATTATTTTTCTAATACTTTAAGTCAAGTATCAAAAACAGCAACTACAACTACAACCAGTACCGCAACAATTAAGGATCTAATGAATATGGTAAGAAATATAGATTTAGATTCTGTCCAGAAAGGTGTTAATAATCTTCAAAAAACAATAGGATTATTACAGGATATTGGAATAGGCCAATCATCAACCAGACAACAAGAAAGTTATGAGCCTAGACCTTTATATAAATATTTTGAGGATTAAATATGGACTTATATACAATAAATTATATTAAAAATAACCGTACTGTATATAATTACTTAAGAGAAGACCCTTCTTGGTATAAGCAATTAAATCGTAATCGAAGTAGCATACCTATTATTGAGGAATTAGCCAAAAAGCATTATAAACTAACAACTGAGGATAGAATAAAAAAACTATCTCAAGGAATAGATATAATTAGTAATTTTATAGATGTATTAAAATAAAATATATGATAAAATTAATATATGGAAGAGTTAATTGAAAAAATAGAGGCCTTAAAAGTATGTCTTGATAATACTGAAGAAGTAAAAAGTATTAAGTCACTTAATTTAAAGGTCATAGAAAATAAAGAATTATCAAATAAAATAAAATTATATAACCAAACTAAAAAGGAGAGCCTAAAAGAAGAAATAACTTCTAATGAATTATATAAGGAATATAAAAAAGCTGAAACGGAATTAAATATTTTAATACTACAAATAAACTCTAAATTAAAGAAAATAAGTAACAAAGGTAAGTGCGGTATATGAAAATAATTAGTGGAATCTATAAAGGTAGAAATATAGAAGGTTATAATATTAATGGTACGCGTCCTACAATGGATAGGGTAAAAGAAAGTCTTTTTGCGACTATTCAGCAATATATCCCTGAAAGTACAGTACTTGATTTATTTACCGGTAGTGGTTCTCTAGCCTTAGAAGCCTTAAGTGAAGGTGCTGCTAAGGCTTATGCCGTTGATAATAACAAAATAGCGATTGATACAGTCCAAAAAAATATTAAAAATATTGGTATTACTTCTTGTCAAGTTATTAAAAGTGATTACAGATCAGCAATAGAAGATTTAGCAAGTAAAAATATAAAGTTTGATATTATTTTCCTAGATCCTCCTTATGACACTGATTGCATTAAAATAAGTATTGATTATATATCAAGATATAGCCTATTAAAAGACGAAGGAATTATTGTTTGTGAAAGTAGTAGTTTAGATAAAATAGTTTATCCAACAACATATGAAAAAATAAAAGAAAAAAAATATGGTGATAAATGGGTTGTTATTATAAAAAATATGATAAAATAGATTTATATTAGTTACAATAGGGGTTGATGAGATGAAAAAGCTAAACAATAAAGGCTTTGCTATTTCGACTGTATTATATTCTTTATTAATTATGGTGCTTTTAATAGTTGTTTTGCTAATGGGCATAATGGCTTCAAATCGTCATAACAGTAAAGATTTAGTTACTACTATAGAAGAAGAGTTGAATAGGTATAGTCTGACCACAACAACATTTTCTGCAACAGATACTACTTCAGCAGTTTCTCAAGAATTTATAGTACCATATGGTAAAGCTGGTTGGTATAAGATAGAACTATGGGGAGCAAGTGGTGGCGATGTTGGTGGCAACAAAGGTGGTGCTGGTGCTTATACTTCAGGAGTAATTTATTTGGAAGAAAATGAAGCTCTTTATTTTTATGTTGGTACCAAACCTTCTTCTACTGCTGGTGGTGCTAATGGTGGCGGTAAAGGTTCTAATAATGCCGCTGGTGGCGGAGGAGCAACAGATGTTAGACTAGTATCTGGTACTTGGAATGACGCAAGCTCTCTTCAAACTAGAATCATGGTGGCATCAGGTGGTAGTGGAGCTACTCAAAATGCTAGTGGTCAAAATGGTGGCAGTATAGAAACTTATTCTGCAGCTGTTGATAATGGAGCAACACAAACTTCAGGTGGTACTAGCCCAACAGGTGGAGCCGCTGGTAGATTAGGTATTGGAGGAGATGCCACCAGCAATGGTTCCGGTGGTGGAGCTGGCTACTTTGGCGGAGCAGGAGGTGCTTCTAACCAACCTGGTGGCGGTGGGTCTTCATTTATTTCTGGTTATGCTGGAGTAAATTCCGATAATGCTAATACTAATAATCGTTACTTTATTAACGGTAAGATGGCAGAAAATTCCAATTCATTCTCCGGAAAAGCCAAGATAGAACTAATCTACGTGAACTCTAAAGATAATCCACCTACTAAGAAGAATTCAAAATTAGAAAATGTAAGATATATAAAAGATTGTGTTTCTGGAACTGGTTATAGTACAAAAACTTCCCCTCAATGGGTTGAAATTCAGGCTATTAAAGATGGTGTAAATGTTGCTAAATTAACGACTGATACAACAAGAGATGGCAAACTAGACTCCATAGAACAAACTGGAACATATGGAACAGTATCATGTAAAGAAATAGACTTAGGACAAGATAATAACTTAGACGAAATTGCTGTATGGCATATAAAAAGAGACACCTTAGCAACATCTGAACGCATCCTAAGTAATCATACCTTAGAAGTAAAATCTTCTAGTGGTACCTGGCAAAGTTTAATATCAACACCTAGCGAAGGCGAATATAGTATGCCTGAAGGTGCTGAAGGTATTCATATAACAGCCTGGGACCCTAGTATAACAGAAGAGATTCCAAATGGAACATATTATATTTTCTCAAGCTTAGCACCATCTACCTCTGCTATAACAGCTTTAAATAGTTATGAGGATAGTAACGATGCTACTTCCAAATTTAAAAGAATGGTCGGCCTAAACCAAATTAATGGTTCTAATCTTCAAAAATGGACTATTACCAAGGTCGATTCAACATACTATAAATTAGTAGAAAGAGAATCAAATCAAGCTATGCAGATTGTTGATAATAAAGGTCAAGCTAACTCCAACATCAATACATCAAGTTCCTATGATGATCAATACAACTGGACAAAATGGGAAATTATACCTTTACACGATGGAACTTATAGAATTAAACCATACGTTCAACCTACATCTGATTCTAATAATCAAACGTATCTAGCAACAAGCCAAAGTAACTTTGGTTTAACTAGTGGCAGCCTTATTTTAAGTAAGTATCAAAGTGCTAGTTTTTCTCAACGCTTCTACATAATAAATGCTGAATAAAGTAGTTAAAAAGACTACTTTATTTTTTTTAATTTTATTAAGAAAAAAATAATAAAAAAATTAGCACATTTTATTGACAAGTGCTAAAAAAAGTCATACAATACAATTAGCACTTGTATAATAGTAGTGCTAGGAGGTTGAGAAAATGTTAACTGATAGACAAAATAAAGTTCTAAAGTTAATAGTAGAAAGGTATATCAAAGAAGCAAAGCCTGTTGGCTCTAAAGTAATATCAAAAACTTTGAGATGTTCAAGTGCCACAATTAGAAATGAAATGGCTGCTTTGGAGGATGCTGGGCTACTAGAAAAAACCCATACCTCATCTGGAAGGGTGCCAAGTGAACTTGGTTACCGTTATTACGTTGACAACTTGATGGAATTAAAGAAAATGAATGCTGAAGATATGTTAAAGCTACAAATAGTTTTCAAAAATCAACAACTTGCTTTATCCGATGTAATAACTAAAAGTTTACAGGTTATATCAGATATAACAAACTATACAACGGTAGTATTAGGAAGTACATCACATGAGAATCTTCTAAAACAAATAGAAGTAGTACCAATTGATGAATCTAGTATGATTGTTATTATAGTTACTGATAAAGGCCATGTAGAACATCGTAACATTAAGTTACAAGGTATTTCCTTAGATGAAGTTAAAAAAACAGTTAGCCTTATCAACAACCTAATATCAGGTACCCCAATTGATGAGATTAGTGCCAAGTTGGAATATGAAATAAAGCCAATTATAGGTAACTATGTTAAACAACACGAACAACTATACAATGCCTTCTATCATGTCTTTAATGATTTTACTAATCAAGAGATAAATATAGTAGGTAGAAATAAAATATTGGAACAACCTGAATTTAGTTCAAACATTACCAAAATTAAAAATGTCTTTAATAAACTAGAAGACAGAAAACTACTTCGTGATATCACAGAAGATGGTGATAATAACATCCGTGTATACATTGGTAATGAAAATAACATTGATAGTGATGTAACAGTAATAAAGACAACTTTTAAAACTGGAAATGATGAAGGTACAATAGCCATAATCGGACCAAAAAGAATGGAATATGAAAGAGTTGTCTCTATGCTAGAGTACATGAAAGACAATATAGAAAGGTAGGCCTAAAAATGAATCAAGAGGATAAAGAAAAATTAAACAAAGAATGCCCTTCTGGTCAAGAAAGCCCATGTGCTGCTGGAGCATGTCAATGCAGCCAAGAAAATGTTGCTCCTAGTCAATATGAAAATGCAGGTGAGGCTCAAAAAAATGATGCCTGTTGTGAAAATGAAGCTAAATTACAAGAAGCTTCTAATAAAATAAAAAGACTAGAAGATGAAAACAAAGCTTTAACTGATAAAGTAAAGCTAGCTCAAGCTGAATTAATAAATTATAGACGACGAAAAGATGAAGAAACGGCTAATTTATTAAAATATGCTAATCAAAGTTTAATTATGGAACTAATAAATTTAGTAGATAATTTTGAAAGAGCTATTAAGTTAGATGATAATGATTTAACTGATGAACTTTCTAAATTCTTAGCTGGATTTAAAATGATGTATAGTTCCTTGACTGATACCTTGAAAAAATTTGGGGTTGAAGAAATAAATAGAGTAGGAGAAATCTTTGATCCAACTCAAGAACAAGCTTTATTAACTGATCATGTTGATGGAAAGCAAGATGAAGAAGTTATTGAAGTTCTATTAAAAGGATATAAACTAAAAGACAGAGTCATAAGACCTGCCTCAGTAAAAATAAATCAAAATTAAAAGGAGAGATTATTTATGAGTAAAATAATAGGTATAGATTTAGGTACAACTAATTCATGTGCTGCTGTATTGGAAGCAGGAACTGCAAAAGTAATTCCAAATCCAGAAGGAGGAAGAACGACACCTTCTGTTGTAGCCTTCAAAAAAGGAGAAAAAATAGTTGGAGAATCAGCTAAGAGACAAGCATTAACAAATCCAAACACTGTATCATCAATAAAAAGAAAAATGGGTACAGATGAAAAAGTAGAACTAGAAGGAAAGAAATATACTCCAGAAGAAATTTCCGCTATGATCTTATCATACATTAAAGATTATGCTGAAAGTTATTTAGGAGAAAAAGTTACTAAAGCTGTAATTACTGTTCCAGCATACTTTAACGATGCTCAAAGACAAGCTACTAAAAATGCTGGTAAGATTGCCGGATTAGAAGTAGAAAGAATTATCAACGAGCCAACAGCTGCAGCCTTAGCTTATGGGCTTGATAAAGAAGATGCTCATACAATTTTAGTATACGATTTAGGAGGAGGTACTTTTGATGTATCAATTCTTGAATTAGGTGATGGTGTATTTGAAGTAAAAGCAACAGCAGGTAATAATAGATTAGGTGGAGATGACTTCGATGAAAGAATAATCGAATACTTAATTAAAGAATTTAAGAAAGAAAACGGCGTTGACTTATCAAAAGATAAGATGGCTATGCAACGTTTAAAAGAAGTAGCTGAAAAAGCTAAGAAAGATTTAAGTGGTATGGTTTCAACTCAAGTATCAGCACCATTCATCGCTAAGGGTGACGACGGTGAACCTCTTCACTTAGATATGACATTAACAAGAGCTAAATTTGAAGATTTAATAAGTGACTTAGTAGAGTCTACACTAGATCCAGTTAAGAAAGCTCTAAAAGATGCTAAGATGAGTAAAAAAGATATTGATAAAGTTATCTTAGTTGGTGGTTCAACTCGTGTTCCATTAGTATATGAAACAGTAACAAAAGAATTAGGAAAAGAACCATCTCGTGAAGTTAACCCAGATGAAGTAGTTGCTATGGGAGCTGCTATTCAAGGTGGAGTTTTAACTGGTGATATTAATGATATCGTTTTACTAGATGTTACTCCATTATCATTAGGACTTGAAACTTTAGGTGGAGTTATGACTACACTAATCCCAAGAAACACAACTATTCCAACATCAAAAACAGAAGTATTCTCAACTGCTGCTGATAACCAACCAGCTGTAGATATTCACATCCTACAAGGTGAAAGACCAATGGCTGCTGATAATAAGACATTAGGTAACTTCCAATTAGCTAATATTCCACCAGCACCACGTGGAGTTCCAAAAATTGAAGTAACATTCGATATCGATGCCAACGGAATCGTTAACGTTAAAGCTAAAGACTTAGGAACAAATAAGGAACAATCAATCACTATAACTTCAAGTACTAATTTAACTGATGAAGAAGTAGAAAAGATGCGTAAAGAAGCTGAAGAAAATAAAGAAGCTGATAACAAGCGTAAAGAAGAAGCCGAAATTAAAAATGAAGCAGAACAAATGGTCTTCCAAACTGAAAAATCAATCAAAGATTTAAAAGACAAGATCTCTGATAAAGAAAAAGAAGAAGCTGAAGATTTAATCAAAGACTTAAAAGATGCCTTAAAAGATGGAGACATTGAAAAGATTAAGAAAGAAAAAGATAAACTTCAAGAAAAAGCTATGGCTCTAGCAACTAAGGTATATGAACAAGCTTCAAAAGAACGTGAACAAGAAGAAAGCACTAAAGAAGACGAAGAAAAACCACGTAAAAAAGCTAAAAAAGATGATGATGTAGAAGAAGCGGATATTGAAGAAGAATAAATATAGAAAGGAAAAAAATAAGAAGTAGTATTCGTAAGAACTACTTCTTATTCTACTAATAAAATGGAGAAATTATTATCAAGAAGTGAAGTATCTAAAGAAGATAAGTGGGATATAGAAAGTATTTATCATAAAGATAGTGATGTTGAAATAGACTTTGCCAGAGTAGTAGAAAACACTAAAAAAATAGAAGACTGTCAAAAAAACTTTTTGCTATCAAGTAAAGATTTTTTAAACTTCTTAGAATTATATAATGAGACATCAAGACTAATTGAAAAACTTTTTACATATTCTGCTCGTAAAAATGATGAGGATCTAGCTAATAGTACTTATCAAGAACTTCAAGGAAAAGTTATGAACTTGTATCAAACTTTTCAAGAGAGTACCTCATTTATTATTCCAACTATCATAGAACAAGATAAAGATAAAATAATTGGTTATATAGATAGTGAGGCAGGCTTAGATAAATATAGACATACTATTTTAAATATTCTTAGATATAAAGAACATACTTTAACAAAAGAAGAAGAAAAGTTATTATCATCATACGCTAAAGTAATTGACAGTAGTAGTGATACTGCTTCATATCTTATGGATGCTGATTTAAAATTTCCTAAAATTAAAGATGATAAGAATACTTTAGTAGAATTAACTTCAAGTAATTATAGTGTTTTATTAAAAAGCCCTAACAGAAAAGTTAGAAAAGAAGCCTTTATAAAATATCATGAGGGTTATCAACAAGTAAAAAATACTTTAACATCAACTCTTGCTACAACTTGTGAAGCTTTAAGTACATCAAGTAAATTAAGACATTATAATTCAAGTCTTGAAGCCAGTCTTTTTGATGATTATGTACCAGTCGAACTTTATATTAATTTAATTGATACTGTACATAAAAATCTTCCTTCACTATATAAATATTTCAACATAAAAAAGAAATTATTAAAGCTAAAAGAGTTTCATATTTATGACAGCTATGTATCAGTAACTAAAGAAGATTTAAAAACTTATAGTTTTGAAGATGGTAAAAGAATTGTTATAAATGCTTTAAAACCGTTAGGAGACGAATATATATCCGTGCTAAAAACAGCTTTTACTGATGGCTGGATAGATAAGTTTCCAAATAAAAATAAAAAGTCTGGAGCCTATTCTTGTGGTAGTTATGATACTAAGCCGTTTGTCTTATTAAACTACACTAATACTTATAATGATGTATCAACTCTTGCTCATGAACTAGGACACTCTATGCATACTTATTTTTCAAATAAATATAATAGTTATGGTAATCATGAGTATCCTATCTTCTTAGCTGAAATAGCGTCAACTGTTAATGAACTACTATTTTCTCATTATATGGAAGTAAACGCTAAAACACCAGAAGAAAAACTTAGTGTTTTAGGAGATAGACTAGATACTTATAAAGGAACAATATTTAGACAAACAATGTTTGCTGAATTTGAACAATATATTCACAAACTAACTGATGAAAAAGAAGTACTTACTCCAGATAATATTTGTACATATTATTATGACTTAAATAAGTTATATTATGGTAAAGATGTAGTATTAGACGAACAAATAAAATATGAATGTTTAAGAATTCCTCATTTTTATTCTCCATTTTATGTATATAAATATGCAACAGGACTTTCAATAGCTTCTTATATTGCTAAAAACATCATAAATGAAACTCCTGGATTTAAAGAAAAATATATTGAGTTTTTAACATCAGGTGGTAGAGACTATCCACTTGAAGTATTAAAAATAATTGATGTTGATTTAACTGACACTAAGGTATTTGATGAAGCTATGGATGTCTTTAAAGAAACATTGGAAGAATTTATAAAATTAATTAAGTAAAAGAGGTGTAAATATGGCAAGTCAAAGAGACTACTATGAAGTATTAGGAGTAGATAAGACTGCTACTACCGATGAAATAAAAAGTGCTTTTCGTAAGAAAGCTAAACAATACCATCCAGACTTAAATAAAGATGATCCAACTGCTGCTGATAAATTCAAAGAGGCACAAGAAGCTTATTCAGTTCTATCAGATGAATCAAAACGTAAGATGTATGATCAATATGGTCATGCCGGCGTTAACGGCCAAGGTCCATCAGCCGGTGGCTTCCAAGGCTTTGACGCTTCTGATTTTGATTTTGGCGATATTTTTGATTCATTCTTTGGTGGCGGTGGCTTCAGCGGTGGCTTTTCAAATTTTGGAGGAGCTACTTCTCAAAGACAACGTCAAACTCGTGGTAGCGATGTTTTAATGCGTATGAATCTTAGCTTTGAAGAAGCTGTTTTTGGAACAGAAAAAAAATTCACTATTGATGTTACAGAAGACTGTGATGAATGTGATGGTGAAGGCGGCTTTGACGCTGAAAAATGTTCAACTTGTAAAGGAACAGGTGTCGTAACAAGTCAACGTCAAACAATCTTAGGATCATTTCTATCTAAGGGGCCATGTCCAGACTGTGGTGGTGTAGGTAAGATATACAAAAGAAAATGTAGTGCTTGCAACGGTAAAGGTAAGGTAAAGAAAAATAAACGTATCACAATTAATATACCAGCCGGTGTAAATTCCGGTGATAGACAACGCCTTAGTGGTAAGGGTAATCCTGGATCAAACGGTGGCGACAATGGTGATTTATACATCGAATATATCGTTGGTGAACATGAGTATTACAAAAGAGACAATGATGATATTTATCTAGAAGTACCAGTAAGTGTTACCGAAGCAATACTAGGTTGTAAAAAGACAATTCCAACTATATATGGAAATGTAAAATTAACAGTACCTGCTGGTACCGATAGTGGTGATAAACAAAAGATACGTGGCAAAGGTATTGATAATGAGTATAGAAAACATAAAGGTGATATGTACGTAATATTTAAAGTATATACACCTAAGAAGTTGACTAGAGAACAAAAAGATCTTATTCAAGAATTATCCGAAACAAACTTAGATACTGATGAAATAAAAGATTTTAATAAATTTACTAAGAGTAATGAATAGTCATTACTCTTTTTCTTATTTTTGTTGCAAAAGCAACACGACAATTTATATTAGTATGGTAAACTTGTTGTGGAGGTAAATATGAGCAAAATAAATATTGAATACATTAATACAAAGTTATTAGAAAAAGGGGATACACCTTTAAAATTATCAGAAGTTAGCTACCAACCAATAAGAGCAGATGGTAGAAATTTATTAGATGAACATGGTAATCCGATTGGAACTAAAGGTGATATGTATGCCAAAATTATCATGGATAAAATTTTAACCGAAGGTTGTTATGACGAAAATCCTCGTCCCGTATATGAGTCCGATGGTAAACCAGCCAATACACTATCGTTAAATAATGGTGCCTTCTTCCAATACGATTTATCACGTGGCGAATCACCTATGTTAACATTACGTCCTATTCCTGTAAAAAATAGTATTTCAGAAGTTTTATGGATATATCAAGATGCATCGACCAATCTAGAATTACTAAAAGAAAAATACGGTATAGAGTGGTGGGACAAATGGGATTTAAAAGATTCAAATGGCAATCCTCTAAGAAACATAGGATCGGTTTATGGTACTACTGTAACTGATTATGATCAAATGCAAAATCTTTTGCATGGCCTTGTTAACGATCCTGATAGTAGAAGACACATTATTGATCTATGGCAACTAGAAGAATTTAAAAAGCCTCACGGCCTAAAGCCTTGTGCATATCAAAACGTATGGAATGTTAGACACGGTCGCGATGGTAAAGATTATCTAGATATGAAACTAATTCAAAGATCTAGTGACTTTATGGTAGCTGGTTGTATAAACCAAATGCAATATGTAGCACTACAATACATGGTAGCTCAAGTAACAGGATATATTCCCGGAACCTTTACATGGGACGTTCAAAATATTCAAATATATGATAGACACATTAGACAAGCCATAGAACAATTAAATAGAGAACCCATTAATTTTGCAGGTCAACAAGAACCTTATTTAGAACTAAATAGTGCCGTAACCGACTTTTATGACTTTACTCCATCTGATATAAAGCTAGTAAACTATCCACGTGAATTAGTAAAAACTAAGAATCCTCAACAGAAGTTTGACAAGGGAATCTAATGGAAAATATAACAATGATAGCCGCAGTAGGGAAGAATCTTGAACTAGGAAAAGACAACCAACTACTTTGGCCTTTAAAAGAAGACCTTCATTTCTTCCGAGAAAATACAATGGGAAAACCAATCATAATGGGCTTTAAAACTTTTGTGTCCCTTCCAAGATTATTATCAGGAAGAAAACACATAGTACTAACAAGAAAAAATATAGCTAGTTCGCAAGATATAACTATTGTTAATTCTCTAGATGACTTACTAACATATATAGCTAATTATCAAAAAGAAGTTATGGTTATAGGAGGAGCAAGTATATATAAAGAAATGTTACCATACGCTAGTAAAATGCTTTTAACAGAAATAGATAAAACAGCTCCAGCTGATGCCTTCTTTCCTAATTTTTCAAAAGACGAGTGGAATAGTACTATAGTGGGGGAAGGTATAGAAAACTCTGTACATTATAAACATTTAGTTTATACTAGAAAATCTCTTTAAGTAAAAAACAAACACTAAAAATATTGCACAATTAACATATTTTTGTTAGACTAAAAATATAAAATAAGGAAGGAAGTATGAGTATGGGAATTAAAGAAGTAAAACAATGGGCTAAAGAAAAGGTAAAGGGTAAAAGATTAACAATCTTAGTAGTTTTGATTATACTATCAGCTTTATCTGGGTATTCTGTTGTAAATGATAAAGATGGTTTATTATCATCTCTATTATCAATCGCTATGTCTTTACTTCTATTCATCGTAACAGTAGGCTATACCAAGTTTATGTTAAACTTTATCAATGATAAAGAATACAGTCTTGATCAATTATGGTCTTACTTCGGCGATTGGAAGAATTTAGCAACAGTATGGATCCACGAAACAATTATGATTTTTCTATATTTCTTATTACTAATTGTACCTGGAATCATTAAGACTATATCTTATAGTTTAGTTCCATATATTCTAGTAGATGATCCTAATATGTCATCAGGCGATGTTTTAGACTTAAGTTCTAAAATGATGAATGGTCACAAAATGGATTACTTTAAACTAGAATTAAGTTTCATTGGTTGGCATCTATTAGCTGTCTTAACATTAGGAATCCTAGAAATATGGATTGCCCCATATCAAGCAACAGCAATGACTAAGTTTTTAAGTGAAGTTAAGTCAGAGTATGAAAAGGCAAATTCTAAAACAGTAGAAGCTTAAAGGAGTAAGAAATATCTAAAAACAAAAGCCTCAATTTCAAAAAGAAACTGAGGTTTTTATTTACAATAAATCCTTTAGTAAAAACTTTAAAAGACCATAGTATGTAAAATTCTATCTGTATTTTTAAAATTGTATTTACTAATATCTTTTAATTTATCTTTTCCATATTTTTCAACTACTTCTTCACCCATAGCATCAACATCTTTTGAAGCTCCCTTAGGTAGAGGAAGACCGACTTCATCGCAAAGCTTATCAAATTCCTTCAAAAAGATATAACGGCTAATAACAGATCCACACGCAACAGCTAAATTTTTATCTTCTGCTTTCGTCATAAAAGTTATGTTTCTTTGAACGTTATTAATACCAGCTAAATATCCGTAATATCTAGCTTCTCTAGCAAATTCATCAACTATGATATAGTCAACATCAGGTTTTTCTTCTTGCATTAATTGATATAATACTCTATTATGAAGAATAGCCTTAATTTTATTCATATTAATATCTTTGGCATACTTTTCATTATATTCCTTATTACTAAGTATGACACTGCGATATTTAACCCTTTTAGCAACCTCAGGAGCGATTTTTAAAATTTTAGCATCATCAATTTTTTTAGAATCACCAACACCTAACTTTTCCAAAAAAGGAATATCATCTTTTTTTACATATGTAGCTGTAACTACAATAGGTCCAAAATAGTCTCCAGTTCCAACCTCATCAGATCCAACCGCATTACAATTATAATATTTTAAGGCTTCTTTTTTTCTTTCTTCTTGTTTTTCCTTAGTGTTTTCTAAGGCTACTCCCCACATAGCCGCATCAACATCAGCACTTTTCCCTTGAAACATAACCTTACCAGATTCATACATTGTAATAATAGTATCTTCTTCTTGGGCTTGAAATATAGCATAGGGAATAGCCTTATCCCTTCTTTTATCTTTATAATATTCAATCATTTTTTGTTTGATTTCATCATTTACTTTAATAACAACGTTCATATCAACACCTCAAAAATATTATAGCATATTTTATCTAAATAGTTTATAATGAAAATAGGAGATGATCTAAGTGAATATAATTGATGTAGCCATAGTACTTATAATTATCTCTTTTGCGATAGTTGGTGCTAAAAAAGGGCTTATAAAAACATTAACCGCACTAGTAGGAATAGTACTAGTATTTGGTATATCTTACATCTTTAAAGAGTATATCGGTAACTTTTTATGTAAGTATTTACCATTCTTTACATTTGGTGGTAGTCTAAAGGGATTAGTATCATTAAACATATTAATATATCAAGTTGTTGGTTTCTTTATAATTTTCTCTATTCTCATGGGACTATATGCCATAATAATTAGTATATCAAGTGTACTTCAAAAGATAGTTAATATAACTATTATCTTAAAGTTGCCATCAATGCTAGGTGGTTTTGTAATTGGTCTAATAGAAGGTTACCTACTAACATTTATTATTCTTTTAATAGGAATGATTCCTCTAGGAAATATGACCCTTTTTAAGGAAAGTAAACTAACAGACTCAATAATAAATAAAACCCCAATAATATCAGAAAAAACAAGTGATATAAGTAAATCAATCACAGAAATATACACGTTAAGCGAAGAAGTAGCCAATCAAAAAATAAGTATTAATGATGCTAATTTAAAATCAATAGATATTATGCTTAAATATAAAGTAACAACACCTCATACAATCGAACAGTTAATTGTTTTAGACAAATTAAAAAGTGTTGATGGAGTAGAATATATTCTAAACAAATACAAATAATAATCTATAAGGAGATAATAATGAAATATTTAGAAAAAGCAGAAGAATATAGTGAAATATTAAAAAAAGACCTAGTCTTAGTAGATTTTTTTGCTACTTGGTGTGGTCCATGTAGACTATTATCTAAAGAAATAGAAAGTCTAGCTAAAAAAAGACCTGATTTAGAAATAGTAAAGGTTGATATTGATAAATTTCCTGATATAGCTGATAAGAATCATATAATGGTGGTACCAACAATGAAAATATATAAAAAAGGAAATGAAGTTAATAGTCATTCTGGCTATATAACAGAAGAAGAAATTGAAAGCTTACTTAGTTAAGCTTTTTAATTTTATGTAAAAAAACGTAAAAATTTTAATTTTAATTTTATGTTCTACTAATATATGCTAAAATAAATATGTGACATTAGTATGGTTAGGAGGGACAACATGGCACATAAATATGTATATTTATTTACAGAAGGTAATGCTGATATGAGAAACCTTCTTGGTGGTAAAGGTGCTAATTTAGCTGAAATGACTAATATTGGTTTACCAGTACCTCAAGGTTTCACAATTACTACTGAAGCATGTACTCAGTACTATGAAGATGGTCGTGAAATTAACGATGAGATTCAAAATGAAATTAATGAGTACGTAAAGAAAATGGAAGAAATAACTGGTAAAAAATTTGGTGATAAAGAAAACCCATTATTAGTATCAGTTAGATCTGGTGCAAGAGCATCAATGCCTGGTATGATGGATACAATTCTAAACTTAGGTTTAAATGAAGAAGTAGTTGAAGTATTAGCTAAAAAGTCAAATAATGAAAGATGGGCTTGGGACTGCTACAGAAGATTTATTCAAATGTACTCAGATGTAGTTATGGAAGTTGGTAAGAAATACTTCGAAGAGCTAATCGATAAGATGAAAGCTAAAAAAGGTGTTAAGTTAGATGTTGAACTTAATGCTGCTGATTTAAAAAAGCTTGCTACACAGTTTAAAGCTGAATATAAAGAAAAAATTGGTAAAGACTTCCCAGATGATCCAAAAGAACAATTAATGGGAGCTATTAAAGCTGTTTTCCGTTCTTGGGATAACCCACGTGCAAACGTATATAGAAGAGATAACGACATTCCTTATTCTTGGGGAACTGCTGTTAACGTTCAATCTATGGCATTTGGTAACATGGGAGACGATTGTGGTACTGGTGTTGCCTTTACACGTGATCCTGCAACTGGTGCTAAAGGCTTATTTGGTGAATTCTTAACTAATGCTCAAGGCGAAGATGTTGTAGCTGGTGTTCGTACACCAATGCATATAAGTGAAATGGAAGAAAAATTCCCAGAAGCATTTAAAGAATTCAAAGAAGTTTGTGATACTCTAGAAAAACATTATAGAGACATGCAAGATATGGAATTTACTGTTGAACATGGTAAACTTTATATGTTACAAACTAGAAATGGTAAAAGAACTGCTCAAGCTGCTCTAAAGATCGCTTGTGATTTAGTTGATGAAGGAATGCGTACAGAAGAAGAAGCTGTATTAATGATTGATCCAAGAAACTTAGACACATTATTACATCCTCAATTTGACGTTACTGCATTAAAGAAAGCAACACCTGCTGGTAAAGGTTTAGGAGCATCTCCTGGAGCTGCTTGTGGTAAAGTAGTATTTACTGCTGAAGACGCTGCTAAAAATGGTATCGGTGGTAAAGGAGAAAAAGTTGTTCTAGTAAGACTTGAAACATCACCAGAAGATATAACTGGTATGAAAGCCGCTCAAGGAATCCTAACAGTTCGTGGTGGTATGACTTCTCATGCTGCTGTTGTTGCTCGTGGTATGGGTACTTGCTGCGTTTCAGGATGTGGCGATATCATTATGAATGAAGCTAAGAAAGAATTCACTTTAGCTGGTAAAACATATCATGAGGGTGATATAATCTCTATCGATGGCACAACTGGTAACATTTATGATGGAGCTATCCCAACTGTAGATGCTACAATAGCTGGAGAATTCGGTCGTGTTATGGAGTGGGCTGATAAATATAGGAAATTAGGCGTTAGAACAAATGCCGATACTCCAAAAGATACTAAGAAAGCTATTGAATTAGGAGCTGAAGGTATCGGTTTATGTCGTACAGAACACATGTTCTTTGATGAAGAAAGAATTTTCAACTTAAGAAGAATGATTTTATCAGAAACTGTTGAAGACAGAGAAAAATATTTAGCTTTATTAATTCCATATCAAAAGAATGACTTCAAAGCTATGTATAAAGAATTAAAAGGTCTTCCAATGACAGTTCGTTACATCGATCCACCTCTACATGAATTCATCCCTAAAACAACAGCTGAAATGAAACAATTAGCTTCAGCTATGGGTGTTACTGTTGAACACGTTCAAAATGTTTGTGATGAATTACATGAATTCAACCCTATGATGGGACATCGTGGATGCCGTTTAGCTGTAACTTATCCAGAAATAGCTAGAATGCAAACAAGAGCTTTAATGGAAGCTGCTATCGAAGTTCAAGAAGAGGAAGGATTTAATATTGTTCCAGAAATCATGATCCCACTAGTTGGTGAAGTAAAAGAATTAAAATATGTTAAAGATGTAGTAGTAGAAACAGCTGAAAAAGTAAAAGCTGAAAGAAATTCTGATATGCAATATCATATTGGTACAATGATCGAAATACCAAGAGCTGCCTTAACAGCTGATGAAATTGCTAAAGAAGCTGAATTCTTCTCATTTGGAACCAACGACTTAACGCAAATGACTTTTGGTTTCTCAAGAGATGATGCTGGTAAATTCTTAGGTTCATACTATGAAAAGAAGATTTATGAACAAGACCCATTTGCTAAGCTAGATCAAAAAGGTGTTGGTCAATTAGTAAAAATGGCTGCTGAAAAAGGAAAATCTACTAGACCTAATATTAAATTAGGAATTTGTGGTGAACACGGTGGAGATCCTTCAAGTGTAGAGTTCTGCCATAATGTTGGTCTAACTTATGTTTCATGCTCTCCATTCAGAGTACCGATCGCAAGACTTGCTGCTGCTCAAGCTGCAATTAAAGCTAAGAAAGAAGAAAGCCAAGAAAAAACTACTACTAAAGACTTTTCAGAAAAAGTTGGAGAAGTAGCAAAAGAAGTAGTTGAAGAAACAAGTAAAGTTATCGAAGCTGGAATTGCTGGTGTAAAGGCTGGTTTCACAGAAGCTAAGAAAACTTATCAAAACAAATAATAAAGTAAAATTACAATAAAGATCAAAACAGTTAAGTTTTGATCTTTTAATATGTCCGAATAACAAAATTTGCTTTTCCCCATAATCTTTTATAAAAAGTACTACTTAAAGTAATAAAGAGATTAACTTCCCTTGACTCAAAAAATTATCATGATATAATAAAGCCTACTGATTCGAAGGTGATTTAATTCAAATGAATAAAATATTACTAAATGATATAAAAATTTACTACGATGATACCCAAACCAAAGAAATAGAACACATCAAAAATGTAATCGCTAAAAACTACGAATTATTTTTATCAATACTAGATGACAGTAAAATTCTAAGTTTAGTTCAACTTCCACAAGAAGAGGGGACTTATGTTTCTGATTTTGACGCTGCTTTTCGCAATGTAATAACTAGTATTTTTAGCAGTGAATTTTCCACTAGATTTAACAACACACATTTATATTTAGAATATCTAACAAGAAAACATCAAGATATTAAGGGATTAATATTAAAACCAAATACTGCTATATCAGATGAATTGTTATATTCCTTAATTGCTTATAAATATTACACTGAAACTGCAGCGTTTGAGGATTTTGTAAAATACATGGAAACTAAAAATGAAAGTGATACAACTAAAATAATCAGTTGGTTGCAAGGCTCTGCTCGTTTTGATGCTTACAATATTCTTCTTAAAGGAATAACTGACTGCCTTGATGAAAAATATCCTTCTCTTATCAAATGTATGGAAATTATCGTTAATATGATAAGAGAGCATAGTGAAGATGTATTTCTTTCTAATCTTTCTCCAAATAAAACGTCATTCCCCATAGCAACAGATAATGAAATTCTTACCTTATTTAGCACCTTTTTAACATCAATTAATGCTCCAGAAGACTGGATGAAATCTTTTACTAAATTACAAGAGGAAAATAGAATTACTTTTGAGAAGAAAAAAAGTAAAGACAATTCAGCCTGCTATGTAGATGAAAATAAAACTGTACGTGTGTTAATCTCAACTGATGGTACAATAGCATCCCTTGTTAGTATGGCTCACGAATTTGCTCACTATATCGGCATGGAAGACGAAGTGTTATCATCAACCAAAATGTCTATATCTGAGTTTCCTAGTATTTTCTTTGAAAAACTAGCCTGCAATTACTTATTAGAATTAGGATGTGATGAAGAAGATGTCACAGCTTTGATAAGGGAAAGAAATATATCAAACGAGGAAAAATACATAGGTTTATCTACTATCTTTTCAGATATGCTAATGATTATAAAAGATGAGCCTATTACTAGAGAGACTAAGCTAGAGCAACTAAGGTGTTTAACAACTCAAGCGCAAAAGACCAGCGAGGATCTTAAAAGAATACTTGAGGATAACAATCTACCAATCCCACCAGAATTACTAGTACAGCCACAAATTGATATTTATAAGGCCGTTGATACAGATTGTGACAATTTCATTGAATTAGCTTTAATAAAAGGACTACTAGCAATGAGTGGTTATGAGTATTTACTAGATACCTATTTGGCAGATGAAGTCTTAAAAAAATCTCATACAGATAATACTGTTATTCCTGAAATGTTTGATATAGCAACTAACCTAGGTAATATTGATTTAAAATACATAGTTGATAGATTCAAAGTAGAAGGCTTAACAGATAATCAAGCCGAAAGAGAAAAGATTAAAATAAAGACAGATGATAAAAGTTGTGTATCTACTGCCAAAAACACTGATTAAACCAAAAAGATACAAATAAAAATGGAATACCCAAAACGTAGTCCATTTTTATTTATTGCTTAATTATATTTTAGTATTAATCATGCTTTTCTATAACAAGCGGTTTAAAATTATTGATTGCTTCAACTAATTTAGGATGTCTTATTACAAAGTGAATTACGGGGTTACAACTCTTAGAAATAACAACATAACTACCGTCAAGCATCGTTATAGTTATATTATTAAAAGTACTAACTTCACTAAGAACAACATTATAATTAGGATTATTGTAGTTTAAAGTAGCCTTTAAATGTTGTCTGTATTCTTCAATAGAGTAGTTAATCTTTTTATTATAAAAAATATTTTCTACTGACAAATACACATCAAAGTCATCATTTGCCTCTTTTGTATAATCATATATAACATCAGTAATCTTATTGTTATTAAGAATTTTTTTAGCTCTTTTTTCTTCTTCTGTCTTATACTTTTTAATCTTATTTATATCTTCTTTAGAAACATTATTTCTTTTCAATATTTTATCAAGCAAACCATCATCAATTGTAAATAGGGGAAGAGAATTTAATATTCTTTTTCTATCACAATTAACTTTTTCATCATTAAGTAGAAACAATTGAAACATATTCATATTATTTTCATTATAAATATCCATTAGTGAATTAGCTTTTTTTAATAAAAATTGAGCTTTATTTTTATAATATTCCATCTCTTTATCTTTATTTGTTAGATAGTATTTTCCTTTATCATGATATCCTTTAATACATTCTCCATATAAGCAACAACTAGAAGAAGTATAATTTAAATGACCATAAACATTATTTTTAACATCCTTTAAGTAAAATGGAGAAACTTGCCCAGTCATATAAATAGGTATCCAGCTTTCTAAACCAAGCATCATCTCATTAAATGGCCTATCAAGATTATGAATTATATTTAAGTGCAATCCTTTCTTTAAACACATAGCAATAGCAAACATCCACTTCTTACCAAATTCTATATCTTTAGCCATATCTTCCATAGGCATATCACTACACATAAAAATATCATCTTTTGCCTTAGAAAAAACTGTTGCCTTAAAAAAGTCGAGTTCTCCCATCTTCATTTTCTCAATACCATAATAATTTCTACACTTGCATTTATAAAATGGAATACTAGGAACTTTTAATTTATCAAATTTTATTGCTTTAATATAATCACTTAAATTAAATTCATCCAAAGTACTTAAAAAATTATTAATTTCTTTAACCTTATCTGTTTTATTATTAATAATCCATTCACTGATAGTATTTAAAGTTATATTATCATTCTTAAATAGGGACAAAAAACTCTCCTTATAAGTTTTAACATCGTATTTCTCAAATATAAATTTAGCAAGAGCGTTAACAAATTCCTCTTTGTCAGAAGGGACTCTTTCACCACTTCTTATTCTAGATAGGTAAGATGCATCAAAGTTAAGAACTTTTGCTAATTTTCTAACGTTAATATTAAACACGTCTATTAGTATATTTAAATTACCTCTAACAATCTCAAAATCAATACTATTGTCTTCCATAGTAGTGCTGAACTCTTTATAAATATCACTAGTATTATATTTACCATTAGATAATTCACTTAGTGCTTTACTAATTTTTTTCATAGTCTCATCATTAGGCTGCCTAGTACCATTTTTATATCTACTTATAATTGATTCAGACAGATTAACACTTTTGGCCACTTCTTTTGAATTACATCCAATCAGATTTAAATATTTATTAAATACTTCATTAAACTTCATAATAATCAACTCCAACCTCTTAATGTATTATATCACAATAGTAAACACAATCTAAAGCAATTTAATTGTTGCCAATTTTGTCATTGACTATTAGGTAAAGAGACTACAAAACAAATATTAATTATCTTATACTTAAACAAGAGTTATATAGAAGAGGTGATAAAATGGCATTAATAAAATGTCCAGAATGTGGTAACAAAATAAGTGATCAAGCTGAGTCATGCCCTAAATGCGGTTATGAATTAAAAAAGAGTAATCAAGAAGTAGGTAAACAGTTAAATAAGATTAAAGGGAAATGGGATAATAAATATTTATTAATAATAGTCGCTGCTGTAATAGCATTTTTGCTATTTAATCAAAACAAAACTCAGAGTAATAATGGTGGTGCTACTCCAACTCCTTCTCCTAGCAACAATGGCTATATGGTTTATGCAGATCAATCTGGGCTTAGTTTTGAATATCCAAGTAATTATAAAGCAATTGTAGGAAAAGATGGTTATATTTATGTAGCCAAGAATGTTAGTAATCAAAGTGCACTAATACCATATGTAATTATTGGAAAGTATAATAATTATAATAACGAAACTAGATTTTTAACAGATTTCACTAACTATTTAAGACAAGAGTATAGTGACCTACAAATAACAATAGACTTGCTTTCAGGAATAATTGGTAATAGAACAGTATATGGTATAGCTTATAACTACACGTCTAGTGGGCATTTAATAGTTGATAATAGATACGCCGTACTAATAAATAACGCAATATATATGATAGGCTCCAAAGAAGAAAATACTAACACAGAAGAAATAAATAATGTAGTTTCACATATTATTGAAACAATTACTGAAGGAGGAAAGTAATATGGCATTAATAAAATGTGCCGAATGCGGTAAAGAAATATCTTCCAATGCTAAAACCTGTCCACATTGTGGTATTAAAGTTTCTAACACTACTTGCCCTGAATGTGGTAGAAAGCTAAAAGGAACCGAAGAAAAATGCCCTGATTGTGGGTATCCAATTAATAACAAAAATATAAACAGTATTATAACTGAAAACTTAGACAAGATAACAGGTGCTAAATCCGAAAACTATGTAACTTTCAAAGACCTATTTAAAAATACTTTTAAAAAGCATACCGATGAGGATTTAGATAATGTTTTTGTCTGCGGTACTGAAAAAACAACACCAAGTATTAGTGAAATAAATCCCAAAGATGCTAATGCCTGGGTTTATCTAAAAATATTTATTTTCTTTTTAATAGCCTATGTAGCAACTCGTATAGGTTATATAAATTATGGTAATGACAACTTCCTACCAGCATTAATTATGCTTGGTGCTTTCGCTATGCCTGTTACTGTACTAATATTCTTTTTTGAAATCAATATATTTAAAAACATTCCATTTTATAAGGTAATAGCGTACTTTATTTTAGGTGGTGCTTTAAGCTTAATACTAGCAATATTATTCTTTTCACTTGACTTTAATACCGACATAAGTACCTATACCGGGGCCTTAATGGTTGGATTTGTTGAAGAAATACCAAAAGCTACAATAGTTGCCTTATTCTTATTCAGAAATAAAAAGTGTAACTATATATTAGATGGACTTTTAGTTGGCGCCGCTGTAGGTGCTGGCTTTGCCGCCTTCGAAACAGCTGGCTATATATTAAGAAATGGTATGAGTAATGGTCTAGCAACAATGCTATATGTAATTAAATTAAGAGGTTTCTTAGCACCAGGTGGACACGTTGCCTGGGCTGCTATAGAAGGGGCTGCTCTAATGTATGTAAAAGGATTAGAACCACTAAATAAAAAGCATCTAAACGATAAAAGATTTTTACTTATGTGCTTAATCCCAATAGTACTACACGGAATTTGGGATATGCCAATAAATCTACCATACTGTGCCGTGCAAATTACTGTAACTATACTTGCTTGGTTAGTAATCATCTATTACATAAACTTAGGTTTAAAACAAGTAGACGATTTAAAAAGATTAGAAAAAGTAAAAAAAGAAAATTAAAATAAATATTATTTATAAGTCTCAGTTTAGTATGAGACTTTTTATTTTTTAAAGCACATAAAGTTGGCTGCTTCAATCTGTTACTTAATCAGAAAAATATTAAAAGATTACTAGTCATCTTTCAATAATTTTGTTATAATCTTATAAGATAAGAGGGTGAAAATATGAAAGCAGTTTGCGTAGGGCATTCAACATTTGATACAACGCTTCCTATGAATGAATATCCAACAGAAAACATAAAATATCGTATACCACGTCACTTTGAATGTGGTGGAGGTCCAGCATCAAATGGAGCTTATTTATTAGCTAAGTGGGGAATAGACACAGCTATAGCATCAGTTGTTGGTGATGATTATTATGGTAATCGCATAATTGATGACTTCACAAAAATTGGTGCTGATACTACATATCTAGAAAAACTTCCTAATCATTTTACATCAAGTAGTTATATAATTGCTAATCAAAGTAACGGAAGTAGAACAATAATTACAGCAAAAGATGAACCAATAAGTAAATTATCAAAGTCAGTTGATATAAAAGCCGACATAATATTAGTAGATGGGGAACACCCAGAAACGGCTCTTCAAGTTCTAAAAGACAATCCAAATGCCATAAGTGTCTTGGATGCTGGAAGAGTTAACGAAAATACAAAAGCAATTGGCAAGCTTGTAAAATACTTTGTTTGTTCTAAAGATTATGCCGAAGAATTTACCAGCACCAAAATAGATTATTCGAATATAAATACATTAATACACTGTTATAACGAATTAAAATCATACTTTAATACAAATATTATTATAACATTAGAATCAAAGGGAACATTTACCTGCATAGACGGTCAATACGAGCAAATACCAAGTATTAAAGTAAAAGCTGTTGATTCAACTGGTGCTGGAGATATATTTCACGGAGCATTCACTTACTTCATAAGTCAAAATTACTCATTAAGAGATGCTATCCATTATGCCTCTATAACAGGGGGAATCTCTGTAACTAGAATTGGTTCAAGATTTTCAATACCAGACCTAAAAGAAGTTTTAGAGTATGATAACATTATATAATAATTTACCACAACTTGATTTACACGGCTTGGATCGCGATTATGCACGCATTTTAATAAATGAATTTATACATGATAATTATATTTTGAAAAATAACAAAGTAATTATAATTCACGGAATAGGTACTGGAATTATCAAAAAAACAACACATGAGACATTAAAAGTAAACAAATATGTGTCTTCTTATAAGCTAGACAACTTTAATAATGGTACAACCATTGTAGAAATAAAACAAAAAAATTGACAAATTGCTATCTTTGTGCTAAAATATGTACTTAACAAGTGAGGGGGATTTAATATGTACAATGAAGAGTATGATAGAAGAGGCTTTCCATTTAAGGATTTTCTTCTAAAATTAATACTAATTATAATGTTTGTATTCTTGCTAGTGTGGTTATTACCTAAGTTTATCACACCTGCAATCAATAAAAGTTTAATGAATAATAACTCAAACAATCAAAATGAGCAAATCAATGCTCTAGCATCTCAAATATTTTACAACAACATAGAAAGAATGAAAGATGCTGCTATTTCATATTACACTAATGAGAGACTTCCTAAAGAAGTAGGACAGTCAGATACAATGACATTAAGTGATATGATTGGTAAAAAAATCATCACACCTTTAGTTGATAAAAATAATAAAGCTGTTGATGTTGAAGGTAGTTATGTAAAAATTACTAAAACAGATGATGAGTATATCTTAAAAGTTAATTTAAAAGATAGTGAAACTGAAGATTATATCTTAGTTCACTTAGGTTGCTACGACTACTGTAAGGATTTTGTTTGTGAGAAGGATACTAATGTTCCAATAAAAAATGGAAAAGATAATACACCAACGCCAACTCCAACTCCAACACCTACACCAAATCCTACACCAGAGCCTACACCTGAACCAACACCAGATCCAAAACCTGATGAAAAAGAGTACGAGTATGAATATGCTAAAACTACAGATATGAAATTCTCAGCATGGTCTAAATGGAATCAATATGAAAAAACAAGCTGTGATACTAAAGAAGTAAAATGTGATGATAACGATCCAAAATGTTTATCAGAATTAAAACGTTATGATCGCAAAGAACAAATTGGTACTTATGAAAAGGAATATGTTGCAACAAGTAGTAAGCAAGTACAAGTTACATCATATGAACAAAGTGCTTGTTCTAAGTGGGAATATGTAATAATAAATTCTAAAACTTACGTTGTAACTAAAACTTACACAGTAATCAATACAGTAACTGGCTATACTAGACATAATGTAGGTGGATGGAACTACAATGGTCGAAAGACTTATACTAATCCACCAGCTAGCTCAAATGGTAAATACTACGTATTTGTTGGGGCAGATTATAGCTACTGTGGATCAACTTGTGCAACTTTGCCAAATTATGTATATGATGAATATGAATATACTGGTAATATGACAAAAGTATCATCAACAACTAAACCTGCTAGCGAATCAACTGATGTAACTGCAACATGTGGTGAAATAGTCACAAAAACAATTCCAGTATATAGAACTATCAATGTATCAGATATAGCAACAAGAACAGAACCATTATATGGAACTGTATGTTATAAGAGTGAAAGAACTAGAAGTATGGTATCAGAAGGTAAAACTATTAAACAATGGAGTTACTACAATAACCAAAATTTATTAAATGATGGTTGGTACTATACAGGCTCAGTAAGAGTTAAATAATAAGGGGGATTTAATATGGGATATAAAGGAAAATATGAAAAAATAAATAGTAAAGACAATAAAAAAGGACAAAATACTAATAAGAGCCAAAATGATCAAAAAGTAAAGGTAAGAACAATTAGTAAAAGTAACGAAACTGGTGCTGCAGTTGTTAATGGTTATGAAAGTGCAACATCAATAAGAAAAGCTTTTAAGGATTTAGGAAGTGCCTTTGCTTATAATATAAAGAAAGGTTATGAAAGTGTTACAACTAAGCTTAAAAAGTCTAAATTTGCTAGAAATATCGTAATATTTGGTCTTGTAGGTACGCTTGGTTTAGGAATAGGACTTCATCTAAACAAAAAAAATCAAAATGCACCAAGTAATACAACAACTATTACTACTGAAGATGGAAAAGATAATAGTTCACTAATTGCCGAAGATAGTTTATTTAATGCTATATTAAATTTATCAAAGAGTGAAAAACAAAAAACCATGATGTCTAATCTTGGTAGATTCCTAGGTGACTTCAACATTAGATTTGCAGAACCAATTGCTGAAAGAGTAGTATTAACTAATGCTTATGGTGAAGAAACAGAAATCACTGTTAAACCTGCATTATCATGGGAAGAAGCTGTATCAATGTCTTTAGTATATAATAACTATTCAAAAAGCGATTTAAGAGAAATTTTAAATGGTGCTGACATTGATTCTAATAAATTAATTAATGCTTATAAAAATGGTATGTTACAACTAATGGGAGCTCATATATTAGAAACTAAAGATAATCAAGTAAACATTGATATATTACTACAAAGCAAACAAGCTAAAGAATTTTATAATAAATATCATAGAATGTTCTTAGAATGTAAAACAACAACTGGTGAAGAACGTTTAGCAGCCGTTCAAAAATTTTATGATGAAGTATATAAAGACTTCCCAATATCTTCAAAAGTAAGAGAAGAAGGTATTTCTCATAGTGAACCAAGAAATTCAATTGAATCATATAAGTTCTCAGTAGTTCCAATGATAGCTGCTGCTGAAATGATGTACCAAAATCTTGAAATAGATCATACATTATCACAAGAAGCTATTGATTACTTAAACGATATTGGTGCTTGCAATATAGCTGAGGATATCTTAGAAAAAGCTGAATATATCTCAGCATCAACTACTGCTAATGATGATTATGCCTCATATGGTAAATTAAGAGCATCACTAATAGCATATCTAGAGGAAAGAGATGCTTACGTCATTGATGACGAACATAGAGATTTAAGCAGCCTAGAATCATTCCAAGAAATAATTAATGGTTTCCTTCTTGAACCATATACATACACTGTAACAACAACATATACTGTAACAAGTACATATACAACAACAGAAAAAACTGTTACTTCAGATAGAGATACTGCTGTAGATATGGCTGGTGAAGATGCTGTTGCAGAAGCTGAAAGAGAAGCTCAACAAGAAATGGATAAACAAAATGAGCAAAACCGCCAAGATGCTGAAAGAAGAGCAGATGAAAAAGCTGAAGAAATGCAAAGAGAAGAAGATAAGAGAAGACAAGAAAATCAAGAAATTGCAGATCGTAACAACCAAAATCTTCAAGATAATATAGGTGCTGCTAACGAAAATATTAATAATGGTGGCACTGTAAACGAAGGTGATCTTGGTCATGGAGCTAGATTTGATAATGATCATTCAAACTCAAATGGTGATTTAAATGACTCTGTAAAAGATATAACTACCAATGGTAGTGGAGCAGTTGACTCTAACACACCATTACCTGATCCTAATGCTATGGCGTATAGATCTGAAGCTTTACCAAAGGCTATTGCAACTACTGCCAATGATGATGAATTTGATGCTATGCTTCAATCAATTATGGATGATGAAAGTATAGACTATGTATATGAATATGAAGAACCTGGAACATTCACAAGCATGGAAGAAATTGATGCTTACATCGAATCATTATCTAACTATGCAGAAGATGAAGTAATCGTACAATATACTAAATAAAAGCCAAACGGCTTTTATTTTTTTATATGATTATAACGCGTAAAAATTCATATTATAATTAAACTATGTTATAATAAACTAAAGATAAAGAGGTGTTAAAATGAAAAAAAGAATAATAACTATATCAATAACCATAGTTGCCATTATAATTATAAGTTTATTTTTAATGTACAAGGATCAAACCATTACAGTTCTAGGGTACCATGATTTTACTGATTCAGTATCAAGTAACAATATGCAAATAACTACAGAAAAGTTCATTCAACAAATGAAATACTTGAAAAAGCACCACTATAACACTGTTACTTTAGAAGATATAGAATGTTACTTGAAAAATGAGTGCCAACTACCTAGAAAATCAGTTTTAATAACTATAGATGATGGTTTTATGTCAAACTATGAGCTAGCTTTTCCTATTTTAAAAGAATATGGTTTCAACGCTGTAGTATTTTATATGGGAGTTAACTATGACGGTCACAATTCAAACTACATGGATTTAGAAACCATTAAGAAAGCCCAAGTTGAATATCCTAATATAGAGTTTGCCTCTCATACCTATAATTTACATCATGAAGATGATTACTTATCAAACTACGATATCATAAATGAAGATTTTAAAACAATGCATAACATAATTCAAACCGAATATTTTGCGTATCCATATGGTCACGTGAGTGAAAACATAGAAAAAGCCTTAGAAGAAAACAATTATAAGTTAGCTTTTACATTCGGTCCTGGTAAAGAACATCGTAAAATAAGAAAAACAGATGACCAATATCATTTACCAAGACTATTCATATCAAGCGACATGCCATTCTGGAAATTCATTTTAAGACTAATAATTCCAAGATAGAGTAACAAAACGTTAATTTTTACATAAAATATATAGTATTCCTAATAATATCATACATAATATTTGACAAAATCAAACATTTGTGTTATAATATGTTTACTTCAAAGGTGAGAGGGGAACTTAAGTATTAGTTAATTAGGGGGTTGAATACTATGATGAATTCATATATCTTTGAATACTTAGATGAAAATGATTTTAGAAAAAAAGAAAGATCAGTAAGAAAATATAACATGTTAGCTTATAAAAAATTAACATTTAGTTACTATCCAGAATTACGTAAAGGTAACTTTTTAGGAAAAGAAGTAAGTCGTAACGAAAAAGAAAAAACTATAAGCTATGAAATACAATTACCAACTGATGCTTTATTTGCTAAAGTACATGGTGAAATAGTATTGCATTATACAGTTTATCCAGAAAAAAAGATTATTCTTTTAACTAATATAACACCAGAAGGAATTTTAGATGAAGGTCACCGTGCTGAATTATCTACATATAAAGGTGTTATGATATCAAAAACAAATCCAGAAAAAGATATGTTTAAAATTAACTTACTTAATATGTTAGGAAAATAGGGAAAACCTATTTTTTTAATTTTTCTCTTGCATATAATAAAAATATATGCTATTATTAAATAGCAATGGACCCTTAGCTCAGTTGGTTAGAGCATCCGGCTCATAACCGGGCGGTCATAGGTTCGAGTCCTATAGGGTCCACCATTTACATGCGGGTATGGCGGAATTGGCAGACGCGCTAGACTTAGGATCTAGTGCCGTAAGGCTTGCAGGTTCAACTCCTGTTACCCGCACCACTATGAAAAATTAATCAATCAGAAATGATTGATTTTTTTGTTTTTGTTAAAGAGTTAAATTAATTTGACAACCTAGCTAAAACTAATATAAAATTACTATTAGGATTGAGGTAATTTTATATGAAGACAAAAGTATATATAGATTTTGATGGAACATTATATAATAGTGATAATTTTTATAATGGCTTTATAGAAATATGTAGTAAATATAATATTAAAAAAGAAAAAGTAAAAGAAATAGAAAACGATATTTTTAACAATAAAAACTTATTCAACGTAGATATTCTTTCTCAAAAAATATTTGAATACTATCAATTACCTATAAGCTTTTTATATAATGTTGAAGCCTTATATAAAAAGCCTAATCTATTTAGTGATACTATTCCGTCTTTAGAGCAACTGATTAAAAGTTCTAAATATGAGCTTTATATCTTAACTCATGGTAATAGAGAGTACCAACTAAAAAAAATAACCTCATCAAAGATAGATAAATATATAAAGGAAATTATAGTAACTACCGGTTCTAAAATAGATCTAGATGGTATAAATTATCAAGAATCAATCTTTATTGATAATAATCCTTTTCAAATTAAACAGCTAATCGCTGCAAAAGCTAAAAAAGTAATTAGAATTAGACGACATCAAGACAAATATTCCAAAATAGCTTCTACGGTTCCTGTTAATGAATATGATAATCTATTAACCTTAATCAAAGAAGAATTATTGTAAGAGGTACTAGTATGAAAAAGAATAAGAAGAAACAGCTTGTAGAAGCAATATTATTATTTATAGTAGCCATTCTAACATTATATTTTAATGAACATGATAAAAAACCGGTTGCTGATGATATAAAAAATAGACAAGTAGATATCGCTGATGAATCAAATTTAAAAGTCTACTTTATAGATGTTGGTCAAGCCGATGCTGCCTTGATTTTTCAAAACAATGAATATATGTTAATAGATGCTGGTAATAATGAAGATGGACCTAAGCTAGTCTCTTATTTTAAAAGCCTAGGAATAACTAAATTTAAAATCGTAATTGCTACCCACGCTCATGAAGACCATATTGGCGGTATGGATGATATTATTAATAACTTCACTATAGAAAATTTCTATATGCCCGATAAAATTACTACTACCAAAACCTTTGAAGACGTATTAGATGCCTTAGAAAAAAATAAGGTCACTTTTAAAACCCCTACAGTTAATGATAAATTATCTTTTCAAGATTCAGCCATAGATATTTTAAGCATTAATTCTAATGCCGATAACTTAAATGATACCTCAATTGTTCTAAAGCTAAAATATAAAACAACCAGTTTTTTATTCATGGGAGATGCTTCTAGTAGTGTAGAAAAGAATATATTAGATAAAGACATTAGAAGTGATGTTTTAAAAGTAGGACATCATGGCTCAAGGTATTCAACATCACTATCATTTTTAGAAAAAGTATCACCAAATTATGCTATAATTTCATCAGGCAAAAATAACAGTTACAACCACCCACATAGTGAGACCTTAGATAGGTTAAACAAAGAAAATGTCACAATATACCGTACAGACGAACTTGGCACAATAATTGCCGAAAGTAATGGAACAATAATAACATTTACAAATACTAAAACAGATACAAATGGATAGGAGATATGTATATGAATTATGCTGTAGATAGAATTGATGAAAATATCGCTACTATTGAAAATATTATCAATAAAGAAAAAAAAGAAGTGCCATTAGAATTACTTCCTAAAAATGTTAAAGAGGGCAGTATAATTACTTTAGAAGGTGGTACTTACATTCTAAATAGTAATGAAGAAGAAACAAGAAGAAAAATAATAGAAGAAAAATTAAATCGCTTAAAAAACTTAAATAAAGGTGAATAAACATGCATCTTAAAGAACAGATTTTCTCTGAAAAATATGAAAAAATTAAAATAGATGGTTACCATGACTATACCGAAATAACAAATAGTGAGTTCATTGATAGTAACTTTAGTGAAGCTACCTTTCAAGGACTAGATCTAGATAATGTTGAAATTGTAAGATCTAATCTTTCTAATCTGCAATTAACATCTCATAGTTATCAAAATACTAACTTTAAAGACTGCACTCTAGTAGGCATTAACTTTACCGACTCATACTTAGAAAATGTAACCTTCACCAATTGTAATTTATTATATGCCAACTTCACCAATACCAACATTAAAAATGTTGAGTTTATAAATTGCAACATAAAAGATGGATCCTTTAGTCACGTAAAATGGAAAAATCTAAAATACACCTCTTGTGATTTAAATGGTTGTGAATTTCTTCAAACACCATTAAATAATCTTGATTTAACATCATCAATAATTACCAATATAAAAGTAAACATAAATAATCTTAAAGGCCTAATTGTAAGTTATGATCAAGCTATAACTATAGCTTTACTTTTAGGAATAAAAATTAAATAGTAACATATCTTTTTTATATTAAATGTGATATTCTAATATAGAGTAGAAAAGAGGGATATAATGAATAATGATCCAAAAATAAACGTTAATGAACAGCCTGAAGCAAAAGAAGAATCTAAAAATACTAAGGTTCAAAAAATTCTAAAAAAACATCAAGAGATAGTTACTAAATATAAAATAGATTATGTAGATATTGCCCTAGGAATAGTAATATGTTTGCTTACACTAATCATAATATCTCCGCCATTATTACGAAAATTTGTGCCTAAAGCATCAGTCGTCGAAAATGAAAAAAAAGCCCTAATTCTTTCCTGTAGTGGTATAAATGAAGAAGAAAAATATAAAATAACAAGTCGAACAAAATACATAGATTCAACTACTGTTCAAAATATTATTAGTTATTCAAAACTTTCAGACGAAGAATTAGAAAAAGAAGCCGTTAAGCTTCCTAAAGTTAACACTAAACCTAGTACTGAAATTGCTTTTTTTACCAGTATATCGGGCATTAATATAAATTACACAAACACTACAACCACGGTTATTATTCATGACTATACAGCTGAAAGAAATACCAGTAATTTTACTTTTATGAACTACTTCCAAGACTTTTCAGCTCAAAAAAACTTTTATACAGCAAACGGTTATACGTGTGAAGAAATTAAAAGCTAAGAGTAATGTCAAAGACTATTTAACTTTTAGACTATCATCTATATTGTCTTTTTTATGAACTATACTCTTAGGTTTAATATCTAAGTCTTTCATAATATTATCACTAGTATATAAATTAGTTATAAGAGTTCTACAACATTTTAAGTAGAACTTCTTTTTTGTATTAGTAACTATTTTTTTATAAGCTTTTTTAATATCAACATCTTTATCATCGTAATACTTATATTCGTAATCTATCCCACGATCACTTTTAATAGGAATTATCTCTCTTAAATAAACATTATAATTATCCCCATCATAATAAACCCCAATACCATCAATAATGGCTAGATCATTAAGTTCCTTATATTCTGGTATCTTGCATAAATAAGCTCCAATTAAAACTAATAGAACTATTACAGCTTTCTTCATTTATATTTCCCCCTAATAATATTTTTAGTTAAAAAAGAATTTCGTTTCTTTACAGATTGTTCTCCCTTTATAAAAGTATCCCTTAATTCATTCTTTTCAAGTGGTATAAATGGTACAAGATATGGTATACCAAACATTTTTAGTGTTAAGAGTTTATAAGCAATATATATAGCCCCAATACTAACGCCATATATTCCCCAAATAGTGCCTAAAATAAGTAAGAAGATTTTATATATTCTAATAGCATTTTCTAATTCTACAGACGAAAATATCAAACCAGCAATCGATGAAATAGCAATCACTATAATCATAATAGGTGAAACTATTCCCGCCGAAACAGCAGCATCTCCTAGTATTAATCCTCCTAAAATAGAAATAGATGAACCGCTCGTATATGACATTCTTAAATCAGATTCTTTTAATATTTCAAAACAGACAATCATAAATAAAGCTTCAATATAAGCCGGAAAGGGGACAAAGGTTCTCCCAGCTTTAAGCACCAGTAATAAATCAAGAGGTATTAAATTATAATTTCTTGTAGTTACTGATATGTATAGAGCTGGTGTAAAAATAGCGATAAAAAAAGCTAAAAGTCTAATAATACGAATAAAAGTAGTATTAAAAGATTTTTGATAATAATCATCTGTAGTATGAAAAAAATCTATAAAAAAGCTGGGTAAAATTAAAGCATAAGGACTCATATCAACAATAATAACAACTTTTCCTTCTAATAATGCCATCGAACTCTTATCCGGTCTCTCACTCATCATAATAGTAGGAAAGTAGCTCTTTTGCCCCTCTAAAGCCGTTTTTAAGTAACTAGAATCAATTATTCCATCAATATCAATTTTACTCAGCACCTCCATAATTCTACTTGGAATTTCTTCTTTTACAATATCTTCAACATAAAGAATACCAACCTTAGTTTTACTACTTCTACCAATCTCTAAATCAATAACTTTTAAATTACTTGATTTTATTCGCTTTCTAATAAGTCCCAAATTACTATTAAAATTCTCTGTAAAACTATCTTTAGGACCGGCTATTGTAAGTTCTCCATCAACCATATTAATGCCTCGATCAAGCTTAGCTTTAACCTCACAGGCATATATTTTATTTGTCACAACAACTAAATAACCATTATTAACGTAATATAATATTTCTTCATTCTTAATTATTTTAATATTACGAATAGGAAGATAATTTTCTATATGCTTTAGTTCTTTTCTATTTAGTAACACTAATTTTCTTAAAATATTCTCATCAATACTACCACCATCAGTAAGTACAGCATTAAATATTAAAAAGATGGTTTTACCATCTATCTTTATCTTTTTAAAAACATAATCATTTGAAGGACTAACTTTCTTTTTTAACTCATTAATAGAAACCATAATATCACCAGTATTAGTATGTAAAGTTATTTAAAATTTATGTATGATTTGCTATAATGAAAAAGAGGTATATTATGAAAGCAAAAATAGAAAAATTAGATCACTTTGGTCGTGGAATTGCTCATTTAGACAATAAGATTTATTTTATTAATCAAGCACTTCCAGATGAAATAGTAGATTTTAAAATAGTTCAAAATAAAAAAAGTTATAGTATAGGAACAGTAACTAATTATATAAAGACATCACCATATAGAGTAAAAGCGGTTTGTCCATACTTTAATATCTGTGGAGGCTGTCATTTAGAGCACTTAAACTATGAACAGGAAAATAAATATAAAAGTTCAAAAGTAAAGGAACTATTAAAACAAATAGCAAAAATAGAAGTAGTTGTTGATTGCACAGAATATGATGAAAAAGATCATTACAGAAACAAAGTAACTTTACATAGTAAAAATCATAAAATTGGTTATTATAAGCCTAACACTAATGAATTAGTAGAAATTGAAAGCTGTATCTTACTAGATCAAAAAATAAATAACTTGATACCAGCTCTTAAAAAAATAGCCTTAGAAAATGATCTTGAGGAAATACTAATTAGAGTAGATAATTCTACAGAAAAATTAATGCTATCACTAAAGGGTAAAATAAAGAATATTCAGAGTATAGCTGGGATAGATGTCCTAATAGTAAATGGTAAACCAGTTAGTAGCGAAAGTACAATAATTAGCAGTATAGGCGATAAAAAATATTACTTATCTATAGACTCTTTCTTTCAAGTAAATAAATTTTTAACTAAAAAATTATATGACGAAGTAAAAGAAAATGTTAAAACTATAAGTAATGCCAAAGTCTTAGATTTATATTGTGGAACAGGAACTATTGGTATATATATAGCATCTTTAGCTAAAGAGGTAATAGGCATTGACTGCTCCAAATCAAATATAACTGATGCTGATAAAAATAAAGTTTTAAACTCTATAGATAACATAAGATTTATATGTGCTAAAGTTGAAGATGTTATTGATCAGTTTAAATCAAATATAGATATAATAATAGTTGATCCACCTCGAGCTGGATTAGATCCAAAAACAATTAGTAATTTAAAAAGAATAAATCCTAAAAAAATAGTTTATGTTTCATGTGATCCAGCAACATTAGCAAGAGACTTAAAAGAACTATGCTCGTCTTACGAAATAGAATATGTAAAACCTTTCAATATGTTTCCAAGGACCTATCACATTGAATGTGTAGCAATACTATGTCGCAAAACTTTATAAAATAAGTTCCTTATAAAATTGAAAATTTCATTTATTTTGCTAAAAATAGCTATGTTTGATTGAAATTAGAAAAATAATATGATATACATGAATTGTATTAATTATCTTGCTATGAGTTAATATGACAATTTGGACGCTAAGGTTCTAATTCTTTAAAGCAAGGAAGAATTATTGCATATTGCGGGATATCCCTTTAAATAGAATAAAGGGATATCCTTTTTTCTTTTTAAGAGGGAGGTTTAATTATGAATAAAATAGTAGAGAAAAATGTAATAAACATTGAAAATATAATTTATGAATTTTACGAAAAGGAGGTAATGTTAGATTCAGATCTAGCAAACCTATATAATGTAGAAACAAAAAGAATAAATGAAGCTGTTAAGAATAATCCGGAAAAATTTCCAAGCAGATTTAGTTGGATTTTAACCGATGAAGAAAAAAATAATTTGCAGTCGAAATTTTCGACCGCAAATATAAGTTCTATGTCCAGAGCAAATCCAAGAGTATTTACTGAGCAAGGAGTGTATATGCTTGCAACAATACTAAAATCAAAAAAGGCTACTGAAGTAAGTATTAGAATAATGGATGCATTTGTAAAAATGAGACATTACATTAAATATAACGAGCAACTGCTACCACGCAAATATTTACTTTTAGAAGAAAAAGTTGATAGTAATACAAAGAGAATAGATGAATTATTTGACAAATTTAATCCAAAGGTAATAACCAAAAATTCTATCTTTTATAAGAATGATATATATGATGCATACTCAGTTTTAATGGAAATTTTTAAATTATCAGAAGAAGAGATAATAATCATTGATAACTATGCCGGAAAAGAATTACTTGATATATTAAGAATAATTTCTAAAAAAATATTAATAGTTTCGTCTAATATAGATGACACTCAAAAGAAAAAATATTTAAAACAATATAATAATGTATTATTCATAAAAAACGATTCATATCACGACAGATTTATAATCATAGATAGAAAAAGAGTATTCCATTGTGGAGCATCATTTAAAGATCTAGGCACTAAATGTTTTGGAATTAATGAAATAGAAAACAAGATTGAAATTGATAAACTAGTAAATGAAGTTATTAGGAATTGCAGTATAGATAATTAATACTATTTATGATAATATTAATATGTAAAATAAAGTGATATTTAGTAATAACAACAAACACAACATACTCTTCTAACTAGAACCATTCTAAAGTTAGAACTGTAAGGATACGCTTTACCGATATAGTTCAGCTTCAGACTATATGTTCTTAGTAAAAGTAGAGTACGTTTAATGTGTAACTGTACTTCATCAAAAAAATATTAACAAGGAGAAAAATTTGTGTTAGGTACTGCAGAAATATATTTAATAATTATAAACACAATAGGCTTTATTTTTAATAGTCTAAATATTTTTTTAAATAAACGCCAATCATATAAAATAAATATACTATTATCAGTCTTATCTTTATTAGGGGCAACATTAGGAATTATAATATCTATATTATTATTTGATAAAAAATCAACAAAAGATAATATGATGTTTAGAGTATTTGCAACCTGTTTATTTATAATTCAAATAACTATCTTAATAATGTTAAACTATAATGATAAATCTATAACGTTGCCATTTAATATTAAGAATAATATTCTTTTATATTATTTAGTAATAATAAATATCCTAACATTTATTATATTTGGGCTCGATAAAAGAAATGCTTGTAAAAGTAGGAGAAGATACAAAATTGTAACACTATTAGGATTATGTTTTATCGGTGGCTCACTTGGCGGCTTATTGGCTATGCATATTTTTCATCATAAAACCACAATAAATTATTTTACCTGGGGAATACCTATGATAATATTAATGCATATAGTAGTAATGCTTTTCTTAGTAAACATTGCTAACATATTATAAGTAAAGGAGAAGGAATGGAAAAAATATTCAACAAATTAGTTCGTGATAATATACCAAATATCATTAAAAGTAATAATGAAATACCAACATATAGAGTTTTATCAGATATAGAATATCAAAAAGAATTATATAAAAAGCTTCAAGAAGAATGTCAAGAGCTTATAAATGCTTCTACTGCAGAAGACATAGTAGAAGAATCAGCCGATGTATTAGAAGTAGTAAAAGCCATACTACATTTAGAAGGGAAAACATTAGCTGATGTAGAAGTTGTCGCTGAAAAGAAAAATAAGAAAAAAGGTTCTTTCAATGAAAAGTTATTTTTAGAAAAAACTACCAGTATTGACTAACAATATAATAATATAAATATTTGAGTAGATAAAATAAATGATTTTTTTTACTCATTCGTGGTATACTAACAGCATAGGAGGAATATATGAAAAAGAACACTTGGCACAGTTATAGCGAAAATGAAGTAGCAGAACTAACTAGTTTAAATGAAGAATACAAAGAATTTATTAGTAAAAGCAAAACCGAAAGAGAAGCAACTAGAAACATTATTTCTTTAGCCGAACAAGCTGGTTTTAGAAACTTGGATTATTATATAGAGCATAATCTTAAACTATTTAGTGGTGATAAAGTATACGTAAATAACCGTAATAAAAGCGTTGCTCTATTTGTAATTGGTAGTAAAGATATTACATCAGGTATTAATATATTAGGTGCCCATATTGATTCACCTAGACTAGATTTAAAATCAACTCCTCTTTATGAAGAGAGTAGTTTTGCTTATCTAGATACTCATTATTATGGTGGAATAAAAAAATATCAATGGGTAGCATTACCACTAGCCCTTCACGGCATTGTAGTTAAGAAAAATGGTGAAAAGAAATATATAACTATAGGTGAGGATGAAAACGATCCTGTTTTAGGAATTACAGACTTATTACCACATCTTGGTAAGGAGCAAATGAAAAAAGAAGCTTCTGAAGTAATTACTGGTGATAACTTGGATATTCTAGTTGGTAGTAAACCAATAAATACTGAAGATACAAAAGAAGAAAATCTTGTTAAAAAGAACATTTTAAATATCTTAAAGGACAGCTATGACATTACTGAAGATGACTTTTTATCAGCGGAATTAGAGATCGTTCCAGCCGGCAAAGCTCGTGATTTTGGTCTTGATAAATCGATGATTATGGCATATGGTCAAGATGATAAGGTATGTGCCTATACATCTTTAAAAGCCTTCTTAGACATTCAAGAATGTGAAAAAACAATTAGCTGTATTCTAGTAGATAAAGAAGAAATAGGTAGCGTGGGAGCAACAGGAATGGAATCATCTTTCTATGAAGATGCACTTCTTGAAATATGTGCTCTTCTAGGTAAAGAAAGCCTAACTACTTTAAGTAGAGTCTTTAAAAACTCTAAAATGTTATCAAGCGATGTAACAGCAGCTTATGATCCACTATACAAAGAAGCATCAAATGAAAGATCGGAAACACACTTCAATAAAGGTGTATCATTCTGCAAATACACTGGTGCTAGAGGTAAGAGTGGTTCAAACGATGCAACTGCTGAATATATTGCCGAATTACGTAGAATAATGGATAATAACAATGTCAAATTTCAAATTACTGAAATGGGTAAAGTAGACGCTGGTGGTGGTGGAACTATCGCATATATATTAGCCAATAAAAACGTCAGTGTTATTGACTGTGGAGTAGGAATATTAAGTATGCATGCTCCATGGGAAGTAACCTCAAAATCAGATATATATGAAGCCTACAAATGTTACAAAGCCTTTCTAAAGGACGCATAAAAATATGTGTCTTTTTTCTTATTTCAAAATAAAGATATAGTTAATATTTCCACTACAAAACAATTGCAAGTCAACACATTTATGTTATAATTATAAAGAATAGTAGTAAGTATAAAATAATAAGAGTCGATTGATTAGACTATGTTAAAACTGCTTTAAATACAAGATAAAGAGGAAAAAGTAATGGAAAACACACATGAATATATAAATAGTATTGAATCATTAGAAAAAGAGTTTGTAAAAATTAAAAAATCACAAGAAGAGTTTTCTAAGTATACACAAGAAGAAGTAGATAGAATTTTTACTAAAGCAGCAACAGTCGCTAATAATGCTAGGATCCCTTTAGCCTACCAAGCCTATGAAGAAACTAAAATGGGTGTAGTAGAGGATAAAGTTATTAAAAATCACTATGCTAGTGAATATATATACAACGCTTATAAAGACGTAAAAACTTGTGGTGTAATAGAAGAAGACTCTGCTAGTGGAATAAAAAAAATAGCTGAACCTCTTGGTATAATAACAGCCATAATTCCAACCACTAATCCAACATCAACCACTATTTTTAAAATTTTATTAGCCTTAAAAACAAGAAATGCCATTATTATAAGTCCTCATCCTAGAGCAAAAAAGTCAACTATCGAAACGGCAAAAATAATTCGCAACGCTATAGTTAAAATAGGTGCTCCTTCTAATATAATTTCATGGATCGATGAACCTTCATTAGAATTAACAAAACGCTCTATGGAATTATCTGATACTACTTTAGCAACCGGTGGACCAAGTATGGTAAAATCAGCCTATTCTAGTGGAAAACCTGCAATCGGAGTTGGTGCTGGTAATACCCCAGCTGTTATTGATAAAAGTGCCGATGTTATCCTTGCTGTCAATTCTATCATTCACTCCAAAACTTTTGATAACGGTATGATTTGTGCCTCAGAACAAGCCGTAATAGTTGATAAAGCAATATATAATCAAGTAAAACAAGAGTTTCAAAAAAGAGGTTGCCACTTTTTAAGCAATAAAGAACTTATAAAGGTAAAAAATAACATCATTATAGATGGATCTGTAAACCCTAAAATAGTTGGTCAATCTGCCTTTGATATAGCTAATATTTGTAATATAAAGGTTAAACCAGAAACAAAAATTTTAATTGGCGAAGTAGAAGATGCTAGTGTTAAAGAAGCCTTCGCCCATGAAAAATTGTCCCCAGTGTTAGCCATGTATAAAGCCAAAGATTTTACCGAAGCCAAACTACTAGCTCAAAAGCTAATAGCTATAGGAGGCCTTGGTCATACCTCATCACTATATATTGATGCTTCCAAAGAACAAGATAAAATAGCGGATTTTTCAAATAGTATGAAAACCTGTCGAATCTTAATTAATACTCCATCATCTCAAGGTGGAATTGGTGATATATATAATTTCAAGTTACAACCATCATTAACACTAGGCTGTGGTTCTTGGGGAGGAAATTCAGTTTCTGAAAATGTAACAGTTAAGCAACTCATCAACATTAAAACCGTTGCTGAAAGGAGAGAGAATATGCTTTGGTTTAGAGCTCCAGAAAAAATATATATTAAAAGTGGTTGCTTGCAAACAGCCCTAGAAGAATTAGAAAAAGTTCTTCATAAAAAAAGAGTTTTTATAGTAACCGATAAATTTTTATATGAAAATGGACATACTAATAATGTAGTAAAAAAATTAAATGAAATGGGTATTGCTAGTACCGTTTTCTTTGACATAACTCCAGATCCTACTTTGTCTTCTGTTAGATTAGGAGCTAAGGCTATGCAAGATTTTAAACCTGATTGTATCATTGCCCTAGGCGGCGGTTCAGCCATGGATGCTGGAAAAATAATGTGGGTTTTATACGAACATGAAGATGTTGACTTTATGGATATGGCTATGCGTTTTATGGATATTCGTAAAAGAGTCTATACATTCCCTAAAATGGGTGAAAAGGCTTATTTCATCGCTATACCAACATCAGCTGGTACCGGTTCAGAAGTAACGCCATTCGCTGTAATTACTGATGAAGAAAGTGGCATAAAATATCCACTTGCCGATTATGAATTATTACCAAAAATGGCCATAGTCGATGCCGACTTAATGATGAGTGCGCCAAAATCATTAACTGCCGCAACAGGAATTGATGCCTTAACTCACGATTTAGAAGCTTACGTATCAATGATGGCAACAGAATACACAAACTCTTTAGCTAAGGAATCCTTGAAAAACATCTTTGAAAACTTACCGGTTGCTTATGAAAACGGAACTACCAATAAAGAAGCAAGAGAAAAAATGGCTAATGCCGCTACCATGGCAGGTATGGCTTTCGCCAACGCTTTCTTAGGATTATGTCACTCTATGGCTCATAAGCTAGGTGCTTTTCACCACATACCTCACGGTATTGCTAATGCCCTTTTAATAGAAGAAATAATTAGATACAACAGTGCCGAAGTTCCAACTAAAATGGGAACATTCCCTCAGTACGATCATCCCCAAACCCTACATAGATATGCCGAGTTAGCTGAATATGTAGGCATAACTGGCAAAAGTGATACTGACAAAGTAAACAAATTAATAGGAAAAATTGCTAAACTTAAAAAGTCTATCGGTATAAAAAAGACTATTAAAGATTATGGAATCAGTGAAGAAGCATTCTTAAGTACTTTAGATGAAATGTCATCACAGGCTTTTGACGATCAATGTACAGGAACAAATCCAAGGTATCCATTAATAAGTGAAATAAAAGAAATGTATTTAAAAGCTTATTATGGTACTAAAAATAATAAAATATAAACAATAATTATAATATCTTAAAAGAAATGGATAAATTATGATAAGAATTAAAAATGTAACCAAAATCTATAACAATAACATCAAGGCCATTGACAATCTAAATTTAACTGTAAACGATGGCGAAATTGTAGGCTTTATCGGGCCAAATGGTGCTGGTAAAACAACAGCCTTAAAAATGCTAACTGGAATTCTAGAACCAACAACCGGTGAAATATATATTAATAAATATAATATTGAAGAGGAACCATTAAAAGCTAAACAAGAAATTGGTTATATATCAGATAACCCTGATATGTTTCTTCGTCTAAAAGGCATTGAATTTTTAAATCTTATTGCTGATATTTATAAAGTAGATAATAAAACTAGACAGAAAAGAATAAAAGACTTAGCTAAAACATTTGAATTAGAAGATGTCTTAAATGATCAAATGCAAAATTATTCACACGGTATGCGACAAAAAATGATGGTTATGGCTGCCTTAATACACAATCCATCAGTATGGATTCTAGACGAACCATTAATTGGCCTAGATCCAAAATCAGCCTTTGCCTTAAAAAAGATGATGCGTCAACACGCCGACGCAAAAAATTCTGTTCTTTTTTCAACTCACGTTTTAGAAGTAGCCGAAAAGTTATGTGATAAAATTATTGTTATAAATCATGGTAAAACTATATTTTTTGGAACTCTTGATGAGTTAAAAGAAAAATATAATAAAAAAGATTTAGAGAAGATATTCTTGGAGATGATAGATCATGAATAGTTACATATCATTAACCAAGACCTTTATAAAATCTCTATCCATGAGTGAAGGGCAAGATAAACATCGTAAAACAGCGATTCTCATTTTATCAATAATATCTATCATTTGTATCATGCTACCAAGTGCCATTTTAGTCGGAACATTCACAGGCATTATAACTAAGGCCTTAATACCTCTAAATCAAGAAACGCTTATCATACAATTATTCTGTTATATAATAGCCATTTTTACATTTATATTTGGCACAACGGTCATCTTAAATGAATTATATTTTTCAAGCGACATTGAATACGTCTTACCTTTACCAATAGAGCACTGGAAACTAGTTTTATCTAAATTTAGTGCTACATATATTGGTGAAAACCTTATGCAAATACTTTTTTCAATAGCCTGTGTTATAGGTTTTGGTATAGGTAGAAACATAAACCTTATTAGTTGGATTATGGCTATACTAGGAACATTCTTCTTATCTATACTTCCTATGGTATATTGCAGTATAATAACAATCATTTTAATGCGCTTTACCAAAATCTTAAAAAATAAAGATTTAGTTCAAAAAATAACTGTATTTTTAATCTTTATAATTATATTGTTATTACTAAGAGCAACCGTTTTACTAAAAGACTTCAATTTAGATAACGTTATTAATGATATAACTAACATGAATAATAGTAGATTCAGAGTATTATCAACTATTTTTCCAACAATATACTACTATATAAAAGCCATTAATACGGGTAATATTTTATACTTTGGCCTTTATTTATTATTAAGTGCCATCGCAATAGTAATTATGCTTTTCATTGCTGAAGCATTCTATTACAAAGGTGTAATTAATCTTTCTACTGCAAATTTTAATAATCACCATAATACCCTTGCTAAAGTCCTTACTAATAGTAAAGAAAAAAATGTAGCACTATCTTATTTTATAAAAGAAATAAAAATATTAAGACGTACACCTACATTTTATACGCATTGTATTTTATCAAACTTTATTTGGCCTATTTTTGTACTAGCAATATATCAAATAAATAATGATTCTCTATCACTAGATTGGTTAAAAACTTCTTATAGTGAGTCTTTAACTACAAAACTATTTATATTATGTTTTATTATTGGAATTTCATCATTTGTAACTTCTTTAAATAGTATTAGTTCAAATGCTATTTCAAGAGAAGGAAAGCATTTCCAATTTATGAAATTAATACCTGTAAAATATAAAACACAAGTCATAGTTAAGTCCTCAGTAGGTATCTTATTTGCCTTTCTTGGTGTTATGGTATTCTTTATACCATTCTGTCTATACATAAACATTCCATTAATTGATATTATAATTTATATATTATTAGGATCTTTATCAATTACAGCAACATCACTATCAGGTATATATATTGATTCAATCCAACCAAAACTAGTTTGGGATGATGAATTAAGCGTTTTAAGAGAAAATTATAATGTTTTCTTTTCAATGGCTATATCAATAGCCTTTATCGCCATTTTTAGTTTTGGAAGCTACTTTGCTCTTAAAAATAGTTATTTAAATTTTTACCAGTCATCAATACTTTTATTACTAATAATGTTTTTATGTAACCTAATAACTTATTATACATTTGACAAAAATATATCAAAAAATATATCTACTCAAGAAGAGATGTAATAATGTATCTTTTTCTTTTTGCAACCTAAAAGTTACAAATTTCCATGTAAACTTGCTAGTGATGTTATAAAATTTTAAGTATAATTTAGTTATAAGAAGTAAAGATTGCATATCATGATAATATAAATGTTATTAATAATTAATTTATGTTATAATAAAAGCAATAATAAAGGAGAATATTTATGATTAAACTTAAAAATGTATCCAAGTTTTACTATAGTAAAGGATTAATCGCCACAGGTTTTTCAAAAGTAAGCTTAGATTTTAAAATAGGGGAGTTTATTGCTATAACAGGAGAATCTGGAAGTGGAAAATCAACTCTGTTAAATGTAATTTCTGGTCTAGATAGTTATGAAGAAGGAGAAATGTATGTAAATGGTCAAGAAACAAGCCATTACATCGAAAAAGATTGGGAAGATTATCGTCGTAAATACATTGGTAATATCTATCAAAGCTTTAACTTAATAACTAGTTATACTGTATATCAAAATGTAGAATTAGTTTTAATACTAAATGGTTTAAGTAAAAAAGAAGCTAAGCCAAAAGTATTAGAGTTACTAAAAAAAGTAGGCTTAGAAAAATTCAAAAACACCAAAGTTTCTAAACTATCAGGTGGTCAAAAACAGCGAGTATCTATTGCTAGAGCCTTAGCCAAAGATGTTCCAATTATCATCGCTGATGAACCAACTGGTAATTTAGATAAGCGTTCAGCTGAAAGTATTATAAAACTATTAAGTGAAATCGCTAAAGACCACCTCGTAATCATTGTAACTCATAACTATGAACAAGTAGAGGAGTATGCCACAAGAAAAATTACAATGCATGATGGCAAGGTTTTAGAAGATAAAATATTAAAAGAAACAGTTAAACAAAAAGCGCTTGAAAACAACTATAAAAATATTACTTTCTTAAATAAGATAAGACTTTCAATTAGAAATACCTTTAATATTATACCTAAGTTCATTTTACTATTTGCCGTATACTTATTTTTAATAGCTTCCCTAGTAAGTGAATACACATTCTTTAGAAAAGAGGAGTATCAAACAAGTAAATATGGAAATAATTATCTTTTCCAAGATTTAAGTGATACTAGAATAATCATAAGAAAATCCGATCGTAGTCCTATTACCGAAGATGATTATAATGCCATAAGTAAATTATCCAATATAGACTATATAATGAAAAGTGATTTAATAATTGACCAGTATACAACCATTGAAACAGCAGATCGCAGTTTAGTAGTTGATGGTAATGTTAAAAATATTACTCAGTTTAAAACAGTGCCTGATAAAGGTCGTCTCCCAGAAAATGAAAATGAAATAGTTGTTTCCGGTTCAAAAGATGATTACTATTTGTCAGATCGTTATGATTTACTCTTAAATAGTGACTTTTATCTATCTAATGACTATGGTTCAACAAACATAGAAAAGATTAAAATAGTTGGTATAAAGTACTATGAAGATGATGTATATCGTGATTATGAATTATACTTATCAGATAAGTTAATAAATGAATTACAATACTATATAAATGAATATTATAGTGGAATTAAAGTTAATTTTATGGGAACAAACTATCAATCATATAGTTATCAAAATGATTTTAAAATTGTTCCTAGTAAAAATGTACCTGCCAATGAGGCTTATATAAGTGAAGACTATAACGCTTATTGTGATAAATACAATTGTCTAAATAAAACTTTCTCTATAAAAGTTAAAAACATCTATTATGAAGATACCATTACTCCTAAAATAACTAAAACTTATAATAAAAACAATATTAATCAAATATTAGGAATTGGCAAAGTATCTGAAGAAGAATATTTAAGCGAATATAACGGTAATATATTTATAAATTTTGATGATTACCATAATTTATTTAATAAAGATAATTACCAATCGAGTATCTATATAAAAGATGTACAAATGATTGATAAAACGGTATCATCCCTAAAGGAACTAGGTTATGATGTCCTTCCAATTAAAGATGTTATAGTGACAAGTGGAGGAACTCAAGCTATAAGAATAGTAAAAATTATTGTAACTATAATATTTGTAATTACATTATTCTTTATTTCATATTTCATTATTAAATTAATTTTAAAATCTAGAAATATCTATTTCTCTACAATCCGAATGCTAGGTGCTAGTAAAAAGGATTGTAGACAACTTCTAATTAATGAATTATTAATAATAACTAATCTAGCTTATTTTACATTTTTAGTTTTAACCCTTTTAAATAGAATGGAATTAGTTAATATTAACTTTATAAATACAATAAACACATACTTCCATTTTAATGATTACATTTTAATGTATATAGTAATAACTATTATGTCTTTACTAATCAGTGAAAAATATGCTGCTAAATTATATAAAACAACTGCTATGAATGCTTATAGGGAGGAGGTATAACATGATAAAAATAGAGAAAATAAATAAATATTTTAATCGTCATAAAAAAAATGAGTTACATGTAATAAATGATACAAGTTTAGAGTTTGGAAATACTGGTCTTGTAGCCCTATTAGGACCATCAGGTAGTGGTAAGACAACACTATTAAATGTAATAGGTGGTCTAGATACTGTAAAAAGCGGTAAGATATATGTAAATGGTCAAAAAATTACTGGCTGTCTAAGTGGTAAAAGAGATAAAGTAAGAAATCTAAATATTGGTTATATTTTCCAAGACTATAAATTAATTGATAACTTATCTGTATATGATAACGTAGCTTTAGCACTAGAAATAGTTGGTATAAAAGACAGAAAAGAAATAGATAAACGTGTTAGTTATGTTTTAGAAAAAGTCGGCATGTACCGTTACCGTCATCGTCCAGCTAATATGCTATCTGGTGGTGAACGTCAAAGAATTGGTATAGCTCGTGCTATTGTTAAAAATCCTAATATCATTATAGCAGATGAACCAACAGGAAACTTAGATAGTAAAAACTCAATAGAAATAATGAATATTATTAAAGCCATTTCCAAAGACCGTTTAGTAATACTGGTTACACACGAAACACCTCTTGCTAACTTCTATGCTTCTAGAATAATTGAAATATCGGATGGTAAAATTATTAAAGATTATCCAAACATTCACAACAACGAATTAGATTATACAATAGATAATCGTTTCTATTTGAAAGATTTCAAAGAACAGCAAACACTTACCACTAACAACAATAATATAAAAATTTACAGTGACAAAAAAGAAACTGTTAAGCTAGACATAGTTATTAAAAACAATAATATCTATATCAAAACAAATGATAATAAAACCGTTGAAGTAATAGATAGTGACTCAAATATTGAAATGATTGATGATCACTATAAAAAAATTGATCAAGAAGATATTAATAAATATGAATTTGATTTTGAAAACATAATAGATAAAAATAGAAAATTAAAATACTCATCAATATTTAATCCAATTACATTTATTAGTAATGGTTTTAAAAAAGTATTTAGGTATTCTTTAATTAAGAAAATCTTATTAGGTGGTTTCTTCTTATCAGGTATCTTTATTATCTTTGCTATTAGTCAAATAGGGGCAGTATTAGATGTAAGAGACAGTGACTTTTTAACTGTAAATAAAAACTATCTAGCTATAAAAAGTAATAAAATATCACTAGAAGATTATCAAAAATATGAAAATGAGTCAAGGGTAGACTACATTATGCCAGGCGACTCCATAATAAAATTTGTCTATGTAAATACCAATTATTATCAAACATCTAAAGAAGTTATAAAAATAACTGGTTCTCTATCATCAACTGACTTAATTAATGAAAGTGATATATTATATGGACGTATGCCTGAAAATAATCAAGAAATAGTTATAGATACTTTGGCTATTAAAAATGTCTATAAAAACTATCCAGTCGCTAGTATGATGAATCTAAAGAATCCTAAAGATATTTTAAATGAAACTATATATATTCAAAACATGCCTTCTTTCAAAATAGTTGGAATTACAAATCTAGGGGATCCATCAATTTATGCCTCAAAAGATGCCTTTACAGATATCATATATAACAGTAAGCACATGGATGATGAGTATGGCTATCGCTTAATAATAGATGCTGAAAATAAGATTACTGGTATTCAAGACTACAATTTATATTTAGATAAAATATCTTTGGTAGAAGGATCATTCCCTCAAAACGATTATGAAGTTATTATCAATAAAAATCATAAAGACTCATACAAAATAGGTAAAGAAATATCAGTAAGTGTAAATGAACACAAATTAAAAGTAGTAGGATACTATACATCTGAAGATAACTATGATAACTATTTTGTTAATACTAATACTATAAAGTATCAGTTAATTACTGAATCCAAAAACATTACTATTAAACCAACAAATAAAAAAGAATGTTTAGATGAACTTAGAAATAAATATCAAATTAATATTTATGATACTTATGTAAAAAGTAAATCTACCTATGATAAAAGTCGTAAAGACAGTGCTTTAGCTATTATAACAAGTTCATTTATCATTTTATTAATCTCTCTAATTGAGATATTCTTAATGATTAGATCATCATTCTTATCTAGAATAAAAGAAATTGGTATATACCGTGCTATTGGAGTTAAGAAAAAAGATATTTATATCATGTTTAGTGGTGAAATAATTGCTATAACAACCCTAGCTTCATTACCAGGAATCATATTATGTTCATATATTTTAAACATAATTACAACCATACCATACTTAGAAAAACAATTCTTAGTTAATCCCATAACTGTATCATTAGCCATAATTTTAGTTTATGCCTTTAATTTACTAGTAGGATTAATCCCAGTATTTACAACAATTTGGTCATCCCCTGCGAAAATTCTTGCTAGAACCGACGTAGAATAGGTATAATATAAAAAGAGGAATGAATATGGAAAAAGTATATTTTACAAAAAATTTAAGTAGTGAATCATTAGTTAATTTATATAAAGCTGCTCAAGTAACACTAAATGGTAATGTTGCAATAAAAGTCCATTCTGGTGAAGAAGGTAATCAAAACTTTCTTCATCCAGAATATTTTAAGGATATTATTGATTATGTTAAGGGAACAGTAGTAGAGTGTAACACAGCTTATGAAGGTAAAAGAAACACTTCAGAAAAGCATTTACAACTACTAGAAAAACATGGTTGGTCAAAATATTTTAATGTTGACTTATTAGACGAAGAAGGGCCAGACAAAGTCTTAGAAATTCCTAATAGTAAAATAATCAAGAAAAATTATGTAGGTAAAGATATCGAAAAATACGACTCTATGTTAGTTCTATCTCATTTTAAAGGACATCCGATGGGTGGTTACGGTGGAGCTTTAAAACAATTATCTATCGGTATGGCTTCGTCCTACGGTAAAGCTAATATTCATGGTGCAGGTGATCCTAGTAAATTATGGACCGCAGAACATGATTTATTCTTAGAATCAATGGCTGATGCTGCTAAATCAGTAGTTGACTATTTCAAGGGAAATATTGTATACATCAATGTAATGGCTAATATAAGTGTTGATTGTGACTGTTGCAGTGTAGCAGAAGATCCTTGTATGAAAGACATTGGTATTCTTCTTTCTACTGATCCAGTGGCTATAGATCAAGCTTGTATTGATTTAGTATATAATAGTACTGATCCTGGTAAAGATCATTTAATTGAAAGAATTACCTCTCGTAACGGAGTACACACAATAGAGTCAGCTGCAAAGCTTAATGTTGGTTCCAGAGAATATGAATTAATATCTATAGACTAATTATTATAAGTTTCATGAAGTAGGTGAAGTATGGATTCAAAAAAAATAGGTGCCTATATAAAAGAACTAAGAATCAAAAATAATTTATCGCAAGGTCAGTTGGCTGAGAAACTATCAGTAACAAACCAAGCTATATCAAAATGGGAAAACGGCAGAGGCCTACCAGACATAGAAATGCTAAAACAGTTAAGTTCAATTTTTAATGTAAAAATAGATGAAATAATTCAAGGTGAACATATATCAAAAGAAAAAAAGAATACACCCCTTATCATCTTAACGTTAATTATAATATTAATAATATCTGTCTTTGGCATTATTATACTAGTTAAAAACAACACCAATAACTTTGTTTTTAACACTATAGCTAGTGATAATAATAACTTTTCTATTAAAGGAGTTATTGCTTATAATCAAAACAAAAAATCTATATATATCTCAGATATAAAATATTCAGCAGTAGACAATGAAGAAAAATATGTTGTAGCGGAATGTATTTTATACGAAGTAAATGGTAATAACGAGAAAAAAATCTCTCAATGTGGAGATATAAACAATAGTGAACATTATTCCAAAGATGAAGCCACAACTCTAACTGGTCTATTAAAAGATGTAGAATTTAATATTGATAGTTATACTTGTTCTTGTGGTAAAACAGATTGTAATAGCTTATATTTAAGAATTAATGCCATCAATGTTAATGACAAAACTGTTACCTACAACATTCCAATACAAATAGATAATAAATGCAATAAATAGTAATATAAACGCAAAGTTTACAAAGAAAAACCGAGCGTTTATTTTCTTTTTACAAAAAATATTTTATACTAAACATGGTGATTTAAATGAAAAAGGAAAATATAATAATATGCATAACAGCTTCTATAATTCTAATATCTATAATATCTATTATAATAGTAAAAAACCTCAACAAAGAAGATACCAATCAAAATGACTCATTAAAATTTAAAGAAGAGTATGAGTCCTTAAATAATACAAAAATGGGTAGTAGTGATAATACTTATTCCCAGCTTACAATACCAGAAGATAATCCAATGATATATATTGATGCTAAAAAAGCACTAGATGTATTGAATTCTGATAAAGCTATCATCTATGTTGGAGCTGCTTGGTGTCCATGGTGCCGTAAAGCCGTACCAATCATGTTAGATGTTGCCAAAAAACTTAAAATAGATACTATTTATTATTTAAATTTAGATAATGAAAAATCAAAATTTGAAATAAAAGATAACGAACTAATAACAACGCAAAAAGGAACAGATGATTACTATAAACTATTAGATGCCTTAGAAGAATATTTAGAAGATTATAAATTAGCAGACACCTCAACAGGAAAAGAATATGATACTAAAGAAAAAAGAATTTATATGCCATATATTATAACAATTAAAGATGGTAAAATAGTTGACGCTAAAACAACAACTATTAAAACAGATGATGTTGAAGAAGAAAAGCAGGAATTAAATAAGATGTATTCTGAAATGTTAAGTAAAATATATCCATCAAGCAATGCTTGTACTTCAGAAAACCATTGTAATTAAAAATATAAAAGAACAAGTATGTTCTTTTTTCTTTTGTAAAAACATGATAATATACTAATTGCAACCGCAAATTGTCAAAATTTCCAAGTGATATTGATAGAATGCAACCGCAAATAAGTGTATGATTAATATGAAAGAGGTGAAATGTATGAAGTTTGGAGACAAACTAATTCAGTTAAGAAAAAAGCATGGCTTATCTCAAGAAGACTTAGCCGCAAAATTAAATGTATCCCGCCAATCTGTATCAAAATGGGAAAGTAATAATACTTATCCAGAAACGGACAAAATTGTTCAAATATGCAACATCTTTGAATGCAGTATGGATGATTTAATCAATGAAAACATCAAAGACATTAATCAATTAGAAAGAAAAAGTAAAAAAGAAATAAGTATTAAAATTGATCCACTATTAGACTTTATTGCTAAAACTGTAAATATGTTTTATAACATGAAATTTTTAAGTGGACTTAAATGCTTAATAGAATTGGCCTTAGTATTAGGTGCAATGTTAATAATCGGTGACATTATAAACCACATAATAATAACAGCTTTCGCCAGTATATTTTCTTTTATTCCTTGGAATATATCACGTATAATTCGTCAAATAATCAGTGGAGTAATTGATCTAGCTTGGTATGCTATAACAATAATAGCTGTTATACATATCTTCAAAATTAGATACTTAGACTACTATGAACAAATAGTTGCAAATGGAGATAAAGAAGATAAAGAGAATAAAGAAGAAAAAGCTACTAAAATAAGTCTTATTCCCAATAAACATATTTCATTAAGAAATAATGAGCCCAAAATAGTTATTAGAGATAAAGAACCACTAGCTTTTCTAAATTTACTTGCCAAAATAGCTATATGGTTTATAAAATCTATTGCTATTATGTTTGGCTTATTTCTAGCTTTTATATTACTTTTAGGAGTAATAGGTTTAGTAATAAGTATTTCTCTATCACTCTATACAAAAATATTTATAGGTCTTGACATAGGCATATTAGGACTTCTAATTTGTACTATACTTTTATTAGCTATAATAATTCATTTCGTAATAGGAACCAAAATAAATATTAAACTAACTGCCATATTATTTATTAGTTCGATTATAGTAACAGGAATTGGTGCTGGAATAAGTATTACTGCTATAAAAGATATTAACTATATAGCTGATACAAGTGATATTTTAGAGATTACTCCTCACGAGAAAAAAATAACTTATAAAGATAATTTAATAATTATGGACGTTGTTCCAAGAACATATGAATATATAATTAATGATTCGTTAGATGAAAATGAAATAATAGTTCAAAATAATTTTGATGCTCGTTTCAGTAAAATTAGTAATCACGAAACAACAATAAATGGAATGCCTGTCTATAGATTTTATTTATCAGACATTAGTAATATAAAAACAAAATATAGTATCATTATTAATGATTTAAAAAACAATATAATTAGAGATTATGATACTAATTTATATAATGATGATATTAAGATAATAGCAACTCGTCAAACCATTGAAAAACTAATAAATAATTTTTCAAAAATATACGTATATGATCAAGCAGAAACAGAAACAGGTTACAAGCTTTCTAATATCTCTGATAGAATTATTCAAACATATAGTGAGTGTGGGGGAGAGTATAACGCTATAACAGGAGAAATAGAAACATCTAACTCTTGTAAATGTATAAAAGAAGAAAATAGTGATACTGGTATAATTGAATATTCATGTCACTATATAGAAGATTAAAACTAATTTAAAAAACCAAGCCGCAAATTACCATAACAAAGCTTCCTAAAATGAAGGCTAAAACAGCTTGGTTTTTATTTCCATAACTTAGAGCATTAGGAATAAGCTCATACATAGAAATATGTAGCATAATTCCCGCTGTACAGGCCAAAATAATAGCTAAAACAAAATCATTTACATACTTAGCTAAAAACAAATAAGCAACTATTGCCCCAGCAAACTCAGAAAATCCTGATAAAACTGTATAGGCAAAAGCTTTTTTTATCTTACCTGTAGAATAATATATAGGAACAGCAATAGAAATACCTTCTGGTATATTATGAAGAGCAATCGAAATAGCTAAAGTAATTCCCAATTTTTGATTAACATTAGAAGAAACAAAAGTTGTAATTCCTTCTGGTATATTATGAAGCATTAAAGCAATAACGGAAATAAGACCTAATTTGTAAAGTTGATTATTTGAAATTGTCATATCTATTTTCTTATCAACAAATATAGAAAATAAAATACCAATAACTACAAAAATAGCCACTAATAAACAAGCTGGAAAGATTTTAAATTTCAAAGCCGTCAATATAAAAGCTTCAGGAATTAAAGAAAAAACTGAAATTGTCAGCATTACCCCAGCCGAAAACGCCAGTGAGAGTGCAATTATAGTCTCACTTTTTTGCTTTTTGAAAAAACAAGGAAGCATACCCAGTAATGTTGAAAATCCAGCTACAGCTGTTACTATAAAACTAAAAACTATTCTATTCATACTAAAAATTATGTATAGTATATAAAAATATACCAAATTATGTTATACTAGACTACACAAATTGGGGATGATAAAATGAATTACAACTTATTAATGGAAGAGGAAATGAAAAAAATTACTCCTGGTAAAAAACTATTATTGCATGTCTGTTGTGCTCCTTGTACTTCAGCAGTAATAGAGAGACTAGGCAACTTTTTTAAGATTACTGTTTTCTTCTATAATCCTAACATTGATACAGATGAAGAATATCATCATCGTTTAAATGAATTAAAAAAATTTCTTTCATCATTCAAAACAAAATATGAAATCGATTTAATAGCTAGTCCTCACTCCAAAGAAGATTTTACTAAAATAGCTAAAGGATTAGAAAATGCACCCGAACGTGGTCCACGCTGTTACAAATGTTATAATTTAAGACTAAAAAAAACTGCCGAACTAGCTAAAGAACAAGGTTACGATTACTTTGCCACATCGCTAACACTAAGCCCATACAAAAACAGTAATTGGATCAATGAAATAGGAGAACAGCTACAAAGTGAATTTCAAGTAAACTACCTATATTCTGATTTCAAAAAGAAAAATGGTTATAAACGAAGCCTAGAACTATCAAAAGAGTACAATTTATATAGGCAAAACTACTGTGGTTGTATTTTTTCAAAGAAAAGTGTCAATTCCTGCAAATAACTTGTAAAATTTTTTTAGAAGAATTTGCATATTTTTAATATAAATGCTATATTATTAAGTGTGAGATATCACTGGATTTTGCTTTAATTATATTAGGTCCCTAATTATTAAATTTGGAAACTATATACCCAATCAAGGTCCAATCATTTAATAAGGAGGTAAACCATGGAATTTCAAGATAAAACTCTAGTTTGCAAAGATTGTGGACAAGAATTCGTATTTACAGCTGGTGAACAAGCTTTCTACAAAGAAAAAGGTTTAGATAATGAGCCAAAAAGATGTAAAGAATGTCGTGATAAGAGAAAAAATTCTAGATCTGAACAACAAAATAAGCAAAACTAAGATTGATTTATTCAATCTTTTTTCTATCATGAAAATATTTACATAAATTCTTAGTTACTGTATACTTAAATTTATACGAGGAGTGTATATATGAAATATTATTGTATAGGAATAAAAGGGACAGGCATGTCAACACTTGCCCAAATATTATCAGATTTAGGTAATACCGTAAGCGGGTATGACGATGCTAAAGAACACAAGTTTACTCAAGACGGACTTGACAAAAGAAATATTCCAATTTACTATGACAATACACATGAAATTGATAAGGATACTATTGTAACTTATAGTGTAGCCTTTAAAGAGGATCATAAAGAAATAAAAAGAGTTAGATCTTTAGGTTTAAAGGTTAAAAAATATAATGAAATAGTTGGGGATATCATTAACATGTTTGAAAGTATTGGCGTTAGTGGTACACATGGTAAAACAACAACATCATCTTTAATTAGACATTTATTAGAACATACCATCGGCTGTAATTATTTTATTGGAGCAGGAGATGGACATGTTACTAATAAAAACAAATACTTTGTTGTAGAAAGTGATGAATTTAATAAACACTTTACCGCTTATCATCCAGCATATTCAGTAATAACTAATATTGAAGCGGAGCACTTAGAATGCTACGATGGTATTGATGATATTAGAAATACTTTTGAAATATTTGCTAACCAAACTAAAAAATTAATTATAGCTAATGGTGATAATCAAGAAGTAAGAAAAATATCCTATCAAACACCTGTAAAATTCTACGGTTTTGATGAAAATAATGATATCGTTATTAAGAATATAGATTTAACAGAAGAGGGTTCTGCTTTTGATTTATATGAGAAAAATCAAAAAATAGGGCACTTTACTATAAACTTATATGGTAAACACATGGTTATGGATGCAACTGCAGCCATCCAGATAGCGAGAGAAATTGGTTTAGATGTAGAAACAATTGCTAACTTATTACCAACATTCAAAAATGCTAAGAGACGTTTTTCAGAACAAAAAATAGGAAAAACAACTATAATTGATGACTACGCTCATCATCCAACTGAAATAAAAGCTACTCTAGAAGCGGTTCGTCAAAAATACCCAAATAAGAAATTAAATGTTATTTTTGCTCCAAATACGTACTCTAGAACAAAAGACTTTAAAAATGAATTTATCGATTCACTAAAAGTAGCTGATAATGTCTATTTAACTGAAATTAGATGTAATCGTGAAAAAGCTGAAGACTACCCAGGAATAACCTCAAGTACCATTACTGACAACCTACCTAATGGTCAAATAATATCAGAAAAAGATATGTATAAAGTTCCATCAGGAGAAGATCAAATAGTATGTTTTATGGGTTGTGCCTACGTAGATGACTTAATCAACGCTTACAAAGAAGCAAACAAATAACAAAGTACTCATATTCTTGAGTACTTTTTATTATTAATAACTATGGTATTATCAAAACAAATAATATATAATGAATATAAACGTATAAATAGGAGTAAAATACATGAAAAAATTAATAAACAAGATAACACTTTACGGTTATAAAACAATTCTAATATTTACTATTATTTGTCTTTCCATAGCTCTATTAGGTGCGACATTTTTCTATTTCAACAGAAGTTTTAAATTCTTTAACCCCATCATTCTTATAATAGGAACCATAGTATATTTAGTTTTATTAGCAAAATTTTATAAATATACAAAAGATCTTACTCCAAAAAGACAAAAAATAACAGCTTTTATTCTTATCCTATTACAACTAATACTGCTAACTATTAGTTCCTTATTAATTAGAAGCGTACCTAAAGTTGACCTAATACATATTTTAACAGAACTAAATAGTCTTCATGATACAGGTAAAATACTAAATAATGTATATTTTTCGGTATATCCTAATAACAGATTTTTACTACTAGTTTTATATGCTATTCAAAAAGTAAATTACAATAATAGAGAAATACTATTCAGTGTTTTAAGCATTCTAAGCATTATCACCATGTCTTTATTTACTTACAAAACTATAAAAATACACGATTCAAAAAAAGCCTTAACTGCCTTATTTATCACTGTAACATCACCAATATTTTATTTATATGTATCATATTATTATACTGATATTTTAATGCTTCCAACTGCTAGTATTCTCCTATATCTAATAGTAAAATCAAAAGGTAATAAAACAACTACCAGTAATATATTATACGGACTTCTTATTGGTATTTTATCAATAATTGGCTATAAAATTAGAGCTGTCTGTATTTTTTTACTTATTGCTTACATTGTTTACTTAATAATAACTGAACACATCTTAACAATTATAAAAAAGGTAACACCAGTACTAATAAGTGCACTAATTACCATAACTTGCATCAATAATCTAGAAACTAACTTTTTTAAAGAAGTAGATAATTCAAAAGCATTCCCTATGACACACTGGATTATGATGGGGTTAAATGAAGAGCATTACGGTTATTATAGTCAAAACGATTATAACTTAAGCAGTAGTGCTAAAAACAAAGAAGAACGAACAAAACTTAATATAGAAGAAATTAAAAGTCGTCTAAAGTCACTAGGACCTATAGGTTTAATTAAATTAGACATAACAAAACTAGTAAATGTTTGGGGTAAAGGAGATTATAGTTATCAAAAATATTTAAGTTTAGTTCAAAGTTATAATAAATCATATCAATACCTAGTAGAAGAAAAAAATATGCCAATTAACTACTTACTTCAATTCTCTAAAATAACTGTTTTATTATTAACTATTTTATCTTTAATTAAACTAGCAAAAACAAATGAAAAGTCAATTACTGCAATCACCATATTTGGAGCTGTAGTCTTTTATTTAATTTGGGAAGTATGTCCAAGATATGGTTTGTCATTTCTCCAATGGTTAATAATACTAAGTACTTATTCGTATGATACTTTTATAAGTAATAATGTAAAAGTAAAATCATACCAATATTTAAAATGTACTATTATAATTTTAACTGTTATTATGTTTGGACTATATTTTAATAAATATACAAAATATCAATTAATGGATTCAACAGTTGCTAAAGATACTGAAAACAAAGTAAAATATTTAAACCTAAATAAAGCTCAAACTATTACTCAAAGCCTAAAATTAAATAGCACTTTTAATGTAATAAAACTAAAATTTAACTCTGCTACTAAAGAAAATGACAATACTTATAAATTACTTTTATTAGATGAAAATAAAAACGTAATATATACTAAAGAATTTTTAGAAAGAGATATTACTAATGATGAATATTATTCCTTTATATTAGACAATTACTACCAAAAGGGAACGTATTACATAACATTAACATCTAACCAACCATCTTCACTTATGGTTTATTGTGCTTATAAAGAAAAGTTTGACTATTATAAAGATGGTACCTTACAAGTTAATGAGAATAATGAAGAAGGGGACTTAATGTTTGAAATAATCAATCAAAGTAAAAGAGGAATATATAAAAAATCCGAGTATCTCATAATTTTCTTTACAACACTAATCACAGAGTGCTTAATTTTACTAGATTGTAACAGTATAAAACATAAATTTCACTATTGTAAAAAATAAACAATAGTGATATGATAATAATGTCTTTGTTAGACATTATTTATGGCCTGTTGGTGAAGCGGCTTAACACACAAGGTTCTCATCCTTGGATTTTCATGGGTTCGAACCCCATACAGGTCACCAATAAGAAAATAACTCAAGTTACACTTGAGTTTTTATATGCATAAATTTAGCTATCATAATAAAGTAAATCAAAGAAATATAGTTGTAAATAAATTAGATTTATATTAAAATTAAATATAGAGTAGGTGAATAAGTATGAATAATAATCAAAAAATTATTAAAGAAAATAATCTTGTACCAGCTAAAGAAAAAAGCAAAATTCCATATATTCCAATAATTTTATTAATGACAATTGCTGCCCTTTGCTTTTATTCTTACTATAGTTATAACAAATACGAACAAAAAATAAGTGAAATCAAAAATAACTGTAGCCCAGTATCTACTTCCGGTGAAACTAAAGAATTAGATTTAAATTCCACTATAGTTCAAGATTTATATAGTAAAGTAAAAACTAATATTAGAGAAGACATAGCAAACTTTGAACTAAATGATAAAATGAAACTCTATCTAGCATATCGACAATTACCCATTTCTAAGTTGCATGAATCAGACTGCAATTACTTTAACGATGGTCAAATGTCGCCATATACATGTAAGAAAAGTACAGACTTTACACCTCAAGCCTTTAAAGAAGAGGAATTAAGTATTGAACTAAAAAAACTATTTGGGGAATCAAATAATATAGCATTTGATGATATTCAACTAGGCCTAGCTTGTATAGGTGGCTATCAATATATCAAAGAACGTGGAGAATTCGTCAGTGGCCAATGTGATGAGCTGCAAACAACAACATTTAAAGCTGATAAATCCTTAGTTAAAGCCACCAGTAATGAGACAACTATTACATTATACGAAGATGTTAAATACTACGGTACAGAAGGTAAAAATCCCCCTGAAAACTTAATTAGTGGCACATATAAATACACGTTTAAATTAGATACAAATTATAATTACATATATATAATGAAAGAATTAGAAATATAAAAGGTGAAAATATGGAAATAAAAAAAATAATAACTGGTTCCTTAGATGAGAACTGCTACGTCCTAATAAAAAATAAAGAATGTTTAATCGTTGATCCAGGAAGTGATTATCCTAAAATTAAAGAACAAATTGGTGATAATAAAATTTTAGGTGTTTTAATAACCCATTCTCACTTCGATCATATTGGAGCTCTTCGTAATTTTTTAACTAAGAGAAGTATAAAAATATTTAAAAGAAGTAATCTAGAAGAAAAAAAATATACAATAGGCAGTTTTACCTTCAAATGTCTTTATACTCCAGGTCACTCAAAAGATTCAGTTACTTTCTATTTCGAAGAGGATCAAGTAATGTTTATCGGTGACTTCATATTTAAAGATTCTATAGGAAGAACCGATTTACCTGGTGGAGACGCTAAAGAAATGAACGCTAGTATTCAAAAGATTTTAGCGTATAATAATGATATAAAATTATATCCAGGTCACTATGAAGAAACAACTCTAGGCTATGAAAAAGAAAATAACGCTTATCTAAAATAGCTACCATAAAATAAACTTTTTATTGTATATTTACCCATTTCATTGTATAATAAACAACTAAGAAGTGGGGGATTTTATGAAAGTTTGGACAAAAGTACATCTAAAAGATCGCGATACTAAAGTTGAACAAATAGGACGTTCACTAACAAATTACTTATATGAATATGGACCAATATCAAATATGAAAGAGCGCTATAACATCTCAAAAGAAGATTACCAAGCCATGAGTCAATACACAGCTAATCGTATAAGTGGTATTCTAATGTTATATCTAGCAAATGACTATAAAAGAATAAACGATATTGTAAATAAATATAATATCAATACAAATATAAATAACATCATTCCTGAGGTTGAAGGATATATAAATAAATAAAAAATTGCTTACTTTAAAATAAGCAATTTTTTTATGTTACAAATACCAATATAATTAAAATAAAAACTTATAAAAATAATAAAGTACTTACAATACCTAGTAGCATAGCTACTATTAATATAATTGATATAATTTTAATAATTTTATTATTCATAAAAACACCTCACACATTAATTATAAGATAATTGTCATAAAAAGTAAAACTTATTTTAGTATATAAACACATATTAAAAATATAATTTAATAGGTGAAAATATGAAACAATTAATCGCAAAAATTAAAACTAGAAAAATACTAAGTATAATGACAATAATAACTATAATAAGTCTAATTCTTGGGACATTATTTATTAGTATCCTATCAAAAGATAATAAAGAACTTATTACATCTAATGTAATAGACTTTTTCTCTGCTATAAAAAGTAATAACCTAAATTATAATCAAATACTAGTAAAAAGTCTTACTAATAACTTACTACTAAATATAATAATTTGGCTTTTAGGAATATCAATTATAGGTATCCCAATTGTAATAATATTACTATTTATTAAGAGTTTTATATTATCTTTTACATTTACAAGTATAATATATACCTACAAATACAAAGGAATTGTAAGTGCTATCATATATGTAATACCTCATATAATTAATTTATTATTATCATTTGTATTAATATATTACTCCATAACTTTCTCTAAATCACTCTTTAACTATTTATTTAAAAAGAAAGAATGCAATAGAAAAGAATTGGTAAATAGATACTTAAAACTACTGGTAATATCAACATTCTTATTTATTATTAGTAGTATTATAGAAACCTATATAATTCCTATATTAATAAGGTTATTTTAGATTAAAATAACCTATTTTTATTTTTATTTAGATAATATAAAGTAGAGTAGGAAGGTTTAATTTATTACTTATACAATAATAAAAATAATTTAAAAAGTGTCAATTTACACTTGATTATTTACACATAAATGCCTATAATTATATTAGGAGGGTACAAAAATGAAAGAATTAAATAGAGTACTAACAGAATTAGGCATTAGTAAAGTCCGTTTAGCCAAATATTTAGGTGTATCAAGACAAATGCTATATAATTATTTAGCCATAGATGATATTAATAAATGGCCAAAAGAAAAATCCGCAAAATTATTAAGTTTATTAAACATTGAAAATATTGATGAGCTTAGTTCTTTAAAAATAAATGGTGAGTATATAATCGAAGTAGAGGGTAGGTTAAACGAAGGTGTAAAAGACTCCTCTAATAAAGAAATAATAGCCGATTTAAAAGGTTTTAATAAAAAAGAACAAGAACTATTATCTGATATAATCACATTATTAAAAGAAAAATTATCATCAGATAAAACAAAGGATACATATAATACATACTTATATTTGTATCATTTCTTACAATCATTAGATGCTAACGAAGTTTTAAAATATATCCTAGGTTATGTTTCAAAAACATTAGGATACACCCCAGCCCTAGATTTTGTTTTTAATAGTGATAAACAATTTATTTTTGAAAGTATCATGTTCAGTGCTATGTCATTATATAATAGTGGTAATGCATCAAAAACCAAAACAGCAGCATCTCACAAACGTTTTGAAGAAGTTATTGAAAGAAAAAATGAAGAAAAACTATCTCATACACAAGAATTGAATACTGCTAAAATACAGGCCTTAAAAGAACTAGGATACGATGAAATTAGTGAAGATAATGCTCACGAAGTTTTAGATAAAATTGCTGAGATTCAATCAAGAAAACTATAATTTATATTAATAAGCTAGACAAGATAATATCTAGCTTTTTTTATGATAAAAACAAAAATTATAACTTGTAACAATATATAATATATGTTATATTTTAAGAGTAAGGTTTATAAGAAGTTAGAGACTTATATTCTTATTTTATGTGTTATAATCAACTTCCTATAATTGATATTATGTTAACTTCTAATTATAAACATATAATAATACAAACTAATACATAATTGTACTCCTTCTTACAATATCAGTTGATTTTAATACATATTTTTATTAATTTGTATAAAACTAAATATATAAGGAGGATTAAACAATGTCAGATAAAAAGAAAAATGCTAAGAAAAATAACACTAATATTAAATGTAATGTTGATACTTGTGTGCATAATAATCAGGATGATAAATGCTGTAACTTAGATTCAATTAGTGTTAGTTGTACTTGTAACAATGATGCCTGCACTTGCACTGAAGAAACAGTTTGTCAAAGCTTCAAGACAACTAGTGGTAAGATAACAGACAACGAATATGAAGTTGACTCAGAAGACGAAGATACTTCTAATGATGATGAAGATATATAAAAATAAAATAAAAAGAAAAAATAGGGGACTTCCCCTACTTTTTTTTTATTTTAATTCATCTAAAATGCTAGTACCAATTTCTGGTAAATCTACATCAAAATTTTCTGCTATAGTAGCTCCTATATTAGCAAAAGTATCAAAAGGTTTTAATCTAGATGGACTTTTAAAATTACGACTATATATAATTACAGGAACATTTTCTCTGGTATGATCATTTCCTTTAAAAGTAGGATCATTTCCATGATCGGCAGTAACTATAAGTAAATCATCAAGTTCTAATTTATTTAAAATCATAGGCATATCAACATCTAACTCTTCAATAGCTCTAGCATATCCTAAAACATCTCTAGTATGGCCATATAAACTATCAAAATCAGACAAATTAGCTATGCATAACCCAGTAAAGTTTTTATCCATAATATCTAACAATTTATTAACAACTTCCTCATTATTAGAAGCTTTAATATTTTTATTTATGCCTTGTCCATCAAATATATCGTTAACTTTTCCAATAGCAATAACATTATAACTATTTTCAATCAAACTATCTAAAACTGATTTTTTAGGAGGTTTAACAGCATAATCTTTTCTAGCACTATTAATAAATTTAAATTTACCAGGTGTACCAGTAAAAGGTCTAGCTATTACTCTCCCTACTCTCCACTCTTCTTTTAACGTTATTGCTCTAATTTTTTCACAATATTGATATAAAGTAGCAATAGGAATACAGTCTTCATGAGCAGCAACTTGTAAATCAGAATCAGCAGATGTATATATAATTAAAGAACCATAGTTCATTTGCCTTTCTCCAAGTTCATTAATAATAGAGGCATCATTACAACATTTATTACCAATAACTCTTCTACCAGTAACTTCCTCTATACTAGCCAAAATATCGTATGTAAAACCACTGTTAAACGTCTTGAATGGAATATCATTCTTTATTCCCATCATCTCATAATGGCCATTTAAAGTATCTTTACCGGCATTTATAGGTGTTGCTATAGTATAATAAGCTTCTGTTTTATCATTATCACTCATATTTAAAGTATCTAAAAAACCAATTTTCTTTAAATTAGGTATAAATAAATCACATTGCTCCTTAATATGTCCCAGTGTATTAGCACCATTATCACCAAAGTTAATCGCATCAGCTGTTTCTCCAACTCCTAACGAGTCTAATACAACTAAAAATATTCTTTTAAACTTCATAAAATTAAGCATCTCCCTTATGACTACGTGGATGATATTTATTGTAATCATCTATTACTTTTTCATTACTAACATGTGTATATATTTTAGTAGTAGAAATATCTGAATGTCCAAGCATTTCTTGAATACTACGTAAATCAGCACCTCTATTTAATAAATGTGTCGCAAAAGAATGACGTAAAGTATGTGGTGAAACATCGACATTTAAACCTTTACTTTGAAGCAAATGTTTTAATATTTTAAAAAATCCTTGTCTTGTCATACCTTGTCCATGATTATTTAAAAACAGCTTGTCACAAGACTTTTGCTTTAAAAGCTCATTTCTTTTTTTCAAATAAAGCCTTAAATAGTAAATAGAATACTCACCTAACGGTATCTCACGTTCTTTACTACCCTTTCCCATTATTCTAACAACACAGTTAGAAATATCAATATCATCAATTGTTAAACCAACCAGTTCACTAACTCTCAAACCAGCCCCATACATTAATTCTAACATGGATTTATTGCGATAGTCAAATGCCGTTACTAACTCAATATCCATTAAAACATCAATGTCCTCAACACTAAGTGTTTTAGGTAAACTCTTTCTTAATTTTGGTCTTTCAACAAACATAGCCACGTCTTCTTTAACAATTTTCTGCTTTAATAAATATGAATGAAAATTTTTAATAACCGTAAGATTATGTGCAATAGTAGTAGTTTTATCTATATTGTAACGCATTTTTAAAAATTCCTTTATATCAGTTGAAGTGATCTCATTAACATTCAAAACTCCTCTTTCTAATAAAAAATCTCTATAAACATTTAAATCATTAGAATAAGAACTCAAAGTCTTATTCGATAATCCCTTTTCAAACAAACAATAGTTTATAAAATCATCGATCGCAACATCAATTTTCATATAATCACCTATACTTACATATATATTATACAAAATTTATTGGATAATAAAATAAAATTAAATTAATTAATTAATAATAATCAATAACAAATCAATATTACTGGTCTTTTATTTATATTTTTGATAAAATATTACTGGTGATTTTATGAATAAACCCTTAGCTCAGAAATTAGCACCAACTACACTAGATGAGGTAATTGGTCAAAAACATTTAATAGGAAAAGATAAAATATTAACAAATTTAGTAAAAAATAAAAAAATATTTTCTATGATTTTATATGGAAAACCAGGTATAGGTAAAACTAGTATTGCCAATGCTATCGCAAACGATCTTGGACTAAAACATCGTTTTTTAAATGCCACAACTAATACCAAAAAAGATTTAACTGTAGTAATAGAAGAAGCTAAAATGTATGATGGAATTATTTTAATAATGGATGAAATACATCGTCTTCATAAAGACATACAAGACGTTTTACTGCCTCAACTAGAAAGTGGTCTAATAACCTTAATTGGTATGACTACATCAAATCCATATCATTCTATTAATCCAGCTATAAGAAGTCGCTGTCAGTTGTTTGAACTCCAACCATTAGATACACAAGATATTATAGAAGGGCTAAATAAGGCCACAAAGCACCCTGATTTAAGAGGAATAAAGATAGATGATAAAACTATTGAATTAATCGCAACACTCTCTGGAAACGATTTAAGATATGCTTACAACCTATTAGAAATCGCCTATTACTCAACAGACGATAAAACTATTACTGAAGAAAAAGTGCGTCGAATAAACAATAAACCGGTCTTCTTTTCGGATAAAAATGGTGATGGTCACTATGATGTATTAAGTGGTTTTCAAAAATCAATTAGAGGTAGTGACGTTGATGCATCTCTTCATTATTTAGCTCGTCTAATAGCAGAAGGCGATTTAGATTCGATATATCGTCGTATGAGTGTTATCGCCTATGAAGATATCGGTTTAGCTAATCCAGCCATCGGTCCTAGAGTAGATGCCGCTATTAATGCTGCTGAAAGAGTCGGTTTGCCAGAAGCAAGAATTCCTCTTGGTACAATAGTTGCTGAAATGGCTCTATCACCTAAAAGTAATACAGCCCATGTAGCCTTAGATCTAGCCCTAGAAGACATAGAAAATGGAAATGTTGGTGTAATACCAAATCATATAAAAACCGATTCCAAAGACTATAAATACCCACACGACTACCCTAACGCCTATGTAAAACAACAATACTTGCCAGATAAAATTAAAAATAAGAAATACTATAAGCCTAAAGATATAGGTTATGAAAAGCAACTAAAAGAAATTTATGATAGATTAGAGAAGTTAAAATAAAAATAGTACCCATGTACTATTTTTTACTTTGTAATTTTTCCAATTCCTCATTAGTTGCTTCTCTAACCTCTCCAACACCTAAGTCATTCGGTAAATACAACTCTCCCATACAAATCCTATGAAGTTTTATTACTTTAGCCCCAAAACAGCCAAACATTCTCTTAATTTGATGGTATCTACCCTCAGTAAGAGTAACTAAAGAACTATACTCACCAGTCTTTTCTAATAATGCACTTTTACACTCACCATCATTCAATTTAACACCATTCTTAAATCCAATGATCATATCTTCACTAATAGGAATATCAATCACAACTTCATAAATCTTTTTAATATGTTTTTTAGGAGCTAATATATTATGAGAAAAAACTCCATCATCTGTAATAAGCATAAGACCTGTAGTATCTTTATCAAGCCTTCCAGCCGGAAATAATGTCTTAGTCTTATATTTATCAGGCACAAGATCAATTACCGTCTTATCCTCATTTAAACTAGTAGTAGAAACATACCCACTAGGTTTATTAAGTAGTAAATAAAAATGTTTCTTTATACTAACTCCTTTTCCCTCAATCTTAATTATAATAGCCTCATCATCATATTTTTCTTCCGGTCTTTTAACTATCCTATCATTGACCAATACTAATTCCTTAGAAATTAACTTCTTGATTTCCTTTCTACTATAGTTAGTTTGTTCTGATAGTATTTTATCTATTCTCTTCAAATAACTTCACCCTCTATTATTAAAACCAAATTAACAATTCTTCTAATAAAAGTCAATCATACACTCACCAATATCAGTTTATCATATTTTAAATAAGAAAAGAACTGCAAGCAAAAAAACATGTAAATTTTTCTTACTTTACATGTTTAATATAAATAATTGTAATAATGAGTTAGGATCACTATTAGTAGTCTTAATTTTAAAATCAATATCACCAAGAGCAATAATTAAATTAAGAATCTCCTTTTCACTATAGAAATAAAGTAATTCCTTCGTTTTTATAACTCTATATTCTTTAGCATTTAAAGCGTTAGCAATTTCTTTATTAGAATATTTCCTTTTATCAAGTACTTTTACTTGATACATAATTCTAAATTGACTAGCTAATAGTCCAACCAAAGCAATTGGATCTATATTATAATCAAGGATTTCCTGATATAGTCTTAAAGCTTCTTTTTTATTTTTTTCTGCTAAAGCCCTAACAAATGAAAAAGTAGTATCTGTAGCGTCTCCCATTTTTTTAATAACTAAGCCTCTAACATCATCACTAGTAATAACCTTATCAGTAATTTTATAGTTTTTAAGTTTAGAACACTCATTATGTATTTTTGCTAAATCCTTTAAACAATACTCATCAATTAACTTTATAGTAGAATTATCAACCTTATATGAAGAAAGTTCCGCTTTTATATAATCTAAAGAATTAGTCTCAAGTGAAAACTGTTCTAAGTTTTTCTTAATATCCTTTAAAAATTTATTATCTTTAACTACCAATTTATCAGTTGTAATTATTAACATATTATCAGGAAAATCATTATTTACATACTTAGCTAGTCTTTCTAAACTATTCTTTTGACCATTATTATCAATAGAAGAGAAATTAGTAATTACTACCACCTTTTTGTTTGTAAAAAAGCCATATGTATCTAAGTCTTCTAAAGCTTTATCTAATGCTTCATCTGTCATATCATAATAACTAATACTAGCATCCATAAAACCATTATCTTTAATAATTTTATCTATTTTCAGCTTTATAGAATAGGAATCAGTAGACTCTATTAAATAATTATGCTTCATTTCTTAATACTTTCTCTACATTTTTTAATATATCAGATAAATTTTCAATTGTTTTTCCGCCACCTTGAGCAAAAGTAGCACTACCTCCACCATTGCCATTAGAACTAACACTAGCATTCTTTACAAGTAAGCCAGCATTAACATGGCAATTACTACGAGCTATAAAATTAACTGAACCATCACCTTTAACATTAGCAAAGAATACTAATCCTTCACCCATAATTTGAATCAAACTATCAGCTATAGCTTTAAGTAAATTTACATCTTTATTCTCAAGACGCATTACAACACCAACAGTACCATTATAATCTTTAATATTTTCCTTATAAATATCCATATTTTGTAATGCCTTTTGTTCACTTAAATCAAAATATTTCTTTTCAAGATCTCTTACTTCTTGTTGAACATAAGCAAGTTCATTTCTATTGAAAATAATATCTTTATAAGAGCATGGTTTACTATTATCAATATCAACATCAAAATTTAATACAATTCCCTTACCCTTAGCTTCATCAATAATATTTCTAGCTTTAAGTAATAACTTAATCATCTCATCATTATATGGTTTGATAGTATCAAATAAAATATTTAAAGCCTTATTGCCTGTTGCAGCCTCTATTCTATAAACATTGCTTCCTTTTGATTCACAAGAATATATAGCAAAATTTTTAATCTCTTTAGTATTAGTTGTATGTGTACCACCACAAAGCTCTATAGATTTACCAATCTTAACAACACGAACCATGTCACCATATTTTTCACTAAATAATGCCATAGCGCCTAATTCACGAGCTTTATCGATAGGCATAACTTCTGTTGCTACCATCAAATTGTTACTAATCATATCTTTAGCATATTGTTCAACTTCTAACAATTTGTCATCTGTCATTTTACCAGCATAAGTGAAATCAAAACGTAACTTTTCATCATCTACATAGCTACCAGCCTGCTTAATGCTAGAAGATACAACTTGTTGAAGAGAATATTGTAAAATATGAACACAAGAATGGTTAACCTCTATTTTTTGACGTCTGTCTTTATCCACAACAGCTTCACACTCATCATTAACATGAATAACACCGTCAAGTAATTTTACCTTATGAATATGTTGACCATTAGGTGCCTTAAACACATCAAGTACCCTAGCCTTAAAATCCTTACCAACAATCATACCAGTATCACTAACTTGTCCACCACTCTCGGCATAAAAGCAAGTTCTATTAAGTGCTATATAACAATCATGATCAGATTCTGAAACTGTTTCATCCTTAGAAAAAATAGCTAAAACATTACTCTTTAAACGATAAATACCATAAGCAAAACTACTTTCATCTTTAAAATCTAAAAGTACCTTCTTTTGACTAGCCATAGAAGCCTTATTTTTAGCACTCTTTTTAGCCAACTCTTTTTGCATATTCATATATTTATCAAATTCATCACGAGAAACTGTATAACCTAAATCGTGTAAATATTCAAGGGTTAACTCAAATGGGAAACCATAAGTATCGTATAATTTAAAAGCATCTTCACCACTAATAGTACCATCAATAGAGTCTTTTACTAACTCTTTTAAACGACGTTCTCCAGCTTCTAGTGTCTTTAAAAATAATTTTTCTTCTTCTAAAACTAGTGTCTCAATTACGGGTCTTTTTGCAACTAAATATGGATAAGCTTCCTTCATTACATCAACAACATCAGAAACAAGTTTATACATAAATGGTTCACTAAAACCTAGTTGCTTGCCAACACGTACACTTCTTCGTAATAATCTTCTTAGTACATATCCACGTCCAACATTTTCAAAACAAGCTCCATCAGCTAAAGCAAAAGTAATAGCTCTAATATGATCAGCTAAAATTTTATATTCTCTTTGTCCATTATAACAAGCCCCTGTTAATTCACTAATATGATTAATAATAGGTTTGAAAAGATCAGTATCAAAGTTACTATCAACATTTTGGAAAATAGCACACCATCTTTCAAGACCAGCTCCAGTATCGATATTCTTACTTGGTAATTCTTTATACTCATGGCGACTAACTCCGGGTTTAGAATTAAATTGACTGAAGACATTATTCCAAATCTCTACATAACGATATTGATCCTCATCATTTATAAATTTAGTGTAAGCATCACCATCTGGATCATACTTTTCACCACGATCAAAGAAAATCTCAGAATCCGGTCCACATGGTCCTTCCCCAATTTCCCAGAAATTTTCTTCTAAAGGAATAATATGGCTAGGATCAAGTCCAACTTCAATCCATCTATTTTTAGCATCTAAATCCTCTGTATAAACAGTAACATACAAAGACTTAGGATCAACGTCAAAGTATTCTGGACTAGTAAGCAATTCAAAAGAATAAGCAATAGCCTCCTTTTTAAAATAGTCACCAACAGAAAAGTTTCCCATCATTTCAAAAAAAGTATGATGTGTTGCATCACCAACATTTTCTATATCATTGGTTCTTATACACTTTTGAATACTCATAAGTCTTCTGCAATCAGGTACTTCTGTACCATCAAAATACTTCTTTAATGGCGTAACGCCAGCATTAACCCACAATAAACTATCATCGTTAATTGGTACTAAAGGTGCACTTTCGAATAGTTTATGTCCCTTCTTTTCAAAAAAACTAAACCACATTTTACGTATATCATCATGACTCATATATTTCATTTTACTTCTCTCCTTCTTGTTTAATATCATCTAATATCTCTAATAATCTCATTTCATAATCATTTAAACTACCATTGTTATAAATATAATAATCAGCATAAGCTATTGGCCCACCCTTAGCTAAATTCTCAATCTCAGATATATCTCTAAATATAACAGCATCCCTACTTAATGGTCTACTATCTCTAGTAGCGATTCTTGCATATCTAATATTTTTATCAGCGATTACACAAACCAATTTTAGTTTAACAGAACACTTATCCATTAAGAATTTATACTCATCCCATGAATATAAGCCATCTAAAACAACATCACTTTCTTTTAAGGCCTTCTCTATATCAGGTAAAAGAAATTTAGCATAACATTCCATTCCATGTTCACGTCTTAACTTTTCCCTAAATTCTTTTTCACTTTTACCATCAGGTGTAACCTCTATATTGGCTTCCTTCATAAGTTTATAAGTAACTCCACCAAAATAGATTTTACTAAAGCCATGCTTTTCTAAATAATCAGTAGCAACACTTTTGCCACTACCAGCCATACCAACAACAGCAATTAACTTATTCATTACTATTTTCCTCTAATTCAACAATGTCTTTAGCATATTCCTTAAGGCTTAAAACATCTTCATTATCAACCTCATAATCAAAACCTGTATAATCCATAAGTTCAGTTTCTGTAATATGTGCTCTCTCTTCATCACTTAAGCCATCATCATAATTAGTTCTATTAATCTTAATAGTAACAACATTATCAAATCTTTTCTTTAATTCTTCAAATTCCATTATTAATCTGGCATCAGTAATTATAAAAGTATCAAAGAAATTACTTAAAATCTCTATATCTTCACACGTTCTATCCAATAGAAAGTAAGGTTTATGCATTTTTTCTTTTATAATTTCAATACCCATCTTTTGTAAAAATTCTCTTGGTTTTTCATTAGCATTTTCATCCCAAGAAAAATAATTTCTTGCATAGGAATAAAGTGTTTCCGTAAGATGCATTACACATGGTTTATAACCATAATTTTTAAGTTCCTCTCTTAAGTATTTACCAAAAGTGCTCTTTCCACTCTTTGCCGCCCCACCAATTACAAATATTTTCATATATCCTCCTTATATACAATAAAAGACCATAATAGGAGGACAAAAGTCCGGTACCATCCTATTTAGGTCTTAATTTCTTATAACGGCCTTAGCCGATAAAACTCCTAAAGTAGCTTCCTAAAATATTATTATTAGTTTACACCAACCACTAACTCTCTTAAAATAATTAATTTTAGTACTATTCTCTAATCATCATTTTATTTTTTATTCATTTACTTCGCCAGTAATAATATTCATAATATTAAGTTTTTCATTAATAAACGTACAAACAACTTTTATACATGCAATAGCTGGCGTTGCTATTACCATACCTATAATACCAAAAAAATGTTGGAAAATCAAGAGACCTATCATAATAGTTACTGGATGTAATTTCATTGTATGTCCCATAATTAAGGGTTGATAAAAATTATTTTCAAGTAATTGAACCACAACTATAGATATAATACATAAAACTCCCGTAAGAGGAGAAACTGTGAATCCAACAATTATAGCCGGAACAGCACCAATATATGGTCCAAAATAAGGAATTACATCAGTTATAGCACAAAATAATGCAAAGATAAGAGGTGCTTTAATTCCCGCTAAAGTTAAACCTATGCTCTGTGTAATAAACACAAGTAACATAATAAGTAAAACACCTTGAACATAATTACGTAATGATGAATTTATTCTAGAACCAAGTTCAGCATAATTTTTTCTCCATGAAACAGGCATACTATTAGTAACCATATCATTAATTTTATTAAAATCAAATAACATATAAAAGCCAACCATTAATCCTAATACAAAATTAATACCACCATTAAGCAAAGACTTGGATATACTTAATAACATATTAGGTAAATTAGTAGTTAAATCAGAAGCAAAAGTTTCAAGTGACGAATAAACATTTTCCTCGATAACTTTAGCGTCAACTCCTGTATTTCCAAAGAAATTAAATATATTATCCGCAAAATGTTTCAAATCACCAAATATTTCTGGAATAGTTCCTACAAAGTCCCCAATCTGATCAACAAATAAAGGTACAAAAGAATATAAAATAATAAACAAAACTAATATTATTAGTAAATATACTAAAATACATCCAACTATCCGTGGAACTTTTTTATCTTGCAGCCATGAAACAACTGGATCAAATAACCACGCCACGATAATACCTATAAATATAGGTGAAATAACTACCAATAATTCACCTAAATAATGTAATAGCTTCCACTCTCTCAATACATAAGTTCCAAGCAGTGCTAAAACAACAATAGTAACAACATAAATAATATGCATTAATCGTCTACCAATTTCAAGTATTTCATTTAAACTGGCAACATCAACACTATTACCTTTTTTCTTATTAAAAAACACTTAATATCTACCTCCTAACATAGATTATAGCACTAAAAGTAGAATTAATCTATAAAATAAAGTATAATAATTCTAGGTGAAAAAATGAAAACTATAAGTGAAAAAATAACAAATGAATTAATTATCAAAAACTCCAAATTTATAACTATAATATACCCCATAACAAGTATAGAAAATATTCAAGGCTTAATAGATGAAACCAAATTAGTCTACCCCAAAGCAACTCATTACTGTTATGCATATATAATTAATGACATAAAAAGATCAAGCGATGATAAAGAACCTAGTGGAACAGCTGGTACTCCTATGTTAAATGTTTTAACAAAAGAAAACTATACTAACATCCTAGTAATAACTGTAAGATACTTTGGAGGTATAAAATTAGGTGCTGGAGGCCTAGTTAGAGCTTATAGTAAATCCGTAAAAGAAGCCCTAAACATTGCTACAACAATAGATTTAGAATTAGGTTACAGAGTACAAATAACTGCTTCTTACAGTAAACAAAAAGAACTTGATTACCTCTTAAAAAATGCATTAATAATAAAGAAAGAATATCAAGAAAAAATAGAATATGAAGTACTTATTTCAAAAGATTCAATACAAGCTCTAAATAATTATGACTACAAAATATTAAAAGAAGAATACATTTCTAAAATAAATAACTATTTATAAGTTAAACGCTTTGTATCCATCGTATTTGTTTGTTGCTTGTTTGAAAGAGAATCAATATAAAATAACTCTTCTAAAGATAACTTATATTTTTCTATGGTTAACCGTTTTCCATCAATACTCATATACTTAAAATCAGGTATTAAAGTACTTAACATCTTTTTCCTATTATAAATACGTCTATACTCGCCTAATAATTTATATTGATTAAATTCAAGAGGTAATAAAAATGCATGCTCCATATCATCTTCATCTAACTGATAATTCATAATTTTTATACCTCTTTTTGCATCATCCCCCTCAAAAGCAACATCTGCCAAATGAAATCTATGAATAACGCTATTATAATAAATAAACGTCTCATCAAGAATTTTTCTCTCACTAGAATCAAGACCATAGTAAGATGCAATTTCATCAGTAAAGACTTCCATCTCCTGACTACATGGATTAGTATTACCAGTTTTAAACAAATTATTATAGGCTTTTACATAATCATAAAAAACACCTCTTAAATAGTCAAAATTTCTACCTGCTTTTTTTCTAAAACAAACATTTATTAAAGCTTGATCAACTAAAATACCATTATTCTTCATCTCATCAACTACACTTCTTGGACTAATAGAGGCATATTCAAGTATACTCTTTAATAAAGCCATTTTTCCATAAACGCAATTAGTATATGAAGCCAAAAGTAGATCATTACTATCTAAACCATCTCTTTTAATTTTAATCACTAAAGAAACAAGATCATAGTCATAACCGTTCTTTGTACAAAAGTCACGTAATAACATATCATCACTATATACATTGTTACCATCACCAATAACAATAGTAGTATCTTTTAAGAGTCTCTTTAAAGAATCAATGTCTAAAGAAAATTCATCTAGAAATTGTCCAACAGTAAAATCTTCTACAACGTCCCTTCTCTCTTTACTTCTTTTATTTGCCAAAGTAATTTTTAAAGCCTTATCCATATTACCATCAAATCTAGTCATTAATTTCTTTAAATCTTCTAAATCAACATCATTGTCCAAAGCAATATCTCTAATTGTTTTAGGACTCTTTCTTAAAAAATCAAATCCCATCTCTCGCAGTTCGCTACAGCGTTTAAAGAAAAGATCACTAGAAGAAATAGATCCATTCTTATATGAAGCTGCAGTTTTTCTTAAAAACTCTCCTACTTTCAATTCAAATCCTTGATACGTAACAACAAAGTTAGCTGTAATATCATTAATAGTACCATATTCCCTATAATGCTCTCTTAAATAATCAATATACAAATCTCTTTTCATAGATGATTTCTTCAAATTAGGCTCCCAAATAAATCCCATATCATCTAAAACCTTATAATTTAACAACATCACCTCATCGTTAAAGCCACCCTTAGAAGATGAACTAAGAAATTTTCTATGATTTATTCGAACGCTTTCTAAAAAACGTCCAATATTTACTGTATCACCATCAATAAAGACAACACTTTTATAAGTAATATCATTAATAGTGCCATACTTTTCATAATGTTCTTTTAAATATTGAAGACAAACACTGGCTCTGTGTCTTTTTTTATCAATAAGCATAAAACTTCACCCACTCAATATATAAAGCTAATAAATGATAAGATCATACCACATAATTTAAAAAAAGAAAACTTAAGTCGCTCCTTAAGTTTTTATTTCATTAACATTTAACTACAATTAACTAACATTTTTAGTCTTTTGATAACCTTTTTCTCAATCCTTGAAATATATGATTGAGAGATGCCAAGTTTTTCTGCTACTTCTTTTTGTGTAAGTTCACCATTACCCATCAAGCCGTACCTTAAAATCATAATATCTCGATCCCGTGGTCTAAGATGCATAACTTCATTAATCATTAAATTTCTCTCCGTCTCTTCCTCAATCCCTCTAGTAACAATATCTGGATCCGTCCCTAAAACATCCTCTAAATGAAGCTCATTACCCTCACCATCAAGTGATAAAGAAGCATCAATACTAACCTCTACTTTAGACTTTTTATTCTTCCGCAAATACATAAGAATCTCATTATCAATACACCTAGAAGCATAAGTTGCAAGTTTAATATTTTTATCTCGACTAAAAGTATTGATTCCCTTTATTAAGCCAATAGTTCCAATACTAACCAAATCCTCCAAATCAACACCCGTATTTTCATACTTTTTAGCTAAAAACACCACTAATCTTAAATTATGTTCAATAAGTATATCCTTAGCTTTTAAATCTCCATCATCTTTTAGTTGAATATAATACTCTTCCATCTCCTTTGATAAAGGTTCCGGCAACATATCTGTTGCTCCAACATAAAAAATACTAGTAACCTTAAAAAATATCTTCTTTATTAAATTACATAATTTCTGTATCATTATAAATCCTCCTTAAATTTATTTGGTAATATACAATCAATATCATTAAGACTAAACTTATCACTACTAATACCAACTAAACACTCTCCAAATTCCTTCCCATTAATAACAACACTACTAGGTTTATAACACTTAATAACACCTGTAGTATTAAGGGCTTTATATGGAACAAATAATACATCATTACCTACAATACTAATATCATTATTGATTAAAATAACACATCTTTTTTTATAAGGATCAACAAGTTGATTGCCAGTATCAATCATTCCCTTAAGACAATATTTTTTATTCTTAATTTTAATTTCTACTTCATAAATATTACCATAAGTATTCTTATATAAAATGTTTTCTCTAACATAAGAAAATATTATAATAGGACTAACAATAATAGCTAAAACCAAATTTATAGATAAACCATTATTAATAAATAAAATCCCCTTATTTTCATAATTAAAACTAATATTTAATAAATATAAACTTCCTCCCAAAATAATACTAATTAAATAAAAATAGCAAATATTTTTAACAAAGTTTCTCCTCCCAAAAGTCGTAAGTATAATAAATACACTTATTAGAAATTTCATTAAAAATAAAGTAATTGAATTAAGATCAATAAATAATAAAAATATCGAAGAAGATGCAACCAAACTTCCTAGTAATAATCTTTTGAGTCGTACAACATTTTTTAATACCTTAGAAGTTCCATATAGTAATATAAAATCAAAGAAAAAATTAAGTAAAAATACTAAATCCAAATATATCTTCATATATATCACCAAAATAACTATACAAAGAAAAAAACGACTTATCTGTCGTTTTAAGTATAAATTATATTTTTTTCTTCTTTAAAAATATTTTAATAATATATGATAAGAATATTATCATAATAATGACAAAGCACCAATCCAAAACAGTACTAACAATACCATTAGTATATTTATGAATAATGCCAATAATACTTTCAGGTAAATATTTACCAATAATATAACTAATATCATTTACACCTATATTATTTTTAATAAATGCCATTATCCTTAAAAATATATCTATAATAGCCATAAAAAATACAAAAGATGAAAATCTTTTAAAAAACATTACTACTACTAAAATCAAAATAATTAATACTATTAAATCTATATACATTTAAAACACCATACCTTACTAGACAATAGTATCATATTTAAAATATTTTTTAAAGAACTATTTTACTCAAAAACGTCTTTTCTTTTAATACCTTCATTTTTCCTATACACAGTAATATTATTATTAGAGTATGTTGCTAATAATATATCATCATAAGATGAATAACCCTTCTTTTTTAATTCTTTAATAAACCATTCATAAGAGCGATCTGTGTTTTTTATATTATTCTTCATAATCTTAGAATCAATTATAATATTAGCAGATAAAGTGCTCTTTTCCACTTTAGCAGAAACATCATCTTTACTAGCTGGTAATTTACCACTAAAGGGAAGAAAACTTATTTTACCATTAACCTCCATAATCGCATAAGCAATATCACCAATATCAAAATATCCTTCATTTCTTGCTTGCTCTAATAGATCATTAATATCTATATTTACCTCCCTTAAAGCATCACACAATATCTTACCATCTTGAATAACAATAGTTGGAACCCCAATCAAAAACCTTCTTAAAGTCATATTTTTCATTGTTAAATAAGAAATAAGATAACCAATTATACCAAATGTTAATATCGCAACAGCCCCATTAATTATTTGATTTTCTAAAACCAGAATCATCTCCGCTGTAAAATTACCTATTGAAATACCAATAACATAATCAAATAAACTAAGTTGAGAAACTTGCTTTTTCCCAAGTAATTTTGTTGAAATAAAAAGAACTATTAAACTAAAAATACTTCTTGGAATAATACTTAAAGCCTCAATTACATCCATATAACTCACCCTTATTAGTATTTCTTAAAAATTTTTTTATATACCAAAAATAGACTGCATTTAGCAGCCTATTTATCCCCTTCTTCTAACATTGTTGTAATAAATATCCCATATCCTTTAGTAGTATCATTTACAATTACATAGTTAACCGCTCCAATAATCTTATTATTCTGAATAATTGGAGAGCCACTCATTCCCTGTACTATACCACCAGTTTTTTCGATTAAGTTTTTATCGGTTACTTCAAATAAAATATTTTTATTCCGACTATTTGCGTCTATATGTAAAATCTTTATTGCAAATTCTTCAACATTCTTTCCATTAATAACAGTTCTAATTGAAGCTTCTCCTGTTTTAATATCATCTATTTTAGCAACTTCAATAGTATTATCTTCATTTAAAATATCGAAATATGTTCCAAAAATACCAGGGATTTCATTAGTATCTATTGTACCTGAAACTTTAGTTTTATCATACACAGCACTCTTTTCTCCAGCCTTACCATTCCTACTTTTAACAATCCCCGTCACACTAGCATCATAAATAATACCATCCTTAATTTCAAATTTAGAAATAGTTGCATTTTCAATTATTTCGTGACCCAAAGCTCCAAATTTTCTACTTTTAGGATCAATATATGTCAAGGTGCCAATACCATTAATTTTATCTTTTACATATAATCCTGTCTTTAAAACGCCATTAGTATCACTATCCATCGTTAAGTTTATATCTGTTAATTTATTATTTCTAGAAACACTAAACTTCACAGCCCTAGCAGAATTTCCAACTTCTTTAACCATAGCTTCAATATTCATAACTGGTGTATCATTAACCTTCATTATAACATCTCCAATTTCAAAACCTGCTTCCTTACCGATATAATGACTATTAACTTTATAAAAGCCAACAACTAAAACACCTTTAGAATTAACTTCAATTCCAATCGTTTCACCACCAGGAATAACATAATTTGAATAAGCTAAACAATTAATGGGAATAATAGTAAAAAGAAGAGTCATCAAAAATATTTGTAGTTTGTTTTTAAATTTCAAAAAAATCACCTCACTTAAACAATCTACATTAATATTTTTAACTACTTATAAAATTTTATATTATTAAAAAATTTCCAAAAAAAAGAGCGACCTAAGTCACCCTTATAAATTAATTAAATTTTCTATTTTTTAATGTAAATCCTAAACCAGCTCCACCTATTAATAAAGCACCTAAGATTAAAGCCATATTAACATCAGCTGTATTAGGATTTTCTTTTTCGTCTCCACGTTCTAATACTTCACTAAGTTTTAAATAGATTGTAGTATCAGCCTCAAAAGGTGCAGAAAAATCAAATTCTTCTTCAAAATTTTCATCACGGAAGAATCCATCAAAGCGAATATTTGTACCTTCAAGTTCAGCCATTAAAGCTTCTTTTAACTCTTCAAGCTCTTCTTCAGTTAAAATAGAACCAGCAGGTACTTCAACAACCTCTTCATTACCATTGGCATTGAATGTAATGTTTACAGGTTTAGCAATAGTATAAGTTCCATCTTCATTATCGAAAACCTTATATCCTTCTGGAACCATATCTTCACTAGGTTCACTAGTATAAGTACCACCAACAGTTTTAACTGTAGAAGTAGAATCTGCATTTATTGGTCCACCAATATTTCCAGCTACTACTTCAAGTTTACCGCCTTTTTCAAGCTTTATTGAACCAACAACATCTCCACCAGTAATAGCAACTTCTGGAGCTGCTCCAGCATAATTCTCATCTCTAGCAATATAAACATTACCATTAACAATACCATCAACTATTGTAGTTGTAGAAGTGTATCTATCATCCCAAGAAGAAGCGTAAATAGCAACTGAACCTTCAGCAGCATTTAACTCTCCACCACTAAGTGCAAATTTACCCCAGTTTTGAACAGCACTTCCTCGAGAACCTTTAGCAGAAACTTTTCCACCAGAAATTTCCATAGTACCATTATCATCATTCTTTAAAACGATAAAGTCATTTTCAAATGTTCCATCTTCAACAAATAACTTAGCTTCAAGGTTTCTAATTAAAGAACTAAACTTAGAAGTATTAACAACCTTTCCACCTTTAAATGTTAAAACCGCGTTAGCACCATTGTTGTCAATAACATACCAAGAGTTTCCACCACTATTATTAGGAGCAGAACCAGCTTCGTGTGAACGTGTAAATGTTCCAGATAAAACAGTTACAGTTCCCATATTAACTAAAGCACCTTTTCCATGACTAATATTATCAATAGTACCAGCACCAGTAATAGTTAAATCACCATTATTAACGATAGTATGACTAGAAACATTAGTTAAAGTATAAGTACCTAAATCAAGTGTAAACTTCTTATCTGCTGCAATAGTAATATCTTCATTAGTATTTGCAACTAGTGTAATAGTTCCGCCATTTTCTACTGCATTAACTGCTTGTTGTAGTGTAGAATATTCATCACTACCTATTTTTGCAACAACACCTTCTGCATAAACGTTTGGTATTAACAAAGCGCTCATTACAAAAGCCATTACAAAAAATAAAACCTTCTTTTTCATATTCTCATCCCTTCTTTATAATCAGTCAATCATAATAGTATATCTGGATACTACTATTATTAACAATTCAAATATAGCTTAAAAATAAAAATATGTCAATCATAATAAAGTTTTAAAAAGCACAAAATGTAAAGTAAATCATTGTTATAAAAGTCCAAAAATGATACAATGAAATAAACAATAAAGGGAGCTTATCAAGATGGAAGAAAAACCTATAAGATTATCAAAAGAAGAAAATCGCAAACCAGTTACACGCATTAAAAAAAAGCGTTTACGTCCTTGGGCATTTTACCTTTTTACTACCATTTTTTTAGTTGGAGTAATTATTTCCTCAATACAATTATATAACTGGAATAACGATAATAAAAAAATAGGCAAATTAAACAAAGAGATAGAAGAAATAACCGATATAACACCCATTAAAGACGAAGGAGAATTAATAAATCCGCCAGAAGTAACAGACGAAAAAAATGACTATTGGTACTTTGTAGAACAGCCTTTTTATAATGTTGATTTTACCAAGTTAAGCGAAAAGAATGATGACACAATAGCCTTTATTCACATGCCAAACAGTAATATAAACTACCCTATAGTACAAACTACAAATAATGAGTATTACCTAACTCATGCCTTTGATAAAAGTTATAATAGTGCCGGCTGGGTATTTATGGATTACGAAAATTTAATTAATTTTCAATCAGATAATACCATCATATATGGTCATGGTAGATTAGACAAAACCGTCTTTGGATCACTTAAAAACGCTTTAGATAAAACCTGGCAAGAAAATCTCGAAAACTATGTCATTTGGATATCTACGCCTAATGAAAATCTAGTTTATCAAATATTTTCAATCTATACCATTGATAAAGAAAGTTATTACATAAAGCCAAGCTTTTCTTCAACTAAAGAAAAACAAGATTGGATCAAAACAATGAAAAGTCGCAACATCACTAACCAAGATACTCCCGTTGATGAAAATGATAAAATTCTAACACTCTCAACCTGTCTAAATAATAACGGTGGAAGAATCGTTGTTCAAGCCAAACTAATTAAAGTTCAAAAACGTCAAGCACAATAAAAAATATACTCTTTATTTTGACAAGCGTATTTACGATAAGTATAATGAAACTAGGGTGATATAATGGAAAAAGCAGAAAGATTTATTTTTTACAACCAAGCTAATACTTCCGAAAGAAAGATTAAAAAAACCGCTTTTTCCATTAGTAAACAAATGCATGATCAAAGCCTTTCAGGCAGTACTTCACCAAATGTGCGTATAAAAGATGAAGTATCAAAAAAATGGTATTATACAGCTCTAGGAACAACTATGACTATATCTATGATTCTAGCAAGCCTAACAGTAAACACCAATAAAATCATAGAAGAAACGGAGGCTAGTGATGAAAATAGAATACGTAATTATCGATGATAAAAGATTTGGAGTTATAAGTGAAATACCCAATCAAGATACAGTTTATGTTTTTCTAGCCAACTTAGAAGATCCAAGTGAACAATTAATAAGAAAATACAAAATAGAAAATAAAGATGACTTACTGCCATTAGAAACAGATCAGGAATTTGATTTCGCATTAAAATTATTTAATAAAAATTAAAACAGTATACCAAATATATACTGTTTTCTTATTATTCACTACTCTTCTATCTTAAAATCAACCATTTCTCCATCTTTATTGACAAGTTTTGCAATCGTCTCTTCAGCATTCTTAAGCTTTTCATCACAGCTTTTCGCAAGTACCATTGCCTTATTAAACTCATCAATTGCTAAATCAAGTGGTACATCACCAGATTCTAACTTTTTAACAATCTCCTCTAAATTAGCTAAACTTTCTTCAAAACTTAGCTCCTTTGTCTTTTTATCTGTCATTTCCAATACCTCCAAAATATTATTAAATAACTTTAGTTTTTACCATACCATCAGTAAATTCAATATCTAGAATATCATCTTTTTTAACATTCTTTGAAGAAGTTACAACTTTTCCATCTTTTTTAGTAAAAGTATAGCCTCTTTGTAATGTTTTAATAGGACTAAGTGTTTCTAATTTAGAAACTATTTGTAAATACTTATTAGCCTTCTTATCAAGTAATTGATAAGGATTTTTCAAAACATAAGAATTTTTAATCGCTAAAAGACGTTTTTCTCTATCATTAAATATATTTTTAATACTAAATTTTAATCTTTCAAATAAAGCATCAAATACCATTTCCTTAGCTTGATAAATTACCATTGGATTTTTAAATATATTTCTATTTTGAATACTATTTAATTTCTGACGATAATTTTTAATTTTATTATTAATAGCACTATTAGCTCTAATATTTAACTGACCTAAATAATTAATGATATCACTATATTGTGGAACTGCCATCTCTGCTGCTCCTGTAGGAGTTGGTGCCCTTAAATCCGCAACAAAATCTGCAATTGTAAAATCAATCTCGTGCCCAACAGCACTAATTACTGGCGTTTTACAATCATATATTGCTCTAGCAACAATCTCTTCATTAAATGGCCACAAATCCTCAATACTGCCACCACCACGGCCTACAATCAATGTATCAAGATTATAACTATCACTAAGTTTTATTTGTTTAACAATGTCATCTGCAGCCATCTCGCCTTGAACTAAAGCTGGAAATAAAATAATTTCCGTAAGTGGCCATCTTCTCTTAATGGTCGAAATAATATCTTTAATAGCGGCCCCTGTAGGAGCAGTAATAACTCCTACTCTCTTAGGAATTTTAGGAATAGTTTTCTTTTTACTAGGATCAAATAAACCTTCTAGTCCTAGTTTTTTCTTTAACTGCTCAAAGGCAACATATAAATTACCAACGCCATCTTCCAACATATCACTAACATATATTTGATAACCACCATTAGCTTCAAATACAGATATCTTCCCAGTCACTAATACCTTCATTCCATCAGCAGGCATAAATTTGATTTTTTTAGTACTAGATGCAAACATAATAGCGTTTATTCTACTACCCTCATCTTTTAAAGTAAAATAGAAATGCCCTCTACTATGTGCCTTAAAATTAGATATTTCTCCCTTTAAAAAAACCTCATTTAAATTAATATCATTATCAATCTTATATTTTATATATCTAGTAAGTTGACTAACCGTTATATATTTATCATTCATTACTATCACCAACCCCAAAAGAAAAACTACTTTTCTTCTTCATGATAAACCTTATCTAAAACACCATTTATCATCTTAGTAACAGCCTCATCTGAGTAATTTTTAGAAAGTTCTACAGCTTCATTAATCGCAACAATGCTAGGTGTATCGGTATATTTAAGTTCATATATTCCTAAAGCTAAAATAGCTTGATCAACTTTGTTTAAACGATTCATACTCCAATTATTCAAATACTTATCAGCCAAAGTATAAAGTTCCTTCTTATGCTCCAAAATACCAAAAACACAACTATCTACAAATTCATTTTGCACTTCTAATTGTTCTTTGATTAGATCATTAACATTATAATCAATTTTAGTATCTTCAAAAATACTAACTTGATAAATAACCTTCATTATAATTTCTCTTAGTTCACTTCTGTTTTTCATATTATCACCTACCTAATTTTATCATAATATCATATATGTTGTATAGTTTACTTTTTACCTTTTACTTCCTTATTAATTTCATAAAGAAATGAAAGGGCTTCCATTGGTGTCATTTCAAGTGGATTTATATTTTTGATTTTCTCTTCTATTGGGTTAACTGTTGGTTTAATCTCCGCCTCAGAAAGTTCAAATAACGAAGTTTGCGTGAAAGTCTCTTTCTTTATATTTTTCTTCTCATAAACATCAAGAATTTCACTAGCTCTTTTAATCAAACTATCTGGTAATTTAGCTAAAGACGCAACATGTATACCATAGCTTTTATCTACAGAGCCATTTTTAATTTTATGTAAAAACGTAATTTTACCATCTTCTTCTATAGCTGATACATGGACATTTTTAAGATGTTTTAAGTCTTTCTCTAGAGCCGTTAATTCATGATAATGTGTTGAAAACATTGTTTTTGCTTTAATCTTATCATGAATATATTCCAAAATAGCTTGAGCTAAACTCATACCATCATAAGTTGCTGTTCCTCTTCCTAATTCATCAAATAAAATCAAACTATTTTCAGTTGCTGATTCTATCGCATAGTTAGCTTCCTTCATCTCAACCATAAAAGTAGACTCTCCACTAACTAAATCATCACTAGCACCAATTCTTGTAAAAATCTTATCAAAAATAGGAATTGTACAGCTCTTGCATGGAACAAAACAACCAATTTGAGCCATTATAACAGTAATAGCACATTGACGCATATAAGTAGATTTACCAGCCATATTAGGGCCTGTAATGAGTAAAATATCCGTAGTTTTATCCATAACAATATCATTAGGAATATACTTATCCTTCATTACCTGTTCAACAACTGGATGACGGCACTCTATCATTTTAATAACTCTATCCGAAGTAATTGTTGGTCTAACATATTTATAAGCATCCGAAACAGTAGAAAAAGCCTGCAACATATCAACTTCACTAATAACCTTAGCCAGCTTTTGGATTTTATTTATATAGCGTTTAACAACTTCCCTAATATCCATAAAAAGTTTATATTCTAAATTAATTATTTTCTCCTCAGCACCTAAAATAATGTTTTCCTTCTCTTTTAAAATAGGTGTAATAAACCTTTCACAATTCGCAAGAGTTTGTTTTCTTTCATATCCATATTCTTCCTTTATAGAAGAAATTTGTCCCTTAGGTACCTCTATATAATAACCAAAGATTTTATTAAAACCAACCTTTAAGTTCTTAATACCAGTCTTCTCTCTTTCTTGTTGTTCCATCTCTAAAATAAAATCTTTAGAGCCACTACTAATACTTTTTAACTCATCAAGTTCAGCATTATAACCACTCTTAATTAAATGTCCCTCATGCAAAGTAAAAGGTGCATCTTCTAAAATAGTTCTATCAAGTAAAGAATATAAGTCATCAAATGTTTCTATTTCTTGATCAAAATTAAGTTCTTTTAATATTCTTTTTATCTCTGGTAATACACCTAAAGAACTCTTTAATTGCAATAAATCCTTAGCATTCAAATTACCATAAGTAATTCGTCCCGCTAATCTTTCTAAATCATATACATTACAAAGTGCTTTTATTAGATCATCTCTTAAAATAAACTCAGTCGATAGCTTAGATACTAAATCATATCTTCTTTCTATTTCAGTCTTAGAAGTCAAAGGATTTAAAATATTATGTTTTAAAAATCTAGAACCCATAGCTGTTTTATTTTTATCCAAAAGCCATAGCAAACTATATTGACGATCTCTATTTTTTAAAGTTTCAACTAACTCCAAATTTCTTCTAGCATTAGAGTCAAATTCCAAATACTCACTAGATTTAATTACTTGACACTTTTGTAGATGATGTAAATCTCCTTTTTTAGTATCTATTATATAAAACAATAAATGCTTTAGTGTCCTAACTAATCTAATATCATCTATATCTTTATATATATAATCATAATTAGCATCATCTAATTCTTCTTTAATAATTGAAACTAATATTCCATAATTACTTCTAAGTTCTGAAACGATTTCACGATCAATAGTATCATTAACAATAACTTCTCTAAAGCCATTTCTAACAATTTCCTTAATAACTTTATCCTTTTCGCCTTCAACTAACATAGCACAAACTTCGCCAGTAGAAATATCAGCATAACTAATTCCAAAGCAATAAGAAAAATCAAATATATTGGCTATATAATTATTACTTTTAGAATCAATATTTGAATCAAGTCTCGTTCCTTTAGTAATTACTTGAATAACATCTCTTTTAACCGTACCTTTAGCTTCCTTAGGATCTTCAAGTTGTTCACATATAGCTACTTTATATCCCTTATCAATTAACTCGTCAACATAAGTAGAATAAGCATGATGAGGAATACCGCACATAGGAACTCTCTCATCTAATCCAGCCTGTTTACCAGTAAGAGCTAACTCTAAAACTCTCGAAGCTAAAATAGCATCTTCAAAAAACATTTCATAAAAATCACCAAGTCTAAAAAAGACAATACTATCTTCGTATTTATCTTTTATTTCCATATATTGTAGCATTCCAGGACTTAGTTTGCTTCTATCTACTTCACTACGTTTCATCTTTTTTCACCACACATCATATTATAACAAAACTTCACCTTCAAATAAAGATAAAATAGTAAAGAAATCTTTTTCTAATATTAAAAATAAGTAAAGTAAAAGTCAGCCAAAGCTGACTATGAAATTACTTATTAATATGTTTTCTATATAGTTCTATACGTTTTAAAATTTCATCTTTTCCAAGAATCTTCATAATAGAAAATAAATCAGGTGATTGTCTTCTTCCCGTAACCATTACCCTAATAGCTTCACAAATATCACCGACATGGCCAAGGTATTTATCAGGTTCCTTCTTATAATCTTTTGGACTAGCCGCAAATCCCTTAGAAGTAGCAAATTCTTTTACCTTACTAAACCATTCTTCATTTGTACAATCGAGGTTTAAATAGTTATTAATATATTCAAGTACCAAATCAACATCATAAATTTTATCGCCATCATACTTACTAAAGTCTTCTTTTTCAAACATATCAAAAGTAGCATAAGAAAATTCTTCTTTAACATCACTATATTTACTAATATCTTTACGAGGACGATCTCCATCTTTTTCAACACTTAAGAAAGAAATCATTTTATCTTTATTAGTTTCTAAAAGATTAGCATAGTCTGCATCATACTTCTTTGCCCAAGCCAAAGTTTCATTATAAACATCCATACCACTTTTACGAGAAAAATATGTTTTACAAATATTTTTAAATTTAGCTTCGTCAAAACTAGTACCACCGATAGCTTGTTTATCAAAAGTAAATGTAAAGTCCTCAATACTTTTATCTTGATTAGCTAAATACCATTCTTCAAAATTAGTATTAGTAATAGTTGCTAAATAAAGATGAAGAGCATCAATTGGAATACCGCTTTCTTCATAGTACTTAACTCCAGCCCAAGGATCTTTTCTCTTACTAATTTTTCTAATAACACCAGTTTCTTGATCTTTAATTGTAATAGGTGCAATATGAGCATATTGAACTTTATCAAAACCTAAAATTTCAAATAATTGAACATGAAGTGGAAGACTAGATACCCATTCATCACCACGAATAACATGTGTAGTATGCATTAAATGATCATCAATAGCATGAGCAAAGTGATAAGTTGGTGTTCCATCTTTTTTTAGTAATACTGTGTCCATATCATGTTCTGGAAATTTCATTTTACCTTTAATACAATCAATAACTTCAATCGTCTTATTGGCATCCCCCGGACTTTTTAGTCTAATAACATACTCTTCACCATTAGCAAGTTTTTCCTTAACCTCATCTAAAGATAGATCACGATCAACAGCATAATGTCCATAGATACCTATTTTCATCTTATTAATAGCTTGTTCTTCTTTTATAGTATTCTGTTCCTCTTCAGTCATAAAACAAGGATAAGCATAACCTTGACATATTAAATCCTTAACATAAGTTTGATAAATTTCTGTTCTCTTACTTTGTTGATATGGCTCATAATCTCCACCAAAACTATAACCTTCACTAGGTAAAATATTAAATCCGTGTAAAACACCAACGATATTTTCAATTCCACCTTCAACCATTCTCTTTTGATCCGTATCTTCGATTCTTAAGAAGAAAACACCACCGCTTTGTCTAGCATAAACCATATCACAAAAAGCTGAATATAAGTTACCTAAATGAACACTTCCTGTAGGAGATGGACCATATCTTGTAACCATAGCTCCTTCAGGTAATGATCTTGCTGGATACAACTTTTCATAGTAATCTCTATCATGCTTTATATTAGGAAATAAAACCTCAGCTAACTCTCTTCTTTCATCACTATTCATAATTCAACCTCCAAGTAATAAAATCTCTTATATAATAATAAACTAAAGACTCTAAAAAAGCAATAAAAAGTCCATAAGGACTTTTAATTTCAAATGGCTGCCCCAGTTAGATTCGAACTAACGCGTCGTGCGGTCAGAGCGCACTGCCTTACCACTTGGCTATGGGGCAATCTCAATAAATAAATTGTATCGCAAAAACAAAAAAAAGAAAAGATGTTAATTACACTTTTCTTTTAATAAACATTACATTTTAAAATATTCATATTGTAAAGAACTTTAAATAATACCAAATATTCTAGCTATAGTATTAATTATAAAAATAGAAGCTAACATAGTAGTACAAATTGAAAAGATACAAAAACTTAACTTCAAAAATACATTTTTCTTCTGTTGTATTGTATCAATAATATAAAATATACTAACAAAAAATATTAAAATATTATCAACCCACATTAGTATATTAAAAGCTTTAGTAGCAATAAAACTTCTAAGAGCCTCTGAATCATATATAATATTAGCATATACTATCGGACTTATAACTAAACTTACAGCTGTCAAAACTACTAAAATTACCTCTACCCACTCACCAAAGTTCTTAATTTCTCTATTCATAACACGCCTCCTTCTACTCTAACACTAACATAAACTTACCATTTTGTAAAGAGTACTAGGTTTTAAAAACCTTTAGGATAACTTTCACTACTCATATGTGTATACTTTTTAATTAATTCTTCTCCTTTTATAATAATATATCCACCTGTATTAGTATAAGCATGAGCACTAATAATTAAACCATTATCTCTTCCAGCTTCTTCAGCAACTATAAAGCCACTATCTGTTTTTCCAACAATTATTTTAACATGGCCATTAGTTCGCATAACATCACCAATCTCCCCATTATTTTTCGAAACAGGAAGACCGTCCCAATAATAATAACTATTAGCAAGTATTGAATTATATACAATTCCTGTATTTAAATATGTCCAGTTAACAAAACCGTCACAATCCATTCCATAATAATAGTAGCCTTCATATGTAGGATTGTTTCTATAAATCCCCCAAGAACCATACGCTCCAATAGAACTAGTTTTGCCACCTCTCCAATAAGGAATAGTAACTCCATATTTTTGATATAAACCGGTAGCTAAAGTAACACCAGCAGTAGCTGCTCCAGTCTTAGTATATAAACCAGCCGCTCTAACAGATCTAGCCATCAACTTATTAAAATCATCTAAATTGCCACCCTTACTTTTAATGTAATCCTTTAGAGCTGTTCCCTTTAAAATATTACCACTATGCCTAATAGAAGAATTACTAACAACAGCCGTTGCCACTTCACTAATACCACCATTACTATCTTCAGCCCATACATATGTAGTTCCTGCTAATCTAACAACTTCAATGCTATTATTACTAGTTGCTACATATCCAGAATCCTTACTTGGAATATTATTAGAGTAATTAAAATAATATCCCTTAATATTACCATTAACACTCTTAGCATTAACAGTAACAAATACACCGTCTACCTTAATACTTTCAATATAAACCGAAGTAGTAACCTCACATGTTGTCTTACTACTATTACCAGCATTATCATAAACAATAACCTCATTGTTTTTAACCAATCCATTAATAGAAACAACATTACTATTATAAGTATTATTATTTACAACATAATTTTTAATTCCAATATCATCAGTTGCATCAATAGTAACAACAGTCTTACCATTAGTAAATTTAGCCCTACAACTAACACTTGGATTAGTTCTATTAATATTACTTATCTTAATACTTTTTTCTTTTACAATACCATATTTATTATATAAAACAAATTTATACTCTCCATTATCAGAAACTCTATAAGTATAATTAGAATCCTTTATCGTTTTACCATCTGGTAATATTAAATATTCCATATCACTATCCTTAACATTGATATTAATATCTACCGTACCATTAGTATAACTATTTGTACTAGGGGTTAAATCAAAGTCAACTAATAAAACATTAACAGTTCTAGTTCTTTCAATAACTTCGCCCTTAGAATTAGTAACACTATATTTAATATAATATTTACCAGGTTTAGTATTATCAATATTATGAGTAACAACAACACTTTTAGTAATATTTCCATCTTTACTATCTAAAGCTAAAAAACCATCTTCTCTATAGGTACCAAAAACGGCTATATAAACCTCTTCATTACCAAGTAACGTTATCTTAGTTTGTGAAATATCACTAACATCATCACTATTACCATTATTACTTCCATCATCAATATAATTATCACCAGATTGATCAACATCACTTTTAGAACGTACAACCTGAACAATTCTTCTAACAAATATATCTTTAAAATAATAATTAACTTGATAAATACCAATATTATTAACATCAACATTATTTTCAGTTCTAATTTCACTAGAATAATCTTTATTATTGCTTCCAGATAAAGTAGCCCCTAAATCATTATATGTACTTCCTTTTTCTACAACAACATAGGTATCTCCCTTAACAGACAAAGTATAAACAATTCTTGATGAAGAAAGACCCCACAAAACAATAATAAAAATAACAAAAATTACAATCATATAGCCAATAAAAAACATTCGACTACTAAAAATATTCTTCTTTTCCATAAAACCTCTACACTTTAACACTAACTTTATTTTATTATACCATGTTTACCTAAATTATTAATAAAAATAAATAGTGTATAAAGAACAAAACTAATCCATTTCTGAATTAGTTATTTATTAAAGCTCGAAAAGTTCAAGCAGATTCACACAAAATGCGAGTAAATAGTAACCTAAGTAATCAGTAAATAAATAACTAATCTTTATAAACATAACACTCTACTTTTTATTAAATTAAAATATTTTTTTATTTAATGTGATCATATCTATTTTTTAACACTCTAACTAACTTTTTATGCAATTGTTGTTCTAATGTTTCTTTATTATTCTTTGTTAGCGTTCCGTTAAAACATAATTCTTGAGCCTTATCGTTATATAAACCTGAAACTACTTCAGTTAATTCCCAACCATATTTATTAATGATTGGCCTAAACATTTCTAATTTATAATCTGCTAATGTTATAAGCGGTTTAGTGGTTCCTAACCATCTCATTGATTCTTCAACTATTGCTGTTCCTATTCCTAAGCCTCTACATTTATCAGAAACATATAATGTACATATTTTTTGTTCCTCTCCATTTCTTTTTAAACAAGCCATTGAAATTATTTCATTATCATTTTCTGGATTTCTAACAAATAATATATTTCGTTCATCTCCATTTATAGTTGCAGGTAATTGTTTAGTAAAATACCACTCTTTATGTTTTGGGTAATCATCACAAATAAAATCTGTTATCATATAAATTTTAGTAGCAAGTATCATAAACTCTTCTTTTGTGACATTACCTACATAATTTTTTAAACTTTCAATATTTTTCATTTTTCCCTCTTAAAATTGCCATTTATAATACCACTTTTTGCTATATTTGTCAATTTGTGATATAATACCTATCACAGGAGGGGATGAGATGGAGAAAAATCGTAAAAATAGAATTGCTATTATTTCAATAATGACATATTATGCAAGACAAATATTTGATGAAACTAAACTTTATGAATTTAGAAAGTCACCATTAAAAGATGAATTGCTTAATAAAAAAATTTATGTATATTCTGCAAAAGAAGATAAAGCAATTATTGGATATTTTAAAGTAAGTGATATTTTAAATGGAAATACAGATGAAATATTAAGAGCAACAGGATATGACAAAAGGCATGATGGTCATGAAATTGTTGAATATTACGGAAAAAATAATCCGGATTGTTTTGCTCTCCATTTGTATGATGTCACCGAATTTGAAGAATATTTAACATTAAGAGATATGAGAAGCATTTCAAAAAATGCTGATATGCCACAATACATCAAATTTATTTATGATAATGATCCATTATATGAGGTTATTAAAGAATGGGATGAAGCATTTAGCTTAGATGGCAATTTATGTGATAATCCTAGTAAAACAAAGCAAATGATATTGCAAAAAGCTAGAATGAAAGGAAGAAAATAATATGAAACATGAAATGAAATTACAACCTGAGTATTATAATTTTATACTTAATGGCACAAAAAGAATCGAAATTAGACTTTTCGACGAAAAAAGACAACAAATTAAAATTGGAGACACTATCAAATTTTTAAAAGAGCCTGATTTGAATGAGTCATTTAATGCTAAGGTTACTGGTTTATTAAGATATAATTCTTTTGAAGATATGTTTAAAGATTTTGATATTTCTATTTTATCTGATAAATCTATGACAAAAGAAGAATTAATTGGTGTTCTTGAACAATTTTATACAAAAGAAAAACAAGAACAATATGGTGTTTTAGGAATTAGAATTGAATTATTATAAAAGATGGTAATGAGTTTATCTCTCAAAGCCATCTTTTTCTTTGCTTAAATCTAAATTCTTAATATCGTCATCATCTAAGGCCTCGTCTTCATACATATCATTAACAGCATCAATATATTTATCATCTTTATCATATCAATTATGAAGTTTACTATATAAGAATGATATTAATTTATCAAATTTATCTTTCCAATATTCAATAGTATTTTTTAAACTACTTATTTTAGATTTTAAGAAAGATATTTCTTTATCTTTCTCTTTGATATTATTATTTAAAGTTTTACCCGATACATAATCTCCTTTATAGATTTCATTAGATAGAATTTTTAAGATTCTTACGTCTCTCCAATCAGTTTTATCTATCTTTCTAATATTACCATTTATAATAGTAGGTGTAGTTTTAGAAAACTTACATATCAGTTCTAGCTTTCTTTTTAACAATTCTTCAATAGGTAATTCTTCTTTAATAATATTTACCATAATACCTTCCTTTCTTTCTAGGATAGTTTCTTAAACACAAAAAAACTAATCCGTTTCCGAATTAGTTATTTATTAAAGCTCGAAAAGTTCAAGCAGATTCACACATGGTAGCGACGGAGGGGATCGAACCCCCGACCTTCCGGGTATGAACCGGACGCTCTAGCCAGCTGAGCTACATCGCCAAATCAATCGAACAAATAAATAATAACATAATAAAACTAATTTGGCAATACCCTATTATTAATTTTTATATTTAATTATCAATTGACTTTTTTAAATTATTATCAGCATTTTCATATGCTACATGAACACTAGCTATATCATCCATCAAACCCACCAAACTATTCATAACTGTAGTAACATTATTAAAATAATTGCTAACAGCCTCAGGCACTTGACTAGGCATACTAGTAGTACTAGAACCACCAAAAGATGAAAAATTCATATTAGCAAAATGTGTTCCTCTAACCCTTCTACCAATAAAATTTAAGTAATTTTGCAAAGTCTTAGCATCAGACTTTAACACATAATCTTTTAAATTTCTAAAGTCCCCAGTAATGTTACCAAAACCATTTCCCAAATTAAAGTACTTAAATACCTTATTAACAGTAGAAATATCATTATAATTAAGGCTTTTAAAAGCTTTAATATTAGAATCATAAACAATAATATCATAGTTATCAGGAAGACTACCCGTACCGTTTAAAAACTTAACAACGCCATTTTCCATAAAACTAGCATTAACTCCATCATGACTAGTACCATATAAAGACTTATCCTTAAAAATAACAATATTAAAACCCATTTTAGCAAGTCTTTCATATTGATCAACATATTTATTAGTACCATTATATTGAGCAAAAGCTAATATCAAAGAATTACTATTTTTAATAGTACTAAGTGTCCCACTAGATGATAGATAATCAGTCGGAACATAACCATCCATTATTACCGTAACTGGTACATTGGAAGGGTTTTGTTTAATCATAGCCTCTGATTCATTTATTGAATATACAGTTCCTCCACTAAAAGATACCATAAAAGTTTGACTATTAGTTAAACCGTATTCTTTAGCTATACAATTATAAAAATCAATATTATTAGTTCTATCCGCTCTAATAATTATAGAATCACACGCATCAGATGTAAGCCTATTATCATAAGGAGCCCAATTTCTAACATACCCATCGTCTCCATGCTCATAAACAACTACACTGGTACTGGCTGTACAATTATCAGGAATATAAGCTTGAAAATGATATCCAGAATCTGTAACAAATTCCTTTAAATAACCACTAGCATATCTTTTTACATTGCCAAGGCACCCCATACATTATCACCGCCAAATCAACATCTATTTACCATTAATACCATTACTCAATCTTTGATCAGCATCTTGATACATTGTATCAATATTTGAAATAGTATCAGAAAGATCAACTATCTTATTTAACACATTAGTAACATTTAAAAAATAACTTTTAACAGCACTATCAACACTAGTAGGCATATCTGTTGTACTATAAAAATTTTGGCTATCAAAAGATGCATTTAAAAAGTTAGTCTTTTTTATAGCCGAAATAATTAATTTTAAATATTGATCAAGAACCCTAGAGTCTGATCTAATATCATACAAACTAAGTGCTGCTAACCTCTTCACCCTAGATTCTAAAACACCAATATCATAATAATTATAAAGTTTATCGATCGTAGATATTTGGCTACTATCAATTACTTCCCAACAGCCAGTGTCTCTATTATACACTTTATAAGTGTATCCTTCCGTAGGTAAGCTTCCCCCATCAGCATAATTGAAAGCCCCACTCTTAAAAAAGTTACCATTTATCGCCACATGTCCACAGTCATCAGGTTCAGCCAAAACAACGTTAACTCCAGCATCAACATAATCTTGATAGCCTGCTTCCGCCCGCCACTCAGGGGCAAAAACAAGGAAAACAGTATTATTTTTAGCTAATAACGCTCTATTTTCCTCTGTCAATTTATACTTTGGAGCACAATAAGTAGTTGAATAATCATCAATAAAAAAAACTACTTGTGGATCTATTTCCGGGTTTTGTTTGATGTTTTCCATAACTATATCAAATCCCGCAAAACCGCCAGCACTAAAACCACTACCAGAAACATTCATATTACTAATACCATAATCACTACGTATCGAATTAATAATCTCCATAGTATTAGCACCCCAATCAGCACTCCAGCCCATACTAGGCATCACAACAATTGAATCACTGCCATTTTCAATAAGGGCATCATAAACACCATAAAAATTTCCTCCGTGGTATCCACTCCACCAATCAATAGTACCACCTGATCCATACGTATAAGTAAATATTTGCGTATTAGATGTTACATTAGGCGGAATATAAACAGAATAGGAAACACCATTTTTATAACTACATTGCTTAATTGTACCACCATTATTTGTCTTAATCTCATCCATACTAACCTCCAAGGGAATTGTATCTATTAATCACCAGTAGAATCATCAGATTCAGTATCACCACTTCTATATTCAGAAAGAAGAGCATCTCGTTTATCTTCCAAACCATAAACAGTTTGTTTAGTCATAGCTATTTGATCATCAAAATCAAACGCATTCTTTTTAAAGCATTCATCATTATCAGAAAGCAAATTTAAAAAACTTTCCTTTCCCTCTCCTGGTTCCATCGAATTTGCTAAAATATCACTACATCTATCCAAACTCTTCTTTAAGCTCGCAATAGACTCTTGTATAGAACCATACTTCTTTAACTTAGCATTTTCTTCTCCCAGTTTTCTCTCTATATCTTCAATTTCTTTTCTTACTAAATTTTTCTCTTTATCCTCTTTATTCTTATCTTTCATAATTTGCTCCTACATCATTGAAGTAGACGATGCTGCTGAAATAGAACTATAAATAGCCCCATCAACTCCAGCTAAACCATCCAATTTTTCTAAATAATCTTGGCACTCATCTATTATTTTCTTACTCGAAAAGTACATATTCCAATAATTAAACAAATTCATTTCCCCACTAGTCCAACTAATAGAATCTAAATAATTAAGATTGCTTTGAGCCTGTTGCAAGTTTTTCTCATATTCTTCTCTTAATGAATCATCTAAAACGGCAAACTTTCCCATATAATTTGACATTTGATTAGCACCACTTTTAATACTATCAACAAGTTGAGAAGCAATTGATATTCTTCTATCTAATATTGGAATATATTGTTGCATCATATCCCTTGCCTGATCATAATTAGGACCAGTTAACTTAAGCTTAGAAGTACTAACAAAAAGCTTTATAGCAATTTTTAGTTTTCTAGCATCAGCAATATCTTCTTTTAAAGCCTTAACCATTGCTGAATTAGTAACACTATTTACCTCACTTTTAACAACCTTACTCACTTGATCATCCTCTTTATACACTATATTATTATAATTATTATAGCATACAAATAATTTTAACCGCAACTCCAATTATTCCAAAATAAAAAAGAACCAAAGGCCCTATTTTCTTTCAATCAAGTTAAATAAACATATACCCATAATAACAATCATCATTAAATCGCCAATTAACTCAACATTACTTAGACTATGATTAAAAAGGCCATATACAGTAGTCCCAATTAATATAATAAAACTTAATAAGCCAAGATAAAATGTAAATTTACTAACATTTTTTATTCTCACTAATACCACCTCAAATACATTATAACAGAAAAAGAGCCTTTAATATAGCTCTTTTAACTTTAACTTTTTTAAGATTAATTCCTTTTTCTTAATAGAAATTTCAAGTTTACTTATATCATCAAGCAATTCCTGATTAACCATATCTATAGCTTTAATTTCTCTATCAAGTTGTTTTATTTTTTCCTGAATACTCATATTATTTTACCAACTGACTGCCTTTACCATTAATCTTTTCAGATATTTGTCTGTCTAAATCACGTTCTCGTTGTAGTAAGCTGTTCTTACGTTCCAAAAGACTTAAAGCAACGTCAAGTTTAGAACGTTTAGTTTTAATTCTCTCCTCTATTTCTTCACATTGTGAATTTAAGCTAGAAATGAAACTATCCAAAGTAGCATCATCAAACGTAGCTAAAGATGTTAAAGTATCGTCAGTAGTACCTACCTTAGAACACTTATTACCAACAACTTCTTCTTTCGGCTTAACTTCCAACTCCTCTTCGGAAGAATCACCTAAAATCTGTTCTTCTTTACTATCATCAGTAGTAACTACTTCTTCATCAATAACAGTACTTAATGTATCTTCTTTAATATCTGTATCAATTGAATTTGTATCCATATTATCACAAATATCATTTTCAGTTGCTTGTTTATAAGTATCATCTTTACCAATACCAATGCCAAGTTTAACACATTTCTGTCTTAGTTTTAATATTACGGATCTGTTGCTTGGTAATATTTTAATACTAAAATCAGGATGTTCTAAATCATCACCATAAAGTCCATGCAATCTTCTATGATCACCCTCAGTTAAAGATGGCTCAATAAATTGACACCACTCATCTTTTGTTATACCTAATAATTCAAATATTGTTTTTCTCTCTCCACGTTTTGGCATTTTTTCTCCTCCTTTTGCCTTATCACTCATATTAGACTTAGAAACAACTCTCTCTTTTGGCTTACTATAACTAGTAGTACTTATAGTTCCTTGCGTCAAAAGTTGCTTCTTATATTTTTGATATAACTTACCAGCAATCACACTATAATTAACTGTCTTACCATTCTTATTATAACTAATCGCTCTAAGTTCCCTCAAAACACATAATGCTACCTCTGGTGAGGACATATATATAGCTAAATTTTCCGTATCCTTACAACGAACAATTTTCTTCAAGGCCCCTTTTTCAATTTGTCTAATTCGCTCCCTCGTAAGTCCATATTTACTACCTAACGCTTCCAATGTAGCTTTGGAATCATCACTTGCCATTCCAAATCTCAATAATAAAATATCACGTTCTCTTTTATCAAAATTAAGACTAGACAACAGTTTTATAACATCAGCTTTCAAATTTTTTCTAAAAAAATCAGTCTCTATATTAACAGTACTATCCGGTAAAAGATTAGAAAATGTTGTATTACTATCATCATCAACCTCAAAATCTAAACTAAGCACTTCTGCTTTTTTTCTAATACCCAAAAGTCTTTTTACCATTTCAACTGAAAATCCCACTTCAAGAGAAAGTTCTTGTACTGTTGGCTTTCGATCAAATTTTAAACTTAATTTTTGTTCAGCACTATTTAGTTTAGATAAAGTCTGATAATTATGGACAGGAATTCTAATATTTTTGCCAGTATTTTCAATTGCTCTCACAACAGATTGTCTAATCCACCATACAGCATACGTCGTAAAAACTGTTTTCCTTTGAAGATCAAATTTATCAATCGCATTATATAAACCAAATGTTCCTTCAGAAAACAAATCTTCTAAATCTAAACCTAAATTTTGATATTTCTTAACAACGCTAAGAACCAAACGAAGATTTGAATTAATAAATAGATCTCTGCTTTTTAAATTACCATTTTGAGCTTCTCTTATTAATTGTCTTTGTCTATCAACATCATCAATTACCGGAAAGTCATTAATCATCCTTAAAATAGCCTTAAGGCCAGTTGGAGCATCACCAGAGTAAGAAGCATCATCACTAACCGCAGCAATTTTAATATTGTTTGCTTCACAGTAAGATTGAAGGAATCCACTAGTAACAACTCCAAATCTATCAAAATCACCATTAGTAATCGCTTTCTCATTCTTTTTAAAAACAACTTCAACAGCTTGATTCAACTCTGGAATATTTTGCATAAACATTGCCAACATATCAAAACTATAGTCAATCTTAAGTATTGAAAAAAAGTCATCAAATTTATCAATCCCAGCCTTAATATCTCCATACTTTGAATTTTTCGGTAAGATTATCCTAACATAATTAGAAACTACTGTATAATCACCGCTTTTAATTTTTTCACGCACTAAATTATTTAATTCACCTATAATTACCTTTTTATAGTAACTATTTAATTCTATACTCCCATCACTCGGATTTTCTTTTATAATTTTTTTAATCAAGTCAACAAAATCATCATTGTTAAGTCCTACAAATCTATAACCAAATCTTATTTTCTTAACCAAAGGAAGAATTTCACTATAAATATCATCAACATCACTATAATCCATAGTACTCCCCCTTACTAATAAACATAAGTAATAAAGTTATACTATCAAAAATAAAAAAAAATTACAATAAAAAAGCAGAATTAAGTTTAAAACGAAATTCTGCATAAGTCTTATTAATCACGATTTTTGTTAGAAGCAAGTAAGATAAGTCTAAGTATTTCAACAACAGTAGAAGCAACACTAGCAACGTATGTTAAAGCCGCTGCTTTAAGCATAGTCTTACTACCATCGTATTCTCTCTTATCAAGAATACTCATATTCTCTATTTCCTTTAAAGCTCTCTTACTAGCATCAAATTCTACTGGTAAAGTAACAAGTTGAAATGCCAAAATGACAATTTCAGTAATAATACCAATCCATATTAAATTTGCATAACTAAAAATCAAGCCAAACAGAATAGCAAAATAACCAAGTCTTGATGAAAAATTAACAACAGGAACTAAACTACTTCTAATTCGCATAAAGGTATAACCATCTTTATCTTGAATAGCATGCCCACATTCATGACAAGCAACGCTAACTCCTGCAACACTTGCTCCATTATAAATATCACTAGATAAATTAACAGTCTTATTTCTTGGATCATAGTGATCTGTCAAAGTTCCTCTTACCATTTGTACCTTAACATCACTCAAACCATTCTTATCAAGTACCATTCTTGCTGCCTCAGCTCCCGTAATTCCCTTAGCATTTTTCTTTCTTTTATACTTAGCATAAGAAGAATTAACATATATTTGAGCAATCATTGTAATAATAAATGCTAAAATTGTTAACAAGTAACTTATTATATAATAATCCATATTTTATCCCTACTTTCTTAATTCAGATAGTAAATAAATACTATCATTACATAAAATATTATATCCTATCCCTAAAAATAATACAAACAAAAGTATTGAATAAATATTGCCTAATCAACTAAAACTATTTTTTCTTTTACGTATTTAGCAATCTTATTTATATTTCTCTTAAAAATTATCATTTCAATACTATCCGCAACAGCATAAATAATCATTATTAGTCCAAATGAAGAAGTTATTACTTCTGATGACTCTATTGGATTAACTATAAATATAACGCCACAAAGTACAGATAAAATTGTAACTAAAAGTGATAATACCCAAAGTCCAATATTATCTCCACGTAAGCCAGCACTAAATTTAAATTTAATAATACTACTTACAATAAACCAAATACCAAGTACTACAGGTAATAAAACAGCTAAAGTACTAGGATGAGCAATTATTATAAAACCAAGAATTAGTAACAAAACTCCTAATAATCCAGATTCTATATAAAATAAGTTGTTCATAGTTCTAATATCTAAAACAATAAGATAAATACCTACAACTGCTAAAACTAAAGCCGTAGTATAAGAGAAAACACTCAATGTTGTTTTAGGAAAAAGTAAAATTACCCCACCAAGTAAAACAAATAAAATAGATGTAAAAATAGATAAATTAATATACTTATTAATCTTTTTGATCATATAATCTCCTCCAATAATATTAATATTTTAATAAATTTAAGTTAAATTAACTAAATCACCCCCACACATATTAATTGTTATTAACTAAAATTAAAACATAATTACTAATAATTATCTACTATCTACACTAGATAAGAAAAGTATATTTAATTTTTATAAAAAAGTATAGTATTTTTTTATACATTTTGTCTAATTTTATACATTGTTAAGTTTTTTGTCTAATTTCGTGTTACACTATAACTATATTTACATAAAGAGGTAATAATATGAAAGTAAAAGTAGCTAATGTAGCATCCCAAAGAACCCGTATTAAAATAAAAGAAGCCTATGCCAAACTAACTAAAGAAAAAAAATCAATATCTTGTATAACAGTAAAAGAGCTTGTAGAAAAAGCCGGTATAACTAGAGGAACATTCTACACTCATTACAGTAATATTTATGATGTTGCTAAAGATTTTCAAGATGAAATAATAGATATTCTTTTTAAAGACGTTGATAAAATTGACTCTCTAGATAGTTTAAAATCATACTTAGAAATGATATTTAATCATCTAAAAAATAATGAAGAATTATATAAAATGATGTTAGCATCAGATGATCCCTTAATTTTCATGTATAAATTAGGTAAAATAATGAACAAACACTTAACAGAGTTTTTAACTAGTCAAAACATCAAAACTCATTCTTTAGACGTAAATTTCTTCACAACAGGAACAATTTGTTTATTTATAAAATATTTTAGAGACGAATTAGATGTTAGCCTTGAAGAATTATATATTTATATAATAGAAGTTGTAAAAAAACTATTTAACTTAAAAGAGCCAACTAGCAAAATATAGTCTATTATCAATAAAATTTCAGTAAAAAAAATCATTACCCTACAGTAATGATTTTATAATGTCAAAATAGTGGCGTCTCCGGGCAGATTCGAACTGCCGACCTATCGCTTAGGAGGGGTATGCTCGACTTCCACCAGACACCAATAGTTTATTTCTTGAAACCCTTGATAATAAAGGGTTTTATAATGATAATCTAATTTTTTATTAAACTCGATAATATCATAGGTGCCGTAATTTGGTGCCATGATGTATTATTTTTATACCATTTCTATGTTTTTCATCATCTCATCAAACCTATCTGCACAAGCATTTTTACTCTCTTCAAAGGCATGAGTATATATTTCCATTGTTATAGATGTATCAGAATGACCTAATCTTTTACTTACGGTCTTTGGGTCTACACCACTATTTATTAATAAACTTGCACAAGTATGTCTTAATTCATGAAAGCATATGGGGTCCAAGTTATACTTTCTTACTATTTTTCTTAAGGCATGGTCACAAGTGCTTGGGTGCATATAACCACCATCAGTTGCAGTAAAAATTCTGTTGTCTTTACTAGTCCATTGTTTTTTATAGACTTTCTTATATGCTTCTTGCCATTCTTTATACTCTTTCACTAAATTAATTGTTGATTCACTTAACTTTATTGTTCTAATAGATGATTCTGTTTTTGCTCTCTTCTCATCAACTATTCCTTCAACAACTTTAAGTGATTTTGTTATACTCATCATTCTTGTTTCCAAATCTATATCAGACCATCTCAAAGCACACAATTCACTTCTTCTTGCCCCACTATCTAATGCAAGTACCACTAATAGTTTATATTTAAGTGGTTCATTTTCAAGAACATCTAATAATTTTTTAACTTGACCAACATCATAAAAGTTTTTTTCTTTATGTTCTCTTTTTGGCTTTGTTGCTTTTGAATTTGGATTCTTATCCATTATTTCCCATCTGATTGCTTGATTAAACATTACATTTACAACTTTATATAAATTATAACTTGAATGATATCCTAACTCTTGACCATTTTTACCTGTCCTAAGTTTTTGATACATACTATCTAAGACAAATGGGGTAATGTCTTTCAATTTCTTATTACCTATAATTGGAAGTATTCTTTTAAGTGATTTTTTATATCCATGAGTTGTCACAAATGAGATATTTGGTTTGCAATATTTTTCAATAAATATCTCTGACAAATCTTTAAAAGTGAGGTCACTAATCTTTTTAGATTCACCCATGTGATAAAATTCTGTCTTAAGTTCTGCTTCCTTTTTAATTGCCTCTGATTTGGTACCAGTAAAATTAATTGTTTTTCTTTTACGATTTCCTAAAATATCATATCCGAGTTCAATAGTTATTTTGTATTTGTTTACATCAATTTTTTTAACTGCCATAAGTTCTCCTTTCATACAACTTACGGAAACAAACACATAGTAAACTATCTATGTATATTATACCACAAAACCATTGATATTACTAGAAGAAAAGGACCTTTTCCCTTTCTTCTTGTCTATGTGATTCAATCCATTCGTTGATTTCATTGATGTCAAATTTTAGCCGATTTCCAAACCTATAATGAGGAATCATTTTAGCTCTGACTAATTTACGAATGTATGGAATAGAAACATCTAGGTATATGGATAATGCTTTTAAATCACACATACTTTTAGTCATTCTAACCATCTCCTCTCTACACAATAACCTTCCCCTTTATTCTTGAAAAAATGGTTCTACTTGGTTAAATGTATATTTTCCTTCGAAAGCAAGAGTACATTTTTCTCTTGTTGCTATTACTTTACTACCAATAATATTATTTTGTCTTCTCCCTAAACAACACTTTCTTAGTAATAATATGTTCGATTTCTGTTCGGTATAAAAAAAAATAAGAGGACATCTGTCCTCTAATAATAATTTGATTTCAAATTGCAACCTGATTCTTTTATTATTTCTTGTTTTGCTAAATATTTCATAATGTTCTGAATATCAGTTTTAATCTCTTCAATGCTTTCTTCTGATTTATCTGTCTTATATTTATTATTCCAATATACAATCTTTTCAAAATAATTTCTGCACTTATAATCTCTACTATCTCTCACTTCATTATGTTCATTTATAAATTTTTCTAATGCTTTAAATGAATCATCTGTGTTTTTATCAAATGAGTTATTGAAATCAATCAAAGCATTGTAAGTATAAAAAACATCACAAGTGACTCTTTCTTGAATACTAATATCACCACAATGTTTCATAAGGTTTTCATCATAATCAAACATCTTCCACATATTACTTTGGTTATTACAAAACTGAGTACTTGTCGGAAGTCTTTTTGTTCTTGTAGTATATATAATCATGACAGACACTCTCCCTTTTGAGTGCATATTATATCACATATATAAAATTATTTCTACTTTTTATAACCATTAGTTTTGCTTCTTCTAGTAGTCATTTTTCCATATCCCAATTCAATACGATTAGACATTTTACAACCTGCACAATTTACTGCAATTTGTTCTTTTGGGTCATCTCTAAATAAGTTTACTATCTCTTGAAAGTTTTCTTTAAATAATTCCATAAACTCTCTTTTTTTTATTTCATGTTCTTGTTGCTGTTTAAGATATTCATCATATCCTTTTTCTGTTATAAGGTTTAAATCATATTCTAATGATTGATTATCTTTTAATCCTAATAAATCATCTAAATCTAAATCAAAACTAATTTTATTGTTTGTCATTATTATACCTACATGAATCTATATATCGTTCTGCATCTGATTCTTTAACCTTATAATCTCTTCCCATTTTATGTGCAACAAGTTTTCCTTCTCTAACCATTCTTCTTAAATACAAGATTGGTGTTTTAAGTATCACTGACAATTCTGCCAATGTGTAATAATCATCTTTCATATTACTATCATCCTCCTAATTATTAGGAGTTCATCACAGAAAAAACTACAAAATAGTATTATAGTACCTATATATAGTCATATAGAACACGAGAAAAAATTATTATCGAACACTTGTTCTTTAATATACCTTTTTTTGCCTATTTTTAGCCATTCTGAGACACTTTATTATTCTCCGAGACTAATTGTATATTAAAAGTGTTTTGAAGCCGACAGATAGCGGAATTTGGTGTTTTATTGGTGAGGGGGGGATGGGTTTAGTTAAAAAAGGTATTTACCCCTATTCCAAGCATGGGTGCCCAAAATCGAATCTAGTTAAATTGCATTTGGAAAAGAAATTACATCTGCTATCAATTTTTGACCATATTGAGTAATTATATGTCCTGTTATTCCTATTACTCTACCTTTCATATATTTAAACATCTTACTATCATTAGTAATAACATTAACATATACTCTATTTGGTTCTTTACTATAATCATCATCATTAGGACATAGAATACATAATTCTATTGCATTATGATTATTGACTCTTACTTTTTTATTTCCATATAATATTCTACCAAATATAGTAAATTCATTATGACATCCTATTTGCATATATATTATTCCTCCTTTCAGAAAGGTAATATATATTAAATAAATATAATATGCAAAACACACTTTTATATTTTTATATATAAATCTTTAATTGAAAAATAATAATTTACTAAGGGAAAAATACATTTTCACTTAATATATAAGTTCAAATAATAAAATTAATACTTTTTAATTTTTTTATCTTTACACATGGTTTTATTATTATATATATTATTTTTATATATTTAGTCTAATGAAAAGGAAAGTATTCTTATTATTAATTTAACTTGGATATAATTATACTTGGTATTACATTTCTTGGATATATATTATAAGTCCTATTTTATATTTATATATTATTTATTATATATATTAAGTACCTCTATAATTCAATTATATAGTAGTTAGGTAGTCGACAAATTATATTTTTTCTAAAAGAAAAAGCAACTTTTTAAGTTGCTTAGTTTGACAATAGCTCGGATTCCATATCACTTATACTAGAAGTGACATCTTTATAATCATCAACAAATTGAACTATATCCTTTATCATTTCAGACATATATTTAACATCTTCTGGTTTTCCATTGTATTGTTTATTTCCTTGAAGCATTTTTTCATAAAGAATTTCAACTCCACCAAGAACATATGAATTATAGTTATTTATCCCTCTATTAAATAATTCCATATGGTCCTCATCTTCACCAGTGTAGTATCTAAATGCTAAATCTTTCTTTTCTTCTTCTGTGAAATCCATTGATGTTAAAACACTTAATCTGAAATTATATAAATTCTTTCCTTGATTATTTATCATAACATCAGAAAATATTTTTGTTGTTTCATTTGTAGAATTATCAACATAACTTTTTCTGTTATATGCCATTCCTAAAATTGGAGCAAGTAGTAGGACATCAACATTTCTATCAAAAAGGACATCTTTTAATTCCATTACATATTTTGCATGTTTTCCTTTAAAAACATATTCTTTATTAAAATACATAATTATTTTACCTCCTTCTCAATAGTAGAATATTTTTCAGTATGCTTATTGATATTGTATACCTCACCTATTCTTTGTTTTGTTTCTGAATCAATATCTTCTAAATCTTTTTCTTCTCTTGTAAATACAATAATCTGACTTGCTACTTCTGGAAGATAGTGCATAATATTTTTTCTTTCATAACTTCCTACATTTGATAAAGGTGCGTCAAATACTAAAGGATATAAAGACTCATTATCAATTTGTTTTACCAATTTCTTTTTTGCTACTTCAAATAAACCACACATAAATGATATTGCTTTAACAATTCCTAATCCTTCAGATTCTGCTGAATCGACTTCATCACCATCATCATATAATAAATGGAAAGTATAGTCAGGAGATATTTTCATAATTCTTTCTCCTGCATATATTTGGTCTAGATACTTGTTGATTTCTTTTTGCAATTCATCAATAAGAATTGCTTCCTTCTCATTATACATTTTTGACAATATATCACTTATTCTATTTGTATAATCAATTTCTTTCTTAATCTTAACATTTTTTTCATCAAAACCAGCAAGTGATAATAATTTATTATTGTCATCTTCCTTTTGCTTTTTAAGGTTTTCAATTTCTGTATTTCTTTGACCGATTGTTCTAGAATAATCTTCTATCTTATTTTCTAATCTAACAACTTCTTCCTCCAATGCTCCAACATTGATATTAGATTGAATTTGTTCTGATATTTTAACAATCTTATCTTCATCCTCATTAATAACTCGTGATACTTCACATAATTCTGAATATTTTCTAGTCAATTCATCTTTAAAATAGCCAGATTTTTCTTCATTAACATATAATTTAATATCTCTATTGAATTCAGCAATACTATTACCAATTTCTCTAGGAGGAAGTTTTTTCATCTCTTCCATCATAAATTTATAATGTTCACTATTTTCTTCAAGTGGTTCTCCACATACACAATATCCTCTTTTTATTAAGTATAGAATTGATTTATCATTCATATTTGGAATTGCTTCATTTTTAACATTTAGCAATCCACCCTTTTGAATCTCTTCAATTTTACTTGAAAGGCCTGTGTAAAAGAAATCAAGATAATATCTATTAAAATATTGTTTGAAATCTTTAAATAAATATTCTCTTCTTTTCTTATTACTCTCTAATCTTTGTTGAGTCTCATTTTTTTCTTTTTGTCTTTCTGCTGTTGCCTTATTCTCTGAAATTGTCTTTTGTAATTCTGCTTTCTTTTGTTTGAAAATATCAATTTCTGATTCAAGTCTCATTTTACTTTGATTTTTTTCATCTATTAACTCATCTGCTTTTTCGATACGAGCTTTAAGTTTCTCCATTTCAGGACCGGCAGCACTATTTAAACTACCCCTTAACTCTGTTAAAACAGACCTTGGACCAGTTAAATGCTTAATTGCGGTATTATAATGTTCAAGACCCAATATAGATTTAACTGCCTCTCCTACTTCTTGTTCTCCTCTTTTTTGCTGATTACCAATTGTTTTAATTCTTTCACCATCAAACAAGAAATAATTTGATAGTTTTCTAGGCAATATCATATTAACTTGTTCATCATAATCATTCAATTGAATCCATGTATCATTTTCCTTACAATATGCTTTTTCAGTTTGAGATAAAACTATTAAACCTTTATCTTCTAAATATCTATAAACAATTGAACGCCTAAATTTATACAATTTGTTATCTATATCATCTTTCTTTAAATGTAATTCTACAAATACTTCAGCATCCTCACCCGGTTTTAAATCACGAGCAACTTCCAAATTTAAGATTTGGTCCGCATTTTGTAAAACTATAGTATCATATAAAACCCAATTAAAAGATTGTAATAAAGTTGTTTTACCAGATGTTATTTTTCCATAAACAACTGTGATATTCTTGTTGTCATCAGTAGAAAACTCTATTTCATTTAAGCCTTTATATTGTCTAAAATTATTTATTATTATTTTAGTTATTTTCATTTTCTACCTCCTTACGAATAATACCCAATATTTTGTTTACAATTTCTTGTTGTGAATATTTTTTTGATGATGTATTATTCTCTCTTTCTAAAGATAGAATTTGTAAAATAATTTGCCATTCCTTTTGAGATGGAACTAATTTTTCTTTTTCTTCACTATTATCAATTCTATTTAGATTATCATCATTCATAATCTAATTCCTCCTCCCAATTCTCTTCATTAAGTAAATCACCATAGATATCATTTATCTTCTCTATTATATCATAAGTTTCACTATAATTGGATGAAGTATCTGCAAAATCATTTATTCTTATCAATTCTCTTTTAATTAATCCTATATCAGATGATAATGCCTCTCTACTCATACTTTGTGCTTCAGATAAAGGTCTAGGCAAAGTAATAAAATCATATATTTCTGCATATGTTTTTCCTTCGAATGGTCTTAATACTCTTCCTCTTCTTTGAACATATTCACGAGGATTTGTACTACTTGCTAATATATAGGCTGTTTTGATTGCCGGAATATTAACACCTTCATCTAAACATTTGATAGCGGTGACTATGTTTATTTCTTTTTGAACAAATTGTTCTTTTATTTCTCTTCTCATTTTATTATCTTCTAATGAAGTAAAACGAGCAATATTAATTTCTTTTCCATTTTGTTCAAATCTATCTTTTATAATTTTTCTAACAATATTTATCTGTTTCTCATCATCCGGGTCTGAAACAAACTCATCATATCCGGGGTCATTTATTGTTGTTGCACCACAATATATTAAAGTATTGTATATACCATGTTCTTTTTTATCTTGATTTTCAACTAAATTTACTAATATTTCTAATTTTTCAGATGAGGCAGCAACTAGTTTTGCTCTCTTCAATAAAATAAATTTTGCTTGGTCACTTAGTTTTGTTTTTCCATTTTTATCAACCCTTACATACTTTCTAAGTTCACTTGTTAAATTTGTATAATCATATAATTCTTCTTCAGATAAACTTGTTATTATTGGGTGATAATTATACTCAGTTAATTTAGAGTTTTCTATTGCCTTTTTTAATGAGTAATGTGTGCAATAAAAACCTTTAAAGTAATCTAAAATTGCTTGAGTTCCATCTTCATCATTATATCTTTCAAATGTTGCAGACAATGCCATTCTATATTTTATATTATGATTTAGATTTTTTAACATATCTGAAGCACCTAAGTTGTGGGCTTCATCTGCAATAAATAATACATTTTTGTTTTCTATTCTTTTTAATTGTTCTTGGATAAATGGTCTCTTATAACTTGCATTTGTTGTTATAAAGCAAAAGAATTTATCGTTAGGAGAATCTAGTTTAAATAATAATGATTTGTTTTCTAGTTTTTCTTTCCATCTTCTATCATTACTTTCACCATATCCAATTATTGGGTCAAATCCAAATTGAATTAAATCTTCTGCCCATTGTTCAACTAAATGGGTATATGGACAAATAATAATTACTGCAAGATTGCCATTTAATTTTTCATATAATCTAGTTGCACCACCAATTGCTGTAAATGTTTTTCCAGTACCGGTTGCCATATCAAATATTCCAACATAATTATTTGATTCCCATTTTTCAATGGCCTCTTGCTGATAGTCTCTTAATTTATCAAATGATAAGTTTGGTCTTACTTTCTTTGGTTGCAATGACTCTTTAACAATTATTTCTTCTTCTGTTTTTACATGTTCTTTATCATAATATACTTCAAATAATTCTTGACTAATTGCCTCTGGAATATCTACAACTTTTAATTTGTTTGTGACATCATTCCACATTTTGTCAAAACTAATATTCTTTTCATCAATTCTTTCATATTCACCCCTTAATGATGAATATACATCAAGAGATTCAAAGTTATTAACATAGGAATTCAACGATTCATTATAAGAACCTGTAAAAGCCAATTTATTGTTTTCATCATCAATTAAAATACCAATTTTTTCATGATACATTCCAAAATCATTATCATCATCCAAAATTGCAATTTTGATATTTAAAATTCCTTTTGATATTAAGTCAATCATAAGATTAAGTCTATCTTTATCAGTATCTATTAATTCTTCCTTTAATGATTCTTTTAGGCAATTACTTATAATTTCTTCTTTTTTTCTATATCCTTCTTTTATAGCATAAATATCTTCATTAGATAATTTAGGAGAAACAATTAACTGCATTTTACCATCATTTTTTATAAGACCAGAAATTCCTTTAGATAGTTCAACTAATGCGGTGGATGAGAAAAATCCGGCGGCTCTTTTATATACTTTTGCTTCTCTTAAAGCTGGAGATAAAAAGTCGTTAATAATATCATCATCTGCTGTTCTATAACAATTTTTAATATTTAAACTCTCAAAACTCATATTTCCTCCTATAGTGTTTTTAATGCATTAATTAAACTATCAATATCTTCTTTAGTTGAGAAATAACTTAAACTACATCTTATTGTTCCATTATACCCTAAAGAATCAATAAAGTCATGTACTAATGGGGCACAATGGAAACCCGTTCTTACACAAATGTCAAATTCATCATCAAGTATTTTCCCCACTTCATCAGATTCATATCCTTCTACAGCAAAAGATATAACACCAAATATTTTACTTATATCTTCTGGAATAAATAGTTTTACTTTTTTTATTTTCTTTAATTCTTTAATTAAATATGTTGTCATTTTTTCTTCTTCTTGTTGTATATTAACCGAATTTAACCAATCAATACTTGCATGAAGTCCAGAAATTGCAACAATATTTGGACTACCCGCTTCATAAACATTAGTTCCTTTTTCAGGCATTAAAGGATTCATTGTATCTGAACCAGTACCACCATATATTACATGGTTTAATTTATCATTTTTTAACTTAATAAATCCTGCAATTCCAAATGATGAATATAAGGATTTATGCCCTGCAAATACAATATAATTAATATTAGAGTAATCATCTATTTTAAGTATCCCAAATGCTTGTGATGAATCTAGTACATTTATAGAATTATATTGTTCACTAAATTTAAATATATCAATATATGGGACTTTAAATCCAGTGACATTGCTTACTTGAGAAACAAGTATCAATTTTGGTTTATTCAATGCAAACATATTCTTAAGTTTTTCTTTATCCAATTCCCATGTTTCCTTAAAAAAAGGAATTGTAAAAACATTAATTTGTTTGAGTTCTTTTAAATGTTCTAGAACTCTAACAATAGAATTATGTTCAAATGGAGAAATGTAAATATTATCACCATTATCTATTTCTAAGTTAAGAATAATATCGTTTAATGATTGAGTGGCAGAAGCAGTAAAAACAACTTCTCCACTTTTCATATTATTTAGTTTTAATATTTTTTCTCTTGTCTCATCTATAATTTTTGATGATTCACGAGCAACTTTATAACTACCACGACCAGTATTAAATGCATTTCTATTTGCAATATCTAATGCTTTTAACACTTCTTCTGGTTTGGGGTATGTTGTTGCTGCATTGTCTAAATATATCATTACATCACTTCCTACTTACATATATTGTTTCATAATATCTAATAAAACACTTATTTTTTCTTGTTCACTTAAAGAGCCTCCATATTCATCAAGAATCTCTTCAATATTATTTTTCATTGTGCTTCCAAGTGCTGATATCTCATTGTCTTGTGTTAGATTTTTCTCAATTGTTTTATCACCATTAATAAGAACTATTTTTTTACCTAATGACAATTCTTCCTTTCGGTATATAGAATCTTTTACATTATTTAGTTCATTAATGAAATTTGCTTTCTCGGAAGGTTGCCAATCTTCTACATAAAAACCGGTTAGTATTTTTGCAATTTTATCAACTACTTTATTATCATCATGTGTTTGTATGTCAGATATATAATCAACAAACATTTTAGTTTTTACATCCAATATTCTTTTTTTAACATTCTTTTCAACACTATCATATAATTCTTTTAATAAAGTCACTAAACTACCCTTATATGACTTATTCAACACATTCTTTGTTGTTTTTACAAGTTCAGAATAGTAATTATCAATATAACTATCAAATGTGTTTTTCATCTCTTCTATTTCTTTTAAAACACTATCTAAATCACCATTAAACAAATCAGGTAAAGTATTAAATAATAACTCATTATTGTTTATATCTGGTCTTAATAGTTCGGATTTTATATTCAAATATTCAACTCTAATTCCTAAAGATTCATCTGAAGTACTTGCTTCTTTAATAAGTCTTGGCAATCCCAATACCCATTTTTTCATTTCTTCAACTAAATTGTGAACATTTATTCTTAAAGAATTGTCTTTATTGTTGATGTTGAAGATTGACATCATCCCATCAATATATCTAATTTTTTCAGCTGTACCTTTTTCAGTTAAAATGTAATATTTATCTGGGTTATCATTAATCTTTATTAGTGAATCTGAATTCAAGTCTATTTCCCTATTTAAATAATATATTATTACATTATCAGAATAATCTCTTAATGCCATGGATAACAATACTGGAATAATACCTTTTCTGATAGAATATGGTTTTTTCTCAATAATATTGTATAAATCACTAAAATTTTTCTTTTTATTATCTGATTTATGTATAAAATCTTTCATAAGTTCTAATATACTTTTTACAGATGGCAATTCATTCTTATCAACTATTGCTTTATAGATTGTTGCCTCAGCAGATGTTGTACTTTTTATATCTGAAGTGTCATTGTTTAATACACAATCAATAACAATTCCTCTTGCCTTTTTGATTGGAGCAGACAAATCTCTTTTATTAATCAATTCATTATTAATAATAGGTGTTTTATCGTAAACAACTTCACATACATCAGAAAGAATAGAACTAAGATATTTAACCTTCTTATCTTCTTTTGATAAATATAAGCAACATGCAATATTATCTTCTGAAATATATTCTTTTACTGCATCATGAATGGCATCTACTACCTCTTCTTTCATCATTTGTAATTCTTCATCAACATCTGATGTTTCAAGATTTTGTTGTCTTAAATAATTTATGGCTTCATACTCTTTTAACAAGTTTGAAAATGCTTTACTAAATGTTAGTTTAGAAACTTTTAAAACAACTCTATCATCACCAATACTATTAAAATGATTTTTAACCTTACTGATATCTTTATTATTTTTTATTAAATTAATAACTATTCCATCACAATAATTATTTTCAAATAATAAATCAAAATTTGATAAATTAAGTAATTCATTTTCTGTCATAAAAATATTTGAAAAGAATCTAGTAATCTTATAATTTTCATTATATCTTCTGGGGATTGAATACCAAGTACCAATTATTTCATTTAAAATACTTTTCTCATTTATTTCAGAATATTTATTCTCAACCAATTCTTTGATATCTTTTGTAAGTTTTCTATTAAACATTGTTGCAAAATCTAATTCTTCAGTAATCTTTTTTCTTCTTAAAATACTTTTGTCAAACAATTCATCAATTGCTCTATTATATTCTGAATTAGATAAACCAGTACTTAATTTTACAACAGAATCTGATGGTGAAAACTCTTCTAGATTATTTAGCATATATATTATTGATATTGCTTTAATTATCTTTCTTGAATCATCACTTATATTTTTTTTCAAAGCATTTTCACTTTTTAACCAAATGCTTTTTATTGACTCTTCAGTTTCTTTTTTCAATAACATACTAAAATAATCATATACTTTATCTATTGTGAACAATCCAGTAGATTCATTTATAATAAAATACTTTAATCCATTAACATCATCATCTGTTAAAAAAGTAAATAAAGTTCTTTCATTTTGTGCAATTTTCTCACTTAATTCAATTAATGAATATGTAGTAATTGGATTTAAAGGAAAACATTCTTTAAATAAGATTTTTTCAATATTATCTGTATTCTTAAAAATCGATAATTCTTTTATTTCAGAATAGAATTTTTCATTATTTTTTTCATATTCTTCATAAAAATCATTAAAACTTTTTTCTTTTTTCAAGGCATGAGAAACAATCTCATAATTTTGTTCCATGCTACTATTGAAATAAATATTCTTGAATCTTCCCTCTACTGTCTTAAATGAATTTGCCTTACTTTCATCAAAGTTTTTTAAGTATTCATTCATTGCTTTGTGTGTAATACAACTCAAATGAATTTGTTCTGTTTTTCCAGTTCTGGATGATAATTCTGCAAAATCTTGAAGTATTTTTAAGTCTCTCATGATTGTGCCTTCACTACTTGATTCCAAAAACTTACTAAATTCATCAAAAGCAATAAAAATACCTGTATATCCTAATTTAGATATTTCATATGTTATATCTTTATAAGTTTTTACTATATCTGTATTTACTAGCGGTTTAAATTCTTGTCCTCTTGAAATACATCTATAAACTTCTTTAAAAATCTCATAATGTTTTCTTGAATAATTTTTTAATCCTTGTTTCAAATCTTTAATTGTTGAATTATTATTATCCAAACATTTCTTTAAATCACCTATGACTTCCTTATATTCGGTTTCCCATGTTTTGATAACATCTAAAGCTATATCAAAATAAGTATTTAAAACTATATCTGAAATGTTTTCTCTTTCCAATGCTTCAGATATTCCTAACAAGAAGGCTTGATTAATATCATCATAATTACTATTTATAATAATTGGCATTAAACGAACTTTGTTATTTCTAACTTCATTCATCATTTCTGACAATTCTTCATCTACTTTTGATACCTTCTTTATAAATAATTCTATCTCTTTATTATCAGAATCATCATAATTTCCAAGTAATGTCATAAGAACTAATAATAAATGTGATTTACCTTTTCCATATGGGCCAATCAATGTTGTTGCCCTATTTTTTCCGTTAATTACACTATTAAGATAAAATTTTAATATTTCACTTCCATCTTTGGTAGGAATGTATTCTTTAATTTTTGAAATATTATTGATATCAAATTGTAAATTAACAGAATATTGAAAATTCTCATTAACCTTAATTAAATTGTTATATTTCATGCCTTACCTCCTACTAAAGTATTCCTTCATTATCTCTTCTAAATCCATCTTTCTTCTTAAATAAACCATATTTAAACCTGCTGTACGATTTATTGTTATTAATTCATCCTTTTTCATATCATCTAAGTATTCATTTATTAGATTTTTATCTAAATTTAATAATCTTGATGGACCATTCTCTATTTTTAATAAATCATCTATGCTTATATAATCCTTTTCTCCTATTACTTTTAACAAAAGATAATAAACAATTAAATAGTCCAATTTTCTATATGATGGTTTAATTCTTTCATAATTGTCTTTTCCTATTTTTTTAATTAATTCCAAATCAGACAAAGGACAATTAAAATTGTTTTCTGGATTATCATTAGAATCATCAACAACATATGTTTTAACAATCATATTAACTTCATCTAACAATATTTTTTCATTATAATCCAACTTCATATCATCTAATTCTTTTGAAATCAATTCAAACACATCTTGTTTTGAAAAGTTTTTAGAATTGCATTTATTAAAAAAGCAATTATAAATATATGAATCATTTAGATTTGTTATAAGATTGATATGTATTAACCACCATGTAAAAATATCTTCAAAGTATGGGTCATATTTATTAATTAATTTACCAAAATCACTAACAATTATTTCTTTTCCTTTATCTTCAATAAGTGTTGTTGCATACATCCAATATTTTAATGATTTAACCATATTAGAACCTATTCCTAATACATCAGTTGAATCTGGTGAGGAAAATATTTTATTATCTTTATTAACTTCCATTAGTCCTTTTGTTAGCCATCCTTCTCTTATCGAAAAACTTTCATGTCTTTTCATTCTTACTTTATCTATAATCATATTATTTTTCCTCCTCTTCGATTTTTGTTCTTAATACTTTTTTCAGATAACATCCACCACTAAAATGTTTAACACATTCTAAACAACCAACACATTTATTTTCATCTATCAAATACTCTATTTCATTTGTAGTTTGTTCAAGTTTTCCAATTGCTTTTACAGAAATTGCATTAAATTTGCATACACTTTCACAAGCACGACATGCAATACATGTTTGATATTTTGTTATTTGATATTTGATATACATTTCTGCATATTTTTGATTTTTAAGTCTAGATGGAATTTTCAAAATAGATACTTTTATTAATTTATCCTCTATTTTTCCTTTTAATTTCATAATTGGTTGTTTATTATGTTTATCCAGTACATAAACCTCTCCCAACCTTTTATTACCAATATTGAAATCAAGTATTCCAAATGGTTTAAATAATTCATATAGTGTCATTGTTATTGGTCTATTTAATTCAAAATTCAAAGTATTTTCTTCTAAAACACATGGTTTAAATGATACAACTGCATTTTTACTATATTCAAGACCATTACCACCTTGTCTTGCTTTCCATCCACCAGATGAGACATATTCTTCTGGGTCTGGTTTTCCAACTTGCTTGGCAAATGAAATGAGAATATCATGAAATTTTTCATATTCATCTTTCATATAGATATGAGATAGATATTCAGACCATGGACTATTATTGGGGCAACACCAACAGCCAACTCTACTAAATCCTTTTTTATAAGCATTATTGAAAGGTATACCTTTTGATAAAATATATAACCATATATCAAAATCAATCCAATCTATTATTGGTGCTTTAGTTTGTTGTTTTGTAATCTTTGCTCCATCACTTTCTCTGTCATATTTCATTCTTGCAATTGATTCACTTCTTCTTAATCCTTGAAAAGATAGTATTCTAGTTTTATTTTTAAATGTAGATTCAATTTTTCTTGTAATTGCACCTGTTTTAAAAATAGTACAACACCATCTCATCATTCTACTTGGTGGACCTACAACCTGACATAAATCATTAAAATTTTGGTCCTTATTTTTTGCAACTAAAAGAGGTGTTGATGGATAATATTGTTTAAATCTCTCTAAATATTTAGCAGTTTCGGGGTATTCTAAAGTTGTATCACCATACATATGAATAATATTAGGATTACCCAAAGCATTTATTACCAAATCACTTGTCACACTTGAATCTTTTCCACCAGAAAAAGAAACAAACATTTCATCAAATCCATAATCATTTGCCGATTTTTTAATAAAATCATGAGCCTCAGTGATAATAGATTGTAAATGAAATTTATTTGCTTCAATAAAATCTTTTATATATTGTTGATTCATAAAACTATCAACATATTTTTGATTTTCTTTTTCATTTTCTTCAATTATTCTTCTTATATCATCTGCATTTTTAGACTTAATAACTTCTTTTACAGAAAATTTTATTTTCTTTCCTTCAACATAATAATAATTACCTGATGTATTCCATATAGATTTTCCCGCATATTTGAAAGGTTGATTTTCAATTGCCTCTAAAAGCAATCTTTCTTCTGCAAAGACGGGTCTTAAATCTGTTCCTAAATACTTTCCCTCTTCTTCACATAAAGGACATTTTTTATCAAATAAAGGGATATTGCAATTATAACAATAATATATTTCTGATTTATCTACATATGCTCTTTCTCCACAGACAGGGCAAACACTTGTATCACATATTAAATTGTCACATTTTTCGCATTTATACTTTATCATATTCTTCACCCTTACCCTATCTGCAAATAGATTCCTATTCATTATATAAATATTATAACACAAAAAAACTGGAGAAAACTTTTTTATTTTATATTTTTCTCCAGTTTTATTTTTTGATTAATTAAAATAAATATATACTAATAATAAAAATTAATAATAATATTATAATAAATAATATATTTTATTATATACTCTATTTAATATATTTATAAATAAAAATAATAATTATTAGGAAAAAAAAATATAGAAGAGGCCTTAACCTCTTCTATTATTTTTTATCTTTCATACCTAAATAAGTTCTTACTATTGATACTTCTACAGGATTATTCTCATGTAATCCTTTTCTAAACTCTTTCACTAGTCTTTCTTTTTCCTTCTCTAGTTGTTTTCTTTCTTTACTACTTAATTCTTCATTTTCTAACATTTTCTGAATTACCATAGTATCAAAAAGATTTTCTTTCATTTCATCTGTAATATGAAAATTCAATCCTTTTAAGTTTTTTAAATCTTCTTCGTTCATTTTTTCTCCTTTCTTTCACTTTTATGAAAAAGCAGCTCCCTTTTAATATGTTTATTTCCTTATTTTATCGATAGTTTACTAATTATACAGGAGTGCCTATAAAAGTGCCGAACCCTATATAAAGTAATATCAAGTTATATCACTTTATATCACATAAAAAATATCTCGAAACCCTTATGATTTCAAGATATAATCCTCATTTATGGTGTCCGAGGCGGGAGTCGAACCCGCAATTGAAACTTAGGAGGTTTCCGTTATATCCGTTTAACTACCCAGACATTTACTTTTCCTTGAATAATCAAGGAAAAGAATTGTATATAATTTATTAATTCTTTTCTCCAAAAAAGTGGTCACACTCTTAGGAGGCGATTGCTCTATCCTACTGAGCTACGAAGACATAAGAAGCCAAAAGGCTCTTAAATTTCTTGAATTACAGTAATAATCATTGGCTTAACGCCAGTTTCTTTATAAAAGAACTTTCCTAAAATATCTCTAACATCATTTTTAATTTTAGCATAATCAACTCTTTTAGCATTAAGTTCTATATTACTTTCAATAGCATCTCTTGAGATATTTTTAGTTTCTTCCAATAATTCTTGACTTTCCTTAACATAGATAAAACCACGGGTTAAGATTTCTGGACCACCAAGAATTTTCTTAGTCTGTTTATCGAGTGTACAGCTAATAATAACTATTCCACTTTCGCCCAACATTTCACGATCCTTTAACACTAAGTCTCCAATATCGCCTTGACTATTTCCATCAATCAAAATATCATCAACATCAACATGCTCAACAGAATTAGTATTAACACCATCAACAAGTTCTAAAACATCTCCATTTTGTTTTAGTATAATATTTTCCTTAGGAATACCAAGTTCTTCAGCAATTTCTGCATTAGCGTACTGTAAACGATATTCACCCTTAACAGGGAAATAATACTTAGGATTCATCAAGTTAATCATTAACATTAAATCTTCTCTTGATGAGTGATGTTGTAAATGCTTTTTACTAGACAAACTAACAGCATTAGCTCCAAGCATAGCAATATCATCCATTACAACAGCCATTCTCTTTTCAATTCCAGGATAACTTGGCTCCGTAATAAAGATAGTATCAGTATCCTTAATTTTAATATATTTATCATAACCTTTAATAATACGTTCCAAATTAGCAAATGGTTTTTCCTTTTCATCAGAAATAAATACAACTACGTCTTTATTCTCCAAATCATTAAGAGTTCCAATTCTACTTTTATCAATATTTAAATATCCAAGTTCTAAAGACCTATTAATTGTTTCCTGTAAAGCCTTCCCCATAATTACTATTTTTCGATGAGTTTTAGATATTTCATTAAATAACTCTTGTACACGATAAATATGAGCTGGGAAGACTGTCGCTATAATACGATTAGAGTTTTCTGTTAAAACCTCTCTAATAAATCCAGCTACACGGTTATTTGGACTAGTATGTCCTTGTCTATCTGCATAAAACGATTCAGCAAGTAAACATAAAACACCTTGTTTACCAACATAAGCTAATTTACCAATGTCTGTTTTATATGGTCCCATCATGGTTGAATCAAAAACAAAATCTCCCGTATAAACAATAGCTCCATCCTCTGTATACAAAACATAGCAAACAGCATCTGGTATTGAATGTGTCACACTAATAGGAAATATAGCATTAGCTCCAAAATCAAGTTTTGAATGTGGCCTAATCTCCTTAAAATTAGCTTTAGCAATCTCCTCACTTGTCATATCATTCTTAACAATTTCTAAAGTTAATTTAGTTCCATATATAGGAATACTAGGTATTTTAGCAACAATATCAGGTACAGCCCCAACATTACCATCATGACCATGAGTTAAAAATATTCCTTTTACATTCTTTTTATTCTTTATTAAATAATCAAAATTTGGAATAATATAATCTATTCCCAAATTCAAATCATTATCATACTTTAGTCCAGCATCAAATACAAAAATATCCTCATTTACTTTTACAACGTACATGTTTTTTCCATTTTCATTTAATCCGCCCAAACTAAAAATTTTAATTTTACTCATAAATTCTCCTTTCTATTTTTTCATCTATTATTAATATTATATCATGCCAAAAACAACTAACTGTTTTATAAATAAATTTTTACCGATACAAATTAAACACATAAACGAATGAATAACATAAAGATTATAACATTGTTTTTATAAAAAATAAAGTACCTAAAAAAGACCTAAAATTAAGTCTTAATTAAATTTTAAAGAATTAATAAATTCATCTTTTTCTTTTATACATAATGAATTACTACTATCTGCTTCTCTTGATAAATCTGTTATTTCATAAGTAACTAAATATACTTTTTTATTTTTAATAATACTATAGTAATAATTATCTTTTAAACCCCTATCATAACCTTTTCTATTTCCTCTTATATGTATATAGTTCCATTCATTATTATTAATATTTACTATTTCATCTTCTAAAATAATATCTCCTATATACATCATCTCATTACTTTTAATGTACTCTTCTCCATCTTTGTAATTATTATAATTGCTTATATCATCTGCTGTTATATAGATATTACAATTTACACTTTCCTCATAAAGCCTATAGTTTTTTCTAGTTTTATCATTATATTCACTTTTTTCTAAACCATCTATTTTATATTTTAGTTCTTCTACTTCTGGCTTTTCAACTTCTTTATCAAAAGCATTATTACTAATTTTTTTCTGAATACTAAAAAATATTACTAATAATAAAACAATTACTATAGCTATAACACTGATTATTTGTATTTTGTTTAACTTACTCATATTAATCATCTTACTGCCAATTTATTTAGAGCTGCTTTTGCGGCTTCTTGTTCAGCTTCTTTCTTTGATGTCCCAATACCCATTCCATAGACAATATCATCTATTACAACATCTACTGTAAATCTTTTATCATGGGCCGGTCCTTCCTCATTTATTAGTCTATATTCCAAACTTTTTTGTTCTGTTTGAACATATTCTTGTAAACTACTTTTATAATCACTAAAGAAAGTAACATTAGGATCTTCTATATATGGTACAATTACCTTTAAAATTACATTCCTTACAGTTGAGAATCCTAAATCTATATAAATTGCTCCCATTAATGCTTCAAAAATATCAGCAACTATTGCTTTCTTAAAGTTTCCACCTTCCTTTTGTTCACCATGTCCAACTAAAATATATTTAGAAAGTCCTAACCCTGTAGCATAACAATAATTAGCATTCTCACATACATAACTCGCACGTACTTTAGTCATTTCCCCTTCTGTTTCCTTATAATGCGTATACAAATAATCCGCAACTACTAAATCAAGTACAGCATCACCTAAAAATTCAAGTCTCTCATAATCATTTTTAACCTTATGCTCATTTACATAAGAACTATGAGAAAATGCACTTTTATATAAACGTAAATCTTTAGGTTTTATATTCAATTTTTCAAACAATTCATCCATATTTATTCACCATATAAAGTATACCAAAATTAGCTAAATTAGTATACTTATAATTGCTATTTTACCCAAATTATAGTAAAATCATATAGTAATAATTAAAAAAAGGATGGTACAAAAATATCCAAAGCAAGGTGGCTAAATATGAAAAAAGGTTTAATCTTTTTAATAAAAACATATCAAAAAATACCTTTTTCTTGTCACAATTCATGTAGATATATTCCAAGTTGCTCTAACTATGCCATTGAAGCTATAGAAAGATACGGTAGTATAAAAGGCTTATATCTAACAATAAAAAGACTTCTAAGATGCACCCCTTGGAATAAACCCGGATATGATCCTGTACCATATAAGGAGATTAAAAATGAAAAAATTGCTTAAACGAAATCTTTTTATAATTACTATAACATTGTTAGTATTTCTCTTAACCGGTTGTACAACCGATAGTATGGAAAATATTGACATAATAGTAACAAATTATCCCAACGAATATGTAACAAAAAACCTCTACAAAGAGCATGCCACTATAACTTCAATTTATCCAGATGGTGTTGATATAGCAAACTATGAAATAAATGATAAGCAAAAAAAAGACTTTAGTAAAAAAGACTTATTTATCTATAATGGTCTAATTGAAAAAGAGCGAAATCTGGCCTTAGATCTTTTAGAATTAAATCCTAATTTAAAGATAATTGATAGTGCATATGTTCTAGAAACAAACTACTCTCCAGAAGAACTATGGTTAAACCCTTCATCCCTTCTAATGATGGCTCAAAATATTCGTATTGGTCTTGAAGAATACATAACAAGTAACGTCTTAAAAGAAGAAGTAGAAGAAAAATATGAAACATTAAAAATTGCTCTATCAGAACTAGATGCTAATTATCGTCTAACAATTGAAAATACCAATGATAAAACTATTCTAGTAAATAATTCAGCCTTAAAATTCCTAGAAAAATTTGGTCTTGAAGTATATTGTATAGATGATAATGCCACTGATAAAACTATAAGTGATGTCAAAAACTTAATTGGAAATAAAAAAATAAATTATATTTATACATTTAAAGGAGAAACGCCTAACGAAAATACTAATAATATTTTGAATGAATATCAAGACGTAAAACTATTAGAATTACATAAACTAGACATTATATCAGACAGTGAAAGGTCTGAAAAAAAAGATTATTTAACAATCATGGAAGAAAACTTAAATCTTATAAAACAAGAATTATATCAATAAAGAAAAGCTCACACTAATGAGCTTTTTTCTTTTAAAAAAAGATCCTAAAATAGGATCAATTATAATAAGTTAATAGCATTTATATCATTATTAATTAACTCCACTATCTTATTAAGATCATATCCTTCAAACGCATTTTTAACCAAAGCAGGATCATTAATAAAAATTTCTGGTCTATATATCAATAACAAATCAACAACATCAATACCAATACTATTAAAATAATCAATATTATCTTTAACAAAATTTCTAGCACAAATAAGGTTAAATAATACTGCTTGATTATTATTTATTTTCATTTGATAAATAACATCATCAGTTAATCCCAAATCCTTTAAAAAATCCATCTATATCACCTAACATTCTAAGCTAATCATACTTTTAACTTTCTCATAATCTTCCTGTGAAATAATCGTATTAAATAACACTGCAAATAGAAAACTCTCATCATCCAGAAGTATTCCAGCATTTAATAAAGCATCAAATATCCTTAAAACCTTTAATTTTGATATTCTAATACCATCGAAGTTATATACCAAAGCTTCTTTTTTATCAGAATACTTATTAATATGTTGAATATAAGGACTATCAAACACTCTAGCATCAATATCATGATCTATTTCATTCTTAACTAAAGCATAATAATCTCTCGTATATACAGGTGTATAAGCCTTAGTAATTACATACTTATTATCCTCGTTAATAGACGCATAAGAATCATAATAAATAGAACTAAGACCGCTAACCTTCCCTTGCATGCAAAGATAAGAATTACTATCGACAATTAACATAAAAGCACTATTATCTTTATCATTTTTACTAGAATAATAAAGTTTATAGAAAACTAAATCATCAAGTCTCTTTATTTGTTTTAATATACTTAAATTTTCTCTAAGATATTCTATTCCTAACGGATGAACTTCAATAAATCTATCAATAATTTGATAAGTAGTATAATTCATAAGCATTGATATAACTGGTGAAGATAACTTATTAGTTTTCGTTTTTAAAGAAAAACCATACTCTTGAAATAAAGCTAAATTATGAGCTAAAACTATATTTGATGAGCAAAGTACTTGTGGAGCTCTCTCATATACATATCGTACAGATATGCCCCATTTACTAAGTTCCTTAATATTCTTTTCAAAATCATCACTTGCTCCAAAAACATATAAATTTGGATCTATAAAATTAAAAATTAAGAATCTATCATGAATTAAACTACTTTTTACTCTATTACAAGACTGTTTAATTAAAATAGAACCAATCTTTAATACTTCATCAGGTAATAGTCCTCTAGCAAAAGCTAAACTACTAATTCTATCAATAGTTAACTCATCACTACCAATAATTAATCCCATCAACAAATATTCATCTTTTACATCATAGCCATTTTTCTTAAGACTTCTAAGAACATTTTCTATATTACTAACATTCGCAAACTGCATAATATTATCTTTAACTTTAACAGAAAAAGATTCAAAATCAAAACCAAACCTACTAAAAATATCTTTAAGCTCAGATATATTTGTTTTCCCAAGTAATGTTAAAGTTTTAATATTACAATTACCCATTTTATAATCATATATTTGTCTATTATATTTTAATATGAATTTTAATATATCTGTCATTTCTTCAGTACTTATATCAAGTGCTTTAAACACTGAATTAAGAAGAAAAGTATCCGTAATAAAAGTTGAATTATTAGAATCAAGTAAAGCTTTAATTATTTTTTTAGAAACCTTAACCTCTTTATTAATTTCATCTAAATCATACTGTTTATTAATAAACTCATAATTATTATCTAAGTCTTTTTTTAAGTTAATTAAAAATTTATTCAAAGTAGTCATTTGTTCTTCACTTAAAATAGTTGCTACATCACCATAACTACTTAATTTTAAAAGCTTAATTATAACCTTTAAATCACTAATCATTTGACTACCATCATCACTAGAAATAGAAAATCTTAGGATTAGTTTTTTTAGTATTTTCAAATCAATATTTACTATATTAAAAAAATCAGTAACAACATCATTATATATTTCTTCTTCTGTTTTTAAATCAACTTTTTCTAAAGATTTATACTGACTAATCACTTCTTGCCCTCTAGTAACAAATCTTTGTAAAATATCTATTAATTGTTCCTTCGTTATCATAAATATCACCTCATCAAAGATTAGTCTTTCTTCTCTTTTTTTCTATGTCGAAGTGAATTACTATAAAACTTAGCATTATTTTCAATAGCAACACTCAAAGCATTATTTTTAAATTCATCACTTACATTTAGTGTATCAAGCATAATAATAAAGTCATCTATATTTTTAATCTCTACACTACCAGAAGCTGTACTAAAATACTTAATTAATTTTCTAACAATAAAAAATTTACCTGCAATTTCTTTCTCTCTAATAGTGTTAGGTTTTTTTGAAGCGATAGCCTCATCTTTTAATACGTTTAAAAAATCTATAATAACTCTCTTAGAATAACCATATTGAGTAGTATTTTCTAAGCCATCTCTACTTAATAAATATAAATTTCTAAGTTCTTTAATAAAATTTTCTTCTTTAGTTTTATCATTATATACTTTATGTAACAAATTTAAAAACTTATCTTGTGCTTCCTCATTAGAATTAAAAAAATAGGTTGCCAATAAAGAAATATCACTAGCAGTTAATGACAATAAATCATCTCTATACTCACAGTATTCCTTTAAGCCCTCAAGCTCGCTTAAATCATTACCAATACTATTTTCTAAATCTTTTAATACATAAAGTAATTCTTCCAATACCGCATCCTGCCCCACGCTATCAACACCCATCATTCTATCTTATTAACATTATACAATACAGATCAAAAAAAAGGAATAAAATATTTATAAAATTATTCCTCTTTACCCATTAACTACATTTTCTAATTCTCTAAATACTAACATCATAAATTTATTAAATCCTTGCTCTATACCACTAGAGATTTTCATACATATAATTGATATATTATTATTATAATTTTTCTCCTTTACTAAGTAATTACTCGCAACAATCTCCTTTCCCGCCGCAACATCTGCTTCAAATCGCTTAATCGCTTCATCTGTAAGCGTTGTCTTTCTATTTTCTGTAATTTGATAATACCCAGTTCCTTGCCCAATATATACAATTAAAAACAAAATAACAAGAATACTACCAATCAATTCAAAAACCCTCTTAAATTTCTTCATTTATAACCTCCATAAAACATTCCGAAAATGCAATCAAAGAGTTCAACACTTCCGTAAGAGAATTTTCATAACCACCAACCTCAATCAAAATAACTCTATTAGAAAAATCTTGATTATAAACTCCGTTAACTCCAACACCTCCCTTCTTATATATTCCTTTAGAAAGCCCTGGATACTTCTCATTTAATTTATCATTAATTCTATTAGTAAAATCTAAATTTTCCTCATAATTAGCATTTTCAAGTCCAATCAAAAAAATCGTTTTAGCATAATCCTTACCATCAATCGTAATAGTTGTTCGATCTCTTGTTAAACTATCTCTATGTACATCAATAAAATATTTAAGTGAAGGATTATTAGCTTTAGCATTTTCCATTAAAATTCTACTAGCCATATAACTATATGAATAAATCCACCCATTCTGATTTAAAATACTTTTAACACTTCCTTCTTCAACCAAAGTTTTTAAATTATTTTTATTAAAAATATCTTCTAAAATATAATCTCCCACAACTACCGTTGGTACAACACTAAACTCTGCAAAATTAGTTGGCTTATACTCCTCTGTCTGATGTGAATTATAAATATATATAAGAGGTTTTTCTTCCGTAATAGTAGGTTCTGTATTTCTAGCAATATACTTATGATAATTATTTTTTAAAAATATTGCAGGATTTAGTTTTTCAATAGAATATCTCTTACTATTACCATCATTAGTAAAAGCTATATTTACTAATATCTTAGCTAATACTTTATCATTAATCTTTATATTACCTCTATCAAAAAATCTAAATGTCACATAAAGAGTTATTCCAAACACCATTAAAAAAGAAAAAAAGCCCCAATGTTTTTTTCTTTTAGTTTTTCTCGTAATAAATTTTCTTTTCATATTTATCACCACCACTAATATAACAATATCAAGTAAACTATTTTGTCGGATTAAAGTGATCATGTAAACTTTTATTTATTCCATTACCAATCAATACTCCCATCTTTTCCATCATAAAATCAACTTCTTTTGGTGTTACCATTAAATTATAGTTAATTGGAGTTAAAACCTCTAAAAATAAAGCCCTTAACTCATCATCACTTAGTGTTCCAATCATTCCTAATAATTTCTCTTTATCATCATTATTAAAAATATTATCTTGCTTGCTGTAATCAAATGTTAAAGAATTAATAAGCTTACTTTTAGCATTATCAATATTCTTAACCTTATAACTTAAATGTTTAAATAAATATTTTATAGTATCAGTAACAATAGTAGCTGCATCAACAATAGTAGGTACTCCAATCGCTATTACCGGAATTCCAAGAGTTCTAATCGAAAGTTCCCTTCTATTATTGCCAACTCCACTACCAGGAGCAATACCAAAATCACTAATTTGAATAGTCTTATTAACTCTTGTAATAGATAAAGCAGCTAAAGCATCCACGGCTATTACTAAATCAATAGAAAGCTTCTTTATAACTGCCTCAATTATGTCACCTGTTTCAATTCCCGTAATCCCTGTAACCTGCGGCTTAAGAGCACAAACGTTTCTATATCCATCCTCAACCTCTCCTAAATTGAAAAGATGAGCCGTAACTAAAATATTATCAACTACTTTTGGTCCTAATGAGTCAGGTGTTGATCGACTATTTCCCAGTCCAATAACCAAGATCTTACTGCTATATGATAAATAACCATTAAGAAATTTCTTTAATTCCTTTATAAATATCCCTTCAACATTTTTATAGTTATCCTTATCAGTAATATCCTTAAAAGATATTGTTACATATTTATTATTATCAGCAGTAACTCTATCAACAGAAATATCTTTTTCTTCATAATGTTCTTCTTCACTAAAATTTTGCTTTTTTTCAATAACTAAGTCAGTACGACAATTATATTTACCTAAATCTATAGTATGCATCTAATCACCTACATATAATATTTACAAAAATAATAATTTTTATTTGCATTTTCCCTATATATTTGATAAAATTAATATGTTTATAAAAGTGAGGTGAAAATATGCCAAATATTAAAAGTGCTAAGAAGCGTATGCGTTCAAGCGTAAAAAAGACTGACACTAATACTTTAGTAAATTCAAGTATGAGAACTGCTATTAAAAAATTCGAAAAAGAAGCAAAAGCAGGAAACAAAGAAACAGCAAGTAACAATTTAAATATTGCTATTCAAAGAATTGATAAAGCTATGTCTAGTGGTCTAGTACATAAGAATAAAGCAGCTCGTTTAAAATCAAGATTAACAAAAATGATGAATGGAATGAACTAATAAAATTAACTCAAGGAAAAGCCTTGAGTTTTTTATTTTATACTATAATTTTGTCTATAAATGTCGCTTTTTAAGAGATGTAAATTATTATCTTATATACCCCTACTTTTTATTTACAAGCTAAAAAAAGTATTATACAATTAACCTATAAGAATAAAGGAGGAGCCATGAAAAAATTAGCACTACTAGGAACTTTATTAATAATAATAGGAATCTATTTCTCAACTGATGAAAAATTATCATCCATTCCAATAAATGAGTTATTTTCACCAAATATTAAAGTAACATTAGAAGAAAAAAATAAATATTATCGAGAATACGACTTTAATTATGTCCAAAATACTGATAATTTTTCTCCAGAATGTAAACAAGATTTACTAAATATATATTATACTGTTATAAATGCTGGTAAAAATGAATTTACCTTCTACTGTGGCAAAGAATATGAAACATGTATAAGTGACTTAGAAACAATTGCAAACAATCAAAATACTTTATCACCTATCAATAATTATGTTCATCCCTACAACGGTTTTAAACATATTGAAACAGAATATGATAATAATGGAAAAATAACTATCTATATAACTAAAAGCTACACTGAAGAAGAAATACAAGAAATTGAACAAAAATTAGATACTATTGAACAAACTATAATTAAAGATGGTGCAACAGAAGAACAAAACATTAAAGCAATTCATGACTATATTATTGATAATGCCACTTATGATACCGAAAGAAAAGAAAATTCTACTTCTACTAGTTATGATCATAAATCAGATATTGCTTATGGGCCATTAATACAAGGATATAGTATTTGTAGTGGTTATACAGACGCCATGGAATTAATGTTAGATAGACTAAGTATTGAAAACTATAAAGTAGCCAGTGAAAATCACGTTTGGAATGCTGTAAAGCTAGACGGCACTTGGAGACATTTAGATCTAACTTGGGACGATCCTGTAATAGACGCTGGCATTAATATAAAACTTTATGATTACTATCTCATAACAACAAGCGAATTATTAAATCTAGATCAAACAGAACATAACTTTAATCAAGATATTTATTCAGAATTAAAAGAGGCCTAAACCTCTTTTTTATTTTATATCATTATATACATCAGTAATAGTTTTAGAAAAATCATCAAAATCAACATCATACCACTTAACATTAAATTGATGATTAAAAAAAGTATATTGTCTCTTCGCAAATCTCCTAGAATCCTGTTTTATATTAAAAACAATACTCTCCAAATCAAGTTCTTCATCATCTTTAAAGTATTTACTAAACTCTTTATATCCAATAGCACTATTTAATATTCTAGACTTCGGATAATATTTTTTTAAATTCATAACTTCATCTAGTAGACCATTTTCCATCATTAAATCAACACGTTTATTTATTCTTTCATATAATTTATCTCTATCAGTCGTAAGTCCAATAAAAACTGCTGGGTACAATAAATCATCTTTATTTTTAGAAAACTCTTCACCATTTTCTAGCTTATTAAGTAATCTAACTAGCCTTTGTCTATTATTAATATGAACATCAAAAGGAATATTAAAACTAGCTATTTTATCATAAAGCTCTTGATTGGTATAATTTGAAAAATCAGAAGAACTTTCCATCTTACTAAATTTATAATCATATAAAGCTGCCTTAATATATAAACCTGTACCACCAACTATGATAACTCTTTTCCCTCTAGCTGTAATATCATTAATAAGTCTTCTAACATCCCTCTGATAATCAAAAACAGAATAGTCTTCCCAAACATCTTTAATATCAATCAAATGATGTAAAATGCCACATCTTTCCTCATCTAGTGGTTTAGCACTGCCAATATCCAATCCACGATAAATAGCTACACTATCGCCATTAATTATCTCACCATCTAACATTTTAGCAAGTTCAATACTAAGTTTAGTCTTTCCTACTCCTGTAGGTCCCACAATAACAATCATATTATTCATAATATCACCAGCCTAATCAAGACTTCTCTTAAATAATTTTTCTAAATCATACTTCGTATATGTTATAATTGTTGGTCTACCATGAGGACAAGTAAACGGATTTTCACATTTACGTAGTTCATTTAATAACCATACCTGATCATCATAAGAAATATAGTCATTAGCTTTTATTGACATCCTACAAGCCATAGTAGCAGCCATTCTCCATACAAACTGATCAAAGTCAAAATTTTCTTTAGTCGCAATAATATCAATAACTTTATGAATACACTCCTCAGCTATATCATCCATAATCCAATTAGGATGACTTCTAATAAGAATAGTATTAATGCCAAATTCTTCCGCTCTAAAACCATATTTTTCTAATATATCAAAATTATTCTTTACTATTAAATACTCATGTAATGGAAGTTCAATCTTAATAGGAACTAACAAATCAATCACAACCACATCACTTTTTAAAGCCTTTAAAACCTTCTCATAATTAATTCTCTCTGCAGCCGCATGTTGATCTATAATATACATCCCATCTTCATTCTCCGCAACAATATACGTTGAATAAACTATACCACGTGGTATCATTTCTTTAATCCTATACTCTTCCTTTGCAGGAGTATTAGAATCAGAATCAGTATTAGTATTATCAATAGTTTCTTCAGAAGACTCATCATTATTTGAAACATTAGAATTATTTGAACTAGTATATATAACAGGCCCAGAAACAACCGAAAAATCAATTGCCATCTCCTCAATATACTTTTCAGGCGTATTTTGAGCAGTCGAAACATTATTAATTTGATTTCTAACTTCTGAAATATTTGATACGTCACGAACAGAAACGTTAGGTATTAAAACTAATTCCTGTAATTTTTTAGATATCAATTCAAAAACTAAATCTTTTAAGGCATCCATCTTTGAAAACTTAATATCCATCTTAGTAGGATGAATATTAATATCGATAAGTATAGGATCAACATCAATATTAAGAACAATAATTGGGAATTTATCCTTAGGAATATATGTATGATAACTATCAACGATAATTTTATTCAATTCATTATTTTTAATAACTCTACCATTAACAAGTGTAGTAATAGAATTACGATTACTTTTAGTAACCTCTGGATAAGAAATATATCCACTAATATAGTAATCATCATTTTCACCACTTATTGGTACCATTTTCTTAGTTATATCAATTCCATAAATTTGATAAATAACTTTTAATAAATCACCACTACCATCAGTCATAAGTAATGTTTTATCATTATTAGTAAGACTAAACTTAATATTAGGATAAGATAAAGCCATCTTATTAACATATTCAACAATATTAGCCAATTCTACATATAAGTTCTTTAAGTATTTTAATCTAACCGGTGTATTATAAAATAAATCTGAAACAACAATGGTAGTTCCCTTTTGTAAATCACATCTAGAAACAGTCATATCCTCGCCACCATTTAAAGTAACAAGTGTTCCAACAACTCCATTAGAAGTTTTCAATCTAACATTAGAAACAGAAGCAATAGATGGTAAAGCCTCACCTCTAAAGCCTAGAGACTCAATATAAAATAAATCATCAAGATTCTTAAGTTTTGAGGTAGCATGTCTTGAAAAGGCCATTTTAGCATCCTCCTCATCCATACCAACCCCATTATCAGTAACCTCAATCTCTTTAACTCCTGAATCAATAAGCCTAATACTTATCTCCGTACTACCCGCATCAATTGAGTTTTCAACTAATTCCTTTACAACATTCATCGTTTTCTCAACGACTTCACCAGCTGCTATCTTATTAGCTAAAACTTCATCCATTACTTTAATCTTAGACATCAAACCACCTCAAATTCAACACATAAAGTATACATTTTTAAAAGTAAAATTGTCAACATTTATAACTATCTATAATTAAATGCTCTTTAAATACTCAAACAAGTCTTTGGCCACCTCTAAAGACACTACTTCACTAAGTTCCTCAACTGAAGCTTCCTTTAATCTCTTAAGAGAACCAAATTTTTTCAATAATTCTTTTTTCCTAACTTCGCCGATTCCAGGAACAACATCTAATACTGACGCTAAAGCTCCCTTAGACCTAATACTTCTATGATATGTAATAGCATATCTATGTACTTCTTCCTGAATTCGACTTAAAAATAAGAATAAATTGCTATCACCCTTAACTTCTAATACATTACCATCTTCATCAATAATTGTATTAGTTTGATGTTTTTTATCCTTAACAAGTCCAATAATTCTAATAGAAAGGCCAAGTGAGTTAACAACTTCTTTAGCAATATTAACTTGTAAAAGTCCTCCATCCATTACTATTAAATCAGGTTTTAATAAATTATCCATCAATACTCTATAATATCTGCGATATAAAACTTCTCTCATTGCATTAAGATCATCTTTAACATCAACTGATATTTTAAACTTTCGATACTCATCTTTAAGCGGTAAAAAGTTATCATAAACAACCATTCCACCAACATAAAATGTTCCAAATAAGTGCGAATTATCAAATGCTTCCATCCTAGAAACATTATCACAATGAAGTATTCTTTTAAGCTCTTCAATTGCCTCTAATCTCAAAGTATCATTTTTCTTTAAAGTCTCCTCTTCTTCAATTAAAATTTCTTTAGCATTCTCTTTAGCTAAATCCAACAAATTTTTAAGTTTTCCTCGTCTTGGTATACTAACCTTAATCTTTAAATAATCACTAAGTAGCTTATCATCAATATCATCAGGCACTAATAACTCTTTAGGTAACACGCCACTAGCTTCATAAAAACGTAGTATATACTCTATTACTTGTTCCACTGCGTCAATACCACTAGTTAGAACTTGTTTATCTCTACCTACTAATAGCCCCCCTCTAATAAAAAATAATTGAATAGATAAATAATTTTTATCAACATAATAATTAAGCAAATCAAAATTATAGTTATCATTTAAATCAATTTTTTGTCTGCGCAATGTAATTTGTATATCACTAAGCATATTTTTTAACTCTAAAGCTCTTTCATAGTTCATTGCTTCACTAGCTTTAATCATTTCCGAATTAATTTTCTTTTCAATAAAACTAGAATCTCCTTTTAAAAAAGAAACAATTTCCTTAGTCATCTCATCAATTATAGCCTTATCAATACTTTTAGCACAATAACCTAAACATTCATGAATATGATAATACAAGCACACATCCTTACCAATATGTTCACACTTTCTAAGTGGATATAATCTATTTAACATATTAACTGTTTTCCTAGCTGCTGTTACATTAGGATATGGTCCATACAAATAATTTAAGTTTCTCTTTCTTTTAACATTTCTCACAACTCTGAGCCTAGGATACTTTTCCTTTGTAAGTTCAATATAAGGATAAGTCTTATCATCAGTAAGCATAATATTATACTTAGGATCATACTTTTTTATTAATGTAATTTCTAATATTAAGGATTCAAGTTCAGATGATGTAACAATATATTCAAAATCATCTATATCTTCAACCAACATCTTAGTCTTACCAGTAACAGTACCTGTAAAATAACTTTTTAATCTATTTTTTAAATTTTTAGCTTTACCAACATAAATAATAACCCCATCTTTATTTTTCATTTGATAACTACCAGGTTTAGTTGGAACTAAAGATAACTTTTCTTTAAAATCTTTCATATTACCACCTACATAAAATTATATCAAAAAAAAGAAAAACTATAAATTAGTTTTTCATTTAATAACTTTATAAGAATTTACTAAGTTTAACACATAGTTTAATACTCCTTTCTTCTTGACACTCATTTTCCCTTTTTTGACAAATCTAGTTTCTTATTCAATTTTCCTTTTTTTATATTAATAAATAGCAAAGTGACAACCACAATTATTATAAAAATAAATACATAAAACAGTAAACTAAATTCGTGCTTTTCTTCTTGCTTTGTAGCTTGTTCAGTCATTGCTTCAAATACATCATATCTATCAAAGCAATCATATTAGGCCTTTATAGTTCTTCCTATCTCATCCTTAGCTTCTTCAGAAAATCCTAAATAAGTTTTACCACCAATTACATAAAACGGTACACCTTTTTTTATAGTAAGCGAATGCACGAGATTTTTAAAATTTATTCAAAAGAAAAGCACCCCTGAAATGGAATGCCCATACTGTGGTGGTACTATGTTACCTATTGATTTAAAAAATTAAAGTTTTTACCTTTAATCATTTTGTCGTGGATTCGATTCTATCGAGTCCTTTTTTGTTTAATAATAGCTTAAACGCACTTTTCTTATATATAAAAAAGAAGTAAAATATACCCCCAATATTTTACACTTTTTCTACAAATTTATTGAGCATTAATTTTTGTAATTTTAAAACTTTTAGCTATATAATTATCACTAACTTTTTCAAATATAAATTCAAATGTACCGTCAACATAAAAGTCCTTATCATTTGCATCATAATATTTTTTTACATTACCAACTATAACATTATCATTAATTTTCAATTGAGAGAACTCAGCACTAGAATTGGAAATATCTCCAGCCCCAACCAAAACAAGGCAATCGGTAGTATCTCCTGAAAAATCACAACCACTAGCTCCCTCTAAAGAGGTATCATATTTTCCATCAGCGTTCTTAACCATATTTGGAAATACCATAGCAGTATCCTCATAATTATACGCTGGCACATCATTGAATATTTTCTTTGCAGTTTTAATAAAGTCAGTATACTTTATATATATAACATCGCAATTATTTGGATTTTCATAAACTAAAATATATTTTTCAATATTCTTATTAGCATAAAAATATGTACTAAGCCCCTTTCCAAATGAAAGAGCAATTAAATTTTGATCAATTTCTGTTGACCAGTCAAAATAACTAGCGATAAAATCATCCATACTCAATTTTTCCAAAATATCCTTAGCCACTTCTTCATTATCTACCTCTGGCGTATCATTATTTGAATTACCACTACTATTACTATTAACTAATAGTAAACCTAAAACAGTTGATATAATACCAATACATAAAAGTATGGCAAATAGTATTTTTGATTTATTATTCATTATATTCTCCTCTAACTACTACAACAATGTAGCTTTTTACCATCTATAAATAGTTCCCCATAAAATACTTAGTTAATCAAAATAATAGTAATTATATATCACACTACTTTTTAAAACTAATTTATATTATTCGTACATGACGGAGAACCGGATTTACTAATAACTGTAGTCGTAGTCGTTTTACAATTACCACAACAACCATGGCTATTGCTATTTGAACATTTGCAGTTACAACTATAACTATTATGGTTCGTCTTCGTTGTAGTCTTATAAACTTGTGAACAAGTTAAACTAAATCCATATTGATCAGTACAAGTAACTGTATGTGTTGTGTTGCCTACTTTTAGTGTCCACCTGTCAATTTCTTCTCCTGTAAGTGCATCAGTACAAACAGCTGTTGATGTAGAACCACTCAAACTAAAGGTAACTTTTGGTGGTTCTAAAAATACTTTGAAATTTCCAGTATTACAAGTATTGGTATTTCCAGCTTCATCTTTTACAAAGCCATACCACGTTATACCATTAGTTGCACCTTGGGTTTCAGTTGTAACATCATTATAAGTAACTGTTTCATTATTTGCCATTCCATATCCTGTCAAACTAGATCTTGAACTAATTCCTGGATCACTTATATTTAAATTTAATGATACTACAGATGTATATAACGCGTTATCTCCACCGCTTCCTGTCAAAGTAATTGAACATGTTGGAGCAGTCTTATCTATTTTTATCATACTTTGTGAAATCTCAGAACAGTTGCCAGCATAATCACAGGCCCTAACCTCAACGTACTCACTACGTTCTTTTGAAAAAGATGTAGTAGTGAATATAGAATCATCTCCAGGTTTCTTAGAAGAATTTACCCACTGTGTCCAATTCCTTTCCGTTTCATCACTTGAATCTGGATATCTATATTCAAAATACGCAATACCAGACACATCATCAACAGATTTTATTTCTATTGAATAACTTTTATTAGTCCAAGAATCTTCGTAAGGATTATTAATAACAGGTTTACTTGGGGCACTCCTATCAAGCTTAACACCTACTGGGCACATAGTCTTATTTCCAAATATATCAGAAATTTCAATTGTATCAGTATAAGACTCTTCCGTAAACACTTTAGTATAACTATCTTGAGCACATCTACCACTATTATCAGATTGAACACAATTAATAGTAATTTCAGTAAATTCTCCTGTAGACCATGAATCATTATTTGAAGTTGTATATTCCCCACAGCTTGGGCCCTCAGTATCATCAATTACATCTTCACAAGGTGAAACACTGCCATCATCCTTATAGACTGCACAATTTTCATAATCAACACACTTAATTTGAATTTTATATTTATAAGTCGCCAAAGTCGCCATAGATTGTTCACTTTCCATACAACCGTAAGCTTTATATTCGCACTCTTTACTATTATCAGTTGGATCTGTTAAAGTTTCAATATACTTATAATTCTTTAGTAATAACTTGTTGCCACTTTCAATATCTGAATAGCCATTATCACATTTATTTAAAAACTTATTCTCATCAAGCACATAGTTTCTAGCTCCGTCATAAATACTTTTTTCCATTGTTTCATATGCTTGTTTTCTACTTCTAGTAATATAACGAACAACATTTGGGATAGCAACAGCTGTCAAAATACCTAGAATAACTATAACCGCTAAAATCTCAATTACGGTAAATCCCTTATTCTTTCGTTTAAAAAACACAAAATATCACCTCTTATATTTTAACTATACAGTATCAAAGAAAAAATTAAAATAAACATTTCCATTTTAAACAACTTTACAGTAAATAAAACACAAAATTTAATTAAAAAGCAATGAAATTACTGATACTTTTCCATTGCCTTCATCATTTGATTAATTTGTTTTTGATTAGGTTTTCTTCCCATTTGCATCATTAGAGCTTTAATCATTTCTTCATTAATTGGTGGATTTTTCTTTAAATACTTTTGCATAAAGTATCTAGCTGCAAAAAAACCAATAACCAAGCCAATAATTAAGCCAATAACTATCATTAATATATCATGTAGCATTATTTCATCTCCTCTAAACAGTATTTTACTAAATTAATTTGTTTTAGACAAGCACTTTATTATAAGGAATATATATACTCTTTTGTTCCAAGTTACAATGACTTAAAAAGAAAAAGTCAAAGTTCTTAAAATCACACACAAAATAATTATTAGAATAATCCCTCAAAATATCAAAAAATGATGATTTATTATATTCTATTTCTAGCTTCATATAACTATTCTTAACAACTAATCTACTAACCTCATCTCTATATAAATTATTAATATAATGAATATTACTTCGTTTAGAATAAGGAATATCTTGATGACATCGTAAAAATATCTTCCTATCAATTAATGATTTATCAATAGAATTAGTAATCTGTCTAAACAAATTATAGCCAAAATTAACTTCTTCTTTTTCTAAAAAATATATATTCCTTAAAATATTAAATAATACTCTAGTATTATCCAAATATAAATTAACAAACTCATCTTTTACTTCAAAAATAAAATAGACTTTCATATTATCACCATTAAAATAATAGCAAACATAAAAGTCTATTTTAGTCGAATTCTATTTTAAAAGTTCTTCAACTTTTATTTCTAAACTATCTATATCAAAACCATACTTTTTATATACATCATTCATTTTACCAGATGATCCAAACTTATCTAAAGAAATGATGTATTTATCGTTGAAAATTAAACAGTTCCAAGAAAATGAAGAACCTGCCTCTATAACTATTTTTCTAATTTCAACTGGTAATACTTCATCAATATATTCATCATCTTGTCGTAAGAATCTATTTAAGTTTGGCATTGACACTACTCTAATACCGATTCCTTTAGTTCTAAGTCTTTTAGCAACTTCTATAGCTAAGTGTACCTCTTCTCCTGTTGAAATAATAATACCATCAGCTTTTCTTTCGCAGTCAAAGACAACATATCCACCCTTTTCAACATCTTTAGCTCTTGTAGTTTCCAATATAGGAAGTTTATTTTTAGAAAGAGAAATTACAGAAGGGCCACTACTCTTAGCCATAGTAGCTAAATAAGATCCAATAACTTCATTAGCATCAGCTGGTCTAAAAACATCCAAATTAGGTACTGTTCTAAGTCCAATTAATTGTTCAACAGGTTGATGTGTTGCTCCATCTTCGCCAACACTTATTGAATCATGAGTGAAAATATAAGTAACAGGTAAATTCATCATAGCACTCATTCTTATTGCTGGACGCATATAGTCACTAAAACTTAAAAAAGTTGAACCATATACTCTAAAGCCACATAACGCCATACCATTAAGAACTCCTCCCATAGCATGTTCCCTAACTCCAAAATAAATATTTTTACCTAAATAATTACTACTACTAAAATTGCCCCCATCATTAATATAAGTTTTATTAGAAGCAAACAAATCAGCACTACCACCAATAATATTAGGATTATTCAAAGCTAAAGCATTAAGTATTTTAGAAGATGTATCCCTTGGAGCTTCAGCCCTATCAAGTGGCGGATCATAAATAAGATCAGTTGCTGAAATGCTCTTATCATTTCCCATAAAATATTCAAGTTCCTTGATTTCCTTTTCACTTAATTTATTAACATTTTCCAAAAATTTATCACTTAAATTAGAGCAACGCTTTTCAATTAAATATCTAAAATCATCACAAGCATTTTGTGAAATAGTAAATGGAATATCTCTAACTCCAAATTTCTCTTTTATTTTAGATATATCTTCCTTAGTTAAAGGACTTCCATGGCAAAGATTACTACCCTCTAAAACAGAATGTTTACCAATAACCGTTTTAACTTGAATTAACGTTGGTCTATCAGTACTCTTTTTAGCTTCTTCTATAGCCTTAGAAATGGCTTCATAATTTTCTCCATCATCAACAGTAATGACATTAAAACCAGCTGCCATAAAGCGCATTGCTATATTCTCATTAAAAGTAAGAGACGTATCCCCATCCAAACTAATATTATTAGAATCATACAGTATTATCAGCTTATTTAATTTCAATGTTCCAGCCAAGGAAATAGCCTCATAGCTAATTCCTTCCATCAAATCACCATCACCACATAATACATACGTATTATAGTCAATAACAGTATTTTGTTCTGTATTATATCTACTTCTAAGATTAGCCTCAGCCATAGCCATACCAACCCCCATAGCAATTCCTTGCCCTAATGGCCCAGTAGTAGCATCAACTCCTGGCGTAATTCCATATTCTGGATGTCCAGGTGTTTTAGAATCAATCTGTCTAAAATTTTTCAAATCATCAAGACTAATGTCGAAGCCTGCAAAATGTAAAACTGAATAAAGTAAAGCTGAGCCGTGACCAGCGGACATTACAAACCTATCCCTATTAAAATAATTAGGATTTCTAGGATCAACTCGCATATGATGAGCATATAAAGTATACAATATTGGTGCCGCTCCTAAAACAATTCCAGGATGCCCACTATGGGCTTCATTAATCATATCAATACCTAAGCAACGAATTTGATCAATAATTTTACCTTGATTAATCTCGCTCTCTTCTCTTTCGATATCCAAAATAATCGCCTCTTTTCACTATGTCCATTATATCACACTATAAAGAAATGGCAAATTAAGAATTTATGCATAAAGAAAAAAAACCTGTTTTCTTAACCGAAAACAGGCTTCAAATTAATTACGAACTTTTTGATATTTTTCCCTATTACTACTATATAACACTTGTTTATTAGAATCGCCTCTACCAATGGTTAAAGTCACCTCATTAGGTGTAATATTCATAACTGTACCAAGTGAATAACCAGTATCTTCAACACCAGCTCTATTCATAGCTGCTCTTAAACTCTCGTCAAGATCTACATCAGCTCTTATTGTATAGTGACCATCTTTCTTCACGCCATCTAAAACCTTATCTCTTAAACAACTTTTAAAAGCATTGATAGTTTCTTCCGAATTAGGGCTACTAACCATACTATATTTTAGTGCCAAAATAGAGTTAATAAAACTTGCGCTACAATCATAGCGAATAGCAAAAACAGGATCTGTCAAAGCCTTAGCCCACCAATCAGCGGCTACATTAGCGGCACAAATGATACTATCATCTGACTCTTCGTGCCTCATATCTTTAGACATAGAAGATAATTCCCCAATTCGATCAACGGTAACTATTGAATTAGTATCAATATTATAAATAGTTTCATTATCCATAACAATTCTCAAAGCACAATTAGGATATCCACTACAAATTGTTGCTGCAAAAGGCTTATAATATAAACTAGTTCTATCAAGCTGTATGCATTTTCTTAAATTTAAAATTCTACTGTAATCAGAATCTAAAAGCCCTGCATTATCAAGGGTTTGCTTTTTATAGTCAAGTAAAACTCTCAATTGATCAACAGTAAAATCAACAACATCAAAATAAAAAGCATTACGTGGTAAACCACAAGTCATAACAGATTCTTCTATAAAATGAGCTATATTATCTATTTCTTCATTGGTAAAACTAACACAACCGGAACATTTATCACGTAATATACGATAATCTTCAGTATAAATAATAGGAATTTCTCTTCCAATCCCATTTCTTTCTATTTCTTCTAATTGTGAAATAACGTCACTAGTACTAATAGTCTTGGTTTCATTATCTCGCATAAACTCTTCATTATTTAATAAACAAAACTTAACAAACTCAGCCAAAGCTGAAGCCATTTGTAAATTATCCATAACAATCCCCCCAAATTAGTAGACAAATTATAGCACAAAATTCATAAAATGTCAAATTACAGGCAAAAGGATAAATTAAATAATTTACCAAATATAAAAAATAATATCACTACTATCGTCTCAAAATATAAAGCATATATAACGCATAAACAAACAATAAAAAGATACCTTTTTTCTTTTCTAGTTTAAGTCCTCTAGCGATAAGAACATACACTAAAACACTAGAAAATAACATGATTATAATATCAATAAAAGAATTCATATCATAAATAATCGGATTAATAACACTAGATAAACCTAAAATAAAAAAAATATTAAAAATATTAGAACCAACAACATTACCAACGGCTATATCATCTTCCCCTTTTTTAGAAGCAACAACCGATGTAACAAGTTCTGGTAAAGATGTACCTATAGCCACTATGGTTAAAGCAATAACACTCTGACTAACACCTAATACCTTCGCAACTTCTATAGCACTATTTACTACTAATTGCCCTCCAAATATTATGCCAATTAATCCAATAACGGCAAAAACAACATCTTTAAAACTAAACTTTGATTTTACATCATTTTTCTTAACAGATTTAATAGAATCTTTAATTAAAACATATAAATATAATACAAGTAAAAGTAATAATATTACTCCATCAAGCCTATTTATAACAGCTTTAACTCCACCTCTACCAAAGTACCTAAAACCCATAATAAACAATAATATTCCTGAAAAAATAACATACATAAAATCTCTAGTTAAAACTTTCTTCTTAGTACATATTGTACCAGCCAAACTACTAAAACCTAATACAAGCAATAAATTACAAATATTAGAACCAACAACATTACCCAAAGAAATATCATTAACTCCCTTAATAGAAGCCGAAACACTAACCGCTGTTTCAGGAGCACTAGTACCAAAAGCTACTATCGTAAGGCCAATAATAAGTGGAGGTATTCCAAGTGCCTTAGCAATATTAGAACAACCATCAACAAACAAATCAGCAGACTTAACTAATAAAAATAATCCAACAGCAATTAAAATAAAACTCATAATGCCTCCCATGCTACAACAATCAATAAAATATATTAAAATATTAAAAATATATTACTAAAAATAAAAACCTAGTAATTATACATTCTGATAATTACTAAGAATACCTTTATATTCTACTTTTAAATTACTAATCTTTTTAAAATCCATAGGTTTAACTATATCTGGTAACTCTGATTCAAAATCAACCTCATCCAACAAATACTTTACAAACTCAGCACAATAAAAGTAATTATTACGTCTGATTCTAACATTAACCCCAGATGCAAAAAGCCCAATGGTATTAAAACGATATATCTTCTTTCTTCTTTCCATCTTTTTAATAATTCTTCTTAATTTTCTATATTGCCACTCACTAACTTCAAAAGAGCAAACCAAAGCCTTAGTATTTTTAAATCTCTTAAATGTTCCAATATTTATTCCCTCATGAACAAATCCCCCAATAAAAGGATTATAAGGATTTAATCTTCCAAAACTATACATCCTCTCAAGCCCACTATCAAGAGCAATAGATACATGACTATATTCTTTTCCAGTATAATATTTAACAATTCTAGATAACATAGTTCCAGAATATGTAAAAACAATATAAATCTTAACCTTGTTACTTCTCATTAAAACAACTCCAATATAAACAACAAATACTTTATTATAACTAATAAAGTTTACCATTACGTTAATTAACTCCATACAAAAAATTAAAAGTATTTATATCTGCAATAGTATCATTTTAAATACATTCATAATAACTAAACTATATCATTTAGTGTCAACTATAAAATTATATCATAAAAAAGAAGAAATAATTGTAAAATTTTTATGATGTATATTCCTAATAATCAAACATAATAAAAACACTAATATTTCTATTAGTGCCAATATTAATTAACTGGTGCCAAATAAAGGACTTGAACCTTCGACCTTTGCATTACGAATGCACTGCTCTACCAACTGAGCTAATTTGGCAAAAGGAATAACTAAATTATATCATAGTTTGCAAGATATAAAATACTTTTTATAAATTTAATTATAAAAGTTATTCCCTAACAAGTTTTTTAGAAGAATTATTAGTATCCATACCTTTTTCATTTTCTGTCACTGCATCAATAAGTAACTTATCCATTGCTCCTTTTAAATATGGAAATTCAGAATATAATGGTGCTACAGCTTCTACTACTTGACTCACACGAATAAACGTATCATTACCGCTTCCAACCTGACCATTAGAAACTATACCACTAACACTAAATAGTTTTATTTTATCACAATAAAGATCACATGTTCTAATAACACCATAATCACTATCTTTTGAAACATCTTTAGAATCAGACAAATAATCGATACTATCAGAAAAAACAGTAAAAACATCATTGCCACGTTCATGTAAAACTTCCTCAACTGTATGAGCAAATTGACGTTGATTAACAAATATAGCTTGAGAATTAGCTAAAGCCATATTTCTTTTAACTTCATCGATAGTAAGATCCGAAGAATCAATACATTTGATAATTTTCCCCGCATTTTCGCAAAAGATAGCCTCATCTAAACCAAGTCGGCTTAAATAATCAAATTGAATTTTTCCCAAAACATCAAGACTGCCTCTAGATCCTAAATCTTTAAGTGAAACTCTTTTACCAAAATAATACATTCCACTATAATTTTTAAATGGTATAACATCTCCTCCATTTAAACAAGCCTCAAAAAAGCGAAATCCAACTAAACCTTTTTCTTCATCAACACTTAACGGATTGCAATCACTAACAGACTCAATCTTAATATTACTATCAAGTTCTTGATAAACAGCACTATTATAATACTTTTCTACATAATACTTTTTAACGTTTTTCATACCTAGCCCCCAAAATCTACGCATATTATACCACAAAAGTTTTTATAGTAAAGTATGTATTGACAAAAAATAGTAAATAAAGTATAGATTAACTAATAATTAATATTAGGAGAGATAAAATGCTTACTCAAAAAATAATTGCTCATCGTGGAATATACGATAACATCCAAATCCCGGAAAATACACTTTTAGCCTTTAAAGAAGCTTTAAAACATAACCTTCCCATAGAATTAGACATTCACCTAACAAAAGATAACAAACTAGTTGTTTTTCATGACTATACCCTTGAAAGAATGACTAATCAAAAACTAACAATAGAACTATTACAAATAAAAGATCTAGAAAAAATAACTTTATTAAATTGTAAAGAAAAAATTCCCACTCTAAAAGAAGTCCTTAACTTAGTAAATGGCAAAGTACCACTCTTAATAGAAGTAAAATGCAAAACAGGCGAAAAACCAATTATAAAAACTCTATTAAATGAACTAAATAACTATAATGGTGAAGTCTATATTCAGTCTTTTAATCCAAAACTAGTAAAAATATTAAAAAGAAAAAAAGCAAGATACAAAATAGGACTATTAATAAATAAAAATACAAATAAAAAGATATGGAAAATAATCAACTATCCATACCTTTGTATTAAATATATAAAACCAGACTTTATATCTATTCATAAAAGTCTTATTCAAAAAAAATATATTCAAAAATATACCAATAAAATTCCTATTTTGCTTTGGACAATAAGCAATAATGAAGAATTAACAAAACTAAGTTCCAAATATATTTGTATATGTGATAATATTTTTCAAATTAATTAATCCTACCTCTTAATATACTGTCGATAAGATACATAATTATATCCATTTGTTGTTGGAACATCTAATGGTAAAATATAAAAATCACTGGCAAATATTCTTTCTTCAAGGTTAATGCCTTCATCAGAATGTCTACTTCTAAAACGAGATAGAATAACTCTACCACCATTATTTAAAATTCTCCCTAAATTGTCTCTAGCAACAACTAATTTACTTTTATCTCTATTATAATCTAATATATTAGAAATAAAGGCCAAATCATATTTCTTATCTAGTTCAATTTCTTCAGAACAAATATCTAATGGCCTAAAGTTTAACTCCCTAGCAGAAAGTTTTTGTACTAGTTTTCTTTTTTTCATTTGATAATTAACTTTGGGAGCAAAGACATTAACAAAAAGAGGACTATAATATAGTTTTTCATCAGGAAATAATTCTAAGTATTTCTTCCAAAACACTTCACTTTCCTCTTCATCTTTCGAAATAGCCAAATCATGATAATAAATAATTCCAAATAAATCATCATAACTCAATTTAGCAGCATCAACATAGCCATGTTGTAATAACCACTTACGTAAATGATAATAACGATATGTTAGAGGATTTATATCAAAAGTATCAACTACACTAGCACCAGCATCAATAGCTGAAAACAAATAATCAGAAGATGATAAAACAGAAAAAACTCTCTTGTTCATAACGTCGGTATTATTAAATAACAGCTCCAAATCTTCATTAGTTCTAGAATACAAAAAACTAAACACATCAGCATGACGTCTAACTAGCGCATAATCAATATCCTCTTGTAATGTTCGCATACAAAGTACCACTTTTCTATAAAGAATCCCCTCATTAAAAATTTCACGACATATTATAACATAAACTTTTAAAATATACAAAACTTTTTGAAACTAAAAAATTCCTAAAGTGATAAACTAATCGCTTTAAGAATTTTAAATTCTAAACTTTTGGTCCTAACCAATTTTGAAACTTATCAGTTAAATTATCAAGCTGACTAGTACCAATAACTACATACTCATCAGTTAAATACATATCATCTAAAGGTATAGGATTACATCCTTCTCCATCATCACTTAAATCATTTAACTCATCTATAGAAAACATACTACCACAATTTTGACATTGTAATTTATCACCTACTTATACAAAATAAGCATAAGGAGCCCCACTACAGCTTTGACAAGTATTAACAACCACTACAATCTCACCCCTAGAACCTTTAAGTGCAACAAGTCCTACCTGTACATCATCAAGTGCATAATTTACATACAAAGCTCAATCTGTAATATAATTTTTCTTTATTAAAACCTTGCCATCATCAACTAAAGCTTCAATAACCTTCCCATTAATATTTTTTAAATTAGCAGGTCTATTACCATTATTAGTATTATTAACCTCGCTACCACAACCACTAAACAAGAACAAACTAAATACAAGTATAAATATAATTTTATAATACTTCTTCATATTTATTTTTCCTCAAATGAAATAACAGAATAATCAAGATCTTTAATTTTTGAAGAAATTAAATCTTTATCAACCTCATCATTATAGAAAACAGTAGCACTTTTATCTTTTAAATCAACACTGACCTTTACAACATTATTAATACCAAGTAAAGTGCTTTTAACTTTTTCAGCGCAATGATTACACATCATCCCTTCAATATAAACTTTAAGTTTTTTATTTTTATTAAACATATTATCTTCTCCTCCATTTCTTTAATCTTAAAGCATTTAAAACAACCGTTAAACTAGATAATGTCATAGTTCCACCAGCAATCATAGGATTAATTTCTATACCTAACCCCCTAAATAACCCCATAGCTATTGGTACCATACAAGCATTATAGAAAAATGCCCAAAATAAATTTTGTTTTATATTCTTAATTGTTTTAAAACTAATATCCAATAAATTAGGAATATCACTCAAATTATTTCTCAATAAAATAACACTTGCTGAATTAAAAGCAATATCCGTACCATTCTTTAAACTAACTCCAATATCAGCCAGTGCCAAACTAGGAGCATCATTTATACCATCACCAATCATCATAACTTTCTTAGTCTTTTTCAAATCTCTTATAACATCAGCCTTTTCTTTAGGTAAAACATTAGCAATAACTTTACTGATTCCAACATTAGAAGCAATAATAGAAGCTGTCTTATCATTATCACCCGTTAACATAATCACCTCTTTACCCATACCTTTAAGTTCCTCTATAGCAAGCTTTGCTTCATCTCTAACCACATCTTTTACCCCTGCCATTGCCAAAACTTCTTTATTTTTAAACAAATAGACAATACTGCACCCATCTTCTTGTAATTTCCTCTCATCATCTACATATTGATTAGAAACTTCAAGCATTGAAAATATCTTATTATTACCAACTAAATATTTTTCATTATCAACATAACCACTTAAACCTACCCCTTCAATATTTTTATAATCCTTAACTTTTAAGTTCTTATATTTGCCCTTAAAAGCACTAGCAATAGGATGAGAAGAATTACTTTCTAAAGAAGAAATAATATTTAAAACCTCTTTTTCAGAAAGTTCACCATAATTAAATAATTTACTAACTTTAAGTGTCCCATATGTCAAAGTACCAGTTTTATCAAAAACAATAGTATCAACTTTATGAGCATTTTCTAACGTCTCACTATTTTTAACTAAAATACCATTAGTAGCACAAACGCCTTCACTTATAACGATTGCTAAAGGTGTTGCTAAACCAAGCGCACATGGGCAAGCAACAACCAACACGCTTACAAAAGAAACAAAAGCTTCCTTAACTTCAAAGCCTAAGATTAAATATCCCAAAAAAGTAACTACTGAAATAGCTATTATTACCGGTACAAAAATACCACAAACTCTATCAGCCACTCTAGATATTGGAGCTTTAGTATTAGTTGCCTCAACTACCAATCTAACAATTTCTGAGACAGTTGAATCTTTCCCAATCTTTTCAGCACGATAAGATAAAACTCCATCAATATTTATTGAACCAGCTACTACCTTACTAGAAATCATCTTTTTAACAGGGCTTGATTCCCCACTTATAAAAGATTCATCAACATAACTTTCACCATCAACAACCTCTCCATCAACAGCAATCCTCATTCCCGGCTTAATAACTAAAATATCTCCTTGTTTAACCATATCCAAAGATATAGCTTTAATACTATCACCATTTTTAATATAAGCTTCCTTAGGTGTAATAGACACTAATCCCTTAATAGCTTCCTTAGTTTTTTCTTTATTTATATCATCAATAAATCTACCCAATTTAACTAAATACAAAATTATACAGATACTTTCAAAATATAAATTATCAACTGCCATATTATTACCTGAAAAGATCAAGATCATATTATAAAAACTATATCCAAAACTAAAAATTACTCCTAATGTTACTAAAGAATCCATATTAGGTTCCCTATGAAATAAATTTTTAATACCACTTTTTATTATATCATTACCAAAAAATATAAAATATATAACGAACAAGCATAAACATACAGAATAATTAATTGGATAGGAAGCCATATTTAAAAATGGTATACTAGGAAGTCCAATCATATGAGACATAGATATATATAAAACAAAAAAAGCTATCAATCCATTAAAAATATAATATGTTTTATTACTATCTTTACTATCATCATCCTCGACATATAGTCCCATAGATTTAAATCCTGCTTCTTTTACAAAACGATTTAAATCATCAACTGTAAGAAAATCTTCATACTCAATACTAGCTGTTGCCATTACTAAGTTAACTAAGGCATCATTTATACCCTTCTGCTTCTTTAAATATTTCTCCAATCCAGAAGAACAAGCACTACATGTCATACCTTCAATTTTTAAAATTATTTTATTCATACCATCACCTCGAAATAAGATTTATTATCTATTACCTTAATAGTATTTTGTATCATATTCATCCAACAATTCATAGAAAATGTCCCAACTTCATTAGGCATAAATTCAATTACATTTTCCCCTTCAACAAGCTTATGCTTAATATTATATTCTTCCATAAAGATTTCAATTACATCCAGTTAAATACATCTTATCAACCTCTACTATTAATTTTGTTTTAATTCCTTTTTGAATAACAATATTATCATAGCTATCATAAGCTAAAGAAATTTTAACCTCTTGATAATCATCATAAATTGTTGAGGCCACATAGTCACTATAATCATTAGAACTATTAATATTTACGCCTATTGTTCCAAAACATCTAAATAACATATTAAAAGATAAAATTATAATGAGTACAGTAGCTACTTTATTAAAAACTACTCTCATCCTTCCACTAAAATAGTTAAATATAGTACCAACAAAAAACATAAGTGGAGCCGTACCCAAAGCAAATAACCCCATAGCTAAAAAGCCTGATATAAAAGATCCTGTACCTAAAGCATAAATTTAATGGTCAACACGGCATTAAACCATTTATTAATCCAATAATAAAGGGAATGCTACTTTTAGTTTTATAACCTTTAAATCTAGGTATTTTTAATCTAATAATTTCCATCATTTTTAAAGCCATTAAAAGCATAAAGATAGAAGCTATAATCATAACAATTCCATTTACCATATAATTAATTGAAATAACACTTCCAATTAAACCAACTATCCACTAATGACACTATAGGAGATAACTCGCCCTAAATTATAAAAAAAGGGCCTTTCAAATTTCTCACTTCTATCAGTACTATAACACACTAACAAATTAATAGCACCACATATGCTAATACAATGAATACTAGTTAATACACCTATTAAAAAGAGCATTCCATAAGTTGTATTACTGTCAATTGTTGGAATAGCATTGAATATATTAAAACCAAATAGTTTATGTAACCCATAACCTAACAATAAAATAAAAAGAAAAATAAGAACAAATTGAACTAATCACAATCCAAACTTCAATTGTTTTTTATCAGTTGCGATTAAATTAGAATTCGTAATATAGCCTAAATCATTTATAGAATCAATTATTTTAGAAACATCAATTTCATCACAACATTCAATACAAGCTATATTTCCATCAACAAATGCCTTCTCAACTCCATCAAGCTTTAATAATTCTAAAATAATTTTTTTACGACAATGAATTAATATTATTTTCAATATAATATTTTATAATTCCATCCCCCGTAACGCGCTCTAGACTTTTTCTGGAATATTCTCGCTCAACAATATGATGCTTTTTTCTTAATATCTTTTTAAAATTATACATATTATTAAGTTCATTTATCTTCTAATCTTTAAACTGATCCTAGAAACCTCATCATCCTGTTTTCTAATAATAGTTTTTATAATCAAAAAATAAACAATTATTGGCAACAAGAAAAACACAACACTAATCTCTTGAATCATTTTATTAGTAAGTGAAGTTAAAAGAAGAATCCTATATGCTAAATAATAACTAGCATAACACGCCAATCCAATAAGTACTGCTTTTTGCCATTTTTTCATAACAATAAACACCTCTACTATTAATTAAATCTTTTACCAGTAGCCTTAACACAGTCAGCAACGCTTTTAAGTGAATCAGCTAATTTAAGAGCTTCTTCTGTTTGCATTTCAGCGGTACCATTTTTAGCCAAATCATCTATTTTATTATTTACTATCTTATTAGCTGTTTTAGTAGCCTGCCAAATAACACCCAACACTGCTTCATCAACACCAATCACAGGATCTGGAACAACCAAATCTATAACAAACGCAACAAGCGACACAGTCTTGGCTGCACTTAAAATCTTATTTGTTGTCTCTAAACTTGCAATTTTCAAAGCCGTTTGATCAGTCATTTCTGCATTATTATATTTTTCTTTAATTTTATTAATTACCTCTTTCTTTTCAGGTACTATTACCGTTTTTCTAGCCATTATTCTTTCCTCCTATTTGATTTGCAATTTCATTATAAAATGCCACTACTAAATCAACTTCCTCTTCCAAAATATCTAAAACCTTAACTTTACCATCTTCTCTTACAACTTCTCCTAATAAAACAGCTCCATTTTCATTATCAGGATTATCATTAACCAAAGAATACATAGCATATTCTTTATTTAAAGCCTCAACTCTAAAAGCCCCTAAAATTGAAACCATTATAGTATCACCGTTTTCACTAACTATTTTATAACCTTCACTCATTAATATCACCCTTCTGTACATCATAACTAGTAATATAGCCTATATACACTATACCATATAACAATTATAAAGAAAATATTTATAACATTTTAACACAGTAAAATAATATTACCTTATAAATTTTCTTAGTTGAAATAAATATACTAAATTTATATAATTATACTAGAGGTGTTAAAAATTATGGAAGAATTTATAAAGAAAGTCTATTCAAAGACTCTACTAATTACAGGAATTATTATTTGTTCTATTGGTATCTTATTTGGGGGATTATTTTATTTAGCTTTAAGCACTCAAGAAGCTATATATTTAGATAAAGTAACAGATGAATTTACTTATAGTAAAGTTGACGTTGATTTACTTGATGATTATTTTGCTACTCAAAAATTAGATACTAAAATTTTAAAATACTACTTAGCCTACGATAATCAAGATAAACCATACGTAGTAGTTCTTGATGATGTTAATTACAATTTATTAAAAGATATTCAAGACTACTCTTTCGGTCTTACAGATACTAAACCAAAAACTTTAACTATTTATGGTCAATCTAAAAAAATCGAAGATGAAGCCTATGAACTACTAAAAGATTACTTAAGTGATGATGAATACACTTATAGTATAACGCAAATTAAAAATGCCGTTGGTACCTACTATTTAGACACATATTATAGTCCAGAAGAAGATACTAATTTCATTCTTATATTTAGTGGAACCATCATTACAATAGGATTAATACTTATAATTATTTATATTGTTAGAATTAAAAAAAGTAAAAAACTAATGGAAAAGTACAGTGATAAAATAGAAAGAGTTATTAATGATGTTAATAATGGCAAAGGTATTTATAATAAAACATGTAAAGTATTCTTAACTAATGACTATATTATAAGTTACGGAGCCGGATTAAATGTTATTGAAACTAAAGACTTATTATGGATTTATCAATTCACAATGAGACAAAACGGCATATCTACAAATAAAATACTATATGGTGTTAATAAATTAGGAAAAAGTACAACCATTACAACTATAAATGGTATGAGTAAAAAACAAAATAAGGCATTAGATGAATTATATCAAGACATTATAAATATGCTACCTGATATCTTATATGGTTATAGTAAAGAAAATAAAGATAAAATTAAAGAACTAACCAGAAAAAATAATCTATAGAAAAAAGGAAGATAAATTTATCTTCCTTTTACATTACTTAGTAAGTACTTTCTTCTGCCAACTTCTCTTCTGGCATTTTGGACATTTCATATATCTTGTTCTATTAATATGCATAGCCCATAAAACATTAGAATAAGTTGGTACATATTTATGATGACACTTTCTACATTCATAATAACCAACTTGTTGTTCTATTCTAAGAGCTAAAAGACATTCTATAAATACAAAAACAGTTAATATCATTATAATTAAAACTCTAGTACTATCTTGCATATTAGAAAAAGAAACTATCATAACCATAATTAAATACATAATAATACTTATTATTCCCATTATAACTTCAATATTTAATAGTCTCTTATCAGACTCTTCCTTTTGTTTTTTTAATGTAAGTAAATTTTCTTCAGCTACTTTATTATAATTTTCCATTTCTATCCTCTCTCCACTCAACAATTCGTTTACATTAATTCCAAGTACACTACACAATTCAATCATTATCGATGAATCTGGCATGGCTCTTCCATTTTCCCACTTAGATACAGCTCTATCAGTAATATTTAACTTTTCGGCCAGTTGCATCTGTGTTAAATTTTTTCCCCTTCTACACTCTGCGATAAACCTTCCAATCTTAACTTGATCCAAATCTAATTACCTCCTTCATCATTAGTGTAAGCTATTAAAATAAAAATATCTACATACCATTAGTTGAGTTCAAAAATAAAAAGGCAAATAATAACTTGCCTCCTAATAATAAATTATAATAATCGTTTAGAATAGCTATATAAACCGACTCTTGCACTTTTTCTAAGCCATTCATCAGCTGCTATATCATTAACAGTAATAGTATCACCATTTTCAAGCCTAGAATATCTATTACCAGCTTCTATTACTCCTAGCAATGAAATATCATCTTCATCACCATAAGCTTCAAATACTCTTGATAAACTAGCATTAAATTTTTCATCATCATTAAATATCACTGTGCCTTCAGCATTCATCGCATAGCAACTTATAGGATCAGCACCAAATGAAGAAAAGAAAAAATCATTTGTAGGAGCAACTGGTCCTAAAGCTGTTTTTATAAAACTCTCATCAAATAATTTACCAAATCTAAAAACATTACTATGATTTGGATAAGCACAAGTATAATAAGAATAAACTAAATACACTAAACAATTTAATTTAAGTGGTGTAATTTTTATCCCCCTAGAATTAGCACATCTTAATATAGAATTACTAACAGTACAACCATACGAATTCATACATATTTCCCCCAACAACTATAAAAGTACTACTTATAATATGACAAATTCTAATAAAAGTCAACATCATACTACAACCAATTTATATAACATAATACTTACTATGCTATCTTTCTTTTCTTTAAAGATATAATTCCAGCTACCAATATAAAAACTATAGTTGTAATAACTAACACTACAACATTTAATAATATTGGTTTTAAAGTTACTAATGATATTTTTTCAATACCAACCAACTTATCTATAGCATCAATATAATAATAGTTTGGTATAAACTTTGAAATTTTCAAAACGTTAGCAGGTAAAAATTCAAGTCTAACAAAAGATCCACATAAAAATGACGTACCCAAACTAATTACATTAATTATTCCACTAATAGCATTTTTATTACTTATCAAATTAGCAACTAAAAATCCAATAGCTAAGCAATAAAGTAAGAATATAAATGATAAAGCAATTATACATAAACCATTAGCAGTCAACATAACCTTGCCAACAATTATAAATGATAATAAAACATATATTAACCAAATAATAATTCCAAATAATAAGCTAGATAATAATAACTGTTTATTTAATTTATTATAATTCATACTACTTATAATATTTCTTTTTAAAATATTCTTTTCCCTAAAGATAGAAATTATTACAACCAATGTATAAATACAACCAGCTAATAATGAATAGTTCATAAATGAATAATAAAATTCTGCTTTAGATAACTTATCTGTATCAAGACTTGAACTAAGTTCAACCTTAGTATTGGTTTTTAATGAACTATCCATTTTCAAAATTAAATCATCAACGTCACGCTCATTATAGATATCAAGTAAACTTAAATACTTATTAAGTAAAATAGAAGCTAAACTAGATCCATAATCATCGACGCTTTTATATTCAATCTCTTTCATATTACCATTAATTACACTACCTTCAAATCCCCCAGATATATAAATCACATAACTAGAAAAACGATAAAACAATTCATCTTCAACATTATCTACATTTTCTTTTACATTAGCATTATCTTTAAAATATTTTTTTAAATGCCTACTAAGTTTTGTATTATCATTATCAACTATTATTACATCAGGTTTTACATCGACATAATTCATATTAGCGTTATCACTAGAAATAGTTATACAAGTAAAAGTAATAAGTAACACAGTATATAAAATTAATTGTCCCTTATTTTTATTTACTAGTTTTAAGAATGTTTTAAATACTGTCATACTTTTTCCTCCTTAAACTAACAACTGAAATAAACACTAAAACAACAACAAATATAATCAAAGATATCATATTATAATTAAATCTACTAATATCTTCATAATATAAAGCATATAAACCATCAGTTATCATTGCTGCTGGATTAATCTTATTTATGATTGGAAAATTAGAATCAACCACATATTTTAAGCTAACACCTGTAAGTCCAGCCAGTACAGAACAAGCCATTGATACAGCAATAACAATTCCAAACTTTACACCTTCATTTTTATTATTAACAACGCTTATCAATAAACCAAGGGCGATACCAGCTAAAACACCAAGTACAGTAACTACCATTAATCCTAAAACATTAGCATATAAATTAACCCCAATTAATTTTAAATAAGCCAGTAATAATAAAACACCAATCATTTGAACTATAAAACTAGAAAGTAAACTAGATAAAATTATAACACTCTTTTTAGTAGGAGCCACTTCTACTCTTTTACCTCTAGAAGAAATAGATGCTAAAGAATTACTAATACACGTAAGAGCAATAAATCCACCATATAAACAAGTCATCGAAAGTAATGAGTAGTATTCAATTACCGCAATATCAAGTTTTTTTACACTAACATCCTTAGTCTTAACTTGAATATTTTCGATTCTATTAATAGCCTCAGTAACAGCTTTATCTATATCAAAAGAGGAAGTCAATTCTTTTTCTATTAAATCATTAAACATAACATTATAAGTATCTATCTCATCAACAACTGATTTAATTATAGTTGCTGAAATACCATTAGATTTTACAGTAATATCTGAGCCACCATCATAGTACTTAATATAACCTGTTATTTTATCATCATTTAATAATTTTAAAGCAACATCATCACTAACATAAGTTATATTAAATACTCTATCCTCACCGCTACTAATAGATTCAAATACTCTTTTTGCTACCTCATTATCCTCATAATAAGAGTTTTTTATAATCGCAATATCAATAGATTCAAACTTTTCTGACTCTACCCAATTACCAAAAGCCATATTAAATAGTGTCGCCATAAGCAAAGGAAATAAAAATGTCCAAAACAATAATCCTTTATTCTTAATCAATGACTTCAATGAATATTTTAAATTATGAAAAAACATTAATCCCTTAACTCCTTTCCCGTTAATTCCAAAAATACATCATTTAACGTTGGTCTTTCGGAGTATATTGATAAATATTTAATTTTATTTTCTTTTAAATAATCTATTAGTCTACCTAAATTATTTTTACCTCTATCATAAACTATAAATAAAACACCGTTTTCATAAGTCACTTCTTCTACATTTTTATCTTTCTTTATCCACCCTAAATCCTCTTCCTTAATAGCTGGCACTTCAATAGTAATTTTTTCTTCTATTTTAGCCAGTTTCTTTAATTCATCACAAGTACCTTCAGCAATTATTTTTCCTTTATCAATAATAATTACTCTATCACATATCATTTCTACTTCTTCCATGTAATGTGTAGTATAGATTATTGTAGCTCCCTCTTCTTTTAATTTCTTTATTCCATCCAATATACTATTTCTACTTTGAGGATCCACTGCTACCGTTGGCTCGTCTAAAAATATAATTTCTGGTTTATGGGCAATACCACAAGCTATGTTTAATCTTCTAAGTAAACCACCACTTAATTGCTTAGGATAAAACTTTTTAAAATCCCCCAAACCAACTAAGGCAATTGCTTCTTCTACATATTTGCTTCTTAACTCTTTATCACTAATATACAAGCCACAAAAATAATCAATATTTTCCATTACTGTTAGCTCATCAAATACAGCTACATCTTGAAAAACAACACCTATTCTTCTTTTTATATCATAAGCATTAGGGCTCATTTCCTTACCAAATATATTAATTTTACCCTCATACTTAAGTAAAGCTAAGATTGAATTTATAGTTGTTGTTTTACCACTACCGTTAGGTCCTAATAAACCTAAAATCTCACCCTTCGTAACATTAAAAGATAAATTATTAACTGCTGTTATTTCCTTATACTTCTTTGTCAAATTACAAACACTTATAACATTTTCCATAAAATATATCTCCTATAAAATAACCTATATATTCATAATGTATACCATACTATTAAATAAATAGCTAATATATCGTTATCATATAACATCAATTGTATGATGTCAACGTCATTTGACTATGCCATAAACTACTACCAATAATATATAAAAAAAAGTCCTAATATAATAAGACTTCAATAGAGAAAAAGTTAATAATTAGGCATTTTTATGAATTAATAGAAAAATTAGTTAAAGATTAAAAAGTCATTATCCACGTTGATATGGATGGAGTAATCGCATCAACAAACCATACGACTTTGTTAACAAAAGACCCCTACTTACAAATATAAAAACTCTAAATAATATAAACAATTTAGAAAATGTAGAACTACATATATTATCAAAAAGGAAAAGAATAAATTGTTCTTATTAATGATGATAATGAAATTTTAAAAACAATTCATAATAATTTAAAGGATGTAATTCTATATCAAGATTCAAAATTAGTTGACTAGAAAAAACTATTTTTTAATACTATCAGTACCATCAATTCTAGAATGTGCTAAGACCTCATATAAATTAGAATTTAAACACGTTTTAAGTACATCGACATCATTTTTCGGCTTATTATCAATTAAATGATCAGAAAGAATATTCGCTAAAGGATAGCGTAACAAATAATTTACAAATCCCACATTTAAGTCATAATCATAAGTACTTACTAATTTAAGTTTACCCCTATCCAAATCATTAATGTCAATATCCCCAACTGTTCTATATAAATCTTCACAAGATAACTCATACGAAACAGCCGAAAGCATTCTAGCTTCAAAATATACTCTATTACTTCTTCTAGTACTAATTAACGTATCAAACTCTTGCCTATCAAGATAGTTTTCTAATTGTTTTTCAATATAAAAAGGAAATACTTCACAAAGAAAATCATATTCATGAGGAATAATTGGTGGACTAGATTTTCTATCAATATAATGAGCAAATTCATGAGCTAACATAAAAATATCTCCATCATTACCCAAAAGGCGTATAAAGCATTTTTCACCTTCTACATCAAAAAAACTCTTTTTAGCCTCTCCAATAACAATATCACCATTATCTATAGCTTCTAAAATCATATCATAATATTTATCACTATAATCTTTATAAAATAAAAGTACAAGATCCAAGGGATTATCTATAGTCTTTTCATAATCTCTTTTTTGATATTTTCCCTTAAAGCGATCAATTAATTGATAAATAAAATCTTCACTTAAAAATTTAGGAAGATAAGCTTCTTTTTTTACTCTATCAACAAATATTTTATAAAAATCCTCTTTCATATTACACTCCTAAGCAAAATTACAACCTCATTATAGCACAAGTCTAATAATCTATTTTACTTTTAAAACAAATTATTACACCAATAATTAATGCCATTATTCCTACAAGAATCCCTACATTATATAAAGAAGCTATTATAAATAGCATAAGAATCAGTAAAAAAAACAAAACTAATTTTATACAAAAAAACTAATCAATAAAAAAAAGAAACTCTAATATACTAAAGTTTCTTACAAAATTATCATAAAATTTTTTGATTACTATTCATTTGATTATAGCTTGTACCACTAACATTATGGCTATAAATTGATTAATTTTGTACACTACTATTATCACTAATCGATTGAGAATTTTGTTGGTAATAATCTTGAGGCAAATTACCATTAATACGATTAATCTCAAAATCAATAAAATAATTTTCAGGGTTATTTTCATCAATTAATAAATCTACCATACCATCCGAATCAAAAGTTTTCCGATCATATCTTGCATCACCATACAAGGTTACGTTAACTCCACTAGGTAATACATATTCAACAACAGGTCTTTGAATTTCAACTCCATTTATAGCTGTTCCAGTATCTTCTAAACGATAAGGTAAATTTTTAATTAATTTTCCAGTTTGATTTAATTTTAATATTTCTTTTATTCTTTTGTTTGCTTTCATAATGTTTACAACTGCAATAACAATAGAAAAAATTGGTATTACCATAAATAGTAAGATTTTATTATCAGATGTAGAATACTCTACCACACAATTAGCAGGATTATCCAGATCATAATAAACAGTTTTATTACTATTACCGGGATTTCTACTTGATGAAAAATAAGATGGGCATACATAGCTTTCTCCATCATACTTATATAAATAAACCGGTGAATACATAGTAGTTCCATCATCACTTTTATATGTTCTAACTTCAACATGCGTTGATGTTACACTTGAGTCTGAACTTTTTGGCATAATAGTATTCGACACATATACCCGCCACATTAGAATCGTAAAGATTACCCCAATAAGAAAAAATATATAAAAAAATCTTCTACCTTTCGCTACATTCTTTACATTAATGTCATACATATAGCACACTACTCTACTATTCAATGATATATTACAAATATATTATTGTCAATGTCATATAAACAAGCTAAAAGTATATCCATCATAAAATAACTACATAAAAAATAGCACTAATCAAAACATAGATTAAGTGCTTTATCATACTCTTTATTTTATATCAATTTCCCTAACATACCCGTTAAAATATGTCAAAAATTATTCAATCATTTTTTATTTGTTAAGAGTCTTTTTATAAATTTCAATTAAATCAGGGTCATTTTGGTTTTGCGGTAAATTATCCAAGTCAAAAAATCGCATTTCCTTAGATTCACTGTCCCACTTCAATTCACCAGAATAATTTCTAATACAATATAAAACCGTATTATTTATAACAACATCACCATTAGGATATTCATTTCTTCTACTGGCACCAGAAATAATATCTATTAATTCTAAATCATCCTCATTAATATCCAAGTTAGTTTCTTCTTTTACTTCTCTAATAATAGTATCTTGAAATCTTTCTCCTAACTCTTGGCACCCACCAGGCAATCCCCACTTATTTCTATCAGCCCTACTTTGCAATAAAATCTGTCCCTGTTTATTTACTATTATAGCAGCCGCACCATCTTGTAATAAAACAAACTTATGTCTTAACTTATCCATACAAAGTCTTGTAAAAACAGGATACCCAATTATATTACTAAGTTCAATTATCTCATCAGGTGTCAGTTTACTAATAGCATTAACTAATACATCATAAGATAAATTTCTCTGTTCTTGAACAGACATATTTCTAATTTCAGTTAATATTTTATTTTCCATTAAGTCTAACTCCTTTAAATTAATAAAATTATACCATATATCAATCGTTTTCTAAAGAACTATCTATCTGAAAAAAATATAAAAAGAATATGATAAAATGAATAATATAAGGAGATGTTAATATAAGTAAGGAAAAATCTTTTTATATTGATAAGCCTTTATTACAAAGAATAGTTTTATTTTTAACTGGTTTTAGTAATTTTCTAATAGGTTATGCCCCATATTTTATATTTAAAGATGATAAATCAAAAGACTATCAAATAGAGTTTGTTTAAAAAGGTGCAGCTTTTGGTTTAGCATTTACCATAATTGGACTATTCCTTGGTTTAATTTCATCAATTTTATAAAATTAAATTAATCAATCACAAAAAATCTCGTTTAACTTATAAAAAGAAATGAGGTTTTTTTAATATTTTAAATAAACAAAATGATATAATAGAAACTGAAAGACAAATAGTAATTTGTAATTTAGTTCTCTCTTAATAGATTTGTATTAATAATTAAGAGGATAAAAAAATAATATTTTGTGTTAAATAGTAAAGTTGTTTACATTTTTAAAATGTAAAATATATTTGATAGTAAAATAATAATAAAAAATGTATAGTTTTTTGTGAGAGGAGAAAGATTATGGATTTAGGCAAAAAAATTATTGAAATGAGAAAAAAAGCAAAACTTTCACAAGAACAACTTGCAGAAAAACTAGATGTTACCAGACAAACTATATCTAATTGGGAAAATGGCAAATTTTATCCTGATATTGATGCATTAGTTAAAATTAGTAAATGTTTTAATATTTCGTTAGATGACTTACTAAGTTACGATAATAAAGTTTTGCAATATTTAAAAGATAGCACAGATGTTGTAAAAAGTAATAAGAAATTGCTTTATGCGATTTTATTAAATATTCTAATTATTATTCTATTTATAATAATAGGAATAACTGCAAATGAAAGTATTTCAATTATAGTAATAGTATTTACTATTTCTATTATTAGTTTTTCTTATTTATTTTATCAAATCATAAAAAAAATATAGGAGGAAATTATGAATTATATTTTATTAGCAATATTTATAGCAATATATCTAATAGGTTTAGTTGCTACAATTTATCAAGTTTATAAAATAACTGTTATAGATTCAAAAGCAAGAGGAATTAGCCATCCAAAATTAATGGGATTACTAGCAACCAGTGGTAAAAGTTCAGAAGGAATTATTCTTTATCTATTGCATAGAAGAAAATATCCAATAAAAAATATTTCGAAAGAAGAACAAAATGAAATAGAAAGAAGAAAGAAAATTGTATTAGTAGGAATTATATTTATGATTATTGGTGCAATTGGATTTGTATTCTTTATAGTAAAAATATAATCATATATAATATTAAAAAATTGCAATTAATCGTCGAGATCAACTTTAATAGTTGGTCTTTTTTACTTTTTATAAATAGGATGATTTTATATATAAATATTAATATATGTAAAAAAGCAGAATAAGAAACTTGTGCAACTACACTAAACTTTTCCTTATTTCATAAGGGTTTAGTGTTACACAAGACTGATTTCGTACCGTTGACGTAGAGGTCTACGACTTTTTTTCGGCAATAACAATTCATATGAATCAATCTATATAAATATTATCATAAAAAATTAAAGACTTTTATAAAAATTTATTGTATAATTATAATTGAAAGGAGTAAGCTTAATATGGAAAAAGATAATAATAATGTAGTAAGATTTTTGTTAACATTCTTTTTAGGATGGATTGGTAGTATAATTATTAATCATACTAATTTAAAACCTGCAGGATATAGAAGTAGAACTGCAGCATATTTTTTCCTTACAATTGTTACTTTTGGAATTTATGGTCTTGTTGCTAGTATTTGCAACTTAACATTTGATCCAAACAAATCTAGTAACATTGGATATGTTAAGGAATAATCTTATATTTAACTATGAGGATATTATTCCTCTTTTTTTATAATTAAAAATCATCGTCTTTTGATTTAGAATCTCTATCTATTTCTGCAGATCTATTTTTAGTTTCTAATATACCTCTTATTTGTTCTTCATCTAAAATATTCTTACCATATAATTCATAAGCAACTGGATAATATTTATCACGTTTTTCTTTATTACCCCACATTTTATCTACAAAGAAGTGATATAGATTGTTAATTTTATTTTTATATTTTATAGATATTGTTAATCGTTACCAATAACTTTTATATTTATCTTCATAAATGTTATTATGTAAAGAAAAATCTGAATACATTCTACCTGAAATACCGCTACCACTTAAATAAACTTCAAAGGAAATGTTTTACCAATAAATTGTTTACCAAAATCATAATAATATGGTGTAGGTATTCCACTACCAGATGTTGATTTTCCAAACACTCTTAAAATATCTTCATCTGTTAATTCTTTTTCTAAAATTATTTTTGTATTTCCAAATTTTCGTTTTGAATACAACATCTCAAAAATGTCTAAAATACTAGATTTTCCAATATTATTTTTTCCTATAATTACATTTATAGGTTTTATATTATTTATACATCCAGATTTAAAACATTTATAATCTTCAAATTTAATACATTTTATATCCATACTAAACGCTCCTTCCAACAAATTTTTTAAGTATTATAACTTTATTTTGCCGTTTGTTTATTCATAATAATTCATTATTTTTATGTTATAATTAATATAGTTTTAGTTCTTAAGGAAAGAGGTACTATATGCATTTTTATGAATTAATTAAAAAATTAACTGAAGATAAAAAAACAATTATCTATGTTGATATGGACGGTGTAATTGCTTCTTATGATTTTGGAAAGCCACTTGATTTTAAAAATAAAAGACCTTTAACTACAAATATTAAAACATTAAGTAAATTAAGCAATCTAAAAAATGTTGAACTACATATATTATCAGTTTGTAGATTTAATAATGAGGTAAATGAAAAAAATGAATGGTTAAATAAATATGCCCCATTTTTTGAAAAAGATAAAAGGACTATTATTCCAAAAGAAAGTTATCCGCATTATTCATCAAAAGAATTAAAATTAAATTATTTAAAATCATTAAAAAATGATGAACAAATTATTTTTATTGATGATGACAATGAAGTTTTGAGAACTGTTCGTAATGGTTTGAAAAACATAATGTTATATCAAGATTCTGAATTAATAGATTAGAAGAGAGAAATATATATGTTAAGTTATGAAGGAATATTTTTTGAAGCAGATATGGTTGATTTGATACATTCTTTAGAATCAGAAAAATTAGCCAGAGTTAATGATGAAATACATTGTACTTTTAAATATCATCCAACAACTGATGAAATTTTCAATGATATAGTTGGAAGAACATTTGAAGTATATTTAATAGGTTATGGTAATGATGGGCAAAACAGTGGATTTGAAATATTATTTCCAGATGAATTAAAAGATTATTATATAAATTATGATGAACAAAATCCTACAGTCTTAAAGACACCTCATATTACTGCATCACTAGCTGAAGGAGCAAAAGCATCAAATACAAAAAATCTTAATTTTAAACCCTTAGAAAAACCTGTTAAGTTAGTAGGAAGATTTGGTTATTGGATTAAAGGTGAGAATGAAGAATACTTATCTTATGAACCATATTCTAAAGGTAAAACAAGATAATATTTTAATACACACGCTAATTGATTATGTCAATTTGCAAGTGCGTTTCTAAATTATCAAAATTTAGTATAAACAAAGAATACGACTAAGCAAAGTAGTCGTATTCTTTTTCTAGTATTTCTTCTTTAGACATATCTTTAAGAAATCTAAATCACTTATAAATATCATTTCATCTGCTACACAACTCTTAGAATCATCTACCATTTGATCAAATTCTCTATATCTATCTTGTCTAATAGTTTCCATTTTTTCGTCGTGTTCTTTTTTATATTCTTTAGTAATTTCATAAAACTTTTTCTATATTCAATATTTAATAATTATATTTTATCTCCAATTTTATTAACTTCAATATTATCAATATAAGTACCAATTATTCTTTTCATTTCTTCTCTAGAAGCATTAATTAAATTTAAAATATTAGTTAAAAATATATCGGGATTAACAAAAGTATCAATTGTTTCTGTATCTTCTAAAATTAATAAATCATTAGTAGTAAAGTTAAGGTTTTCACGTTGTTTAATTTCTTTAATCTTGTTATTAATGTTATCAATTTTATATCTAATACTTTTTAATTCGTTATCGAACTCATTCATTTTAACAACACCATTTAAGTAAGCACATTTAAATCTTTCTTCTTGGTTTTCATAGTCTTGGTTCATATAATCAATTACATGTGAAAAACAAGGTGTTGCTATATCATGAAAAAGCCCTGCTAATGTTGCTTTTTTATCTTTTGTTAATTTATAAACTATCAAACAAACTGTTAACGAATGATCATATCTACTTATATACTCTCTAAAATCATATATATCTTTTGAAGCATCGTCCATTCCACAAAAATAACCAATATTTTTTAACCTCAATAAAGATGGAGTTTTTTAAATATTTAATAAGAAAATTGGGTAAGTTTGAATAATCAAGTTGCTCCAAGTAATATTGCAAATACATTTTTTCACCAACTTTCTAGTTATTTACTTATCATTTTTAAAGTTTTATTCATTTTTTCTAGACAGTAATTATTTAATTCTTCATCACTATAATTCAATAATTTAGATAATGCTATTAAATAAGATAATAGTTTTAATAACTTTTCTTTATCTAGATTTATTGTTAATGAAGAAGCAAGTTTATTTGATTCTATAAATAACTTAACCATATCAGTTTCAGATATATCTTCTATTTGTATTTCTTCAATATTAGCTAAATCACAAAAACATAAAGTAATCATCAAGCAATCAGCAAACTCAGGTATTGTTATATCAGGGCTACTTTGTTTTTCATCTTTCCAATATTTAAAACACTTAGTTTCATAAGCAAATTCACTTAATTCGCAAATTAATTCTAATACCTGTTTATAGAAAATTTCTTCATTTTCATAATCATATTTTTTTCTAAAATATGAATTTATTATCTTTTCTTTTTCGTATATTTCTTTTAAGTTCATATAGCCATCCTTTCGATTAGTAACCACCAATTGAATATATTATATCAGAAAATTATTGATTAGTCTTTAAATGGTAAATAAAAAAGAAAACAGTAGCATTGATACATTATATTTCTATATCAAAATCGTCTTTTTCTTTGTTGTTATTGTGTTCTTTAGCAAACCTATAGTAATCTCTAATATCTTCTATTGTTTCATCACTAAATATTCCATGCTCATATAATTCCTTTGAAAAGTGTATATAATCTTCTCGATCCTTTTCTTTTCCAAAGATTCGTTTTTTAATAAAGTTTACCAATCTATCAAATAAATTTTCAAAATAATTGATAGTTCTTTTTAATTCTTCACTTATTACAAGTTTTTTAGTTTCTATTGTCATAACTCGATCACTTTCCTTTCTTAAATAACAAAAAAACTAACTATTTCTAGTTAGCGTTTATTACTTAAACTCGAAAAGTTCGAGTTTCCTATCAATCTGGTGCCGAAAGACAGAATTGAACTGTCCGCTGATCCTTACCAAGGATCTGTTTTACCACTAAACTATATCGGCAACTACACATTTATATTATCGTAAATACTATAAAAAAACAATTGTTAATTTACTTATTACTAAAAAATTGGTGTTCAAGGCGGGAATCGAACCCACACCATTTCCTTCGGGGGGAAATATTCTATCCATTAAAATACTTGAACGAAAAAAGTGCTACTCGCACTTAACTCCGAAAGGTTTTGTAAAGTCAAGCCAAGTTTGCAATTTGACTTTACCATCACTATCAATAACATTATCTTCAGAACCTTCAATATCTAAAAGTGCTTCAATATCAATTTTTGCATAATTAATAGTCGTATCTCTAGTAACAGAATTATTATCTCTTACAACTTCAGTATCATAATATTCTAATCCCTTATACTGCTTATTAATATTATTATATGCTTCTTCATAAATATCTAAAATACTACTGTCATCACTAATAATTTGTTCAACAGAATGAAGAATTGTTAAATACTCACCTTCATAATAAACTTCATAATTCATGTTAGTAGTACCACCATCAATACTTCCCGCTCTACTACACTTCATCATACCATCAGCCGAAGCAATTGTACCACCACAAGCAGTACATACAAAAATTAAACTAAAAATTATAACTAATTGTAAAAATCCCCAAAATTTACTCATTATCATCATCCTCAAGTAATTTAATAATTTTCTTTTGTGTTTTTTCTATCTCCATAATATGATCATGAAGTGATTCCAATATTAATTCACTCTTTAAATCAGTTCGATAATCATTTTGATTTCTTAAACTGTCTTTAGCAGCCTGCCTATTTTGACTCATCATAATAATTGGAGCTTGAATAGCTGCAATACAAGACAAGACCAAATTCAATAATATAAATGGATAAGGGTCAATTTCGCTACCACTAACAAAAATAACTGTATTTAAAATAACCCAACCAACTAAAAATAAAACAAAAATAATTATAAATGTCCAACTTCCAGCAACCTCACTGACTTTATCAGCAACTCGATCCCCAAAAGACATCTTAGCTTCTTCTTGTTTATCAACATCAATAGCAATAGGTTGATCTATAAGTAAATCAAATAACTCTGTCTCATCTTTTTCATCAAGTTCATTATTCATTAATAACATTTTAACGATTTCTTTTTTAGTTTTTCTCTTTTCCATAACAACCACCTTAAAAATTGTATCATACAAAAAATACTTATAAAAGTATAATACCATAAAATAGCTTAAGTATAAAGCATAACTAAAAAAAAAGACAAATAAGTATCTTACCAATTTGTCACATAAAAACATTTATCTAAATATTCTAAGAAATTATAAAAATGAATATAAATTATCATAAAATAACTTATCAATAGAAAAATCCATATTTTTAAAAAAGTTGTGATTAGCAAGTTCTAGTACCAAAGACTTTCCTACAACAGTATTACAATACTCTAAAGCTTTTTCCCTAAAAATATCCATTTCTCCTACAATAAACAAAATATCACTTTTAAATTTTTCTTTATTAAGTTCTGGAAAAATTAAATAATTATTAATATCTTTACTAGAAACATTTTTCTTATAATACTGTTGTACTTTACTAATTAGTTCTAAATTATAGCGCTCATTTTTTGACATAGTAGTATCATCAAGCACATCTTTTCCAATAATAGGACTAACAACAATAGATTTATTAATAACTTCTTTACTAAGTCTATTAATTCCTAGTACCATATTAGCACCAATTGAATCCCCCATTAAAGCAATATTAGAAGAACTAATACCAGTTTTAATTAACTCCTCATTTAAGAAATTATAAGTTTTAAAACAGCTATCCAAACAGTTTAAATATGAATCATTCTCATCATAATCAAGTGCAATAACTAAGCTCTTAGTCTTAACCGCAATACCACTACAAAAACTAGCATAATTATCACAAGAAGATATACTAGTTATACCATGTATATATATTATAATTTTTTCAATCTTTGAAACTCTTTCAGGATAAAATATTCTAACAGGTAAAACATCTTCACTCAAAACAACTTTATAACTAGAAATATTATTCTTAGAAATAGTAGGATGAATAATTTTACCAATATTACTATATAATCTATAATGTAAATTTCCATCAAAATTATCTATTTGCTTCACAATATACTCACCATCTTTATAATATCATAAAAATCAAAAGCTTTTTTCTAAAGAAAAAGCCACTTGACACTATTTACCACTATTTTTTAAATTTTCTCGCATTAATTTTTCAACTTCTGCTTCTAACTTTTTATTAGCCTTTTCTAAATCATCATCAGCTTTAAATGGTTTCCCAAATCTAATCATTAAATTTTTACTTCGAAATTTATAATCACCAGTAATACCAAAAGGAACTAAATAAGAATCTGTCTTATTAGCCATAGAAACTGCTCCGTACTTAAATGGTAGTAAAAACTGTTCTGTTTTATTACGAGTTCCCTCTGGGAAAAGCCCCAATGCATAACCATTATTTAATACTTCTAAAGCCTTCTTTTTAGCATTCTCATCTTTCCTACTACGATCAACAGGAATACATCCTACCATCTTAAAAAACCAAGCAAACTTGCCTTCGAAATATTCTTTCTTTGCCATATAATGAATAGGTCTCTTAGTCGCTATAATAGCTAAACATTGATCAAATAAATGTTTATGATTACCAACAATAAGAATTGAACCCTCTTTAAGAATATTCTCTTTACCAATGATTGTTGGATTATAATATAGTTTAAAAATTAATCCTAATACAGGTTTAAGAAATCTATACATATACATCTTATCTTTCTTCATTTTCACTATTTTTCTCACTTTCTTCTCGCAACTTTTTAAAATCAATTTTTCCTATAAGCGTTTTAGGTAAAGACTTTCTATATTCAAATTCATATGGTACCGAATAAGCTGCTAAATTCTTTTTACAATGTTCTTTAATACTATATTTAACAGTTAATGGATTATAGCCATTTTTAAGAACAATAAATGCCTTAGGTACTTCTACTTTATATGGATGTGGAATACCAACAACACTGCATTTTAAAACAGCTGGATGTTCTTCTATAACACTCTCAACATGATTAGGATATATATTATAACCACTACTAATTATCATTCTCTTAATTCTTTGACGATAATAAATTATTCCCTCAGATGTCATCATTCCCATATCACCAGTATGAAGCCACAACGCTCCATCTTTATGTATTTGTAACATCTCATTAGTTTCTTTTTCATTATCCAAATATCCAAGCATAACAGTTGGACCACTAATACAAATTTCTCCGTCTGTTCCGTAAGGGACTTCATCTTGTGTACCAGGAGTAACTATTTTCATATAATTACCAGGAAAAGGAATACCAATACTTCCCTCACGATAAGCATCACCAAAAGATAAACAAACTGCTGCTAATGACTCTGTCATACCAAAACCTTGACTAATTTTAACCTTAGATCCATGATTACTTAGATACAAATTAACTTTTCTAATCAAACTATTAGATAATGAATCACCACCACTAATAACATATTTTAAATCACTAAGATCTAGACGATTATTATCAATATTAGTTAAAGCTTCAAATAAAGTAGGTACTCCGAAAATAACATTAGGTCGATATTTTTCAATCAATTTATCAAACTTTCTTGAATTAAACTGTGGAATCATAATAACTTCACACCCTAAAACAAAAGGTGTATTAATAGAAACGCCTAAACCAAATCCATGAAACATTGGCATTATTCCCAAAACTCTGTCTCCAACATCAACATTCTTAAAAACAATTTTAGACTGCTCATTTAAAGCATTAAAAGCTCCATTAGATAACACAATTCCCTTAGGATTACCCGTAGTTCCACCACTATGCAATATTACTGCTACATCATCTCTACCAGTATCAACCTTATAGTCACTCAAATATGATGTTGACTTTCTCAAAAAATCTTTCCAATAAATATACTCTTCACTCTTCTTAGGCTTTTTAATCTTATACCCTTGAGTAAATTGATACCCTAGTCCTAAAAGAGATGGCATAGAATCTCTAGCAGAAACAACAATCGTCTTATAAACATCGGTTTCTCTAATTACATTTTTTACCTTTTCATAGCAAACATCTATCATAACCAACATAACACTATGTGTAGAAACTAAATAATTCTTAATCTCTACTTCACTAGATAAAGGATGTATCATATTAGCAATAGCCCCTATTTTATTAATCGCATAAAAACTAATAATCCCCTCTGGGGTATTAGGCATACAAATAGTTACAACGTCACCTTTTCTAATTCCAAAACTTCTAAAAGAACTTGCCGCTTTATCAATTTTACTTAAAAATTCCCTATAAGTAATATGTCTTCCAAAATAATTAATAGCGACATTCTCTCCGTTAGCAACAGCACTTCTTCTTACCATCTCATAAATAGAAACATCTTCTACTTTTATTTTCATTTCATTTTTTTTATAAAACTTTTTCCATGGTGTCTTTATCATCTTTTGTTTCAATATATCTAATACGTTCATTATATTCCTCCAATTTACTAGCTACAGACTTCATCAATTTTTTATTTTCACTATCTAAATCACTAGAAACTTTCATACCATTTAAAAACTCTATCTGAATGCGCCTTTTTCTAAAGCCAGCGTTGTACTTAGAAGTAATTACAAATGGCACTATAACACTTTTTGTCTCTTCAGCCATTTTAACAGCTCCTATTTTAAAAGGCATAACAATATCTTTTGTTCTATTAATAGTACCTTCCGGAAATATTCCAATAACCTCACCCTTATTTAAAACTTCTACAGCACTAGTTAAAGCATTTTTATCATGAATTTTCCTATCTACTGGAATACACCCCATAAGTTTTACTACAGCACCAATTAAGCCCTTAAATAATTCAATTTTAGCTAAAAAATGAATAGGTCTATTAACTAATGATATAAGTAATAAAGGATCTTTCCAATTAGTATGGTTTCCTGCTAAAACAACAGAACCATCCTTAGGAATATTTTCCCTTCCAATAATAATAGGACGATATACAAGAAAAAAAATAGGCTTTAAAATAGTTTTACTAACTATATAAAATATATTCTTCATATCAATCTCCTATACTATTAATTTTACTACAAACAAAAAAAATAGCAAATCTTTTGTTTTGCTATAATTATATTTCTTCATAAGTTGTATTATCTAACGAGTTATAAATAACTACTTTTCCAATACTATTACTATGAGACAGTAAATTATGTAATTCCATTTGTCTTTTTACTTCTCTTGCTACACCATTAGCTCCATCAATTAAAGTAACATTCGGCATTTCTTCTAGTATCTCTTTCTTTATAAATGGATAATGTGTACAACCAAGTACTATTGAATCAATATCTTTATTTTTATAGTCTTTAAAAACTTCTTCTAAAATACGTTTGATTTCCCTTTTATCCTCTATTTCAATAGCATGAGCTAATCCATAACAACTAACTAAATAAATATTTTGGTAAGTTCTTTTATTATCTCTAACTAGTTCATTTATACGTTCAGACTCTATAGTTGCTGGAGTAGCCATCACAACTGTATTTTTAAAATCATGATCACACGCTACTTTAATAGCTGGAACAGTACCAATAAATATAGTATCGGGATACTCTTCACGAAGATACTTAATACATCTAGTAGTAGCAGTGTTACATGCAATTACTATAACACTACACCCTTCTTTTTTTAATCTCTCTACAATAGAAGAAGTAATTTTAAATAGTTCTTGATCACTTTTTTCACCATAGGGATTATTTAAACTATCACCATAATAAAAGATATCCTCATTAGGTAAAACTACTCTAATTTCCTGTAGAACACTTAAGCCACCCTTACCAGAATCAAAAACTCCAATTTTCATTATAAACACCCACTCTAAAATAAATTATTACAAATATAAAACGCTAAGAAATTATCATCATTATCATTTCTTCTACCTTATCAATAATCATTCTTTTATTTTCTTCTCTACTCTCTCTATCAACTATCACAGTAGCATTATAATACTTATTAACGTTTTTATCATAAACACTAATATAAACAGTATTATCATTACCAATAAGGTTATTTTTATCAACTCGTCCTAATTTACCTGTAACACCAACTCCAAAATCACTATCAGCAAATAAACTAATATTACGACTCATCTCACAAGCTGTTTCCATACTATAAACACTATATTTATCTATAATATCTTTAGATACTCCCATCTTAATTTTATATTCATTAGCATAAGTAACTGCACTATATTTTAAAACATCACTAGCTCCCTCAATATTTGTAATAGCATTAACAATACCACCGCCAGTACAAGACTCCATTGTTGCGATAGTCTTCTTTAATTCACTTAACTTAGACACTAAATCTTTCATAAAACATTCTCCTTAATTATTATGCTAATATAACACAATATATCCAAAGTTTAATATAAGTTTATTATATCACTCATAGTAATTTTAACAAAGCAAATAAAAAAAGAAATACTATTACTAATATTTCTCATAACTCTTATAAAGATTTAAATTATTTTGTAGTAATAGTTGAATCTTTTTTAACGTAAGCAACTCCACTATCTTTATTATTACTGTTAGTCAATTGCTCTACTGTTTGTGAAACAATATCTTCAATAGTAAAAGGAATACTTGGTTCAGGATTATTATAAGTACCAACAACTTCTGTTAAGAAAGGCTTTTCAAGTTCGCCTACTATCTTTTTATAACTAGGAAGTTTTATTAAATCCCTTACAGTGCCTAAATATTCACCTACTTTACCAATTCTCATGGCTCCAATTAAATATTGACTAGATTTTCCATCAATGAATGAACATAAAGCAACATCCATCATAAAACGACTATCTTTTTTAACCAAATCATAAAATTGCATACATTCATCAAAATTAACTATTACTTTTCCATAGTAATACCACCAATGCATCAATAAAGTTGCTCTTTCCTCATCACTATATGAGTCAAATGTTTTAATATCCAATGTTTTAATATCCATAATAATCTCCCCTCAGCGGAAGATATTATAGCACACATCACCAATAAAAACAATACTATGTTATTTAAGGCCATCACGTTTACTTAATTTTCTGCTTTATTTTTTAATATAGCTGATACCAGCAACACTATCTTGCCCCTGTTTAGATACAGCCTCTATTTCATCGATTACTGTTTTTATTTTATTATCTAATATTGCTGATTGTCTATTTAACTCTAAAAGTTGTGCTTGAAGACTATCTATATGAGATACAGCATTTTCATCATCATTAACTTTTCTATCATAATAATCAGCAACAATAAGTAATTTGTCAATACATAATCTCTTAAAAAAATCACTAACACCGTTCATTGGAAAGCTCCAAACTTGTTTATCAAAAGGTAACTTTGCTTGTTCAATTAGCTCTCCTATCGTTACACTTCCATAAAGTAGTGCTTGTCTAGCAACAAGCCTAATTTACCAGTAATATATTCAACAGAAGAATTATTAAAATCAATTTTTGGATCTCTTCTTTTAAACTTACAACTTAAAACATTAACAAGACCACTAATTTCTAAACGCCTAGATTCACTAAATAAAATATCAAAATCACGGTTTTCATAAGAAACAAATAATTGCTCTAAAGTAGTTATTCCTCTCTTTTCCAATAATTTTAATGTAGAATTAGGAACTAAATCAGCCAAATCAGATAATAAAATATCACTAAAAGTAGAGTTATCATCATCTATATCACTAATTGATATATCTTCTTCATCAATAACGCAATCTTTATGACAACCCCTACCATTTGCCTTCAAACATTCCTTAACATAAGTAAGAAACTTATCATCAATAAAAAGTACTAGTTGCTAAAGCCGAAGATCTATCTCTTATATAAAAACCCGTCTTATAAATCATCCCTGTTTTTCTATCCAAAATTTCAAAAACGGTACCATCTCTAAAATCAGCATCATTATAAGGTCATTCCAGCCAACTATATCTATTACTCAATTCAAATTTCTCCTATCAACTTGACTTATTATAATAAACTGCAAACAAATATTCATCAATAGTGATACTACTATTTAAAAAGAAAAATCATTATAAAAAAAGAATCTCTATTTATGAGATTCCTTTGTAATTATAAATGATACGCCTTTCTTTTCATTGCTAATCATAATATCATAATTCATTAAATTAAGTGTTTTTTTAACAATAGACAAGCCTAATCCAAACTCTCCTTTGATTCCCTTACGGAACGGAGTAAAAATTCCATCAAGAAAATCTTTATCTATATTTTCACCGTCATTGTATAAAATAAGTTTGTTTTGCTTGGCTATTATTTTTATAGTTGTAGCAGTATATCGCATAAAATTACTAAGTAAATTATCTAAAATTGTTTCCCAGTTTTCTTCAGTTCCAACATAATGAGATTTTTTATCAATCTCAACAATGAAGTTAATATCTTTTCTATGAAATTTGAACTTTTCAACTTCAAGATTAATAATTTTCTCCATATCAACTGGTACAATTTTTATATTCTTAGTACTTTTAAGATAATCGAGTTTATTTAAATAAAGAAGTGAGTGTACTTTTTGTTCTAATTTTGAAGTCTGTTCTTTAATAACAGTTAAGGCTGTCTTTTCATCCTCAACCTCATCTTCAACAGCTTCTATATATGATTTTATTACAGTGAGAGGTGTTTTAAAATCATGTGAAATATTTTGATACATTTGATTACGATATTCTTCCTGATTAATCAAAGAAAGGCGCATATCTTCTATTGCTAAAGCTAAAGATCTAATTTCATCATCAGTTTCAAAATCAACCATATGATTATAATCAGGATTATCAATATTATCAATCTTATTCTTTAGCTTTTCTATCTTTCTAACTATAAAAGAAGACCAAGTTGTAAGAATTACACCAATTAATAAGCAAGTAAATAAAACTATTGGAAATATTGCTCCAAGTAAAGCACTTTTAGTTTTATTAATATAACTATCATCAGATAAAGCGATCTTAACTACTCGCTCACTTTTAATAGTATAGTAGTAATAGTTTTTATGATTATAAGTAAATTTTCCATAACTATCTGTCATTTTATCAAGTAAGATCCCTAAATTATCAACCTTAATAATGTCTCTTAGATTACTAGTTGAAGCAACATTATTACCAACAACATAAATATAAGCAATTTCTGTATCCAACAACTTAGAATCAAAGTTATCATTATTAACAAGTTTTAAAGGTTCACTTAAATAACTATATACATTGTTTTCAGCAACCGGTAATATAAGTTTAGGTAACACAATTCCAAGTAAAATAAACAATACAACAAATGTTAATCCAACAAGCCAAATTAGCTGTCTACTAAGTTTATTTTTAACTTTTTTCATGATAATCTATACCCATATCCATAAATAGCATTAAGATTAAGTTTAGGCATTTTTTTTCTAAGCCTTCTAACTAAATCATCCACAACCCTATCTGATCCAAAATAGTCCATTCCCCATACTTCATTCAAGATTTCTTCTCTTGAAAAGCCCTTATCTAAGTGTTTTAAAAACATGACTAATAAATCAAATTCTAGTGTCGTAAGTTTAATTTCTTTGCCATTTAAAGTTACTAATCTCTTTACAGTATCAATAGAATAATCACCATAAGTAATAATATCCGAATTAATATCTTTATAAACCCTCTTGATAATTCTATTAACTCTCAAAACTAATTCCTTAGTTGAATAAGGCTTAGTAATATAATCATCACTTCCAAGTTCTAGTCCAAGTATCTTATCAAGATCCTGATCTCTCGCTGATGTAAATATAACAGGAACATTAACATCCTTTTCACGAATAGCCTTAATTATATCATAGCCATTAACATCATCACCAAGCATAATATCAAGTATCCATAAATGAGGACTATTATCAATATAGTCTATAGCATCCTTACCTTTAGTAAAGCAAACTACATTGTATCCAGCCTTCTCCAAATAAGCTTTAATAAGTGTTGAAAGATCAGCTTCATCTTCTACTAAACAGATAGTATACATTTATAATCACCACCAATAGTATACCATTAAATACTAATATTTTCTATTATCTATTTATCTCCTCCTTTATATATATAAAGTAAAATATAAATCAGTCTAATTTAAATAATTTTTATTCTTTCCTTATAATACATTACCTCCTTTACACCCTAATCATACCTCTTAAATACAGTCGAAATATCGCACATTTATGGGAAATTATGGGATTTTTTTATTAACGAGCAAATAAAAAAACTACTACCCAAGTAATAGTTCTTCAATAGCCTTCCAAGAAGTTACTCTATTTTTAACCTCTGGATACATATTTTTATCATCAAATAGAAAAACATTAATTCCCTTTTCTACTAAAGCCTCATAATTAGCAATGTCATCATCTATCATAATATCAATTTTATTTTCTTCACATATCATAGCTTTTTCTTCTTTATATACATGACTATAATACTTTTTATATAAAATATCATTATCAGCTAACCACTCCAAAGTAATATAATCAACCTTTTTACCGTCTGGCATATATACATCACTTCTAGCCGTTATAATATAAATATCATTATCTAAAGAAAGTTTAGTAAATACCTCTTTAAAATCATTCTTAAGTTCAGCTTCTTTTATTATATCGATAAAATGTTCCTTTAAAAATCTTTTTCTAAGTGAAAAGTCCATAAAAATATCAGCAACTTCCATTTTTTTAATAGCAGCATACTTCTTAGCCCATTTATTTAAACTTTCCGATGTTTTACACACCGTATCATCCAAATCAAGTCCTATCTTCAACCAAATCACCTCCTATTTTAAAGCTTCAATCGCCTCTATTGCCTCTTCTATATTAGAGACTTCTACAAGTTTTATTTTTAAATTCTTCTCTTTCTTTACCTTTACACATTCCTCATAGTTATCACCACTTGGTACTAAAAACACATCCGCACCACCTGCTGCGGCTCCAATTAATTTATACCTAACTCCCCCTATTTGTCCAATACTACCATCACTTTCAATAGTACCAGTTCCAGCAATTTTTAATGAATTAGTTAAGTCTTTTTCAACTAATTTATCATAAATAGCAAGTGTTGTAATTAAACCAGCTGATGGGCCAGACTCATCAGACTCAAATTGTAGTTTTACTTCCGGATTAGTTTTATACTCATTAACAGTTTGTAGATAAATTCCTAAAATAATTCTATCATCATAATTATATAATTTAGTATCAAATTCAACAGTTTTATTATCTCTAAGTACTTTAATATTAACACTATCCAAACCCTTTAATGTTTGAATATATTGTTGATATTCAGCTAATGTAGAAAAACTATTACCATTAATCTCTAATAACAAATCTCCAACCTTAAAAGATGTTTCGTAACCACTTATAACAGAAATTACATAGATTTTAGAACTAATAATATTACACTCTTTATTAGCCAATTTATAAGCCCAATATATTGCATTACCATTAGCACTATCTAGATCCAATAAACTTCTAAACTCTATATCATCAACACTTTCACTAGCATCATATTTATATAAGTTAACACTTTCTCTTTCCCACGATGGAATAATATAACTAAGTAAATATGATCCAACTGTTCCCTTTAATTCAGACACATAAGAAATATTAAAACTACCATTACTACTATACTGATCTACAACATTAATTCTATCATCAATATCACTAATTCCTCCACCAATAATAATATAATAATTTACCGGATAAAAGAATAATATTAGTATAAAGAAAGAAACAATTAAAGCCTTATATTCTTCTATAAAAAACTGCTTTATATCACAAAATATCTTATTAAAAATTTTTCTAAACATCATATCACCTTACTTAATTATAACAAAGAAATGGAGAATTATGAAAAGAAATTATAAAACCATAATAATTATAAGTCTATTAGTATTATTAATAATATATATCCTAAATTCTAATATGATAGCAACAAGTATTATAAATTATACTAATCTCTTTATTACTAAACTTTTCCCTTCTAGTTTTATTATTTTTATTTTCTCATCATTATTAATTGATTATGGTATCATTCAATTACTTAGTAGTACTAAAATAAATGGAAATATTATCTATGTCAGTCTAATGAGCTTAATTAGTGGTTTCCCAAGTGGTGTAAAATATACAAAGGAACTTTTAGATAAAAATCTAATTTCTCCTAAAACAGCCAACTATTTAATAACCTATACCCACTTTCCTAATCCCATCTTTCTATTAGGCCCAATATCATCAATATTAACTAAACCCCTAGCCTTAAAACTACTTATGATAATTATTATAAGTAATACCATTATAGCCATCATATTTAAACCTAAAAAAGAAACATTCACTCTTCCTAAAACAAGTAACACTAGTTTTGCCACATCTTTAAAAAAAGCAACTTACGCATCATTAAAAACATTAACTATAGTTTATAGTTCATCCCTTTTTTTCTATTTAATAAGTATTATTATCACTAAATACATTAGCCTAGATCCCTTAAATTATGTAATTTTAAATGGTCTATTTGATCTAACCCAAGGAATATTTTCATCTCCAATAATATCAAGTATCACAACAAGAGCTATTGTTATTTTATTTTTCCTATCATTTGGAAGTATTTCTATACATATCCAAACAAAAAGTATCATTGCTGATACTTCTATAAACTATAATAAATATTTACTAGGAAGAGTCTTAGAAACAATAATAGCCTTATCTTTATTTATAATATTAAACTAAAAATAATTGATTGGACAAACTATATCTATTCCATATCTAGTTCCTAAATCAGGATGGTAAAAACCAACATAGAAACTAAAGATACTATTATCGGTATCAATAATAATATTGTTAATTCTAAAATCATAGATTTTGCATCCTTCTCCCCCACACTTTGCAGAGTTACCATTATATCCAAAACCTAAATCAGGTAATTTATAAACTGTATAGTCATCACTACCCTCATCAGTACCATAACTAATCTCAAAAACATCATCATGATCAGAACTACAAACGCCATCTTCAGAATCAATACATTCCCCAAAATCTCTAGCATAAGATGCCCCAACTGTTAATTTTTTCTTAGCACCATCACGAAATGTCAAATATACAACATATTTTTTTTCGTAATCGCTATTAGAATTAGATATATTTTCATCGATCTTAGCATCAACTAACCCTTTTTTTATAAGATCATCTTGTATTTCCTTTGTTAAAAGGTTTTTATATGTAACAATCTTATCTTTATCAGATTCAATATTCTGTTTATTTTTATACTTATTAACAGTCCCATACATAGATACCATTAATATTGTCATTAATATAAAACTAACTAAAATTTCAACTGCTGTCATTCCTTTATTATTTAATCTTACCCTTTTCATTACTTCTTCACCTCTATTGTTGAATAAGCATAGTAATCATTATCATCCTTAGTTCTATGATACTCAATTATTAATCTATATTTAGCCCCATTCAAAGAAGCCGTATTAATATATTCAGGCAAATAAGCAACATAATCTGATAAATTGCCACTAAAAATACCTTGACCAAGTTCTGTTGCCGCTCTTTCCTTAAAGTCTGTTAATCTATATGCAGTTAAATATATACAAGGCTTATCATCAGCTGTATTAGTAATATTACCATTACTATCTCTAGCGGCAACTTGTAATTTACTAACAAGATTATTACATAAATTTTGTGTAGTAGCATCATAAGGAATATCAGTAGTACAATCAAATCTATGATAACTATTATTAGCTATATCATACGAAATGCTACCGGCAGTAGAAACATCTCCAAATGAAACATCATCACTTTGAATAATCTTCTTAAACCAATAAGTACCATATTTACCGTCAATATCATCGTAAACTTCTCGCTTTTCATATTCCGCAACTATTGGAAATAAGTTGGTATATATAATGGAAAATATAGTCATTACAAATACCGTAACTATAAGGGTCTCTGCGAGCATAAAACCCTTGTCGTTTAATTTGAATTTTTTCATAACTCTCTCCTTGCTATTATAATAAAACTATTATATAATAAAATATAGTAAAATACCATATCAAAGTAAACAAAAGGGGTTGAAAAAATGGTAGAAATGGAAGTAAGAAAAGTAACAAAAGGTGTTGAATCTAACATGGTAGCTTTCGACTTTGAGCGTACACCAATTACTCAAATCGCCGATTATATCATTATAACTGCCTCAAGAAACAATGCTTCAGATATTCATTTTGATCCACGTGATGAGAGCATGATGGTAAGATTCCGTATTGATGGTGACTTGCAAGATTATACAAATATTCCAAAACTTTACGAAAGAACCCTAACTACTCGTCTAAAACTTTTAGCTGGAATGAATATTACAGAATCTCGTCTACCTCAAGATGGTGCCATAAAAGGTGAATTTGGTGGCCAATATCTTGATATGCGTGTTTCCTGTCTTCCACTTAACACAGGTGAAAAAATAGTTATTCGTATCTTAGATTATACAAGAAGTTTAAAAGGTGTTGAACATTTAGGATTCAATCAAACTAATTTAAAGAAAATCAAAAGAATGATGGGTGTCCCAAATGGTATCATTTTAGTTACTGGTGCTACAGGTTCTGGTAAATCTACGACAGTATATTCAATACTACAGGAATTAAATCGCCCTGAAACAAACATTATTACTGTTGAAGACCCAATCGAAATGGACATCGAAGGAATGAATCAAGTTCAAGTAAATGCTGAAATCGGTATGACATTTGCCGCTGCTTTAAGATCTATTTTGCGTCAAGACCCAAATATTATACTAATAGGAGAAATTCGTGACTCAGAAACTGCTCAAATAGCAGTTCGTGCTTCAATAACAGGTCACTTAGTTCTATCAACTATCCACACCAACAATGCCCTTTCAACAATTGAACGTTTACTAGATATGGATGTAGAGCGATACTTACTATCAACATCTCTTACTGGAATAATTGCTCAAAGACTTGCCAAAAAACTATGCACACATTGCCGCATAGAAAGAGAAACAACAAAATATGAAAAAAAAGTCTTTAAAAAATTCATGAATCGTGACATTGAAAAAATCTACGATGCCAACCCAAAAGGCTGTGAAAACTGCCGTAACGGTTATAAAGGACGTATCGCTGTTCACGAAGTCCTAGAAATTGATGATGAAATTAGAAATGCTTTGGCCATTAATAAAATGACTAAAGAAGAACTATCTAAAATGGTATACGGATCAAAAACTATAACAATGCTTCAAGATGCCTTAGGAAAAGCTATATCAGGCCTAACAAGTTTTGAAGAAGTATACAGAGTAATAGAAATTGAAACAGAACCAGATGATGATACTGCTTATCTAACTAGAGCCATAGAAGATGTTCCAGAAGTAATTAAACCAACTTCACCAGTTCAGACAGCACCAAAAGCTACTGAAACTTCACCTTTACAAGTAACTCCAACAACAGTATCTACAACTGTACCCGTAACAACTCCTGCTACAGTAGCTCCTTCAAAAGTCAGTACACCAGTTAATACTAATAAAGCTGTAAATACTCAAAATACTGAAATAAAAACTCCAATTTTATTAACTAAAGAGCAAGAGCAGCAACAAGCAGAAAATGCCAAGACTAAATTAAAAGAACTAGTCGAAGCAGAAAATGCCAAAAAACTAGCTGAAGTAATATCAAAACCACAAGAAGTACAAAGAGCAAAGCTAGTTGTACAAGATCCAAAACTAAATCCAGTACCTGTACAAACAAAAACAAATACCGAAAACGAAACACAAAATAAAGAAAAAGCTGCTGAACAGCCTATTCCTATTCCTATTCCTATTCCACCACAAAGATTATATCAATTACCTAGATCATCAAATGAACAGTTACCTAAACAAGTAAAAACAACTTCACCTAAGATTGAAAAAATGGAGAAAGCTATTCCAGAGTTAAATATAAAAATTAAAACTAATGATAAGAAAGCTACAATAAAATCATTAAGTGGTTCACCAATATTTGAAAATAGTAACCTCTTTGAAGAAAAAGACAAAGTCAAAGCCATTGACCTTAATAAAATAAGTCAATCAATAGACTTAAAGAAAGAAGAAAAAGTTATTAATCCTCTAAAACCAACCGTTAAACCAGATGAAAGCAATGATAGAGGAAATAACATCCCTGTAATTATTGAAACATTCTCAATAGATGACAGTCTAAGATCAGCTCCAAAGTTAAATGCCATCAAGCTTGATCAAATAAAAAATAATGAAACAGTTCCTACTACTAATAAAGAAAAAGTTGCAGTAAAAAAAGAAACAACAAATAACAGTACTGAAAAGTTCGAAATAGAAACACCAACAACAAATACAAGTAAGACTGATAATAAAGATAGTGAAAGGAAAGAACAAGTTGGAACAACAAGTATTAAACCAGTAGCCTCTAAAACCACTACTAAAAAAATAACTAAAGCTAATGTAGAAACTGTTAAACCTACTACTCCTGTAGTTGAACCAAAAGTAGTGCCTACTACCAAACCAATATTACAACAACCAGTAGTAAATACAGTTAAATCAGTAGTGCCTATTGTTAATACTCTAACTACAAAAGCTAATATTGAAACGGTTAAACCAACAGTTCCTATTACGAACCCTACAACTGCAAAAGTTAATATCGAAGCTGTTAAACCTATAGCTCCTGTTACTACTCCTATAGCTACAAAAACTAATATTGAAACTGATAAACCTACTACTACTGAGGTTGTACCAAAAGTAGCGCCTACTACAAAACCAGTATTGCGACAACCAGTAATAAATACAGTTAAATCAGTAGTGCCTATTGTTAATACTTTAACTACAAAAACCAATATTGAAGCTGTTAAACCTACTATTCCTGTGATTGTACCAAAAGTAGCACCTACTACAAAACCAGTATTGCAACAACCAGTAATAAATACAGTTAAATCAGTAGTGCCTATTGTTAATACTTTAACTACAAAAGTTAATATCGAAGCTGTTAAACCTATAGCTCCTGTTACTACTCCTATAGCTACAAAAGCTAATATTGAAACTGTTAAACCTATAGCTCCTGTTACTACTCCTATAGCTACAAAAACCAATATTGAAACTGATAAACCTACTATTCCTGTGGTTGTACCAAAAGTAGCACCTACTGCAAAACCAGTATTACAACAGCCAGTAGTAAATACAGTTAAATCAACAGTTCCTATTACTACACCTGCAGTTATTAAAACTAATGTTGATGTTAAACCTATAACTTCTGTTACTACCCCTATAGCTGCAAAAGTTAATATCGAAACGGTTAAATCAACTACTCCTGTAGTTGAACAAAAAGTAGTACCTACTACAAATATTCCTATACCTAGTATTGTATTGGAAACTAAACCTACTACTCCAACTACCTCAGTAGCAACTAGCACTAATAAAGGAAAAGAAGTAACACCTATAGACAAAGTAAAAACACCTATTCCTAATATCATAACAGAAGAAAAAATAAGTAATGATAAAAAAACAACTGTAATAAATTCACCAGTTAATTTAACATCGCAAGTTTTGCCTGAAGCAATCACTAAAAAACCAACTGAAATCAAAACTGATGGTAAGAAGTTAGAATTTCCAACAACTAAAGTTCCAGAAAAGACTTTTCTAATAACTGATGCAAAAGTTAATGTAATAAAGCCTACAGCTACACCTATGACATCTTCTCTCATAACAGAAGCAAAAACTAATAATACATTAACTCCAGCAACAAAAGAAATAAAACCACTTGTTACTGAAGCCAAAGTAGCACCTAACATTAAAACAGAGAAACAAATAAGTGACACAGATGCTTCTAAAATTAAAGCAATTTTAACCTCAACAGAGAAAAAACCATTTATAACTGAATTTAAGGCAACACCAACGACTGCATCACCATTAAAAACAATTGAAAAAAATTCTCTTATTGCCGAGGTTAAAACTACTACACCTCTAATATCTCAATCAATAAGTAAAACTCCTTTAGCTAGCCAAGCAAAAACATCGCTTGAGAAAAAACCTTTTATTACAGAAGCCAAGATTACTCCTACAAAACCAGTAAGTAGTACAATGCAACCTACAAAGGAAATACAAAAACCACTTGTTACTGAAATAAAACCAAATACAGTACCTCTTACAGAAATAAAAGTTGCTCCAAAGAGATCCTTTATTACTGAAGAAAAAGTTGTTCCTTTAAAATCTACTCCAACTATTCCAACTGTTGAGAAAAAGGAGTTAATTAAAGAAGTTAAAATGACTACTCCTATTAAACAAACAACTAATACAACGCCACTACCAAAAACGACACTTCCAGAAAAAAAGCCTCTCATAACAGAGACAAAGCCTAATGTATTAGTAACACCAATCACAAAACCTCTTATCACTGAAGAGAAGATTAATCAGGTACCTAAAACAACTGCTCCTACACTTCCACCTATTGAGAAAAAACCACTTGTTCCGAAAATAAAAAATAAGGAAGAAAAAATAGAAGTCAAAAAAGATAACAGTTCAATAAATATTACTGATAACAAAAACAAAGTAAATACTGCTTCTACTACACCAATTAAAACTATAACCCCAGCAGTTCAGGTACCAAAACAACAAGAAAATAAAATAGCAATCAAGAAAGAGCCAACTATTATGAAAAAAGCTGAAAAGTCTAATTCAGATACAGATAGTGACTTACCAATTTTAGGAGAAGATTAAAAAAAAGAGATTGATTAAAATTCAATCTCTTTTCATTTGTCAAAAAAAAGAACTATAAAATTTTATAGTCCTTGTAATCTGCTCAGTATTTCCTCACTTATATCATCAATAGTTCTAAGGCTACCATCCTTAATACATTCGATCTTATCCCAATTATATAATTCAGACAACTCCATATAAGCATCCTCAGCTCTTTTCAAATGTTCTGGTGACTTCTCTAACTCATCTAAATACTCTCTATTCTTTCTAAGCTCTAAAGTGTATTCTAAAGGAACATGTAAAAATATTGTTTTATCAGGCTTTGGTAAACCTAATAACCAATATTCTAATTTATCTATCCATTGATACATATTAAAACGTTGATCTTTATCATGAATCTTACTACCTTGGTGAGCCAAATTAGAGGTAATATACCTATCTAAAATAATATAATATCCATCATTTAAGTATTTTTCTATAGTTGGAAAGTTATATTTTCTATCAGCAGCATAATATAGACAAACAACATAAGGATCAACATTAACTGCTCCCTCTTCAAATAAACATTTTCCAATTTCTGGTTTTCCTAAATAAGGACCACCAACAATCTTTCCTGTCGGAGTATCATACATAGGAAAGCTAAAACGCATACATTTTTTCCCTTGTTCATTTAATTTTTTTTCTAATAAACGTGATTGTGTTTCTTTACCAGAACAATCAGTACCTTCTATAACAATTATCTTTCCTCTCATCTTATCACTCCTACATAACATATATTATACAATAAAAAGGTATTAGTAAACTCATACTATCCTTTCCTATATTAATATACCAAATATTTTATCTCAATACAATAAAAAGTGCTATTAAACACTTATATCGTTACCATTAAAGGGCACCAAAAGACATTTTCTACTTGCTAGATAATCAGCCATATGGACAAAGTTTTGATACTTAGTTTTTGGTTTTTCAAGGATCTCATTACCATTATAATCAACGGTCCAGTCTCCCATATGTGTTTTTATGACATCAGCACAAAATTTTGCATCTTCTTCATTTAAACCAATTTTACTAGCGTTTTCCAAAACATAATTTGCCATCAATATTGGATGATCAAACCTTGTATATTTCTCTTCTGGATTGCCACTTTTTAGTCCATCATGAACAAGTAATGACAATAGCATTAAGTCCCTTTCATGTTCTGTATATTTACCACCAATTGATGGATCACATAAAAGTTCATAACCAATCCTCATCGCAGCTTTAGAGTGTCTTAATAAACCGCTCTCACCCAAAGCATATTCTGGATGATATTTGCCAGTAGAAGACGCTGGTACTCTATACCAATAATCTGGTAAAATTTTCAATAATTCTACCAACGCCTTTCTAAGTTTTTCATCTTTAATATAATTTAATTCTGTCTTAAACATCTCTTCTATATTCATTTTACTTCCCTTTCCAACACACCTACTATAATTCCATTACTTATATACCATTTATCTTCTGGAATAAAAAGATGCTCATTCTTTAAAGCTAACAAACCATTTTTTAATAATTCTTTATAATCATAAACTTCTATTAAATTAATACCAAACCTATTTTTAAAAAGTTCTAAGTCAATACCATCAGATTTTCGTAAATTTAAAATTACCTGATATTCTATCTCATCATGCCAACTCAAAACCTCTACATCATTACCATATTCATTTATAAAATATCTATTAATAGATCTAGTATTATTCTTACGTACATTTTCTAAATAAGAACTAGCTCCAAGCCCAAATCCATAATAATGTTCATTATCCCAATAACAAGTATTATGTCTCGACTCATATCCTTCCTTCGCAAAATTACTAATTTCATAATGCTTATATCCCTTACTTTTAAGAACTTCACAAATCAGTTTATACATATCATTATCTAAATCTTCTGAGATATTTTTAATACCCTTAATTTTTAATTTAGTGTTATCCTCAATAATTAATGAATATGTAGAAATATGAGGAACATCAAGACTCAAAATATAGTTAATATCATTCATCAAAATATCTAAATCTTCACCAGGAATGGCATAAATTAAATCAACATTTACATTAGTTAACCCTATCTTCTTAGAATATTCAATTATATCGGTAACGTTTTTAATAGAAATGTTTCGCTCTAAAATAGATAAATTCCCCTCATCAATTGATTCTATACCAAATGACAATCTGTTAACACCATAGTTTTTATATAAATCGAGTTTTTCATATGTTGTACTTTCAAAATTACCTTCAATAGTAAACTCACAATCTAAGCTCTTATTAAATATTTTTGTTATTTCAAAGAGTCTAATCAGTTGTTCTATATTCAAGCAACTAGGTGTTCCACCACCAATATAAATAGTATTCACTAACTCGCCCTTATATAAAGTTAAAATTTCTTTTTTTAAAGCCTCTAAATACCTATCAACAAAATTCTCATTATAAAACAATTTACAAAAATCGCAATAAGAACAGATTTTATCACAAAATGGAATATGTATATATACACTTATCATTTGTGTTTTCTAGCACCTTCATCAACAACAAGTCTTTCGGTATCATCATCTTTTCTATCATTTCCATCATCAGCAAGTATACTAGCAGCATCTACTATAGACTCTTTAGTCACATCAGTTGCTCCTCTTCTAATACCTTCAACTGCTGCTTTTTTATTTTGACCATACTGCTTGCGAACATCACCATGTAACTCAGAACCTAAATTTTTCTCATTTAAAGCTCCATAGATAGTTGAAGCTGAAACTTCAATACCTGTTTCATCTTTTACTTGTTTAAGTGTTAATCCTTCTTCTACTAACTTTCCTGCTAGTTCACAAGCTTTATCCGTTGATATTTTTTTATGTCCCAAATTGCCACACGTTTTTTTAGCAGCCAACCAACGAGCCTTCTTAGTTTCAAGAACCTGCTTTTGCGTCTCTGGATCCAACCAAACACCAGCTCTACCATTTAAATATCTATTAATTGTTGTTTTAGATACAGCATATTTACCAGCTAAAAAATCCATTGTAGCTTTATCATTATTAATATATTCAAATGCAATCGCATATAACGTTATTATGTCAAAACTCATATTTACTCACCATCCATACTTAATACACTCATAAAAGCTTCTTGTGGAAGTTCAACGCTTCCTATTTGTTTCATTCTTTTTTTACCTTCTTTTTGCTTTTCTAAAAGCTTTCTTTTTCTAGTAACATCTCCACCATAGCATTTAGCCAAAACATCTTTACGAAGAGCTTTAACAGTACTTCTCGCAATAACTTGATTGCCAATAGCAGCCTGAATTGGTACTTCAAATAACTGTCGAGGTATTGATTCTTTAAGCTTTTCAACCACTGCTCTACCCCTTGAATAAGCAAAATCCTTATGAACAATAACACTTAAAGCATCAACCATTTCACCATTAAGCAATATATCAAGCCTAACTAACGAACTAGACTTATAACCAATAATCTCATAATCAAATGAAGCATATCCTTTAGTATAAGACTTTAATTTATCAAAAAAGTCATAAACTATTTCCGATAAAGGTAATTCATAGTGAATATTAACTCTTGTAGTATCAATATATTCCATATTAATATAAATTCCTCTTTTGTCCTGACATAGCTTCATAATAGAACCTATATATTCCTTAGGAGTAAATATATTAGTCTTAATATAAGGCTCTCTAATATCTTTTACTTTACTTTTATCAGGTAACTTACTAGGAGCATCAACCATAACTATTTCTCCATTAGTAAGTTCTACTTCATATACAACTGAAGGAGCTGTCATAATTAGATCTATATTAAACTCTCTAGTAACTCTCTCCCTAACTATATCCATGTGTAAAAGTCCTAAAAAGCCACATCTAAAACCAAAACCCAAAGCTCCCGAAGTTTCCGGTTCAAAAACCAAAGAAGCATCATTTAATTTTAACTTCTCTAAAGCTTCTCTTAAATCCTCAAACTTCGAAGTATCAATTGGATAAACACCACAAAATACCATTGATTTCATAGGCTTATATCCAGGTAAAGCAACCTCTGCTGGCCTACTAGCTAAAGTGATAGTATCACCAACTTTAACATCAGAAATATTCTTGATACTAGCACTTATAAATCCAACTTCACCTGCTATAAGTTCATCTCTTTTTACTTCTTTTGGTGTAGCTGTATTAATAGATAGAACCTCATAATTTGCTCCAGTTTCCATCATCTTTATAGTATCCCCAACTCTAATCTTACCATTAACAACTCTAATGGATACAACAATACCTTTATACGAATCAAAAATACTATCAAATATTAAAGCCTGTAGTGGAAGACTTATATCACCCTTAGGTGCTGGTACTTTTTCAATTACTGCCTCCACTAATTCTTTAATTCCAACACCAGTTTTAGCACTAGTTAATATAATTTCATTCTTATCAAAGCCAAGCATTTCAAGTTCACTACTAACTCTATCAATATCAGCCGAAGGTAAATCTATTTTATTAATAACCGGTATAATTGTTAAATTATTATCTAAAGCCAAATACAAATTTGCAAGAGTTTGAGCTTCAATTCCTTGAGCAGCATCAACTACTAATATAGCTCCTTCACAAGCTGCTAAACTTCTAGAAACTTCATAAGAAAAGTCTACATGACCTGGTGTATCAATTAAATTTAAATCATAATCTTCACCATTATATGTATATGAAAGTTGTACAGCATTAAGCTTAATAGTAATTCCTCTTTCTCGCTCTAAATCCATAGAGTCAAGCATTTGATCTTTAAGTTCTCTTTTAGAAATAGCCCCAGTAAGCTCCAAAATTCTATCTGCTAATGTACTCTTGCCATGATCAATATGAGCAATAATACAAAAATTTCTAATATTTTCTCGTCTCATAAAGTCCTCCTGTCTAGATAATTATATCAAAAAATACTATCAAAAAAAAGAAAATAAAACTATAAAGATTTATTTTCTCTTATTTACTAACAAATTTTATTACGGCCTTATTATTAAAGTCAATTTTACTTATAATCTTCTTCATATCACTAATATTTAAAGATCTAATTAAATCTAATTTTTCAGGGATCATTCTTTTATAAGAAATCATATCATCATATATATTATTCATAACAGAATCAACATAATCAGCCATTTTAACTTCATTAGCAATCCAAACCTTTTTCATTCTTACAAATGACTCCTCATCAATATCTAAGTTCATAAACTCTTGATTAATTTCTCTAATAAGTTCATCCGGTTCATTAGTAGATGCTAATATTAAAAGTACTCTAAATCCAGGTATTGTTTCCCATTCATAAGAAAAACTATTTAATATTTTTTTATTACGAACTCTTTCTCTAAATTCTGATGAGGATCCAAAAGAAATTGCTACTAACATCTGTAAATATAAGTCAATTATTAGATCGTCAAAAGAACTAAATTCATCAGTAGAAACTTTTAATCCCATACCAATTTTAGGTACTTCTATTGCTAAAGGAATAGTTTGTTCTTTAATATTAACTTCCTTTGGCTCAACAATTTTTCTTACAATAGGTTTTTCTTTATTAGGAATACTATCTATTGCCTCATGAACAATACTACTTGCTTTTACATAGTCAAAGTTACCAACCATAAGTAAAAACATATTATTAGGACTATAAAAATTGTTGTAGCAAGTATATAAGTCTTCTTTAGTAATCTTCATAATTTCTGAAACAGTACCACCAATATCTACTCTACGAGGATGTATTTTATAAACAGCTTCTCTTAATTTTGACTCACATTGCCAATCAGGCATATCTTCATACATTTTTATTTCTTCCGCAATAATGCCTTTTTCTTTTTCAACATTCTCTGAAGTATAATATGGTTCATTAACATATTTGAGTAAAAATTTTAAATTATCTTCAAAATTTTTCGTACCATAAAAGATATATTGGGTACTATCAAATGAAGTTGATGCATTAGCACCAGTACCACTTTCTGAAAAATAACTGAATGGATCAACACCATCTTCTTGCTCAAACATTTTATGTTCCAAAAAATGAGCAATTCCATCTGGCACTTTAATTTCTTTATTAGAACAGGCTGGAATAAAAGTTGTTACTTCAGATCCAAATCTAGTAGCATAACTTACAAAATAATTTTTCTTATCTTTAAAAGGAACATATATAACTTCTAATCCGTTCTTTAAAGTTTCTGTATAATAATCTAAATCTAATCCACTAAATCTAATTTTCTCCATCTTTTACACCCTCCAATAAGAAGATTGTATCAATGCTTACCTTCTTAGCTACTTTAACTATTTCATCTTTTTCTACTTTATTCATCTTCTTACGTTTCTCTTCAATAGTATCAGTACCAATAAGTTCCATCATATAATAATTATTAATTATTTTAGTTTCACTTTCTAAAGTTTCCTCAAGTGCTGTATTATAGTACTCTTTAGCTGTATTAATATCTCTAAGTGTAAAGTCCCCTTTTTTCATACTAGCTAAACATTCTTCTATTAAAGAAACACATTTAGTGTAAGCATCTTTATCTATACCAGCTCTTATTAAAATAAGATTATCTAATTTATTAGGAACAGAATTAATTGTATAACACAAAGAATTTTCTTCCCTTACTACTTTAAATAACTTAGAGTCAGAACAACCACCAAATATAATGTTAAATAAAGTTAAAGGATAATTTCTTTCATATTCACTAAGCCCTTCTACTCTACAAGCTATCGCAAGTTTTGACTGAGAACTATCAATCTCTTCTCTACCAAATACTTTTTTAGAACGAGCCTTCTTTTCACTTAATAAATAAGGAGTTTGTTGTCTTTTTAATGTATTAATCTTAATATTTTCTCTAATTAAACTAATAACTTCATCTTCATTAAAATTACCAATAACAAAAACATCCACTAAACTATCATTAATCATTTTTACATAATGTTCATATAAGTTTTTACCATTAATTTTATCTAAATCTTCTATATAACCCATCATTCTATAAGAACTAGGAGACTTACTATCAAATAACTCAAACATTTTAACTAAACTATAATTAGAAGTATTTTCTTTAATAGAATTAAGTGCACTTCTACAAGCTGTTTTTACAATATCAAGTTTTTCTTCATTAAATTCTCCATCTTCAACATCAGGATTAAAAACTATTTCATTTAAAAACTTAACAGCTTCCCTAAAATTACCAGGTTCTGTATATTTATCATTTAAAACAGTCATATAAATATCTGTATTAATATAATTACCTAATCTTGAATTATTAGTTCTAATATCTAAAGCATACAAATCCTGTGCCTTAATAGTAAGAGATCTTTTACTATTATATTTTTTACTAGATAATACAAACATATCAATTAAGATGTTTCTTAAAGTTATTTCTTCTTTTTTTATTGGACTCCTAAAAGCTAATCTAACTTCTATGGTTTTGAATTTATCAGTTTTAATTAAATGTAATTTATAAGCTCCAAAGTCTTTTTTAGTGTATTCCATAGTCCACCTCATATTTCTTAGTATATTCACTATTTTAATTTTTATTAATACTAGCTTCAATAGCAAGTTTGATCATTTCATTTAAAGAAGTTTGTCTATCTTCACTACTAAGACTTCTCTTATCATATTTTGAATCAACAACTGTCAAAATACATGCTGCTTCTTTATTTAATTTATGAGCTAGATAAAATAAGCAAAAAGCTTCCATTTCACTAGCTAAAAACTCTTCTTTTGGAAAGTTACTAATAAATTTTTCTTGATCAACATAAGGATCAAAAACATCACTAGTAATAATTTTACCGCTTTTAACATTAATACCCATTTCAAGAGCTTTTTCAGTAATTTTTTTATTTAGCTCATCACTTGATGAATATTCTTTTTCCAAATCACCATCAAATAATAATGGAAAAGTACTAAAAGAAAAAGCTGATGTTGCTAAAACAACGTCTAATAACTTAACACTAGGATGAATAGTACCACACGTACCTATCCTAATAATTGTTTTAACATCATAAAATTTATATAATTCATAAGCATAAATACCAATACTAGGTATACCCATACCAGAAGCAAAAACAGTAATTTTAACTCCTTTATAATAACCAGTATAACCATAAATATTTCTAACTGTATTAACTAATTTATAATCATCCAAAAACTCCTCGGCTATATATTTAGCTCTTAAAGGATCTCCTGGCATTAAAACTATATCTGCTATATCTTCTTTTCTACTTTCAATATGTGCTGTCATATTATTATCTTCCTCTCTACAATTATATTTATAATTAAATTGTACCACATAATACTTAAAAGATGTAACTAATATTACTCAGTTACATCATTACTACTATTATTATCAAATTGAACCAAAACTTCACGTGGCTTAGAACCATTTTGAGCTCCAATTATGCCTCTTTCTTCAAGTAAATCAATTATTCTAGCTGCTCTGTTATATCCTAGTTTAAACTTTCTTTGTAAAAGTGAAGCACTAGCTTTTTGTGTTTGAACAACAAACTGAACAATCTCATTATATAAAGGATCATCTTCATCAACCGTTCCCGTAGCATCCGCAAGACCACTACTAGAAGAACTAGTATCAACTGCTTCTAGGTTTAATAAAGAATCATCATACTGTGCTTTTTGCTGTTCAATAGTAAAATCAATAATTCTCTTAATTTCATTATCATTGATAAAAGCTCCTTGAATACGAATAGGATTATTAGTACCAATTGGTAAGAATAACATATCTCCTTTTCCCAAAAGCTTTTCAGCTCCAACTTGATCCAAAATTGTTCTTGAATCAATTCCAGAACCAACCGCAAAAGAAATTCTAGATGGAATATTTGCCTTAATCAAACCAGTAACAACTTCTGTAGATGGTCTTTGTGTTGCAACAATTAAATGCATACCAGCTGCTCTCGCCTTCTGTGTAATTCTAAGAATTGAATCTTCAACTTCTTTAGCCGCAACCATCATCAAATCAGCCAACTCATCAATAATAATTACAATATATGGCATTCTATTCTTCCTACTATCCGCATCGTGTTCACTATTCCACTTATCAATGTATTCATTATAAGATTCAATGTTTTTAGTTCCAGAATCATTAAATACTTGATAACGTCTTTCCATTTCATTAACCATCTTAGCAAGTGCAACAGAAGCTTTCTTAGGATCTGATACCACAGGACACAACAAATGTGGAATGCCATTATAAACAGATAATTCAACAACTTTTGGATCAACCATTACTAACTTAACTTCATCAGGTCTTGCCCTCATCAAAATAGAACATATTATTCCGTTAACACAAACAGATTTACCAGAACCAGTAGTACCAGCAATAAGTAAATGTGGCATTTTATTGACTTCACAAACACCAATTTCACCCATAATACTTTTTCCAAGTGGAACCATTAACTTCTTTTGTGGAGCTCCCTGCATCAATTTACTACTGATAATTTCATAAAAACTTACTGGTGTTGCTACTTCATTAGCAAACTCAATTCCAACCGTATTCTTACCAGGAATTGGTGCTTCTATCTTAACATCTTTTTTAGCTAAAGCTAACGCTATCTCTCTATCAATTGAAGTAAGTCTACTAACACGTGTACCAGAAGCAATTTCAAGTTCATATTGAGCAACAGTAGGTCCAATATGTACCTCAACTACCTTACCAACAATCTTAAAATCACGTAAAACTCTCTCCAAGATTTCAATATTTTTCTCAATTACAGCACTATCCATCTCATTAGATTTTTTCTTTGGTCTATCAAGTAAACTAAGTGGAGGTAATTGATATTTTTGATTAACAACAACAGCCTTTTCTTCGCTCGAATTAACTTCTTTAGGTTGAACTTCTTCCTTAATCTCACGATCAGCAATCTTATTTAACTGATCAATACTAGTAATTTTAATTTTATTGTCATCTTTTCCTTCATCTTCTACTTCATCATTACTAGATCCATTATTAATAATAATTGAAGAACGCTTTTCTTTAACAGACTTCTTATGACTAAGTTTTTCCTTTTCTTTATCATAAACATTTTTAATATAATCAATAATAGAAAAGCCTGTAAATAACAATACACCTAAAGCAACTAGTACCCAAGCAATGATCTGCATACCAGCATAAGAAAATAATTTAACAAACACTATAGAAAATAAACATCCAATAAGTCCCCCACCAACGGCTAACCAACTCTCTAGTGATCCATTGTTCATAATACTATTAAAAGCTGTTGCTAACTGATTCATAGTTTCTTGAAAAATTAAAACAACATTACTATCATTCTCAGTAACAAACTCTTTATGCATCAAAGTAAGTAAACCAAATGTAAAAATATATAATCCTACTAGCTTAGTAGAAAAAAAGCTAGGTGCTTCTCTTTTTAATAAATAATAACCTCCAACAAGTATTAATACAAGTAAGAAAACCATATATAATGATCCTACTAAATAAAGACCAAAAGACGCAATTAACCTCCCTACAGGTCCATACATACCTATTCCTAAAATACCAGCTAGTATTAAAAGAATTCCCCGTAGTTCAGCACTATATCCAAATGTTTTTTCTTCTTTTTTCTTCTTCTTTTTATTTTTTGCCATAATGCTAACTCCTAATATCAATCTTTATATAATCATTATACTACAAAAAGTTCTAACCTCCATACTAAAACCTAAAACTTTACAAAAAAAAAAGAGCATTAAGCTCTAGAAACATATTTACCATCACTGGTAGATACAATAATAGTTTCTCCTTCTTCAATAAATAAAGGAACTCTAACCATTAAACCAGTTTCAACTTCTGCATCTTTTAAAGCATTATTAGTAGTATTTCCTTTTACAGCAGGTTCTGTATGTGTAACAACTAATTCAACCTTATCAGGTAAATCAATTCCTAATACTTCACCATCAAACATTGTAATGTATACTTCTAAGTTTTCCTTTAAGAATTTAGCACCATCACCAACAGTATCCTTACTTAACTCTAATTGTTCATAAGAATCCATATTCATAAAGTAATAAACATCACCCATAGTATACAAGTATTGCATCAATTGTTTTTCAATTCTAGCAGTTGCAACCTTAACACCAGCATTAAATGTTTGTTCAAAGATAGCCCCTGTTCTTAAATTCTTAAGTTTAGCTTTTACAATAGCTGCACCTTTACCAGGTTTAACATGTTCAGTATTCATAACAACATAAATATTGCCATCATACTCAATAGTAATACCATTCTTTAAATCATTTGTATTAATCATCTGTATTTCACCTCCTATTTATGTCGTTTAACTGAATTAGGTCTAAATTTTTGATAAACCTTACCTCTTGTTTCATTACCCTTACCATTAGTCATACTGCTACAATTATCCTGAGAAGGAATAGTACCAGTTTGTTGATTAGCCTGAACTTCAATCAATTCATTTAAATCAACGCTAGGATAAGTCAAAGTCTTTATTACATCATTTTTCATAAGCTATACTACTTTTTCTCCTTATGTACAGTATGTTTTCTACATCTAGGACAGTATCTATTTAATTCAAGACGATCTGTTTTCTTTACATTTCTTTCAACTCTATAATTTTCTTCACTACATTCAGTACAAACTAGAGTTTTATTTTGTCTATTTCCTACTTTAGCCATGTCTATCCCTCCTTACGTCTATAGGTATTATACCAAACTTTCATAAAAATGCAAAAGTTTTTTAACAAATATCACAATATTTAAAGGAATTTTACTAAAATATCTAATAAATAATACAAAATTTAAATTCCATACATTTCATAATACTTATTAGTAACCTCTTTTGTAATTCTAAGTGTCACTAAACTAGCATAATCAGTTGTAGAATTAGGATGAGACGAATTAGGTGAAGTAACAACTATAGATACCTTAGGATTATTATAAGGAAAATAGCCAACAAAAGAACTAGTAATAGTTTCTGTATCAATAATACCATTATTATCAGTATCAATAAAACTCTGGGAAGTACCAGTTTTACCGGCTGCATCTAATTTATTATCAATATAACCTCGTCCATATCCTCCATTAGCGTGCATAACCGCATAAAAGCCCTCTTTAACTCTATTCATATAATTACTATCTATATTAATTGTATTTAAAACTTGTTTTGGAACCTCAAAATAAGTATCACTAATCGTCTCATCATTCGTAGCTTGATGAACCTCTTTTAATAATCTAGGCGCTATTCTACTACCACCATTTGCAAAAGTTGAAATATATTGTGATAATTGAATTGGCGTATAAGTTTCATATTGACCCATAACAAAATCTAACAAATTACCAGCACTTCGATCTTTAGAAGTATAACCACTACTTTCAACTGGTAAATCAATACCTGTCTTAACACCCAAGCCAAAGGCATGATACATATTACGATAAGTATCAAATGCTGCCTGATTAAAGTTTAATTTCATATCCCTAAAATACTCTTGTCCATTAACCCTAATAGCGGCCTTAAACTGATAAACATTACTACTTTTAGCAAGTGCCGTAATATCATTAATATATCCTAAAGTAACTGAAGAACATTTAGCAGGAGCCCCAGCAACTTTAATACATTCATCTAAAATCTCTTCTCCAATATGAACAGCACCAGTATTATAAGCCACTAACATAGATGCACCCTTAACAACAGAACCAGGAGTTATTGGAGATATAAGCATACTAGTAACATTATCAATGATATTACCATTAACTATTTTTTTAGAGGCCATAGCTAAAATCTCCCCAGTATTCGGATCCTGAATAATTACACTAGAGTGATCATAATACTCCGTATTAGCCTCACTCTTAGCCCTAATCATTTGTTCTTCAATAATTCTCTCAACTTCTCTTTGTAAATTTATATCTATCGATAAAACAATATCATTACCTCTACTTCCCTCATCAATAAGCCTAAGTTCATGAGAATTAACAACTTCATATACAGCCTTTTCTCCTCGTAAGTAATTTTCATATTGCTTTTCCAAATAACTAAGACCAACACGTTCATTTAAAGAATACCCTAAAGAAAGATAATAATCCTTATCCTCTGCTGGAATTCCCTGAAGAGATACTGTTCCTAAAATAGATCTTAAAGTATCACCATAAGGATAAATTCTCTCCCAATCAACTTGTGTATTAAAGCCACCTAAATCACTATTATTTTCAGAAATATAAGCAAATTCTTTATCTGAGGCATTACTTTTTATAACCTTCTCCTCATAATTATATCCCCGACTCATTAAATAGTATAAATAAGCTGCTCTAAGGTCATTATCATCTAATGAAGAAAGTTCATTATCAGTAATCCTTTCAAGCTTCATCTCTAATAAATCACTATTTGTTATCTTTCGCTCCTTAATTAACTTTCTTTCTTGTGAAGTTACTTTCTTATTACACTCATCAGAATATTTAGTTAAATAAAATTCTCTTTTAGCCCTATCAGTCAATTTATCAAAATCAAGTTCCAAGTGTGGAGCAACCTTATATGCTAGTTGTAACATTTCATCATTAGTAACACCTTTTTCTTTTTTATAAACTATAGTATTTAGCGCTTTATTATCCACTATAATATTATAATTTCGATCATAAATTCTTCCTCTAGGAGAACTACCTAAAGTAACCTTATTAGATGTAAGAGAAGCTAATGTATCAACATTTTCATCATAATTAACTACCATAACAGAAAATAATTTAAAAAATAAAACAAAGAAAAAGATAACAAGTACCACCAATAAGACGTTAAATCTAACGCCAATCACTTTATCATAATTAATACTTTTCGTCATACTTTTTCTCATAAAACTCTCCTCATTATTAGTTTATCACATAATTAAAAACTTATTTCATATATTTCTTTAGAGGTGATATTATTTACAAAGAATTAATAAAAAAATATATTAATATTTTAACTCCCAGTAATATAAAAGATTATGCTATAAAAGAGAATGTAAATCTAAATAATAATGAAGTAATGATAATATATAATTTTATAAAAAAATATTATAATGACCTACTAGAAAAAAATATAACCGTTTTTAAATATTTAAAATCTGAAGTAAATGATGAAATTTACATTAAAGCACTTACTCTTTATAATGAATATGCTAATAAATATCTTTAATAACTAAAAAAAGACATTTATGTAATTAAATGTCTTTTAATTAATTATTTTATTTATTAAATCACTATCAAATTTCTTATTTTTAATCATTTCAATTTCATACTTATATGGTGGAAATTGTCTATCAATATATGGTGTCTCTAAAATTTTAGGGATATCAACAAGTCTATCATTATAGACTATCTTAATTAAGGTATCAAATCCAATCTTACCAAAACCGAAGTTTTCGTGGCGATCTTTATGAGCAGCTATTTCATTTTTACTATCATTAATATGAACACAATGAATTTTACTAATTCCAATCATTTTATCAAACATATCTAAAAAATCATCAAAATTCTTCATATCGTACCCTGCATCATTTAAATGACAAGTATCTAAACAAACACCAATATGTTCTTTATCATTAACACCATCAATAATAGTTTTAATCTCTTCTAATTTTGAACCAATTTCGGTACCCTTTCCAGCCATTGTTTCTAAAAGAATAGTAACATCTCTCTTACCCAAAATTTTATTTAATCCATCAATAATATTTGAAATGCCAACGCAAGTACCAAGACCAACATGGCTTCCCGGATGTAGGACCATATATTTAATTCCAAGTAAATGACAACGTTCAATCTCTTCTTTCAAAAACTCTACAGAAAAATTAAACTTGTCCATTTCTTTATTATTAGCCAAATTTATAATATAAGGTGCATGAACAACAACTTTTGAATAATCAAGTTTATTATCATTCATTACTGATATTGCCTTTTTTGTAAGTTCCAAATCAATAGGATATCTACTAGTATTTTGTGGAGCTCCTGTATAAAACATAAATGTATTAGCCCCATACTCTAAAGCTTCATTTAAACTTCCTAACAATTGTGTATCTTTCTTAAAACCAACATGACTTCCAATTAGTAACATATAATTACCTCCATACAAAGTATAGCAAAAAAAAGAATCTAAGTCTATCCTAGATTCTTTAATCTACTTAAGCTTCAACGCAAACTGGAACAGTTGGATTAGCTACAAGAATATCATTTACAGCCTTCTTTTCAGGATCAGTTAAAGTCATTTTAACATTTCCTCTAACTAAAGCATCAGATTGAATTCCAGAAGCAACTGTATCAGTAATTCCATGAGTACCATCATTTAAAGCAACATAGAACTTAGTAATACGACGTTCTCCTGAAGTAGAAATGTTAACTCTTACATAACCTTTTACGTTACGATTACCCCAAGATGACTTACCACCTTGATCAACCAATACTGGATAATTAGCAGAACTAGTATCAATTTGAACATAGTAATCACCATCATCAACTGCAGAAGATACTACTGAATCATTTACACCAACCTTACAAGATAATCCATCAGCTGTCCATAATGTTTTAACAGCATTAGCATAAGACTTAGCAATATCTACAAAAGTATCCTTTCTTGAATTTTCAATTGTTCTAGATACTGAAGGAATCGCAACCATCATTAAGATACCCATAATTACGATTACTGCAAGTAACTCAACCAATGTAAAACCTTTACTATTGATCTTTTTCATATTTTCACTCTCTCTTTCTATTATGATTACAATATGATAGTATCATAATTTTTTTTAAAATACAATGAAAATTTTTTTATTTTTTTATTAAATGTAAAGTAATTATTTTTTTCAAGTAATATCAACATTCAAAATGTGTAAAGTATAATTTAGTGCCTATTCTATAGCATAAACATGTGTAATTCCTGCTGAGCAATCAACAACACTATGATCTATTCTTGAACTAAGCGTAACTCCTTTATTACTATTAGCTTCTAAAGTAGCCTGATCATTACCATATGCATAGTTATAATCAGATAAATTAAATAAATTACTATTTTCAACATTTTCAACTTTATCAGTTGCTCCATCAGCATATAAAGTTGTTACCTTAACTAAAGGAATACCTCTAGGCTCAGTACTAGCTGAGATTCTCTCAATTAATTGAACATAGTATTCATATTCATTATTTACTCTTTTTATAACAACATAAGACTGATTCTTTAAATACTCACCACCATTAGGTGGATCTTCAAATTCTGAGTTATCTAAATATGCCAAGTTCATTACAACACATTGATTTTCTAAAGGCTTTACAATACCAGTACTACTACCTCTAAGTTTATATTCAGCCGTTGTTGCAAGCTTCTTAGCATCTTCAACATAAGTAGTAGCCCTATTTTTATAAAGAATACCCGTAACATTAGGAATCGCAATTGACATAATAATTCCTAAAATAACCATTACTGCCAACAACTCTACTAAAGTAAAACCCTTTTCATTTCTCACAAATTATCACCTACCTTAAATTAATTATAACAAATATCTTCAATATTTAAATATTAATTTAATATTTTCCTCATGTTTTCAATCTCTAACATCGTCGTATTAGTGTAAAGTGAATCATCAAATAAGAAATCATACCTAAAAAGACTAAAACCATTATAATATTTAAGATTCCTTGATAATATTATTTCTCGCATAATGATATTACTATTATTAATCCATTCATTAGAGCCACTTCTAGCATATTTATCAAATGCTCCTACTTTATAAAAAGCTAGGGCAACATTTAACTTAATATCATCATTTTTAATAAGACTCTCCCACTCTTCTATAACATGTAAAAAAGCCTTAGTCTCATTAAAAAAGCCATAATAAACTTGTGGCATAATAAAGTCAACATACTCCTTACTGCTTAACCACGCTTTAACATCAGCTGAAATCACCCCATAATTATTTTCAATATTACCATCAGGACTAACTCCAAATATAACATTATGTTTAAAACACACCTTATGAACTCTAGAAATCATTCTGTTAATAATCATCAAATGATACTTATCAAAACTAATATTATCATGATCTTTTAAATAATTAACGTAATCATTATAATCCAAATCATAACTAGGATAAAAATAATCATCAAATAAAATTCCATCCACTTGATAATTACTTACAACCTCCAAAACTCCATCCACAATTAAATCCTCAATCTCCCTTTTAGATGGGTTATAATAAACTCCAACATCTTCATATAAATAATCAGTACCCAAATATTTATAAGCAGGGTTCGCCTCACTAATATCTCTTCCAGAACTCCTAACTCGATAAGGATTAATCCAACCATAGATATACATATTATTAGCCTTACACTGCTCAATAAAATACTCTAAAACATCAAATCCCGGATCAACGCCCTCCTTACCACTAACTGTGCTACTCCAAGGAAAAATATTAGACTTATATATAGCATCAGAAAAACTTCTTATCTGTAAAATAATAGTATTAAATCCCAAATCCTTAATATTTTTAATCATTAAATCAATATTTTTCTTCCTTAAATCACCATTAGAATTACCAACATATTTATTTAACTCAATATAACTAACAAAAATAGCTCTTACTTCATTTTTATCTTTTGAAGAGTTACCATTAATAGTAGTAACCTTACTAGTTACCAATATGAACACTATACTTAAAACAATTAATAGAACATACTTTTTCACTCTAATCACCAAATATAAAATAACACCCTAAAATTAAAAAAGTTGTCACTTTATATTTTCACGTTTAATTAAAAACAATCTATTTTTTTGATAAAAACCATAGAATATATCCTCTAATTTAAAATTTTCTTCATCAAGCTTTCTATTAAGCCAACTAATATCCTTTCTTATTTGAATAAGCACATCTTCTTGAACTTTTCCATCTAAAATAACTGGTAAAGGATATGTTCTATCTGGATCATCATCCCTTTTAAAAACTGACAACTTCCCACTTGTCTCCAGTATAGCATAATCAACTTCTTCTATTGATTTAATAGATTGCGCTCTAAGTTGAGTAAGTAAATCATCCAAATTATATCTTTGCTTTAACATTTCTTCAAAATTTATCTTACCACGATTTATAATAACAGATACTTCTCCATCAACTGTCTTTCTAACACCTGTTACTTTTAAAGAAATATAAGCTACACAAAGTTGTATCAAAACCAAAGTTACAATTGGTAGAATCGATAAAAGCATATCATCTTTATAGTTTTCTATTGAAATAGCCGCAAGTTCCGCAATAAAAAGAGAAACAATAAAATCCATTACTGATAGTTCTCCTACTTCTCTTTTACCCATAAATCTATAGGCTAGTGTAATAATTATATAAAATAATATACTTCTAATGATAACAACTACATATTCCATAAAATCCTCCACCAAGTAAATTAACTTAGATTAATCAATAGTCAAAATATTCTACATAAGTATAGAGCTATACCTATTAATATATTTATCTTTTTCATAATTTTTATACAAAAACATATTATTTACTGAGGTGTTTTAATGACATATCTAAAAAAATATGGTTTAAGACTTTTATATACTTTTCTAGTTATAATAATTTCTCTCCTATTAATTAATACTTTATATTACTTTAATATAATTAATAATAACCTCTACAAAGTATTAAAAATAATACCAATTCTAATATCTATTTTTATAAATGCCTACATATTAGGTAAAAATACTGACCAAAAAGGCTATTTAGAAGGCTTAAAACTATCTATAATTATAATTTTAATATTTTTTATTTTAACTCTTATAACTAAACAACCACTTAAACTAAAAGTTATTCTCTATTATCTAATAATAGGTATAACATCAATCCTAGGTAGTATGATAGGTATAAACAAAAAAAAGGATAGTTAATCCTTTTTTATTGTTTCGTTCATCTTTTTAACTTTTTGAATAGAACTAGAAAGTTCTTTTGCTCTACTATCTGATATTACAACATTAGAATCATCATGTGCAGCTTCTATTGCGGAAAAGTTTATAGTTCCAAAAAACGTTGTCATCGTCTCTAACGTCTCATGAACTTTTGGTAAATCAAACGCACAAAATAAACAAGATTCTTCTTCATCACTTTCAAATTTTAAAGCTCCTGAAAAAGCTCCTCTTTCCTTATATTCTCTAAGAAAATGACAAAGCATATCATTATTATCAAGTCTAACAAAAACATCAGTAGTACCATTTAAACATTCATACACAACTTGATGTACCAATAACTCTGCTTCCTTTTCTTTTAAAACTACCCACTTATAAGCTTCAGGTATTTTAATCTTTCCATAATCATCTATTAATTCAGAAAACATCATCTATATTCCTCCAAATCCTCTACAACTCTTTTTGTATCATTTTAATTTCTCTTTTAGTAATAATCTTCTTAAGTAAATAATTTTTAGGTAAAACCCTAATTAATATTTCTCTTGATAACTTTTCTCTTTCATAATACTCTCTAAATAAATCTCCTTTATTTTTAAGAAATACTGGTCCAAAGAAAAATTCTTTCTTACTATAATGTTTTTTTCCCTTTTTAAAAACTATAATTTGATATATAAATTTTTTCTCTTTTACAAAAACCTCATTATCAATATAAAAACCATTATTAGTCAAAAATCTTTTTACATCACTCTGATAATTATTAGGACTTAAAATAATTGTACTTACCTTCTTTAAAACATCTAAGTGTTTTTTGAATATGCCTATCATATTTCTACCACCCATACCAGAAATAATAATAGTATCAATACAATCACTATAAGTATCCAGGCCATCCCCTAATCGAACTTCAATTTTATCTGTTAGATGTTCACGTTGAATATTTTCTTTAGCCTGTAAAACAGGACCTTCCGCTACATCACTCGCAATAGTTTGAATATTTTTATTACGGCGAACAAGATAAATATCTAATAAAGCATGATCACAACCAACGTCCAAACAAAAGGAATTAGCTTCAACTAAATCCCCTATTGTTTTTAATCTATCATTTATTTTCATTAATCAGTTAAAAAATCCTTTAACTTACGAGATCTAGATGGATGTCTTAATTTGCGAAGAGCCTTAGCTTCAATTTGTCTGATTCTCTCTCTTGTAACACCAAAGATTTGACCAACTTCTTCAAGTGTTCTACATTGACCATCATCAAGTCCAAATCTAAGACGGAGAACTTTTTCTTCACGTTCTGTCAAAGTAGCCAAAACACCACTTAACTCTTCTTTTAACATTTCAACAGTTGCATATTCTTCAGGTCCCATAGTTCTCTCATCTTTAATAAAATCTCCTAAATGAGAATCATCCTCTTCACCAATAGGTGTTTCAAGAGAAACAGGATCTTGTGATATTTTATATACTTCTCTTACCTTATCAATAGAAATGCCTAACTTTTTAGCTATCTCTTCATCAGTAGGTTCACGATTTAACTCTTGAGTTAGTTGTCTTTGAACTCTTGCTAACTTATTGATTGTTTCAACCATGTGTACTGGAACACGAATTGTTCTAGCTTGATCAGCAATAGCTCTTGTAATTGCCTGTCTTATCCACCAAGTAGCATAAGTTGAGAACTTATATCCTTTAGTTGGATCAAACTTATCAACGGCCTTCATCAATCCTATATTACCCTCTTGAATCAAATCAAGAAAAAGCATACCACGTCCAACATATCTTTTAGCAATACTAACAACTAAACGTAAATTAGATTCAGCAAGCATTCTCTTAGCCTCTTCATCACCCTCTTCAGCTCTTTGAGCATATTCAAACTCTTCATCTGAAGTAAGCAAATTAATACGGCCAATTTCCTTTAAATACATACGAACAGGATCATTTATTTTAACATCTTTTGATAAAGTTATACTTTCAACTTCGACATCTGCAGTAATTTCATCAGCACTAACATCATCACTACCATCTTCAGTAACAATATCGATATTAGCATCAACTAAAGCATTATATAATTCATCTAGAGAATCACTATCTACATCTAATCCTCTTAACTCGTCAGCTAACTGTTCATAAGTAATAAAACCTTGTTTTTTACCCTTAGCAATTAGTTTCTCTTTTCTTTCCTCTAAAGTCTTAATTTCTCCAACCATAATCTATTCTCCTATTCTTAATTTTCTAATTTTTTCGCCTATCTTAGCTTGTTCTAATGGATCGACTTCTTTTTTCATCAACACTGTTAATCTTCCTATTTCCTGATTACGTCTATAATCATTAATAACTCTAAAATATAAGAATAACTCTTCCTTTGTCGTTTTATCATTATAATTTTCAGCTAAAATAGAATTTAGTAAAACTAGAATATCTTCTTTATCTTGAACATAAGTATAAAAATCAGCAATATTTATATTACCATATTTTTTATAATAATAAATAATTTCACTTGCCAGTACTCTACTTACTTCACTAGGAAAAATAACTTTCTCTATTTCTACTTGTGAAACTACCCAATCATTATTAAGCATAAAATATAATACTTGTTCTACTGCTTTATCATACTTTGTTTTTTGTATCTTCTTATTAACAGGAATATTTACCTTTGTATCTTTTACTTCTTTAAACACCATCAAGTCATTTAAGCGTTTTTCCAGTGTATTATACCCTAGATCAAACTCTTTTGCAAGCTTTTTTAAAACGATTTCTACTCTAATCGCATCATTTACTTTGACCATTTCCCTTAAAACACTATTAATATAGTTAGCTTTCTCTTCATCACTTCTAAAATCAACACTACCTCTTAATTGTTGTATTTTAAAATCACTATAATTAATCGCATTATCAATTAATCCTATAAACCTATCTTTCCCATATTTTAAAATAAAACTATCAGGATCATTATCATCAGGTAAAACTACAACCTTCACTTCAATTCCCTTATCAAGTAACCCCTCACCAATACTAAGCATAGCATTAACACCAGGCGAATCTCCATCTAAACATAAAATAATATTATTAGAAAGTCTTTTAATAAGAGAGGCTTGTTGATTAGTTAAAGCCGTTCCCATCAAAGCTACTGTATTTTTAACCCCAATACTACTAGCTCTAATAACATCCATAAAGCCTTCCATCACAATGACAGACTTTTTTAATCTACACTCTTCTCTAGCAATATGATAATGGTATAACATTTCCCCTTTTTTAAATATTTCCGTTTCCTTAGTATTTAAATATTTATTTTGCCCATTATCTTTATATATACGTCCACTAAAGCCTACCACATGACCAAAAACATCATATAATGGGAACATAATCCTATCATTATAAATATCATGCTCATCACTAGATAAACCTATTCTATTTAAAGTACTTAAATCATATTCTTTCTTTAAAAGTAACTTTGTCAAATCATCTCTATTTTCTAAAGATAAACCAATTTCAAATTCCTTTATTAAATCCTCATTAATTTCTCTTCCAAGTAAATATTCTCTAGCCTTCTTTCCTACAGCACTAGACAAATTATTTTGAAAATATTTAACAGAAAACTTATAAGCCTCATATAATTTATCATATTTGCTACTTTTCTTAGTAACAGAAATATTAGAAACATCTAAACCAACTTTTTCTCCTAAATACCTTAAAGCCTCTTTAAAATCAATATGTTCATAGTCCATTAAAAAAGTAAAAACATTACCAGTTGCATGACAAGAAAAACAAGTAAATATTTGTTTTTCCCTAGACACACACATCGAAGGATTGGAATCATCATGAAAAGGACAAACCCCAAAAAAGTTTTTGCCCTTAGAAACAAGAGGGATTCTTTCACCTATAATATCAACAATGTCAACTTTATGTCGTATTTCATTTGCTAAATCATTGTTCATAAACACCCCTCCACAATATAAAACCATAACGTTTCTTCAACATGCTGATTATAACATTTTACCTTATAAATGTCAAAAAAATGATGAATTATATCATCATTATAGTTAAAAATTAAATTAAAGATTTTCTTGTAAAAGTTTCTACATTTTTATCAATATATACATCAACTACACCCTTATTAACAATCTTAATAAAACCTAACCCATTAATTACTAAATCCTCATCATATTTAACCTGATAAGTAACTTTATTCAAATCCTTTAAATCACTCTTATTAGAAGCATTAAGAAGTCTCTTAACTTTTAAGTCATTAGAAACAAATAACGTAAAGCTATTTCTTTCCCCTTCAACGTAATCAATTCTTACCAAATCTTCTATAATAATAGCTTGGTTAACTCGTAACTGATAAGTCTTAGGCTTAATTTCCTTACGAGGAGAAATCTTTTTAACCATACTACTATCAATATGATTTAATATAGAACCAGTATCTACTAAACCAGGAGTATCAATAAGTGTTAAATAATCATTTATTTCAATCTTTACCATATTTAACGTTGTAGAAGGAAGTGGAGACATAGTTAATTCTTGCGAATTATCAGAATAATTTTGAATAAGTTTATTAATTAAACTAGATTTACCAGCATTAGTATGACCAACAACATATACATTCTTAGTAGTTTGATAAAACTTAATTCTTTTAAGTAAATAATCTATATTATAATTTTTACTAACACTAATTACAATTACCTCTTCAAAGTGAATATCTTTCTCTTCTAAATACTGAATTAATTTAGTTTCTTTAACTGATTTAGGTAATACATCTTTCTTATTCAATACCAAAATCATTTTGTTAGGTATAATACTTCTAATCTGTTCAATATTCTTCTCTAAATTTAATAAATCTGTAATATATAAAACTAAATCCTTAGTCTCACCAACACTCTTTAAAATATTTAAATATTCCTCATTTGACTTAGTAATAACTTGATACTCACCATAATTTTTCATTCTAAAACATCTTTGACAAATATCATTTTCTAAACTAGTAGTATATCCTTCTTGTAAAACATTCTGATCTTGTAAAACAACCCCACAACCTTTACAAGTTTTTTCTAAATTATCATTCATAATACTTTCCTCTCTCAAATAAACCCCTCTTCTGATAATAATTAACTATTCTATTTTCTATTTTTCTATTAAAATAAGTTATTTTTAAATCCTTTTCTCCTAGCGGATCAACTAAAATAGTCATTATATTAAATAAATTTCCAGATAAAATATCTGTAACTATCTGATCTCCAACCATTACCATTTCTTTTTTCTTAAGATTATACTTTTTCTTAATTTTTCTAAGATTCTTTGGTAATGGTTTTAAAGCCATAGCCAATCCTTCAACCTCAAACTCTTCAATATAAGGCTTTAATCTTTCCATCGTATTATTAGAACTAATAAAAATTATAAAATCTTTTTTTAATCTTTTCAGTAACTTCTTAGCTCTTATTGAACATTTATTATCATCTATTAAACCAAGTGTATTATCCAAATCAAAGACAATACAAGTAATTCCCATATTCTTTAATTTTTGGTAATTAATTTCAAATATATTTTTTTTATACATTATAGGTTTAAATAAAGCCATACTATCACCTCCAAGTATTATATACTACTTTTAGAAAATAGTCTAATTATTGACTCTTTGGGTAATCATTTCAGTATCTTGTGTAATTTTATCAAAGACATAACCATTTTCTTTACCATATCTAATTATATCTCTAAGTGCATCTCTAGTATAAGTTTTTATATCATGCATCAAAACCATATTAACACGATTTTTAGAAAGATTAGAAACAACATTATCGTATATCATACTAGCAGTAGGTCTACCACCAGCAGCATCTCCTGATGAAACATTCCAATCATAATAACGATACCCACGTTTTAAAACCTCGCTTGTAAGATAAGACATAATGCCTGATGAATACTTACGACTAACTGTATTACTAGATCCACCTGGAAATCTAATAATTTTAGACTCAACACCAGTAATGTTTTTTACTCTCTCTGATACAATATTTAAATCATTAAAATAAGAATCAACCGAAGCATACACTATAGAATAAGTATGACTAGCTGTATGTAAAGCAATAGTATGTCCTTCATCATAAGCTCTTTTAATAAGTTCATCTGGTCCACTATTAGTCACAAAGAAAGTGGCTTTTACACCTTCCTCTTTTAAAATATCTAAAATAACATTAGTTGTTCCATTTTTAGGACCATCATCAAACGTTAAATAAATAGTTCCATTCTTTCCATGCTCAGAAACTATCACTTCTCTTGTTATACTATTTTCATTACCAGAACTATCCTTAACAGTATAAGTAACCTGATAACTTCCTGCTTCACTCGTATTAACATTATTACTAACTTTAACACTATCTTGCAAATTACTATCACAATTATCTACTACATTAACAAAACTATCCTGATAAGTATCACCAATAAACATATAAACTATGTTATCCCCATTTAAAGTAATTTCAGGTTTTTTCTTATCTTCATAAATTATATTTCGCTTAATAGAAGTAGTATTACCATGCTTGTCTCTAACAGAGTAACTAATCTTGTCCTTAGTAGTAACAACTTGAACCTTATCAGTAACATCACCATCATAACTATCAAACGCTTTATATCCTTCTTCAACATATTTTCTACCAGGGCATACATGTACATCAGTACCATTAGTAAGCTCAATAACTGGGCCAGTCTTATCAGTAACCCTAACATTTCGAACTACTTTTCTCTTAAATCCATCAATATCAACAGAATATATAACCTTATAATCTCCAAGTTTCTTTGAATTAATATTATTAGTAACCTTAACTTGATTAGTAATATCATCATGTAAAAAATAAGCTGAGTAACCAGGTTCCTTATATTCAGATAAATAATCAATCTCTATATGTCTAGGTCCTTTTAATCTAATATTAGGCAACAATAAAAAATTATAAATACTGCCAGCACTTATGACTAAAAACAAAATTAAGAAAAAAAACGTTAAATTAGAATGCCTAACCTCCGTTTTATTTCCAAAATCCTTATCTTTACCTACCATCCCTATCACCAAAAATATTATAACAAAACTAAAACACAAAGTCCATTACCAGTAACAATTCTAACTTTTTAAAGCATAAACTTTACATATTTACTCTTAACAATTATTATCTCTAATAAACTCCCTTAATATTTTCATTAAAGCCCTTTTTTCAATTCTTGACACATAACTTCTAGATATACCTAATTTCCTAGAAATAGTTTTTTGTGTTTCCTCATCTCCATTGTTTAAGCCATACCTTCTACAAATAATTTCCTTCTCTCTAGGTGTCAAAACCTTCATATATTTATTTAATAGTTCTACTTTATCCTTTAAATCAATTGTCTCTAAAAAATCAACATTAGGCGTCTTTAAAATATCCATAATCGCTATTTCATTACCATCTTTATCATAACCTACAGTTTCATTTATAGAAATATCTCGACTATATCTATTATTACTTCTAAAATACATTAAAATTTCATTTTCTATACATCTTGCACAATAAGTAGTAATTTTTACTCCCTTATCCAATGAAAAAGTATCAACACCCTTAATAAGTCCAATTGTCCCAATACTAATTAAATCATCATTACTAACTAATTTACTATCAAATTTCTTAGCTATATGTGCAACAAGTCTTAAGTTATGTTCAATTAATTTATTTCTAGCCAAACTATCCCCCTTCATTTTATTTAACACACATTTCCTCTCCTCATCATTAGATAAGGGTTCTGGAAAAACCTCATTAGAGTAAGATCCCGTAAAACAAAATAAATTTCTTAATAAATTAAACACATCAAAAAACATATAATCCTCCTACAAGAATTATATGTCGAAATATGTAAAATTATTTTTTAACTACCTTACTTAAAAATACTTTCTTTATAAAATCTAAAATATTTCTATTCATAATAATACAATAAGTAACTACTACAATTAAATTAATAATATCAAGTATTAAATTTCTTTGATAATATAAAATAATTGCGAATGTAAAAATCATTATTGTCTTTATAGCTAAACCTTTTTCATATTTTATATTTATATATTTTTTTAAATCTATATGTCTATAAACCATCATAATAAAGTAAGAGATAGCTGTAGAAAGTGAAGCCGCATATAAACCTAATTTATTTATAAATAATAGATTTACAACTATATTAATAATAGCTCCCATAACAGATACAAAAGCTACTTGTTTTGTCATTTTCTTAGCTATATATATTCCACTATATAAACAAATAACAACATTAAATACAGCACCTAATACCAATATAGGTATTTGATAAAAAGCCGCATCATACTTACTATTAATAAGTATTGGAAAAACAAATGGCATACAAGTAATCATTCCAACTCCTAAGCAAGAGAATAACTTAGTAACTGTATTAAGTATATCTGAAAAAAACTCATTACAATCAGGACTATTAATATTTAAAGCTGCACTTTCACTCCAACTTAAATTAAATATTCCAAGTAAGCTAGACAATATAGTAGGAAACTTATTACTAACCGCATAAACCCCATTAGCTGAAGCTCCTAGAATATAAGAAATAATACTTCTATCAGAAACATTTATTATCCACCAACTAATACCATTAGGAACTAAAGGTATTGAGTATTTATACATCTCTTTTATTAAACCCTTATCAACTAATTTAAAATCTATTAGTTTGTAAAGACCTAATCTAATAAATAAATATAAAGCTCCAAGTCCATTAGCTAAAGCCATTGAAATAATCATTCCAACTGCTCCAAGACGGAATACAGCTATTAAAAATATATTAGAAATAATAGTAGAAGCCCCTGTAATTATACAACTAATAGCATAATCAACAGTTCTTCCCATTCCTCTCGCAACTTGTAAAAAATTACCCGATAAAGTACAAATTATAATATCAACTAATATTAACCATTTATATTGGAATGAGAAAAATTGAATAACTACTAAATAAATAAGTATAAAAGATGAAAGAGCAACAAGTAATATAAAGAAATTATTACTCATTAACTTCTTACTTTCACCATTCTTATTCCTACTATCAACTAAGTATCTAAAGATACTCATCTCTAACTCTAAAGTAATAATTGGTACTATCAAAGTAACATAAGTAGTAATTAAATCAACAATACCATAATCACTAGTAGATAAATATCCTGTATATAATGGTAATAAGAAAAAAGAAATTAACTGGGTACAAACCTTACCACAAAAAATAATAATAGTATTCCTCATTAAAGTGCTTTTCTTATTCACTACTATAGCCTCTCTTTCCAATCTTATTATAAATAATTCCATAACTAATTATACTGATTATACCAGCAAAAGTATCTAAAAGGACATCACTAATCTGACCACTTCTACCAGGAACAAATAACTGATGTACCTCATCACTACAAGCATATAAAAAAGTAACTAGGATTGCTAAAGCTATTCTTTTCTTATCAATACTTCCATATTCCTTTAAAAAACTAATTACTAAAAGTCCTAAAATAAAATAAACAAAAAAATGAGCTCCTTTACGAATAGGTACCACTAATTTATTAGTCCAATATTCTTTTTCCTTAGTAGTTAGATTATCATTTTTAAATACTTGAACTATTCTAACAATAACGCCATCACTCTTATTAGTTGATGTAGTAGCATTATCACTAGAAAAAGAAAATATTAAGCTCATCCATACTACAATTAGAATAAACTTTATAATCTTTCTTATCACATAAACCACCCATTTAAATATAAACAAAATATATAAAAAAAGCAAGAATTTAAAGTTTTATAAATGTAAACAAAATAAAGAAGCACTAAGTGCTTCATAGTACTTTAATTATATCTACATCCATTGCCATCATTACCTCTAAATAAAAATAAAACAATAAATACAATTAAAACTATCCATAGCCAAGAAAGATTATTGGTATTATTGTATCCACCGCAACCACAGTTATAATACATATACATTCTCCTTTCTCTATATTATATTTTAATATATGAAAAAAGAGCCTGTATAAGCCTAAAATTAAGCCTTAACACTCTCTTTTATATTTCTATTCGCTACAGCTTGATAAGCCTCATTAACGTCATTAAATTCAATAGTACCACTTTTAAGTTTTTGATAAGTCTCATTACCCTTACCTAATATTAGGACAATATCTTTAGGTTGAGCCATATCAATTGCCTTCTGTATTGCTTCTCTTCTATCAACTACAATAGAATAATTAGTATAAGTATCTTTTATATCTTGCACCATCATATTAATTATATCTAAAGGATCCTCACTTCGCGGATCTTCATAAGTAAATATTGCATAAGTAGCATTATCACAAACCGTCTTACCCATTAGAGGCCTTTTTTGATGATCTCTTTCGCCAGCGGCTCCAATAACTACAATAGATCTATTAATATCAAGAGTATGTACAAAGTTAAGTAATTTAGAAATACCATTAGGTGTATGAGCATAATCAACCATTACATAGTATGGAGTATTAGTATTTAACATCTCTAAACGACCATCTACTTTTATTTTACTAATATTTTCTATTAAATCTTCTAATTTAAAGCCTAAAGCTAAAGCACTAAGTAAACCAGCTGCTAAATTATAAACATTAAAATCTCCAAGAAGCGGACTTAAAACATCAAAAGTTTTATCTTTATACTTAAAAGTAATCGTTGTTTTATTAGGATATAATTTAAAATCAACAATTTGTAAAGTATTATCACTCTTCATACCATAAGTTAAAACAGTAGCCGAACAAGCCTGTTTTACTACCTGAAACAACTCATCATCGGCATTCAATACACAAAAACCATCAGGTTTTGTTTGTTTAAATAATTGTAGTTTACATTGAACATAATTTTCAAAACTACCATGAATATTTAAATGTTCCCTCGTAATATTAGTATAAACACTAACATCATACATCATAGCTTGTAATCTTCCTCTAAAGAAAGCTTCACTACTAGCTTCCATAGCTGTGTATTTACAACCAAACTTTACAAACTCATCCAAATAAGCATATAGTTTATCAGCATCTGGTGTTGTATTAGGATTATCTCCCTTAAAGGAAGCACAACTTCTACCATTAGTTCCAATATACCCACATAGATTACTTCCAATTAATGTTTGAATAATTGTTGAAACACTAGTTTTTCCATCTGTACCAGTAACCCCAATCATCCTCATTTTTTTATCAGGATAGTCATAAAATTTTTGACATAAGAAAGGAAATTCTCTATTCGTATCAGGTACTTTAATAACTGGTACACTCTTACCTTCAACATCTTTACTAACCATAATTGCAGAAGCCCCATTCCTAATAGCGTCATCTATAAAATCATGTCTATCAGCTGTAACACCCATAGTGCAAACAAATAAGTCCCCTTCATTAACTTCTTTAGAGTTAATTTTTATTGATTTTATTAACGTATCATAACCACAATCAGGATATAATTCATTTAGTCTTTTCATAATCTCACCTATCATCAATTATACATTATATTTTACTAAATATAAATAACAAAATAGTAAATATCTTGTCAATTAAAAAATATATGATAAAATTATATAAGTAAGGTGGTTATATATGAAAACAATAGTAATTGGAGCTGCCAGTGACCTAGGAGTTCATATTGATGGAGCTCATCTAGGACCAGTACAGCTAATGAATGACATTAAAAGTTTTTACCAAGGAGAAGAAGAAATGCTACTCCAAGATGAAGGAATCTTAAAAAGTAGAAACTTATCAGATCGTAGAAAAAATGAATATGAAATCGATAAATATAATACTACTCTTTACAAAATGATTGTAGAGAAGATGAAAGCTGATTATTTCCCTATTTTAGTTGGCGGTGATCACTCCGTTGCGGCAGCAAGTGCTCTAGCTAGTGCTAAAGTAAATGATAATATTGGTATTATTTGGTTTGATGCTCATACGGATTATAATACTTTTGAAACAACAGTAACCGGTAATATTCATGGTCTAACATTAGCAGCCATTACCGGCTATAAAAATCAAGAATTACGCTACTTCCATGACGGCAACATTATTCAAACATCTAAAGCCGTAGTAGTTGGTGCTAGAAGCATTGATGAATGGGAAAAAGATAATGTTAAATATTCAGGAATAACCGTATTTACTGATCAAGATATTAAAGAAAAAGGCCTTGAAAACGTTGTTGAAGAAGCCTTTAGAATTGCCTCAGAAAGAACCAAAGGCGTTCATGTAAGCTTTGACTTAGATTTACTAGATCCAGAAGTTGCTCCAGGTGTTTCAGTACCAGAATTTGATGGTCTTTCTGAAGAGGATGCCTTAACTATTAATAAATTAATATTAAAGCATATGGACAAGGTTGTCTCTTATGACTTAGTTGAATTTAATCCTCTACGTGATAGAGATCGTAAAACTGAACAGATCGCTCTAAACTTATTAGCTCAAATAATTAATGGAGCTGAGAAAAAATATAAAACTCAAAAATTTTAAAGACTTTTTACAAGTCTTTATTTTAAAAAAAAGTTAATACTTTTACGTATTAACTTTTTCTAATTCTAATAATTTCTATCTCTTAAGAATGGTGGAATATCATAGTCTCCACTGCCTGATTGTGAATCATCTTGTAAAACTTCTGGAGTACGATAATCATCTTTAAGAGGTGTTGCTACTCTTCTAGTAGGTGCTGCATTATTGAAAACTGGTTGAGCTTGTTGTTCAGCCATTTCTTTAGCTTTTTTATTTTTTTCAAAACCAGTAGCAATTACTGTAACAATAACTTCATCAGATAAGTTCTCATTAATTACAGAACCAAAGATTGTATTAATATCTGTATTAGCAGCAGCTCTAACTACCTCAGCAGCTTGTTCAGCTTCAAATAAAGTTAAGTTAACTCCACCAGTAATATTGATAATAGCATCTGTAGCACCTTCAATTGAAGTCTCAAGAAGTGGTGAAGAAACAGCTTGCTTAGCAGCATCAATTGCTCTATCTTCTCCCATACCTATACCAATACCGATAATAGCTTGACCGCTCTTTTCCATTACAGCTTTAACATCCGCAAAGTCCAAGTTAATAAGTCCAACTACAGCTATTAAATCAGAAATACATTGTACTCCACGACGTAAAACATTATCAACTTCCTTAAATGCCTCAGCCATTGGTGTTGATCTATCAATAATTTCTCTTAATCTATCATTTGGAATAATTATAAGAGTATCAACATGTTTTCTTAACTCTTCAATTCCAGCTAACGCTTGCTTCATTCTACGTGGTCCTTCGAATGAAAAAGGCTTTGTTACAATAGCTACTGTCAAAGCTCCAAGGCCTTGAGCAATTTCCGCTACAACAGCAGCAGAACCAGTTCCAGTTCCACCACCCATACCACAAGCTATAAAAATCATATCGGCTCCTGTTAAAGCCTCTTCAATTTCTTTCTTAGATTCAATAGCAGCTTCTTTTCCAATGCTAGGATCAGCTCCTGCTCCTTGACCATCAGTTAAAGACAACCCCATCTGAATTTTAACATCGGCTTTTGATTGATTCAAAGCCTGTTTATCTGTATTAGCAGCAATAAATTCTACACCCTTAACACCAGATTCAACCATGCGATTAACAGCGTTTCCACCACCGCCACCTAAACCGATGACTTTGATTGTTGTTACCATATCCATTTCTAATCCGCTTACCATACCTAGTCCTCCTTAATTATCAAAAAAATGTCCAAACACTTTATTTATTATATTGTTGTTAGTCGCTATTTTCTTATTAGCAGTGATTAAGCTATTCCAATCAGTATCACTAATCATACTCAAATTTTTGCCTCTAAGAGCTAGTTTATCATCAAAATATTTAACAACTCCCAAAGCACTACTATATTTATTATGTCTAACTCCCATAATAGGAATATTACAAACTTTAGCTTTTAATCCAAGAACGTTTTCAACTTCATATTGAAAACCAGCTAACTCACTCAAGCCACCTGTTACAATTATATAACGTATTTCCCTTTTTGTTAAGGTATTAATTTCATTTTTTGCAAGTTTTAATATCTCTTCAACCCTTGCTTGAACAACCTTAGAAACCTCAACTTGAGAAAGTTCCTTACTACTACCATCACTAATATTTAATGACATAACATCATTAGCATCAGCATAACCAGCTGTTGCAACCGCAAATGATTCTTTTACTTTTCTAGACTCATCAAGTGAAATTCCAAACACATAAGACAAATCCTTATCTACATTAAAACTTCCAATTGGAAGAAGAGAATTTTTAATTTGAATTCCCCTATTAAATACTGAAACATTAGTAGCTAATTCCCCAATATTAATAATTGCTCCAACTTCACTATCATACTTATCATTTCTAATAGAAAAATAGTCTCCTGTAGAAGAATAAGCTATATCAACAGTTTCCAAGCCACTAAGTTTTAATACCTCTAATATTCTATATAATGGTTCTTTAGCTAAAGTACTAACAACAACTTTAGCCTCTATAACCTTACCAGCCATTCCCTTAGGATCTTTTATATTTTCCTGATCATCTACTTTAAAGCTAATAGGACTAGCTGTAATAACTTCGTATTCCTCATCAATATGTCCAGTAAGAGCATCTTTTAATACAGCCCTAACATCCTCACCAGATATACAATCATAATCTATTACATCACAAGAACCAACAACTATATCCATCATACAATTACTAGGAGGTATAGCAGCTATTACTTTAACAACTTTAAAACCAAGCATATCATTTATTTGCTTCATAGCTCTTCTAACAGAACTAACAGCCATCTTGATATCTTGAATTTGCCCATTTCTAATACCCTCCGCTTTACTATTAACTGAGGCTAATACATGATAAGAGCCATTTTGCTTCAAAACAACTACTACCTTAACACTATTAGTACCTAATTCTATTCCAGTATAAACATTATTCATAGCCAAATACTCCTATTCTCAAAAACAATTATACTATAATTTATAAAATTATCCAAGTATTAAATACTATTCAATATAATAAACATCATAACCATACTTAGACAAAACAAACTCTCCATTACCAATAACATAATCAACTATCTCTTTAGCAAATTGTGAATACTCATAACGATTATTATAATCAGACCTAGAAACAATAAAATATTTATTCCTCATTGCACTAAATCTATTAATCATTTTATTAATACCATCATAACCAAAATTACCATATAATAACACATCACAATAATCCAAGTAATTATCATTAATAATATCATATTGCATAGTAAAATAAGACAACACAATAGCATCATCATAACTATTTAAAAATTCCATTACTTTAAGTTTTCTATCATATTCACGAAAAACATGTAAATTATATTCAAAATGTTTATAATTAGAGGTAAATACTAAATCATATTTAAAATTACTCCTAGCAGAAGAAACTAAAGACAATATAATTATCACGATCGAAAACATCTTTATATAAAACCCATCTTTTAAATAAGGTAAAAAAATCATAACAATAGCCGCAAAAAATAATACAAAATGACAATAATCAAAAATAGGTACTAGAAAGAAAAAAGAATTTAATAAATAATAATTACAAACATCACACTTCTTATAAGTAAAGAAAATACCAATAACTAATAAAATAATACTAATATAAAATATAACATTAAATGGATGAGAATTTTTAGCTGAAAAATCAAATAACCCCAATACACATAAATCAATAAAACTAAATAAAGCTCCATTAATAACTAAATATAAAAAGAAAATAATTAATGGTATCATCATTCCAATAAATCTTTGCTTTACCATTTTGAAATTTTTATTTTTAATATACATAAATAAAGTAGGAAAAATAAAGAAAGCTCCAATAGTATGTTTACTTAAAATTGCTAAACCAATAAAAACTCCTATTAAATAATTTTTATCAGTATGATATTTTTCTAAATATATTAAAATAACCATCATAGAAAAACACATAAAATTATAAGTTGCTAAAATACCATAAAAATTTAACCCTATTAAAATAGCTAATATTAAATAACTCTTCTTATCATATAATTTATATAAAAAGAAAAAAGTCAAAGTAACTAAAACTGCCTGTCCAATTATAAACATTAAGTAATTATTCCAAAATAATAAGAAAAAAGCACTATAGAAAGCATATAAAGGTGTTGTAATTATATTAAAATCTAAATAAGGTATTTCACCCTTCACAATCGCATAACTAAAACCATAATTAGCTAGAGGATCTCCATAATTAATTCCAAACCCAAAAAATTCATATATCGCAATAACTAAAAGAAAAACTAAAAAATATTTAAAATTTCTTTTTAAAAACGATCCTATATTATCTATCTTCCATTTCATATATACTATAACTTCCCATCTCTTCTATTAAAATCCCCTTATTAATTACATACTTTAAAACTGCTTGATCCGTTTGTTTATTACTACCTAGTTCACTCTTATCAACAAAAAATACACAATTCCTTCTACTTTTTACCATATTCATAAGTTTCAAACTACCATTATATCCAAAATTACCAGTATTAATTAAATCTAAATAACCAATATCAATATCATTAATTATCTTAAAATAATAACCATCAGCACTAAGAAAAATAACTTCCTTACCTAAAGAGCGATACTTATGATATAAATTATTAATATTATTAGAATAATCAATATATTTATTAGTTAAATAACGATACTCAAAATGCTTAATAGTATTAGGATAAATAATTTTATTATCATCTCTATACCATAAATTAATAATCACTAAACCAATTAGAACAGCTGGAATAAATAACTTTATATTAAGATAAGTTTTTATATCTTTTTGAGTAAAAACTATAAATAAAAAAGCTAAAAAAACAATTTCAAAATGATATAAGTCAAATAAAGGAATAAGAACACTAAAAAAAGCTAAAAAGTAATAATTCTTAATGTTTTTTGTATTACCTTTTATTAAATATAAAACAACAAGTATCATAATAATCCCAAGTACAAAATAAATATTAAATAAATTGCCATTAGAAGAAGCGAAATCAAATAATCCTAAAAAACATAAATCAAAGAAGGCTAAAAAACTATGTGTAAATAACAAATATAACAAAAAAATTAAAAGTACAACAAAACAGCCACTAATCCTTTTTAATATTTTCTTTAAGTCTTTAAAATAATAAAGTGATGGTAAAAACATCAATACTCCAACTGTTTGTTTTGTTAAAATAATACATCCAAGCACCATTCCAATAATAAAGTCATTAGCCTTCTTATCTTCCAAAGTAATAATTATTAAAAATAAAAAGAATAAAAACATGTTATAACTAGGAAAACATACTGATAAAGGAAATATCATAAAAAACAAAAGTAAATAACTTTTATCTTTTAAATATTTATCTAAAATACAAACTATAAAAGTTAAAATAGCAGCCCATTCTATATGAAATATTAACATACTAGAACCAAAAACTTTAAAGATAATAGACATAATAAAAGGAAAAAATGGCGTAATTACCATATTAAAATCTAGATAAGGAACAAGTCCTTTATAAATATTATGAGCAAATCCATAGTTCCACACTTCATCTAAATTAACTGGTTGTATAATAAGATTCCAAAATAAAAAGAAAAAGAAAACTATAAAATACTTAAAACAAGGTTTAATTTTTATAAGAATCTTTTTCATAAATTACTCCTTAATCTCGAAATGATTTCCACTATCAAAATATAAAATTCCTTTATGATCTTCTAACTGTCCAAGGACTTCATTATAATAGTTAATCATTTCAAATTTTGTTAAAGTTAAATAAACCATATTACCATCATCCATATATAAAAGGAAACGATCCTTATCATACTCATTAGGGACATATTCAATATCCGATATTTTTCCAAGTATATCTCTTTTAACTTTTCCCATATCCTTAATAAAACTATTAACTTTATCATTTGGAACATAATTTATAACTCTAGGAATTCTAAATAAATCTATAGCCTCTTCTTCTGCCGCACTTTCCCCATCTTCAAAAACAATTGTACTATCAGAATTATTAAAATAAATAGGCAAATTTTCTGTAACAGATATAGTCAAAACATTATAAAATTTTCTCCTTATTTTAACATCTTTTATATAAGGTGAATTTTTAAGTTTTTTAGAGCTTTTACTAGTATTAATTAACCAGAACTTAGGATAATCATATATATCAGCTAATTTTATAATATAATCATCATTTAAATAATTGTTGTTATAAATAATTATATTTTTTAGCTTAGTATTAATAAAAGAATATGTACCAAAAAATAGTCCTCCTAAAATTAAAAGTACTATTAACGCTGGTATCAACTTTAATTTTTTTCTTTTGACTATTTTTTTCGCCATAATTTACTCCCAGTTTACAAATTCTTGTTCAATCTTCATATCAATTCCATGTTTTTCTAAGACCTTATCATGTACTTCAAGAATTAAATCTCTAATTTCTTTACCCGTAGCATGATCATAATTTATAATGAAATTAGCATGTTTACTACTAACCATAGCCCCACCATTTCTATGTCCTTTATAACCAAGCTCTTCAATTAACTGACCTGCATAATACCCTTCTGGGTTACGAAAAACAGATCCTGCTGAAGGATACTCTAAAGGTTGTGATTCCATTCTTCTCTTTCGTCTTTCTTTAATAACTTCTTCAATAACTTCCCTTTCGCCTTTTGCTAATTTCAAAACAACCTCTAAACAAATATATTTAGGATTTTTTTGCAAATAAGAAGTTCTATAATGAAAGTCCATTTCTCTATTTTCTAATGTAATAACTCTAAAATCGGGAGTTAAAACCTTTACCTGTTGAACAACATATCCCATATCGCTCTTATAAGCTCCAGCATTCATAAAAATAGCTCCACCAATAGTTCCAGGAATTCCTGCAGCAAACTCCAAACCAGCTAATCCCTTTTTAGCAGCCACAAGAGAAAGTTTCATTAAAGAAAAGCCAGCTCCAACTCTTATTCTATTATTACTTAAAAAAGAAACATCATTAAACTCATCTAACTTAATAATAATACCATCAAAATCATCATCACTAAACAACAGATTAGATCCATTACCAAGTATTTTATATTTAATATTATTCATATTAAGTATTTTAAGTAATGTAATTAAAGAACTAACATTTTTAGGATAAACAAAAGCCTTCGCAACCCCACCTACTCTATAAGTAGTATATTTACTTAAACTAACATTTTTATCAACTCGTCCAAGATTGGCCTTTTCAATTTTTAAAACTACATCATCCATACATCAATCACCCAACCAATCTTTTAATTTCAGTATATATCTTACTAGCTGAATCTTTAATTCCAAACTTTCTACTAGCAATCTGCATCTTTAAATATTTATCTTTATCATTTAATAATTCATCTATTTTACTAACAACTTCTACAGACGAAAATTGATTTTCAGTAATAATAGTACAAGCCCCAGCATCAGCTAACTCTTTAGCATTCATATATTGATGATTATGCGTAACATATGGCGAAGGAACAAGAATTGCTGGTAAACCAATAGCTGTAATTTCCGCAATAGTTGAAGCTCCAGCTCTTGAAACAATCAAATCTGTATCCTTTAAAACATTTATAAAGTTATCTAAAAATGATACCAACTTAACATTAGTTGGAACTTCTACATCTTTATAATTATCATAATAATCCTTACCTGTAACAACCACTACCTGATAATCTTTACCTTTAAAAGAAGTAATTGCCTGCTTAATTTTCAAAGTCATCGTAGTAGAACCAAGGGACCCCATAACAATAACTACTAATTTTTTCCCCTTAACAAAACCTAATTCACTTTTAGGAATCATTTTAACTTTTATAATCTCTTCACTTCTAGGATTACCAGTATATACAACTTTACGCTTATCAAAGTATTCTACTGTTTTTGGTAACGATACACAAATACAGTCAACAAAATTACCTAAAAACTTATTAGATAATCCAGGTATAGAATTTTGTTCATGAATCATTGTTTTATACTTTAATAAATGAGCTGCATATAAAACAGGAGCCGTTATATATCCTCCTACCCCAATAACAATATCAGGATTAAATTTCCTAATAATTTCTTTTGACTTTTTTATTGCGGCCAAATATTTTTTTATAACAGTAAAGTTTTTTAAAACTTCTTTTCTATTTAAACCAGACATCTCTAAACCAATAAATTCAATCCCAAACTTAGGTACTATATCTTTTTCCATTCTATCACTAGTACCAATATATAAAATTTCAGAATCTGCTTCTTTTTCTTTAATCTTATTAATAATAGCTAAGGCCGGATAAATATGGCCTCCAGTTCCTCCCGCTACAACAATTGCTCTCAAACACAATCACCCCATAAAATAATTATAACATAAAAAACGTATCTATCTGACTACCACTATAATATATTATTCAATTAAATTATACTCCATACTAAAAACTATGTAAATAAAAGCTTAAAGAAAAGAAATTAAAACACCCAATAGTATTTACATAAAAACTATGCTAGAATATTAAAAAAAGGAAGTGCATCCTCATGGAAAGTATAGGAATAATAGCGGAATATAACCCTTTTCATAATGGTCATCTCTATCACTTATCTAAAATAAAAGAAAAGTATAAAGACACTGTTATCGTTTTAATAATGTCTGGAAATTTTACTCAGCGTGGTGGCACATCATTAATTGATAAATGGAAAAAAACAGAAATAGCTCTAAAAGCAGGAATCGACTTAATTGTAGAACTTCCTTATCCTTTCGCTACTCAAAGTGCTGATTATTTTAGTTATGGTAGTATAACTCTATTAGAAAAACTAAAAGTCAAAAAACTTCTCTTTGGCAGTGAATGCGATGATATCACCACATTAGAAACAATTGCTAGTGCTCAAATAAATAATGAAGATTTTGATAAGTTAGTAAAAATATACTCCAAATTGGGTAAAAATTATCCAACCGCAATCTCCCTTGCTGTAAAAGATTTGACTCAAAAAGAAATAAACACCCCAAATGATCTTCTAGGTATAAGTTATATAAAAACAATTAGACAAAATAACTATCAAATAATTCCTGAAACTATAAAAAGAACCAATAGTTATCATAATGAATCACTAGATGATTCAATATCTAGTGCAACCGCAATCAGAAAAGCTCTAAAAGAAAATAAAGATATTAAAAATCAAGTACCAGAATTTGTCTTAGATTATCTAAAAGACTTTCACAATATAGAAGATTATTTTTCAATATTAAAGTACAAAATAATAACAGAAAAGGATTTATCAATATATACAACGGTAGATGAAGGTCTTGATCAAAAACTAAAAAAAGAAATACTTCAAGCTACATCATACCAAGATTTAATAAATAGAGTAAAAAGTAAACGCTATACATACAATAAAATATCTAGAATGTTATTACATATCCTATGTAATTTTACAAAAGAAAGAAAAGAAAAATTTAAAGACATAACATATATAAGACTACTAGGTTTTTCAGATAAAGGCAGAAAATATTTAAATTCCATAAAAAAAGAATTAGATATTCCACTAATTAGTAAAATTAACCGTAATAAAGACGAAATGCTAGAGTTTGAGATTGAAACAACCAAAATCTATAGTCTTAACTTAGATCCTATAAAACAATTAGATTTATTTAATAAAGAATTCAAAAACTTAATGAATGAAGGAGATAAAAATGATTAAAGAAAAGAAAACTGGACAAGTAATTGTTATTTCTGCTCCAAGTGGCAGTGGTAAAGGAAGTGTTATAAGTGGTCTTTTAGAAAAAGATAAAAATCTTTGGTTATCCGTATCCACAACATCTAGAAAACCACGAGAAAATGACATTCCTGGCGTAACATATAATTTTGTCACTAAAGAAGAATTTGAGAAACTAATACAAGAAGGCTACTTTTTAGAATATACAAACTATGTAGGAAATTACTATGGTACTCCCAAAAATAAAATACTAGAAAAAATAAATGAAGGAATAGATGTAATCCTAGAAATTGAAATTGAAGGTGCAACTAATATTAAAAAGTTAATACCAGAAGCCATTTTCATATTTATAATGCCACCATCTTTAAAAACTTTAGTAAAAAGACTAAAAAAACGTGGAACAGATTCAAATGATAAAATAATAGAGCGCTTCCACACTGCCTATAAAGAAATAAATGAAGTAACAAAATACAACTATGTAGTAATAAACGATGATCTAAAAGACGCTATAACAAAAGTAGAGGCCATCATACAAGCTGAAAAATGTCGTGTTGACCGTATTGAAGAAGTATACCTTGATACCAAAGAAGAAGAAATCCATGAGCTTTTAATGGAAGAAGACTTTGACAATAGTGCTATCACAGAAAGAATATAATACCTTATGAGAGAATCACTAAGTAACTATTTAAATAAAATAGATAAAATAATAAATGAAAAAAATATTAAAGATAAAGAAATAATAAATGACCATTTAACCCAAATTCAAATATTCCAACATGAAAGATTGGTTCATTTAATTGTAACTGTTTTCGTAGGATTAATATCTATACTATTTTTACTCTTTGGTATTATGCTAGAAAATATAACTCTACTCCTTCTCTTCTACATAGCCTTAGCCTTATTTATACCTTATATACTTCACTATTATTTTTTAGAAAATGGCGTTCAAAAACTATATAAACAATATGAATTATTAAAAAAAGAAGTTACCAAAAAGTAACTTCTTTTTTATTTAATCTCTTCTATTTTCATTAAATTAGTACTAGCTTCTCCAGTAGTTGGGAATCCACCAGTTAAAACAATACGATCATTTTTTTCTAGGCTCATAAACTTTAAACCTTCTTCAACACTAGCATTTAGTACTGCATCAGTTGAACTAAACATAGGAATAGTTTTAGCATAAACTCCCCAGTTTAAAGCCAATCTATAGCAAATTTCATCGTTAGGACATAAAGCCAAAATTGGTGCCTTTGGTTTAAAATTACTAATTAACTTTGCAGTAGTACCAGTAATAGTTGCGGCGCAAATAAGTTTAGCACCCAAACGATTAGAACTTTCAACTACATTTTCTGCAATTGCTTCAGGAATAGAGTTAACTTCACTCTTTTCATTAATGTAATCAAACTCAGCATAACGTTCAGTTTCTTCACAAATTTTAGCCATAGCTGCAACAGTTTCAATTGGATGTTTACCAACAGTAGTTTCTCCACTTAACATAACAGCATCAGTACCATCTAATACAGCATTAGCTATATCACTAGTTTCAGCTCTCTTAGGACGAGAATTTTCCATCATTGTCTCAAGCATTTCAGTAGCAACAATACATAGCTTACCCATTTCACGACAAGTTTTAATCATTCTCTTTTGAATAATTGGCAATTTAGTATATGAAACTTCAGTTCCTAAATCACCTCTAGCTACCATAACACCATCACTAACTTCCAATATTTCCTTCAAGTTAGTAATTCCTAAATCACTTTCTATCTTACAAATAATTTGTAAATCTTCACGATTATACTTTTTTAACAATTCCTTAATTTCAAGTACATCTTCTTTACAAGATACAAAAGAAATAGCTAAGTATTCACCACCGTGTAAACAAGCAAATTCAATATCCTCTCTATCTAAATCACTAATATAAGGTATATCTAATTTTACACCAGGAGCACTTATACTCTTTCTTTCTCCCAAAATACCACCAGCAATAATTTTACAGTTTAAATACTCATCAGTTTTTTCAATAACTTGTAAACGCATTTTATCATTTTCAAGTAATAAAAGATCTCCAATATTTAAACTATCCAAAGCTTCAGGATGATTAACACTTATAGCTTGAGAATTACCAACAATTTTCTCCTTTACAACTTTAATTGTATTTCCTTCAATTAACTCAATTGATTTATTCTCTAATAATCCAGATCTAAATTCTGGCCCCTTAGTATCCCATAAAATCGCAATATTGCTGCCAAGTTCACTTCTAACTCTATTAACAGAATCAATAGCTTTTAATCTCTCTTCCAATGTAGCATGAGTAAAATTAATTCTAGCAACATTCATTCCAGCCATAACCATTTTGCTCATTACATCAAAATCCAAAGATGCAGGACCAATACTACAAATAATCTTAGTTTTTTTCAATATTATCACCTCAAACCACACAATTATATCAAATTACTCTAAAATTGCAAGAAAAAATTAATTATCAATTAACTTTTTTACCTACTACAACCAAATAAGAATTCTTAGGTTGAAAATAACAAGTTTGTAACACAATTATTTCATCATTATCATTAACATCTATATAGGTATCATATACAGACTGTTCCTTCAAATATTTTAAATGTTTATTATACTCATCATCACTAAAATTAAGATTAATATATCTATAGTCATTAATAACTATAAATACTGAAAAAACTTTATAATGATAATTATTATTAATTGTTTTAAAGTAGATATCTTGATGTTCTCTATAATAATCAAAATTTAAATAATTTTCTAACAAATTAAACTCTGTATAAATATCCTCTGAATTATGACCATAAATAATTATTTTTCTATCATCAACCATATTTCGATAATCCATAAATATACTACCAAGCCTATTATAAGTTTTATCAACCGAATGATCTAAATAAAACTCATTATCATTAGTTTGTACAACAATCTCTTTAAAATTAGAATTAGCAATAACTAGTTCTCCTATAATATCTTGATTATTATAATCTTTTCGATAGTTATCTATCGTTTTATCATCAACCTGCTTAACAACAAAGTTCCAATCTACAGTTTTATTTTCTTCTTTAAGAACTAACTCTTCATTGTTATTTGAAAAATATTGTAAGCAAAAACTTTCAATCAATAGAAATAATATTATAACTACAAATTTTTTATTTTTAGTCATAAATGGCTCCTTTTATTTTTGACATTCAGTACAAAAGTAACTACCACGACCACCAATCTTATCTTTACTAATAATACTACCACATACTTTACATTGTTTTCCTACCCTTCCATGAACAAGTAATTCATTTTGAAAAAGGCCATGAACTCCCTCACTAGAAGTAAAACTTCTAATCGTTGTTCCTCCTTTTTTTATAGCTTCATCTAATACTACTATAGTATTCTTGATAATTTTGTCGCATTCACTTAAAGTAACATCACAAGACTTTCTAAAAGGAGAAATCCCACTCTTAAACAAAATCTCATCATCATATATATTACCAATTCCAGCTATAATACTTTGATCAAGTAATACCGTTTTAATAGGTAATTTTTTATTATGAATTTTACTATACAAGTATTCTTTAGTTAAATTTTTATCATAAAATTCTAATCCCAAATCACAAAGTGGCTTCATCTTTTCTATCGAATCTTTAGGTATTAAATACATTTTTCCAAATTTTCTAACATCATGAAACCTAAAACTTATATCATCATCTAAAATAAACTCAACATGTTCATGTTTGGCAATTTCTTCTCCTACTTTTCTAAAGAAAAACTTTCCTTCCATTCGCAAATGAATAAGTAAAGAATCATTATCTAAATCAATTACAATAAATTTCCCTCTAGTTTTTATATCATTAATAACTTGTCCTATAATTTGTTTTTTAAACTCATCAGTAGTAGGATAAGCTATAATATTATCCCAATATACATTACATCCTGTAATCTTATGACCAACTATCCTAGGTTTTAAACTATTACATACTGTAATAACCTCTGGTTTTTCAGGCATAAAAACATCTCCTCTCTATATTTTCTATTTAACAAATTCAAATTGAAAAGCTACCATTTTACTGTTTCATATAATATCGCCAAATATTTTAGTAAGTAAAGAAGTTAATTCTAAAGAAGAATGATAAGGAAGAATTTTTTCTATATCATTATCATTTATTAATGAACTAAGATTATCATAAACAATAACTTATATTTCATAATATCCTCTATTTAGCTTCATACCAATTATCACCAATTTCAATATCAACTTTTAATGGTACATCCAATTTAAATGTATTTTCCATAATATTAGCAACAATTTCTTTTACTTCATCAATTTCACTTAATAATACATTAAATACAAGTTCATCGTGTACTTGAATTAACATTTTACTTTTCAAATTTCTCTTTTCAAACTCAGCATATATCTCAACCATAGCTTTCTTTAAAATATCAGCTGCCGTTCCTTGAATAGGAGTATTAAGAGCCATTCTTTCCCCACTACTACGAATCATATAATTCTTATTTTTAAGTTCTTCAATAACTCTCTTTCTGTTCATCAAAGTTCTAACATAACCAAATTGATGAGCCTCTTCTATTTCTTTTTCTTGAAAATCCTTAATTCCTGGATAAGTTTCTAAATATTTATCAATGAACTTTTTAGCAGTTGTAAAGTCAACTCCCAAATCTTCAGATAATCCAAAACTACTAATACCATACAAAATACCAAAGTTAACAGCCTTAGCCGTTCTTCTCATATCTTTAGTAACCTCTGAAGGAGAAACACCAAATATATCAGCTGCTGTTCTAGTATGAATATCTTCATCATTAATAAAAGCATTAATTAAATTAGTAGCCCCTGACATATGAGCAAAAATTCTAAGTTCAACTTGTGAATAATCACCAGATAATATTTTACATCCTTCATCAGGAATAAAAGCCCTTCTAATAAGTTTAGAATATTCAGAACTAGACGGAATATTTTGTAAGTTTGGACTAATGCTAGAAAGTCTACCAGTACGTGTTAATGTTTGTGTAAAAATAGTATGTATTCTTCCATCATCTCTAATTTCATCTCTAAGTCCAACAGCATAATTAGTGTATAATTTTGCCAACGTACGATATTCAAGTATCTTGTCAACAATCGGATTAAAAGAAACTATCTTTTCCAATATATCCTTACTAGTAGAATACTTATTATCCTTTACTTTCTTAGGATAAGGAATAGCCAAATCTTCAAATAAAACTTTAGAAAGTTGAGCTGGCGACATAATATTAAATTTACAACCTGCATCTAAATAAATTTTCTCTTCTAATACATCAAGTTGTTTTTTTAAATCAACTTCAACACTCTTTAAGTATTCATCATCAACCTTAATACCTGTTATTTCCATATCTGCAAGTACATAAGTAAGTGGCATTTCTATATTACAGAACAAATCAAGCTCTTTATCATTTCTTAATCCTTCCAATAATTGTTCCCTAGTATCATAAATGAATTTAGCCTTGCGACAACAAATATCAGCTAATAAATCTTGACCAACATCAATAGGTCTCTTATCAGTTCCATATAAATCTTCATATCTTGGTATTTTAACATCAAAAGCTTGTGCTACAAAGCTTATATCATCCTTAACAACATAATCAAGTAAATATGTAGCAATCATAGTATCAAAAGTAACATTTTTAAACTTAATACCTAACTTATTTAAAACAACAATAGCTTTCTTTAAATCATACGTAAACTTACAATATTCATTTAAAAATAAATCTTTATACTTAACTATACTATCCTTGTCTATAAAATAACCATTAGTACCATCATAAATACCAATACCTAATATATCACTCTTACTATAAATAAATCCCCTAGTCTCTAAATAAAAAGCAAAGTCCTTTTTACCATTAAAATTACTAATATCACAAATATTAATAGTCTCATCATTACTCTTCTCAAGACTAGGTGTATCACTATTTAAATCCATTTTCTTTAATAATGAATGAAACTCAAATTCTTCTAATAATTTAATTAATTCACTATTATTCCCTTTAACATATTTACAATCATCCAAAGTAAAATCTAAAGGTACCTCTCTATATATTGTAGCTAAATCATAACTCATATAAGCATTTTCTCTATCAGTAAGTAACTTTTCTTTAGTCTTACCACTTATACTATCAATATTAGCGTATACACCATCCAAACTACCATACTTAGCCAAAAGATTAATAGCTGTTTTTTCACCAATTCCCTTAACTCCAGGAATATTATCACTAGAATCTCCCATAAGAGCCTTTAAATCAATCATTTTACTTGGTTCAACCTGATAAGTATTTTTAAATTCATCTTCATTCATCATTATACTACCAGTTTGCTTTAATAATTTCACTACAACATCATGACTAATTAACTGTAATAAATCTTTATCACTACTAATTATAGTTCCAACAAATTCATCTTCATCGTCAACCTTCCTAGCAAGAGTACCTATAATATCATCAGCTTCATAATTATCAGTTTCATAATACTTAATTCCCATAGCTGTTAATACTTCTTTTGCTTTAGGAAATTGCATTTTTAATTCATCCGGCATCGCTTGTCTACCGGCCTTATAACTTTCATATTTATCATGCCTAAAAGTTTTCCCCTTATCAAAAGCAACCATTATATATGATGGAACTTCTTCTTTAATTATCTTATTCATCATATTAATAAAACCATACAAAGCATTAGTAGGAAATCCTTTAGAATTTTTCATTATAACACCCTGATATGCTGTAGCATAAAAGCTTCTAAATAATAAATTATTTCCATCAACTAAAATAATTTTTTTCATTATAATCACCTGTAATTAGTATATCATACTTTTAGTGATTATTACTTAAACAATTCCACCATAGGAACATATCCCATAACTTCAAGTTTGCGTATTCTATCTGAAGCCATATATAAAAATAAAGTAAATATAGAATATATAATTAAAATAATTAAACCCTTCTTAATATTTTTTTTAATCAATGTCATATATCTCACTCCTCTCAATCACAACTTAATTTTATATCAAACAAAGGTTCGTGTCAATAGAATATTAAAACATTTGTTTGACATTTTACACTATGAGTGATAAACTCAAAGTGAGGAGTGATTTAATTGGAAAAACTTACTACACGACAAGAATATATACTACAAGTAATTAAAAAATTAATTGCTAAAAATGGTTATCCTCCAACTGTTAGAGAAATCGGTGCAAAAGCTAATCTAAATTCACCCGCTACTATTCACTTTCATCTAACAAAACTAGAGGAAAAAGGATATATAAAAAAAGGTAACAGTAAAAATAGAACAATAGAAGTATTAGTTCCCAATGAATATATTGAAAAAGATGAAAATGTTGTGGAAGTACCATTACTAGGAAAAGTAACTGCTGGTACTCCAATTGAGGCAATAGAAACGCCAGATGAATACTTTGCCCTACCTTCAAATCTAATTAATCCTAATAAAGAAATATTTACTCTTAAAGTAAGTGGTGAATCAATGATAAATGTTGGGATTTTTGATGGGGACATTCTAATCGTTGAAAGACAAAATACTGCTCGTAACGGTGATACTGTTGTAGCAATGAACTCTGACAACGAAGCCACTGTAAAAACATTTTATAAAGAAAATGGTTATTTTAGACTACAACCAGAAAACGATACAATGGAACCAATAATTTTAAAAGAAGTAACTATTCTAGGTAAAGCAATAGGACTTTATAGAAAATTTTAAAAAAAATACCTCTTCAAAGAGGTATTTTTAGTTGATACTAATTATCTATTTCCATTAACTCTCTAACTATAAACGAAGCAATAGTAAACCCAGCACAAGCTGGTACAAAAGCCGTTGAACCAGGCGTTATATCACCAGTCTTTACAGGAAGTTCAAGAGAAGACAACACCATTATTTTTTTGTTTATTTTTTTATCCTTTACATACTTTCTAATTATTCTAGCTAATGGATCGTTAACTGTTTTTCTAATGTCAATAATTTCTAATTTCGTAGGATCAAATTTATTGCCTGTTCCCATACTTTCAATAAATTTAATCCCCCTAGCCAAGCATTCATCAATTATCGCTTTCTTTGTTGAAATAGTGTCACAAGCATCAACAAAATAATCAATATCATATTTAAATAAATCACAAAGATTACTAGTGTCAATAAATTTGTCCACTTTAATAACCTCGCAATTTTTATTAATATCTTTTATTCTTTTTTCTAAAACGTCTACTTTTTTCATACCAATAGTCGACTCTAAAGCTATTATTTGTCTATTAATATTACTTTCATCAACAACATCAAAATCCACAATAATAATTTTACCAATATTGCTTCTTACTAAGCCTTCACAAACATATCCGCCTACTCCACCGCATCCTAAAACAAGAACACACTTTTTACTCATTAGGTCAACTTTTTCTTCACCAATAATTTTTGAAAGTCTCATAAACTTAGACATACCACCACATCCCCCTATAATTTATATTAGTATAATTTAATCATCAAAAAAAGTCAGACTAGAGCGTCCTAACAAACGATAAAACCAGTCATCAGACCAGGTGGGTGTCCTTACGCTATCTTTAGGATTCTTGTATAAATACAAGCCTTCAACACCAATAGCTGATCAAAACTCCCGTATCGTTATTTTAGTCGGTTTTAAAAAATGTCGGTCTCGCATCTTTCTGACATCTTAATTATATCATAAGCAAATTATATAAAACAAGTTTTTTCACTAATTTGACATTAGAACATACACTATCATAGGTGAATATTATGTATTTCAATTCAAAAGGCCTTTCCATATACTATGAAAAATATGGAGATAAAAAAGAAACAATGTTAATTCTCCCTGGATGGGGTAATACTAGAAATACATTTAATAATATTATTAATTTCTTTAAAGATAATTACACAATTTACATTATTGATTACCCAGGCTTTGGTAATAGTAAAATTCCTAAAATAGAATTAACAATCTATGACTATACAGAATTAATAATTGCTTTTATGTCCAAATTAAAAATTAAAGATCCTATCATAATAGCCCATTCATTTGGTGGAAGAATTGCTAACTTATTATCAAGTAAATATAAAATTCCAATTAATAAAATGATCTTAATAGATATTGCCGGTATTAAGCCCAAAAAAACATTAAAACAATATCTAAAAATAAAACTATATAAATTATTAAAAAAAATAACTAGTCATCTGAAAAACAAAGAAAAATATCATAAAAAGCTACTAAATATATTTGCATCAGATGACTATAAAGAAATTCCTAAAGAGATGCGAAATACCTTCAAAAACATAGTTAATGAAGATCTTCTACCATACTTTAAAAATATAACATCAGAGTGTTTATTAATTTGGGGCAAATTAGATGATGCAACACCACTAAGTGATGGTCAAAAAATAAATAATCTAATTAAAGATTCTGCTCTCATAGTCTATCCTAAATCAAGACACTTTTCGTACTTAGAATACCCCTATCTAACTAATCAGATAATCCATGAATTTATAAAAGTAAAAGACTAGTATCTAAATTTTAACTAGTCTTCTTTTTATTTACTTGTTTTACAACTATTTTACCATGGTAATGAGGAGTATTCTTATAAGTATCACTAACCCATACTTTTATACTATATTTTATGGATTCTCCAGCCTTCAAAGTACCAGATAGTATACTTTCTGAATCATCAGTAAGCTCCATCTGACTACCACCATTAATACTATATCTTAAAAACTTTCTATCTAAAAATATGTCTTTACAATTATCAAAATCTATCATTTCCTCATCATCAACAATAAATATTTGAAATTCTTTACTATCTTTTGAACCATTAGTAATGGTAACATCATAAGTATCAAAAACATCACTACTATCAGAAAAGGTATCAACATCAACTAAATCAATTATGTCACCAAGTCCATTTTCTTTAGTTTTAAATTCAATAAGTAAACCTCCATTTCTTAAAAGATTATATTTATTACGTTCTTGAACAGAAGAAAAAACAATATAAGAAACCAAAACAAATACAACTAATATAATACTAGAAAAAGTCATCATATATTTTCTTTCATTAGCTTTAATTTTTAAAATAACATGATCTAACTCATTCATAGAATACTTCTTAATATCAGATTGTTTTAATTTCTTTTTCACTCTCTTACGTTTAGTAACACTAATTGTTGTTTTCTTTTCTAAATTATTAGAAGGATTTTCAGTAAAAGATTCATTTTTTGTCTTCATGATATCACCAATACCTATTATTACTAAGTATAGCATAAAACAATAAAAATTAATATATATGAAAACTAAAAGTTCTAGAAAAAAAGTACTTTCTTTAAAGATAAGTACTTTTAATCATTATATTTTATTAGATATATTATGGCTTTAATCTATTAGGTCCTCTAAATAAGAATTGTGCTTCTTTAACACTAGGAATTCCAAGAAGTAACATAGTAAGTCTATCTACTCCGATCGCAAAACCACCATGTGGAGGGCATCCATGCTTAAAGAAATCTAAATAGAACTTAACATCTTCTCCTAAACCTTTTTCTTTAGCATTTTTAACTATTTCTTCATAACGATGTTCTCTTTGTGCACCAGTTGTGATTTCAACACCTCTCCAGATCAAATCATAACCCTGTAAGATTCCATTTTCATCTCTCATATGATAGAAAGCTCTCTTCTCTGCTGGAAAGTCAATAACAAACAAGAATTCGGAATTAAACTTATCCATTGCTAGTTTATATGTTAATCTTTCAGCCTCTGTTGTTAAATCATTCTTTTCAGAATCATCAACATGATATCCATATCTTTCTTCTAATTCTTTATAAATATCTGCAAGTCGCATCTTAGGGAATGGTGTTGTTGGAACTACTACCTCAGTATCAAATAATTCTTTAACTTTTTCTCCGTAAATAGCATTAGTTTTCTCTAAAGCATATTTTAACATTTCTGCTTCTAAGTCCATAACATCATTAAAATCATCAATATAAGCAAACTCTACATCAAATGAAGTAAATTCCGTTGCATGACGACTTGTATTTGAATTTTCTGCTCTAAAACAAGGTGCTACTTCAAAAACTTTACCAAAGCCTGACGCTAAAGCCATTTGTTTATAAAACTGTGGGCTCTGGGCAAGATATGCCTTTCTATCAAAATACTTTACCTCAAATACTTCTGAACCAGATTCACTTGCTGCTCCAATCATCTTAGGAGTATGAATTTCTGTAAAACCATTATTATACAAATATTCTCTCATAAATCTAACCATAGTACTTTGAACTTGAAACATTAAAATATTTTTATCACTTCTAAGATCAATATATCTATAATCAAGTCTAGTATCCAAATTAACGGTTGTTAAATCCTTATAATTAAATGGAAGTTCTCCCTCATTTTTACTAGTAACTTCAATAGTATTTGGTATCATTTCCATTCCATTTAGTTTTACACTAGGAGATTCCATAATTTTACCAGTAACTTTAATTGTTGATTCAACAGTCAAATTATCGACTAATTCAACTAATTCCTTATTCTTTTCTTCACTCTTTTCAATAGTAATTTGTACCTTACCAGTAGCATCTCTAAGTACTATAAATTGTACCCATTTCAAATTTCTTACTTCATCAACAAAGCCGCTTATTGTAACTTCTTCATTATAATGCTTTTTTAATTCACCTAAAGCAATACTTTTCATTATTCTTCCTCCTCTTCGTGACAGCAACCATTTCCGCAACAATGATGTCCATGACCAGAACATTCACATTCATGTTCCAAGTCAAAATCAAAGTCTTCTGCTTCATCTTCCATAGTATTTAATTTTTCATCTAAATAATAAATTAAGGCATCCAAACTAATAACTTCTTCTTCCTTAGACTTATTATCTTTAATTTTAATTTCATTATTATTAAGATCTTCACTATTTAAAACAGCTATATACTTAGCATTAAGTCTATCCGCTTGTTTAAACTGAGCCTTTAATCCTCTACCAGTATATTCAGTCTCAACTATAAAGCCAGCCATTCTTAATTCCTGTGCTAAATATGCAGCATATTTCTTTTCATCTTCATTAACATACATTAAAAATAAATCAATACCTTCTACAATAGGTAATTTTACCTTTTCAAGTTCCAAAGCCATAACAAGTCTACCAATTCCTGAAGCAAAACCAACACAAGCTGTCTCTGGTCCACCTAATTGATTAACAAGACCATTATATCTTCCACCAGCACCAATAACGTTGTTAGAACCAAAACCTTCTACTTTAGCTTCAATTTCAAATACGGTATGACTATAATAATCTAGCCCACGAACAATTCTTGGATTTATTTCATACTTTATTTGCATAATATTCAAATAATCCTGAACCTTTTCAAATCTATCTCTACTCTCATCATTCAAATAATCTAAAGTTGTAGGCGCATTTAATAATAATGGATTATCACTATCTACTTTACAATCCAAAATACGTAATGGATTCTTCTCTAATCTATCTTTACAATCTTCACATAGTTCATTTATATGTGGTTTGAAATAATTGATTAGAGCTTCTCGATAATTATTACGGCTTTCAGTATCTCCAAGTGTATTAAGATTAACTTTGATTTCCTTCAATCCAAGCATTTTATAAACATTAACTGCTGCACTAATAATCTCTGCATCACTTAAAGGATCATCACTACCTAATATTTCCATACCAAACTGTGTAAGTTCTCTATCCCTACCTGACTGTGGTCTCTCATAACGATACATCGTTCCATTATAATAAACTTTAACAGGTTGATTTGGATCCCCATACATCTTATTTTCAATATAGCTTCTTACTACTCCAGCCGTTCCCTCTGGTCTTAACGTAATCTTACGATCACCCTTATCAACAAAGTCATAACTTTCCTTAGTAACTATATCGGTAGTTTCTCCAACTCCTCTGTGAAATAACTCAGTTGCTTCAAAAATAGGTGTTCTAATATAATTATAATTATATTTTTCCATTGTTGCATCAATTACACTCTCAACATACTTCCATATCTTAGCTTCTCTACCATATAAATCAATACAGCCTTTTTGTCTTTGTATCATTACTTACCTCCTATAAAAACAAAAAAGGTAACACCCTAAGGACGAATTTCTCCGTGGTGCCACCTTATTTTATTAACTCAAAATACTTATAACGTAGTAACCCGTTTTCTTATATTATGGATGTCTTCAATTATTTTTAAACAAGTATTTTCACCAACCATACTTTCTCTCTGCTTTATCAATAATTTACTCCTTCCAAGAACAAAGTTATTATAACGCAAAAAACTAATCAAAACAATAGTTTTTTCATTTAAATATTAATTTAGCATTTTCACAAATTACATTTTTTTCTTATAAGATTTATATACCGGTTCTTGATTATTAAGAAAATTCAGAAATATGTCTTATAACTCCACCATAATCATCTTCAGATAATACCCCATTATTATATATACTTATACAGCTAGCCTGATGATGACCATAAGCTAAGTAAATCCATTCCAATAAGAAAAGGTATAAGTTACATATACCTTTAAATATCCATAATCTATTTAGTCTTTTAACTAACTTTTTCTTTAATCTTGTCTACTCCCTCAGATATTTCATCTTCATAAAACTTATAAGTAGTTCTAATCAATAAGTATACTGGTAACGCTAAAACAATTCCCCACATACCAGCCAAAGTACCTCCAACGGAAACAGCCATTATTGTAATTAAAGGACTAACTCCTGTTGTTTTTCCATAAACTCTAGGAGAAATAACATATCCATCAATTTGTGGAAAAATCAAGCATATAATGACGGTAGCAATAACTAAAGGAACTGACACAACACTTGCCATAATAATCGCAATAACATTAGTAATAACTCCTCCAAAATAAGGAATAACAGTAGTAAGACAAGCAAGTATACCTAGAATCAACCAGTTAGGATGACCTACAATAAAGAATAAGAAACTATACTCAAAGAACTGAATAATCATAAATATTCCAAGTCCTTTCAAATAATTACCTAGCTCATAATCCATGCATTTAACATAATTATAAAATCTTTTACTAAAAGATAAAGTAACGTTCTTAATCCATTTATGAATCTTATCCATATCAGTTAAGAAATAAATAAAAGCAACAAAGCCTACTATAAACTTACTAATAAAACTAAGTGACTTGTTAATAAAAACTATTGTCGTACTAGAAATAACAGTACTTAAATCTTTTAAAGTAGAATTCAAAGCATCAGTAATTTTAAGTTCAAAGTCCCCTAAATTAATATGAAACTTACTACCAATACTATCAGTAATATCTCCAATCATTCCTACTAATAAACTTAACTGATCATATAAAAGAGGTAACGTAATAACTAATAATCCCACTATAATTATTACCGCTCCAAGAATAGTTATAGAAACTGCTAATTTATGACTTAATCCTTTTCTTTGTAAAAGTTCTACAAAAGGTGTAAGTGCATAAGCAAATGCAAAAGCAATTATAAATGGTGCCATAACCTGAACTACTTTTCCAAGTATTCCTAACCATAAATTAATATTTGAAAAAGCAATATATAATAATGCAAGTAAAGCAAGCCAATTAATTAAATGATAATTAAACTTATTCTTAAACATCATCTCACCTCTCTAACCATATTGTTGTTGGCCCAATATTAGTAAGATTTACTTTCATATCTGCTCCAAAAATGCCAGTTTCAACTTTTACATATTTCCTTAATTCTTCATTAAACATTTCATAGTATTTTTCAGCCTCACTGTTTTTCATAGCTGCAATATAACTAGGTCTATTTCCCTTACTACATTCAGCATATAAAGTGAATTGTGAAACAGAAAGAATACTACCACCAAACTCCAAAATACTCTTATTCATAACATCATTTTCATCAGGGAAAATACGAAGATTAACTACTTTTTTAGCTAAATACTTAATCTTATCTATATCATCACCATCAGTAAAACCAACAAGTAAAACTAAGCCACTATCAATGCTACCAACAACACTATCATCCACTACAACTTTAGCAGAACCACTTCTTTGAACTAAAACTCTCATCGTATAACCCTCTCAACTTTATCAACAAAAACATTTTTACCTATTGCAGTAAAGACCTTATTAAGTTGTTCAAGACCAGTTACATAGCAACTAATTTCATAAATTGAATTTTCTCCTCTAGTAATAGTCTTAATTTCATCAACATTAACATTCAACATAGAAACAGTCTGCATTAAATTTAACATATTATTATCAGCACTATTTGTATAAACTAAAATAGATGTTAAATAACGCTTATTACTATTAGAATTCCATGTTACTTCAAGAGTTCTATCCTCTAACATAGATAAGTTATGGCAATTAATCCTATGTACACTTATACCATTTCCCTTAGTAATATAACCAATAATTTCATCACCATAAATAGGATTACAACAATTTGCTAAATTAACTTTAACTTTATCAATTCCACTAACAATTATATCAGCATCAGTACTAGTAGTTGAAACCTTAACAACTTTAGGAGCTATAACCTCATCTACCTTATCAATAAGATTGATTATAGCATTAACAGCAACTCTACCGTTACCCGCAACTAAATATATATCTTCCAAATCTTCTAGTTTAAAGTTATCACAAATCTTTTTAATATTTTCATCACTAAAGAATTCGCTAAAAACAATTTTTCTTTTGCGTAATTCCTTTTCTAAACTATATTTACCACGTTCAACATATATGTCATGTTCATTTTTAGTAAAGAAACTACGTATTTTATTTTTAGTTTGAGTAGCCTTTACCATATTAATCCATTCTTTAGATGGTGTAGAATTCTTATTAGTATTAATCTTTACAATATCATTATCTTGTAATTCATAATTTAAAGGAACTATATTATTATTAACAATTGCTCCAACAGTTGTTTCTCCAACTTTAGTATGAATCTTATAAGCAAAGTCAAGTGGTGTAGCTCCTCTAGGTAGTTCAATAACATCACCTTTAGGTGTAAAAACATATATATTGTTATTTAATACTTCATCTTTAACACTATTAACAAATTCTTCACTACTCATTTTATCTTTACTTAAATCTATAATTGATTTAAAGAATTGTAGTTTTTGTTCTGTTGTTGTTTGTAGATTAGCAACTGATTTAGAACCGCCATTTTCCTTATAAGCCCAATGTGAAGCAATACCATTTTCTGCTACCTCATCCATATCATATGTTCTAATCTGAATCTCAAATAAATAGCCATCTATACCAAATACGGTAGTATGTAAAGACTGATACATATTAGGCTTTGGCATAGCTATATAGTCCTTAAATCTATTAGGAAGTGGTCTAAATTTAGAATGAATAATTCCCAAAGCTAAATAACATTCTTGCTCGGTATTAACTAAAATACGTAAAGCTAACAAATCATATATATCACTAAATTTTTTACCCTTATCTAGTTTGTTATATATACTATATATGCTTTTAGCTCTACCCTTGATTTCATGATTAATATGATGTTCATTTAATAAATTACTTACCTCAGTCTGCATATCATAAACTGTTTTATCACGTTCAAGTTTTGTTTTATTTAACTTTTCTGCAATATCGTAAAAAACCTCTGGTTTTAAATATCGTAAAGATAAGTCTTCCAGTTCACTTTTAATCTTATGAATACCTAAATGATGAGCAATAGGTGCTAAAATATCCAAAGCTTCATGAGCCTTAACTTTTTGCCTATCTTCAGGAAGAGCCCATAATGTTCGCATATTATGTAAGCGGTCTGCCAATTTAATTATTATTACCCTAACATCTTCACTCATACCAACTATTATTTTCTTATAATAATCAATCAAATAATCATTCTCAGTAGAAAAATGAATTTTACTAAGTTTTGTAACTCCTTGAACCAATTTTGTAATTTCAGGACCAAACTCACTTTCCATTTCTTCTACAGTACAATCGCAATCTTCCAATACATCATGTAAAAATCCAGCTGATATAGTTTCATAATCAGCATAAATTGTAGTAAGTATAGCAACAACATTCAAAGGATGAACAATGTATTCTTCCCCACTTTTACGAAATTGTCCGCTATGCTTAAGAGAAGCAAACTTATAGGCTTTCTTAATAACCTCCATTTGCTTCTCATCTTCTATATATTTTAACTTTTCTAAAACATCTTCAAAACAGATATTATCTTTACCTTTAGACGTAGGAATTCCTCCTCTCGTTAACAATTAACCCCTTTAATTTTCTTTTCTTCAACATCATCTTTATAAACTTTCTTTTCTTTTTTTGCTTTTCCTAATGACTTTTTTTCAAAAATAACATATAAAGCAACAGAAATAAATATTGATGAATAAGTACCTGCTATTAAACCAATCAACATAGCTATATTAAATGTTAAAATTTCTTTTGATCCTAAGAATATAAGTACAATTACTGGTATCAAAGTAGTAATTGAAGTACAAATAGTACGATCAAGTGTTTCTTGTATTCCTTTATTAGCTAATTGCTCTAACTCATCTTTTGTCATTTTGCTATTTTTCTTAGAAAGCTCTCTAATTCTATCAAATGTAACTATCGTATCATTTATTGAATAACCAATTATTGCGAGTAATGCAGCAATAAACATAGAAGAAATTTCTAATCTAAAAATAGCAAATAAAGAAATCATTATACAAACATCATGTATCAAAGCAATAACACCAGAAATAGCATAACTAAACTTAAAACGTAAAGATACATAAGCAATTATTCCAACTAAAGCAACTAATATTGAAATAACAGCATTTTTAGCTAATTCTTTTTTAACTACATTTGAAACAACTCCAATATTTACTTTAGCATCATATTTTTCTTCAAAATAATTATTAACGTTTTTAACTGTATCACCATCTAAGGCTTCATCAACTCTAATAACTATTTCACTATCAGTAATATCAATACCCTCACTCTTTAAATTTAAACTATCTAAATCACTAACTATATCTTTTTCAGTTAAAGAAGTATCAGTTGCTATAGTAATATCAGTACCAGCTCTATAATCAATTCCTAAATTAAGTCCCTTAACGCACATTACACCAAAACCAACTAATATAACTAAAATAGAAGCTCCAAAATAAATAAACTTATTTTTTAAGAAATTTACATTAGCAAAAGATACCTTTTTAATACCTTCATTTTTAGAAACATCAGGTATATCATCTTTCTTTACAGCTATAAATAAATTTGTTTTATCATTAAAATAATTTGTCTTTACAAAAAGTCTCATTAACCATCTAGTAATAAATACCATAGTAAACATAGTAACTATAACAGTAATTATTGTCATAGTAGCAAATCCTTTAATACTAGATTCACCAAAAATAAACATAATAATAGCTACTAGTAAAGTTGTTAAATTAGAATCAACAATAGCACTAAAACTACTCTTAGAACCATCCTTAAAAGCTAATGGTAAACTTTTACCTTTATATAATTCCTCTTTTATTCTAGCAAAGGTAATAACGTTAGAATCAACAGCCATACCTATACCTAAAACAAGAGCCGCAATACCAGGAAGAGTAAGAACTCCACCTACTACCCAAAATACTAAGAATACTAAGAATGTATATAAAATAATTGAAATAGTAGAAATAACTCCCGCAAAATGATAAATAAATATTAACATCAAACCAATTAAAGCTACTCCAACAATTCCAGCTATTAAAGTTTTATTTAATGTATCATCCCCAAAAGATGCTCCAACCGTTTTAGAAGATAATTCTGTTAATTTACTTGGTAAAGAACCACTATTAATTAAATCAACTAAGCTATCAACTTCTTCTTCAGTAAAGTTACCTTGAATGATAACATCACTAGCAAATCCTTGGGAAACAGTAGCAGCACTTAAACAATTACTTTCACTACTACCACACTTGTTTCCTTCTTTTTTATAACTATCAGTCATTTCATTATAATCTAACCAAATAACAATCATATTTGAGTCATAATCTTTTACAGCATTAGTAACTTCATAAAATTTGTCTTTATCTTTTACAGATAATAATACTGCTGGATTTCCAGAAGAATCAGTACTTTTTTTAGCACCACCAGCTTTTAATACATCACTAGTCATTAATAAATTATCATCAGTATCTCTAAATGACAAAGTTGCAACAGTAGATAATTGTGAACGTGCTTGGTCTGGATCTGTAACACCAGCAAGTTTAACTCTAATTTTATCGTCACCCTCTAAAATAATCTCAGGTTCACTAACTCCTAAACTATCAATTCTCTTACTCAAAGTCTTATATGTTGCTGTTAATTTATCCTTATTCATTTTAGAACCATCAATAGATTCAACTTTATAAAGAATTTCAAATCCACCTTGTAAATCTAATCCAAACTTTAAACCACCAAACAATGGTATAAATAAAAAGCAAATCATTACTACAAAAGCCATCATAGTAATAGACGTAAGAATTACTTTATTTTTGCCTTTTTTCATATTACTTTTTTTCATGTAACTCACCTCATAAAATTTCTAAATCTTTATCAAAATATTGTGTTCTCTTTACATTAGCTAACTTTTTTTTTAAATATGTATCAACGTCTTTATTATCAACTTTCAAAATATCATCAACCATATCACAAAGCATTAAATTGTGTGATTTGCACCACTTTTCTTGAATCAAATAATTCCATACATCAATTTGATTAATATAGGTATAACCAGCTCGATCAAGAATTGACTTTTTAGCATTTAAAGCAGGCTTAACTCTTCTATAAAGATCCTCTTTATTTGAAAATTCACACCTCATCTAAAGATCACATCCTTCGATAACTAAAATTATTATAGCTAAAAATAAAAAAAATTTAAAGTAAAATAAAAAAATTTCTTTATTTTTCAACTAAATAATTAAAATCAAAACTATAAGTAACTAAAAAAAGCCTATATTCATATAGACCTTATAAAATCAATCATCTTTTTTAGCTCTAGGAAAACTATTATAATAAACAGACTTCAATCTATCCGTAGAAACATGTGTATATATTTGTGTTGCACTTATACTAGCATGACCAAGTAGTTTTTGAACAGTAAGTAAATCGCACCCTTCATTTAAAAGATGTGTCGCAAAAGAATGTCGCAAAACATGAGGAGAAATAGATTTAGTAAGACTAGTTTTATCAATAATTTGGTTTAATATATATCTAACACCACGTTCAGTTAAAACTCCCCCATTATTATTTAAAAATATATATAAACTATTAGTTTTATTAATCTTATTGTATCCATCATGCAAATATAATTTTAAAATTTCTTCACAATAATCTCCATACGTAACTTCACGTTCCTTATTACCCTTACCAAGAATTATAATTGTCTTCCTTGACAAGTCAATGTCCGAAACCTTTATATTTACAAGTTCTCCAACTCTAACCCCAGTAGCATAAAGCATCTCTAAAATTAAACGATCTCTTTGCCCCAAAGGTGTATTTAAATCTGGTATTTTAAACAATTCCTCTAACTCATTATATTCAAAATATCTAGGCAATTTTTTATCTTTCTTTAAACCTGAAACAAGTAAGAAAACATTGTTTGATACAATTTTTTTACTTGCCAAATAATTATAAAAGCCTCTAAGTGCACTAAGTTTTCGATCTACAGAAGAATTACTATCCTTTTTTTCATCTTTTAAATACATTAAATAAAACCTTAAATCACTATATTCAACGCTTTTATACTCAATATTTTCTCGCTTTAAATATTCATAAAACTCCAAAATATCCATACTGTAACTATTAATTGTATAATCAGAATAGTTTTTCTCATATCTTAAATAATCTTTATATCTTTCTACGTGTTCCAGCATTTTTACTATCACCATCAGTATTATAATCATCTGGTAAAATACCTAATGATTTTAACTTTTCAGCACTTTTAGAATATATATCATCAAAATCATAAAGAGACCAAATTTGATCAAATTTAAGGTTCCCATTTTCATCACGCATAGCATTAACAGATTCTAAAACGGAACTATCCAAGGCCTGACGTCTTGCCTCTTCTCTCTTAAATGTAGCTTCATATACTTCTTTTATTTCCTTAATTGTATCACGTCTTTTAATAGCAGCTTGCTCTTTTTTATAATTTAGATACTTTTGTTCCCATATAATAAAAGATCTAAAGGTTTTATAATTTAGGCAATATTTAGTAAAGTCATCCAAAGCATTTCTTCTATCATCAATAGTGCAATTCCTATCAGTACGACTATTAACACATAGCCTTAAAGCTGCCCTAGCTTTAGGATGCAATATTTCACTTTGCAATATTGATTGATATGCCTCCATATTATCTGTATATCCAATAATTTTTCTTACCTGTTCAAGTACTATAGCAGTCCTATCTAAATATTCAGGTAACCCCCTTTTTCTTTTATACAGAATAGAATCAGCACAACTTTTTAATAATGGACTATCATATACTACTTGATACTTTCCAATTACACTCTTACTACTTACAATAAATAATGTACCTATATTAGGATTAATATTATCAGAGTTACCATAACAAAGCAAAAGAGAACGTGCCTCTTCAAAATCAGAACATCCACAAGTAAAACTATCAATCTCTTCCAAACTAAAATCGCACTTTAAAACGCCATCAATCTCTAAAAGCAATGGTCTAAAAACAGAATCACCAATCATTATTTGATCATTACTAAAACCAAAGCCTTCTCTTCTAGAATAAAATCTTTCAATATCTTGACGATCATCAATCCATAAACTATAACCCATACCTACACACAACCTCGATTCAGTATATTATTCTGAATAATCACATGCTACGCATTTAACACTACCGTTCTTCTCAACAAGTATTTTACCACAATTAGGACACAAATTACCAGTAGGTCTATCCCATGAAGCAAATTTACACTTAGGATAATTATTACATCCATAGAATTTTTTACCCTTATGTGTAATCTTTTCAACTATTTTACCGCCACATTCAGGGCAATCCATAATTTCAACATTAGCAACTTCTTCTTTTTTTACATACTTGCAAGTCGGATAATTTGAACAAGCAGTAAATTCACCATAACGTCCTTTTCTAATTACTAAAGGACTGCCACAATTAGGACAAACCTCTCCCGTCTCTTCTGCAGCTTTCTTCTCCATATCACTAAAAGCATCCTTTACTCTTGGCTCAAACAAATCATAAAACTCTTTTAAAACACTATTCCAAACAAGCTTACCTTCAGCAACTTTATCCAAATCTTCTTCCATTTCCCTAGTATATTCAACATTGATTAAATCACTAAAGAAACTTTGTAATTTATCCGTAGTTTCAATTCCAATTTCCGTAGGTTTAAATTTTTTATCTTCTATTGTTACATAATCTCTTTCTTTTATAGTATCAATTATTTTAGCATAAGTTGAAGGTCTACCTATTCCAAGTTCTTCCAATTCTTTAATAAGTTTAGCCTCAGTATATCTAGCAGGTGGTTTAGTAAAATGTTGTTCCTTTTCAACACTATTAGCCTTATAAAATTCACCAACATTTATACTAGGCAAAACCTTATCTTCACTTTCTTCATAATCACTATAAACTTTTAAATAACCATCAAAAACTAATACTTGACCAGTTGTTTTGAATTTATAATCATTATTATCAAAAATAACTGTAGTTTGTTTAACTTTAGCATCACTCATTAAAGAAGCTAATGTTCTTTTATAAATTAAACTATATAATTTGAACTCATCATTAGTTAAATATTTTTTTATTTTTAACGGCTCTCTTAAAATACTAGTTGGTCTAATTGCCTCATGTGCATCTTGTACATTTTCAGTTTTATTACTAACCTTTACATAACCAATATATTCTTTACCATAATTATCATTAATATACTTTTGAGCTGGCTTAACAAAATCATCAGACAAACGAATAGAATCAGTTCTCATATAAGAAATAAGTCCCACAGTCTCATTTTCCAAATCAATACCTTCATATAACTTTTGAGCAACACTCATTGTCTTTTTAGCAGGAAATCCTAATTTAGTAGAAGCTTCTTGTTGTAAAGTTGAAGTAATAAAAGGCACCTTACTTTTTTTGGCTTTATCCTTAGCATCAACACTAACTACTTTATAACTATCACCCAAACTATTAAGAACACGATCAGCATCTTCTTCACTCTTTAATTCAATATCATCATCTTCATATTTAAAAAGATTACTCTCATATTCAGGAAAAATAGCCGTAACAGTCCAGTACTCTTCAGCCTTAAACTTTTCAATTTCTCTTTCTCTATCAACAATAAGTTTTAAAGCAACACTCTGTACCCTTCCAGCACTCTTAGCACCTATTTTACGTTGTAATAACTTAGACAACCTAAAACCAATAATTCTATCAAGAATTCTTCTTGTCTCTTGGCTATGAACTAAATTATCATCAATGACAGTAGGATTTTTCATAGCTTCAATTACTTTGTCCTTAGTTATTTCATTAAATAACACTCTCTTATAATTTTTATCCTTAATACCCAAAGCATCTTTCAAATGCCAAGCAATAGCCTCTCCCTCACGATCAGGGTCGCTTGCAAGATATACAAAATCACTGTCTTTAACGTCTTTTTTTAATTCTTTTATAACACTGCTTTTTCCCTTTATAGGTACATAATTAGGAATAAAACCATTATCTATATCAACACCTAATCCATACTTGCCAGTAGTTGATAAATCCCTAATATGTCCCTTAGAAGATACAACTTTATAATCACTGCCTAAGTATTTTTCTATTGTTTTACTTTTACTAGGGCTTTCGACAATAACTAAATTTTTGGTCATAACACCACTCCTTATTAACTTATACAAAATTTCCAATCATCTTGTCAACCATTCATCATTAATATAATACGGAAGTTTTAAAAATATCCCCAACTTTTAAACTTATTTATTTAAACTATTTAAATAATCACTAACCGGTCCATAACTTTTTCTATGTTCACTAATTATGCCATACTTCCAAATCGCTTCAATATGCTTCTTTGTTGGATATCCTTTATTACTTTTAAAGCCATACATTGGATATTTTAAATCAAGCTCATACATCATCCTATCACGAGTAACTTTAGCAATAACAGAAGCTGCACTTATAGTAATACTTTTTAAATCGCCTTTTATTATAGATGTAGTAGGTATATTTAGATCAAGTGGCATAGCATCAATTAATACATGATCAATTTTAACTTGTTTTAAGCACTCATCTATAGCTTGCTTCATAGCTAGTTTTGTAGCTTCATATATATTAACCTCATCGATCTTCTTCTCATCGATAATTCCAATTCCAATACCTAAAGCTTGTTTTTGAATCTCTGAAAAATAAAAATCACGTTTTTTTTCACTTAATTTTTTAGAATCGGTTAGCCCATCTAAATTAAATTCTTCTAGTAAGACAACACAAGCCGCAACAACTGGTCCAACCAATGGTCCTCTTCCAACTTCATCAACACCAGCAATATAATTAATACCTTGTGTTCTTAATTCACGTTCATATTTATAGTTGTCTATATCTATCATAATCAAACATCTCCAAAAACAATCTTATCATAAAAAGAAAAAAAGAAAAATAAAATTTATAGAGCAAATCTATAAATTCTTATTAAGTCTATCAAAAGTAATTTTTCCAAAATATCCATTTTTAAAATCACGAATAATGATATTAGAGACTTTTTCATAATCAGTAACGCCGCCTTTTGCTAAAGCTCCTCTTTTTTTAGCAATCAAATCATAAGTTTCAACAAAGTCATCATCTAACTCATAAATTCCATAACGTTCTTCTAAACACTTTGGATAAAGTTCATACAACTTTTTCAAAATAAATATAGCAATATCATCAGGATTTAAAATTTCTTCTTTAACAGAAGACATACAAGCTAAAATATGTGCCGATTCTTGATTTTCTAATTTAGGCCATAAAATACCAGGAGTATCTAATAACTCTAAATCCTTATTAATTCTAATCCAACTAAGGCTTTTGGTAAATCCAGGCTTATCACCAACACCAACGGCCTTCTTACCAACTAATCTATTAATAAGCGTACTTTTACCAACATTAGGTGCCCCAACTATTAAAACACGTCCAGCACGTGGCATCATACCTTTAGCCAATCTTTTCTCATTTTCCAAAGACATAATTTTCTTAGCGGTATTAACAATCTTATTAACGCCTTTACCACTAGTTAAGTCAACAGGAATAACAACGCAGTTCTTAGACTCATAATAATTAATTATCTTATCAGTTTCGATCTCATCACACAAATCGTACTTTGTCATAATTAAAATTCTTGGTTTATCTTTTATTAATTCATCAATATCTACAATCTTAGAAGATATAGGCATTCTAGCATCTACAACCTCAAAAACCAAGTCTATTAAATTAAGCTTTTCAGCAATTTCTCGCCTAGTTTTTGCCATGTGACCTGGATACCAGTTAATTCCGACTGATGGAAAACTTTTTGGACTATCATCTTTTTTCTTTTCTGCTCTGATTTTTCTTTTTTGATACATGTCCATTATTTATCACTTCTTTCTATTCTATCATTTAAAAAAATACTTAAAAGTATTTGTTTTTCGTTTTTAACTTGAAAGTATTATATCATATTTTTGTTTATTTATAAAGTCAAGAGCCTCAAAATATTTATCTTCATATTTGAATATTACTTTTATATTACCATCTTCACTAACAACAATATCTTCAATTAACTCATCTATCAATAATCTATTTAGTTCATTTATTTTTTCTTTCTTTTTAAATATATTCATCCAATCAGTATCGTTATTTTTTATTGTTTCTTTTTCTTTTTCCTTATCCATTTATTTCCATCATTTTTTGATAAAAAAAGCAATACAAAAAAACTTTTATAATCCTTTCGTACTGCTTAATCAATTATAAATTTCATATTTTTATTTAACTACATTGACATTATAACATTATAGCCTCCAAAAGCCAACCGCGATATCGGCGTATAATTTCAACCGATTTCTGCTAGAATTTTTGTAGTGTTAAGGAGGTTTTTAAAATGTTATTTAAAGAAGCAATTACTTTAAGAATACTTGAATTATGTAACAAATATAATTACACTCCAAATAAACTTGCTGAATTATCTGCTATTGCGCCATCAACATTAAGAGCATTACTGGCAAACAATGTAGATAATCCAAGTTCTACAATTATCTTTAAAATACGTAAAACTTTAAAAATAGAACTTAAAGATTTTTATGACTCTCCATTATTTGATATGGAGAAATTGGAGTATTAAAAT
>CAKPLN010000002.1 GCA_934167665.1 uncultured Bacilli bacterium
GTAGGAGTCTGGGCCGTGTCTCAGTCCCAGTGTGGCCGATCACCCTCTCAGGTCGGCTACGCATCGTTGCCTTGGTAGGCCATTACCCCACCAACTAGCTAATACGCCGCGGGCTCATCTTCAAGCGAAGCTTTAAAGGCTCCTTTTAATATGTAAAGACGTATCTAAACATATATAATCCGGCATTAGCAATCATTTCTAACTGTTATTCCAGACTCGAAGGCAGATTACCCACGTGTTACTCACCCTTGCGCCACTAGACGGTAAACCAAATCCGGTATTGTGCAAGCACTCCACTTTCATTGGGCCGTCTCGTTCGACTTGCATGTCTTAGGCATGCCGCCAGCGTTCATCCTGAGCCAGGATCAAACTCTCAATAAATTTATTTTTATTTTAGTTTGTTTATTTTCCTAGCTACTCAAAATTGACGTTTTGCTTAGTTTTCAAAGATCATTATATTAACTTTTTTCTGCTTCTTTCTGAGCTGCGTTATTAATATATCAAACATATTTTATAAAGTCAACACTTTTTTTGCTTTTTTTATTTTATTTGTTTGGTCGACTTCACTCAACACGTATGTCTATGTATTATAGACACTTGTTTAGCTTTTGTCTATACTTTTTTGCAAATTTTTTTATTTTTTATCAATATTTCAAATTTGGTTACAAAAAGCAAAATAAATAGCCTGCCTTATTATATGCTTTACTATTTATTTTGGTGCCTATTTTTTGCTGTTAACCGATAGGTTCAGCTTCATATTTTATTTTTCTTGAACTTTTTAGTTGGTTATATATTTCATAATAATGTTCTATATTGCCTGGAGCAAAAGCTAATTCTTTTCTTCTAGCACAATCAATTAAACTTGTTAATTCTGCTTTTAGTATAGTATCAATTGTTTCAGGATAATGCATGATGTTTTTATGATATTTATATTCTCCTCTATCTAGCACCTTGAAACTGCCATCTGGGAACACTCTTAAATCCAAATCGTAATCTATATACTTTATAGTTTCATCCTCAATGATAAATGGTGAAGCTATATTGCAATAATAATATATGCCATCTTTTTTGTATTGACCAATTATATTGTACCATTTGTCATAGAAAAAGTATAAAACGGCTGGCTCTTTTGTTCTCCATGTTCTACCATCAGACTCTGTAACTCTCGTTTTCTCATTTCCAAAAATTAAATAGTCATCATGGATTTCCAATAATACAGCTTCATCCCAGGCTCTATGTATTTTACCATCGTGCTTATATCCATGTATTTCATATTTTTTTCCTATTATTAATTGTTCTGTGTCCATTTTGTACCTCATTTTCTTGTATTATAGTACTTTTTATTATTTTTATGTATATTAAATTTAAAAAAGTGCCACATTTGAGCAAAAAATCTACACTTACCACTCAAAAGTATTGTAAATTTGATGCTAGTGACACTTAATTACTATTATTTATCTTTGCTTTTTTTCCCTTTTTTTCTATTATCTGTGCTCTCATCATCATCAACATTTTCTTCGTCTACAATATCTGCATCTTTCATGTTTCCTTCAATTGCTTGATGTACAGCTTCAACATTTTTCTTTATTGTAACCGTTGAAATAATATCTAATATGCCATATAAGATTATAAATAATCCAACTATCTGTGTAATTACAACAGCACCTTTAAATGGGTTGAATAATAGTATTGAACCGCAAATAACACTTACAATTGATGTTATCATTGTTATTTTCCATTGTGGATTTTCATTATTTTTTAGTTCGTAAGCACACAAAAGCTTTGTTGAACCACTAATAATTATTCCTACTCCTATAACAAAAGGAATGATACTTGCTATAGCTTCGTGACTTTTAATTACTAAAATTCCTAATATTATAGTTACTAATCCATAAACGATATCCAATTCACTTCTTTGAGTATTGGTACTTCTTATGAATCTTATAAAGGCTATTACACCTAGTGCAATTAATATAGCACCAGTTATGTAGGCAATTGCCATTATGGTAAATTCAGATTTGAATACTAGAAGTATACCTAACACAATTAATATTGATGATGTGACAATAGATGACCTAAAAAACTTTTTTAAACTTTCCATACTTCCTCCTATTTTTCTTTTTATGATGTTCACTTGCTTGTTTGCTATTTCAATAGTAAGTGAGTCTATATTTAGCGTCAAGATTATTATAACATGAAATTAATTCAGTTTGACAAGATTTAATTAATTTGACATGCTTAGTATTTTTTGCTTAATGCAGTAGATAATTTTTTACTAGGGTCTTACTATTTTTATACACAAGTTATGTTGATTGATTGCTATGATGTTTTTGTCGATTTCAAATAAGTAGTTATGTATTAAGCTTTTTCCACAAGAAATGTTAATAATTTTTCTGGATTTTGTCCTTTTACGGCTATATCATATATTAAATCTATTATTGGAATTGATACATCTTTATTTTTTAACAGTTTATATATAGATTCTAATGTATAGAAACCTTCTACTGTGGTATTACTCAAATAGTCTGCTAATTCAGATTTAGATTTCTTTTCACCTATCATTTTTCCAAAAGTATAATTTCTACTTTTTGTTGAGGTACATGTTAATAACAAATCACCAAAGCCAGCAAATGATAAAACTGTTTTTTTGTTACCATTAAAGGCTTCAATTATTTCTTTCATATCATGTATAGCTTCAGTTAATAGCATAGCCGTTGTAGAATCGTTGGCACCTAGTCCAGATAACATACCTGATGATAGAGCTATTACGTTTTTGATTGAACCACATATTTCTACGCCTATTACATCATCAGTTTCTCTTAATTTAATATATTTATTTTGTAGAGCCTTCTTACTTCTTGCTATTGTTTCCTTATTTTTACTAGCAACTGTTAGGCCAGCTGGCATTTTTGATATTAAATCAACTGCAAATGTTGGTCCACTGATTACTGCTATATTTTTAGTATTAAGGTATTTTTCTAAAATTTGATTTATAAATAACCCTGTTTCTTGCTCAATTCCCTTTGTTGCTATCAATATATGATTATCCTTAATATATGGTTTCATTTGTACTGATAATGTATCGATATGAGCTGCTGGTATGGCTATTATTAATAAGTCCTTATCTTTAATACATTCTTCGATATCGGTTGTTATTTTTATATCATATGGTAACTCAAAGTTTGGTAGTAGTTTCTCATTCTTTCTTGTTGTTTCAAGTTGACTTTTTTCATCATCAAACTTTGTCCACATTGTTATGTCACATCTATTTTCCCATAAAATACTGCTTAGAGCCATTCCATAAGCTCCGCATCCAAATATTCCTATTTTCATTTTTTCTCCTATCTTTATTACATAAGTATATCCTATATAATAGCTGTTGTATTTTTATTAATTTACTACCACTATAGTGTAACATCTTTTCGTTTTTTTGAATAGCAAAAAAATAATGATTATATTGTTTAAAAACATACATTTATATTTTTGACTTTAATGGTAAATTAATTTATACTGTTAATGTAATGGGGTGATAATTTGAGTATAAATAGTTATAATTTGCAAAATGATGATAGTTTGGAAAATGCTTTTTATGGCAATAATAATAGATTTGATTTTGGTAATAGTTTTAGAAGTAAAACTTCAGATAATGAAATTGGTTCAATGTTTGATTCTAATGTGATATCTGTTGGAATTGACGATATTAATAAATTAAATATAATAATTAATGATGATGACTGTAGTAATGTTTTTATTGAGTCTGTATATCGAAGTTTAGATTCTATGGGAATTTTATACAGATTTACAAAAGGTATTGGTGATGAAGATATTTATGACGCTACTGTGATTACTTTTGATCAGCAGTATATTTCAGGGCCTAGAATAGCACTTATTGGAGCTTATCAAAATGGTCGTCGTGATAATTCTGATGCATTAGCATTGACAATGCAAGCTTCTTTTGAGGCTCATGGTGTTGCTACTGATGGTATTTTCTGTGGAAAAAGAGGATATAGAAAAAGCGATAATGGTGTTGCTACTAGAGTTCCAACACCTACGGAAGAAGCTATTGTTAATGGGACTAACACCAGTTTCGTAACAATCGCCTTAGGTACAAATATTCCTGATGCTCATGATATGACAAATATTATAGTTGAAGGATTGGCTAGATATGCTGATTATGTAGCAAGACAAAATAATTGTGATTTAGTATATAGAGTTGAAGATGGCAATGATCTTGATTCCTTAACCAAGGTATTTAATAGAAGTGAATTTGATATATCTAATTTCAATAAATTAAACACTGGTATTCCAAATGATGCCGCTATTATTAATCCAGATAGTCAAAACTTTTTAGATTTTGATAGTAATTTTAGAGTAGATATTTCTGAAGCTAAGCAAGATAAATCGTTAAGCTAAAGTAATTTTGAATTTTATTTTTTGGTCTAGTATGATATATTTTAGTGTTTTTAATGCATTATCTTTTAATATCTACTAGGCTTTTTTTATTGTCTTAATTTTATGATTTATCTTTCTAAAGCGGAAATTGCTCCATTTTAGTATTAATTATTACTTGGATTGAATCAATATTGGCTATTTTATTTTATTTATTGCTTGAAAATGTATCTATATATATGTTATAATTTTTTTGTTCAGTTATTTTAACTGTATGATTTTTAATAGGGGATTAGTTAAATGGTATAATAATGGTCTCCAAAACCACTGTTGGGAGTTCGATTCTCTCATCCCCTGCCATTTAGGAATTTGCTTCAAATTTTGGAGTTGGATATGTAAAAATGCTTGATTATAGTAAGAGTCAGCATTTTTTTATTTTAAATATTTATGATATAATGGTGTGCAGGAGATGATTATATGGAGTATGAAATAGTTTTTGAATCAAATAGAATAAATTTTGTTAAATTATCCCCAAAATTAGTTCATGATTATTTAGATATGGTTAATGACATCGAAGTACAAAAGTTTATTAGTCATAAAAGAAAAACATATAGTCTTGATGGAGAACTAGAATGGATTAAATCAAAATTAGAAGAAAATGCTATTATTTTTTCAATGATTGAAAAGAAAACAAATGAGTTTATTGGTAATATTGAAATCATTAAAATTAATAATAATATTGGAGAAATTGGAATTGCAATAACTCCAAAAAAGCAAGATAATCATTTTGGACAAGAGGCTATAAAAAGATTGATTGAGTATGCATTTAATGAATTAAACTTGGAAGGTTTAGAGTTAAATGTTTATGATTTTAATCCTAGAGGTATAAAGTGTTATGAAAAAGTTGGCTTTGTAATAGATGGGCAAGGAAAAACGAAGGAAGATATACACATGTTACTTAAAAGATGAAATATATTTATATTATTTTGTAATTTGTTTGAACTACGCAGGTAGTTCTTTTTTTTATTTAGCTTTCCTATTAATTCATTTAGTTTTCCTATCAAATAGATAAACTCTTTTATTTTACATGCCTAATATGAGCAATTTTACAGTATTACTTAACACATTTTTAGTAAAGTATATATTTATTTATAATCTATTGACGTATATTAGATTATAATAAAGTTAAGGTAGGTGTAAATATTTGTGGGTTCATTTAAAGATTTAAGAATAGTTGATAATTTTTATCAAACTTCGGCATTTTTCCCTATGCCAACAATATGTATTTCTACTGTTAATGATGATGGTAGTATAAATATTGGTTCATATTCATTGTGTTTCCCTTATTATATTGCTGGTAAGGATTATTATGCTATGATACTAGAATGTAGAAATACATCTAATACGTGTATGAATTTATTAAAAAGAAAGCATTGTGCATTAAACTTTATAACAGATGAAAAAAAGTATTTTAAGGAAGCAGTAAGATTAGGTTTCCCTGGACCATCTAGTGAAAAAATGCCTAGTAAAGTTTTCACTTTGGAAAAAGGAGTTGTTGATCCTAAAGATAATACAAGACCCGATATAATCAAAGAGGCTTATCAAGTATTTGAATGTACATGGGATGATTCATTAGAAGATGCTAGTAAATTTAAAGCAGATGATATTGATGATGGTCATCCAGGACCATATAATAATTTTAATGGAATTACTTCTAAATATGGTGCACATTTTATTTTAAAGATTGATAAGATTTTAATGAAAGATAAATATTATGATGCCATTGTTAATGGAGTTAAAAGTAATAGTTTTCCTAATGTACCAGTTGATTATGGTTATCGTGATTCTACTAATTTCTGGTATACTCAATTTCCAAGAATTAAAAAACCTATTGCTGAACCTATTCCAGAGGCTAAAGCTATGGATATTTCATCTGTAAAATACGCAGCTAATAGAATTGATCCAAATATTAAATTTGAAGAAGATGCCTTAAAGAACTTTGTTAAAGTGCCTAGACCTTTTCTAAAGACAGTTTTAAAAGGATGTGTTGATTGGGCAAAAGAAAATGGTGTTACGGTTATTACTAATGAACATGTTAAGATTATTAATGACAAGCGAAATGCTGAAAAAAGAAAAAAATAATATTTAAAACTCATTTATAATGAGTTTTTATTATGCTATAAAAATTCTATTGTTAAAATTTTTTTACAGAGGTTGTGATATAGGTATTATTTATACTTATTTGATTATGCTTAAAGTACTTATGATATTAGTTGTAGGAAGTTAAGTTTTGATGGTGGTATCATTTTTTTATTATATAGTTTACATTTATATATGTCTTTTTTATATTTTGACAAATACTATTTTTTAATATGATATAATTTATCTATGGGAGTGATAATATGAAGAAAATTGAATTGCATCTACATTTGGACGGGTCTTGTGATATAGATTATGCTTCTCAACTTTTGGGCAAGGACGTTAGAGATAAATTGGTAGTAGATAATGCAAATAGTTTGTCTGAATATCTCGAAAAATTCGAACTACCTATTAGTTTATTGCAGGACTTAGATAATATTGAAAACTTTTCCTATTTGCTTGCAAAAGCGTTAGAAAAAGATGAAGTAATTTATGCCGAAGTACGCTTTTGTCCACTATTTCACACTAAGAAACATACTGTTGATGATGTTGTTGATTCTATCATTAAAGGATTCAAAAGAGACCCAACAGTTAAAATTAATTTAATATTTTGTATGATGAGACACTTTTCATTTGATGAAAATATGCAAATTATAAATTTAACAAAGAAATTTTTAGGGAATGGTGTTGTAGGAATTGATTTGGCTGGTGATGAAGCTAATTATAAAACTGAAACATTTAGAAATCTGTTTGATGTAATTAGAAGAGAAAATATTCCTTTTACTATACATGCAGGTGAAGCTGATTCATATAAAAGTGTTCTTAGTGCTATTGAATTCGGTGCTAAACGAATTGGTCATGGTATCAGAAGTATTGAATCATGTGATGCAATAAATAAATTAATTAATAACAATATAATACTAGAAGTTTGTCCTACAAGTAATATTGATACAAAAGCTGTTAACTCTATTATTAATCATCCGATTAAAGCTTTAGTTGATATGGGAGTTTTAGTGACAATTAACACGGATAATAGAACTGTTTCTAATACAAACTTGTGTAAAGAATATGAACTTCTTAGAGAGAATTTCGGCTTTACTGATGAAGATTTTCTAAAATTTAATTTGAATGCTATTGAATGTGCTTTTATTAGTGAAGAAGAAAAGCAAGAATTAAGAAATAAGTTACTTAGTTAATTTTGGTGATTTGTATGAATGATGTTTTAAAAAAGTGTAATTTATGTCCAAGAAATTGTGGTGTTAATAGGTATTTACAAGTAGGTGCTTGTGGAGCAAGTAGCAAAATTAAAGTGGCCTATTATAGTTTACATATGTGGGAAGAACCTGTCATTTCAGGTGAAAATGGTAGTGGTACTATATTCTTTTCTCATTGCAATTTAAAATGTATTTTTTGTCAAAATAAAAAAATAAGTACAAATGGTTATGGTAAGAAAATAAGTGCAGAAAGGCTAAAAGATATTATGCTAACACTTCAAGAAAGAGGCGCTCATAATATTAATCTTGTTACCCCTACTCATTATGTGCCTCAAATTGTAGGATGTTTAAGTAAAATTAAGGATAATGATTTAATGATACCAGTAGTTTATAATACTAGTAGTTATGAAAATGTTGATACTATAAGAATGCTTGATGGTTTAGTTGATATTTACTTAGCTGATTTGAAATATTTTGATAATTCTTTAGGAGAAAAATATTCTAATTGTTATAATTATTTTGAATTTGCTTCATTAGCAATTGATGAAATGTTTAAACAAGTTGGAAATTTTGTGATAGAAAATGGTTTGATGAAAAAAGGAATAATTGTTAGAATTTTGGTATTACCTGATCATACCGATGATGCAATTAAAATAATTGATTATTTGTATAAACGCTATGGAAATAGCATAATTATTAGTATTATGAACCAGTATACGCCACTATCATGCTTGAAGTATGATAATTTAAATAGAAAACTTACTGCAAAAGAATATGAAGAAGTTATTGAATATGCAGAAAGTCTTGGCGTTGAGTATGCTTTTATTCAAGAAGGCGAAACGCAGAGCGAAAGTTTTATACCAGAGTTTGATAGTTCAATTGTTTAGGAGGAATGGTTATGAAGAATTTTAGAATTAATCCAGATAAAAAGTATGTTAATATTATAATTGAAGGTTTGCAAAAGAAAGATGGGCATTGTCCTTGTAGAGTTAATGTTGATGACACAACTCTATGTCCGTGCGATGAATTTATAAATGATAAAATTTGTAAGTGTAAACTTTATGTACCAATAGATAGTAAAGAAAAAGAGTCTGATTAGTTTTGACCGATGATATATTTGGGCTTAAAAATGCATTTGTTTTGGCAATTAAATGCATTTTTTTATTGTTGTATTTAAATATTTGTCAATTTATGTTAAAATAATTTTTATGGAGGTTAATATGAAAAAATTAGGTTTATTATTAGTTACAGTAATGGCTTTTTTGGTAATGCCACTTACAGTATTTGCAGATGAGGCTTCTTCTGATGACACTCAAAGTCAAGAAAGTCAAAAGGTTAAATTATATTTCTTTCATGGAAACGGATGCCCACATTGTGCAGAAGCTGAAGAGTTCTTTGATAGCATACAAGATGAATATGGAGACAAATTTGAAATTGTTGCCTATGAAACTTGGTATGACTCATCAAATGCAGAATTATTACAAAAAGTTGGAGATGCTAGAGATGAAAATATTACCGGTGTTCCTTATATATTAATTGGTAATAAGTCATGGTCTGGATACACTAGTAGTTATGGTGATGAAATTATTGAAGCTATAAAGTCTGAATACGAAAAACCAGTTGATGAAAGATACGATATAATGAAGTTAATTGGTGTTGATGGTAAAAATAATAAGAAAGATTATTCTACTGATACAATGATTTTAATAATAATGTTGGTTATAGCCGGCGCTACTGTTTTTGGAATTATTACTGCTAGAAATAAAACTGCTTAAGTTATAGTTAAATGAAAAAAGTTATTGAATTTGAACTAGTTCGTACATTCAATAACTTTTTTTATGGAATTATCAATTCTTGACCTATTGTTAGTAAGTTATTACTTAAATTATTGGTCTCTTTTAATTCACTAACGGAAATGTTGTTTTCTCTAGCGATAGACCAAAGTGTGTCGCCATTTTTAACAATGTAGGTATTACTACTTGAACTTTTTTTAGGTACTTTCAGTTGATCTCCAACTTTAAGATTTATAGTTTCAAGATTATTTAAATCTATTATTTCAGGAATACTGATATTAAATTCTCTAGCAATTGACCAAAGACTGTCTCCTTTTTTGACTGTGTATATTTGATAATCATTTGAAGGTTCTGTTGGATTGGTATTTGTAGTGGGAATTTTTAATTCTTGACCAATATACAAATTATTTGATGTTAAGTTATTGGCTCTTTTTAATTCTTCTACTGATATACCATATGAAGTTGCTATAGAATATAATGTATCACCATTTTTTACTGTGTATGTCATATTGTTAGAAGAATTTGTTGGTTGTATAATTAGCACTTGACCAATTTGAAGAACATCTGTTGTTAGGTTATTTAGGCGCCGCAATTCGCTAACGGTTGTGTTGAATTGTTCGGCTATTTTGTATAGTGTGTCACCACGCTTTACTGCATATGTTGTTTCTGAAGTAGTTTGAGATTTTGGAATTATTAAGCGTTGGCCGATTTGCAAAACGTCTGTTGTTAAATTATTTAATCTTTTAATTTCTGAAACAGTTGTGTTAAATTGTTCAGCTATTTTATATAGGCTATCATTTTTCTTTACTGTGTAGTATGTAGTTTCACTATTTGGAGGATAGTACGGTGTATTAGTATACTCTGCTAATGCTTTTACTACGCCTTCTACATAGTCTGTTAAATTATTTTTTAATTTTTGAGCATCGTTTGCATTATCTATAAAGCCATACTCAACTAGTAATGATTCTAAATTTGGAGTGTCACGAATTATAAAATAATAATCTTTATTGGGATTTTCTGGAAGACGTCGTTGATAAATTTTTCTTTTAATTTGTCCTGCATCACCTATATTGTCAAGTATGAGCGTTGCTAGTTCGGGTGTGTTACGTAAGGCATAGACTACCTCGGCACCTTCGGCACCTGGTGATGGTCATTGTGTAACCTTTCTTATTTTTCACGATTTTGGTGTTTACACCAAAATGGAAAATAATCTATATTTTCTTAATTTAAGTAAATCTTATAGATATTTTACATTTTTGTAATTTGAGAAAAAGCATAAGAAGAACAAACAATATTAATAAATTCTTCTGCTTCTTTTGGATTTAAGTCGTGCATAGAATTTACAGCATCTATAAAATCTTTCAAAGCTTTTAATATTTTTTTATAACTATCATTATTTTCCTTTTCCAATTTATCTTTAATTTCATTAATACTTTGCATAAAAATTGCGTAATCTCTATCCATATTCATTTCTCCTTTTTAAATAATCTACTTAATTACTTCCAATTTTTTGTAATTCGTCTTTTTCTAATTCTTTTATGGATTTTTCTGGAGTTGGTAAAGTTTCTGGCATATTACCACCAAGTTCTTCAATTGCTTTTCTAACGGTTCTGCCTACATTATAATGAGTTAAACAAGCATCATCTTCATTATCTATATTATCTTTTTTTAGTTTAGCTTCTGTTTGTGTAATACGGAATAAATTTGCACCTAATTCCTCACTACCCATATAATCAAGAATATCTTCGTTTTCTCTTATGTTTTTACGTTTTGCTATTTGTTTAGCTGTTTCTCCATTATAAAGTCCTTTATATCCATAATTATTAAATTTGCCAAAATTTTCTACACCTGCTTCTCTAGCAGTTTTAAATAAATATTTATTTTTATTATTAACAAGAATTCTAGTATACAGTCTTTTTTCATCTTCAGTTAACCTTGAATATTCTAATTCAGTAATTTCCTGTTTTCTAGTTTGTACTGCAAAATAAGTTTGCCCAAGAGCTACTGATTTTTTTCTAGGATTTGCATTTTGAACTATTAAATAACAAGCGTATCTAGATAAATGATAATCAATAGTTTCTCTTTTTGTCTTTGATCCTATGTCAACCATTTTCCTGAACTCGGGAAAATGGTCACTTACTTTATTATTACTAGTTTCACAAGCAATCATTGCACGCTTTATTACTTTATGAAAATTTTCCCATTTACTATATTCTAGTAAAGGCATTAATTCTCTTGCTTCCCAAAATTCATTTCCATATTCATCAATATGCTTTATACTTTCAAAAGTTTTTTCAGTATATTCTTCTATACTATTCATATCTAACCTCCTAACTTTTATTGCAAACTATTTTAAATTTACTTCATCAAAATTGATTAATTCACTTACTATATTTTCATTATTTATTTTTGCTTGCTTGCCTTTATAAATAGTTAATTTATTATCTTTAATTTCACAATCTAATACTAAATAATAATCATTAGTTGCATAGGCAATCACTTTGTCATTATCAATTATCCTATATGACTTATTCATAGCAATATTTAAACCATAACTTGTTAAAAATGAAAATATCAACAGTATTAAATAAAAAGGTATTATTTTTAAAACGTTTGGCAAATTTTTTTCTTCATATGTTTTGTTTCTTTCTTTTTTATCCATTTTAAAAAATATGTATGATATCACTATTTCGATCACTATTTGCAAAACGACATTGAAAATAGATTGCCATGATAAGAGTTTAATACTAGTTGAAGCCACAATAATAATATTTGAAATTAAAATTAAAAATATATTACACAAAATAGTTTTTAATTTTAATTTCATCTTTTTAATATTAAATAATTGTATGTAGCAATACATTAATGATCCAAAACATAATAATACTAAAATAGAGAATCCGAAGTTATATAAAAATCCTAGTTCATTACTATTAAATAATTCATAAGAAAGACCATAATAACTAAAATAATAGATTGAATACATATATTTTATAAATCTTAATATAAATGATGTTGCAACACTAATACCAGTTATTACAGCAACTATCCAACCATAATTTTTTTGCATAAATTTAAATATTTTATCTTTCATTATTTTCACCCTCAGTAATTTCTACGTATAAGTAGTTTATCAATTTTATGTACTACTTGTGTCCAAGTTGGTCACAAGTTAATTATTTAACATACTAAATTTATAGATAATTTCTATGTTTCTATCTTTATCTATAATAATTTTATCTATTAAAGTTCCAATTAATTCTCTTGATGGATTATCAATATTAATCAATTCTCTTATTTTATCTTCGTAGTTTTTTAAATCATTCTTATTAACCTTTTTATCATTTTTTGCATCTTGTAGACTTTGAATTTTCTCTCTTATTTTAACTAGAGAATTTTCTGTTTCTCTAGAAATTCTTAAATACATTTCTTCAGATACTATGCCATTAAATTTATCCTGATATAACATATCTAATTTACTAATTAAGGCTTTTTCTTGCTTTCTTAAATCATTTATATTGTTGTTAACTTCACTATCATCTTTTTTATTAATACTTTTAGATATTTCTGATACATCTAATTTATTTAAATACTTTTTACAAGTATTTCTAATAACTTCTAGCAAAGCTTCCTCTAATTTATCATACGGACTAAAATGAGGTTCACACATTCTTCTTTTAGGATCTCTTGAATATCTATTGCAATTAATAGTCCAATAATCATGATTTTTTCTATAAGAAATTGTTAAAGTATTACCACATTCTTTACAATATAATAAATTTTCAAATAACCTTTTTTCTCTCTTAGTAATAGTAGTTTTAGTAGTTCTTTTAATATTATTTTGAACACTTTCAAATATAAATCTATCTACTAATGGCTCATGGGTATTTTTAACAATATCCCAATTACTTTTCGGTAATGATTTTTTCTTTTTGGATTTGTATGATACTTTAGTTTGTACACTTTGTACCATATCACCTACATACATTTGATTTTTTAAAATTTTTTTTACAGAAGAAATAGTCCACATAGGATTATATTTAGCTTTTGAATTAGGATTCTTTCTCTTCAAACTACTAGGTGTTTTTATATTATTATCATTCAAATAAGTAGTTATTTCAGAAAGTCCTACACCGTTATAAGCCATATCAAATATCTTTTTTACTACCCATGCATACTCTGGATCTGGTATTAAATGCCCTTTATCATTTGGATCTCTTAAATATCCGTAACTTGGAGCGCTTCCAATAAATTTGCCATTTCTTCTTTTGTCATTTAAAACATTACGAATTTTAATAGAATTTTGTTTACTATAATAATCATTACAAGCAAATAACCATGTTGCTGAATCATTACTTGCTTGATTTATTGCATTATCGTATCCTTCCAACATAGAAATAAATCTTATTCCATTTTCTGGAAAGAAAGTTTCAACATAATATCCTGTTAAAATATGATCTCTACCTAATCTTGATAAGTCTTTTACTACTACAAGATTAACTCTTTTAGCTTTAATATCTTCAATTAATCTTTGAAATCCCGGTCTATCAAAAGTAGTACCAGAATATCCATCATCTACATATTCATCTACAAAAATAAATCCTTTTTCTTTGATAAAATTCATTAGTATATTTCTTTGATTAAGGACGCTCTCACTTTCAGATTCGTAAGATTTACCTTCATCAGCTTCTGATAATCTTATATAAATTCCTGCTTTGTAGTAATCTGGCATCACATTTAAAGTGTTATACAAGCTTACTCTCCTTTCCTTGTTGTATAACAACTAAAGCCAATTAAATTATACCATACAAATTTAATTTGGCACATTGTATCAGTCACTATTTACCTTACTTTTAATAAATTTAATTACCAGTTCATTAAAATTAGGAGAATCATCTTTGAAAGTTTCTATTATATTAAACATAAGCCACCTCATTTAAGTTTATGAGTGTCTTTATCAATTTATATCTTCCTCCATTTCTTTAAAACTTTCTAGCATTTTCTCCATCTCTTCTTGTTCTTCCTTAGTTGCTTCTTTTGATTCAATAGGTTCACCATGCCAGTATTCAATACCAAATTCATCCACATAATAAATTTTATCTAATATATCTTTTTTATTTCTATTATATTTATTATAATGGTTAAAATTATTTTGAATACTAGTATTAGCATTTCTTTGAATACTTGTTATTCTTTTCTTTAATACCTCGGATAATTTAATTATCCTCTTTGAATTATTTGTTTCACTATTATTAATTTCTATATCAATATATCCATTTTTTGATAAACTACTTATACTTTTTGATACAGTTGGTTTGGTACAATCAAACTTCTTCATAAAATACCTATTAGTAGGCCAACAATAGCCATTTTTCTTACATAGTGACACAATGTCTATTAATAATATTCTCTCAAAGTAAGTTAATCTATTATCTCCTAATACTGATTCTGGTAATACTAAACTTATAAATGGCTCTTTTTCCATTATTTCTCCAATATAAGATTATCAAGTTTAGTAGTTCCATATTATCCTCCTTTCTTTATCAGTCTTTTTAGGAACACATAAAAAGAACTGAACACATTAGTCCACAACAAAAATAAGGGAATATTTCCAATCTTTTTTGTTGGATTAATATGTATTCAGTTCTTCACTGATTAATTATCATACATTATTCTTTAATGTATAATAAAGCTTTCTAATTTCTTTTTAATATTTACTATTTTATATTTATATATGTTTATATTTAATAGTCACATTCCCGTATGACTAATTTAATTATAACACTAATTGCTCTATTTTAAACATCTAATTGTTCGACAATATTCGACAAATACTAAGTTCTAGTTTTATTTTTTATATAAACCTCTATTCCATTTTTTTTGCAATAATTCTCAACAATATCAGCGCAATTATTATAAAATTCTTTATAACCTTTATATTCTGAAACTTTTCTATTGTAATGTAGTCTGCCAAAAATAACCTTATCTACAAAATTTATTGAATCTAATATTTCTATTAAATCCTGTTTTATTATATTAGGAGTGGGATACGGTTCAATACTAACCCAAGTCTTAAAGCCATTGTCATGTAACGCTTTTAAAGCGTGAATTCTCTTTCCGTATGAAGGAGTTCCAGGTTCAAATATCCTTCTAAAATTTTCATCTAATGATACTAATGTTATACCATAAAAATTCATCTTTGAAGTTTTTAATAATTCGTCTGGCAAAATACCTTTAGTTAGTACATGACAAGGGATATTATAATCATTAATTTTTTTTATAACTTTTAATGATAGTTCTTTTATATCATTATAATCATACATAAATGGATCAGTTGTAAAACATAACTGGATATTATTAATTTTATTACATAGTTTAGGTAATTCTTTATCTAATAGTTCTAATGTATTAGAAACTATGACAGGATTTACCCAATCGGCATATGACTTTACTGTTCCAAACCTTTTAGCCATAGAAAATGCATAACATGGATATTTACACCCATGAACACATCCTTGAACATAATTAACAGTATAGTCACCATACTCCACACCAGTCTTATATAGCATACTCTTCCTTTTCATTTTTTGTATACAAATTTTACTCATATTTTTCTTCCTTTATCAAATAACTATCATTTAAATAATTACTTTTTCCAAAATAATTTAATTTTTCTATTTTTCCTTTTTTTATCAAGGGCTTAATAACTCCTCTAAGCACTTGTCCTTTTTTTAACATACTATGTTCTAATAAATACATTGAAATATCAGCATATGTAACTTCACAATTTGCGTATTTTGTCATAATTATATTTTTAGCCTCATTGCAATAATATTCTTCATTCAACTGCTTATCATCAATTAAACTAATTTGTATAGTTCCATTACAATTTTCTTTTGTATTTCTATAAAATGGATCTCCATCAAAAATTTTCCAGAATGATTCTTTTATTTCTTCAAGACCTCTGTAATGTGGTGATGCATATATAATACTATATAACGGAATATTTGTTATTGTGCGAAACTGATACGCAAAAGAATATTTTATTTTTGATGTCTTTAAAAATTTTTGAATTAATAAGCGAACTTCTGTATCACTAAGACTACTATCATAGCCTGGAATACCAGACATTGATTCATTTATTTTATCAATTTTTTCTGAAGCAGATTCATTTTTTATATTACGTTTATAATCACTGGAAAAATAATTAAAAATAATTTCAGAATAATATCTGTTTGAAAATTCGTATAACTTATATATTTTAACATCACCAAAATTATATGGATCTACGAACAAAACTGTAGATGAGCCAAATTGAAAAAATGTACAATATTTTGTAATATTATCTAAATAATCATTAACGTCCATTACATCATAGAAAATATTTATATTATCTAAATTTTTACTATTGATAATTAATGATAATTCTTGTATAACTTCAATTCGTTCAGGTAAAAAATCATTTAAAAATAAATTAAATTGCATTTTAGGATATTTCTCGGCTTGCTTCACAAAAATAGTTAAAACTTCCATGGATGTTGATAATGTGCAATCATTATATATGCCTGCATTACACATACAATCAATGAAATTTAATGTATTTATTTTATTATTTTCACACATTATATAAGTCCAATTTTCAATGTAATTACTCACATACTTTATTTTATGCCTTGTTATATTAGTAATATTATCATTTTGCAATTTTCCTTGATTCTCACTTACAAATTTTACTAAATCCATTTTTTCACCTCATTACATATTTATAGTTTTCTAATTAAATTTGAAATTTGTGTATTATTTATCTGTACTCTAAACTTAACATCATATCCATCTTCTTTTAGCTGTTCAAAAAATTTTTCTGCACATTTAATTTTATATTTTTGATCAGATGGAATATCATCTTCTGTTTTATAATCTTTTGTCTCTAAAACTAGATTAATTTCCTTAATATCATTATCTCTTTTAACAACATACATAAAATCAGGACTATAACTTGCACCATCAATAAGTGGTATTCTAATACTTCTTGATGGTATTTTCCCGAATACAATGACTTCTTCATTATCTAACGTTATGTTCTTTTTTTCTAATTCGGAATCATATAAACAAATATCGTATAAATACTTATCACTCGGTTTATCATTTTCACTATATCCTACCCCAAGACTACCATCAGCAACATATTCCTTAGGATTTCCTACTTTATCAGTTAATGCTGTTTCTTCGTTTTCCAAAGCGGTTGAAGAATATTTAAATTTTCCAAATAATGTTTCATGTTTCCAATTATTTATTTTATTTATAAAATTAATTAAAGTATTATTATTGAAAAAGGAAGCTTCTAATGTTCTATTATTACTAAACTCAACAAATGCACTATGTATTACTTTTATTGGGATATTTGTGCTGTTATATATTTTATTTAAAAACACATTATATGGAATTGAATCTTCATATACTCCGTATTCAGTTCCTGCCTCTCTAACCATAAAAGCACCATTTTCATCAGTCATAATTTTATTTTCATAGCTTACAAGTTCTGCAGTACCTTCAATTCCAGATTTTAATATATTTACAAGTTGCTTTGATATTTCATCATCATCCATCTTAGAATAAGAAATAAAATATTTTCTGTTTAATATAGACCATAATTCTTTAATTTCATTAAATCTATTCTTTCTAATCTTTGCCTTATGAATAACATTATTGTTTTTATTAATAACTTTTCCTGATTTTAAACCAATATTTAAATCAGGATATTCACTAAACAATCTATCCCTATTAACAGTAACTATATTTTTATCCATATCAATATAATCTTTTTGTAATAATTCAATAAATATTTCTTTTGAAGTCTTTCCTAATGAACTTGCTAATGCACTTAATTGTTCATCGGTAATAACCTTATTTTCACAAATATCTCCATTAATTTCATTTATTAACTTTTCTGCAAAGTCTCTTTCAGTAAAATCAACAATATAGTTTAAATAAAATTGTTCATCAGAAATACGTGATAAGCTTTCATTTACAGGTAACCGTAATCCTCTACCAACTTCCTGTATTTTGCTATTATCACTACCACTACTTCTTAATTTAGCAATAGTGAACACATTTGGGTTGTCCCACCCTTCTTTTAGTGTCCATTTTGAAAATATAAATCTAAATGTATTAAACTTACCATTTTTCTTATAAATTGATAAAGTCTCTTCCTTATTAATTAAAATATTATTAATTTCCTCTGCAACGTTCTCATCAGAATCATTATTATCTTTTGAAAAATAACCACCATGACATTTTGAAATATCTTTTAAAGTTTCTTCCAAATATTGTTTATACAATAATTCATTAGAATCTTCTATATTTATTTTATTTAATTCTCTTTCGATTTTTTTCTTCAATATTTTTTCAAAAATATCTTTTAAATATGTAGGCTGAGGATTCTGTTTGTTTTCCCTGTAAGAATCTATATCGTCAATAAAGAAAAGTGCCAAAGTTTTAATTTTATCTCTTCTTTTAAAATTTTGCTTTTCTGTTTCAAAATGTGCATCTAAGGCGTTTTCAATCATTACAGTTTGATAGGAAGTTGAATATATATCAGCATATATTTCAGATCCTTTATTTAATTCCTGACCATTTGATAATAATAATGTTTTTCCAATTCCATCAATATATATATTTTCGAATGAATTATCAATTTGTTTTAAAGAATCTCCTTTTTCCAATTCGAATGTTTTCTTATTGTTTTCTGAAATTAATTCTAATCTTGCAGTTTTCTTATTGTTTAATTCTAATACTTTAATTTTTTTGTTGTTGCCATTAGGTGACTCTAAATATTTGACACTCACACCTTTAACTAAGTTTTGGTTAAATGCATCGCAACTACCTAAGTTATAAATCAAATTATGATAATCCTTTTGAATATTTTTACCATTTTTTATATCAGGAAAAGTCGCTCCAAATCTTATAATACACTGTGGCTTTATTTTATTTTTAATAAATTCAAATGTTTTATTTCCTTTTGAAAATCTATGAGGTTCATCTATTATAATGAACGGTTTAGTTGCATTAATCGCTTCACTTGGTATTGAAAAATCTTCAACTGTAGACGAATAATCTTTAGTAAGCAAAGAATTATCTTTAAATAATTGCATATTAACTATCAAAACACTAATTCTATTTCTTATTAATTCTGATGTTTCTACAAATCCTCTTATACTACTTGGAAAAACATCTTTTCCTTTTTTACTACCTTTTTTAGCATTCAATATATATAAATCTATACTTTTTCCATATTGATCTTTAAAATGACTAATTGATTCAAATGAGTTAATAAAATTAGTTGTTCCTAATTTAATAGGTAATGAAGGTACTAAAATTATAAACTTATGAATACCATAATTTTTATTTAATTCAAAAATTGTTTTTGTATATACATAAGTTTTTCCTGTACCAGTTTCCATTTTAATATCAATATTCAAATAATCACCAACATCAACATTTCCTTTCAATGATGAAGGTAATTCATTATTTAACTCTTTTATATTGTTTAACAAATTACTAGAATTCAAATTTATAATAGGATTAGCATATTTTAATGTATTATTTAAAATAGGAACATTTTCAAATACTTTATTTATTCTATCAACAGCTTCTGTTTGATGCTTTAATCCTTTTTCAAGTTTTAATCCCATAATATACTCCTTTCTAGTATCTTGTTATTACCTCAACATTAATACTTTTAATATTTTTTACTTGTTGTAAATTATCTTTTAAAGTTTGAATTTCATTTAAAGTAAATGAGTAACCAAGCATAACAATTCTATTACAATCAAAATTTTCTTCTTTCTCGTATTTTTCAATTAATGCTTTAATAAATAAATCTGATATATTCCAATTTAATAAGTAAATTGTATTTTGACATTTATATGCAGTATAATCTTCTAATTCTAATTTTTCATATTTATCAGTTAATCCATAACCGTCTTCATTCATCCAAGTTGTTAATACTGCATTAATTCCAAATTCATCTAAAATACTACCATCTGAAATAACATAATTAGGTTCAAATTTTTCTAATTTATCTAGTGTATTTGTATTCACATCTTTAATAATATAATGTTTAAAACCATAATCTATATCAGCATTAGTTTCTTCTTTAATCTTTTTAGCAGCTTTTCTTATTCTTTCTTGACCTATCTCATCAATAGTTCTATATCCATTCTTATACGCTTCTGATTTTGTATCACATAATTCTTGTAATTGCACTAAAATATATTTAATATTTCTTTTGTTATTAGATAATGTATTTAATTGCATTACAGCATCAGCAGTTGTAGATGAACCTCCAAAAAAATCTAAGACAATATCATTGTTTGACACTCCTATTTGCAATAGGTCATATAATAAACTTACAGGTTTAGGATTGCTAAAAGCTTTAAAACCAAATAAACTTTTTATTCGTTCAGTACCATTACCGCTACTATATTCTGGTTTATATAATATTGATTTAGGTTTAGATGTAGGTAAATCTCCTAATGATGGTCTTTGTTTTTTGTACAAAGAAACATCAGTATCATTAATACTAACGATTATATCATTTGCTTGTTTAATAAACTTCTCTTTACTCCAACGCCATGACATTTCTTTTCCATTAGTTATTGGATATATTTCAATATCATCTTTAGTTTTTCTAATAACATTAACTGAGTTATCCTCTTTATTAACATATATTGGGAAAAACAAATTTGGCCTTTTTTCTCTAGGTGCATTAACACCAGTAGATTTTAAATTTGCTCCTTTTTTATAATATCCAATTTCATCTTCGTCCCAAGCATCGGTTTCATCATCATCTATCTCTAATTGATATACAGAAGATTTTTCTTTGTTTTTTGAATATACAATTGTATATTCATGTGTACCAGAAAAAGCATACTCATCATTGTTTCCTTTCAAATTCATTATTGTTGGTAACATACCTAAAATGTTTTCTTCCCCAAAAACGCTATCACATAATAATTTTAATTGTGATTGCTCATTATCATCTATAGATATAAATATTACACCATTTTCGCTTAATAATTGTTTTGCTATATATAATCTAGGATACATGAAAGTCATCCATGCAGAATGAGAGTTTGATTTAGTATTTGTCATACTATAGATTCTTTTTGCTTCATCTTCATTGATATCTAAAATATCCATTAATTTTTCAATACTTAAATTAAATTTATCATTATAAACAAATCCATCACTGCCCGTATTATATGGTGGATCTATATAAATACATTTTATTTGACCGCTATAAGATTTTACAAGATGTTTTAAAGCGTCAATATTATCACCAGATATATAAATATTTTCACTGTCTTTATTTTCAACTTTATTATTATTTTCTTCATCCGGTACAAGTATAGTTTCAGTTTCTAAGGATGCAATATATTTAGCATAGTTCTTTCCTAAAAAATTTAACCCATACCCTTCCTTAACAATAGAAATATTTGCTTTTAATTCTTCTTCAAACACAGATATATCAAATTCACCATTTATATTAAAACAGTTTGGAAACATTTCTTTTAATTTGTTCATTTTATCTTCATTAACATCTATATTTTTGTTTTTCTCTACTACATTTTTAATCATGTCTACCTCCAATTTATTTTTTATTTACCTTTAAAGATTGCTTAATCAATGGTATAAGATTATCAATATCTTCTTCAGAAGAAACCTCAACTCTATAATCACCATTTCCCCAATGTCCTACTTTTGTAATATCTTGGGCTATATTTAGTGGGTCGACAAGAGTACCTTTTTTTAGATTAATATCTACTTTTAACTTATTTTGATTAAATTCTATATCTACTATATTCTTTCTACCTTTAAAAGCCACATAAACTTTTTTTACATCTATATCAATATCATCCAATTCTAATATTTTATTTTTAAGTGATTCATATAATTTTTTTGTCTTTTCCGAAACTTTATTTAAATGGTCTTCTTCCGTATATACCTTTATTTCTTTATTTACTTCTTTTTGCTCACTTTCAACATCAAATTCTTCTATTTTTACATTGCTGGTTTTCCTTATAAAATCAATATCAACAATATCATTTTCATATCTAGTTACTTTAATTAAATCAACAGGTATATTTTTAAAATCTGTTGCATTTAATTGATATGGTGTAAAAATTGGTGATACAAATATAATTCTTGATTGACTCCAATCAATGTCATTAATTGTTAGCGATGATTTTGTAATTGTATTATATTGCAAAACAAAATCCGCCTTTCTTTCTAACAATAGCTTTAAATATGTATATCCTTGGTCAACTAAACTATGATTTTTTACATTTTTATATTCTATAATTTTAAATGACTTAGACTCATTATCAAAGGCTAGTGAATCTATCCTAAAATTTCCAACACCAAATTCAGTACAAATAAATTTAAATCCTAATATTTTTTCTAAATTATTTTCAAAATATTTTTGTAGTTCTTTTTCATTTTTAAAATCATTCTGTTTTAATTCAATATTTCCTTTGAATATCATTAAGTATCACCTCGTAAATCTATATGTATTAATTATAACACATATTTTGTCAAATTAGATAGGGCTTGGGACATTTCCCACATACGAATTTCGTACGGGAGTACAAATTCAGTGCTGGCTAGACAATAAGTATACTCCTACATTGATTTTTTTGTGTATTTTATTTTTTAATTTAATTACGAAGTATAGTTACTTATTAATTGGATTATAATTTGATTTCTATGCATAACTAAACTTACTGGTTCATAAAAACACATGAACATTTCATTTTTATCCACCGATTTTTTATATAATTTCAAAAATAAAATTAAGTTTTTTCTTTGAAAATCAGTCATGTTTTTTAATAAAATATATATATTTTGATAAGAATTTTGATCCAAAAAATCAAAAAATTTATTCATAAAACCAATCATAACATCAGATAATTGTAGTCGAATATTTTTCTTAGAATCTTCAAAATTATAATTAGTAATATCACTATTTTTTAATTTATCTTGAATTTCTGTAATCTCATCAAAGCAATGAAACGATTTATAAAATTTCACACACATATCTAAGTTCAAGCCTGAATAACCATCAATTATTACTTTTTCTGAATTATTTTCTAAAAAAATTAATTGCTCCTTTTTTGAATATTCTTTAAATAATTGTCTACAAGTTTCAAGACCAAATAACATATTAGTATCAGTTTCATTAATCCAATTACACATTTTTTTGCAAAAAAACTCAATGTAATCTCCAGTAATATTTGGATAATTTGATTCTTCTAAAATATGTATAAGCCTATTTATATCTGTTTTTACATAAAAATATAATTCATCTTTCATTATTGGTGCTAAAAAAGAATATGTTTCTTTATATTTATCCAACAACAAAGAATCAACTATTTCTATTATTACATCATAAAGATTATCAAAAGTAGAACAATGCAAATATATATCATTATCATACATAAATTCTAATATTTTATTTAAATTTTTTCCTCTCAAGCAGTTTATAAATGTATCTGTTTTTCCCGTATCTATTTGTTTAAATTTTAATTCACCTTGTATATTTAATTTTTTTAATAATTCATCCCAATCAACCATATCATCTTTATTTTTTGCTAATGTTATTCCACCTAGTCTATATTTTTGTAAAAAATTATCAATATTTAAATTTTTGTTATCTTTAAACTGAAATTTAATAAAATTATTTGTTTCATCATAATAAAAATTATTAACAACATTAGTATCATAACCTTGCTCAGTATAGTATTCTTCTAGCAATGCACTAAGACTCATAACAATCAACTCCTCACATATATTATAACATTAAAAACACTACCATTTCTGATAGTGTTAATTTATTTAATAATATCTTTTTAATCTTAATGGATTAGTATTTTTTACTACTAAATTGTATTTTATTTTTAATATTTCTTTTACTTTAGGTATAAGTCTAATAATATCACATCTACAATTAAATATATCTACAGCAGAGTTAATATGATTTATTAAATTACATTCTGATAAACAATGTCTACTATATGCATTTGCTAAATAAAATGCTACTAAATCAGGTATAACATATTTATTTAAATAATTATTAACATTGTTATAGAAAGGTAAATATATTTTTTCAAATTTTTTATCAGTTATATCACACATAGATATAATCCTTTAGAATTATTTCTTCTGCTATATTTTTTATATTATTCATTTTACCTATCCATAGCATTTGATTACTACTTTTTAATTCTTCAGTAATATTTTCTTTTTCAGCTAGTTCTTTAATTAACTTCTGCACCATCTCCATAACAGTAGTATCAATATTATGAAGATATTCTTTTAATTTATCACTAGCAAGTAAATCAAAATATAATCCTAACTTTTCTTTCTTCATATAATTTAATCTTAGTAATCCATACTTTCCCATATTAAATCTTTCTTTATCTTCTAATTTTAAATCTGGCAATAAATAATCACCAACTTTTGTGTAACTAATATTCATAACATTTCTCCATTTCTTCCTATATTTATTTGGCTTTAATTGTTATACATTCGTTACACAATGACTATCGCCACCTCCTGCATTTATGTGATTGGATATTAAAATTACATCAGAACCATTACCATAAGCATCAAGTATCCTGTTAATTCTTTCTGATCTTTCTAATGTTTCATCAGCATTACGAACTATAGTCGATGGTATCCCTAACTCTTGTAATCTTCTATACATGTATTGAGCAGCTTCTAGATTTAAGTCTTTTTCAAGTAAGCCATTCCCTGATGCACCGGGGTCTTCTCCTCCATGTCCTGCGTCAATAACAACCTTTTTAGACATATTTATCACCTAAAATATTGTATGAATTTATTTTGTTTATGCTACACGTCATTTATAATTTCAATTTTTTTATATTTTTTCAAAAAAAGCTTGATTAATTTTTTTTACTGTGCTAACATATAAGTATCTTAGATGTATAATATGAAAATCGACAGGCGTGTGTATGCGTATCGTGTTACATTGCTGGGTTGGTTGGTCGATAGCTATTAAATTAGCGAAAGCCGTTGGAAAAGTTAGTTGAGCGATGAGCTTTGGCTATAATCCTATTACCGTCTAAGTGTACGCGCGTAGTGAGAGATGTAACTCACTGTTAATAGGGTGCTACGTCTGGGTACTGACATTTACTTAGATTTAGTGATTTAGTCGTTATGTTTCTTGAAGCTAAAGAGTTCTCAAGAAACTGTGGAGATGGCTGGTTACTTGGTAGTTTTCCATTTTAAAACTCGAAAGCATGATTTTGTCAGAATCATGTTTTTTTGTATTCTGTATAGACTATATAAAAAAATACCATGAATTATGGTATTTTTTATATATATTATTTTTCTCTTACCTCTTTTATTTTAGTAACCAATTTTTCTTTACTATTTAGTAAAGGACTTATTGATTCATGATTACTTAGTGTATATATTAGCTTTGATAAATATTTTGAACAATCTGCTAAATAGAACCATTCTTTATTCATGACTTCTTCTGGTACATAGCATAAGTTACTAGAATAACATTTAGTAAATATTTTATTCTTATGAGCCTCATTAAAAGCTTTAATACTCTTTTCACCATCACTGAATAAAGCGAAAGAAGCAATTAAATATATGTTTTTAGCTCCACGCTTTTTTAACTGTTCTGCTACATCTAACATGGATTGACCAGAAGCAATCATGTCGTCCACTATAATTACATTCTTATTATTTACATCTGCACCCATATATTCATGAGCTACTATTGGATTTTTACCATCAACTATTTTAGAATAATCACGTCTTTTGTGATAAATACCAACATCGGTTCCCAACATATCTGCATAGTAGATGGCTCTATCAACAGCACCCGTATCTGGGCTTACTACTAATAGACTATCAAAATCTATTGTTTCTTTTTCTATAAAATCTTTCAGTATTGAATAAGTTGGATAAATATTATCAAATGAACAATGTTGTAGGGCATTACTAATGTTAGGATCATGAGCATCAAATGTAATAATTGAGTTGAGATCCATATTTTCTAACTCATGAAGTGCTATTGAACTATCGCGTGATTCTCTTCCCTTTCTTTTATGTTGACGGCTCTCATAAAGAAATGGCATTATTACATGTAATGATGAAGCACCTCCATCCATAGCTGATATAACTCTTTTTAAATCTTGAAAATGGTCATCCGGGCTTTTATGATTTGTAAAACCACGCATTTGATATGTACAACTGTAGTTCATAACATCGGTAAGTAAAAATACATCTTTGGCCCTAATACTATCTAGTATTTCTGCTTTGGCTTCACCACTAGCAAAGCGACTTAATTTTATCGGTATAATAAAACTAAATTCTTCATCTGTTATACCAGCCATTTTTTTTAAATGATTATTGACCTTCTCTCCAAATTCTTTAAAATTGTCCATTACTATCAAGCGTAAATTGTTCTTTGTTTTTTCCAATATAGTACACCTCCACTAAAATAAAAAAGAAGGACGCAGTAGTCTTTCTTTTTATTTGTATATAATAATAGTTGATGATATAGTAGAGTAATTTTTATTTTTATTATTTTTATAAAAGCTACTCGTGTCCACTATAAAATCATCTCCTGTATTTATTGTAACATTATTTATATTTATTTGATACTATAAATTTATATTTTTTAGTTTGAACCTAGAGTTACTTTGACAGTATGTTCCTTACCGTCTCTTACGTATGTTATTTCTATAGTATCACCGGCTTGGTGTTGATACAATTCATATCTTAAGTATGCGGTATCTTTAGTTTCACGTCCATTTATTTTGGTAATAATATCACCTTTTTTAATACCGGCCTTAGCAGCACTACTATCTTGACTTACTTCAAGAACAACAGTTCCTTGTTTAATATTTTCTCCAATACTTATTCCGTAATATCTCAATTGAGCTGTATCGGTTATATTAATCATACTTATTCCCAAAACTGGCCAGCTTATACTTTCACCTTTTTCTAGGGTATCAGCATGACTCATAGCATATTCAATAGGAATAGCAAAACCCATACCTTCAATATCATCATTTACTAGTTTCATAGAGCAGATTCCGATTACTTCTCCATTAACATTTAATAATGGTCCACCACTATTTCCAGGGTTGATTGAGGCATCTATTTGAAGAACACGCATTATCCAATCATTGTTGGATCCTGATACAGCAACAGACACCATTCTATCTTTACCGGATAATATTCCTGATGTTACACTACCACGATAAGTATAACCCATAGGAGAACCTACAGTGAATACAGTATCTCCTAAATTCATATCTTCACTACTTCCTATTGTTGCGACTAAAGTTATATTTTCTTTTGAAATACGTAATACAGCTAAGTCTAAGTACTGATCACTACCTAAAACAGTAGCTTCTTCCTTAGATTCATCAGTCATTGTTACAGTTACACTTTCCATACTATCTATAACGTGATGGTTAGTAAGAATGTAGCCATACTTATCATCAACTTTATAAACAAAACCAGTTCCTGTTGATGATAAGTTATTTTTTACATAGCCTTGAACGACAACGACTGCATCATAAATTTTTTCAACAGCTGGTGCTAAAGATGATTTTTCATATACTTGAGTACCATTTTTAACGATTGTAGTGTTATTACCAACTAACTCACTCAATATTGGTGTCCACTTTAATAGCGATAATGTTATAAGACCTCCCATTACAAAAGAAAATATAATTATTCCAATGGATTTTAATTCACTTTTGTTATTCTTGTTCATTATTAACGCTCCTTTCAATTTTGGCAAGATCTGTCCAATTTAGTGGAAAGCCCATTCTGTTTAAAACCTTGTCAATTTTTATAGTTGTTAGATTATAATTAAGAGTTTGAATGACATTTTCAAGTTCAATAGTCATATTTTTAAACTCTGTTGGTGAAAGCATTTGTTTCATAATTATTATTAGTGCAAATAAATCATTTTTACCATACTTATAGCCATCTGCATCTTTAGGGATATTTAGCAATTTATGATATATAGTATCATCTATTAATTTTTGAGTTTTATTTTCATAAAGAATATCTTCATGGGCACAAAGATTCCTATAGTTTGCTAGTAATGGTAAGTAATCAATAAATTCATCTGTAGGAATGCCATATATTTCACTTATTTCTTTTTGATCATCTGGTTTTAAAATGGATATCATTTCACTTACAATTCCAAAAGATAAAACTTTTACTAATATCCATAAAGGGATATATCCATAATTATTAACATAGTGTAATGTAGCAGTATGTTGAGATCCATTTACTCTTATTTGACGTTTCATTTTTTTTAGCAAATCATTTACTTGCCTTTGACGATCTGGTACTTGAGTAAAGTTTTTAGCTTTTAAGTAATCACGTTCTTTATAACCATATTTTTTAGATAACTGGTATGAAGTTATTGATTTTAAGTTATTTTCAATTACTAGTAAATATTTAAATAATATGTTTCTAAATGAACGGTCAAATAAAAATAAACTATACAGTTCTTCAAAGCGAGTTTCTTTTATAAATGATTTGTCCTGTTGTGATTTAAAAAATAGATGTCTGTAACCATTTAAGAAAAAGTAATTTTCCCGCAATAATACTTCTTTAGCATATTTTTCATCTTCTACAATTAACCCTTTATGCCTAAATATTGCGATTTGTTCATCTAGGGTTTTAAAATTTTTCTCTATCATGTTCTCACCTATTATTGATTATAGCATATTATTAATTTAAAAGTATGTGAAAAATGTGAAAAAATTATGAAATTGTGTGGTATAATTTAGTTAATTTTAGCAGTTTAAATATTTCATATATTTTATATGATTGGAGGGGGAAATTTATGCCGGCTACAATTGTTCATGCCTATTTTGCTAATGATGCTTATGATATATTGCCTAAAAGCATCAAAAACAAAGTGTCTGTTGAGAGAGTTAGAATGTTTGGACAAAGTATGGATGCTTTAAAATTTTATAACTTAATTAGTGCCTCATCAGGTAAAAACATAAGAAGATTTGATAAGTACTTTCACAGAAATGATAGTCAAAAATTTTTTATTAATTTAATTAATTATATTAAGGACAATAACTTGATTAATGATAATGACTGTGCTTCGTTTTTGGTAGGTACTATATGCCATTATGAACTTGATTCTGTAGTTCATCCATATGTTTATTATAAGACTGGAGCTTTTGATAAAAAGAATAAAGCAACTTATAAATATAATAATGTTCATGCTTTTATGGAAACTTTTTTAGACAACGATATGGTTAGAAGAAGAGAGAATATTAATCCATATAAATTTAGACTAGATAAATTTTGCTTTCAAACCGATAGATTCTCAGATAATCTAAAAAAGACTATTGATTTTGTATTTGATGATACATTTAATTTAAAAAATATGGGAAATATTTACTATAAAGCTCTTAAGCAAATGAAGCAAGCTCTTATGTTATTAAGAAGAGATCCTTATGGTATAAAAAAATTTTTCTATAAACTAATGGATACATTTACTAGTAGGAAAACGTTTAGATTTGAGGCCATTAGTTATAATTACCCACTATTTGATTGTCATAACTTTTTAAATGAAGATCATAAAACTTGGAGAAATCCTTGTGTTTATGCAATGACTAGTACAGAAAGCTTTTTAGATTTGTACTTAAAAGCCTTAAAAGAAGTAAAAGTACTTATTTGTGCTAGTTTTGATTACATTAATGGAAAAGAGATTGATTTAGAAAAGGTATTTACAAATAAAAGTTATGTAACCGGACTAAATTGTAATGATAAAAAAGAATTAAAATACTTTGAATTTTAAAAGACCATTTAGTTGTAAACAATTTTTGTTTACCTCATAGTGGTCTTTTCTTTTTTAAATTAATTTTGTATAAATTTCCCAATTATTATCATACTAATTCTAGGTGATAATATGTTTTACAAGTATGAAATTAGAAATAATGGTATTGAGGATGTTCTATACTTATATTTAACTATGAATTATGAATTTTCAAAAGAGTTAGGTCATAGTGCTAGTAATAATGAGATGACTAGACGTACTAAAAACTTTATTAAGAATAATGGAATTGATTATAAAGGAAATAAGGTATATTTAGTTATTGATGGTATTGTAGTTAAAAGTCTTGATATTAGAAAAGATGATAAAGAAATAGAAGTTTTAAAAGAAGAACTTTTCTACTCTAATGATTATTATTTTGTTACTATAAAATTAGATAATGACGTTACTATAGAAGTTACTTTAAAAGAATACTTGCTTGGGGTTTTAGCTTCTATTTATATACCTGGATTACAGTTGGAAGTACTTAAATCTTTGGCTATTTTATATCGTAGTTATGCATATAAAGAAATGAGTGAAAAAAGAATAATTATGGCATTTAATGAGTTCTGTACTTATAGACCTATCTCATATTATAAATTATCTTGGATTAATAATTTTGATGCTGTTTATAAACAATTATTAACTGCTATTCAAGATACTGATTGCTTATTTACTAGTTATAATCAATACTATACTTTACCATTTGTTCACTACTGCAATGATGGTAAAACTATTGCTTCTAATAAGTATGGATATTTATCTAGTGTTAATAGTTTATGGGATTTGGCTTCACCTTACTATATAAATATCACAGACTTTTCATATGATGAACTTAGTAGACTTTTGCATACTACAATTAATAATGATAGTGAGTTTAAGGTTATTGATATAGATGATAATAAATTTATTAATAAATTACAAATTGATAATGCGGTTTTTATTGCAGATGATTTAATTAAAATTTTAAGTTTAAAATCTAGGGCTATAAATATAATTGTTAATAATGATTATGTTAGATTTATTAATAAGGGATGGGGATATTTTATGGGGCTTAGTATATATGGAGCTGATGCTATTGCTAAAAATGGATGTGATTGTATTAGTATTATAAAATATTATTTCCCAAATATTACAATTAGTAAGTATATAAAAGAGCTTTCATAAGAAAGCTCTATTTTTTTAATTCTACTAATCCTTTTAGGGCCTTATCGGCAGCCATCATTAATTCAATTGTACTATCTAAATACTTTGTATAGTTTTCAACACTTTCAATAAAATCTACTAAATCTGGGATATCTTTATTTTGAATCAAATGACTTATAACTTGGCAACAATCTTTCATATCTTGAGAGGCTTTTAAAATCTCATCGTAGGTCATTTCATTAATCATATAATTCCCCAACCTCCGATACATCTTCATCTTCTTCTACTTTGACAGTGTTATTAGTCTTTGTTGAAAACATAGTTGCATTATCAATTACAATTTGTTTAAATGATTCAATGTTTTCAATAGCTGATAAATTGTCTTGATCCATTATAGCTAATTTTAAATTAGATATATGTTCAAATATCTTGTTTACAGCATCTACATATTGATTATATTCTGACATAATAACCTCCTTATATTAGTATAATTCTTGAGCCATTTTTTAAATCAGTTTCTCTGACACTTTTATTAACGTCATAAATTTGACCAGTTTCTTTACTGTAGAAATTAGTGTCTTCTTTTATTACGTAACTATTATCAGTTAATTCAATTAGACCATTTTCAATTAATCTTTTTATGGTTCCTATTTTCTTGTTAATTGGAATATATATATCATAATTTTTTTCTATTAATGGTACATATAAACCTATTAATATTTTATTTTTCATAAAAATTCCCCTATTCGTTTGAAAGTAATTTTATTACGCTAGCTTTTCCTTTTTCAATGATGAAACCAAATTTTGGCTCTAATTCTTGTCTTAGTATTCTTGAACTTGTGGTAATCTTAAATGTAAATTGATTTGATATTCCGTTACCTATCCATACTCCTTCAGCTAAATCAGTATTATTTTTATACCAGTTGTCATAACAAATTGTTTTAATATTATCAATGACATCAACAATTATTAGTTTGAATTTTCCAGCTTGGGCTTTTTTATCAATTAATTCTGTCAATTCCATTTTTTTAGCTGAATCTAGTTTGGTTAGTAAGTTAGTAATTCCGGTTACTATACAAACGGTAGTATAATCAAGTCCCTGTTGTTCTTTACTATTTAAATCGCTTATTAAAGTATCGATACCAGCTTTACAATTTCCAGAGTCGTGATAGATGTTTTGAGGTATACTATCATATAATATATCAGCAGCATCTAAAAGAATACATTTAGTATTTTGAATTTTAGAAATTAACTTAGTAAGCGCTAAAGTAAAGTCTGGAGTTATAGTAATATCTTCACCCGTAACATTGAAAATACCTTTCTTTAAACTTATAGTAGCAATTTCTAGAGTTTCTTTTGCAATACCAACTGGTACTCTTGCTATACCTCTTAATGCTGAAGCAACATCTTTTTCGGTTACAACATTTGGTAGTATTGGTATCTTTTTAGCTTTGTATGTACAGATTTCATTTAACTTAATACTTACAACTTTTATGTAGTCTGATAAGCGTTCTTCTTTAAATGGATAAGCTGTTTGAAATTCATATATACCATCTAAGCTAACTAAACCACGACCAAAGGCTTTTGATGGCTCTTTTTTTCTAACACCAGGTAAGACACCAGCATAATCACTAGGATCGTTAAATTGTAAAACAAGGTTTTGTGCAAAGTTTTGACGTAGACGATATCTCATGGTATTTGGACCATTTGTACTAACAATGAAACTTATACCATATTTTGGACAGTCTCTTGTTAATTGACCGATTATTTCTTCATAGTCTGGATATGTTTCTAAGAAACCTTCAATATTATTGATTACTACTACTATTAATGGAATTTGTTTACCACCATGATTTATGTAAAAATCGTATGAACCATTGTAGTCTAAGAATAGTTTTTTACGCTCTTCTGTTATTTGAAGAATCATCTTTAATAAATTTCCAATCTTCTCACTCTCACTTGACAAAAGGACATCTCCAACATGAGGAGCATTCCTAAATGAAGTTAGAGTTTCAGCTCCGAAGTCTAAAATATAGAAGTTTATTTCATCAGAGTCATGAGTTGTAATACATGAGTAAATAAGTGATGTTAACATCAACTCTTTACCACTACCAGCGGCTCCGAAGATTATCGAATTACCACCATTTGATATTGGTAATGTTAATACATTTTGTTGCTGATTATCTGGATTATCGTACTCACCAATTATTGGATTAATATAATTTTTAATAGCTTTATAATGATATTTTTCCTTTAACTCTTCAGTATAAATTACATTAGGTATTCTATCTAGCCATAATTGTTCTACTGAGATATGCTCAGTCTTGGCTTCTTCAATAATATACTTGATTATGTTGGTAATTTCTTCACCTTTTGAAGCTACCTGTATTTCATTTTGTTTGTTGTCTAAACTTTTTATAATATTACCAGTATTATCAACTATTGATATTGATTGATCAACTTTCTTTTTTCTTTTTTCTGTTGGATAATACTGAGCACCTGTCCAAGCTGCTTGACCTTGAGCAAAAAGTTCGTTGTAACCAACTTGTAGAAAGAATCTACCAGTTTGCTTTAATGAAGCGGCGTCTGGACATTTTATCATATCCATACTATCAGATTTATCTTGAACCTTTAAGCAGACACGGAATTTAGAGTTTGACCAAATTTGATCATTAACTACTCCGGCTGGTTTCTGAGTCGCTAGAATTAAGTGGACACCTAGTGAACGTCCAATACGGGCTGTTGAAATTAATTGTTCCATAAAGTCTGGTCTTTGATCTTTTAATTCAGCAAACTCATCACTAATAATAATTAGGTGAGCTATTGGCTTGTCTACCAAACCTTTTCTATAAAGACTCTGATATTTATAAATATCAATAGTACTTTCGTCCAATTTGTCACGAGCATCATTAAATAGTCTTTGACGTTTACGCAATTCACTTTGGATAGATGCAAGTGATCTATTCATTTCAACAGTATCTAGGTTGGTGATAGTTCCTGCTAGGTGAGGAAGTTTCATACCTGTTTCTTTATTTTCAAAAGCTCCTGTTAATCCTCCACCTTTGTAGTCGATTAATACAAAAGATACTTCGTATGGATGATAATTTAGGGCCATTGATAAGATATAAGTAATTATGAATTCTGATTTACCAGAACCAGTCATACCAGCAATTAATCCATGTGGCCCGTGAGCTTTTTCGTGTAAATCCAATTTGAATAATTCACGGGATTTATCAAAACCAACTGGTGCCTGTAATGTCTTGGTTGGATCGTTATTTTTCCATCTATTTAAAATATTTAGTTGTTCGACCATACCAACATTGTACATTTCAAGGAAGGTAACGCTATTTGGTAAGCTTTGATGTTCTTTTTCGATGTCTATTGGAATATTAGCAAGGAATTTACAACACTCATACATATTTATAGTAGCATCAATATCTGCAACAAATTCTTTTTGTTTATTTGACACAAGTTCATTTTCAAATATTCCTGATTTTTTATCACCAATACTAATAAATGTTTTACATTCATTTGGAATGTTTACTAGTCGTGGACTAACTACTATTAAACTGAAACCAACATTTATTAGTAAACCAGCTACATCTTTAACAATCTCTACATCTCTTACAAGTTTATAGTCATCAGTAATTAATACATAATATGGTTTGTACCTCTTATAATCAACATCACTAAGTTCTCTTTTACCATTTACATCTTTATACTTTCTAGCTTGTAATTCTTGTTCTAGTACTAAAGAGATTTCTTTAGCTTCATCTAAATTAGTAGCATAATATCTGAAACTTTTGTCATTATTCCAACAATGTGGAGCTATTTTTAAATAATCCCAATTTGGGGAATTTTTGGAGTTAGTTAAAATTACTATTTTTAAATCGTCGTAACTATGATAAGTTAACATTTGAAGCACTAGACCATTAATAAATAATTGCTTATTAGCGGCATTTCCAATGATTGCTGTTACATTATTAGTTACAAATGATAAAGATATTGGTACATTTTCAATTAATCTTGATTCAGCACCTAATTTATAAACTTCACTTAATAAGTTATCTTCAGTAAGGGAAAAATGTTCCTGTGGAAAACTAACATTTCCCTCTAATTCAGTTGTACCAATTCCAACTCTTAAGTCTAGGAAGTCGGATTGATCTATTTCTCTTTCCCAAAGATTTCTCTTTTTAGCGAAAATTATATCTCGCGTTTCTTGAAGAGGTAAATAATTGTCTATTAATATTTCACGTTGGGTTTTAATTTCTGTTTGAATTTCTTCACGTTTTGTTTTTACGTACTCTGTATATTTTTTTTGGCGTAAAGCTTCATTCTTTTTAGCTTGTCTTTTTTGATAATTTTTGGATAACATAGGCCATAACATCATAGTAGATAGCATGGCTAGTGATGATATAATCGTTGGAGCAACGTCTTTAAAATCTTGGTTTCCCTCTAAAACGTTATTTAGAGCAGTAACACCAGTTGAGGCTGACATGGTAGCCATTGTCATCATTGAACCAATAGTATAAATCAATGGTGTTTTATCTTCTTCTGGTTTTCCTGGTGGGCTATCTATTGAAATATCGACAGGCTCTATTTTTGTTTTAAATCTTGGGGCACGGTAAAAATAATCATCTTCTTTATAAAACTCTATAGTTTCTTCATCAGGCTGATCCATTTCCGTTTGACGCTGTATTAGAGAATATTCCTCAGCAAAAGTGTTAGGATCATAACTAACAAGGTTACTAATATTATTAATGATTACCATGTCTTTCATGACAATTATTTTTAAACCCATGATAAAAATAATGTCACCATATTCAAGATTTACAGCACTAATAGATAAATTATTTACGTATGTTCCATAACGACTGTTTAAGTCCTGAATAGCCCATTTTCCTTCATTATAAATTAGTTTTGCTTGTTGTTTTGATACAAGGGGATAACTATAGTTTATATTAGCCGTTGCATCGTTACCAATTAATATTTCACCTTCACGTTTTATATGCAAACGCTTAATATTATAATCTATTGTTGGTGAACAATATAATATTACGTACTCATTATCTGTATTTATCTTTAAAAAATAAAGATTATACTCATTTAAGATGGCTGATGCTACTTCATTATCGCCACTCATAATTTTTGTTTCAAAGTCACTTTTTATTTTCCATTGACCTTCACAGGCTTCAACATTAATTAAGTTTCTAGTATTTCCTAAATAATCATTGTCAACTATCCAGTAATTTCCAGATATTTCAGTAGGTAGCGTAAAGTTATAAATTTTAGTCTTTTTAATAAGCCTAACTATCACTAGAAATCACCCCGTTATTATTCTATTCTAGGTTAATTATAGTATTTTTTTAAGTTTTTTACAATAGATTATTTATAAATTATTTTTATCAAAATAGTACGCATTTTAATTTTATGTATTATGATATTCGTCTTCAAAATAATTTATTATTCCGGATGTTATTGATTTTGCTAGTTTTTTTTGATATTCGTCAGTTGTTAAAAGATTACGTTCACTAGCATTGGATAGATATCCACATTCTATTAAAACACCAAGAATAGTAGTGTTTTTATACATATATAAGTCTGTGGTATGAATTTGTCTTTTGCTATTTAGATTAGATTTAAATTCTTGCATAATTGCGGTTGCTAATTTCTTATTTTGCGAATTTATTTGGTTATATAATACTTCTGCTCCTTTATAATAAGTATTTTGATACCAATTTATATGAATTGATAGGTACATATCACTTTGATTTTTTTTAATCATTAATAATCTTCGATATAGATCGCCTCTTTTTTTCTTTGGATCATAAATAGATGATAGGTCTATATCACTTCTACGAATTAAGTAAACTGTGGCACCTTTTTCTAAAAGTTCCTCCTCTAAAGCTAAAGATATTTGAAGATTTATATCTTTCTCTAATATTCCTTTATAATAGGTTCCTGGATCTCTACCACCATGTCCGGGATCAATTGTGATTACTTTTCCAGCTAATGGTAATTGTTTAGCCGTTGAAGTTATAATGGATGTTATAATTATTATTGCAATTATAGATAGAGAGGTTTTTACTTTCTTTTTTAACATTTTAACTCCTTTCAATTTTTATATTTGAATTTAGTAAATATTACTAATTTATAACAAATATTATGATATTTGATTATTTCTTATTAATTTTTGGTACTTTTGCCTATTTACATTTTATAATTTTACATATTGTATAATGGTGAGTATTATGTTTGAATTTTTTACGAAGCTTTCACCTGTTTGGCAAGCATTTATTTCGGCCATATTTACTTGGTCTATTACGGCATTAGGAGCTGCAGTAGTATTCTTTTTTAAGGATGTTAAAAAATCAATCATGAACTTGTTATTGGGCTTTTCAGGTGGAGTAATGGTAGCGGCATCATTTTGGTCTCTATTAAATCCGGCTATTGAGATTGCTGATAACTTATCTATGATATCTTGGCTTGTTGTAACGTGCGGTTTTTTATGTGGAGGACTTCTATTATTTGTTTGTGACAGAGTTTATGATTCATTTACTAATAAAAATACTAAACAAGTTAGCAATAAAATGAAGCGTGTCTTGTTGCTTATATTTTCAATTACGCTACATAATATACCTGAAGGTCTTGTCATTGGAGTAGCATTTGGTTCTATAACTTATGGTATAGAAGGAGCGTCTTTAATAGCTGCACTGACATTGGCTATAGGTATAGGTCTACAGAATTTTCCGGAAGGTAGTGCTGTCAGTTTGCCATTGCGGCGTGAAGGCTTTTCGAGATTTAAATCATTTTTTTGGGGACAACTTAGTGGATTTGTCGAACCATTAGCGGCTATTATTGGAGCTATATTAGTCATTAAAGTTCAAAATTTATTGCCATTCTTGTTATCACTAGCTGCTGGTTCTATGATTTATGTAGTTGTTTCTGAACTAATTCCAGAGAGCCAATCTGGTACTAAAAAAAATTTAGTAACGCTATTTACATTGATTGGTTTTGTGATAATGATGATACTTGATGTTGTTTTAGGTTAAAAAGCCTCTATATGATGATATTCTCATCAAAATAGAGACTTTTTTTATTCAAGATATAGTTTTTGTCCTTCCTTTAAGTAAATGCCATATAGTGCTTTCTTAGGGCAAGTAAATATTAATTTAGCTTTAAGCTCTTCTTTATCATCAGTTGGTGTGTTATCATCTTCTTCTTTACTATCTGGTACTGATGGTTTCGGTTCTGTAGGTATTTTTTTAAAATTATAATTGTTACTTGAAATAACATTTACATTATCATCAAGCCATAAACAATCTTCTGGTTTTTTTCCATTATTTATTGAGTAGTAACCATTATTATTTTTATACCAACCACTTCCTGAAAATTTACCTTTGCCACATTCAATATGACAGTGGTTACCAGTGGCGTTGCCTTTGGTTCCTTCAGAGTAGAAGTTTTCACCTTGGGCTATTAGCTTTCCTACAAATAGATTGGATACATTATTAGAATGGGCAAACATAATGGTCATATAGTCTACTGTTCCATCAGGATATTCAACAGGATCTGTACTTTCTAACCACACTTCATTAGCATCAGCTGAGTAGATTTTTTTTATTATTCCAGTAAAGGGAGCTCTTATTGGTTCAATGCTTTGATCTTTACCGGCATCATCTATAGCAAAACTATCAATATGAGTTCCAATATTATAGCCTTGAGTAATTCTCATGTTATAACTTGGATATAAAGGTTTTTCCACTACTTTTCCTCCTCATTAATGATATTTTCTTTGGGGATTTTTACTTCATTTGTTAAATCATCATGAGCGGATAATCGTCCCTTTAATGTTTTATATATCGTATCAGCACCAATAAATGAGAATAGTCCTATCCAAAGACTGTTAGGGAAAGTTATAGTAGTAAAGGTTTTACAAAATAATAGACCAAATATTATATTAACTGCAAATGAATATATTAGTATGTACTTATCACTTTTAAATTTTGATTTAGTTTTTTGAATAATGGCACAGGTTATAGTACTTAAAGCAATGGAAATTATTAATAACTCTTGAAGATACTTTAATTTTAGCATTTTACCTTTCCTTTCTATTCATTAAAGTACTAATTTAAAATTAGTACTCTTTAATATATTATATGCAATTAATATAAAACGCCTGTTTATTTTACTCATTGAAAACTAACAAAAAAAAGAGTACATATAAGTACTCTTTGAACTGTAATATAAATTAACGTTTTGAGAATTGTGGTGCACGACGAGCTTTTTTAAGACCTGGTTTCTTACGTTCTTTCTTACGTGAGTCTCTTGTAATGAATCCAGAAGCTTTTAATACTTTTCTATAACTATTTTCTGAATCTGCTGGTGTAGTTTTATCATATTCTAATAAAGCTCTAGTTATACCTAAACGGATAGCTCCAGTTTGTCCTTGGAATCCTCCACCTTTAACTTTAGCATCTACATCAAACATTTCTTTAGTATTGGTAACATCAAGTGGTTGAGTTAAATCCATTACTAATACTTCAAAAGGTAAATAGTCATGTACATCTAAACCATTAACTGTAATTTTTCCTGTTCCTGGAGTTAATGTAACTCTAGCAACACTAGTCTTTCTGTGACCAGTTCCAGTATAAACATTTTTCTTTTCTTTTGCCATAACTTAAACCCTCCTATTTAACTTCAAGCACTTCTGGCTTTTGTGCAGCATGTTTATGCTCATTACCAGCATATACAAATAACTTTCTATACATATCTCTTCCAAGTCTATTATGTGGAAGCATACCTTTAACAGCTCTTTCCATCATTTCAACTGGATATTCTTCTCTCATTACTTTTGCTGTTCTTTCTCTTAAACCACCAACATATTGTGAGTGATTGTAATAGATTTTGTCTTCTAACTTGTTACCAGTTAAGTTAACTTTTTCAGCATTAATAATGATGATGTTATCTCCACAATCAATGTGTGGAGTATAAGTTGGTTTGTGTTTTCCACGTAGGTAAGTTGCAGCTAAAGCAGCTACTCTACCTAAAGATTTTCCTTCAGCGTCAATTACGTACCATTTACGTTCAACAGTTTCTTTTTTTTGCATATAACTTGTCATATTTTTTCTCCTTTTACTTAAATTAGATTTTCCCAGGATCTAATCTATGTGGGGATCTGAATGTACCGATTATGATTATACTAAAAAAAGTATTAAAAATCAATACTTTTTTGCCTATTCAGACCCTTTTATTATAATTTCTTTGTAAGTTGAAAGTTTGTAGTAGGATTACTATCTTTGCTAGCTGCATTCTCTTGTGGTAAAGTCATGCTTAATTCTTGTTCCCTAATAGCTACTAGTTGCTCCATATACTCAATTTCACTTTCTGTTAACGATTCTTTGTATAAATCTACTTTGCTTAAAGCATTTGTTTCCATGCATTGATGAAGTAAAGTAGCAACTGAGGTTCCTACACCTCCACCTATAACTATTTTCTTAGCTTTGCTTTTATCAAAATTAATTGAGTATCTGTCATTGTTTTTTACTGTCTTGGTACAGCTTATTACTGTTGATGCTGGTATTCCTATGTATGATGTAGTAATACCTAAAGATTCAAATAAAGCCATTATTTTACCCCCTTTGCTATTTCTGAACCTATTTTATTATTATTTGTAGTTCTCATGGATAATAACATTTCTTTCATTTGCTGACACTGTTCAATAGATGTAATTGACGAAATTATTTCCTCTGGTGATGGAATTGTCGATTTTTCTTTAGTTGTATCTAAGGCTTGTTCTATTACTTTATTGGCGGCATAATATTTTCTATCATTCTGTTCTCTTGTACGTCTTTGTTTTTCTTCTAGAGTTTTTTTGTGTAATTCAAATCTGCATATATTATAATCTTGAAGATTTATGCATTGCCAATTTTTTATAGCACATATAGTCTGAACTGCTATAAATGAAGCCGCTATTCCTGTTCCTACTCCAATTACTATAAAACTGCTGGCAACTATTGCTAATACTAAGTTCCTAGTCAAAGCACTTTTATGAACGGCTTTATTATATTTTAAATAACTAATTATCTCAGTAGGATTTGAAAATCGCATATGGTAGTTTCTATTCTCCTCGAGATTATACTCTCTATGAGTTATTAATATTTGCTGTTGATATAGTCTTTTAATTTCTGTTTTTTCCTCTTCTGATGTAGCTTTTTTTAATTGCTTAGCAAGTTCATCTTGATATCGTTTGTCTATTTTTTCTAAAGACTTAGGAAAGAATTTTTTGGTGATTTTCCACCTTAGCTTTTCAGCTTTCAGTACAAATTTTTTAAATTGCTTAGCCCCTAGTTTTTGGTGTAGTTTCATTTTCTTTTTATAATCAACTTCTGCCTTATTCATAGATAACCCCCTAATTCTACAAATACGTCCATTAATTGTTGCTAATTATAACATAAAATGAATAAAGTGTCAATTTATACAGTATTTGGATAGTGTAAAATTATTTTTTTGGGGGGAAGGCATAAAAAAGAAAACTTTAATTAAGATATAAGTTTTACTTTTTAAATTTTGGTACTATCATAAAACTAAGTTGATTTTTATTAATTAAGTTAATATTCAACTGATGTTAAATATAGACCAACAGCAGGAGCTGTTTTTCCTGACTTTCTCCTATCTTTACTTTCTAAAATGTTTTCCACATCTTCTGGGGATATTTTATTTTCTCCAACTCTTATTAAAATTCCCACCATATTTCTTACTTGGTATCTAAGAAAACCGTTTCCTTTAAAAGTTATTTCTATTTTAGTAGCATTTTTTGTTATACTAGCTGTAGTAATAGTTCTAACACAGTTAGCTTTATCTTTATTTTCAGTTACAAAGGCTCTAAAATCATGAGTTCCTATAAATTTTTTTATGGCTTGAGACATTTTTTCTATATCTAGTTCATGATTATATTGAAAAACATAATTTCGTTCTAAAGGATTATATTCACCTATATTTATATAATATTTATATTCTTTACTTTTAACATTGTACCTAGCGTGAAAATCTTTATCCACAATTTTTGTGGAAATTACGTGTATATCTGGTGGCAGATTACTATTAAGGGCTCTTTTTAAGTTTGCTTCTGTTATATTAATGTCAATATCTGTATGAGCATATTGGCATAAAGCATGGACTCCTTTATCTGTTCTGCCGGTTGCTACTGCAATTGTTTTTTGATTATTGTTTATTTTTGTTAAGGCATTTTCAAGACATTCTTGAATGCTAGGAAGATTTTTTTGATATTGAAAACCATTATAATTACTACCATCATATGAAAATTTAATTAAATAGCGCATACATCCTCCTATACATGTTTATATATATCCTTTATAATGTCTCTAATATCTTGATGATAATCAATTTTAACTTTCTTATCTTTCTTTGCCTTGTAGGTAAGCATTACTATATCTGGTATATCAAATTTATTTCTTTTCAAAGTATCTACTCCAGCATATATTTCTTTTATCTTTCCTGATAAAATAACTTTTCCATTTTTAATTATTATTCCTTTAGTACAATATTTATATATAATATTAGAGTCATCGTTTAAAATTATTACTATTTTATGATACTGTTCTTTTAAGCGTAGTAATAACGAATAAATTCTCTTTTTATTTTTCAAGTCTAATTTTGATAGTTCTAGACTAATAACTAACACTTCAGGATTTGATAGTAAAGAGGAAGCCATTTGAATTAATATTTTCTCGGAACTTGATAGAGTCGAAAGTTCTCTTAATAAATAGCTATCATCTAGGCCTACAATTCTTAAAGAATCTATTATTTTTTTATTAGGATTTTTAATTTTTAAATTTCTACTCATTATTATATAATTCATGTAATCTAGAACACATCTTATATATTCTAAGTGATAATATGGGTGAACTATACTTATTATTCTCTGATATTGATAAGCATTATCTTTAGTTATTTTTTTATCATTAAAAAATATTTCGCCTGTTGAGATGTTCTCTAATGAAATTAAGTCTAAAAATGATTTTTTATCATTTGTTACTACCCCGATAATATCATCACTATTTAATTCTATATTTATCTCTTTATTGTTTAGTAGTACATTATGAAATTTTATTTCCATAGAAGAGACACCATCCCTTCTATATCTATGTTCATACTTATATCGCTTATTAAATCATAATCACGTAGTTTAACAGATAAATCAACTATAAAAGGTAATTCCAATCCTAGTCTATTTAAAATATTATCCTTTTGAAGTACCTCTAAAGGTGGACCTTCTAAAGCTATAGTATTATTATCAATTACGTATATATAATCACTTTGTAGGGTCATTTCTAGATTAGATGTAGTTATTATAATTGTTAGGTCCATCTTCTCTTGAAATTTTTTTAAAACACTTATAATGTTAGTAGCATCTTCTTTAGACATATTAAGAAATATATCATCAAGTAATAATATTTTTGGTGTTTGAAGTAAGTGCTTAGCTAGTTGAAGTTTAACTTTTAAAGTATCGGTTAAGCTAGTTGGATTGGTATTTTGAAATTTTAGCAGATTGAAATCTTGAAGTATTTGTTTTATCTTCTTTTCTTTTATTGAATACTCAATATCTAAATTATTTAGACTATATAGTAGTTCAGCAAATACGCTTTCCTTGGTGAAAGTATATTCTTGAGATATAATATATTTTAAAATTGTATTAAGTTCAGTAATTCTATAATATTCTAATTCTTGTGAAAATATATAAATAGTATTATCTGTAAATATTTGCCCCACTATGCTTCTTATTAATGTAGTCTTGCCACAATTATTGGCCCCTGTTACAACAATTAATTTATTTCTTTCAAAGGATATGCTAAAATTTTGAAAGGCATATGGCAATGATAAATTATTTATTTCAATGACATTGTCTAACACTTATACCACCAACTTAATTATAATCTTAAAAGTCAACAATTAGTTGACTTTCTTTTTTTGAATGCGATATGTTATTCTTAATAGAAACTTATCTGGTACAAAACGGCTAAAGAATTTAGCACATTTCATTTTAAAGCCTGGAATTATTAGCATCTTATTAGCTAACATTTGATTAATAGCATATTTAGCTACGAAAGCGCTCGATTGAGGCTTTATGCCAAATTTTACACCAGCAACATTATTAAAGTTAGTCTTTACTGGTCCTGGGCATAATACTGATATGTGAACGTTGGTTTTCTTCTTTTTTTGTTCGTAGTATATAGCTTCTGTTAATTGATATACATATGACTTAGTAGCATAATAAGTACTCATTAAAGGTCCTGGTTGAAAACTGGCTGAAGAAGCCACATTTAGTATGTATCCAGAGTTTCTTTGTTCCATATCTCTTAAGAAGAACTTTGTTAATATATGGAGAGCCTTAATATTAGTATTAATCATCTCTAATTCTTTATTTAAATCTGTTTCTGTAAAATATCCAAAGTCACCAAAACCAGCGTTGTTTATTAATATGTCAATATTTTCTTTTTTTGTTATAACATATAGTTCTTTTACTTTTTGTTCATTTGCTAAATCCGCAACAATAATAGTGACTTTAGTTGGAAGTGTTTTTTGGATTTGCTCTAATTTTTCACGATTTCTAGCGACTAATATTAATTCATACTTTTTTTGAGCTAGGTATCTAGCCATATCTAGCCCTATTCCAGATGAGGCACCGGTAATTAAAGCTTTCATACGCTACGCCCCCTACTATCATTTTTTTCTTCATTGCTATTTTTCTTGTCACTAAGCATACTATCTAATTGCGCAGCTACATTGCTGTCTGTAGCTTGAAAAGCTCTAACTCTTGTTACAGCAGCTCGAACAAGTCTATCCTCTAGAAGATCTTTTTCTGCCGATGACATAAAGATATACTTTTCTAAAGGAGTAGTGCTAATAAATTCTCTACCACCATCTAAAGTACAATCTTTGGCCGTATCAATAAATTCTTTCCACTGTCTACCGATTTTTGATATATTGGTTAGGCATTGTTCATCACTTATTTCTTCTCTTTTTTTATGTTCAAAATTTGATTTTATTGATAAAAATAAGTCTAAATAATGCTTTCTCATATCTTTATTTTTCATAAATTCTTCTAGGGTTATACCACGTGTATCTAACAAATCAGCTTTAAATGCTTCATATATTTTACTATCTCTTGATACTACCTTGGCACTATTTAAGGTTATTGTTGAAAATATTTTTGCCAATTCCATAGTCCACCTCACTAAAGTTTTTATTCCTTAACATATTGATTATACCACATATATTATACTAAATGAAGTTAAATAATTCTTTAATATTATTAGATGCCCTTATTTTATAAGCTAAATCGTACTAGTGTTGTTAATATTTATATAAAAAAATGATTATGTTATACAACAAAATCATTTTTATTTAAATAATATGTTTAGTTATGAATAATGTTATTCATAATACTTTATTATTTTTCTTCTACTGGTTTAGTTTCTTCAACTAATTTTAAAATAACCATTAAAGAATTATCTCCACGTCTTTCTGATAATTTTAAAATTTGAGTGTAGCCACCATCTCTATTTTCATAGCGTTTTGCTAAATCATTAAAGATTTTATCAACTACTTCTTTATCATTATGTAAGAAAGCTAATGCTTTACGGCGTGATACTAAATCACCTTTTTTTCCGTAAGTAATCATTTTTTCAACAGACTTACGAACTTCTTTGGCTCTAGTATCAGTAGTAGTGATAGATTCATTTAAAACTACTTGCTTAGTCATAGTAGCTAACATACTTCTTCTATGTTTGTTATCTCTTCCTAGTTTTCTATATGCCATTATTAATTCCTCCTTATATTTTAGTCATCGTCACGTAAGATTAAGCCCATATCTCTTATTTTGTCTAATACTTCTTTTAGAGATTTTTTACCTAAATTACGTATTTTCATCATATCAGATTCACTTTTGTTAACAAGGTCTTGTAATGTGTGAATTCCGGCTCTCTTTAAGCAGTTGTATGCTCTTACAGAGAAGTCCAAATCTTCTATTGAAGTTTCTAAGGCTTTTACCTTTGGATCTTCAGTTTTTTCAATCATCATTCCACTTACATTTGCAATAGCTGATAAATCAGTTAGAATTGTAAAATGTTCAATTAATATACGTGAAGCTAAAGCAACTGCTTCTTCAGGTTTTATTGAACCATTTGTCCATACATCTAATATTAATTTATCATAGCTTTCATTTTGTCCAACGCGAGCGTTTCCAACTTCGTAAGAAACTCTTTCTATAGGAGAATATAATGAGTCAATAGCTATAACTCCAGCTTTTTTGATATCATATATTTTTTTATTTTCTTCGCTTTTTACATATCCACGACCATTTGTAACAGTCATTTCCATATTTAAAGTTGCACCCTTAGATAAAGTTGCAATTACTTTATCTTTATTGATTACTTCAATATCAGCATCGTGTTCAATATCACCAGCAGTTATTTCTCCTTCTTTGTTTGCATTTATACGAACTACTTTTGTTTCATTTGAATGATTTTTAAATACTACACCTTTTAAATTTAAAATAATAGTTGTTACATCTTCATATACTCCATCAATAGTTTGGAATTCGTGAAGAACACCATCTATTTTGATACTACTAATTGCACTACCTGGAAGAGATGATAACATTACTCTTCTTAAGGCGTTACCAATTGTTGTACCAAATCCTCTTTCTAATGGTTCTAGTTCAAATCTTCCATAAAAGTTGTTCTCTATAGAGTCTGTTATTTTATAAATTGGTTTTTCAAATTGTAACATGAAACTAACCTCCCTTTGTTTTCAGCCACTTAACTTATCCTTTTATACTATCCACGTGGACGTTTTGGTGGACGGCATCCATTATGTGGTATTGGTGTAACATCAGATATTGCTGTTACTTCTAGTCCTGCTGTTTGTAATGAACGGATTGCAGTTTCACGTCCTGGTCCTAAACCTTTAACACGAACTTCTAGTTTTCTCATTCCCATATCATAAGCTACTTTACCAGCTGCTTCAGCAGCCATACCAGCAGCAAATGGAGTTGATTTTTTACTTCCTTTAAAACCGATAGCACCAGATGATGCCCAGCTAATTACATTACCATCTTTATCAGTAATTGTTGTAATAGTATTATTAAATGTTGAATGAATATGAGCTATTCCTTCAGGTACATTTTTCTTAACTTTCTTCTTTCTAGTCTTATAAGCCATAAGTCTTACCTCCTTTTTTATTTTAAACTATTTTAACTAAACTTTCTTCTTATTTGCTACAACTTTTCCTTTACCCTTACGAGTACGAGCATTACGATTAGTTCTTTGTCCTCTTACAGGTAATCCTTTTTTGTGACGGCTTCCTTGGTATGAATTAATTTCCATCTTAGTCTTAATATTCATACTAACTTCACGACGTAAGTCACCTTCAGTTAAATGCTTATTGATTTCATCACGAATCTTAACTAAGTCATCTTGAGTTAAATCTTTAGTTTTCGTAGTTGGGTCAATATTTACTTCTTTTAGAATTTGTTTTGCTAGACTTCTTCCAATTCCGTATATATATGTTAATGAAATACATATATGCTTGTCATTTGGAATGTCTACACCTTTAATACGTGCCATTTAATTTCCTCCTAATAATTATCCTTGAACTTGTTTGTGTTTTGGATTTTCACAAATAATTCTTATTTTACCTTTACGTTTAACGACTTTACATTTTTCACATATAGGTTTTACTGATGCTTTTACTTTCATTATTATCCCTCCTATTATTTACGATAGGTAATACGCCCACGTGTTAAATCATAAGGCGATAGTTCTATCATTACGGTATCTCCTGCTAAGATACGAATATAGTTCATTCGTATTTTACCAGAAACGTGAGCTTCCACAATGTGTCCATTTTCTAGTTGAACTTTGAATTTCCCACCTGGGATTATTTCAAGAACTTTACCTTCTATTTCGATTGTATCTTCCTTAGCCATCTTTTCACTCTCCTGTCAAGATTTTATATCCATCGGCAGTTACTACAACTGTATGTTCAAAGTGGGCTGATGGACTATGATCCATTGTGTCTACAGTCCAGTTATTATCATGAACGTAGATTCTAGGACTTCCCAATGTTAGCATTGGTTCTACAGCTATTACCATACCTTCTTTTAATCGTGGTCCTGTATTTGGAGTCCCAAAATTAGGAACTTCTGGATCTTCATGAACATCGGTTCCTACGCCGTGGCCACAAAGTTCTCTTACAACACCTAGTTTGTATTCTTTAGCGTACGTTTCAATTGCATGACCAATATCACCTACTCTATTTCCTGGCTTTACTTGTTCTAAGCCAACAAACAACGATTTTTCTGTATGTTCAAGTAAATATTTTTTCTCTTCTGATATTTTGCCTACAGCATAAGTCCATGCTGAATCACCATGATATCCTTTATAACAAGCGCCAATATCTATTGATATTATGTCACCATTCTTTAGTACTCTATCACTTGGAAACCCATGGACTACTTCAGAATTGATACTGATACATAAAGCTGTTGGAAAACCCTCGTATCCCTTAAAAGAAGGTGTAGCACCTTGACTTCTAATAAAATCTTCTGCTAACTTGTCTAATTCTTTAGTTTTTATACCTTCTTTTATATATGGTTGTAGATACTTATGAGTTTTATAGACAATATTACCAGCAATTCTTAGGAGTTCAATTTCTCTTTGACTTTTTATTGTAATCATTTTATCATCTCCATTATTTGCTAATGATTTCGTCTATTTTATTAAATACATTTTCAACAGTGTCTTCACCGTTTACTTCGTATAATGCGTTTTTATCTCTGTAGTGTTCTAATATAGGTTCAGTATTTTCTATATACATTTTATATCGTGTTTGAAAAGATGCTAAGTTATCATCATTTCTTTGATATAATCTGCCACCACAGTTATCACAGACTGATTCAACTTGTGGAGCACTGTTTTCACTATTTATATTGTAAATAGTCTTACAATCTTCACAAATTCTTCTACCTGTAATTCTCTTTTCAAGTGTTTTTTCATTTATATTGATATATATTACATATCCAATTTTATATCCAAGATTATCTAAAATTTTGTCATATTCAATAGCTTGATTTAACGTTCTTGGGAAACCATCAATTATAAAACCATTTTGACAGTCATCCTTTTTTAAACGGTCTTCAATTAGCTGATATGTAATTTCATCTTTAACTAGTCGACCAGCTGACAATGTTTCAAATACATAGTGACCAATTTCACTATCTTCTTTTGAAATGTCTCTTAATATATCACCAGTTGAAATGTGTGGTATATTGTACTTTTTAGCAACTAGTTCTGCTTGAGTACCCTTACCAGCTGCCGGCGGGGCAATAAACATAATATTTTTCATATAATATTACCTTCTACTATATCCTCTTTGATAGCTTCTAGTTAACAAACTTCCTTCTAATTGTTTGTATGTTTCTAATGCTACACCAACAACAATTAATAGTCCAGTTCCACCGATTGAAACTGAAGTAGGTAAGCTTGTTAAATTAGAAAATAGGATTGGCAAACCAGCAATTATTACCAAGAAAGTTGCTCCTAGAACTGTCAATCTTGATAAAACTCTGCTTATATGTTTCTTTGTTTCTTCTCCTGGTCTAATTCCTGGAATGTAACCACCATTTTCTTGTAAATTCTTAGCAAATTCTTCTGGCTTTAATTGAATAAAAGTGTAGAAATATGCAAACAAGAAAATGAATATTACGTAAATTATAAAACCAACTGGCGTCGTATATGTCAAATACTTTTGTACAAATAAAGTAAAACCATCTTTATTTATTACTCTAGCTATAATGCTTGGAATTGATAGCAAGCTTGATGCGAAGATTACAGGAATAACACCTGCTGAGTTAATCTTGATTGGCATAAAGCTTTGGGCTGCACTTCCGAAAGCACTAGTTGATTTATTAGCATATTGAATTGGTATTCTTCTTTCAGCTTCTTGTACAAATATTACACCAATAACTATTGCAAAATATAAAATTGCAAATATAGCAAATTTAATTATTCCTAATGTTATAGCTTGTGCTGTACCACTGAAAGTAATTAAACTTGTGAAAGCATCAATGAACATCTGTGGTAGTGTAGCAATGATTCCAGCCATTATTATCAAGCTTAAACCGTTACCTATACCTTTTTGAGTGATTTGATCACCCAACCATAATAAGAAAGCTGTTCCAGCAGTTAATACTGTTGAAATATACATGTATTGAATTGGACTTCCAGTTTTACCAATGAAGGCAAAAGCAAAAGCGTATCCTTCAATAAATGAGAAGAAGATCCCCATATATCTTGTTATTTGATTTAATTTTTGACGTCCTGTTGGACCTTGCTTACTTAATTCTGCAAAATATGGAATTATATCCATTTGTAATAATTGCACAATAATTGAAGCTGTAATGTATGGTGTAACACCTAGAGCGAATATTGAGAAATTCTTTAGTGCTCCACCACCCATTGTATTTATTAATTCCAAAAAACCTAAATTACTAGTTAGTTCTTTGGTTCCTGGTACTCTAATTGAAATACCTAGTATGAAGATTATCAATGCCCCAAGAGTAAAATATATTCTTTGACGTAAGTCTTTATTTATCGGGGAAAATAATTGCTTCATAGTATTAAACATACTAGATCACCTCAGCTTTACTTCCAGATTCCTTAATCTTTTCTAAAGCTGTGGTTGAAAACTTGTTAGCTTGAACTGTAAGTTTTTTCTCTAACTTACCATTGCTTAATACTTTAATTCCATCTAATTGGTTCTTAATTAATCCAGTTTCTTTTAATAAAGCTGGTGTTACTACTGTTCCATCTTCAAATCTATTTAAATCAGATAAGTTGATAACAGCATATCTAGTTCTAAACTTTCCGTTAGTAAATCCTCTTTTTGGAAGTCTTCTATATAGTGGTAATTGTCCTCCTTCAAATACTGGATTTATACTACCACCACTACGTGCTTTTTGTCCTTTTTGACCGCGTCCACTTGTTTTACCAAGACCACTACCAGATCCGCGACCTACACGTTTTTTGCTATGAGTAGCACCGATATTTCTTTCTAATTCATTTAATTTCATTATCCTAATATCTCCTCTACTGTTTTTCCACGAAGTGCTGCAACTGCTTCTGGAGTTTTAATAGATTTTAATGCGTTTAATGCAGCTGTTGCCATATTTAATTTAGTTCTTGCTCCTAGTGATTTAGAGACAACATCACGAATTCCTGCTAATTCTAAAATAGCACGAACAGAACCACCAGCAATGATACCAGTACCAGCTGATGCAGGTTTAATTATAACTCTTGCAGCTCCAGCTGTACCTATTGCTTCGTGAGCAACTGTTCTTCCATCAATTAGAGGTATTGTGATTAAATTCTTATTTGCATCTTGAATTGCTTTTTTTATTGCATCAGGTACTTCATTAGCTTTACCAATACCTAATCCAACTTTACCTTTGCGGTCACCTACTACAACTATAGCAGAATATCTTCTTTGACGTCCACCTTTATTAACTTTAACAACGCTTTTTACGTCAATTACTAATTCTTCTAAAAGTTTTTCTTTAGGTTCATGAGTTTTCTTTTGCATAATACCCTCCTATTAGAATTCTAAGCCATTTTCACGTGCGGCTTCAGCTAAAGCTTTTACACGACCATGATAAAGGTATCCGCCTCTATCAAATACCACTTTTGTAATTTTTGCTTTTGTTGCTTTTTCAGCTATTGCCTTTCCAACAACTTTTGCTGCTTCTACATTACTTCCATTTTCAAGTTTTAAATCTTTGTCTAATGAGGAAGCAGATACAAGAGTAGTTCTTGTTTCATCATCAATGATTTGTGCATAAATTCCAGTATTTGAACGGAATACGCATAATCTTGGTAATGCACTTGTTCCCATAATTGTCTTGCGAATTCTTTCATGACGAGTAAGACGCATACTATTACGTGATTCTTTTTTTATCATTTTATATTCTCCTTCCTACTATTAAGCAGCTTTCTTTCCTTCTTTACGACGAACATGTTCGTCTTTGTAACGAATTCCCTTACCTTTATATGGTTCAGGTTGTCTTACTTTTCTAACGTTAGCAGCAAATTCACCAACTAATATTTTATCAATACCTTTGATTGTAATTTCTGTATTTCCGTTAGCTTCTACAGTTAAGCCTTCTGGTACTATCATTTCAACAGGATGAGAGTAACCAGCACTTATTACTAATTTATTTCCTTGTACGTTAAAACGATAACCAACACCGATGATTTCTAGGCCTTTTTCATAACCTTTTGTAACACCAATAATCATATTATTTATTAAAGCATTCATTGTACCATGCATTGCTTTAGCATTTTCATTTAAACGTTCTAAGGTAATTTCGTTTCCTTCTTGTTTCATTGTAATATCTTTTAACATTGGTTGTGTTAAAGTACCTTTTGGTCCTTTTACAGTTACAACGTTATTAGTATTTTCAACTGTAACTCCTTCTGGAACTATAATTATACGATTTCCAATACGGCTCATATTGACACCTCCTTATATTTTTTTATTACCAAATATAAGCTAGAACTTCCCCACCTATATTTTGTTTACGAGCTTCTTTATCAGTCATTATTCCTTTTGATGTAGAAATAATTGCTATTCCTAATCCGTTAAGTACCTTTGGTACATTATCGTTTTTAGCATATACACGAAGCCCAGGTTTTGAAATTCTTTTTAGCCCAGTGATAACTCTTTCTTTTTTTGCTGTATATTTTAAAGTTAAAACAATTGTACCTTGAGCATCATCTTTAACTATTTTATAATCTTTGATAAATCCTTCTTCTTTTAGAATTCTTGCAATTTCTGTTTTAATATTAGAAGCAGGAACTTGTACTTCTTCATAACGCATTTGATTAGCGTTGCGAATACGTGTTAACATATCTGCAATTGTATCTGTTACTACTGCCATTTTAACTCCTCCTTTCCAATTACCAGCTTGATTTCTTAATTCCTGGTATTTGTCCTTTGTAAGCTAATTCACGGAAGCAAATACGGCAGATACCGAATTTACTCATAACTGCGTGTGGACGACCACAACGAGTACATCTTGTATATTCACGTACTTTGTATTTTTGTGGTCTATTAGCTTTAATAATCATACTTTTCTTTGCCATAATATTCCTCCTATTACTTTCTAAAAGGAATTCCAAGTCCATTTAATAAGTCAAATGATTCTTCGTTTGATTTAGCTGTTGTTACGAATACTATATCCATACCACGAACTTTTGCAACGTCATCATAATCAATTTCTGAGAAAATTAATTGTTCTTTAATTCCTAGTGTATAGTTTCCTCTGCCATCAAAAGCTTTAGCACTAACACCACGGAAGTCACGTACACGAGGTAGTGAAATTGCTATTAACTTATCCATAAAGTTATACATATTTTCTCCTCTTAGTGTAACTTTGCAACCAATGGCTTGACCTTCTCTTACTTTGAAACCAGCAATTGATTTCTTAGCTTTTGTAACTACTGGCTTTTGTCCAGCAATCTTAGTTAGGTCTGCTACTGCGGCATCAATTAATTTAGAGTTTGATGTTGCATCACCAACACCAACATTAATAACAATTTTTTCTAGTTTTGGAACTTCCATAATTGACTTATAATTATATTTACTCATTAAACTTGGAACAACTTCATTTAAGTATTTCTCTTTTAGGCGGTTCATAGTTACCCTCCTTCCAATTAATCAAGCTTCTCGTTTGATTTTTTTGCTATTCTTATTTTTTTATCTGTTTTTGTATCAGTTGTATGTCCTATTCTAGTTCTTTTTTTAGTCTTAGGATCAATTATCATAACATTTGATGCATGAATTGGTGCTTCTACTTCAAGAATACCACCACTTGCTTGTCCAGTAGGTTTTTGATGTTTCTTTACAATGTGAACACCTTCAACAACTACTTTATTTTCTTCTTTTAATGTTTTAATTATCTTTCCTGTTTTCCCTTTATCAGAACCAGCGATAACTACAACTTCATCTCCTACTTTAAAGTTCATATTTATCCTCCTCTTATAGTACTTCTTTTGCTAAAGATACTATTTTCATGTAATCTTTATCACGAAGTTCTCTTGCTACTGGTCCAAAAATACGAGTTCCTATCGGACTCTTGTCATCACGAATGATAACACAAGCATTGTCATCGAACTTAATATAACTTCCATCTTCACGACGAACGCCTTGACGACTACGAACGATAACTGCTTTTACAACTTTTCCCTTTGGAATTGGTGAGTTTGGAATTGCACTTTTAACTGTTCCAACTACTACATCACCAATGTTACCTGTTTTTACTTTGCTACCACCTAGAACACGAATTACTAATAATTCACGTGCACCAGAATTGTCAGCAACTTTCATACGGCTTTCTTGTTGTAACATAGATTATTCCTCCTTCTCATCTCTAGCGTTAAATAATAACTGCTTCTTTTACGATTTCTTTTAAATAGAAATGCTTAGTTTTTGATAATGGTCTAGTTTCTACTATACGTACAGTATCTCCAACTTTAGCAATGTTCTTTTCATCATGTACACAATATTTTTTAGAGCTTTTTACTCTTTTGTGATATAACGGATGGTTTTTATAAGTTTCTACTAAAACAGTGATTGTCTTATCGTTAGTTGCACTTATAACTTTTCCAACTAACTCTTTTCTTACTTTATTTTCCACTTTATTACCCTCCTACTCGCTAATCTCACGTTCTCTTAGAACGGTTTTATATCTTGCAACGGTGTGTCTTAAATCTCTGATTCTAGAAGGTTTTTCTAGGTTTCCTGTTGCTTGTTGGAAACGTAAATTAAATAATTCTTCTTTGGCTTCAACTAATTTTTTGTTGATTTCTTCTGTTGATAATTCTCTAATCTCTTTAACCTTCATTTGTTTCACCACCATTTTCTTTCATTACGAATTTTGTTGCTATTGGTAATTTATGAGAGGCAAGACGTAAAGCTTCACGTGCAGTTGCTTCATCAACTCCAGAAATTTCAAACATGATTTTTCCTTCCTTAACTACAGCAACCCAACCTTCAACGTTACCTTTACCTTTTCCTTGTCTTGTACCAATTGGTTTTTTTGTTAATGGCATGTGTGGAAAAATATTAATCCATACTTTACCACCACGTTTCATATAACGTGTCATTGCAATACGAGCAGCTTCAATTTGATTAGCAGTAATCCAAGCTCCTTCTTTTGCTTGTAAACCATATTCACCAAAATGTAATTCTCTATTTCCACGAGATCTTCCTTCGTAAGGTAATCTATGAACACGACGATATTTTGTTCTTGACGGTATTAACATATTAATTACCTCCTTTAGCCTTTTTGTTTAGGATTTCTCCTTTATAGATCCATACCTTTACACCAATTTTTCCAAATGTTGTATCAGCTTCTGCTGTTGCATAATCAACGTCAGCTCTTAATGTATGTAGAGGAATAGTTCCTTCTGTGTATCCTTCGCTACGAGCCATATCTGCTCCACCTAAACGTCCAGATACTGATGTTTTAATTCCTTTAGCTCCTGCTTTCATAGCGTTTTTAATAGCACGCTTTTGAGCCATACGGAATGATGCTCTATTAGTAATTTGATTTGCAATTGAATCTGCAACTAATTGAGCGTTTAAATCTGCTTTTTTAATATCAACGATTGAAATTTGAACATTCTCATCAGCAATTTTTGATAATTGTTTCTTTAGTTTTTCAATTGTTTCTCCACCTTGACCAATCATCATACCAGGTTTAGAAGTATGAATTACAACTTCGCATCTTTTAGCTGTTCTTTCAATTTCAACTTTAGCAATACCAGCACCATTTAAGTTCTTTTCTAAATATTCACGAATTTTTATATCTTTATTCAAAACTTTTGAAAAGTCGTTACTGTTAGCATACCACTTAGCTTCCCAGTCTTTATTGATACCAAGTCTAAGTCCATTAGGATTTACCTTTTGTCCCATTTTGTAACCTCCTTATTAGTTTCTTGTAGCCACTTCTATAATAATGTGACTAGTTCTATGATCTTTGTGTCCAATATGAGAACGTGAATCAAATAAATGACGTTTCATAACAGGACCAGCATCTACTCTTGCTTCTTTTACATACAATGTTTCAGCTTTTGCACCATTATTATTAACAGCGTTAGCAATAGCAGAGTCTAATACTTTTTTTGTAAGTCTTGCTGACTTATTATTAACATTACTCAATATGGTTAATGCTTCTTGAACATTTTTACCACGAATTAGGTCTGCTACTAAGCGAGCTCTAATAGGCGATACTCTAAGTCCTTTAGCAATTGCTTTTGCTTCCATATATTTACCCTCCTAGTCATTATTTTTATTTCTTTTTGTCTGAACCATGTCCACCAAATTTACGTGTTAGTGCAAATTCACCTAATTTATGTCCAACCATATCTTCAGTAACATAAACTGGTATGAATTCTTTACCATTATGAACTGCAAATGTATGTCCAATAAAATCAGGAAAAATAGTGGAACGGCGTGACCAAGTTTTAATGACTTCTTTTTTTCCAGATTTATTTAATTCTTGAACCCTTTTTAGTAATCTATCGAAAACGTAAGGGCCCTTCTTTAAACTTCTTGCCATTCTTTAATCATCCTTTCCTATTTACTATTACGACGACGTACTATGAACTTGTCAGATTGTTTTTTCTTACGTGTCTTCAATCCAAGAGCTGGTTTACCCCAAGGTGTCATTGGTGCTTTACGTCCTACTGGAGCACGTCCTTCACCACCACCATGTGGATGGTCGTTAGGGTTCATAACAGAACCACGAACTGTTGGGCGGATACCCATGTGACGTTTACGTCCAGCTGTACCAACTTTAACTAGTGAAGAATCTTCATTTCCAACTTCTCCAACTGTTGCCATACAAGTTCCTAATACTTTTCTTTGTTCACCACTTGATAAACGAATCATTACGTAATTTCCTTCTCTACCAAGGATTTGAGCAGAACTACCAGCAGATCTAGCTAATTCTCCTCCTTTTCCTGGACGAAGTTCAACGTTATGAATCATTGTACCTACTGGTATATTCATAATTGGTAAGGCATTACCAACTTTGATATCAGCGTTGTCACCAGTTTCAACTGTCATTCCAACAGTTAAACCTTTAGGTGCAATTATGTATCTTTTTTCTCCATCAGCATAATTTATTAATGCGATGTTTGCAGTTCTATTTGGATCATATTCTATGCTTGCTACTGATCCAGGTACGTTTAATTTATTTCTTTTAAAATCAATGATACGATATTTTCTCTTTTCTCCACCACCGTGATGACGAACTGTTATCTTACCTTGATTGTTGCGGCCACCGTTTTTCTTAACAGTAACTACAAGAGATTTTTCAGGAGTACTAGTAGTTATTTCTTCATTAATTAATGTACTCATTTTTCTACGTCCTGGTGTAGTAGGTTTATAATTTCTGATTGCCATAATTTATCTCCTCCTTAACCAAGATTAATTGTTTGACCTTCTGCAAGGGTAACAATTGCTTTCTTATAACGATTAGTTAAGCCAGTGTAACGACCAACTCTTCTTTTTTTAGGTTTTACATTCAAAGTTCTAATTGAAGTAACCTTTACTTTAAATATTTTCTCTATTGCTTCTTTAATCTCTAACTTATTTGCTTTAGGATCAACTTTGAAAGTATATTTTCCTTCACTTTGAGCAGCTTGAGATTTTTCAGTAACAACTGGTGCTTTGATTATTTCTAAATATTTTGTGTCTTTCATTATTTAAGCACCTCCTCAATGTTTTTTAAAGCTTCTTCTGTAACTACAACTACATCAGTTCCAACTACATCTAATACATTAATTTCATCTGCTAAAATTAGTACTAAATTTGGAATGTTTCTAGAAGCTAAAATTAAATTATCATCAAACTCATTAACTACTAATAAAACTTTTTTATCAGCTATTTTTAAGTTTGTAAGTAGATTCATCATTTCTTTTGTTTTTGGAGTTTCTAAAGTTATATTTTCTAATACAACGATAGCTTTTTCCATTGCCTTATCAGAAAGTGCTGATTTTAAAGCAAGTCTTCTTTCTTTACGGTTTTGTTTTTTACTATAGTCTCTAGGTACTGGAGTTCCATAATTTCCTCCACCTACCCATTGAACGGCTCTAATAGATCCTTGGCGGGCACGACCTGTTCCCTTTTGTCTCCATGGCTTTCTACCACCACCGCTAACTTCTGCACGATTTTTAGTTTTATGTGTTCCTTGTCTTAAAGATGCCATTGTTAAAATTATTGCATCATTTAAAACAGCTTTATTTGGAGTAATTCCAAATATTTCTTCGTTTAAATTAATGTCCTTTACTTTTTCACCTTTTAGATTTAAAAGTTCTACTTTTTTCATTTACGATTCCTCCTTTCATCACTCATATTAAATGTTCGTTATCTATTATTTATATTTTGTGATGATTATTCAACTGTTGTTTCTTCTGCAACTTCTTCAACAACTACTGGTTCTTCATAACTTACTAAATCAGCAGCGTCTTTTTTTGTATTAGATTTTTTAACTGCAGTGCGAATCATAACAAATGATTTCTTTGGACCTGGAACATTACCTTTAACTAAAATTATATTATTTTCAGTATCAACAGATACTACTTCAAGATTTTGAACTGTTCTTTGAACATATCCCATTTGACCAGGCATTTTCTTACCTTTTAATACGTGCATTGGTAATAATGTACCTAGTGAACCAACACCTCTATGGTATTGTGAACCGTGACCCATAGGTCCTCTAGTTTGATTGTAACGTTTAATTACACCTTGGAAACCTTTACCTTTACTAGTTCCAGTAACGTCTACCATTTCCCCTGCTTCGAAAACGTCTACATTAATAGTTTGACCTAAAGTGTAGTCATTAACATTTACTCCTCTAATTTCTCTTAAGAAGCGCTTAGGTGTAGTGTTTGCTTTGTTTGTATGACCCATTTGTGGTTTGTTGCTTAACTTTTCTCTGATTGTGTCAGTTGCAAGTTGAATTGCTTCATAACCATCTTTTTCTACTGTTTTAATTTGAGTAACAACATTTGGTTCTACTTCAATAACAGTAACCGGAATTAGTTTACCTTCTTTAGTGAAAACTTGAGTCATTCCGATCTTTTTACCTAAGATTCCTTTCATTACATTTTCCTCCATTATTTAGTTTTGATTTCAATATCTACTCCGCTTGGTAAGTCTAAGTGGGCTAAAGCCTCAATAGTCTCCTTGCTTGGATTTTTGATTTCAATAAGTCTTTTGTGTGTACGCATTTCGAATTGTTCACGTGAATCTTTGTACTTATGTACAGCTCTTAAGATTGTAAACTTTTCAACTTTTGTTGGAAGTGGTACTGGTCCTGAAATCATTCCACCTGATCTCTTAACAGTCTCTACAATTTTCTTAGCTGCATTGTCTAAAATTCTGTGATCGTATGCTTTAATTCTGATGCTTATTTTTTCTGTTGACATTTAAAATCCTCCCTTCGCCTATATCTAGTATAGACTTGCTCCGTGCAAATAACCCGATAACTTGTTAACAACTTAACCCGGTGTATCGGCAACCTTGCACATCTAAGCAGTCACACGAAACTAATTATAACAGTATAATCGTGTAAATGCAAGAATTTTTTGTTGATTTTTGCTTTTTTCTAAGTATCACCAATCAATTTTTATTTTTTTGCTATGTAAACCTTTAAAATTTCTGATTATGAAAGTAATAATCATAATTTATTTGTTTTATTAATGTCTCTTACTTTTAATGAGGCTGTTGTAATTATGGATTTGCCAAATTTTTGATTAATATTATCTATGGTCTTTTGAACCTCATCTGATTCAGTTTCTTCGTTTACTTCACTTTCGAAGATGGTTAATTGCTTTTCACACTTTTCTGATAAATCAGCAAGGCGTAGCCCGATTAAGCGAATTAAATCATCTTTATAATTTTTATTAAAGATATCTACAACAGTTTCATAAATTTTTTTTGTATTGTTACTTGGATTTACCAATTTTTCTTGAGCAGAATATGATATAAAATTATTTGTTTTAAAAAAGACAGCTACCGTTTTGGCGTATTGCTTTTTCAGTCTTAGTTCTCTTGTTACTTCTTCTGTAAAACACAATAAAATCTCTTTTAATTTATCCCTGTTTGAGCAGTCATAAGGAAGAGTTTTAGATATACTAACGCTCGTTGTTTTATTGGAACGTGGTTCTACCTTTGTATCATCAATACCCCAAGCAGCTCTTTTTAAATAGGTGGCTTGATTTTTGAAATGTTTATATAATAATTTGTCATCAGCATTTGCTAATTGACCAATTGTATATATGTTTAATTTATTTAAAAGTTGCTTACTACTTTTACCAACCATTAACAGATCACCTACTGCTAATGGCCATAACTTCTGCTTAATCTCTTCATTATATAAGGTATGAACTTTATCTGGCTTTTCAAAATCAGAGGCCATTTTAGCGCACAGTTTGTTGTTGGCAATTCCTATATTAACTGTATAACCAAATTGTTCCTTCACCGATTCTCTAATTTTATTAGCAAGTGCCAAATAATCATTATATAAGTAGTTTGTTCCAGTCATATCGAGAAAACATTCATCTATTGAAAACTTTTCCATGGCAGGGGAATACGTAGATAAATATGAAAATAACTCGTCTGACTTTTTTCTATACCAATCATAGTCAGGTGGAAATACTTTTAGATATGGACATTTCTGTTTCGCTTGATAAATTGTTTCGGCGGTTACAACATTATACTTCTTGGCAATTGGAGACTTGGCTAAAACGATACCATGTCTTTTTTTCTCATCACCGCCTATTATAGAAGGAATTTTTCTAATATCAGTTTTATATCCCTCACTTAATAATTTTATGGCACTCCATGATAAAAAGGCATTGTTTACATCAATATGAAATATAATTCTTTGACCCATAATATCACCTGTCTTCATTATAGAACGTTTTTTCGATAATAGCAATTCCTTAGTTTCTTTGTGTAATCTCGTAGTTTACATATTATTTTTTTAATTTAGTACATAATAAAACTAGTTGGTGATGTTATGAACAAATATGAAATTAATATATATGAACAAATTGCTAGAAATATAAAAAAATATAGAAAAATGGCTGGCATAACACAAGCTGTTTTGGCTGAGAAAGTTGGCGTTTCTCATGAATTTATAAGAAGGATAGAGTCTAAAAAGGGAGCCAAAACATTTTCTGTTGATACTATATGGAAAATATCATTGGCCCTTAATGTTGAGCCAGGAAAATTCTTTGATGTAGATATAGATGAGACAATAAATAGTTGAGTTAAGTTTGATTCGTTATGCTGAGCTGATTTTTATAAAAAAAACTACCTTTATATTGGGTAGTTTTTTATGACTTTAAATATTATTTATTGAATTCGCCAAGTGTATAACTTCTTACAATGTTACAAGCAAATGTAAATAAAAATGATAGTGGTAATGCCATCATAAGAGTTACTTTAAATTCCATATGGTTCCCTTGTACATATTCAATAATATCTAGTAAGCTAGGTGCTCCTATTATTATAAATAGTAATAAAGAAAATATTACGGCTCCTACAAGAGATTGTATAGCTAGTGAAATAATATATCTTATTTTAGCTTCTTTTTTTTCTTGAATTGCTTTTTTAGATAATCTTCCCATCTTTTTACTCCTTCCTTATTTTATTAAATCATATCACATTTATTTTTAAATTTAAATATTTTTTGTTACTTTATTAAACTTTCTCCTGTCATATCTAGTGGAACTGGTAGATTTAATAAGTGCAATAAAGTTGGAGCGATATCACCTAGTTTACCATTTTTTAAACTGATACCTTTCTTAGTAATAATAAATGGTACTAAATTAGTAGTGTGTGAAGTCATAACGTTTCCTTCTTCATCAATCATTTCTTCACAGTTACCATGATCGGCAGTTATTACCATAATTCCACCTAATTCTTGAACTTTTTCATAAATTTTTTCTAAGCAGTCATCTAAAGTTTCAACAGCCTTAATGGCGGCATTTAAAACTCCCGTATGCCCAACCATATCACCATTAGCAAAATTTAAAATTACTAAATCAAAATTTTGAAGCTCTCTTAAAAGTGCATCAGTAACTTCATAAGCACTCATTTCTGGTTTTAAATCATATGTCGCTACTTTAGGAGATGGTATTAAAATCTTCTTTTCACCTGGATAGTCAACTTCTTTTCCACCATCGAAGAAAAATGTTACGTGGGCATATTTTTCGGTTTCAGCAATTCTTAGTTGTGTTAGTCCATGACTTGCTACATATTCGCCAAGTATGTTATTTAATTTAGGATCGTTGTAGGCATGAGGAGCTTTTACAGATTCAACAACTGGCAGCATAGTTACAACTTTTAGATTTTTAAATCTTTTAACTGGCATGTCATTGAAATCAGGATTAGTTAAAGCTGTTAGTATTTCTCTTAATCGATCTTTTCTAAAATTAAATACTATTAAACCATCATTCTCAGCAATCATACCATTTTCATCAAAAATTGTTGGTATTAAAAATTCATCTGTTATATTATTCTTATAACTTTCTTCTATAAACTCTTGTATAGAAGTAGCTTTAGGCCCAATGCCATTAACAATAACATCATAGGCTTTAATTAAACGGTCATAGTTGTTATCTCTATCCATACCGTAGTAACGTCCACCTATTGTCGCTATTTTGCCAACTCCATTTAAGGCATTAGATACTTCTTCAATATATAAATATGCACTTGTTGGTGACACATCACGACCATCAGTAAATAGATGTAAGTAAACATTATTTATATTTTGCTTACGACAAAGTTCAATTAGGGCTAGTAAGTGATTAATATGGGAGTGAACTCCACCGTCACTTATTAATCCCATGATATGTAGTTTAGATTTATTTTGTTTAGTATGTTCTATAACCTTAAGTATTTCTATATTTTCATAGAATGTCTTATCTTCAATACTTTTATTTATTAATTCAAGCGGCTGATATACAATTCTACCAGCACCAATATTCATATGACCAACTTCACTATTACCCATTTGGCCCTTTGGCAAACCAACTGCTTGAGAAGAAGCCTCTAATGTTGTATGTGGGTATTCATTCCATAATCTATTAAAAACAGGATTATTGGCTAAGGCTACAGCATTACCTTTTGTTTCTTGACGAAGGCCATAGCCATCTAAAATTGTTAAAATAACTGGTTTTTTCATATTGTTCCTCCTAGATTTTATTATCATTTAAGCAAAATGCGGCATATATTGGGATGTAACGTACATCCTTTCTTGTGGAAAAATTATTTTCAGTAATACGATATGCTTGATGTACTACAAACTTTTTGGTAAAAACGGAAAGTGACTTTGCTTTAGACATGCTTTTAGTTGCTATTTCAATAGGTATTATTTTACCCATTCTGTTTTGAATTACAAAGTTAACTTCAGCTTTTCCTTCTGATTGATAATAGTAAAGTGCGTAACCAGACTCTACTAATGTTTTAGCTATATGATTTTCATATAATACTTCCTTTATTTTTTCGTCCATCAATAATTGTTTGGCATTTAAGTGAAGCAAAGTAAATAGTAAGCCATCATCTGGAAAGTATAATTTGAAGCTATCAGTTTCACGGCAACTACTCAATGGAGATTTAACAGTTTTAATTTTATAGCTTCTGTATAATAATTGATTACTTACTAAGTAATTTATAGCACTATCATATTCTTTAGCTCTTTTCCCTGTTCCCATTAAGCCGTATTGAAACTTTTTATTTTCTTTACATAGTTGTAATGGAGCAGAATTTATAACTTCTATACCTCTTGGAATATCGATAAGCGTTTTATTTAAAGAAATTTCTTTTTTATAAATATCTATTATTTTCTGCTTTATTGCATCTATTTCGTATAATGACTTTCCTTCTAATGATGCTATAACTACTTCTGGTAGGCCTCCGGTTATTAGATATTCTTGGAATAAATCTAGTGCTACTTTATGAAACGGACATATTTTATGTTTAGTGAAAGATTCTCTAATAAGTTCGGCAAGACTTGCTTCATTATGAGCCCATAGATATTCTTCAAAATCCATTTCGTTCATGCCTTTAAACTGAAGTTCTTCTCCTTTAAACTCATTTAGCTTATCACGACGAGATGTAATAGCAATTACATGATATTTACTCTTTTCATTATCAAATAATTTTATGCCTTTTACAATATCGTTATTTAAAACATTATCAAGAATGATTAAAGTGTCTTCTTTAAGGATTGTTTCTCCTGATAGTAAAGAAAGATTTAAAACGATTTTTTCTGGAGACTTTTCTTTGGTGAATATATCAATAATGTCTTTGTTATTTTCTGTATTAAAATAAACTGTATTTTTATATTCTTTACTACCAAAATTAAGGACTGTAAAGGTTTTTCCTATTTGTTTCGGTCCATATAGGATTAAAGGCTTTCTAATAATATCATCTTTCCATTTTTTTAAAAATTTTTCTATTTTTCGTTCCATAAATTGTATTCTCCAAACATATTTTATAAATTAAGTATACTTTTTTGATTTAATATTGTCAATATTGCTACTTAATTAAAGTGGATTTTTATATAGAAAATCTTTAAATTAAAAATCATCAATACTTTTCATATTGATGATTAATTCTATTAATTTACAGTTTGATGTAATTCGAGACGTAATTTATCTGCCACTGTTACAATAAATTCTGAATTAGTGGGCTTAGCTTTATCTATATCAACACTATGACCAAATATTTCTTCCATTAGTTCCCAATTGCCTCTATTCCAGCTAACTTCTATAGCATGTCTTATAGCTCTTTCTACTCTAGATACTGTTGTTTCATATTTTCTAGCAATTTCTGGATATAACTCTTTGGTTATTCCTCCTACTAATTCTGGATTTTCATAAACTAAAGTTATACCTTCCCTTATGTATTGATAACCTTTTATATGTGATGGGACTCCTAGTTCATGTAAAATTGTTGTTATTGATTTTTGAAGGCTGTTATGAAATAAATCTATTGATTTACCACCATATTTAACATCTCCAGATATTTCCATAATACGATTTTCTAAGTCTGTTAATTCAAATGGTTTTAACATGAAATAGTTAACGCCCATTTCTGAAACTTTTCTAATCATGTCCTGAGTATTGTAGGATGTTAATACGATTACTTTTTTATCGATACCCTTCTTCTTCATATCTTCTAGAACTGAAACACCATCTTTATTAGGCATAATTAAATCTAGTAAAATTATATCATACTCATCTTTTTTCTTTTCAATTATTCTTAAGCCTTCTACTCCATCATAGGCCTCTAGTGTGATTTTAATATCTGCGTGTTCGCTAAAATATTCCTTAATCATATCAACCAAACTTCTATTGTCATCAATGATTAATACTCGTGTCTTTTCCATTTTTTCTCCTCTCATATACTGCCACGCATTCTAATTATATAACAATATTTTTAAAATTGATAGATAAAAAAAAGACAAGTTTTGTCGAATTGTCTAATTTTCTGCTTTATTTATAAAAATTTGTAATTTAGCTGGTTTTAAGCTTAAGCCACCTAAAAGATAGCCATCAATTAATTCACTTTTCTTTAAATATTCTATATTCTCTTCATTGGCACTACCACCATATAAAGTCTTAACACCGGGAAGAAGTTCTTTTATCAATGAAAGTGTGGTATCGATTTCTTCAATTGTTGGAATTAAACCAGTGCCGATTGACCAAATTGGTTCGTAAGCGACAATTATTTTGGATTTTTCATCTTGAGTTAAATCTTTAGTAGCAATTTCTATCTGTTTACTAATTTTGCTTGTGGTTTTGGCATTATCTTTTTCTTGCTTAGTTTCACCAACACATAATATAGGAGTAATATTTTTTTCTAATAAGTTCTTGATTTTTAAATTTATGTCATCAGATGTTTCATATAACTCTTGGCGTCTTTCGGAGTGACCAATAATACAATATTTAACATTTAAACTGGCTAACTGACTGGCTGATACTTCACCAGTATGAGCCCCTATATCATTTTTACTTACATTTTGACTGCCAAGTTCAATATTTTCTAGATTGAACATTGAAATATATGGAGTCGATGGACAAAGTATTATATTAGATTTTTGTGATGTTAATTTTGCTAATTCTCGTTGATATGAGCTAAACTCATTTTTTAGTAAATTACATTTATTATTTAAGGCAATTATCATTTTATTCTCCTTTGAATTTTTTAGTTAATTTTGATAATAATCCAAATCTATTTTCATCTTTTTTATCAATTATAGCTCTGTTATATACTTCAAGTACACGTTCAGCATAGCTACTTGAACTACAATGTTCAGCTTGAACCCTAGCTTGAGTTCCTAGTCTTTGGCGTAGATTAGCGTCGGTGTATAAAGAAAATACTCGCTTGATATATTCATCTTCAGATGTAAAAATCATACCATTTAGACCATTGGTTACTGTTCCTACAAATGATTCATCATTAATACAAAGTGGAGGTTTACCAGCGGCCATAGCTTCAATCACTGTTAAGCCTTGTGTTTCTGTTGTAGAGGCAGTTGCAAATATATCTAAGCAGTGATAATAATAAGGCATTTCCTCTAAAGCTGCTTTTCCATTAAAAATAACATTCTTTTCTATTTTTAAATCACGAGCCATTTTTTCATAGTTTTCTCTATCAGGTCCATCACCTATAATTAGTAATTTTATATTATTATATTTTTTTATAATTTTTTGATGAGCGTTTAATAAAAATTCAAGATTCTTTTCTGTAGCAAGGCGTCCAACAAAACCTATAACAAAATCTTTCTTTTTAAGATCTAGTTTTTTGCTTAGAGAACGAACTAGTTCCTTATCAACATTTTCTATAAAAAATTTATCAACTTCTATACCAGTTGGAATGATGTGGATGTTTTTAGTAAATTCATATTTATCTTTAAATAGTTTATAGATTTTATCTGTTGGAACAATTAGTTCATTAGCGGTTTTATCACAATAGAATTTTGTTAAGTATTCTACTATCTTTTTACTTGATTTATCAAAATAACCGTGAGTTATATAATGTGTGTAATCCTCATATAACGTATGATAAGTATGGACAAGAGGAATATTAAATTGTTTAGCAAATAGTCTGGCAAAAATACCTATGCCAAATTCAGTATGCGAATGAATTACATCTAAATTCCAATTTTTCATGGTATTTATCATACTTAGAGGATATATTTTACTTATCCTGTAATCATATATTCCAATAGGTATACCAGGTACTTTTACAACGCGTTCTTCTTCGTCATATTCATATTTTACGGCGTTATTTCCAACTGTAACAACGTAGACTATATGTCCTTTTTTCTCTAAAGCTCTTTTTAGCATGGCTACACTTGTAGAAACACCATTTATGTAAGGAGGATAGGAGTCTGTAAACAACCCTATACGCATATTATCACTTCTCTTTCTTTTCAAAAACAAACAATATAGCACCAACAATCATTCCTAAATAGTAAGTAATAAAACGCCATATTAGCAAAGTGGCATTTACAACTAATTTAGGTAGGAAATTACCAAAGAATTTAATGAAACCATATTCTATTCCACCACTAGCACCAGGTGCAGGTACAAAGGCTCCCATTATTAAGATATAAGCAGATGTCGTTAGTGTGTTAGCTACACTGAGACCAGTAAAATTATTTAAAGCAAATGCTATAAACAATGGTACTATGTAAAAACAAGCTAAACCGATGAAATTTAAGATTACATATTTTACAAGTAATGGTTTATGTTTAGTGATTTCAAAGGCATGTTTATGAAAGTCATCTAATTTTTCATAACAAGCTAATAACTTTTCATTCTCATTTTTGATAATATTTAATTTTGATAGTATATGGATAATCATTTTAGCAACTTTTTTAATTTGTTTCTTAGATAAAATTACCATATATAAAACAATAATTACTACAATATTAACCGAAAAGCCTAGAAGAACTAGACGTCTTAAAACTGGGACTGATGGAAAAATATGAAAAATAGTATTATATAGTACAGCAAGAGTACCAAATAAAACTAGTGCTGTTTGGTAAAATATAAAATTTTGAATAATTATGCTGGTGGCTTTACTTAAAGGAATACCATGCTCCGTTAACATATATATTTCCATTGGTTGTCCTCCACTAGAAAAGGGAGTTATACCATTAAAAAATTGAGTTATTATATTATGCTTAATAGCTTCTTTCAATGATAAACGGCTTTTGTCATTAGTGCTTTCATACAAAACATAACCTTTTATTATAAGAGATAAAAAGTAAAATATTACGGCTATAATTATATAAAAGTAATTTATACCTTTCATTGTTTTAATTATACCTGATAAATCATCTTTTAAGACGAAATATAAAATTACTAGTGTAATTGAGAGAATTAGAATTGTGTTTTTTTTAATACCTTTTATTATTTCCATCTAAAATTCCTTCTTTTTCGAAGGATTTGACAAAGCTAGTTATTCCGTTTTCACTTCCTAAACTTTCGTATCCTTCTATTTCTAATGATTCTTGTAGAGCACGATCATAACTTTCAACATTTATAAAAACTTCTAACATACCTAGTCCTTGAGCATATTCTGTTGCGAGAGAATACATTTTCTTACTTTTAGATACCATTTTAGAAGTTGGTAGAGTTAAGTAACAACTTCTAATGTCTCTATAGGCGTTTAGAAGACAATAATCTATTACTTGTTCACCGTCACTTAATAATAAAATTTGTTCAAGTTCATTAGATGTACGTTGAAATTGCTCATACTTTTCTCTTGTGACGCGTTTTGGAATTTCTCGTAGGCGGTTAGTTAATACGCCACCTAATTCATTTTCTGATTCAAATGAAGAAATCATCTCTAGTTGCTTATTATTATATGGATCAGCTACTAAAAGAGATTTTTTTTGCATTTAACCACCTACTTTAATACTGCTATTCCTGGAAGAAGTTTTCCTTCTAAATATTCAAGTGTTGCGCCACCACCTGTTGAGGCATGGTAAATTTTATCTTTATAAGTGGCAGTAGCAGCAACAATGTCTCCACCACCTAGAATTGTTTTTATATTGTTATTGACTAAGTATTTAACTATTTCGTCTGTTCCAAATTTGTATTTATCAAATTCATATACACCTAATGGACCATTCCAAACTACTATTTTAGCACTTTCTAACTCATTTTTAAATCGAGCAATAGTTTTAGGTCCTATGTCTAAGCCCATTTCATCGTTACTTATAGATTCAATATCTTTAACTTTGTAATCTTCTTTATTAGAAAATTCTGTTGTTACAGCGGCATCTATTGGTAAGATAATTTTATCACTGTACTCTTTCATAATATTGGTGCAAAATTGAATATTTTCTTCATCAACTAAGGATTTTCCTATTTCATAACCAGCAGCTTTTAAGAAAGTAAAGGACATACCTCCACCAATTAAAATTTTATCAGCTTTTGTTACTAAGTTGGCTATAACACCTATTTTATCAGATACTTTTGCTCCACCTAATATTACGATAAATGGATGCTCAGGATCATTTAATAAACTTAAAGCGTTTATTTCTTTTTCGATAAGGAAGCCAGCAGCTGATGGCAAATGAGTGGCAATACCAACATTTGAAGCATGCGCTCGGTGAGCTGTACCGAAGGCATCATTTATAAATACATCGCCTAATGAAGCCCAATATTTACCAAGTTCTTCATCATTAGAACTTTCCTTTTTGCCATTTAAATCTTCATAGCGAGTATTTTGAATTAAAACAATTTCCTGAGGTTTCATATTAGAAATAGTACTTTCCAATAGTTCTCCTCTAGTTTCAGGAATAAACTGTACTTTTTTATTTAATAGTTCACTTAGTCTAGTTGCTACTGGGGCTAAAGTATTTTTTTCTAAATCACTAGGTTCTTTTATTCTTCCTAAATGTGACATTAAAATTACTTTAGCGTTTTTTTCTAAGCAATACTTTATTGTAGGTAGACTAGATACAATTCTTGTATCATCAATTATTTTACCTTCTTTTATTGGTACATTAAAATCACAGCGGATTATTACTTTTTTATTTTCTAATTCTAAATCTTTAATATTTTTCATTGATTATCTCCCCATTCTATTTAAAGTATAGCATTAATTTAGTTAAAAAAAAAGAAGTTGTGCAAAGTTAGTGTAAACACAACTTTGCTTACTTCCTTTATTTCTCCATTAAATATTTAGCAGTTCTAACCATTTGAGCTGTATAACTCATTTCATTATCATACCAAGTAATAATTTTTACTAATTGTCCAGAATCGGTATCTAAAACATTTGTTGAAAGTCCATCAACAAGTGAACCACAACGTCTTCCAATTACATCACTAGATACGATTGGATCTTCTGTATATTGTAAAGTTTCATTTTGATTACTACGTAGAACATTATTTATTTCTTCTACAGTAGTTCTAGTTTTTAATTCTAAAACTAAGTCTACAACTGAGCCAGTTGGAACAGGAACACGCATAGCAATTCCTTCAAGTTTTCCTTTCAAATTAGGGCAAACTAGACCTATTGCTGAAGCGGCACCAGTTGATGCTGGAACGATATTAGCAGCACAAGCTCTACCACGACGAGCTTTAATTCCTTTTTTATGAGCAACATCTAATGTAGCTTGATCGTTAGTATAGGCATGAACTGTTGTCATATAACCTTTTTCAATTCCAAAATTACGATCTAGAACATCTACAACAGGAGCAAGACAGTTAGTAGTACAACTTGCTGCTGAAATTATTTTTTCTTCACCTGTTAAAGTTTGATGATTTACATTATATACGATTGTCTTTAAATCACCTTTAGCTGGAGCAGAAATAATTACTTTTTTAGCACCAGCATTGATATGAGCCATAGCTTTTTCTTCTGATGTAAATAAACCAGTACACTCAAATACAACATCAATATCTAAATCCTTCCACGGCAACATAGCAGGATCTTTTTCAGAGTATACTTTAACCTTTCTATTTCCTATAATAATATATCCTTCTTCAGAAGAAATTTCGTTTATTCGATAATTTCCATGATTAGTATCATATTTTAATAAGTAAGCTAATTGTTCAGCATCTGTTAAATCATTTATAGCGACTACCTCATAGTCTTTATCTTCCTCCATTAGTCTGAAAGCTAATCTTCCTATTCTTCCGAATCCGTTAATTGCAACTTTAATCATTAATATATCCTCCTTATATTTTAATTATATATTTTTATTTATAATGGTTCAATAAATTGTACTGTGCTTGACACCTTTAGTCATGAAAATAACCTTTACCAATAAATTCTCTTAGGATTGAATCACTTGGAATATCATCAGCTGGTATTGGTAAAAACAATCTTAAAAAGTTAATTAGGCGTTTTGCTTCTTCATAATATGGAGAAGTAGATGGTACGGAATATAGCAATGGTTCAACGTAAGTTTTCAAAACACCAATTTCATAGATTAAGGCTGTGTTAAAAGTGCAGTCGGCTTCATCTTGATATGGGAATATATATTTTTCCTCACCACTACGTACGCTTGGCCATACTTTTAGGGTATGTTCTACATTGTAACCTCTAGTCCTGTTATCACGAATTATTCTTCTTAAAAGACGATTATCGGTTGTAGAAATTCTATTGTGATCATCTATATTTAACTCAGTTAGAGCAGAAATATAAATTTTATACTTATTTTCTCTAGGAATATTGGTTAATATTCTAGTATCTAAGGCATGAATTCCCTCTATTACTATTATGTCATCACTTTCTAGTTTTAATGTATTTTTATATTCTTTTTTGCCTATAGCAAAATTAAATGTTGGTACTTTTACCTCTTCACCTTTAAAAAGACTTTCTAATTGACTATCAAATAGTTTTAGATCAAGAGCTTCAAGGCATTCAAAATCAGGAACTCCATTAGAATCTAGTGGAGTTTCATCCCTTTCAACAAAATAGTCATCCATTGATAAGACTTTAGGATGCATTCCAAAACTTTGTAAGAACATACATAACTTTCTTGAAGTCGTTGTTTTTCCTGATGAAGATGGTCCAGCGATAAGGACAATTTTAATATCATCTTTATGATTATTTATTTCTCTTGCTACTGTTAATAGTCTGTTACTTTGTAGGGTTTCATCAATTTTAATTAAGTCACCTATTTTGCCACTAGAAACTACTTCATTTAAAGCAACAGAATCTTGAATATTGATTATTTTTCCCCAATCATGGTGTTCTTTAAAGACACCAAATACTCCAGGATGAGGATGATAACTTGGTATTTTATCCTCAGAATATATTGTTGGAAATTGAAGGATAAATCCATTATCATTTATATACGTTAAATCAAACTCACGTAAGCGGGATGTTGAAGTTGGCATTAAGCCATAAAAGTAATTATAATAATTTCCCAATTTATATAAAGTTATATAAGTGTTAGTATTATACTTCATTACTCCGGCTTTTACGGTATCACCTATCTTTTCAAAATAGTCGATAGCTTCTATACGGTCTATGGTCATTTTTTGTATTGGCATGTTAGCTGTAACAAGAGAACGCATTTCTTCTTTAATAGCTGATATGGAGCCTTCTGTTATTTGAAAGTTTGTTTCTATATATATACCTTTATCTAGAGAGTGTTGAATAATTACATTAGCTTTTTTCCCATATAATTTTTTTACAGCATAAAGTAAAATGTAGGTTAAACCACTAATATGACAGCGGTTTCCTTCCCTAGTATTTAAGTCTAAAAACTCTATATTAGATTCAGTATTTATAGCAGTCGTTAACTCTTTTAATTTATTATTGACTCTCGCTAATAAAATGGGATGCTTATATTTTTCTTGAAATTGATTAGCAATTTCTTCTAATGTAGTACCACTTTTAATTTGATATTTTTGATTGTTTATTGTTACCTCAATCGTTTTAAACATTTTATCACCCTTTATTATCTTTAGTTTATTATAACATACTTTTTGTTATGATTATGAATATTTTTAGTTATTTACATTATACTATGTATAGGTGATAATATGAACTTGGTTCCTGTTGTGGTTGAAAGTGATTTAAGTGTTGAAAGAAGTTATGATATTTTTTCTAGATTATTAAAAGAAAGAATAATTTTTTTAAGTGGGGAAATAAATGATAGTATGGCTAATACTGTAGTAGCACAGCTTTTATATCTAGATTCATTAGGTAATGATGATATTTCTATTTATATAAATTCACCGGGTGGAGTAATTTCAGCTGGTATGGCTATTTATGATACAATGAATTTTATTAAAAGTGATGTTTCAACTATATGCGTTGGAATCGCAGCTAGTATGGGGGCTTTTCTTCTTAGTAGTGGTACTAAAGGGAAAAGATTTATCTTACCCAATGCTGATGTAATGATTCACCAGCCATTAGGTGGTGCTGAAGGACAAGCTACTGATATAAAGATTGCTTCTGAAAGAATTTTAAATTTAAAGAATCGCCTAAATAAAATATTAGCTAAAAATACAGGAAAAAATTTAAAGCGAATTGAACGAGATACTGAAAGAGATAATTATTTAGATGCTAATGAAGCTGTAGGTTATGGCCTTGTTGATAAAATTATTCAAAATAAAAGATCTAATTAATAGATCTTTTTTATTTTACTCTAAAAATAATTTACGAGTAATAAAATTAAATACCATAACAATAAGTGTTGCTATCACTTTAGAAAGTAAATAATAAATATGTAATTTATCTGATGCTATCCACATTATTAAATTATTTATTAGTAATCCTATTATACTAAAGACAATAAAAATTATGAATTGTCTTTGAGCATCTTTTTCTTTATTAATATCAAATACCCATTTAGTACTAGCTATATAATTATAAATAACAGAAATACAAAATGATAAGGTATTAGCTATTAATATATCTAACTTACAAATATCTCTAAATATATATAGTAGACCAAAGTCTATTATAGATGCTGTACCACCAACTATGCAAAATTTAAATATTTGAATGAATAGATTTTCTATTTTAGGAGATAATTTTATATTTAATTTTTTTAATACTTGTCGTACAAAAGCCGCTGTATTATCTTTTTTCATTTTTATTTCCTTTAGTATTAATTAAGACAAATTCAAATAATTGGCGATGTTTTTTTACTACTACTTCTAATATTATTCCACATACTAACATAAGACTAGATATTATTAACATAAATAGAGAAAATATCAAAGTTGGGAAACGTGGTACTAAACCTGTTTTAAAATATTCTACAAATACTGGAATATTAAAAATTAGAGAAATGATAAAGAAAATAGAACTGATTATTCCGAAGAAAATCATAGGTTTATATTCTTTAAATAGTCTAGCAATTGTTTTTAAAACTCTGAATCCATCACGATAAGTATTTAGTTTTGAGACACTTCCTGTAGGGCGATCTCTATAACCAACGGGGATTTCTTTTAATAGGAAATTTTTATCTAAAGCGTGAATAGTCATTTCAGTTTCAATTTCAAATCCTTTTGATAAAACTGGGAATGTTTTTACAAATTCATAACTGAAAGCTCGGTATCCTGTCATTATATCTTTTACGTTACTTTTAAATAGGGTATTTATTAACCATCTTACTAGCTTGTTACCAAAGTTGTGAAATGGTCTTTTATTTTCAGTAAAATATGTTGATGATAAGCGATCTCCTATAACCATATCAGCTTTACCTTCAAGTATGTAATTGCACATCTCTACGGCATTTTCTTTAGGATAAGTGTCATCTCCATCAATCATTAAATAACAGTCAGCATCAATATCTTTAAACATACTTCTAATGACATTACCTTTTCCTTGACGATATTCATATTTTACAATGGCACCCGCTTTTTTAGCTATTTTATCTGTGCCATCACTTGAATTATTATCATATACATAGATACTAGCATTTGGTAGAACTTCCTTATAATCTTTTACTACTTTCTCGATTGTTTTGGCTTCATTATAGCAGGGAATTAAAACTGCTATTTTCTTGTCTTCATTTTGTTTCATTTTATTGCTCCTCACTTTTTAATTAATCAAAACTAGTTTATAGTTAGTACTAGTTTGGTCTTTATCTATTTTATATAATTGTCCTTCTTGTGGTGCTGTTTCAAAGACAAATGAATATTTTTCGGTAAAAGCATCATCAAGAGATGCTATATATAAGTAATCGTATTCTGATATATTTTCTTTTATAGAGTCATAATAATCATTAGGATTAATATCATCACTTACTGGCCAATTATAATTAATCATATTGGTTGTTATAGGATTAGCATAGTATTTAACAAAGTATTGATAATTTCCTAAACTATTTTGAGCAATAATAAATACTTTAGCATTTTCTTTAAGACTATTTCTTATTATTTGAGCATTTTTTTCATATACAGTTGCTTCACTTGCTACTAAAGCTGGATAAGAGCGGTTTATCTTATCCGGACTAATTAATATAGCCACAATAACCATGGGGCAAAGAATATAAGCAATATTTTTTTTCTTGTATGAATAAATAATAGCTAACATTATGCAAATATATAGAATAAGTAAAACAAAAGTTGCCATATATCTGTCGAATGAAGCTAATATAGAGGCTTCATATTCAGAAAAACAGAAGATATACATATTAAGCATTACAAATACATAGCCAATGGTTCCAATTACTAATGTTAGAAGTAGTAAAGTACTTTTAATAGTGGAAATTTCTTTACTCTTTTTTAATAATAAATATAAGAGAGCAAAGATAAACACTATAGATTGAATAAATGGCATAGGTATTACAGAATTTACTAAGCTATAACTAGTTAAAGAATATACAAATTGCTTAACTGTTTGATGCTGTACACTAGTACCTTTGGTACCTCTAGCAATACCTAAAAGATCTAATATTTTAATATCGGATACATTAAATTGTTGAGGAATATCAATATTTTTAATACATAGTTTCCAACTTATATAAAATATGGCGGGTATAACAATTATGATTGAAACTATTTTTAGTAAAGATTTGATATCTAGCGATTTAACTTTTTTATTTTCTTTTCTAGCATCTACTATTAATAGACAAAAATATAGAAAGATAGACATTAAATATAGAGGCAATCCCATTTGTTTTGTTAATAATAAGAAAGATGATGCTACTGATATATTTATAAGAGTAAATAGGGATTTTTTATTATCTGATAAAAATATTACCATTACTATATAAGCTACTAATATAGACATAAAGTAGTCATTATAGATTGAATTAGCAATGCCATGAACGTCAAATAATAGAGTTACTAGGAATACTAAAAGTGTACTGATAATTGTTCTAGCTATTATAAGTAGTTTATTTAATTTTATATTTTCTGGTATAACGTAACCAATCAGACTTATACTTAAAAGATGTAAGGCTACAATTGAATAAGTTTCTTTATATGTACCTAATAACTTAATTATAAATAATTCAAATAATTGAAGTATTGGGGGATAATCTTTATGAACTTGGAGTACAGAATAGGATACAGAATAGAATTTATCTAAACGAATCATTTCTTTTAACATTTCGCCCCAATGAGAAAATTCATCCCATGTGGTATATGGTCTTTTTAAATCGTATACAGTAATTATTGTTAGTACTATAACAAAATAATAAAAACCGGTAGTTAAGAAGTTCTTTTTTATTTGACTTAATTTATCTTTATTTTTATGATTATAGGCAATATAAGCAAAAGGAAATAATGAATAAATTATGTTAATATAAAAACCTATGTTAAATGTTTTGAACAATAATTGACTTATGTAAAGACTAAATGCTGTAGCAAGCATAGTTAATGGTAGACATTTAGCAAATGTTTTTTTACTAAGAATAACGGTTGCTAAATTGGCCAACAAAAAATAAACTAATAAAATTAGATATGAACTAACACTCATAATGCTCCTCCTAATAGTACGCTCTCATTTGATTATATTATACATTATTTTTATTTAATTGGAATAGTCTAATTAATGATTAAGTTATTACTAGATAGTTGGTATATAGAACAAAAGACAAATAATGTGCTAACATATTTGTCTTAAATCTTACTAAGGCGTTCAGCTAATTCTTTTATTTTACGGAAACGATGGTTTAAACCTGATTTGGTTATTTTATTACCTGTTTCAACAGATATTATTTGACTAAGTTCTTTTAGAGATGTTTCTGGATATTTTTTGCGATAAGTTAGTGCCTCTAATACTTTTTCATCTAATAAGTCGATAGCTCCTTTTTCTTCAATAATATCAATTTGAGCTAATTGAGAAGCTGCTGTTTGAAAAACTTTGTCCATATTGGCTTGTTCACAATTATTAAGACGATTAGTTTGATTTTTCTTTTCTCGATATATTTTAGCATTTTCAAAATATAATACGGCTTCATTAGCACCTAATATTTTAATATAATCACTTATCTTCTCAGCTTCTTTTAGATATATCATATATCCTTTATCGCGAGTTAGAATTTTAGCATTTAAGTCAAAAATATTTAAAAGTTTTTGAATAAAGACAGCTTCATTGGGACTACTAATTAATAATTCCATGTGATATCTAGAAGTTTTGGGATTATTAATACTGCCAGTACACAGAAATACACCACGTAAATAGGCCCTTATTTCTTCGTTAGCTCCAACTATATATGTTGGTGGTACTTCTAGGTAGTTATCAGTATTATCATAGTAGCCAACATCTTTTAAAATTAAAGAAGTTTTGGTGGTTAATTTTAAGGAATATAACTTTTTTTTACTAAAGTTAACATTATCTTTTACTTCGATTTCTAGGTTAACTTCATATAAGTTTTGAAAGAAGTTTTTTAATCTTTCAACTGTAAATTCATTTTCTGTAGTTAGACTTAAAATATTGTTTTCTATAACACCATTATTTCTTATAAAACCAGATAGTTCAGCAATCATTTCTGACTTAGTGCTTATAATAGACGAGATTTCTTTTTTTATTTCTGTTGTATAGGACATTTATTTTCTCATTAAGTAAGAAAAGATTAGAGAGCTTAACTTAAGACTATTATGTCTTAAGATATTATTTTCTACTATTACTAAATCATCTTCTATTAATTCTACACCTAATTCTTTTAGAGCATCATAATCTATTGTTACTAGTTCTTTTTGTTCAGCTGTTGAATATTTTTCAGCTATTTTTTCATCTATTTTAGTGTTACTTGCTATAACGGTATCTATTTTTTTCTTGTCTAGATATTTGTTAATTAATTTTACATGATCAGATACCGTGAATCCATCTGTTTCACCTGGTTGAGTTACAACATTACATAAATACATAATAGGTGCTTTTGTTTTATTTAGAGCATCTTCAACTTCTTTACAGATTACATTTGGTAATATACTAGTGTATAAACTTCCCATACTAAAGATTATCAAGTCAGCTTCTTTGATAGCATCTAGGACTTCTTTTAAAACTTTAGGCTCTTTTTTGTAATATATTTTTTCTAGTTGACAATTAGCGGCGGTTATTTCGGCTTCACCTTCAATAACATTGCCATTTTTATCTAGTCCCATTAATGTTAATGAGGAATCCTCAGATATTGGTAAAACAGTTTGTTTCACATCAAGTAGTTTGCTTAAGCTTTTTATGGAGTCTTTTAATGAGCCTGTTATATCTAACATAGCTGTTAGGATTAAATTACCTAGAGCATGACCATCCAAGTCACTTGAGGTATTAAAACGATATTCCATCATTTCTTTTATTGGTTTATCTATATTTGATAATGATGTGATAACTTTTCTGATATCACCAACTGCTGGAGTATTAAACTCTTTACGCAACTTTCCAGTTGAGCGCCCATTATCAGAGACGGTTATTACTGCAGTTATATCAACAGGGAAATCTTTTAGTCCTTTTAATAAATAAGATATTCCTGTTCCACCACCTAATACTACTACTTTTTTATACATATTTATCACCTCTTTTTTTATAGTACTTAATGAAACCAACATTTTCATCAATTGGTGTTAAGTCCTCTGTATAGAGTCTTTGATCTTCCTTTGTACTTTTAAAAATGTTATAAAAGAATAATATTATTCCTACTATTACTGATATAACAGAAACTAATTGAGCTATCTTTATTGGTCCCAGATATAGGGAATCTGTTCTTAGTCCTTCTATTAAAAATCTTGCTATTCCATACCAGATTAAGTAAAAACCAGTTAGCTGTCCTCTTTTTAGATATTTATATTTTCTAATTATTAATAGGGCTAGGAAACCAACACCACACCACACTGATTCATAGAAAAAGGTTGGTTGGCGGTAAGATCCCATAATATACATACCATTTATGATAAATTGTGGTATACCTTGAGAATATAGGGTCTCAGCAGTAGTTATGTTACCATAAGCTTCACTATTAAAGAAATTTCCCCAACGACCAATAGCTTGGCCAATAATTAGTCCTACTACTATAATGTCTAATATTTGAATTACGTTAATACGATATTTTTTACAATATATAATGATAAAGACTAAAGCAGCGAAAATTCCCCCATGAATTGCTAGACCACCATTCCATACTGCTAATATTTCTATTGGATTAGAAAGATAATATGGTAAATTAAAAATTACATAATAAGCTCTAGCACCGATTAGACCTATAATTATAGAGTCACAAATTAAATTTATTAAAAAGTTTTCATCTATCTTTCTCTTTTTAGCTTCAGAGAAAATAACGATACTTCCTGCTAATAAACCCAAAAATATAAATATTGAATACCAATATATTTGAATTGGCCCCCAATCTATTGCCACTCTATCCATGTTTTTTTACCTTCTTTATGATTGTTTTAATTACTTCTTCTACTATAAAATTCATTATTGATAGAAGAACTGCTACCAATAAGGCAACAAAGATATTTTTTAGATCAAAATGTTTTCCTAAAATCCAATCTGTTATCTTCAAAATAAATAAGTTTATAAACGGATAAAATAGTCCTAAAGTTAATCCGGTTATAGGTATTGTTAATGTTACAAGTACTGGTTTTATGGTTTGATTTAAAATATAAATGATTAGTACAATTAATGTAGAATATACATAGAAGTGATTTAAATCTACATATATACTTTTGAAGGCACTACTTACTAGCATAAATACAAGTATGTAGCCAAACATATACATTAACCATTCAACTATTTTGTTTAGTCTAATTATATCTTTATCTTTTATAATTAGGTGCATTTTTATCACCTCTATAGTAGTTTACTTAAAAATTGACCAGTATATGATTCTTTTACTTTAGCGACCTCTTCTGGTGTTCCTGTTGCGACAATATTACCACCTTCATCGCCACCTTCTGGTCCTAGGTCAATTATATAATCAGCGACTTTTATTACATCTAAGTTATGTTCAATCACTATAACTGTATCATTATTATCTACTATTTTTTGTAAAATTGCAAGTAAGCGCTTAATATCATCAGAATGCAATCCAGTTGTTGGTTCATCTAATACAAATAATGATTTACCAGTAGCTTTTTTCTGTAGTTCTTTGGCTAATTTTACACGTTCTGCTTCTCCTCCTGATAAAGTTGGTGCGCTTTGCCCTAGTTTTATATAACCTAAACCGACTTCTTCTAAAACCTTTAATTTGTTTTTTATTTTAGGTACATTGTCGAAAAATTCTAAGGCTTCACTTACACGCATGTCTAAAACTTCAGCAATGTTTTTGTTTTTATATTTTATACTTAAAGTTTCTTTATTATACCTAGTACCATGACATACTTCACAAGGAACATAAACGTCTGGTAAAAAGTGCATTTCAATTTTCTTAACACCATCACCACGGCAAGCCTCACATCTTCCACCTTTGACATTAAAAGAAAAGCGATTCTTTTCATAGCCATACATCTTGGCTTCTTTTGTTGTTGTAAATAGGGTTCTAATATCATCAAACACACCAGTATATGTAGCAGGATTAGAACGTGGAGTTCTACCAATTGGATTTTGAGAGATTGCTACTAATTTATCTAGATTTTCTATTCCTAGGATTTTTTCAAATTTACCTGGTCTTTCTTTAGAACGATATAATTTACTAGCTACTTCTTTACATAATATTTCATTTATTAAACTACTTTTTCCACTTCCTGAAACACCTGTTATGCAAGTAAAAGTTCCAAGTGGGATATCTACATCTATATTTTTTAGATTATGTTCACTAGCTTTTTTAATTTTTAAGTATTTTCCAGTGCCTTTTCTTCTTATTTTTGGCACCTCTATACATTTTTTACCGCTTAAATATTGACCTGTTATACTATTTTCATTCTTCATTACTTCTTCTGGAGTACCTTCAGCGACAACCCGTCCACCGGCATCCCCTGCACCTGGTCCTATATCAACTAGATAGTCACAAGCTAACATAGTATCTGTATCATGTTCAACAACAATTAGTGTGTTTCCTAAATCACGCATTTCTTTCATTGAGTTTATTAGTTTTTCATTGTCTCGTTGATGAAGACCAATACTAGGTTCATCTAAGACATATAATACACCTGTTAGGTGTGAACCAATTTGCGTTGCTAGGCGAATTCGTTGTGCCTCTCCACCTGAAAGTGTACCAGCACTTCTACTTAGAGTTAAGTAACCTAAACCTACATTTGATAAAAAATCTAGACGATCATTAATTTCTTTTAAAATCAAATTAGCTATTTGTTTTTGTGATTCAGTTAATTTTAAATTATGGTATTCTTTTTGTAATTCTTTAATGCTAAGACAAGTTACTTCATAAATATTTTTACCAGCTATTTTTACCTGTAACACATCATCTTTTAAACGAGCACCATGACAAGCATCACATTCATATTCAACCATGTAGTTTTCTAACCAATCGCGAATCCATGTAGAACTTGTTTCCATGTAACGTCTTTCCAAGTTATTTACTATTCCTTCATAGTAATCTTTAGTGTTGTATTTATTACCACTTTTAGATTGATATTGAAAACTAATAATTTCGTCTGATCCATATAGAACCATTTGTTTTTGTTTTTCACTCAAACTTTTCCATGGTTTAGACATATTAATTTTATAATGCTTACATACACATTCTAGCTTTTTATAATCTAAGCCTTCTGGATCATCAGTTAATGTTTTTATACAGCCACCAGCAATTGATAAGCTATCATCTGGAATTAATAAGTCTTTATCGATTTGAAGTTTTATTCCTAACCCTTTACATTCTGGACAAGCTCCATATGGGGCATTGAAACTAAAAGTTCTTGGCTCTAATTCAGGTAGTGAAAATTCACAGTGAGGACAAGCGAATCGCTCTGAAAAAACAAGTTCTTTTTTATCCTCACCTATTATTTGAATGACAACTTTACCATCTGAAAGCTTAGTAGCGTTTTCAATAGCTTCAAATATTCTACTATAACTATCTTCTTTAATAACAATACGATCGATTACTACTTCTATATCTGATTTTTTATTCTTATCTAGTTCAATTTCTTCACTTAAATCAAGCATTTCGTCATTTACTTTTACACGTACATAGCCTTCTTTACGTAATTTATCTAGTAAATCTTTGTGTGTACCCTTTTCACCATGAACTACTGGCGATAAAATTACTATTTTAGTTCCTTCTTTATATTCCAATACTTTATTAGTCATTTCCTCAACACTTTGACTTGTTATTGGAATATTATGATTTGGACAGTAAGGAACACCAATTCTTGCGAAAAGTAGACGAAGATAATCATATATTTCAGTTACTGTTCCAACTGTTGATCTTGGATTATTAGAAGTTGTTTTTTGATCAATGCTTATCGCTGGAGATAATCCTTCTATACTATCAACATCTGGTTTTTCTGATGAGCCTAGAAATTGTCTAGCATAAGCCGATAAACTTTCAACATACCTTCTTTGCCCTTCTGCGTATATTGTATCAAACGCTAGGGAAGATTTACCACTTCCAGAAAGACCTGTCATAACTATCATTTTATTTTTAGGTAACTCGATATTAATATTTTTTAAATTATTTTCTCTTGCACCTTTTACTATAATTTTATCCATAAAACCACCTGTGCATATTATACCACAATATTTACTTTTTATAATTGTAAATATATTTTTTATTTTATATTTATGTTATATTATTATTAGGATGTGGTAACTTTGAGTAAAGTATTAACAACATTTGTATTAGGAGATAAAGAAACCCTTTTTAATAATGTTCCAAACAATGTAGAAATAATAAAATATAATTGCATAAGTGATGTTTACTGTGCTATGGGTAAGTATATTTCTTTTATTGATAGTGAAGATAGCATTTCTAATGATTATTTTGATTCTATACTAGAAAAAATCGAAAGTGGAGACTTTGACTCTTGTTTTATTAACTATAAAATTAATTATGAATATGTTCGTGAGTTAAAGATAAGGACTGATACTAGTGATTTAAATGGTATTATTCCAAGTAAGGGAAGCTATATATGGAATTTTGTTTTTAATAAAGATAAATTATTACAAGTAATTAACAATAATTTTGATAACTATGATAATATATTTACGACTAGAGTGTCTATTGCTGATGTTTTATATTATCATAATAAAGATGGTAAGTTTTATAATATATTAGGCTTTGTTAGCAGGAAAGATAGTATATATTGTAAAAATATTATTTATGTTGGTGATTTCTGTAATGGATTATTTAATGGATACGTTACATGGTTAGTTGAACTAGGTAAGGCTTTTCCTGATTATCAGATTACTATTTTATATACAAAAATTAATGATGTAACTAAGAAAAGATTTGAGAAGTATTTTAGTTGCTATGAAATTAATAATAGTATTAATTATATTTGTGATAGTTTAGTTACAACATATTCTACTTATTTTTATCCAATTAATATTTATCCACTGAAAGAAAGTAGTATTTTTATTCATGGTAACATGTCTGATTATGAAAATTCGGCTAGATTTACTGATAATATATATGATAGATATATAGCTGTTTCTAAAATAGCAAGGGATACAGCGAAAGGATATTTTCCAACTGAAAATATTGAATACATATATAATCCATTTACGTTTGATAAGAATATGGTTAAGCCTCATTTAAAATTAATTTCAGCTATTAGAAATTCACCAGAAAAAGGTGTTAATAGAATTAAGAAGGCTGCTGGTATTCTTGATAATATAAACATTCCTTATACTTGGAGTGTATTTACTGATATTACGGAAGCAAATCAAGGAGGACTTATTTTTAGGAGCTGTGTTACTAATGTTATTGATTATGTTGTCGACTGTGATTATTTAGTACAATTTAGTAGAAGTGAAGCTCTTTCTTATTCCCTAACTGAGGCTTTATGTGCTGGTACAAAAATTATTACTACTGATATTCCGGCTATACATGAGTTAGGTATTGTTGATAAAGTAAATGGTATTGTCATTCCAATTGAATACTTTGACGATGGCAATGAAGAACTTTTAAAAGAAAAACTACTAGAAGCTTATAAAATGAAGGATAAGACATTTGATTATAATTATGATTTTGATAGGTTTATTGATTATAAAACAGTCTTTTTTAAGTAAAAAACTACTCATTAATAGTGATGAGTAGTTTTTATTTGAATCTTTCTTTAAAGTGACATGATTTACACAATCTTTCACAGGGTTTTCTATCTTGAAAAGACTTCTTTAAATTTTGATATTTAGGACTATTTATTATTTCTTCTAATGATTGCCCATAAATGTTGCCTAGAGGAACATTCCCATTCGCATCAAGGCAACAGGGAACAACAGTTCCATCTACCAGTATAGCTATTTGAGTTTTTAAAGCATAGCAGTAGCCATTACTTTGATAAGAAGATTCTTCTGGCCAAATAAAAGCATTATCTTTATCCACATAAATTGTGGAATTTATTTTTATGTTATTCTCATTTTTAATTTTATCCACAGTTTCCTGTGGTAAATTATAATATTTTTCTATTTTATGCACAATTTCCTGTGACTTTTTATCTAATTTGTTATCATGTAGGGTCCAAAGTCTATATATCGCAGTTGTATCTTTGGGTAAATACTTTATATTATCAAAAATGCATTCTGGATAATCATCTAAATTATTTTCTGAGTGAAGAGAAAAGTTTATTTTATGTAGGGCCTTTGCTTTTCCAAGGGACTTAGCAAGTTCTTTAAACAGAGTACCATTGGTAGTTAAATTTACTTTTAAATGATATTTTGAAGCAAGATTTATAAATTCTATTATTTCAGGATGAAGTAGCGGCTCTCCTTTTACATGGAGGTATATGTAATCAGTATAATTACTAATTTTTTTTAGAATTTCTTCAAATTCATTTTTAGTCATAAACCTTCTTTTTTTTGTGACTGGGCTACAAAAAGAACACTTTAAATTACATATATTTGTTATTTCTATATATATCTTCTTATATTTTCTCATAGACTTGATTTCATTTCAAATAGAATATCTCTAAGTTCCATAGCTCTTTCAAAGTCTAAGTTTCTAGCAGCCTCACGCATTTCTTCTTCAATACTTTCAATATTCCTAGCGATTTCTTTCTTGGTAAGTTTCTTTTTGTTTTTAGGTTCTTTCGTATCAATATTAGAAATTACTTCTCTTATTTCTTTTTTTATTGTTTGAGGAATTATGCCATGTTCTTTGTTGTACTTTTCTTGAATTTTTCTTCTTCTTGATGTCTCATCAATGGCAGATTTCATAGAATCTGTTATTTTATCTCCATACATTATTACATGTCCATTAGCGTTTCTAGCACAACGGCCTATTGTTTGGATTAAGCTACGTGTACTTCTTAAAAAGCCTTCTTTATCAGCATCTAAAATAGCAATTAATGATACTTCTGGAATATCTAGGCCTTCTCTTAAAAGATTTATTCCTACTAAGACGTCATACTTGCCAGCTCTTACATCGTGAATTATTTGCATTCTTTCAAGAGTTTTTACTTCACTATGAAGATAAGCTACTTTTATATCTAGTTCTTTTAAATAATTAGTTAATTCTTCGGCCATTCTAATGGTTAAGGTTGTTACTAGTACTCTTTCATTTTTTGAAATTCTTTCATTTACTTCACCAACTAAGTCATCTATTTGGCCTTCAGTTTTTCTAACCTCAATTGTTGGATCTAGTAGTCCAGTAGGTCTAATAATTTGTTCAACATATTTATTGTTTGTGTGTTCTAGTTCCAAATCACCCGGTGTTGCGGAAACATATATAACTTGATTTATTTTTTTCTCAAACTCATCGTATTTCAAAGGTCTGTTATCTAGGGCACTTGGTAATCTAAAGCCATAGTCTACTAAATTCATTTTCCTTGCCCTATCACCATTGTACATTCCTCTTACTTGTGGAAGAGTAACATGCGACTCATCTACCACTAATAGATAATCTTTACCAAAAAAGTCCATTAATGTTGTGGGAGTTTCGCCTCTTTTTCTACCAGCCATTGGTGCAGAATAGTTTTCGATACCAGAACAAAAACCAGTTTCTTCTAGCATTTCCATATCATAATTTGTTCTTTGTTCAAGGCGTTCAGCTGCTAGAAGTTTATTTTCACTTTTCAATTCAGCTAGACGTTCTTTTAGTTCTTCTTTTATTCTTATTATAGCAGCATGTAATTTTTCATCACTTACAACGAAGTGACTAGCTGGGAAAATACTAATAGTTTTTTTGTTAGTTATAATTGAACCAGTTAAAGTATCTATTTCACTAATCCTATCTATTTCATCACCAAAAAATTCAATTCTATATCCAGTTGTGTTCTGATTTGATGGAATTATTTCTATTATGTCGCCTCTTACTCTAAAAGTACCTCTTTTAAAATCTAGATCATTTCTTTCGTATAGCATATCAACTAATTTAGTTAAAACAGTATTACGATCTAATTTATCAGAAATATTTAGAGTTAACATTTTATTTTTATACTCTTCAACTTCACCAATACCATATATACACGAAACGCTTGCGACTACTATAACATCACGTCTTGATAAAAGAGCACTAGTGGCAGAGTGGCGCAATTCATCAATTTCATCATTTATTGATGAATCTTTTTCAATATATGTATCAGTTGATGGTACATAAGCTTCTGGTTGATAATAGTCATAGTAAGATACAAAATATTCAACTTTATTTTCTGGAAATAATTCTTTTAGTTCAGTATATAATTGACCAGCTAAAGTTTTATTATGAGCTAATACTAAAGTAGGTTTATTAACTTCAGCTATAACATTAGCAATAGTAAAGGTTTTACCAGTTCCAGTGGCACCTAATAATACTTGCTCTTTTTTTCCTGCTTTTATACCTGTAACTAGTTCTTTTATTGCCTCAGGTTGATCACCACTTGGCTTATATTTAGATACTAATTTAAACATTTTGTACCTCCTTTTAACTATTAACCTAAATTATAAGAATTTATACATAGTTCTTAGTTCCAATATGATATTTTAACACTTATCTTTTAATAAAACAAGGAAACATCTATAGTCTCCTTGTTACCTTTTTATATCAGATTTATTTAATATAATAACCTGGTATTTGTACTAGTTTATTAATTGAAATAGTGTTTTTGCTTTAAACTTCTACTGGTGTATTATTGTTGTTATTAATACTACCATCAAAGACAATTATCTTTCCTGCTGTTAATTTTATATCATTTTTATATATGCAACCATTATTATTTATTCCTAGTTCTTGACCTTCTTGATCTTTAGCAGTTTGATATGGTCCATAAGGATCATTTACTAATACTTTACCATCTTCAGTTAATCCTTTTAAAACTACAAAGTGACTACTATCTTTTACTAATACAATGGCTGTTTTACCTTCCTGCAAAGCTGGCATAAGTTCATTTGTTGTTTGTACTTGATAGTTTAGTCCTAATTGGTTAGCGGCTATTAAGATTCTATCAAAATTGTCTTTTGGTAAAGTCCCTGACTGATTTACTAACTCGGCACATTTATCAGGTGTCCACTCTTGTCCAGTATAGTAGCTCGCAATCATTGCTAAACAAGTTATTCCACAACCAGATGTTGCTATGGTTCCTTTTGAATAAGGAACATTTCCGTAGTCAGTTTGATCGTATAGAGGCATTACTTTAGCTTCTTCTGTTGTTTCTTCATCTTCTTCGCCTATAATTATTTTACCGGCAATGTAAGTAAAAGGCCAGCTAATATATCCTTTGATTTCGCTTAATACATTACCTGTTTTATAAAAAAAATTGCTAATACCATCCTTTATATTATCAAGAATAAATACACCACTGTCACTGCTGAAATCATCTTTATCAAAAACTTCTATACCATTAGCATAATTATTAATATTTTGGGCAGTAGTTTTTATATCTGTTGCTAAGACAGTTAAATTATTTTTCAACACATTACCAGCGGTTGTTACATCAATACCATCATAATTTCGAGCCCTGTTTACAATTTTTTTCAAAGAATTTAGAGTTGATTCCAATTCGTTAGCATTACTAACAAGTTGTCTAGATAATGCTGATAACTCTTGAACATCTGTTACTTCTGTCGCCATATAATCACTCCTATTATTTTTAGTATAACATATAATTAGAAGTAATTAAATTTATTTTGAAAAAAACAATTATAAAAAGCTTTTTAGGACCTCAACATATTCTTCTTGCATGCCAACAAATTCTTCAATTAAGTCATTTACTTTTTTATCTAGAACTTTATTGTTAAGCATTTTTCTACCTTCTATTATTCCCATATTAGTTCCCTGTAATAGCATTTCAGCTATTTTACTGGTACTCTTATCATTTATAGTTTTCATTTGAATATCTGACCATACCATTACTTTTTCCATAGTTGAAGTTTCATGGGGTGTTTTGTCAGCATAATCTTCATAAATTTTATTAACCTTTTTAGAAATTTTTGAATAGGCATCATACTGCTTGGATAAAACTCTTTTAAAATCTTTATCTTCTACTTTTTCTATTATGAATTTTAAGGAATCCATCCCCATTGTTGCTCCTTTATTTAATTCATCTAAAGCATTTTTATTTTCTTGCATATTTTCATCTCCTAATTATATTATTATTATTTTTAATTTTTTTATACAGACTGAATGTAATATTATAATTAAATTGGCAATAAAAAAAAGTATTTCTTTATCGGAAATACTTTAATAATTTTTTATAATTATAGTTCAAATTGAGAATTATAAAGATCTTTATAGAAGCCACCTTTAGACATCAATTCATCATGGTTACCTTGTTCAATAATATTACCATCTTTCATTACTAAAATTAAATCGGCATTTTTTATTGTTGATAATCTGTGAGCAATTATGAATGATGTTCTTCCTTCAGTAAGTTTATCCATAGCTTTTTGAACTAATTCTTCTGTTCTTGTATCTACATTACTTGTTGCTTCATCAAGAATTAGGAATGGGGCATCTTCAATCATACCTCTAGCAATTGTTAGTAATTGTTTTTGACCTTGACTTATTGTGTCATTATCTCCTATTACATAATCTAATCCTCCAGGTAGAGTTTTGACAAAGTGATCAACTCCAACTACTCTTAGAGCTTCCCAAATTTCTCTATCAGATACATGTTCTTTATTAAATTTAATGTTATCTCTAATTGTTCCTTCAAATAACCAAGTATCTTGAAGAACCATTATAAATAAATCATGAATATTTTCTCTTGTTAAGTCACTTGTTGGTATTTTATCTATTAATATTTGACCATTATTAATTTCATAGAACTTCATTAATAAGTTAACCATTGTTGTTTTTCCGGCACCAGTTGGACCAACTATTGCGATTTTTTGACCAGGTTTTACTTTTACACTAAAATCTTTAATTATTGTTCTTCCTTGGTCATAGCCAAACTTAACGTTTTTAAATTCTATTTCTCCTTTTACTTTAGAGCGTTTTAAATTTCTAGTGATATTTTTTTGATCTGACATTTCTTTTTCATCTAAAAATTCAAATACTCTTTCAGAGGCTGCGGCTGTTGACTGTAAGCTACTCATAGCTTGAGCTATTTGACTTAATGGATTAGTAAATAATCTTACATATATCATGAAAGCAATAATAACGCCGAAAGATATAGAACCATTCATCGTTAAAAGAGCCCCAACAATACATACCATTACATAACCAAAGTTACCTATAAAGCCCATGATAGGGTGCATTAATCCAGATAAAAATTGACTTTTTCTGTTAGCTGTATATAGTTTGTTATTTAATTCTTGGAATTCAGCAATGGACTTTTCTATACCATTATAGGCTTTTACGACATTGTGGCCTGAGTACATTTCCTCAATATAACCGTTCATATTACCTAATTCTACTTGACGAGCATTAAAGTATTTTTGAGATTTATTTAAAATAGCAAACATTAATCCAAAGCCCACTATACTTGAAAGAATAGCTGTTATAGCCATAATCCAATTAGTTATAAACATCATTAACAAAGAACCAATAAACAAGGTAATACTAGATACTAATGTTGCTAAACTATTATTTAGATTTTGAGCAACAGTATCAACATCATTAGTAACTCTTGATAGGACATCACCAGTTTCATGGTTATCAAAATATTTTAATGGTAATTTATTTATCTTTTTACTAATTTTATCACGTAAACTGTTAGCAAAACGGTTTGAAACAGTTGTTAGGGCATAGGACTGAATATAATTAAACAATGAGCTTATTAAATAAAGTGTTGCCATAAAAATAGCTAATTCTTTTATTTTATCCATATTAATACTTGGCTTGATTAAATTGTAAACAGACTTTGGTAGTTTATCAATTAATTGTAAAGCCTTTTCTGTACCACTTTCATTACCCATTTCTTTAGCTAATTTTATAACGGCTACTTGATCTTTTGCTGTTATGGTTTTACCATCAACTTGAATATCTTCTATAAGATTTTCTAATACTTTATCAGGTAATTGTAAGAACAAATTAAGGGCTTTTTCTTTTTCTGTTTCTTGAGTTAAGGCGTTAATTATTTGCATTGTCTCAATTTGTTCTTCTTTTGATAAATTAGCATTAGCTAATATACTTGGTAGATTAGCTAAATCAGCATTAGCAAGATTTATACTTATCTTTTCACCAATTTCCTGTAGTTTTTCTGTGTTAGGAGTTAATCCACTTGTTATGGTATCAGTAAATGATGATAATTTGTTTGGTGCTACTAACGCTAAAATAGCACTTATCATAGCAAGTGCAAGGGATATTCCCATAATGTATTTCCACTGTTTTAAATTTTTAAATAGTCTTAACATTGAGCCTTTAAAGTCCTTAGATTTCTCTTGAACTCTAGCTCCTCCTGGTCTAGGCATTGTCTAATTCCTCCTTCGAAAGTTGTGAAAGAGCGATTTCTTTATAAACATCACAATTTTTTAATAACTCTTTATGTGTACCAATTCCAACGCAATTTCCATTCTCTAAAACAACTATTTTGTCAGCATTAATAATTGTTCCTATTCGTTGGGCTACTATCATACTGGTTGCATCTTTGGTATATTTTTTTAACTCTTTTCTTAGAGTAGCATCTGTTTTGTAATCAAGAGCTGAGAATGAGTCATCAAAGATATATATTTCAGGGTCTCTTGCAATTGCTCTTGCGATAGCTAGTCTTTGTTTTTGACCGCCTGATACGTTGGTTCCACCTCTAGCTATATGAGCATCATATTGCCCATCCATTTTAGTAACAAAATCCGTTCCTTGAGCAATTTCAATAGCTTCTTTGACTTTTTCTTCTGATATTTTTCCTTTACCGTTATCACCATAGGAAACATTTTCACTAACACTACCAGTAAACATTACAGCTTTTTGAGGAATATAACCTAGTTTATTATGTAAGGTTTTACCAGCATATTTCTTAACATTTATACCATCAACAAGAACTTCTCCTTCAGTAGAGTCATAAAATCTTGGTACTAAATTTATTAGGGTTGATTTACCACTACCAGTTGTACCTATAAAAGCAATAGTTTCGCCTTTTGATACTTTAAAAGAAATATTTTTTAAAACATATTCATCGGCATCAGGATACTTGAAAGAAACATTTTTAAATTCAACAGTTCCTGTTTCTTTAGTTTTACCAGTGAAAGTTCCATCTTCAATGCTTATTTTTTGATCTAATACTTCGTTAATACGTTTAGCAGATATTTCAGCACGCGGTAACATCATGAATATCATTGCTAACATTAAGAAAGACATAATAACTTGCATACCATAGCTAGAAAATACTACCATGTTACTAAACAAAGTTATCTTATCTAACATACCAGCTTTTTGGATTAAGTTAGCACCAATTACATATATTCCTAAGGTTAAACCGTTCATTACTAACATCATAATTGGGCTCATTATTGCAAAGCAATGTTGATTAAATAATTGCATTTGTGTTAATTCATCATTAACATTTTTAAACTTATCTGTTTGATACTTTTCAGCATTAAAAGCTCTAATTACTCTAATTCCTGTTAAATTTTCACGAGTTACACTATTAACTTTATCAATTAACTTTTGAACTTTTTCAAATCTTGGTAGAACTATTATCATTAATATACCAACTACTAGTAATAATATAACTACACAGATAGCTGTTAGTATGGACCACTCAACACCCTTGTTTAAAATCTTCAAAATTGCACAAACAGCCATAATTGGAGCTTTTATTAAAGCTTGTAATCCCATACTTATTAGCATTTCAATTTGAGTAACATCATTAGTTGTTCTAGTAATTAAGCTACTTGTTGAGAATTTTTTTATTTCAGCTATACCCATATTTTCTACTTTTTCAAATATATTTTTTCTGATAATTGCAGAGAAATTAGAAGCAACTTGAGCAGCAAAGTAACCTACGACGATAGAAACACTTAAGCTTCCAAAAGCACAGCCTAACATATATGCCCCTTGTGTTATGATATCTGACATTTTGCTGCCTTCAGTCTGTACTAATCTGGTTATAGCACTCATATAATCTGGTATTTTTAATTCTAACCAAACATTTATAGAAACTAAAACTACACAAATAAGTGAATAAATAACTTCTTTTTTACTTAAATTTTTAAATAATTTAATCATTTGTACCTCCTTGTTTATTATATTGCTTTTTTATATTATTTTGCATTTTTCTTAACACTAATGAAAAAGTTAATAATTCTTCTTTAGAAATATCTTGGGTAAGTGCTTGCTCTAATTGTTGCATTTGTTCTTTCATTTGTCTTTTTTTATTATTGTCTAATTGTGCTAACTCTATTTTTTTTGATCTAGCATCGTTAGGATTTTCACTTCTAGTAATTAAACCTTTTCTTTCCATTGTTGCTAAAACTTCTGAAACAGTGGCTCTTCTTAAATTTAAAGCCTTTTCTAAATCCTTTTGATATATATCTTTTGAATTATTTTCAAAAATATACTTCATGATTCTAGCTTGAGTAATTGTAGGTGGTTTAATAATATTAGGATTTTTAGAATGAATTAATCTACAAATTAAAATTTCTAATTCCTTGATTTGACAATAAATATCTTTTTCCATAATTTCTAATCTCTTTCTTAATTTTTCATTATGCACATAAAATATTATTACTTTTTTATTTTTTTGTCAATTGCCTAACAAATATTTTTATTAAAAAAATCTACTTATATTTTTAGTTAGATAAGTAGATTTTATATTTTATCGATTATTCCATCTTGAAGGAAAATTAATTAATGTAGATGGGTTTATAAGTCTATTAACATATGAATTACTACCCCAATCATATAGACAACCACCATCATTTTTCCAGTGACAGCTAGCTATTTCCAGATGTAAGTGGGCACCTGTTGAACAACCCGTTGTTCCCATGTAACCAATTACTGTATCTTTAGTAACAAATTGGTTTACAGAAATATTACCATAGCTACTTAGATGAACATATGATGAATAAATATAACTATTATTGTAATTATGTTTAATTACAACAATTTTGGCATTTCCCATACATGAAAAGCCTTGTTGCTGACACCATCTTCCACCAGTACAGTTATCTTCATAAATAGCATGAACTAGACCAGCTGCTATTGGATAGATAGGTTCGAATTTATTAGAATTACTAAAATCGTAACCCATATGACCATATCTACCAGTAAAGCCACGTACGATGTATCCTTGTTGCATTGGTCTTGAGAAGAAACCTACACTAGGCAAACTGGCTGATGAACTTTGCGAAATTCTATATTGGCAAGCTATTATATCTTCAGTTTTTCCACAGCCCAAATTTTTATAGTATTCAACCATTGATTTAGCTTCTTTTATTTGACTTTCTATTGAAGGCATTGTTTCACGGATTGAGTCATTATCAGCTTCTATTTTGGCTTTTTGAACTTGTAGTTGACTGTTTAATTTTTTGGAATCTTCTTTCTTTTGATTTAACTCAGTTTGTTGAATTTTATTTCTTTTTATTAGTTCTTCTAATTCTTTCATAATCTTGTCATTATAGTCAGTTAATTGTTCAACTATAGACATTCTATAAATCATATCAGTAATATTTGAAGCACCAAAAGCGTACTCTAAGTAAGCATTATTTCCGTTAGATATTTGATAATACTCTAATATTTTCTTGCTTTCTTCACTCTTTTTAGCTATCTCTTTATTACTCTCATCAATTTCTTTTTGAAGTGATACTATTTCTTCTTCCATATCCTTTATTTGTTTTTCAATGGCAGCAATTTTTCGTTCTATTTCAGCAACCTCAGCATCATTTTTTGCTAAATTGGCTTTCTTTTCTTCTAATTCTTTGGTATATTTTGTAACTTCATTTTCAAACTCTTGGATAGTTTTAGCTTGTGTATTTAGTGGTAGTGCAAATAATGATACAACTAGCAAAACTATGATAACTAAACAGAATGATTTTTTCAATTTCATTATATCTTTAAGTATTTCTTAACGGCACTTGCACTACCAATCATACCAACTAAGATTCCTATTATAATTACGATTAGTGAAGTTTTATATATAAATGGTTCAGGTTTTATTAACTGAATTAATTGTGAATATAAATAACCATTAAAGTGACGATAAAAAGCTAAATATCCATACGTTGTAAAGATAACTGGTGCTATTGAACCAATGGCTCCTAAAATCATACCTTCAACAATAAAGGGAGTCTTTATGGTAAAATTACTAGCTCCTACTAAACGCATGATACTAATTTCTCTTTTTCTAGCAGAAATGGTTAATTTTATTGTATTTATAATTAAAAATATTGTTACAACTACTAAAGCTATTACAACACCATAAGTTACTTTCTTGATGGAATCAAAGGCAGAGACCATTTTTTCTACCATTCCCTCACCATATCTTACTACTGCTATTTTATCAATACTTTTTATTTTATCAGCAGTTGTTTTTATTTCTTCAATGTTTTTTACTTTTATTTGATAGGTATCTTTTAAAGGACTTTCTCCATCATCAAATTCACTTAAAACAACATCAAAGACTTCTGATTCTTTTTTTATTTGTTCAGCCACATCTTCTTTAGAGAAGAAATTTATATTTTGAATATTTGATAAATTGGATATTTCTTTTTTTATTGTCTGAAGTTCTTCGTCTGTTGCATCATTATCTACAAAGGCAACTATTGTTAAGTCAGCTTCTATTAGCTCGGTAAAATTACTGACATTAAATGATGCCATTATAGCAATTGCTACAATTATTAATGTTATTGTAATACAAGAAATAGAGGCTAATGATAAACTAAAATTTCTAATTACACTTTTAAAAGCATCTCTGATACTTCGTCCTAACATTCTAAATAGCTTCATTATCGTAAGTTCCTTTCTCTTTAAAGTTTACTAGATGGCCATCTTTTAAGATAAGCACTTGCTTTTTCATTTTATTAACAATTTGTTGATCATGAGTTGCCATAATAATAGTTGTTCCTCTGGTTTTATTTATATTATCAAGAACTTTCATAATTTCCATACTTTTTTCAGGATCAAGATTACCTGTAGGTTCATCACATAGTAATAATTTAGGATCATTTACTATGGCTCTAGCTATTGCTACTCTTTGTTGTTCTCCACCAGATAACTGATCTGGGTAATTATGAATCTTATTTTTTAAGCCAACTTCTTCTAAAGCTTTTAACACTTTAACACGAATTTCATCTTTTTTAGCACCAATTACCTCTAATGCAAAAGCTACATTTTCATAAACTGTCATTTTAGGTAATAATCTATAATCTTGAAATACTATTCCTAGTTTTCTTCTTAGTTTATAGACTTTTTTATTCTTTAATTTGGCAACATCTAAGCCACCAACAATAATTTGTCCTTTAGTTGGTTTTTCTTCACGATAAAGCATTTTTATTAATGTACTTTTACCACTTCCAGAGCCACCAATTACAAAAACAAATGAACCTTTTTCTATAGCAAGGCTTAAATCTTGAATAGCGGTTACACCATTTTTATATTTTTTCTCCACGTGTTTTATCCTGATTAAATCCATTTTATCAACCACCTTAGTAATTTATTATACCATATATTTTCTCATAGAAAAAGAGGGGTATTTATTCTCCTCTTATATTTTACATTATTTATTTTCCTCCTACAACTTCATAAGCATCAGTTACTACAAAGAAAGCTTTCTCATCAATCATCTTAATTCCTTCCGTAACACGATAATACTCATTTGTAGGTATTACAGTCAATACAACATTGTTTTTCTTTGATAGGAAGCCACCCTTTACATCAAATACCGTTACACTGTGTCCTAATGTTCTGATTATGTAATCTTTTATCTCTTCAGTTTGGCTAGTAATAATGTAGAAAGCTTTATTGTTTGATATTCCTAATAATATTTTACTTATAACTAGACTATTAATATAAACAAGTATTAGAGCATACATAGCTTTGGTCCAACCAAAGAATAGAGCTCCTAGTATTACAATGGTTGTATTTATAATACCACTAGTTGTAGCAATAGGGATCTTATAGTATTTTTCTATGATTTGACTTATTACTGGGAAGCCTCCACAATTATAACCACTTTTGTACATTAAACCATTACCAATACCACCAATTATACCAGCATATATAGTTATAACAAATAAATCACTGTAATCAATAAAAATATAATTAGTTATTGATGATGTTAATTTTACTAAAAGAGGATATATTATTATGGCTCCAACACTAGCAAGTGTTGTTTCTAAATCAAGATATAATAGACTTATTATTCCACAGGCAATAGATATTATTAAAATCATAACAGCAGGTTCAATATTATAAACATATTGAGTTATGGTAGCAATACCTCCAGAACCGCCTGTAACTAGATTTATTGGTAGTAAAAACAAATTATATACAATGGCACTTATTAATAAAGAAATAATTAACATAGTATATCTTTTAGCGATTCTTTTGAACTTACTTTTTTTACTAGCATTTGTCAAGTTATTCACCCCCAAATACTTCGTAAGCATCGGTTACTACAAAGAAGGCATCCTTATCAATTTCCATTATTCCTTCTTTTAGACAATAATAATCTTTTGTTGGTAAGACACACATCAAAACATTTTGTTTTTCTTTGGCATAACCACCTTTAGCATTAAAAACTGTTACACCATGATTTAAGTACTTTAAAATATAATCTTTTACTGCCTTTTCTTCATCAGTAATGATATAGAAAGCTTTACTATCTGATATTCCAAGTATTACACGGTCTGACATTATACTAATTATATATAATACGATTATAGCATACATTAATTTATGAGTTCCAAAAACAAAAGCTGAGGCTAAAGTTATTGAACCATCAATACATATCATGCTTTTACCAATACTCATCTTAAAGTATTTATTACAAATTTGATTTAAAATATCTGTACCACCTGATGTAAAACCAGCTTTAAATATCATTCCAATACCAAAGCCATACAATATCCCACCAAAAACCGCGGATATTAATAATTGAGAATTATCTATTTCAATTATTTGCCCTATATTAGCAGTTAATTTTACAAGTAGTGGGAAGACAAGAGAACCTAAAGCAGAGGCTCGTGTTTTTTCTTTTCCAAGTAAGAAATAGCTTAATATTAACAGTATAATATTAGAAATTAAGATAACTATAAAATCATCAAAGTTAAATAATCCTTTTAATATTATAGCAAAGCCACTTACTCCTCCTGCGACAAGGTTGTTTGGTGCTAAAAATAAATTGTATGATATAGCAATCATAAAACTACCAATTATAAAATTAATAAGTCTTTTGGTTTTGGATTTTTCATTTATTCTTTCTAATATTTTAAAATTTTTTGTTTGTGATAAAAATTTCATATTATAGCCCCTTTTTTAAATTATCTTCTATAAATTTATCTATGTCACCATCTAAAACTTTTTCAACACTACTAGTTTCAGTATTTGTTCTGTGATCTTTTACCATTGAATATGGATGAAGAACATAACTTCTTATTTGTGAACCAAATTCAATATTCTTTTGAGTACCTTTCAATTGATTCAGTTGGGCTTCCTGCTCTTCTAGTTTTCTCATTAGTAATTTATTTTTAAGTACTTTCATAGCCTGTTCTTTATTTTGAATTTGACTTCGTTCATTTTGACAAGTTACTACTATTTTAGTAGGTAAGTGAGTAATACGGACAGCGGAATCGGTTGTATTAACGCCTTGTCCACCGCAACCACTTGACCTGTAGACATCTATTCTAAGATCCTTTTCATCAATTTCAATACTATTATCTTGATCAATTTCAGGTGTAACTTCAACGGATGCAAATGAAGTATGACGTCTATTATTGGAATCGAACGGAGAAAGTCTAACTAGTCTATGGACACCTTTTTCATTTTTCAGATAGCCATAGGCATTGGTACCGATTACTTTTAAGGATACACTTTTAATTCCAGCTTCTTCACCAGCTTGATAATCAAGTAACTTTGTTTTATAACCTTTTTTTTCGCACCACCTACTATACATTCTATATAACATCATAGCCCAGTCGCAGGCTTCGGTACCACCAGCACCGGAGTGAATATCAATAATGCAATCATTTTTATCAAATGGACCATTTAATAGTAAAGAAAGACTTAACTTCTCTAGTTTGCTTTGTAGTACATTAGCATAGTCTTCAAGTTGACTTTTTAGATCGGTATCATCTTCTTGTTCTAGTAATCCTAATAATTCTATATTTTCTTCTAATTCTTTTTTTATAGATTCTATAGAATTAATAGTATTTTTCTTATTTGTTATATCAGAGATTATATTATCAGCAGTTTTGCGGTCATTCCAAAAAGCTGGATCTTCGGTTTTATGTGTTAGCTCGGCTACATTTTCTTTTAATGTATCGATGTCAAAGTGCCCTCCATAAATTTTCAACTTCAGTATGAGCGTTTTCAAAAAGTCTTTTTAAATCCTTTAAATCCATATAATCACTCTCTTCTTTAGTTTAATTTTATTTAAATATTTTATACACTATAAGAATAGCATAGTTTTATTTATAAAACAATTTAATTCTTTTTGAATAATATTTTATTAACTGCATATATTATTAGTGAGGAAGGTTCACTGTATAATGTGAAGATCCTCTGTAAATAGATTTTGAACCTTAAAAGGTTCGACCGAGTATTAAGTAAATACTCGGTTTTTTGATTAAAAAAAAGGCACTTATGGTACCTTTATCTTATATAGCTTACAATTACTTATTTATGTACTATTACTGTATCACCTATAGATGTTGAGTCATATACTTTTTTCATTATTTTTGGTGGAGTATTAGTACAACCATGACTACCATATAATTTATAATCTACTTCTTTTCCAAATACATAGCGCCATGGGGCGTCATGAATACCTTCTTCCCAGTCATTATATTCAATCCAAAAATCAACTTGTATTGGACCATAATCGTCTCCTGCTAAATAAACTTTTTGAGACATTTTTGTTACTTGTCCAAGGCAAATATTAGTCTCATGATTTTCTTTTCCTGTAGTTACTGGAGTTGTATAATATAGTTTAGAATTGCAATATAACCACAATCGTTGTTCACTTAAATCTGTTATTTTAAAGTTACCTCTTAATGGTGTGGTATCTTCCTTATTTATAAAACCAAAATTGTAGTCATTCGTCATAGCAAAATACCAGTCATCATATTCACTTATTACTCTAAGTGTTTCGTATTTTTCGAGTTGGCTTATTTCTTTACTATCTTCTGTCATACCACTTTTTAGTGAGTGATCATTATTTAAATATATCACCATTTGTGGAGTAACACTTGTTAAGCCAAGATCGGGGTATTGATTTTTAGCTCGTTCTGTTAGAGATTCTATATAGTTACCATAAACATAACCTAGTTGACAATTGCTTTTTACTAGATACCATCCGTTGTCCAGTTTTGCTACTAATTCTAATTCTTCACCCTCGACAAATGTATCTATACTTTTTTCTTGGGTTGATGGTGTAGGTCTAAAATTTAAATCTTTAGTTGTTGTGATTGCTATGTCACTTTGTTTTTCGTATTGATAATCACTGGAAATTGTATCAGTAGAATACGCTAAATAGTCACTACAAATATAACCAATAGTATCATTATATTTTACTAAATCCCAGTTGCCATAAGAAAATATTTTTTCAACAGTGTCTGTTACTCGCAAATTAGAAATAATTTTAAAATCTGTGCCACATCCTGCTCGCATATTAACTACGGTTGTAGGATGTCCAATTAATAAAGTATTAGTAGTTTCTTGTTCTGTTTCCATTTTTGGAATTGAAGATTCAGTAACAGTTGATTGTGTATTGGAATCACTCTCTTCTGTGGATAAAGTCTCATTATCTATTTTTAGGGATTCAGGAGTGGTTGTTTTAGTACTATTTTCTTCTGGAGCTGTTAGGTCACTATCTATAGCTATTGTAGAAAAAACTAAATTCTCTGTTGCTGATAGTTCAGTTTGATTAGCACTATTATTTTCTTGGCTAGATAGCATTGATGTAGATAACATGTTTTGTTCTTTATTTGTCTTAACTAAAGAATATGATTTATAACCAGCAGATAAAAACATTGTAAAAGCTAGTATCTCTGCTGTTAGTTGTACTTTTCCCTTTTTTTTCATTTTGCACCTCAAGTAATTATGATATATTAAACTATTATTATAAGTATGTCAATTATATATTTGTGATATTATATTAGATTTTTATGTAATTTTAAAAGCTAGGTCATTTTATTATAAACCTAGCTTTTTATTGGTATTATATTTATTACTTCTTAATGTATACTTTAGGAGACTCAGTTTCTTCTTTCGATGTATATGTTTCTTGATGTTCTTCTGTTGTTAGATAGTATATTTGGCAGCACTTCATATCTTTTACAACTGATGTTGGTTTTACGGTTCTAATAGCCATGTGCCAATTCCCTTTATATCCAATAGATCCCATACCGGCAGAACAATTAACATGAAGACCATTTCTTCCTAAAGAACTTCTACCACTTATCATAGGCACTAAGTTATTAGTTTCAGTCCATTCGTTTGTTAGGCCAAGGTATATTTCATCAGGATATAATAAAAGTCCATCATCGGGTATGTCTATGTATTCAATAGGATTTTCACCTTTCATATCTAGTACTGGTTCAGAATAAGCTCCTATTGTTTTATTTAGAGTTAAGTTTACTGAATTAGGATTTACTAGTATTTTATCTTGAGGAGTAATAACTATGTCAGGATTTTCTTGATTCATTCTTTTAATTATTTCTGATCCACTAAGCATGCCAGATTTATAAATACCACGAGTCATGCCATTAGATATAGTTGTTACTGAAGAAGATTCTTTTAAACTTGGAAAGAAGGTTAAATTAGCGATTCTTTCATCTGGATAGATTATAGTTGGTTTAGTGGCAACTATACTTAAAAATAGGTAATCATCAAAAGCATCATTTTTATAACCACTAGTAAGTTCAACACTAACACCAAGTAGTGATAGAGAATTTTTACCATTCATAACAGGTGTAAAACCATGAGTTTTTACTCTCTCTATTGTCTTAGCTAAATATACTTTATGTGGTTGTAATAAAACACCAGTTTCTGGTATGTAGATTCTTCTTAAATTTTTTGGTTTATCAAATAAAACTTCATTTAAATAGTCATGGCTTTTTCTTGAATCAATAATATCATAATCAAAAGCGTACATAGTGTTGCCAATTCTTAAATCACAGCTGTTTGGTTTATCTAGGGCATTAGGTGCTAGATTTTCAATAGTAATATTGCCAAGATCTATTTGTCTTTTTATTTCTTTACTGGTTAACATTATTTCACCTTCACTTTTTGATATTCTTGGTGCAATCTAGAGGCAGTTGGTTCTACTTGCTCAAAATACTTACCACGATACTTAATATCATCATCACCAATTAATGGATAATAATAGATTCTTCCTATTGGCATTCTTGGATAAACCCTTGTTGGATTTGTACATACTATTTCTAGTGTCCAGGTACCTTCAAATCCATTGTCACCAAAACCAGCGGTTACGTGTATTTCCATTCCAATAGCTGCTAACTCCTCAGTACCAGCCAAAAATGGTACAAATCCATATATTTTAGTATATTCTTGAGTTCTACCTATATATAATTCATTTGGTTTTAAGATTAATCCTTCTTCTGGTATAGGTAATTCTTTAGTTTTTGTTGGTGACGTGATGCTTAAAAATGGTGCATCATAAACTTTTACACTGTCACCTAAAGTAACGTCTATATAATTGTGAGTTAGTTCTAGATTGGACTCATACTCATTATCAACAGAGATACTTTTTCTTGATAGTTCTTCTTCTATGCAATTCTTACTTAACATCGTTTTTCCCCCTAAACTATTGATAAATTTTGTCGGTACCTGAGATTATAACATATATTTTTTTTGATTTAAAGCCTTAGTTATAACAATTATTTAATAGGTAAAGTCTTATTCTTCTTAATATTGAATTTTGTAATTAAATATTTTGACCATCCTCAGTTGTCTCTTTTTCATATAATTTTTTGTATGTTTTGCTGGTCTTTAATAGAGTTTTATGATTTCCAGTAGCTTCTACTATACCATCATTAATAACAAATATTTCGTCAGCATTTACAACAGTTGATAGACGATGAGCTATGATTAAAATTGTATATTCTCCTTTTAAGTTGCTGATGGCCTCTTGAATTTTTGTCTGCGTTTCATTGTCCAGTGCACTTGTTGCCTCATCAAATAGTAATATTTCTGTTTTTAATAATAGAGCTCTAGCAATAGCTAATCTCTGTTTTTGACCACCGGATAAAGTTACCCCACCTTCTCCAACAATGGTGTCATACTTATTTGGTAAGCATTCAATAAACTCATCTAAGCAAGCTAGACGGCAGGCCTCTTTAATTTCATCTTCCGTGGCACTTTCTTTTATTACTTTTAAATTATCCATAATGCTCATGTTGAAAATGTAAGCATTTTGACTTATTACTGATAGATTTCCACGTATGCTTGTTTTATCTAGAATATTAATATCAACGCCATCAAAAGTAATAGTTCCTTTGTCAGGTCGCTCTAGGGCACTTATTAAATTAAAAATTGTAGTTTTTCCAGATCCAGAAGGTCCTACAAAACCAATTATTTCATTAGCTTTTATTTTGAAATTCATATTTTTTAGAACGGGTAAATTTTCATCATATTCAAAGCAAACATCTTTAAACTCAATATTTCCTTCAAATTTTTTTAATTTTTTCTTTCCAAAAATTTCTTTATTAAATTCATTTTCTTCTAAGATACCAAATATACGATTAGCTGCTAAATTAAATTGCTTTAATATTTCAAATACTTGTTCTATCCAATCAGCAGTTGATTTAATCCTACTGTGGTAGTTATAAACTATTAGTACTTGTTCTATAGATAGCATACTAGCGGTTAATAATAGATAGACTAAAATACTTATAATTAAGTCACAGATATCTCTTATAGAACCACCCATTAATCTAAGGGATGCCCTAGTACGTTGATACTTATAAGATACTTTGTTAGTGTCTTCTAAATAGGTATTGGCTTTACTTAAAAATGATTCTTCGGCATCTAATATTTTTATATCCTTAGCGCCTCTTATTATTTCAGAAACAAAGCCCCCAGTTTTTTCTCTACTTTTTTTCCACTCTTTTCTGTTCTTATAATTTATGTTACTAGCATATTTGTTATAAAAAATTATAACAATAATTAAAAGGACGTAAGCAATACCTAGGTAAATATTGATAAAGAAAATACTTGCTAAGACACTTATACTACCAGCAATACTAGTTATATAATCAATTAAGGAAGCAAATATATCGGTTAAGTTGTCTGTATCATTATTAACTCTCTCAATAAAAACACCTGTAGAATTGGTATTTAAATCTTTCTGTGTTATTTTTAAGGTTTCTCTTATTAATTCTACTTGTAAATTTCTTCTTACATCATAATAAAACTTATTGTACGAATAATTAGAAAAATATCTTACTAAATTACTTAGTATTTCTATAATAAATGTTAGTATAATAACACCTAATAATTTTTCAAATACTCCACTAGTTAATATAACTAATCTTTTAGCAATAACGATAGGTATAGCTACCGAAATAATGGTCATAGCTATATTACTAATAAAGAATAAGAATAAATACTTTTTATCGCTCTTAGCATACTTATAAGTTGATTTTAAATTTTTTAAGACACTTCTGTTAGGCGTTTTTGATTGTTTTTTTTCTTCTTTTACTTCTTTCATATATATTACCTCTCACTTAAACATGTTAATTATAACACACCATGTATATTTATACTAATTTTTATTGATAGAGTAAAAGACAAATTTTTAATTTGTCATCTTGGACGTTGTTGATCAAAATTACTACTTCATAGATAAAGTGCACTTTATTATCCATAGGATTAAATTTAGGGAGTTCCTACCGTATTTATTCTACTATTTCTTATTTATCTTGTTAGTTTTCTCTGTGCTTTTTTAATCTCTTCTATTTCTTTTTAAATATTCTTCATTTTTATACATAACCTCAAACACCTTACTCTGCATTTTTTAATATAAATACTTTATTACGTTTCATAATGTATCTACCTACATTAATAATATGGACTAGTATAAAAGAAAACGGATTCTTTCAAATTAAAAGATGTCAACAAATATAGGATATATAATTTTTAGTGTGTGTAGAGGGTTTAACTCTATATGCACTTTTTTCATAATAAAAAGACATATAAACTTAAACCTTGATACAATATAAGTGCTCAAACCAAATCGAAAGAAGGTATTTATATGTCTATTCAAAATTATATTGCAGATATGCTAGAACTTAAAGATAATAATGTGATTTTTAAGGAATCACTTATAAAATACTTTTTTTACTATGATTACAAAGCCAGAAGTCGTGTTAAATTTATTATTATTGATATGTATTCTCCTTACGTTTCTTTAATTAAAAAAATGTTTCCAAACGCCAATATTATTATTGATAAATTTCATCTTACTCAGTTAATTTCCAGAGTACTTAATAAAACAAGTATTGCTATTATGAAAAAACACAAACAACACCACAGAAAATTTAAAAGATATTGGAAATTAATTCTAAAATCGCGTGATGAATTGGATTCATCAAAGTGGAACAAATTTGCTTGTTTTAAACAACTTATGACTACAACTAACGTCGTTGATTTTTTAATTAATTTAGACGGTGAATTTAAAGAATAGCATTTGGTTTTAGATCATTCAGAAGATTTAAAACCAGAATAATGATATGCAAAGGTTTAATTAAAATCAAAAAAATAGCCAATGCATAATTGCATTGACTATATAAATAATTATCGCTTTTTTGTGTCTACACACACTATTTGACAATTATCCTATGATACACTCTATTCACTCTTTGCTTTATCATCAATTTTATTACTTATTGCTTTTAAAGTTTCTAAATACTCTCTTTCCACCGGACTTATTGTTTTTACTTGGTATTTCTTATATTCATCTTTGACTTTTTCGATTGCTTTATTATGACTAATTGCACCTGCACCAATAAGTAGCTTTTCTCCAGTACTAGAAAGGATTGTATCCAGTTGCTTAATATAATCATCCATATGCATTGGATTATGTCTAATTGCTTGTATTTCAGCAAAATCAAAATATCCAGATACTAAATTATTTAAAATTTTTAATTCTTCTTCTGTTAAATAATTTTTAGCAATTATAACATCACTCATTACTGGCAAATCACCTTTAAAAGTAGTTAATCCCATAAAAGGTTTATCAGAATTTGCTCTTTCATATATTACTTCAGGTGCTGTATGTCCGTGGGCAGCAAAGTGAAGTTTATTTTGCACAATTTTAAAAAATTCAATTGATTTGCTATCTTTAGGATTATAATCTACAGCAGTTGCATACAAATCAAGGACTTGCCTATATAATACTTTTTCTGATGACCTAATATCCTTAATTCTAGCAAGTAATTCTTTCCAATAATTACCTCCACCATTACCTTTAAGTCTTTCATCGTCCATAGTGAAACCTTTAATCATATATTCTTTTAATCTTTCAGTCGCCCATCTTCTAAAATTAGTAGCAACTTTCGATTTGATTCTATATCCTAAAGATAAAATCATATCTAAATTGTAATATTTAACTTTTCTTTCAACTTTTCGATTTCCTTCTTTTTGAACTGTCAAGAATTCCTTGACAGTTGAATTTATGTCTAATTCTTCTTCATCAAAGATATTTTTAATATGCAAACTTATATTTTGTTTAGTCGTATCATATAAGTCAGCCATCTGTTGTTGTGATAACCATACTGTTTCATCTTCAAGTTTTACATCTATTTTTGTCGTTCCATCATCAGTTTGATAAATTACAATGTTATTGTTGTTTTCTTCCATTGTTATACCTCCGTTTCTATTAGACTTTAAAAGGTGTCAACAAATATAATTATTGTTCACACCTTTATTTTACTACACATTTTTAATATTTTGTGGACAAGTTATAAAACTCGAACCAATTTATAATTTTTATAATTATTAGGTTTCCGTTATTTTATACTACTTTCCACAACAGTTTTTGTACTTTTTGCCACTTCCACATGCTCATGCTCTTTTAGTATATATAGTATTATTGTTACTATCGTTATTATTGTTATTTGAAAGCAAAAGTGGTTTGGTAACATTTGGTACATATAGTATTTATGTTACTATTGTTACTATGGTTATTTCATTTTTTGGAAACAAAATGGAAACATTGTTTTCATTCGTTTACTGAAATAATTTTATCATCTATTTAATAGTATTACAATAATATTTCTATTTTTTATGTTCTATAAAATAATCATAATTACCAAAATATTCTTTAATTTGTTTATCTGATATATATACTACTTTAGTCGCTAATTTGTTGATAAAATATCTATCATGAGATACGAAAAGTACTGTTCCTTCATATGTTTTAAGTGCTCCTTCTAAAGTTTCTTTTGTTGAAATATCAATGTGATTTGTAGGTTCATCTAAAATTATAAAATTACAATGATCTTGTATTAAAGCAAATAATTTTAATCTAACTTTTTCTCCACCCGATAATTTAGATATCTTTTTAAATACATTTTCACCATAAAATTGAAATTTACTTAATGCACTTCTTAAGTGTGATTCTTCTCCCTCAAAATATTTTCTAGCAAAATCTAAAATAGTTAAATCACTGTTAAAATTTATTTGTTGAGGTATATAACCAATTTTAACATTACTTCCAAACTTTATATTTTCACATGAATTATCAATTATTCTTTTTAATAAAGTGGATTTACCACACCCATTACTTCCTATAATACATATTTTATCCTTATAATTAATTTTTAAATTAATATTTTTTATCAATTCTTTAGTTTCTATAAATAAATCATAATTAGTTATTGTTAGAACGTCCTTACCAGACCTTTTATCGATTCCAAAATTGATTGGTAATTCTTTTTTTATAATTGGTTTATCTATTTTTTCTAGTCTTTCTAATCTTTTCCTAATGTTTTCAGCTCGTTTATAAAATGGTTCTCCACCTGGATATGCTAATCTGCCGAATTCTTCCAATTGTTTTATTTTCTTTTTTAAAGCCATTATTAATTTTTGCTGATCCTTATATTCTTTAAATTCAAGTTCTATTCGATCACTATTTTCTTTTAAAAATTTAGTGTAGTTACAGTGAAAAACTATAGTTTTGCCATTTTCTATTAGAATTGTTTTATTGGTTACCCTATCAAGAAAGTATCTATCATGAGAAACTATTATTATAGTACCCTTATACTTATTTAAAAAATCTTCTAACCATTCTATTGTATCTATATCTAAATGATTTGTTGGCTCATCTAATAGTAATATATCAGGTTTCTTAACAATTATAGATGCTAAAACAACTCTTTTTTGCTCCCCGCCAGATAAATCTTCAAATGTACTATTCAATAAATGATTTATATTAAGTCCATGTGTTACCTTATCAATTAGAGTATTTATTTCATATCCACCCATATTTATAAACTTTTCTTGTATATTTAAATATTTATTAATAACATTTATGTTTCCAGGTTCATTAACCATTTTAACTTCATATGTTTTTAGTTTTTGCTCATAATCAAGTATTTCTTTAAAACCTTCACATATTATATCTTTAACTACTTTATTATTATATTTATTTTCTGGTTGCTGGTTCAAATAACCTATTTTAGCACCTTTTCTTATTGCCAAACTTCCACTATCGATACTTTCTATAGAATTAATAATATCAAGTACCGTTGTTTTTCCACAACCATTTTCACCAATGATAGACACTCTATCACCTGTTTTTATTTCAATATTTAATCCATCTAATATATTTTTAAATCCAAAAGATTTTTTTACATTATTTAAACTTATTTCTATCATAATCTATTTCTCCTTTAATTCAAATAAAAAACCAAACAGACGTAACCACATCCATTTGGCGGATGCAGGCACGACAAAAACTGTCATACCTGCTAATAGATTTTTTATTACCAGGTATGACTATGCTAAAACATACATGATTGTGCGTTCAAAATAATTTAACATAATCATCTCTCCTCGATTAGTATTTTATATTATTAATTAAAGAAAGTCAAACTTTTGACTCATTATAAACAAAAAAAGTTCTAATTAAAGAACTTTTAAAAATTGTTTCCATTTAGAATTTCCTTATTTTATAGGGGTTTCCAGCTGTTTTGGAAACATTTCCATTTTTTTTGGAAACAAAATGGAAACATTTTGGCTTTTTTTACAATTTTTTGATTTTTCCAAATTCTCGCAAGCCCTTATTTTATGGGCTATTTACCACAGCATTGTTTATATTTTTTCCCGCTTCCACAAGGGCAAGGATCATTTCTACCTATTTTTTGAGATTTCTTAGGCGTATGCTTTACGCTATCATCTTTTTCATTAGTTATTTGTTTTTTTGAAACGGCCTTTCTTTCTATATTTTGGCGTATTTCAGCTTTTAATAAGAAGATGGAAATATCCTTGTCTACTTTTTGAAGCATACTATCGAATAAGTCAAAACCTTCCATTGTGTATGCTCGTAGTGGATCTTCTTGTGCGTATCCTCTTAAATGGATTCCTTCTCTTAGATGAGACATAGTATTAATGTGTTCCATCCAATATTTGTCTAAAACCTGTAGAGTTATAACTTTTTCAAATTCATTTGTTACTTCTTTTGGAATTGGAGCTATTTTTTCTTCATACTCTTCTATTACTAATTTTGATAATTTATCAATTAATTCTTCTGGAGATAATTTTTTTACTTCATCAACGTTTATATCATTTTTTAATAAATTTTCATTAGCAAATTCAACTATTTCCGAATAATCATTTTCAGTTAAATATCCTTCAGGAGCAATGTGAGAATTAATTAAGTCTTCAACATGATGTCTAAATGTACTTAGAACCATCTCATGAATTGAATCACTATCTAAAATTTTATTTCTTTTTTCATATATTATTTCTCTTTGATTATTCATTACATCATCGTATTGTAGTAATTGCTTACGAGTATCAAAGTTGTTTCCTTCAACTCTTTTCTGAGCAGTGCTAATTGATTTTGTGAATGTCTTACTTTGAATGGCTTGGTCTCCAAGACCCATGTTGCTCATCATCTCACCGATTCTATCAGAACCAAAGCGTACCATTAAGTCATCCTTCATAGAAACGAAGAATTGAGTATATCCTGGATCCCCTTGACGTCCAGAACGGCCTCTTAACTGATTATCAATACGACGAGATTCATGACGTTCAGTTCCAACAACACAAAGCCCACCTAATTTTCTAATTTCATCTGATAACTTAATATCAGTACCACGACCGGCCATGTTTGTTGCGATTGTTACGGATTTCTGTAATCCTATTTTAGATATAATTTCAGCTTCACGTTCATGGTTTTTAGCATTCAATACTTCATGTGGAATCTTTGCTTGTTTTAATAGATTGCTTATTAACTCACTTGTTTCAATTGCTATAGTACCAATTAAAACTGGTTGGCCTTTTTCATATCTATCCTTTACAAAATCAATTATAGCTTTATATTTAGCTTCCTTGGTAGCATATACTAAATCAGGAGCATCTATACGAATGACTTCTTTATTAGTAGGAATTTCAATTACGTACATATTGTAAATATTTCTAAATTCTTCTTCTTCGGTCTTAGCAGTTCCTGTCATACCAGAAAGTTTCTTGTACATTCTAAACAAGTTTTGGAAAGTTATTGTAGCAAGAGTCTTTGTTTCTTGATTTATTTGAACTCCTTCTTTTGCTTCAATTGCTTGATGTAGTCCATCGGAATAAGCTCTTCCCTTCATTAAACGTCCCGTAAATTGATCAACAATAACTACTTCACCATCTTGAACAACATAATCAACATCTTTTCTCATTGAGTAATTTGCTCTTAAGGCTTGGTTAATATAGTGTAGTAATGAAGCATTATCTATTTCATAAAGATTTGAAATATTAAAGACTTTTTCAGCTTTATCAGAACCAGCTTCTGTTAGATTAACACTCTTTGTTTTTTCATCATAAATGTAATCTTCATTTTCTTTTAGACTCTTAGCAAAACGATCAGCATCAATATATAAGTTGGCACTCTTCATTTCACCGCCAGATATTATTAATGGCGTTCTAGCTTCATCAATTAATACTGAGTCAACTTCATCGATAATGGCAAAGTTGAGTTTTCTTTGTACTCTATCTTCTTTATGAACTACCATGTTATCTCTTAGGTAATCAAAGCCAATCTCATTATTAGTAGAATATAGAATATCACAGTTATAAGCTTCTTGTTTTTCTTTTGATGATAAATCTCTTGTATTAACACCAACAGTTAAGCCTAAAAATTCATGTATCTTTCCCATCCAGTTAGCATCACGTGTTGCTAGATACTCATTGACTGTTATTATATGTACACCTTCACCAGTTAGGGCATTTAGATAAGCTGGTAAAACACTGGTTAATGTTTTTCCTTCTCCTGTTTTCATTTCAGCTATATTTCCATAATGAATTGCTAGTCCACCAAGAATTTGTACATAATAGTGTTTTTCACCAATAACCCTGAAGGCAGCCTCTCTAGCAGTGGCAAAAGCTTCTACAACTAAATCATCTAATGTCTCACCATTTTTTAGACGAGTTCTAAATTCTTCTGTTTTATTTTGTAATTCTGTATCAGTTAGTTTAGAATACTCATCATCTAATTCCATTATTTTATCTGCTATAGCAGTAAATTTCTTTAATTCTTTATATTCATGATCGAATAATCTTCTTAAAAGATTCATTTAATCATCTCCTTTTCATATTATTCTATCAAATATTATGAAATAATGAAAGTATTTATTGATTTATCAATAGTAAAACCCCATATTTTTAAATATGAGGTTTATTAATTATTTTATTTTTACTGACTTCAAACCATAGTTATCTAAATCATCTCTTTCAAAGGTAAATGTTGTTATTGGAATTTTACTAGATATTTCATTGTACTTTTCTTCAGTAACTATAAATTCTCCTTCATCATCTGAAACAAATATTGGTGTTGAACCAACAACTGGAACAGTTAGGTAATATGCATAGCCTGTTAGGCAAGTATTACCACAATAGTTTCCATATAAAATTTTGGTATTTATGGTAATTGTCTTGTAATTTATAATATTACCATCTGCATAGAAGGTTTTTACTCCTAAGTCTAATTCTATATTACTGTATTATCTATTTTTATATGTACTTTTAATACATGTAGTTCTATAGCTTTGCTTATTAAATTTACTCTTAAATCTAGGATAATTACCACGTTTTGAATAATAGTTTTTAAAGGCGTCTTCTAAATTAAAAACAGTACACCTTAAACAACAAGAATCTACTTCTTTTAAAAATGGATAATCATTGTATAAGTTTTTTATTTCTCCACACATGTTAAAAGTCTTTATAACCCCATCCTTTATACACTTGTCTAGAAAATAGTTATAAATAGATCTAACACAACCAAAAGTTTTGTTCAATAGCTGTTTTTAATAACTATTAGGATACATTATAAACTTATAGGCTTTATACATGTAATACACCTCCATCATCTTGACTTACTATAACAAATTGCAAACGTATGTTTACTGGTAGCGATATTACTATTTAATAAGAAAATTTCTTATAAGTAAAAAATGTCACAAATTGGCTCTGTCCCTAGAGTTCATAATTGGCGAACATTTTGGATTTTTAAAGTTTATAAAAGTTAAAAAAATCATATAAGATGGAATGCCATATTGTAGAGGCCATCTTTCCCAGTCAAAACATCTCAATATGCATAGGCTAATTTGTAGTGCAACACCTGAGTAATATTGCATTTTTTTATTTATTATAAAACGACTTTCCTAATAAACAAAAAAAGATACTTGGCGTATCTTTATTTTTATTCTGACTCAAGGATTCCGTAGTTACCATCAGCTCTTTTGTATACAACAGCATATTTATTTGTTTCACTGTCTTTATACATATAAAATTGATGACCAAGTAATTCCATTTGAATTATAGCTTCTTCCTCATTCATTGGTTTTACTTCAACTACTTTTCTTTTTAAAATTTTATTTTCTTCCTCTTGTTCATTTTCTATTTCTGATATATCAAAGTCCATTTCTGTTTTTGTTTGCTTTGACATTCTAGTTTTATTTTTTCTTATTTGTCTTTCTAACTTATCAACAGCTTTATCTACTGCTGTATAGAAATCGTCTCTTGTTTCCTCAGATCTTAAAATGTAGGCCTTTAATGGGATAGTTATTTCTACTCGTTGTTCATGATTTTTTACTTTTACTATAACGTTAACACGAACATTATCGCTATTTTTTAGATACTTTTCTAGTTTTCCTAACTTTTCTTCAATATAATCGTTCATAGCATCAGTAATTTTTAATTTGTCTCCACGTATTATAAATTCCATATTATTCCTCCTTTACATCTTCAGTATAGCACAATTCGGTAAAAAAAACTACTATTTTATATCAGTAGTTTCTTTTACTAATTTGACATTTATTGCTTGATATCCTTTACTAGTTTCAATTAATTTAAATTCTACTAGTTGATTTTCTGATAAAGTTTTGTACCCTTCCAACTCAATTGCTGAGTAATGTACAAAAATATCTTCATTTTCCTTAAATTCAATAAAGCCGTAACCTTTTTCATTATTGAACCACTTAACGCGTCCAATCATCATACCTCTAGCACCTCACATTCTACCAACTTTTTTCATCCATTTGGTAATTTAGATTTTACCAGTGTTTTCCTCATTTTTTCGATTTTTCCTTAAATGGTAATATTTATGGATTTTTTGTTAGTATTTCGACATATTTTGTCAAATTATTACATTGGCAATGGTGACAAAACTATTAACAGATAATTTATTTTTATTTAGTTTATTTGACTATAATGGTAGTAGGTGATGAGATGAAAGAGAAATTTTTAAACAGCACCATGAACTTTCTAAAAAAATATAAAAACTATTCAAAAGACGATATTGAAAAGTTAGAATATGGCCTTGAAGGAATATATTTAACGCTTACAAAACTTGTGGTTATCTTTCTTTTAGCTTTTTTACTAAATATTGTACCAGAACTAATTGTAGTACTAATATTTTTTAACATTATACGTTTTACTGGCTTTGGGTTTCATGCTCAAAAAAGCTATCAATGTTTGATTTTTTCAATATTTTGCTTCTTGTTTGTTCCACTATTCTTTTTAAATTTTCAATTACCAAAGTTTATTTATATATTAATTTGCTTGCTATGTGTATTTAGCTATTTATTATTTGCACCTGCTGATACTGTAAAAAGACCACTTTTAAATAGTAAAAAAAGAAAGATTAGAAAGATTATAACTGTTAGTATTGGAATAGTATATTCTACAATTGGAATAATTTATTTTAATACTTGGATTAGTAATTTGTTAATTTCAGTTTTACTAATTCAATCTATAATTGTTAACCCTTTAACATATAAATTTTTTAAACAACCGTATAACAATTATAAAACATATAAATTTGATTAAATACGAAAGTATTTAAAATATATTAGGAGGCTATATATATGAAAAGAAAAATTGCTTACTTAGTTGTTGCTATAGCAATGATGGCTTTTGGTTCAGCAAGTCTTGGATGCTATTGGTTTTTAACTGATGAACCTGTAGCATTACGTTCTATGTGTGATTAATCATTGTCACGCTACTACAACTTAATAAAGGATTCTGTTATTAGAATCCTTTAATTTTTTTTATTGATTGTTAATTTTTGAATATAGAATTTATCAACAACATCTTGAGATGACTCGAGCCATTTATTGGCTTCTAAAACCTTTGAGGCGAAATATAATCCATTACCACGGCCTTCTCCTTTTGAACTAACGCCTTTTTTATTTCTATCATCAAAATTACTTTTCTTTTTAAAACTATTCGAAATAGTAAAGCAAACCTTATTTGATAACTCATACACTTCAATATATAGAGCTTTTTTCCTAGTCTCTTCGGCAGCTTCGATAGCATTATCAAGATAAATACCTAATAATTTACATATAACACGTATGTCTTTTTCTTTTAAAGTACTTAAGATTCCTTTACTTTCCAAGCTAACATCAGCCGTTACATTCACTTTCTTTTTTTGAGCTACTGCAACTTTATAATACATTAAACCTTTTATTCCACCTTTAGGTAGTAGCTTTAGCTCATTTATTACGGTACCTTCTATATTTATATTATCATCTAATATTTCATTAATCTTATTTTTTACGGCCTTTTCTTTAGTTAAACAATATAAAACAGCTAATTGATTTTTATATTCGTGCCTATTTAGTTGCTCTTTTTCTATCCAATCTTCAAAATTTTGAACATAAGAAAATAAATTATCATATTCATCAGTTAATTGATTATAATTATTTTTATTTTTGATAAATATATAGGCTGTTATACATAGTGATATTACTAATAGCATATTAAGAATATAATTAATATCAAAATCCTTGGCTGAGGCTATATTATAACCACTTGCGTATACTCCTATTACTAGAACACCTAAAAATATGGCGTTGACAGCAGACTGCCTTTTTTGGCAATAATTATAAAATCTCACTAGTTGAGCCTCTATTATTTTAATATTTATGATAATAATATCAACTGTACTCACAATTGCATTAGCTATTAACATTAAAAATGGATTACTTCTTACTTGCTCAATACTGTAAAAATGACTAAAACTTAGAGTTGATACCATGTCTCCAGCAGCTATGGCAATCATCATAATTCCTGTCACTATTAAACCAGATTCAAAAGAAAGTTTAAATATTGTTTTATATATTATTGTATTAAAAATCAAAATAACAACTTGTTTTAGCCCTGTGTATTCACTTTGATGTAAAAGTATTGTTATTATTGAAAGTAATGACAACAATAATAAATTTTTAATGCACAATAATTTTTCTTGACTGTTTGTCACCTTCTTAATTACATAAAAGCCTGTTACTGATAACGTATATGAGCCAGCTATACTAGCGAATACCTCTAACATATTTCATTATCTCCTTTTTTTGATTTCTTGATATGGATGTTACTGTTTCACCATTTTTGAAAATTATTTTTCCTTCTTTAGTGTAATAACTTGCGACTTGTTCTAAGTTAATAATCATACTTCTGCTACTTTTCATAAAACGTTCATCAAGCTCTTTCATTATGGTATTTAAAGTACCTGGAATTAATACTTTATCTGTAAGTGTAGTTATAATACATCTTTTATTATCTTTTTCTTTTTCAATATAAAGTATTTGGTTTAGCTCAATGCTGTAGACATTGTTTTTATAGACATATCTTAGACTCTTGCAACGATTATCATAATTTTTAATACAAACAGTTAAAGCAGAGCGAAGACGAGTTTCAAAATTGGATAATTTGTTAATAAAGTCAACTAACATTAGTCTCTTTTCTAAGGCTTCATATTTATACTCACTATATGCGGTTATAATTATAATCATCGAAACCCAATCATCATATTCTTCACGAATCATTCTAGCAGCATCTAAACCTGAACCTGTTTTTGTTTTTATATCAAGTAAGTATACTTTAAAGCCATCATCTTTTTTGGCATAACTTTTCCAGTGGTCATCATAACCATTATATTTGTGGCATTTATAGTCCATATCATACTGCATCATGAACTTATCTATTTCATTAATATACTTGTTTAATAGCAGTGGTTCGTCCTCACATATTACAAAATTTAACATACTGCACCTTCTTCACTACGTTTTTAATTTTACCATATTTTACCATTTTTTTATATATATTTTTAGCTTATAGTCTTTGATTAAACCATGCAAAATATTAAAAACCCTAATTCAGACATCATCTAAATTAGGGTTATAAAAGTTATTGTTGCTTTGTTTCATATTTTTTTTTGAGAGTTATCTTTGACTTTACCTTTTTAGTGAGTTCTGGGCCTTTATCTGAAATAATGCTTGTATGGAAAACAAACCATATTACGATAATTAAAATTAATATATACAATATTATTCCCATAGTGCTATCTTTTATAGTGTAAAAAATTGAAGCTGTCGCGAATAATAAGTTTATTCCATATATTATTAAAACCGTAGTTCTTTGTGAAAAATTCATTCCTAATAGTTGATGATGTAAGTGTTGCTTATCAGCTTTAAATGGTGGTTGTTTTTTTAACAACCTTCTGATTATCGCAAATAAAGTATCAAGTATTGGAATACCTAAAATTGTTATAGGTACAAAGAACGAAATTAAGGCAGGGCCTTTAAACTCTAGTAGTGTTATTATACCGATTATATATCCCATGAAGGTTGCACAATCACCAGCAAATATCTTAGCTGGATTAAAATTGTGTAGGAGAAAGCCAAGAGTTGAGCCTAACATTATAAAGGTAAGTGTCATTACTAAGCTACCATAACGTTGTTGATAGAAACCAATTATTCCTATTGTTAAGTAAAATATGCAGCAAATACCACCGCTTAGACCATCTAAGCCATCTATTAAGTTGATAACGTTTGAACAAGCTACTAAAAATAGAATCGTAATTGGATATGCCCAAATACCGAAATCAAAATAAAAACCAAAAGCTGTTACGTTGTTTAACAGAATCCCCCCATAAAATACTATTACCAAGGCGGCAGCAATGTGCCCTAATAATTTATGTATGGCCTTAATAGGTTTAATGTCATCAACTATACCAGTTAGGATCATAATAAAGCTTCCTATTAATATGGAGTTCATTCTAATACTTTGCTCTCCAAAAAGCATATAACCAATTAGAAAAGCTAAAAATATGCCAACGCCACCAAGTTTTGGTGTTATTTTTTTGTGAATATGTCTATTTTCTTCTTCACTTCTCGGAACGTCAAGTGCTCCTATATGAAAAGCGACTTTTTTCATTAGAATCATTATTACTGCGGAAAAGACAAATGTTACTAATACTATTTTACTAGCTGAAAGTATTTGCTCTCTCATAATATCACTTCTTTCTAATAAGATTATAACAGATATCCTTATCAAGTAAAAGAAAAAGCCGATTATTATCGACTTTCTTCTAGCATTTTTAAATTATCAAGTAATATACCAGTTCCTTCTGCTACACATGTTAATGGTGATGAAGCTATTAACACAGGTACTTTTAATTCTTGTTTAAATACATCTAACAATCCTGTAACAAGTGAGCCTCCACCAGTTAAAACTATACCTTTTTCCACAATATCTGAGGATAATTCTGGGTCAATTTCTTCTAAAAGTTTTGCTGTTTCTTTTATTATCCTGTTTAGACTTGGTAGTAGCGCTAAAGATATTTCTTCTTGTGTTACTTCTATGGCTTGAGGTAAGCCAGTAATAAGACTTCTACCTCTTATTTCCATTTTTTTCTTTTTACTTGGTTTAAAAACATTTACAAAGGCCATTTTTATTTCTTCGGCGGTTTTTTCACCAATTAATAATTTGTATTGTTCTCTAATATAGTTGATAATATCTTGATCAAAGCTATTTCCAGCTAAGCGAATTGAAGATGATGACACTATACCGTTCAGTGAAAGAATAGCTATATCAGTTGTTCCTCCACCAATATCAATAATCATATTGGCTAGCGGTTTAGATATATCAAGCCCTGCTCCTATAGCAGCAACTTTAGGTTCTTCTTCAATATAGACTTTTCTTGCACCGGTCCTTTCGGCTGCTTCTTTGATAGCATTTTTTTCTACTGGAGTTATGTTAGTTGGACAACATATTAGAATTCGTGGTCTAATAAAAAGATTACGAACCTTAATCTTTCTTATAAAACTGTTAAGCATTATTTCAGTTGCATCAAAATCAGCTATTACTCCATCTTTCATAGGTTTAATAGCTTTTATTTTGCCAGGTGTTCTTCCTAACATTTCTTTAGCTTCTGTTCCAACCGCAACAATACGATTAGTATCAGTTTCTAAAGCTACTATACTAGGCTCATTTAAAACGATTCCTTGACCTTTAATATATATTAAAACATTGGCTGTTCCTAAATCTATTCCAATATCTTTTCCTAACATATTGTCACATCCTTTTTTGTTATAATCATTTTATCATAAATTAATATCTTTCTATATAATATATTAATATTTTTATTTTTTATTAAAAAAAGAGTAAATTTTATGTTACTCTTTAGGTTTTGCTTGAGATAAATCTTTGTTTAAATATAGAGTTGGATCAACAACTTGTCCATTAGCATAAAATTCAAAATGTAAATGATTCCCTATTTCTTTATCCAATTCATTTGTTCCACTTTTACCAATAACTTGTCCCTGACTTATAGTATCTCCTTTTTTTACACTAATTTCTGATAAGCTTTGATATATGGTAACATAGCCATTATCATGATTAATTTCTACTGTTTTTCCTAATGTTTCATTTTCTGTAACATTAGCAACTGTACCATTTAAAACTGCAACAACATCAAAAGTATTTTCACTTACAAAATCAATACCAGAATTTTGCATATAAGTATCATCGTGATATATTATTGATTTTTCTTGTTGCGTAGCTTCAGCTTTGTAATCATAAAAATATTTTCCAATAGTAACAGATTGATCTGTGTACGGATTTATTATTTTTGTTGTTGTATTAATAACGGCTATTTCATCATCTAATATAGTCTTAGTAACATAATCTATATTACTTGGTGTTTCACTAAAGTTATTACTTTCTTTTAGGTTTAAAATACTAGCAAAAATAGCAATTATTAATAAGAATGTGGATATAGTTGGTATTACAAATGGCCTTAATTTTAATTTTCTCATTTTATTCACCTCATTATAAGTTTTTACAAAAAAAAAGGATTTATACTCCTTTTAAAAAATTTTACAAGAAGTAAATAAATCCATAATAAAATTGGTAACTAAGTAAATTAGTGAAATAGCTAGAAAAAAGTAAAATACTCTAGCTTGTAAAATTTTATTTTTTTTAAAAATTTGATTTATATTTACAGAATCCATAGTCCAAATAACGACTATAGTTACTAGGATATAGAGAAAGAATTTGCCACTCATAGAGTTTTTTCCTCAAATTCAGCTATTTTGTTTCGACGACGTTTATGTTTTTCTTCTTCTGAACAAGGTGTAGTAACAAAGGTCTTTACTATATTTAAGGCTGTACTTTCCTCTAAGTCACCACTAAAGGCTACTATATTAGCATCATTATCATTTCTTGTTACTATTACATCTTTAACATTTGTTACTCTAGCACAACGAATTCCTTTAACTTTGTTGCAAGCAATACTAATTCCTATTCCAGAACCACATATTGCTACACCAAAATCAACTTTTTTATCCACAACTGCACGTCCTAAACTAAAAGCAAAATCTGGATAATCCACAGAATTTGTGGAATATGAACCATAATCTACTATCTCATAATTTAGTTCTTCTAAATCTTTTTTTAATTTTTCTTTTAATTCGTAACCACGATGGTCATTAGCAAAACCTATTTTCATATAATTCTCCTTTATATTATTTATTATATTATATCATATTAATAAGTCTATTATTTATATAAAATAAAAACAGCTATTAAGCAGCTGTTTCATTTTGGTTGAATCCATATTTTTTATTGAATTTGTCTACACGTCCAGCACGTGAAGCACGGCTTTGTTTTCCTGTATAGAATGGATGACATTTTGAACAAACTTCAACATTGATTTCTGATTTTGTTGATTCTACTGTAAATGTTTCACCACAAGCACATGTTACTGTACATTGATGAACTTCTGGATGAATTCCCTTTTTCATATTTTTCTCTCCTTCCGCCATGACAACTGTTGCCATAGTAATTAAATGCGTTATTAGTATAACAATTATTTTATTTTTTTTCAAGCGTTTTAGCTATTTTTATAGTTATTTCCTTGCTTATAGCCTTATATCCTTCCTTAGTTGGATAATAGTTTAGAAAATTTGGTTGATATTCTTGATTATTTTTAAACAAATTATAAGTATCAATATAAATAACTTCACTATTTGATTGATATACTTTATTTAGTTTTTTTATAGCATCTTGATATTTATTAGTATTTGAATCTATATTATAATAACCAATTATATATATGTCTTTTTTATAATATTTTCTAATTTCTTTAATTAGTTGATTAAAGTCTAATTCAATACTAGATATTATTTCATCTAACTTAGATTCGGTTAAATTATTAGTTATGCATATTTTATATATTAAATCATTTAAGCCAACTGATATTGTTACAATATTACTTTCTCTAAGTGTTTGTTTTATATTTATTATTTTGCCATCTTGGAGTACTTTTTTATTTAAAGATATATCTTGATATAAACTGTTAATTGATGCATCTTTTTTGGAAAAAGCTTTGGTATATTTGTTTAATTTTAAATTTTCAGATAAGTAATCTTTTATATAATCACTATAACCATAATCTACTTGTCCATAGGCATTTTCACCTAAAGCGAAATTGTCACCTATAGCAGTATAATTTATGTTGTGGTTATTATTTTCTTTAAATATCAGAAAAATCGATAAACATACAAGTATAAAGACTAATAGTTTGTAATGCTTTTTCAAAAATTTCATTTTGCCTCCAAATAAAAAAAGAAATATATTAAATTATATTTCTTTTATTCTTACTTTAGCACCTATACCGGTTAGTTTTTCTACTATTTGTTCATAACCACGTAAAATATGCTCAACATTGGTTATTCTAGTTGTTCCTTCGGCTAGTAAAGCAGCTGCGACCATAGCGGCTCCTGCTCTTAAATCGGTTGCAACCACTTGTGAAGATGTTAACTTAGTTGGTCCAACTATTGTTGCTGTTTGGTTTTTTACAGTAATGTCTGCACCTAGTTCTCGTAAATATGGTACGTGCATAAAACGATTTTCAAATATTGTTTCTATTACTTTAGACTTACCATTACATTGTGTTAGTAAAACACTGAATGGTTGTTGAAGATCGGTTGGAAATCCTGGATAAACAGCAGTTTTTACAGTAGTTGACTTGTATTCATTATTACTATTAACAATGACATAATCAACACCTACTTCTACATCAACACCAATTTCTTCTAATTTAGAAATTAAGGCATCAACATGTTCTGGTATAACATTATCAATTTTTAGAGGATTACCACATAAGGCTCCAATTATTATATAAGTTCCTGCTTCGATACGATCTGGAATTACTTCATGAAAGCATTTATGTAGATAGCTAACTCCCTCTATTTTGATTGTAGAGGTACCAGCTCCAGTAATTTTGGCTCCCATATTATTTAGGAAGGTTGCAACGTTAACAATTTCTGGTTCTTTAGCGGCATTATCAATTACAGTTATTCCTTTAGCTCTAACAGCAGCTAACATAATATTAATAGTAGCACCTACTGAGGCAATATCTAGATAAATATTGGCTCCCTTTAATTCTTTAGCTTCAACAGTATACTTGTTTTTATCAATGGTTACTTTAGCACCCAACGCTTCAAATCCTTTTAAGTGTAGATCTATAGGTCTACTTCCGATTGAACATCCACCTGGAAAGTACATAGAAGCTTTTCCATATTTTCCAAGTAATGCTCCCATAAAATAATATGAAGCTCTTAATCTTTTAGAAAACTTTTCAGTGATTTCGATATTTTCCATATTACTAGGATTAATGATTATACTTTCACTAGCTCTTTTTACGTTCACTTTTAGGTTTTCTAAAATATCACATAGATCATCCGTATCTGTTATTTCTGGGACATTGCAGATAGTGGCTTCTTCATCAGTAAGTATGGCAGCTGGAATTAGAGCAACTGTAGCATTTTTAGCACCACTAACTCTGATTGTTCCACGCAGCTTATTTCCACCATCAATTTCAATAATTTTCATTTTACACCTCCGGCATTTACCTATTATATTTTATAATCTTGTACCAAATATCGTGACAATTTTATCAATTTCATCTTTTATAGCTTGTTCTCCACTACCAATTATTTTTCTTGGATCATATACCGTTTCATTTTCACTTAAATATTTTCTTAGGGCCCTACTCCATACCGATTGCAGTTCTGTATTAATATTTACCTTAGAAATTCCACAAGAAATAGCTGTTTTAATTTTATCCTCAGGTATACCACTGCCACCATGTAATACTAGTGGTATTGGCAAAGCTTCATTAATACTTTTCATGGTTATAAAATCTAAATTAGGCTCACCCTTATAAAAGCCATGAACACTTCCTAAAGCAGGGGCTAGAGAATCTATACCTGTTGCTTCATATAATTTAATACAATCATCTAGGGTAGCATTTAAAGATTTTCCTGTTATGTTGTCCTCTGTACCACCTATATGACCAACTTCTGCTTCAACACTTACGCCTCTAGCGTGAGCATATTCAACAACCTTTTTGGTAATACTGATATTTTCTTCTAATGGATGTTTTGAAGCATCAATCATAACAGAAGTAAAACCGGCATTTATGGCAGAAACACAGTTTTCATAAGTTGAACCGTGATCTAAGTGAATGCAAACTGGAATATTTATACTTAATGATTCTATCATTCCTCTTACCATAGAACTAACGGCTATGAAACCACCCATATATTTAGTTGCTCCTTCGCTTACACCTATAATTACTGGAATATTTAATTTGTTACATTCCTCTAAAATATACTTTGTCCATTCTAAATTATTAATATTAAAATGTGGAACTGCATAATGTTCTTCTTTTGCTTTTTGAAGCATGTCTATAAAGTTTACTAACATATTATCACCCAATTAAATCATAGGAAAATTTTATTTTTTTGTCAACGAATTAGACACTTTATCTAGTAAAACAGCGTAAATTAATTAAACAAATATCTTATTGCTAAGAATAATAATATGATAACGCCAAAAATGATGGCCTTATGTCCATATCTTTGAGATAGTTTTTTTCCTAATAATAGCCCAGTATAAGTAAATGCTGCACTAGTAAGAGAAAATATTAGAAAAGCTAGTTTTAAATTGGCTTTTTCCATGCCAAGAGCTATACCAACTGAAAAACTATCTATGCTTACTGTAAAAGCAAAAATTACTAAAGCTAAAATACTTGAGAGTGGAGATGAATGCTCTTCATTTCTTGATTTATACATCTCATAGGCTAGAATAAAGAAGACAAGACTTACAATGTAATTTGATTTAGTTACGATTAATGAGATGTAAGAACCAATAATCGAACCTAAAGATGGCATTATATAATGAAAAAGGCCAACTAAAGCTCCTAAGATAATAATTCTTTCTTTTTTAATAGGATTGGTGCCATAAGCGATTGCTAAAGAAAAAGCATCCATACTTAAACCTACTGCCATAAAAAAATATATAAGATTTTGCATAATATCACCTTATATATTTTATGTTTTAGAAATACTTTTCAATGACTTCTTTTATAAATGATGTGTATTTTATATCTGATGTTTTAGATTCATCAGTTTCAAGTAAACAAAGGGGTGGGAATAATACGCACCAGAAATTGTCACCTAAACCATCGCCTAGTGTTACTACTAATGACTCATACTCTCCTTCTTTATATATTACACCCTTGTATTCTTTTTCTGGAAAATAATTCAACCCGTAATTAATATGATACTCTTTTGATAGATTAGCTTCCTCTAGAGTTTTGGAAACTATGTTGTCTATTTTTGGTATTTGACTTTTAATTTCTTCTTTGGCCTCTTCTTGATTAATATCAACAAAAGATAATGTTGATAAGTGATGATAAACATTAGTAGTTACTTTTTTCTTCAAATCTTGATCAGCCTTAGTATTACTACTAGCTATTACTCTAAATCTGATGGCTTCTTTTGGAATTACTACTTTTTGTTCTTTACCAATACTAATAATTACAATTATTATAGCAGTTATTATCATAAGTTTTTTCATATAAAAACCTCACTTTCATTATAATAGTGAGGTTTTCATCTTTTTTTTATGCAAGATTATGAAAAATAAATAACATTCTATCCTTTCCAGATAAATCTTTTTTTATTTCTACTATGTCATTAGGTAATTTTTCCTTAATTAACGCAGTCAGTGGAGCTCCTTGCGTCATTCCTATTTCAAAGGCAATAAGGCATCTTTCTTTCATGTGACCAGTAATGTCATTTAAAATTTTTCGGTAACAGTCAAGACCATCAACGCCAGCATATAGTGCTAAGTGAGGTTCGTTGTCTTTAACTATTTTTTCTATTTCTTCTGTTGTTTTGATATAAGGTGGATTGCTTACGATAATATCATATTTTTTATTAATGTTTTTAAACATATCACTTAGAACTAAATTGGCCTTAGAATTCATTTTTCCACAATTTATGTTAGTAACTTCAAGAGCTTTTTCACTGATATCTATTAAATCCACAGAATTTGTGGATATTTTTTTTTCTAGAGTTAGTCCAATTACTCCACTACCACAACCTAAATCTATTAAATCCACAGGTTCTGTGAAAAACTTTTTAGCGTATTCTGTTACATTTTCAACTAATTCTTCTGTTTCAAACCGTGGTATTAAAACATTCTCATTTATATAAAAATTATTTCCATAAAAATTTACATTACCTAAAACATATTGAAGTGGTTTTCCATTTTCTAATGCTAATACGGCTTTTTTATATAGAGTCACTGTTTTTTCATCTACTTGATAGGACAAATAATTTAAAAGTTCTAACGGATTTTTATGTAAAAGCTCTGCTAAAAGAAGTTTAGCATGATCAGAATGGATATGTTTCTTAGCAAAAAACAGAAGTTCTTCGACAGTTGTCATTAGGCTTCTGTTTCTCCACTTAGTTTTCTCTTTTGATCTTCCTGAATTAAAGCATTTATAATATCATCTAAGTCTCCATCCATTACTCTATCTAGATTTTTAGTTGTATAGCCTATACGGTGATCTGTTACACGATTTTGTGGATAGTTATATGTTCTAATCTTTTCAGCTCTATCACCAGTTCCAATCTTACTACGTCTTTCTTGACCAGCCTCTTCAAGTTGTTTTTGAAGTTCTAGTTCATAAAGACGAGTTTTTAAGACTTTCATAGCTTGTTCTTTATTTTGAATTTGGCTTCGTTCATTTTGACAAGTAACAACAGTGTTAGTTGGTAAGTGAGTAATACGTACTGCTGAATCTGTAGTGTTTACTCCTTGACCTCCACAACCACTTGAGCGATATATATCTATTCTTAAATCACTAGGATTTATTTGAATGTCAATATCATCATCGGCTTCTGGCATTACTAAAACTGTGGCTGTTGAAGTTTGAAGACGACCATTGGCTTCTGTAACAGGTACTCTTTGTACGCGGTGAGAACCACTCTCATACTTTAATAATGAATAGGCATTAGCACCTTTTACAATAAACTCTATTTGGCTAAAGCCTCCAGCGGCACCATCTACAGCATTATAGACCTGATAACTCATGCCTTGCTTTTCAGCATATCTAGTGTACATTCTAAAAAGATCTCCAGCAAAAATATTAGCTTCATCGCCTCCAGCTGCTCCTCTGATTTCAATAACTACATTCTTGCCATCATTTGGATCCTTTGGAATTAGTAAAATTTCTAATTCTCCATCTAGTTTTACTTTTTCTTCTTCTAAGGTTTTTAGTTCCTCTTTAGCAATTTCTCCTAATTCAGGATCTTTTACCATTTCTTTAGTATTTTCAATATCAGCTAAAACTTTTTTATATTTTTTATAACAAGTTACTATATCTTCAATTGCTGACATTTCTTTTGAATATTCTTTAGTTTTCTTAATATCACTCAATACTTCTGGTTTTGTTAGTTCATTTTCCAACTCTTGATACTTTAAAAGTGTCGCTTCTAATCTATCAATCATGTAATCACCGTTCCTTTGTAATTAAACGTATTATATCATACTTTTTGGCTGAAAAAAACTAGATTATTGTTCTAGTTCTAATTCATCTTCATCGATTATAACTAAATCATTTAATTCTTCACTAGTATCATCATCATAATCTGTATCTTCTGTATCGTCATAAGAGCCTTCTGATAATGAATCTTCATCATCTTCGTCCTCTTCTTCATCTTTTGGTTCTACTTCCTCATCGTCTTCTTCATCAGTAACTTTTACAACTTTGTCTGATGTATGACGGCTTCTTAAATCCCATGTTCCATCTTCTAATAATAAGAATCTTTTATCAGTTGCTAAAGCAGTATAATAATCAGCTATTTTACTTTCAAAATAACTTTCAGGTAATTCCAATAATTTTATTATTTTTCTAAATAATTCAGCAGTATTCATAGATTTCTTACTATCTTCTAAAATTAAATTAGTAATATCTTTATTTGACAATAGTTCTAATTCATCTTTAGTCATCTTTTTTAAGTCCATGTTGAGACCTCCTATATCAAAACATTATATGTATTTTTTTATTTTTTGATTGGGTAATAAAATTACCAATAAACTTATAACATATATCTTATGTAAATACAACAGTTTTTTACATTTTTTCTGGAACCTTAATTCCTAAAACATCTAATAATAATATATTTATATCATATACAATTTTAGTTAATACTAGCCATGATTCTTGTAATTTTTGATCTTCTTCTACTAATATTTTATTTTCATTGTAAAATTTGTTATATTGAGATGTTATTTTATATAGGTATTCAGCTATTTCATTTAATGATTTGCTTTCTATGGCTTTTGTTAGGACAATAGGTAAATTTAAAATAGTTAAAGCAATATCCTTCTCTGTATCACTATTTAGAGTATGAACTTTTTTATAATTTATGCCGCTTGCTTTAGTAAGAAGTGATTTCATTCTAATTGTTGAATATAGTAAATAAGGTCCTGTTTTGCCTTCTAAGTCTGAAAACTTTTCAACTTCAAATATGTAATCAGTACTACGGTATGGAATAAGATCGGCATATTTTAAAGCTGCTATAGCAACAGTTTTAGCAACTGATGGTCTTTCTTCTTCTTTTACGGTATTAGGGTTAATTCTCTTTAAAGTTTCTTCATATACTAAGTTTATTAGGCTTTTTAGAGTCATTACACCGCCATCACGAGTCTTGAATGGTTTACCATCTTTACCGTTCATTGTACCAAAACCTACAACCTCTAGTTTTACATCATCAGATATTAATTTGGCCTTTCTAGCAGCACGGAATACTTGTTCAAAGTGTAATTCTTGTCTAGTATCAACACAATACCATATTTCATCTGGATCATAGTTGATTTTTCTTTCTAATATAGTTGCTAAATCAGTTGTTTCATAAGATATTGTTCCATTAGACTTTATAAAAAGTAATGGTGGCATTGGAGAAGAATCATTTTCATCTTTTATATCAACAATTTGAGCACCTTCACTATTAGTTAAAATATTAGCGGACTCAAAAATTTCTTTTAACTTAGGAAAATACTCCATGGCATCACTTTCTCCTTGCCATAGTTCAAAGTTGACATTTAAATCATCATATATTTTCTTTATATCAGATTTTGATATAGCAACAACTTTTTTCCATAAATCATAGTAACCTCTAACGTGATTTTGTATTTTATAGGTAACATCACGTCCCTCTTCTAGGTATGATTCATCTTCTTTAGCCTTTTTGGAAGCGTATGGATATATTTGTTCAAGATCCTCATTGGTTATTGGAAGATTAACTTCACTGTAATCACCCTCATATTTTTCATCAAAATATGGTAGGTCTGGATATCTTTTTTTTAGTTCTAAGACAACAAAGCCTAAAGGTCTACCATAGTCTCCTAAATGAGCATCCCCTAGTATTTGATAACCTAATAACCTAGCAAGACGTTTAAGTGCTTCACCTATATTAGCACTACGTAAATGACCAACATGAAGAGCTTTAGCAACATTAGCACCACCGTAATCTAAAATTACTTTACGAGGTGATTTTTTATCTATATTTATATTAATATCTTCACTTATACTAGTTAATAATTCAGCTAAATAAGTATCCTTTAAGGTAATATTTATAAAACCAGGACCGGCTATATTAATATTTGTAAAACGACCATCTTTTTCTAGTTCCTTAGTAATATCAGTTGCTATGGCGTGAGGATTTTTGCCATACTTTTTAGCAAGACTCATAGCACAATTAATTTGATATTGTCCTAAATCTGGTCTACTAGATAATTGAAACATAGGATCTGTTATATCATAACCAGAATTATTAATAATCTTAACTATATCACTTTCAATATTTTTAATTAGACTCATTCTATCACCTCTATTTTATATTCAATAGTCTCATTTTCAACAGTGAATTTAATTGTTAAAGATTTTGAATCCTTGATAATATCCAATGTTGTTAATTTTAATTTAAAAGTTTTTTTTAAATCTTGCAAGACTAAGTAACCAATTGTTTCTTGTCCTTTAATAAATTGATATTCAAGTGACATTTCTTTATTTTTTCTTGTTAACTTATTTTCTAGGTAATTAAAGGACGTTTTGGTATTATTTTTATCTTTTTCTATATAAATAATGGCACTATTGTTAATAATAGCCTTAGTATCATATTTTACTTTTTCATTGCTATTAGATGTAGTAATACGTACTAATTTTTTCATATTAAGTACCACCTCAAATTTATAGTTTTGATTATATCATAAAAGATATTTTTTTTATACATATTTTAGTTTTTTATTTAAATAATAATAAGGAAAGGAGGACTATTATTATGTTTAAAAAAATGGGAAGATTTATTAGGTTTGTTATTATTTTTTTTATTATTGTATTTTGTGGAGTATTTGCGTATATTAAAGTTTCTCCTAAGCCAGTAATTTCTAGTGCTAATAGTATAGCGTTATATGATAATAGTGGTCAGGTATTTTTTCACGGAAATGAATCAAAAGAGTGGATTTCACTTGGTGAAATGTCTAAATATGTTATTGATGCGACAATTTATACGGAAGATAAAAATTTTTATAAACACTTTGGGTTTGATTTTTTACGTATTTTAAAGGCTGGATATATAAATATTATTAGTGGTTCTACAAAGCAAGGAGCTTCTACAATTACACAACAATACGCTAAGAACTTGTTTCTTGATTTTGATAAGACATGGAAAAGAAAATGGGATGAGATGTGGTATACTTTAAAGATTGAATCTAATTATTCTAAAGATGAAATTTTAGAAGGATATTTAAATACAATTAACTATGGTCATGGTAAATATGGTATTGAAAATGCTAGTAAATATTATTTTAATAAGTCGGCAAAAGATCTGACGTTAGCTGAGGCTACTATCTTGACAGGAATTCCTAAATCCCCAGAAAACTATTCTCCTCTTAAAAATTATGATTTAGCTAAAAAAAGACAATTGCTTATTTTAGATTTATTGGTAAAGAATAAAGTAATTACTGAAAAAGAAAAAGAAGATGCCTATAATGAAGAACTTCATTTTAATGGTGAAGAAGAAATGCAGGAATTAAGTACAATTATGTATTATCAGGATGCAGTTATTAAAGAATTAAAATCTATTGATAGTATTCCTCTATCTTTCAGTGATAATAAAGGATTAAAGATATATACTAATTTAGACATTTCAGTTCAAAAATCTTTGGAAGAGACTATTAATTCTACTATACCCGATGAGTCAGAAATTCAAACAGCTGTTGTTATGATGAAACCGGATACTGGTGCTATTATTGCCTTGATTGGAGGAAGAGACTATAATAATTCTTCATTTAATAGAGCAACAGACTCTATGCGACAAGTTGGCTCAACTATGAAACCATATCTTTATTACGCAGCTTTAGAAAATGGTTTTACTTCTAGTTCAGCCTTTACTAGCGAAGAGACTACTTTTACTTTTAATAACCAAAGTGATTATTCACCTAGAAATTATAATGGAACTTATGGAAACAAACCAATATCCATGGCAACCGCCATTGCTTATTCTGAAAATATTTATGCAGTTAAGACTCATCTTTTCTTAGGAAGTGATGCTTTGATCAATGTTGCTAGAAGAGTTGGAATAACATCTAAACTTGAAAATATCCCTTCTTTACCACTCGGTACTAACGAGATAAGTATTATAGAAATGGCTAGTGGTTATGCGGCTTTTGCTAATTTAGGTTATAAGGTAAAACCACATTTAATTGAAAAAGTAGTTGATGCTGATGGAAAGATTTTATATCAAGCTAGTAATAATAAAGAACTTGTTTTAAATTCTAGCTTAGTTTTTATTTTAAATAACTTATTAACCGCTACATACGATCCTGACTATATAGATTATAATTATCCTACTGCTATCAGTCTTTCTTCTAAATTAAAACATAAATATGGTTTAAAAAGTGGTACTACTAATGGTGATAATTGGAATATTGGATTTAATAGTGATATTGTTTCAGCAGTTTGGGTCGGATATGATGATAACAGATCACTTAAAACATCTGAGTATAAATACGCTCAAAATATTTGGTTTAATTCTGTTGAAAACTATGAAAACGGTAAAGAAGATTCTTGGTATGAAATGCCTAGTAATGTTACTGGTCTTTTAGTGGAGCCTATTTCTGGCAAGCCAGCTACGGACTCTTCACCAAAGAAAAAATTAATGTATTTTATTAAAGGAACTGAGCCAACTGCTACAGATCAAACATTTGATGAAAAAAGTAGTCATTACATCGGTACTTGATTACTTGTTTAATTTTATGATGTTTGCTATAATTATTGTAGGAGGAGGCGTAATATGAAAAAAAATGATAATGAAGTAGCGGATTTTTACGCTGGTAAAATTTCGATTGAAGAGAGATTAATGTTATTACTAACTGGTATTGTTTCTTTCCCAGTAGGATTTGCTTTATATTTTTACTTTAAAGATAAAGATAATTACAAATATCATACTTATTTCGCTAGGATTGGAGCTTGGACAGGAATAGTTATTTGCTTGATGCTTATTATTACGTCATTTATGATTATGTTAGCTAGCTATTTAACTTTTTAAGATAGGTCAACTAAGTTGACTTATTTTTTTATTGATAAGTTGTTATTAAAAAAGAAGTTTGGTATAATTAAAGGTATAATTGAGGTGATTGTATAATGGAAATTATCATTGGATCTATAGTTGGTGTTGCTTTAATATTACTATTTATAGTTATTATGCACAATAGATTTCAATTTGCTATTATAGATATGGAAGAGGCTGAAAATAACATTGATATTTTGCTTCATAAAAAATTAGAACTTTTAAATAGAACTATACCTATAGTAAAAAAAGAAATAAAATTAGATAGTTTTTTGGATAATTTAGTTGATAAAAAAGATAATAGTTTAAATCTTTTTGAACTTAATAATTTATTAAAAAAAGAAAGTGAAGAATTTTTTAAAGTAATTGATGAAAATGATAAGTTACTTAAAAGTGAGACTTTATCTAGTATTATTGATGACATAGATAGTAATGAAATTGATTTAACTGCTGCTATTAAATTTTATGATGATAGTGTTGTACTTTTTAATAAGTTAGTTTCTTCTTTTCCTTCATGCATTCTAGCTTTTTTCAAAAGATATAAGAAGAAAAGCTTTTATAGTAGTGAAAATAAAGAAATTTTTGATATTTTGAATGATAAATAGAAAGAGGATATATTGATGAGTTTTATAGAAAATATTAAGGATAGAGCCAAAAAAAATATAAAAACAATAGTATTGCCTGAAAGTATGGATGCAAGAGTTGTTGAGGCAGCTTTGAAAATTGCTAAGGAAAAGATTGCTAATGTTATCTTGATTGGTAGAAGAGAAGAAATTAATAAATTAGGCTATGATATAAGTGGTATTACTGTAATAGATCCTTTAAATTGTGGGTATACAGATGAGTTAGTAGAAGACTTATATGAAATGAGAAAACATAAAGGTCTTACAATTGAGGAGGCGCGTAACCTTCTAACTTGTGATTATATGTACTTCGCCTGTATGTTAGTAAAGACTAAGAGAGCTGATGGGGTTGTTTCTGGGGCTTGTCATTCAACAGCCAATACTTTAAGACCAGCATTACAAATTATTAAAACTAAAGAAAATGCAAAACTTGTTTCAGCATTTTTCTTAATGATTGTTCCAAACTGTCAGTACGGAGATAATGGCACTTTTATTTTTGCTGATGCAGGTCTTGAACAGAACCCCACTTCTGAAAAACTAGCAGATATTGCTGCACAGTCGGCTGAGAGTTTTAAAGTATTGGTTCAGAAAGAACCTATGGTAGCAATGTTATCACACTCTACTATGGGTAGTGCCAAGCATGCTGATGTAGATAAAGTTGTAGAAGCTGTAAATATTGCTAAGGAAAAATATCCACAATATATGATTGATGGTGAGTTACAATTAGATGCTGCCATTGTACCAGAAGTAGCTATATCTAAAGCGCCTAATAGTTGTGTTGCAGGAAAAGCCAATGTATTAATATTTCCAGATTTAGATGCCGGTAATATTGGATATAAATTAGTTCAGAGATTGGCTAAAGCTGAGGCATTTGGGCCTATTTGTCAAGGAATAGCAGCTCCTATTAATGATTTATCAAGAGGATGTAGTGTTGATGATATTGTTGGAGTTGTGGCTATTACAGCTGTTCAAGCACAAAATTAAAAGGACATAAGTCCTTTTTTTATTTTATATATTTTTAAATTACTCAATTCGCCAATTGATTTCTTTTATATTATTTTGGCGAAGAAAAGCATTAGTCTTTGAAAATGGTTTACTTCCAAAAAAGCCATTATAAGCTGAAAATGGTGATGGATGAGCTGACTCTATAATATAATGAATAGGATTTGTTATTAGACTTTTTTTAGCCCTAGCATAGCTTCCCCATAGTATGAATACTACAGGTGTTGTCTTTAAATTTATTGTTTTTATTATATTATCAGTAAATGTTTCCCAACCTTTATCTTTGTGTGATGTCGGTTTATGTTCTTCTACTGTTAAAACAGAATTAAGTAATAATACTCCTTCTTTAGCCCATGGTTTAAGTGAATTATGTTCAGGAAATGGGATTTGCAAATCACTTTCTAGTTCCTTAAAAATGTTTTTTAATGACGGTGGCTTCAAAACATCATTGCTAACAGAGAAAGATAAGCCTTCGGCTTGATTAGGGCCATGATACGGATCCTGACCTAGAATAACTACTTTAACATTATTAAAGTCGGTATAACGAAAAGCATTAAATACTTCATTTTGTTTAGGATAAATTGTTTTTTCTTTATATTCTTTTTTGATAAAATCCATTAAATCTATAAAGTATTTTTTTTTATATTCTTCTGCTAGTAACTGATCCCAAGTATTTCCAATCATAGGTTTACTCCTTTCACTTATAGTTTTATTTATGATAACTTTCGTTGTTTAATATTTTATATGAACGATAGATTTGTTCTAGTAACATAACTCTAAATAATTGATGTGGAAAAGTCATCTTGGAAAAGGATAAGTGGAAATTGGCTTTATTCTTTATTTCTGAACTTAAGCCGTAACTACCTCCTATTACAAATGTTATATTACTGTTTTCAATTAAAATTTGATTTATTTTTTCCGAAAACTCTATAGAAGTCAATTCTTTACCATCTATTTCTAAAGTAATTAAATAATCTTTAGGATTTATATTTTTTTGTATTTTTTCGCCTTCTAGTTGAATGGCTTTAGATGGTTCTACTAAGCCTTCATCTTTTACTTCTATTATCTCTATGGAAGTAAACTTTTTTAATCTCTTACTATATTCTTCTATAGCTTCTTTTAGATATTTCTCTTTAATACTTCCTACTGTAATTATTTTTATCATACTACACCTCAATAAATGGGCTTTCTTCATGTTGTCTTGCAACGATAACTTTAATATTGTCATTGTTTAATTCGTCTTTTGTTGTATTATAAGCCAACTCTTCAGTATTGTTAGTCTCACTTAAGTGAGCTAATATTATGTATTTTGTATTACTGCCTACTATTTTCTTTAAGTACTTTGAAGTTGTATTGTTTGATAGATGGCCTTTATCACTTATTACTCTTTCTTTTAGAAAGCGTGGATATGGTCCATCCATTAACATAACCTCATCATGATTACTTTCTATGATGTAGGCATCTTTTGCTACCATTTTGGCTAAATATTTTCTATTTATATACCCAGTATCTGTTACATAGACTAGACTTTTACCATTGCATTCAATGATATAGCCTACTGAACTTGGAGCATCATGAGATGTGTGTATTAATTCGATACTTAAGTCATTAATATTAAAATTATCTTCAATAAATATACATTTGTATATTGGTAAATATTCTTTTAGACTATCATACATTTTTTCTGGGATAAAAACTTTTAAGTCTGTTTTTTTGACTATTGATGATAGACCGTTGATGTGATCTTTGTGGCAATGGGTGATTAATATACCTGAAAAATCATCAAAAGAAAGGGAATTTTCCTCTAAACTTTTTTTCAAAGTTAAATAAGAAATTCCCGCATCTATAATGATGTTGGTGTGTTCGCTTAATACAATGGCACAATTTCCTTTTGAACCACTAGCGATCGTTTTGGCTTTCATTAATAGTAATTCATAGCATTTAATGCTACTCCGCCTCTATATGGATATCCTCTCCACAAACCATAGTGAAGATGAACTCCCGTTGCCATTCCTGTGTCACCCATTCCACCAATTATTTGTCCTTTTTCAACTATGTCTCCTACTTGTACAGAACGACAGTTTGGACATAAGTGAGCATATATTGTATAAAAACCATTATGGTGGTCTATGATTATGTACTCTCCATTATCACCATATCCACCAGCATAATATCCTGGTTTCTTTCTTGACTCTACAACAGTTCCAGATTGAGCGGCAAATATATTTGAACCATATCCACAACCGGCAATATCTGTACCATCATGTAGAACTCCCCAACGATAACCAAATGGGCTTGAAATACTTCCGCAAGATGCTGGCCAGCCCCATTCTCCTTTAGTTGGCACAACAGTTCCGGTTCCAACATAACTGCCTTTTTTACCACCTTTGATGATAATCTCTGTTGTGGCAGGTGTTATTGTCTCACTACTTTCCTCAACGGTATTTATAGTCTCACCATTTACTTTTTGAATCTTTTGAGTAACACGGCGTTCACCGTTAGCTCCTTTTTGTTCTAACTTGGTATAACCAACATACTTATCATTATCATACCTTGTTTCTGTTGTATAACGTACTTCTTCACGAAAAACTACATGGTCTTCTTCTACAACGTTAAATTGTGGTTTTAAAATTCCTATTGTTACAACCTGTCCTGGATACATTAAACTATTAGCATCAGTGATATCAGGATTTGCAATTAAGAATTCTTCAATTGATACCTTATTGTTAAACGCAACGTCTTCTACAGTATCATTATCACCTACTGTATATGTTTGTTGATCTTCAGTAGTACCAAAAAGTAAATATTTACTTAAATCAGCCTCTGTTTGATATATTGTTTTATTAACAGGGATTTTTTGTTTCCTAATAGTAATAGTATTTTCTATGTAAATCTTTTCTATTATTTTACCAGTATCTTCTATTTCTTTTTGTGTTTCGTTAGCAAATGCTTCATAATCTGCTGATGATACAAATGATTTTACTGTGTTATTTACGGCATTTGTAAATATTTCTTTGTCTAAAACATAAATAGTTTGATTTTGACCTTTTATAGGTTTACCTTCACTATCAGTAGAATCAATACCTTTTATTGTTATGGCATAACCACTAATAGTAAATGGTGAAATATCTTTAATGCTATTATATATTTTCTCAACGGAAGTTAGGCGATTATCATATGTTGTTTCTTTTACTATATCTAGCTCTGTTGGAATATATACTTTATCAACGTTATATTTATCTTTTATCTCAGCTTGTTTTTTATCAATGTATTCCTCTAGTTGTTGCTTTGACTTTATCAAACCCAATGATTTTCCTTTTAAGTAAACACGATAAACGGTATGTGGGGTAAATTTTCTAATGGAAAAACCAGTAGATGATATAAATGATATAGCTAAAACTATGGCTAACATTATTTTAAATTTCTTATTCATTCTTTCCCTCCTTACTATCTTTTTTTAGGTTTAGAAAGGTAGAAGTATTTTTTTTGAAAAGTAATTCTATAGTAGCAGTTGGACCATTACGATGCTTACCAATAATTAGTTCACTAATACTATTGTTATCTTCAGTTCGTGCTTCTTTATTATAGTAGTCATCTCGGTATAGAAAAGCGACGATATCAGCATCTTGCTCAATAGAACCAGACTCTCTTAAGTCACTCATCAACGGTCTTTTATCTTCTCTTCCTTCAACACTACGTGATAACTGTGAAAGTGCAACTACAGGAACATTTAATTCCATTGCTAATGTTTTTAAACTTCTAGAAATATCAGATACTTCTTGCTGTCTATTAGCCCCATAATTTTTACCACCTGATATTAACTGAAGATAATCTATTACTACTAAACTAAGGCCATTTTCACTACTAGCAAGTCGGCGACATTTGGCTCTTATTTCACCAATAGTTATACCTGGAGTATCATCAATAACTAAATTGGTATTTGATAGTTGGGAAGAGGCTTCGTTTATTCTTCGCCAATCATTATTCATCAAATTACCAGTACGTAATTTAAAACCTTCTATTTGACCAAGAGATGATAAGATACGCATAGCTAATTGTTCAGCACTCATTTCTAGGTTAAAAACGGCAACACTTTTACTACTTTGCATAGCAGCGTGAGTTGCTAAATTTAAGGCAAAAGCTGTTTTTCCCATAGCTGGACGAGCGGCTATTATAATAAATTCATTAGGATGTAGCCCAGTTGTTAACTTATCGAAGTCATACCAACCTGTTGCTAGGCCTGTTATTTCTCCCTTGTTTTCAGAAAGTCGCTCTAGATCAGATTGAGCTTTAATTAAAACATCTTTAATAGTTCTAAATTCGCTTGATTTTCTGTTTTTAACGATATTTAAAATTCGCTTTTCTGAACTATCTAAAATTTCATTTACAGTTTCATCAGTTCGATATCCTTCTGAAGCTATTTGTGTAGCTGTTTCAATTAATTTTCTTAGTATAGCTGCATCTTCTACATTTTTTATATAATAGTCAACATTGCTAGCAGTTGGAACAAAATTCAATATTTCTGTTAGGTATTCAACGCCACCTATTTCAGTTAATTCATTTTTCTTATTTAAATATCCTGTTACTGTTGTTATATCTATAGGCGTTTTTTCTTCAGAAAGAGCTGCCATGGTTGAAAATATCTTAGCATTTTTTTCATTGTAAAATGATTCTGGTTCTAGGTTTTCAAGTGCTTTTTCAAGGGCATATTTTGAAAGAAAACAAGCTCCTAGAACAGATTCTTCTGCTTCTAAATTATTAGGCATAGTTCTTGTTGCCATTTTATCACCTCTATTTTATTAGATGCACTTTTATTGTGGCCTCTATTCCTGGATATAGCTTTATTTGAATGTTATGAAAGCCAAGTGAAGCTATAGGATTAGTTAACTCTATTTGACTTTTTTCTATATTAAAATTCATTTTAGCTAACTCATCTTTTATTTGTTTAACGCTTATGCTCCCAAAAACTCTATCAGCTTCACCAGTTTTAACTTTAAACTCAATGATAATCTTATCAATTTGTTCTTTTAGTTTTAAGGCTTGTTCTTTATTTTCTTGATCACTTGCGACTTTTTTAGCTTGTTCTGCTTGTAATTTGGCTAAATTTTCTTTAGTTTTTACTACAGCATAACCATTTTTTATAAGATAATTTTGAGCATAGCCATCTTTTACTTCTTTTATTTGACCTTTCTTACCTTGATTTTTTAAATCTTTTATAAAAATTACTTCCATTTTTTATTCCTCCTGATTACTTATTTCTTGTTTTAATTGTTGTTCTACTTTACTTATTGTTGTATTTTCAAATTTAGCAGCACCATTATAGGTATCACCACCTCCACCTAGGTTTGTGAGAATGGTACTTATATCATAATTGCCAAGACTTCTAGCACTTATTCCAACTGTATTTTTACCTATTTTGCCAACAACAAAAGAGGCCTCAATGTTATTAAAGAATAATAAAGTATCAGCTACTTTAGCAAGATCTTCGCGACGATAAATTGTATATGGTGTAGCCTTTGTAAAAGCTATTTTGCCATTTATTGTTTCAATGTCAGCCATAAGTTTTTGACGTTCTGTGTATTCATTAATATCTTGTTTTAAAAGATATTGAACTTTTTTGGCACTAGCTCCAAGGCAAGTTAGAAAGTATGCAGCATAATAAGTTTCTGAATTTGTTTTTAAGGTAAAGTTATTAGTGTCTAAAACTATTCCTGATAATAATACAGTAGCGTAATATGGTTCTATCTCAACGTCATAGAACTCAATCAATTCTGTAATCATTTCACAGGTGCTTGATACTTCATTGTCTATAATTAATAAGGCATCTTTAACTGATCCTTTACCAAGTTCATGATGATCTATTACAACTTTCCTATCTATTTTTTTTAGCAGTTCTTTTGATTGTAGTAAATCAATTTTATTAGTATCTAAAATTATTAAAAGATTCTTTTTAGAATTTGGATTTAAATACTTATCTATATCTATACTTTTAATTATTTTTATACATCCTTCAAGTTCTCTAAGTACTTTTTCTACCCCAAGTTCATGTTGTTTGTCGTCAATTATTATGTATACTTTTTTCTTTTTGCGAGTAAGGATGGTATTTAAACCTATACAGCTACCAAGGGCATCTAAATCAAGATCTCTGTGAGCCATTAAAAAAATGGTGTCACTTGTTTTGATAACTCTATTTAGTTGTTTTCGTTGGTTAATAATTTGCATATAAACCTCCTCATATATTTTTTATTATATAATAATTTTAGACTTTTGTCTAATATAACACAATAGTTATCTACTGGTTAAAATATGAATATTAACTTTATTTCTATAAGTTTTTTTGTTTCATTTCTATACTTTATTATTCGTATATCAATAAGGGAAATCAATAGAAAATTAAAAAAGTATACCAAATGGTATACTTTTATTACTTAGAATAAGGCATTAAGGCAATTGCACGAGCTCTTTTTACTTGCTTTGCAATATGTCTTTGATGAAGTGCACAGTTTCCTGTTACACGTCTTGGTAAAATTTTACCTTTTTCATTTGTATATCTTCTTAATGTTTCTGGATCTTTGAAATCAACAGTTTTTCCAGTACACATCATACATACTTTTTTCTTTCTACGATTGTTAAATTCTGCCATCGTCTTTCCTCCTTTTTAGAATGGTAATTCATCATCACTAATTTCAATACTTGAACCAAAATCAGCAAAAGGGTTACTCTCAACATTTGTTCCTTTTGGTTCTGGTGTGTTGCCAAAATCATATGGTGTTGGGCCACTACTAGTTGGCTCTTGACTCATATTATTTGAATTATTTGAATTAGTTGAAGATTTAGATCCTAAAAATTCTACATTGTCAGCAATAACTTCTGTAACATATCTTTTTTGACCATTATTATCGTCATAGCTTCTTGTTTGAAGACGTCCATCAATAGCAACTTGGCTTCCTTGTGTTAAATAATTTTTTACATTTTCAGCCTGTTTTCTCCAAACAACAATGTTAATAAAATCAGCTTCTCTTTCTCCTGCTTGGTTAGAAAAGTTTCTATTAACGGCTAAAGAGAATGTTGCGACAGGAGTATTATTACCAGTGTATCTTAATTCAGGGTCTCTTGTAAGTCTTCCTATTAAAAATACTTTATTCATAATATGCCTCTTTCCCTTAGTCTTCTACTTTTACAACTAGATGACGAAGTAAACTTTCGTTAATTCTTGCAACACGATCAAATTCTTTAACAGCATCAGCCTTAGCTTCTACTACAAATAAGTAGTAATAACCTGTCTTGAACTTATTGATTTCATAAGCTAATTCTCTTTGACCCATTGATTTTTCTTCTAAAACTTTGGCATTTTTATCAGTTAAGACTTTCTTCATTTCTTCAGCAGTCTTCTTAATTTCTGCTTCCTCCATGTCAGGTCTTACGATAAACATAACTTCATATTTATTCATTCTTGACACCTCCTTTTGGACTATATTCGGCTGCTTAAGCAGCAAGGAGTATTTTTGAATACTCGGATGTATTATAGCAAAGATATATTTTTTTGTCTACGTTTTTTATAACTTTATTTGCTTTTATAGTTATATTATTCAATAATTAATACTATATTTTTATAAATCTAACTTAAAACTCAGTTGTTTTTTATTATTTGTCATTATAGAAGCAACCAACGAAGTTTTGACCAATAGGTTTTTCTTCTTTTTTTACCTCGGAAGTATGTGAGTAGTAAGTTTGATCTTTATAAGTATCAATAGGGCTTACTGTAATATGACTTTCATCAATGATTAATTGATTTTTTATAGCAGTGACTAAATCAATATGATATAACCCATTTTCTTCGTTAAGGCAATCTTTCCATACTTCTTTGTTAGTAGCCCATTTAGGATATTGATCATATATATAAGAATCTTTTTTGATACAACTTCCTATGTATGCGTATAGATCTTCTTTTTTACTGTTATATTCTTTTATAAGGCATTTCTCAGTATAGAAGGGAACTTTTCTATTTATTTGAGAGGCACCACAATGAGATACAGCTACTACTTTCTGCACTTTATCTTCAATTATTAAAACAGGACAGTCTGCCATACGATGCCCTATAACAACCTTGGAATCAGAAGATGTTAATATTAAAATATCACATGGTATTTTTTCTTCCCATAAATCGGCTTTATCTAAATTAATTTCACTTACTTTTTTAAAAGAACCATCAGCATAGTCTTTAATAAATTCAACATCTTTTTGTGTTGGTTGAAGCATTTTTTTACCGTCAAAATTAAATTTTTTACCTATTTTTTCACGTACTTTTAATAAATCTCTTCGAATGTCTTCATCTGTATAAGATGCCGGATAAAATTTTTTACTTTTGCTCATGACTCCATCTTGATTATTTGTCTCAAAGATTACTAGTTCTTTCATATATTTTCCTTCTACCTTATTTTTTTATAGATTGCTTGTATTTTTTAATATGTAAATACATTAAACGTTAAATCTAAAATGGCAAATATCTCCATCTTGCATCAAATATTCTTTTCCTTCAAGTCTTGCTTTACCAGCTTCCTTTACTTTTAACTCACTTCCATAAGCAATTAAATCATTATAAGATATAACCTCTGCTCTTATGAAACCTTTTTCAAAATCAGTATGGATAATTCCAGCACATTCTTTAGCATTCATTCCTTTTTTGAATGTCCAAGCTCTTACCTCATCTTTTCCTACTGTGAAGTATGTTGCTAATCCTAAAATTTCATATGTTGCTGTTATTAATTTATCTAATCCTGATCCATCTAAGCCTAAACCTTCTAACATTTCTTCTTTTTCTTCTTTTGTTAATTCGCTTAGTTCTTCTTCTACTTTAGCACATAAGCTGACTACTTTAGAGCCTTCTTTTTTAGCATAATCTTTTACTAAATTTACGTATTCGTTATCTTCTTTTCCTAAATCATCTTCTTTAATATTAGCTAAATAAATAATGGGCTTTAATGTTAAAAAACTATATGATTTGATTACTTTTTTTTCTTCTTCTGATAACTTTAACTGTCTTAATGGAATGTTCTCCTCTAGGGCTTTTTTTGATTTTTCTAAAATTTCAACTTCTAATAAATCATCTTTATTTTTGGTTGTTCTAGCTTTCTTTGCTACTTTTTCTAGGCGATTATTAATAATATCTAAATCAGCTATTGCTAACTCTAGATTTATTGTTTCAATATCTCTTATTGGGTCAACATTGCCATCAACATGAATTATTTTTCCATCTGTAAAACATCTTACAACTTCAACAATTGCATCAACCTCACGAATATGAGATAAAAATTTATTTCCTAATCCTTCTCCTTTAGAAGCACCTTTTACTAATCCAGCAATATCTGTAAACTCATAAGATGTTGGAATATAACGATTTGGTTCATACATTTCTTTTAATTTTTCCATTCTTTTATCTGGAACAGTAACTACACCTACATTAGGTTCTATTGTTGCGAAAGGATAATTTTCGGCTAATATTTTTTGATTTGTAATGGCATTAAATAAAGTTGATTTTCCAACATTTGGTAACCCAACAATGCCTGCTGTTAAACTCATATATATACCTCTTTTCTTCTTATAATTATACCATGCAAACTTTGAAATATAAAGGTTTCCACAATATTTTATATAATAAATCATAGCTAACTAATGGGACAATTCAATAAAAAAAGCACCATTAGGTGCTAAATAGTTGGATATACGTGTGGTCCAATTGGTAAGCCTGTGATGTACCAACCAATTACTAATAATATCCATGTTAATGATATTAATACAAAATATGGTGTAATCATACTTAATGATTTCTTTATCGTATATGGCCTATTTTTATTTAAATTATAAATATTTAAATATCCTAAATAAATTACAAAGTTGGCCAATAATGGTGTATATCCTGTAGTAATAGAACCTCCAGCTCTCATAATTATTTGAGCAAATTCTGGAGAAATATTTGATTGCATAAACATAGGAACTACAATTGGTGCAAATATTATCCATTTTGAAGCTGCTCCAGTAATGAAGAAATTAGCTAAACCAATAAATATTATTGTGATAATGATTAATGGTATTCCTGTAAATTCAAGGAATCCTAATAGATTAGCTAACCAGGCAGTTATAACTGTACCTATGTTACTTTTTTTAAAGATTGCTATAAACTGAGCAGATACAAACATAAGCATAAATATTTGACCTAAATTAGAAAAATTTTCACTTGCTTTAGTTATCAATTTATTATCATTTTGAATTGAATGAGAACCAAAACCATATGCAAGTCCTGTTAGGAAGAATAGTAATGACATCATATAAGTAAAACCATCTTGAAAGTATGAATTTGCTCCAAAAAGTTGATTTAAATAAGTATTTTCAGTCATATCTAGTAACATACCTGAGTATGGTAAGTTAGGAATAATTGTATAAATGAAGGCTATAATAACTACAATTGCTGTTATTAAAGCGTATTTTAAACCCATGTTTTCTCTTTTTTCTTGTTCAATTTTATTTTGATCATCTAATTCAAGATCTAATAGTTGGTATTGTTCAGTTTTTGAATTTTCCTCTTCTTTTTTATACTTTCCAATTCTTGGAGCAATCACTTTTTCAATTATAATAGTACCTATTACAGATAAAATTATGGTGGCTGCTATTATAAATATTAAGTTAGAACTTAATGAAATATGTTTAGTTTCATAGATTAGCCTTGTTGCACTTCTAGTGTATTCTAATAAAGAAACTTCCATTGTTCCTATAAAAATAGAAACGCCATAACCAAATGATACTCCACAGAAAGCTGTAACTATTCCTAAAATAGGATTACGATCATTTATAAAGTAAATCAGTGCTGCTAGGGGAATTAAAATAGCATAACCTATTTCATTTATCAATGTTGAACAGGTAGCAATAAAAATTATAATGAATGTTAGTAATTCTTTTGGTATTTTCTTTAATACTCGTCTTGAAAAAGTTTCAATGAACCCTGTTGATTGGGCTATTGTTATTCCAATTAAAGCAATTAATAGCATCCCTAATGGTGCAAAACTTATAAAATTTTTAGTTGCATTACTAATTATGAATTTCATTCCATCGAAACTTAAAAGGTTTTCTACAGCTACTAGAGTTGGTTCTAATTCGTTTGTATTGGAATTAACAATATTATATGTAGCCTGCATTTCAAATGCTGAAAGAATAGAACTTAGTATTACTACGGCAAATGTCATAATTAATACTGATGTTATTGGATTTAAATAAAATTTTTTTAATTTTAATTTTCTCTTTTCTTGCATTTTATTCATCCTCCGTAATTATTTTTTTTAATTTTTTATTAAACTCAATTCGCGGAATTAGAATTACTCTGCCACAATTAAGACATTTAATTTTAATATCGGCTCCTAGTCGTGTAATTTCCCATTTATTACTACCACAAGGATGGGGTTTTTTCATTATTACTTTTGTACCTAGATTATATTCTAAATTTTTATTTTCCATTATGCACCTCTACTTGTGGGAATGGTATAGTTATATCGGCTTTATCTAAGGCTTTCTTAATTTCTTTTCTTAGTAATCTTTCAACAGCATAATGTTGCATTGATTTTACTTTAACTGTAACTCTGTAGATTACTGAAGAGTCCCCTAGATTTGTTATACCTAGTACTTCAACTGGTCCTGTTGCATCCTTTATATTACCAGTAAGTTTTTTAGCTAAATCATTTAATACTTTTTCTACTTCTTCTGGTGTATATTCATAGCCAACACCTACGTCAACTATAGCTAGAGAATCAGCAAGACTATAATTGATGACTTTATCCATATAACGATTAGATATTATTTTTATAGCACCTTTATAGTCTTTTATTTGGGTAGTTTTTAGACCTAAGAATATTACTTCTCCTAAAAATCCATCTACTTCTATTATGTCTCCAACATCATACTGTTCTTCAGCTATTATGGAAATTCCAGCAATTATATCCTTGGCTATGTCTTGAAGGGCTAAACCTATAATTGCTGTTGTTATACCAAAACCAGCTATTATTGATTTTATATTTATTCCACAAACTGATAAAATAGCTAAAATTACTAATATTAATATTATATATTTTATTATATTTAAAATGAGTATTTTTAAAGTTGTAACACGTTGTTTATGAAACTTTAAACCTATTTTATCAACCCGAATACTTTTATCTAATATTTTTTTTATTGCAAAGTAAGATATAAATCCTATTGTTGCATAAACTATTGGAAGGATAATATACTTTAAATTAATGGTTATATCAAATAATTTAACCATATTTTACCTCCTAATTTTCTAGATTCATTATTTCTAATAATCTATTTAAATCATTACCATTAACAAAACTTATTTCTATTTTGTTATTTGATATTTTTACTTTTGTTCCTAGTTTTTCACATAGTTCATTTTCTATATACTCATATTCTGTTGGAACGTGAGCTTTTTTATTTATTACATGTGTTCTGATAAATTTTTCATTTGATTTTGTTAAATCTTCTAGCTGACGAACACTTAGTTCTTCATCGGATACTCTTTTTGCTAAGTTAATTTGTTGTTCTCTATTTTCTAACTTACTAATTATTCTAGCATGTCCCATGCTTATTTCTTTTTTACTTAGTGACTTTTGAACTTCGTCTGGAAGTGTTAATAGACCTAACATATTAGTAATATGACTACGACTCTTACCTAATCTTTTGGCTAATTCATCTTGCGTTAAGCCAAGTGATTCTTGTAATTTTTTATAGGCTGTTGCTTCTTCTATAGCATTTAGATTTTCTCTTTGTAAGTTTTCTAACAAAGCAATTTCCATCATTTCAGTATCTGAAAAATCTCTAATTATGGCAGGTATTTCATCTAGTCCAGCTAATTTACTGGCTTTTACTCTACGTTCTCCTGCTATTATTTCATAGCCTTTTATACTTTTCTTAACAATAATTGGCTGAAAAACACCGTGTTCTTTTATTGAAATAGACAATTCTTTTAAAGCTTCCTCATCAAAGACCTTTCTAGGCTGATAAGGATTACTTCTCAATTCATCTATTTTTAACATTTCTATTTCTTCTTTTGATGTTTCATCAAGAATTCGCTCTTCTACTTTACTATAGTCCATTGGTTCATTAAAAAATAGTTCTTCTAATCCTCTACCTAATGCTCTTCTCTTATTGTTATTTGTTTCCATTTCTTGCAATCACTTCCTTTGCTAAATTTATATAAGCTTCTGAACCTCTGCTTTTAGGATCATATGCTATAATAGGTTCTCCGTGTGATGGAGCCTCTGTTAATCTTACTAGCCTTGGAATAATTGTATTATAAACCTTTTCTTTGAAGAATTTTCTAATGTCTTCAACTACTTCAAATCCTAAATTTGTTCTTGAATCTAACATTGTTAATAAAACACCTTCAATATCTAAAGTTGGATTTAAAGTTTTCTGAGCTAACATAATTGTTTTCAATAATTGTGTAATTCCTTCTAACGCAAAGAACTCACATTGTACCGGAATAATAACAGAATTAGATGCTGTTAAAGCATTAGTAGTTATAACGCCTAATGAAGGAGGACAATCAATTATAATATAGTCAAAACTATCTCTTATATCTTGAAGACGTATTTTTAATTGTTCACCTTTTGAAAAACCATTTTCATGCTTACTTTTTTCTACTAATTCTATATCTACTCCAGCTAAATTAATAGTTGCTGGCAAAACATATAAATTTTTATATTTAGTTTTAATCATTGCTTCTGTTACATCGCATTCTCCTATTAAAACGTCATAAATACTTTTTTCTATGTCTCCTTTATTTATTCCCACACCAGTAGTTGTATTTCCTTGAGGATCTAAGTCTATTAATAATACTTTTTTACCTAATACTGCTAGTGATGCAGAAAGATTGATACTAGTGGTTGTTTTTCCTACTCCACCTTTTTGATTTACTAATGATATAACCTTTCCCATGTAATCACCCATTTTCATTTTACTTAATTATTGTATCAAATAATATATTTTTTTTAAATGTTTTTCATAAAAAAAGTAGATTTTTATCTACTTTATATTTTTTCTACTTTTACTTATCAATTTTAATAATGACTTGGTATGTTTTACCAAAATCCATCTCGTCTATACTAATTTTTACACCAGATGCTTCCATTTCAGATACTAGTTCTTTTATTCTATTTATTGCTAGTTGAGAATTATTTGAAGACGTTGGTGTTGAAGAAACATTAAGCATAGTGTCATTATACATAGATGACATTTGATTTTTATTGTGTTGATTATTTAAATTTTGAGGTAACTTTATATTTTCAATTTCTGATGGTTTAAAGTAACCAGTTGATTCATTATCGTCTTTACCTGAAAATTTAACTGGAGCTTGATGAGATGATTCAACTTGTGCACTTTTACTTTCAGGTTGTTGATTTATACTCGGATATGAAGTATCTGAAATATTCAATAAATTATCTAGGGCACCAGCTTGATTTTTTGGTGGAGCACTAATGTCAAGAGCATTTTCTTGAATATTTTTAATATCAACAGGACTAACTGATGAGGTTGTATAATAATCAGTCCTTGTATTAGCATTATTTTTTTGCTCTAGCTCATCTTTATCTATTTCACCGTAATTAACTATTAAATCATCATTTTTCATATTAGGCATCTCTTCCCCTATCGGAGGAGCAATTTTTATTTCTCCATATTTTGGCTGTTCGTTATTTCCAATATTTGTTGGTGTTAGTGGTGCATAATTTATTGATGATGACACCGATGGTATTGAGACATACTGTTCACCTGACTGATCATCTGAATCAGAATCATTTTTAGGATATAGTTTATTTATTTCATCTTCTAAATTACGAACTGTCATTTTATTATTAATAACTTTTTTTAATAATTCGCTTTGTTTCTTGGAATCTGTTACATTTAGTAAAGCTCTAGCATGTCTTTCTGAGATTTGTTCTTTTAATAAAGCGTCTTGTACCTCATCTGGTAGGGCAAGTAACCTAAGTTTATTAGCAACTGATGATTGACTTTTACCCATTGTTTTAGCAAGTTCTTCTTGAGTCATCTGATCTATTTCAAGGATTTTTTGATAAGTTCTAGCTTCTTCTATAGGGTTTAAATTTTTTCTTTGAAGATTTTCAAGTAAGGCTACTTTTGAGCTTTCTTTATCATCTAAATCTCTAATTATGGCAGGAATTCTAGTTAAACCAGCTAAAGCTGAGGCTTTGTATCTTCTTTCACCAGCAATAATTTCATATTTTCCATTCACATTTCTTACAATTATAGGTTGAATTACTCCATGTTCTTTTATAGAGACAGCCAATTCCTTCAAAGCTTTTTCATCAAATACTTCACGTGGTTGAAAACGATTAGGAATTATATCATCTAAGTATAAGTATACTACTTCATCTTTTGTTTCTTGATTCATGAAGATCCCTCTTTTCTATTCTTTTACCCTTATATGATTATTATATATTATTTTTCAATACTTTTCAATTTTTTTTGTTTTTGAAACTTGATAGTTACTGCAAATTATATTCTAATATACTATTATAATATAATACTAAATACTTTTTATTTCAAAAAAAATATACATTTTGTATGTAAATGTACATTTTTATTTATTAGTAATAATTATTATACTACGCTTACTATTTTCCTTAGGAAGAGTAAACTCCTCTATTTTAACTATTTTATACTTTGAATTTAATTCCTTATAAACTTCTTCAGTTAGTTCTTTTTCTATGTCACCTTTCATAGCGATTAGTTGACCATCTTTTTTTAATAAATGCATAGTATATGATGTTAATTTACTTATATTCGCTACTGCTCTAGCTGTTACTACATCATATTTTTCTTTTAAATCTTCACTTCTTGTATGAATGGCTTTTATTTCAGTTAAGTTAAGTTCTTTAATAATAGTATTTAAATAGTTTACTCTTTTTTGTAATGAATCAACTAATGTTACTTTTAAATTGGGATAGACAATTTTTAACACTACTCCTGGGAAGCCAGCTCCACTTCCTACATCACATAATGTTTCAACTTTATTTAAATCAATTACTTTTACTATCGTTAGACTATCATAAAAATGTTTTAAGTAAACATCTTCTTTTTCTATAATTCTTGTTAAATTGATTTTTTGATTCCATTCAAGTAATAAATTATAGAAGTGTTCTAATTTTTGTTCTTGAGCTTCTGTTAAAACTATACCTAACTTGGCTAGTTCTTCGATAAATTCTTTTTTAGTCATTAGCTTTTCTCCTAAGATATACCATAAGAATTGATATATCAGATGGGTTTACTCCACTTATACGAGAAGCTTGGCCTAAAGTTGTGGGATTTATTTCCAATAGTTTTTGACGAGCTTCACTTGCTAAATTAGGTATTTTCTCATAGTTAATATCCTTTGGTATAATTTTCTCTTCTAACTGAAGCATTTTTTCAGCATCTTTTAGAGCTTTTTTGATATATCCTTCGTATTTTATATTAATTTCTACTTCTTCTGATACTTCAGCATCAAATGGTACTTCTATAAAGTGATTAATATGTTCTAATGTTATTTCTGGTCTTTTTAAAAGTTCATATAATGAAATGCCATCTTTTAATTGTGGGGTATTAATTTTTGCTAAATATTCATTTATTTCTTTTTGCGGAGTTATTCTTGTCTCTAATAAAAGATTAGTAAATTTTGTTATATTTTCTTTTTTAGTAAGAAATTTTTTATATCTTTCATCATCTATTAGACCAATTTGGTAACCATAATCTCTTAGTCTTAAATCAGCATTATCATTTCTTAAAAGTAGGCGATATTCAGCACGAGATGTTAAAAGTCTATATGGATCTTTTACGCCTTTAGTTACTAAGTCATCTATTAGTACACCTATGTAAGATTCATTTCTCTTTAATATTAGAGGCTCTTTTCCTTCTAGTTTTAAAGCAGCATTTATACCTGCTATTAAACCTTGACCAGCAGCTTCTTCATAACCACTTGTACCATTTATTTGACCAGCTGTATATAGATTTTCTATTATTTTTGTTTCTAAAGATTGTTTTAATTGTTTAGAATCGATAGCATCATATTCAATAGCGTAAGCATACTTTAAAATTTTAGCGTTTTCTAGTCCTGGCAAGCTATGTACCATTTCTTCTTGAACGTAATGAGGCATGCTTGTTGAAAAACCTTGTAAATATATATCATCGTAATATATACTTTCTGGTTCTAGGAAAAGTTGATGCCTTTCTTTTTCACTAAATCTAACTATTTTATCTTCTATTGATGGACAATATCTAGGACCAATTCCTTCTACGTAACCACCATACATGCTTGATTCTTTTAAATGTTCTTTTATAATTTCATGAGTTTTTGGTGTTGTATATATTAAATTACAAGGTACTTGGGAATTAACATCATAATATGCTATGTCATCAAAAGAAAAGGTTCTTACAACATTATCACCTGGTTCTATAGATGTTTTGGTATAATCAATGCTACCCTTTTCTATTCTTGGAGGTGTACCTGTCTTTAATCTAAGTATATTGAAACCTAACTTTCTTAAATCATCACTTAAGAACTTAGATTCTTTTTCTCCATGAGGACCTCCAGCTTTCTTTTGTGCTCCAGTTAAGATTACAGCTTTTAAATATGTACCGGTTGTTAGTATAACTGCTTTAGCATTTATTTTAGTTCCGTCTGATAGCTCTACTCCTTGTATTTTATTATCATCTATCAATAGTTTTTCAACCATAGCCTCTTTTATATCAAGATTTGGTTCGGCTTTTAAAGTCTTAAGCATCTCTTTTGGGTATGTTATTTTATCTTCTTGAGCTCGCAAAGCTTGAACAGCGGGTCCCTTTTTAGTATTTAACATTTTTACTTGAAGAGCACCTTTATCTGCGTTTCTTCCCATCTCACCACCTAAGGCATCTATTTCTCGTACAACGATTCCTTTGGCTGGACCACCTATTGATGGATTACATGGCATATCTGCAATGTTTTTTATATTACCCGTTACAAGGAGAGTCTTATGATTTTTTCTTGATGTAGCTAAGCAGGCTTCACAACCAGCGTGGCCCCCACCTACTACTATTACTTCATATTCCATTTTTTCACTTCCTATTTTATTTACCTACACAAAAGTTTTCAAATAAATTATCAATAATTTCTTCACTATAATTTATTCCAATTATTTCACCTAAATTTTCAAAACAATCTTTCAAGTCAATTTCAATCATATCTATTGGTTGGTTATTTTTAATTCCTTCCTCAGCATCAAGTAAATTTTTATAGGCTTTTTTAGCTAAAGATATTTGGCGACTATTTGATAAATATGTATAATCTTTCATTGTAAGTTGCTCTAAATTAAATAGTTGTTTTATTTTGTTTTTTAGGCTATTGATACCATCTACATCATTGGTATTTGTTTCTATTACATTTTCTAAATTAAGTGGTAAATTTATGTGCCTTTCTAAATCGTTCTTATTTAGAGCAATAATTCTTGTTTTAGCTTCTGTTGCTGTTAAAATATCTAAATCTTCTGGAGTTAGTTTTTCATTACGATTTAGTACAACAATTACTAAATCTGACTTATCTATCATAGCTAAACTTTTTTCAACACCTATTTTTTCCACAATATCATCTGTTTTTCTAATACCAGCAGTATCTATTATATTTAACGGAATACCATCTAAGTATATTTGCCCTTCTACTATATCTCTAGTTGTTCCAGCAATATCTGTAACAATGGCTTTTTCTTCATCTAATAATTTGTTTAATATACTACTCTTCCCTACGTTAGGTCTACCAACGATTACTGTATTTATACCATTTTTTATAGTAACTGTGTTCTCAGATTCTTTTATTAGATTTTCTAATTCTTTCTTCATTTTTTCTGTTTCTGTTTTAATTTTATCTACTGTTATAACTTCTATATCATAGTACTCTGGGTAGTCTATATTAACTTCTATAGATGATAGTAGTTGCTTTAATTTATTTCTAAAATTTATTATTAAATTTGATGTTTTACCACTCATTTGTGTAAGGGCTATTTTTCTAGCTTCATCACTTTTACTATTAATTAAATCCATTACAGCTTCGCTTTTTACTAAATCTATTCGGCCATTTAGAAAGGCTCTTTTAGTAAATTCCCCTGGTTCTGCTAATCTAGCACCATTATTTAACATTGTCTGAAGAATCCTTTTTGTTGCTATTATGCCACCGTGACAATTTATTTCTACTATATCTTCTGATGTGTAACTTTTAGGAGCCTTCATTACGGATACTAAAACTTCATCTATTAAATCTTTATCATCATATATATGACCATAATTTATTGTATGAGTTGCAACTTTAGATAAATCTTTTCCTTTAAAGCACTTATTTACTATACTTATAGACTCTTGCCCACTAAGGCGAACAATAGATATTGCACCTACTCCTAATGATGTTGAAATAGCTACTATTGTATCATTCATTTTGGCTCCCTCCTTTTTTCTTTCCATATTATAGCACGTTTAAACAAAGAATAAAATAAAAAAAGAAGAATTAATCTTCTTTTGGTTTAATTACAACGTAACGGTTAGGTTCTTCCCCTTCACTTTCCGTATAAACTTTAGGATTGTTAGCTAAAATATTATGAATAATTCTTCTTTCATATGAATTCATTGAATCTAATTTTGCTGGTATTTTAGTAAGAGCTACTTCTTTAGCTGTCTTTTTAGCTAGATATTCAATTGATTTTTCATGTTTTTCTTTATAAGAGTTTATATCAATAATAAACTTAAAATTTTTTCCTAGTTCATTTAGTATATGTTGACTAGCTATTATTGATAGAGCTTTTAGATTTTTACCATTTTTACCAATTAGTAAAGCATCATTATCAGAATATATAATGTATGTTGGTATTTCTTCTTTGTTCTTTATCTCAATACTTGCTGAAAATCCTAAATCTTTTAATAATTTTACTAAATAATCTTTTATGTATTTTATTAATTCTCTTTTTTCAATTACTTCTATTTCAACTTTTGGACTTTTGAATAAGCCACCCTTTTCTTCTGAAATTTCGTTTATTATTAAGTTATTTGTAGTTTCTTGAAGTTCGATTGTGGCTTTTTCTATGGCTTCTTCTTTAGTTTTGCCTATATACTTATGCTTTTCCATTTACTTCTTTACTCCTTTTTACTAATATATTTTGAACGATTGTAAATAAGTTTGAAGTAATCCAATATATTCCTAGGCCTGATGGCATAAATATAGATGTAATTACAATCATTGTAGGCATCATTAATGTCATATATTTCATATTTGGATCTGACATATTTCCGGTTGAATTCATTTTGAACGAATAGTAGGTTGTTAATCCTATTAATATTACTAACAATAGGTAAGCAAACCAAGCACTAGTTCCAATTCCAATAGATGGTGTTGTTCCTAATTGAAGAAGTAAAAACTTATCTTCAAAAATAGCTGGCGTTCTTTGAATAGCTTCAAAGAAAGCTATAAATAGGGGTAGTTGTAAAAATGAAAATAAACAACCAGATAGGGGATTTATATTATATTTTTTATAAATCAATAACATTTCTTGATTTTGCTTCATTAATGATTCTTGGTCTGTTTTATCTTTATATTTTTGTTGAAGTCTGTTTAATTCTGGTTGAGCTTTTTTTATTAGTTCTGACTGCATAGCTGTTTTTTTAGTTACAGGGTAGGCGATTAGTCTAATTAAAAGACTTAGTATTATAACTGAAATAGCATAATTGCCTATTTTTTTACCAACTAATAATAAAACAAAGGATAGGGGTTTTATAAAGAAACTAGTCCATAAACTTTCATATTCACCAGATGTAACTTTAAATTCAGTACATTTCGGTAATTTTTCAATATCGACACCATTTTCTTCATATACTTTGATTGTATTCTCATCATTTGGTTGACAAATGATATTTTTTGTTAAAGTTTGACCTGTAATTTCGTTTTTTACTGGTTTATTTTCTTTGTCTTTTAATTGAGTGGTACAACCTGTTGTTAGTAATAGAAGCGAAATTACGATTAATAGTTTGATTTTATTTGTTGTTTTTGCTTTAGTCATTTTGTTTTTCCTTTCTCATTTTATCAATCAATGATAGGAAGTCAGTTTCTAATTCTTGATACGTTTTACCTTTTGCACTTCCTCTTAATATTATAATATAATCTTTGCTATTAATATAGTCTTTTTTGTATTTGTCTATGATATTCCTTAATCTTCTTTTATATTTATTCCTATTAACGGCATTTCCTATTTTTTTACCAACTGATATTCCGAAACGGCTATATGGTAAATTATTTTCTATACTATAGACTACAAAGCTTTTATTTTTGATGATTTTTCCTGTTGTAATAATCTTTTCGAAATCTCTAGAATTTTTTACTATATATAATTTTCTCATATTAAAGTCACCAATTCTTTTCTTAATAGTAAAAAACCACTGAACTTCCAGCGGTTTTTATTTGCATAGACTTTTACGTCCTTTGCGACGACGACGATTTAAAATATTTGTTTTCTTACGTGCGAAAAAACCTAACTTTTTAGCTTTTTTACGGTTATTTGGTTGATATGTTCTTTTCATTTTTCCACCTCCAGACATAAATCTCCATTATTATAATAAGAAGTTGTTGATTTTGTCAATTAAATTAGCATATTTTTTATTTTTTCACATATTCCACAGTATTGTGGATTTATTTTATTAACCTGTTTAAACAAAAACTGTGGAAAATGTGGAAAAGTATAATATAGCTTTTTATATCAATGGTTGTAGTTGTGCAAAAAATTGTTGATTTCGTGTGGAAAAAATTTTATCAAAAAAAACAGTTTATTTTTTTCACAATTTAATGTACACTAATCGTAGTTTATTTATCTTGAGGGGAGATGGTAGAATGAATGTCGATATTTTGTGGTCTAAATTTTTGACACAAATTAAAGAAGAGCTGACTTCTTTATCATTTGATACTTGGTTTGCTGACACACATCTTCATAAAATAGATAATGGCAAAGCTTATATTATTGTTCCTATGCCAATCCATAAGAAACATTTACTTGATAATTATTATGATTTAATTACAAAGACGTTAAATGAAATAACCAATAATAATTTGGAATTAGTACTTTTATTAAAAGAAGAAATAGAAGAGGTAGTTCCTAAGAAAGAGGAAGTTAGTGTTGATATTGTTGATGATAAATCCTCTAAAGTACATTCGAATTTGAATAGCAATTATACATTTGATAATTTTATTGTTGGAAATAGTAATAAATTTGCACAGGCTGCAGCTCTTTCAGTAGCAGAAAATCCTGGTAGGATGTATAACCCATTATTTATATATGGTAATAGTGGGCTGGGGAAGACCCATTTAATGCATGCTATTGGTAACTATATAATAGCAAATAGTAATAAAAAGGTATTATATGTTACTAGTGATCAATTTATACAAGACTTTATAAGTCTGAAGAAAAAGGATGAAAACGAAACCAATTTTAATTATATTGACTTTTTTAAAAACAAATATAGAAATATAGATGTATTGATTATTGATGATATCCAGTTTTTAGGTGGAGCTACGGGTACGCAAAAAGAATTTTTCCACACATTTAACACCTTATATAATGATAGTAAACAAATAATAATATCTTCCGACCGTTCACCAGATGATTTAAAACTGTTGGAGGATAGACTTAGAACTAGGTTCTGTTGGGGATTAACGGTAAATATTTTCCCTCCAGACTTTACTCTTAGAACAGAGATTTTAAGAAAAAAAATTATTGCTGGTAATTTTGAAAAAGAAATTCCTGAGGATGTAATCGAATATATTGCTTCAAATATTGGTACTGATGTTAGGCAATTAGAGGGTTCAATAACTAGACTGATAGCCTATTCAGCAATCATGAGTGGGGCTGATATAACATTAGACCTAGCGATTGAAGCTTTAAAAGATTTTATTAGTAAGGGAATGGGTGAAAAAAATGATGTTCACCGTATCCAAAAAATAGTATCTGAGTATTTTCAAATTTCTGTTGAAGATATTAGAAGTAAGAAGAGAAGTTCAAATATTTCTTTTCCACGGCAGATTGCAATGTATCTTTGCCGTGAGATGACAAGTGAATCATTTCCTAAGATTGGAACAGAATTTGGTGGAAAAGATCATTCTACAGTAATGCATTCTGTTGAGAAAATCGAGAATGAGATAAAAGTGAATAGAGATTTAGCTAATATTATTGAAAAATTAAAGAAAGATATTGGTGTTGTGTAAAAATATTGTGAAAGTAATAAGTTTTCCACAGAAAAATGTTAGTTAAATCTTTAATAAAAAAGGGAAAAGTTAAGTTTTCAACTTTTTCCACAGTAATATTAATAATAGTTAAAAAGGAAGGATAAAAAAATATGAAATTTACAATTAAAAAGGATTTATTATTAGATGCTTTAAATAAAGTATCAAAAGCTATTTCTACTAAAAATTTAATTCCTGTTTTAGCAGGTATTAAGTTTGAATTAAAGAAGAAAAAATTAACTTTAACTGCTAGTGATAATGATATTACTATTCAAACTAGTATAGAAACAGATAATGAGGATGATTTTAGTGTTTCTTCTGAAGGTAGTATTATTATTCAAGGTAAATATATTTTAGATATTGTTAGAAAATTACCTGAAAAGTATATTAATATTGAAGTAATTGATGAATTAAAAATTCTTATTTATACTGATAATAGTGAATTTAATTTAAATGGAATTAGTGAGAGTGAATATCCAAATATTGGCTTAGAGGAAAGTAAAAAGAAAGTTAATATAAAGGCTGGAGTAATTAAAAGTATAGTTACTCAAACAGCATTTGCTTCTTCTAACGAAGAGAGTAAACCTGTATTAACAGGAATTAACTTAAATATTGTTGGTGATATTCTTGAATGTAATTCTACTGATTCATATCGTTTAGCAAGAAAAGTAGTTAAATTAGATAAAGCTAGTGAGGAAAATTATAATATAGTTATTCCTAGTCATAATATTGTTGAGTTTTCTAAGATTTTAGGGGAAGACGATGATATTGTTGAACTTCATATATTTAGTAATAAAATCTTATTTAAGACTGGTAATTTAAAGTTTGAATCAAGATTAATTAATGGTACTTATCCAAATACTTCTAATTTATTACCTGAAGATTCCTTTTTAGTAGTAAGTACTAATTTGAATGATTTTTATGATGTTATAGATCGTGTTAGTATTTTGACTAGTGATAAAGAAAAAAATATTGTTACTTTAGAGACTAATGATGATACTTTAATTCTTAGAAGTAGTTCTGCTGAGATTGGTAGAGTAGAGGAAAAAATGAAAATCACTAAAAATAACAGTGAAAATATTAAAATATCATTTAGTGCTAAATATATGATGGAGGCTTTAAAAAGTTTTTCAACAGAAACTGTGGATATTCATTTTGTTGGAGAAATTAAGCCAATTTTGATAAAATCTACTGAGGATGATACTTTAACACAATTGGTTTTACCAATAAGAACATATTAAAATATTTATTATTTTCTTATATACGACACTTTTTGGTGTCGTATTTTTTGGTTGTTGTTTAAAATTTTGCGAATAATATTATAGAAATGTAAATAATTTTATTTTTTGACAATATTCTACATTTCTATTTGTTATATTCTTTTTCGAAAACGTTTCAGTGTTTTCAAAATTTAGGGGGAATTTAAAATGAAATATGAAGTTAGCGAAGGTACTTTGGCTATTGTACCAAATGAAAGAGAAAATAGCCTAGTTTATGAGGATGATGACAGGTACATAATTGAGCAGTCTCCATTTGAGATTATGGAAAATAGTTGTCGCTATTTTGGTAGTACTTATAGAGGAAGAAAAGATGGTGCTAAAGATATTTTAGGTGCTGAATACAAGGTTCCTATTATAATTGATGATACTACTAATTTAATTGTATTTCCTACGACATCTCCATTATCTTGTGATTGCGTATGGATTTCTTTGAAAAGGCTAAAGAATTTTGAGAGAATTGATGCCTGCAATACAAGAATAATTTTTGATAATAATAAAGAAATTATAGTTCCTTGCTCTTACAGAACTATAGAAAACCAGGTTTCACGTGCCTCTAGGTTGGATTTAATAATGAGGAATAGGAAAAAACGATAAAAATAGTTATTAAATAGCTATTTTTTTAGTGTTTTAAAAGCTCATATATGATATAATATGTATGTGTGTATAGGAATATTTAAATAGGGGATAGGTGATTGTATGTGCCTTTTTTGGGGATTTAGATGAAGTTAGTTAAAATTACTTTAAATAATTTTAGAAATTATTCAAACATTCTTATTACATTTAATCAAAATATGAATATTTTTATTGGAGATAATGCTCAAGGGAAGACTAATTTATTGGAATCTATTGTAATGCTGGCTTTGACGAAGTCACATAGAGTGGGAGTTTATCCTAATATTATTCAGTTTGGTAAAATGAAAACGACAATTAAGGGTACTGTAAGGCGTGATAGAATAATTACAAAACTTGAACTGGTAATTTCAGAAAATGAAAAAAAAACAAATATTAATGGTACAGATGTAAAGAAAATTTCAGATTATATTTCAAATTTAAATGTAATTGTTTTTACTCCTGAGGATTTAGAAATAGTTAAAGGATCACCTAATGTGAGACGTAATTTATTAAATATCCAGTTATCTCAAATATCTAAGCAATATTTGAATACCTATAATGAGTATAATAAGATTTTGAAAACTCGTAATGAATATCTAAAAGTATTATTTAACAACAGTATTGCTGATAAAGATTATCTTGATGTTTTGACTGATAAATTAATTGAGAAGGCTATAATTATTTATCAACAAAGAAAAAATTATTTAGATTCTGTTAATAAAATAATTGATGATTGCTATAAAAAAATAACAGATGAGTCTGGACTTTGTGTTATATATCAACCAAATATTGATTTTGATAGTTATGAATATGAAGAATTGAGAAAAAAATTAAAATATACATATAAAAAAAATTATTTAAAAGAGCTTAATTACGGTATGACATTGTATGGGCCTCATAGAGATGATTTTTCCTTTATTCTTAAGGACAATAATCTTAAATTTTTTGGTTCGCAGGGACAACAAAGATTAGCTGTTTTGTCATTTAAATTAGCTGAAATAGATATTTTTAATGATATTAATGGTACTATGCCTTTATTACTGTTGGATGATATTTTTAGTGAATTAGATTTAAAGAAAAGAAATCGATTGTTGAAATTTATTGGAAGTAGAGATATACAGAGTTTTTTGACAACGACGGATTTAAAGAATATTAATAAAAGATATTTAGATAATTCTTATATATATAAAGTAAATAACGGAAAAGTTGAAAGAAAGTAGGGATATAAATGAATGATGAAAAAGTAGAAGCTACATATGATTCTTCAGCGATACAAGTTCTAGAGGGCTTAGAGGCTGTTCGAAAAAGACCAGGTATGTATATTGGTACTACTAGTTCAAGGGGACTACATCATCTAGTTTGGGAAATTGTTGATAATTCTATAGATGAAGCTTTAGCTGGATATTGTAAACATATTGAAGTTACTATTGGTGTTGATAATAGTATTACTGTTAAAGATGATGGACGTGGAATTCCTGTTGATATTCATCCTAAAACTGGTAAAAGTACAGTTGAAACTGTTTATACTGTATTACATGCTGGTGGAAAATTTGGTGGTGGCGGTTACAAGGTTTCTGGAGGATTACATGGTGTAGGAGCAAGTGTTGTTAATGCACTTAGTGATTGGCTAGAAGTAAAAGTATATCGTAATGGAAATGTTTATTATCAACGATATAGTCATGGTGGACATCCTGATGATGATTTAAAAATTATTGATAAATGTGATGAAAATAGAACAGGAACTACGGTACATTTTTTACCAGATGATGAAATTTTTACGGAAACTACTGTATATGATTATGATATTTTAAAGACAAGATTAAAGGAATTAGCTTTTTTAAATAAGGGATTAAGAATTTCACTTTATGATGATAGGGAGCCTGGAAAAAAGGATACATTTTGTTATGAAGGTGGTCTTGTTGAATATGTACAAATGCTTAATAAAAATAAAAATCCAATTCATGAAACTATTGTTGATATAGATGGTGAAGATAAAGATGTTAGGGTTGAAGTTGCTCTTCAATATAATGAAACATATAATTCAAGCATTTATTCTTTTGTTAATAATATTATAACTCCTGAAGGTGGTACACATGAAGATGGAGTAAGGCGTGCTTTAACTAGGATTTTGAATAAATATGCTACTAGTGCTGGTTTATTAAAGGAAAAGGACGATCCATTAACTGGTGATGATGTAAGAGAAGGATTAACGATGATAATTTCTGTTAAGCATCCAAATCCGCAATTTGAAGGACAAACTAAAACTAAGCTAGGTAATAGTGAAGTTCGTGGAATTGCTGATAAAATATTTGCTGAAACATTTGAAAGATTTTTAATGGAAAATCCTGATCAGGCAAAGGTTATTGTTGAAAAGTCTATGACTGCTAGTAGAGCTCGTATTGCTGCTAAAAAAGCAAGAGAATTAACAAGACGTAAAGGTGACTTAGATATTACTAATTTTTATGGTAAGTTATCTGATTGTAAAAGTAAAGATGCTAGTGTTAGCGAAATATTTTTAGTCGAGGGTGATTCAGCAGGAGGATCTGCTATTAAAGGTAGAGATAGTATGACCCAGGCTATTTTACCATTACGTGGTAAGATATTAAATGTTGAAAAAGCTAGAATTGATAGGGCTTTATCAAATGAGGAAATAAGAACTATAATTACAGCTTTTGGTACTGGAATTGGTGATGAATTTGATTTATCTAAACTTCGTTATCATAAGATTATTATAATGACTGATGCCGATGTTGATGGTAGTCATATTCGTGTCTTGCTATTGACGTTATTTTATCGTTTCTTTAGACCTATTGTTGAAGCTGGACATGTTTATGCGGCACAACCACCTTTATTTGTAATAAAACATGGAAAAACTATAAAGTATGTTTTAAATGAAGCTGAAAGAGATGAATATTTACAATCACTTTCTCCTAATACAAAATATGATATTATGCGTATGAAAGGTCTTGGAGAAATGGATGCTGAGGAGTTAAATGAAACTACTATGGATATAAATAAGCGTGTTTTGAGACAAATAACTGTTGAAGATACACAAGCTGCAGATGAAGTATTTGCTAAACTTATGGGTGAAGAAGTAGGACCACGTAGAGAATTTATAGAAACTAATGCAACTTATGTTGAAAATTTGGATGTATAAGGGGAGTTTGTTATGGATAGACTAGAAAAAAATAATATTGTTAAGGAAGTCGAAGATTCTTTTTTAGAGTATTCTATGAGCGTTATTGTTGCTCGTGCACTTCCTGATTTACGAGATGGTTTGAAACCAGTTCATCGTCGTATCTTGTATTCTATGTATGAATCTGGTTATACACCTGATAAGCCTCATAAAAAAAGTGCTAGAATTGTTGGAGACGTTATGGGAAAATATCATCCACACGGTGATTCTAGTATTTATGAAGCTATGGTAAGAATGGCACAAGACTTTTCATATCGATATATGTTAGTTGATGGTCATGGTAATTTTGGTAATATTGAAGGTTATGGAGCTGCTGCCATGCGTTATACAGAGTCTAGACTTTCAAAAATTTCTTTGGAATTATTGAGAAATATTAATAAAAATACTGTTGATTTCAATCCAAATTTTGATGAAAGTGAACGAGAACCTTCTGTTTTACCTTCAAGATTTCCTAATATTTTAGTAAATGGTACTACTGGTATTGCTGTTGGTATGGCTACTAATATTCCACCACATAATTTAGGTGAAGTTATTGATGGATGTGTTGCTTATATTGATAATCCTGATATTGATTTAGATGGTTTGATGCAGTATATTAAGGGACCTGATTTTCCAACTGGTGCAACAATTTTAGGGAATGCTGGCATAAGACGTGCTTATGAAACTGGTAGAGGTACAATTACTATTCGAAGTAAGGCCAGTATAGAGGAAAAAAATGGTAAACAATATATAATTATTGATGAAGTTCCTTATGGTGTTAATACTTTGGAATTGAAAAATAAGGTTGCTGAACTTGTTCATAATAAAACAATTGATGGTATAGCTGATTATCATTCTGATTTAAAGAATGGTATTAAAATAACTATTACTTTAAAAAAGGATGCTAATGCTCAAGTTGTTTTAAATAAATTATATAAACATACTGCTTTTCAAACATCATATGGAATAATTTTCTTAATGCTTGATCAAGGTACACCCAAAACTTTAGGTTTAAAGGATATTATTGTTAAATATATTGACTTTCAAAAAGAAATAATTATTCGACGTACTAGGTTTGATTTAGATGTTGCTCAAAAGAGAGTACATATATTAGAAGGTTTAAAGATAGCTTTAGATAATATAGATGCTGTTATTAAATTAATTCGTGCTTCTAAGTCTGATGATGAGGCAAGAGAAGGCTTGATGAGTAATTTTAAATTGACTGATGTTCAAGCTAATGCAATATTAGAGATGAAATTACGTCGTTTAACTGGCTTAGAGCGTGATAAAATTGAAAATGAATTAAATGACTTACTAAAACTTATTGAGGATTTACAGAGCATTTTAGCTAGTGATCAGAGGGTTTTAGAGGTTATTAAAAATGAATTATTAGAAATAAAAGAAAAGTATGGTGATGAGCGACGTACCAATATTGATATGACTGCTATTGAGTATATTGAAGATGAATCTTTAATACCAAATGAAGATGTTATTGTTACTTTAACTAATAGTGGTTATATAAAGAGGTTAAGAGCTGATACTTATAAGACACAAAATCGTGGTGGTGTAGGAATTAAAGGTATGACAACTAACGATGAGGATTTTGTTGAACACTTAGTTTCTATGAAGACGCATGATTATATTTTGTTTTTCTCTAATAAAGGAAGAGTATATAGGATGAAAGGTTATGAAGTTCCTGAATTTTCAAGACAATCTAAGGGATTACCTATAATTAATTTATTACAATTAGATAAAAACGAGAACATTAGTTCGATTGTGGAAATTTCTGAAGATTATGGGGATATAAAATATTTAGTGTTTACTACTAAAAATGGTGTAGTAAAGAGAACTGATATAACTGAATTTGATAATATTAGAAGAAGCGGTAAAATTGCTATTGTTTTAAGGGAAAACGACTCTTTGATTTCAGTTAGAAAGACCTGTGGAAAAGATGAAATCGCTATAGGTGCTAGCAATGGTCGAATGGTTAGATTTGCTGAAGATGAAATTAGAGTAATGGGACGTAGTTCTGCTGGTGTTAAGGGTATTGAACTTGATGGTAGCTATGTTGTTGGAGCTGAAGTTGTTAATCCTGGACAGGAAATATTAATTGTTACTGATAGGGGATATGGAAAGAAGACTTTAATTGATGAATATCGCTTAACTCATAGAGGCAGTAAGGGTGTTCGAGCTTTAAATCTTACTGATAAAAATGGTAATATGATAGCTTTAAAATGTATAGAATCATCTGATTACGATATAATTATTGTTACTGATAATGGTGTTATAATGAAAATGCCTTTGTCACAAGTTTCAACTTTGCGTAGAGCTACTCAAGGTGTTAGACTTATTAATCTTAAGGATGAACAAAAAGTTGCTACATTAGCTATTGTTGAAAAAGAACAAGTTTCAGATACTGTAGTTGAAGAAAGTAGTTCAAATGAATAAGTAAAAATCCACCCTTAAAAAGGGTGGTTTTTCTCTGAAGCCTATAAGGCTTGACACTGGCAGCTACCATTTGGTAGCTTTTTTAGTCTGCCAATTGCCTTTGTCACCCTTACTTACCCGTAAACGGGTCCTTATATTCTTTTAAGCTTCTTTGATCTTTTACCTTGTCTTCTAAGTCTTGATTCTGTATATATCTTTTTATTGTATTCTTATTTATACCTACAGTACTAACATAATATCCTTCTGCCCAAAAATGTCTATTTCCATAATTATATTTTAAATTTGCATGCTCCTCAAATATCATTAGTGAACTTTTTCCCTTTAAATATCCCATAAATGATGATACACTTATTTTAGGTGGAATCTTCACCAGCATATGTATGTGATCAGGGCACGCTTGAGCTTCTATTATCTCAACTCCCTTATAATCACATAGTCTTCTTAAATATACCCCTATATCACGACGCAACTTTTTATATATTGCCTTTCTTCGATATTTTGGCGTAAAGACTATGTGATATTGACAGTTCCATCTTGTATGAGATAAAGAACTTTCATCATCGTTTTTTCTTCTCATAAAATAAATCCTCCCTTGATTTTAGATTTTGGTTGGCAGACCATTGTCTATTATATCAAAGGAGGATTTATTTTTCTCTTAACGCTATCGCTTTTTCAGCTCTCACCCGCATAGCGGGTGGTTTTATTATGTTCCTATCTCGGAACATAATAAAAAAACCTACAATTAAATTTTGTAGGTTTTTTTATGTATTTTTACCTGTGGATATTTTATTTGGTGCTTTTTACGTAAGTGCCTTTTTTTTATTAGAATTAAATATTATTGGTGTTTATAATAAATTTATTGTGTTATTTATAATGAAAAGCATTGGTTTTATTATTGTGGATAAAATTTATTTTCAATATTAGTACTTGAAAAAGTTGTGTTTTTTTTAAGTATAATTAAGCTTTTGCTTATTTTTGCTTGTGGATTTTTTTTGCACTATATGTTTCACGTAAAACTATTTTCCACAATAAAGGTGAATTCCTTGGTGTTTAATTTGATAATGGCTTTCATTATTGTTAATATTTAAATGGTTTTCTAATTTTTTTAGGAAAAATTATTTCCTGGGAAATAATTTTTGTTTAGAATGATATTGGCTTGGAATTAAAAATTATGTAATTTGCCTTTTCTACTATAAATTTAATTTTTTGTTTACATTTATAAATTTATATTTAATGTTATTTAACTCTTTCATTGTTAATCTAATTTTGTTTAATGTTTCACGTGAAACATTATCCACAGAAAATTCCTAAATATTGATTTGAGTGCTAATTTTATAACTTGATACCATAATTAATATTATTTTAAGTTTTTTGCTATTTATGCTTTGAATAGTGATTTAATCGAAATGTTTCACGTGAAACTATTTTTCACAATAAATGTTAATTTTTGGCATTTAATTGTAGTAATTAACTATTATTTGATAATGACTTGCATATTATATTGTTTTATATTTAATTGTTTTTCTATGAGACTTTTTGGGAAATAATATTTCCCGGGAAATAAATTGTATTAATTAGTTTGATGTTTCACGTGAAACATTATCCACAGAAAATTCCTAAATATTGATTTGAGTGCTAATTTTATAACTTGATACCATAATTAATATTATTTTAAGTTTTTTGCTATTTATGCTTTGAATAGTGATTTAATTAAAATGTTTCACGTGGAACTATTTTTCACAATAAATGTTAATTTTTGACATTCAATTGTAGTAATTAACTATTATTTGATAATGACTGGCATATTATATTGTTTTATATTCAATTGTTTTTCTATGAGACTTTTTGGGAAATAATATTTCCCGGGAAATAAATTGTATTAATTAGTTTAATGTTTCACGTGAAACATTATCCACAGAAAATTCCTAAATATTGATTTGAGTGCTAATTTTATAACTTGATACTATAATTAATATTATTTTAAGTTTTCTTTATTATTTATGCTTTTAATAGTGATTTAATTAAAATGTTTCACGTGAAACATATACTTTTTAGTTTACAAAGTTTTGTTCTTATATTAGAATTAATGTGTGCAATGAAAGAGGTAGAACCAGGTCAGGATTGGAAGATAGCAGCCTTAATATTTAACTTTCATGTGCACTTTTATTTTGGAGTGATATTATGAATTCTAAATATATGGACATGGCAATAGATGAGGCAAAATTGGCGTTTGATGAGGATGAGGTGCCAGTTGGAGCTGTAATAGTCAAAAATGGTGAAATTTTAGCCAAAACTCATAATTTAAAAGAGCATATGGGTTCTGCTATATATCATGCGGAAATTCTTGCTATTGCTATGGCTACAGAAAAAATTAAAAATTGGCGTTTGGACGATTGTGATATCTATATTACTTTAGAACCATGCCCAATGTGTGCCAGTGCTATTAAACAGTCAAGGATTAGAAATGTTTATTGTGGTTTATCTAATTCTGATTCTAATAATTTATATATAGTTGAAAAGATTTTTGAAAGTGACAGTATAAATAATTCTGTTAATTTTTTTTCTGATTTTGCAGTTGATGAAGTACGCAATTTGATGCAAAAATTCTTTTCTGAAAAAAGAAAAAAATAGTCTTTTCGTGTTATAATACTTGTGGTGGGTGGTAATATGTATCAAGCTTTGTATAGAAAGTATCGCCCAAAGGATTTTGAAAGTGTTGTTGGTCAAGATGCTTTGGTTAGAACTTTAAAAAATTCTATAGTTAATGGCACGTTTTCACATGCTTATATGTTTTTTGGTCCTAGGGGGACTGGAAAAACTACTATGTCAAAGATATTTGCAAGGGCAGTAAATTGCTTGTCTCCAGTTGATGGTAGTGCTTGTGGAAATTGTAAAAATTGTTTGCATTCATTTGAAAAAGAATGTGTTGATATTATTGAAATAGATGCTGCTTCTAATAATGGTGTTGATGAAATAAGGGAATTAAAAAATAAAATTTCTTTAGTACCCGCAGAACTAAAGTATAAAGTATATATAATTGATGAGGTTCACATGTTATCAATTGGTGCTTTTAATGCTTTGCTAAAGACGTTAGAAGAGCCTCCAGAACATGCAATTTTTATTTTAGCTACGACAGATCCTCAAAAAGTACCAGAAACTATTATTTCTAGGTGTCAATGCTTTTCTTTTAAGAGAATATCGGATGATAAAATTGTTGAACGTTTAAAGAAAATTTGCTCTATTGAAAATATTTTGATAGATGATGATGTTTTAGGTGAAATTGCCATTCTTTCTGAAGGTGGAATGCGTGATGCTTTAGGTATGCTTGATAAACTGCATTCATTTTCTAATGATAAAATAGTTATGAATGATTTTATTGAATTAAATGATATGATTACTAGAAATGATTTACAAACATTGCTAGATGCTATTATGAATGCTGATATTCAAACTATTTTAAATAGACTTGAAAACTATAAGAGTAGTGGAAAAAATTTAATACAAATTATTTCCCAACTCATGAATTATTTAAAAAATACTGTTATTTCTTATTATTTAGAAAATGCTGCTGTTGATTATGATGTGGATAAATTAATTTTACTTACAAATATTATTAACGAAAAAATGTTCGATATAAAAAAGAGTGGCAATCCTAGTATTTATATTGAAATGTTACTATTAAAGTTTGTTAATGATTGTATTAGTAAGGAAAAAAATATTTCCCGGGAAATATTTTCAAATGCTGATGTTAGAGAAAATTCTATTAAGGAAACTTCAGTAACTACATGTAGTAATATTATTGATAATAATAACAATAGTAATGACAATAATGATGATAATAATAGTAATAGTAATAATGATAATAACTCAATGACAAAAATTTCTGTAGAAAATGTGGTTGATTCTGATATTGAAGCTTTACATTTAAAAAATCTTCAAGAAATTATGAAAGTACGTGTTAATAATACTTTGGCTTTAGCCGATAAGCAAATTTTAAAAACAATTATTAACAATATGAGTATCTTTAACGATTATACTTTTGATGATGAAATAGGGTATATTGCTTGTTCTCTTTTAGATGCTAAGGTTCGAGCTGCTAGTGTTGATAGTGTCATAATTAGTTATGATTATGATTCGATTGTTAAACAAAATTTATTAAATTTGGATAAAATTACTGATGTTTTCAATAAATTGACAAATTTTAATAAAAAAATTGCTATAATTACTGATGATGAATGGGAAAAAGTAAAAAAAGATTATATTTTATCTTTAAAGAATGGTGAACAGTATAAAATTATTGAAGAACCTGCTATTAATGTCTTTGAAGGTCCTAAGGAAGATGATATAATAGTTAATAGTGCAGTAGAACTATTTGGTGATATTGTGGAAATGGATTAAAATAGGAGGAATTTATATGAATATTCAAGCTATGTTGAAACAAGCACAATCTTTACAAAGAGATATGCTTAATATAAAAAAGGAAATTGATGCTATGTCTTTTACTGGTGAAAGTTCACTTGTTAAGGTTACTGTAGATGGTACTAAAAAGGTTACTAAGGTTGATATTGCTAATAAGGATAGTATTGATAAGGACGATATTGAAATGTTGGAGGATATGATTCTTATTGCTTTAAATGATGCTTTTGCTAAAGTTGATGCTGAAACAGAGAAGAAAATGGGAAAATTTTCCAATATTCCTGGGTTATTTTAGTAATGTATCCTAATAGTATAAGGAATTTGATCGAATCATTTAGATTTTTGCCAGGAATTGGTGAAAAAACCGCTGAAAGACTGGCTTTTTCTGTTTTAAATCTTGATGATGAGCAGGTAGAACTTTTTGCTGATAGTTTATCTGATGTAAAGAAGAAAATTCATTTTTGTAGTTCTTGTAATGCTCTTACTGAGGATGATTTATGTTTTGTTTGCAGTGACTACACTAGGGATAGAAAGGTGTTATGTGTTGTTGAAGATACAAAAAATGTTTTTTTATTTGAAAAACTTGGTATGTTTCACGGATATTATCACGTTTTGAATGGCTTGATTTCTCCACTTGATGGTATTAATCCTGAAGATATTGGGATAGATAAACTGTTAGATAGGATAAATACAGGCGATTTTAAAGAAATAATTTTAGCTTTTAAACCAAGCATTGAGGGTGAAACTACGGCTCTTTATATAAAAAAAGTTCTTAGTGGAATGAATGTTGTAGTAACTAGGTTAGCTAGTGGTGTTCCTATGGGAGCAGATATGGAGTATGTTGATAGTTTAACACTTGAAAGGGCTTTAAAAGATCGAAAAGAAATCGAATAATACCCAAAAAAAATCATACTCTTCTATAGGAGATGATTATATGTTGATTTCTTTTTTTAAAAGAATTATTTTTAGTGCTTTTATTTTGTACGGTTATAACTTAATTGCAGTAAATTTCAATATGACAGTACCTATAAATGCTATAACTTTATCTTTTGTTACCTTTTTAGGAACACCTGGATTAGTTTCTTTAATTTTAATTAAAATGATTGTATTGTGAGGTCTTTTGTTTGGTGAATTCTTCTTATAATTATGATAAATCTAATTTTTGTTTTCAAGTAAATAAGATTATTCAATCTAATAGATTGTCTCATGCTTATATTATTCAAGTTAATAATTATGAGAAAGATTTTTTGTTTGTTAAGATTTTTACAAAGTCAATTTTATGTAAGCAAAAGAAGAAAATTAGTGATTCTTTAGATTGTAAAGAATGTAATATTTGTAGTTTGATTGATAATAATAATTATCCTGATTTATATATAGTTGAACCTGATGGTAAAGATATAAAAAAAGGACAGTTAATTGGATTACAAAAGGAATTTCAAAATAAATCTTTATTAGATAATAAAAGAGTTTACATTATAAAAGAGGCTGATAAATTAAATGAGTCGGCGGCAAATACAATATTAAAATTTTTGGAAGAACCTAATGATAATATTGTTGCTATACTAGTTACTACAAATAGGTATAAAATGTTAGAAACTATTTTATCTAGATGCCAAGTATTATCAGTAGATTTTGAAAAAGATGATTTGGTATATAGTGATGAACTTTTAGAACTGATTGATTATATAGTTTCTGGTGATTCTTTATTTATTAACTATTCGACTATTGTTGATAAAATACTTTGTGATAAGGTTATTGCTGCTAAGATGCTTGACGATGTTAATCGTTTATTTATTACTTATTTGAGTAATAAAAATGATTTAATATTAAGCAAGTATTTATCAAAATTGTCTGATGATGATATTGTTTCTTATATTTCAATTATTGAAGAATACTTGAAAAAACTTGAATTTAATGTTAATTATAAGTTGTGGTTAGATTCTCTCTTTGCTAGGTTATTGGGTGGTGAGTAATAGTGATTGATGTTGTTGCAGTTAGTTTTAATAATACTATTGATTATGTTTCTTGTAGTGATTTAAGTTTAAAACGTGGAAATTTTGTTATTATAGAATGTGATAATGGTGTTCAAATGGCTAGAGCTATAAATGATTCTTATAAGGAAAAAGAAGAAAATTTGGCACTACCACTTAAAGGTGTTTTACGTATTGCTACTGAAGATGATTTAAAAAAAGCCGATGATAATCAAAAAATTGCTGATAAAGCACTTTTAGACGCTAGAAAGTTTAGTGCTAATTTATTATTGAATATGAATTTTATTGGGGCTTTTTATAATTTTGACAGAAGTCAATTATTATTTTATTTTTTAGCTGATGAACGTGTTGATTTTAGAGACTTGGCTAAAAAGTTGGCTCAAAAATATAAAACTCGTATTGAGCTTAGGCAAATTGGAGTTCGTGATAAAGCTAAAAAAATTGGTGGCTTAGGTCCTTGTGGATTATTTCTATGCTGTAATTCTTTCTTGACGGATTTAGGTAGTGTATCAATTAATATGGCTAAAAATCAGTTTTTAGCATTAAATCCTGGCAAAATTAATGGTGTTTGTGGCCGACTTTTATGTTGCTTGGAATATGAAAACGATTTGTATACTGAGTTAAAACGTGATATGCCTAAAGTTGGTTCTTTTGTGGAAACTGAGCATGGTTTAGGTAAGGTTGTTAGTGTGGATATTTTTAAGAAAAACTACAGTGTTGATTTAAATGATCGAGGAATAGTTGTTTTTAGTAAGGATAGTAATAATGGAAGTAATTAATGACATTTTAGGGTACCCAAATAGAAAAATTTTTCAAGATGATGAGTGTTTTGCATTTTCTCTTGATAGTGTTATGTTAGCTAATTTTGCTACTATTAGGCAACGTGATAAATTTATTTTAGATTTAGGTTGTGGAAATGGTGTTATTCCATTGATTTTGTCTTTAAGGACTAACAAAGCTATAGATGGTGTTGAAATTCAAAAACAGTTGGCTGATATGGCAAAAAAGTCTGTTGATTATAATGGTTTAGAATCGCAAATTAAAATCATTAATGTAGATATGAAGGAATTTGCAACTAGTGATAATATAGAAAAATATGATTTAATTACTTGCAATCCCCCTTATTTTAAAGTTAATGAAAAGAACTATTTTAATTTAAGCCCACAAAAATTAATTGCTCGTCACGAAGTGCAAATCACTCTTAGTGATGTTTTTTCTATTTCTAAAAAATTGTTAAAAAATAATGGAAATCTAGCTATAGTTCATAGGCCAGAGAGATTATTGGAAATTTTTGAGTTGTTTAAAAGTAATGGCATTGAACCTAAAAGATTAAGATTTGTATATGAAAAGGTTAATAAAGAATCAACACTTGTCCTTGTTGAAGGACAAAAGGGTGGAAAGTCTGGACTTAAAATAGAAAATCCTTTGATTTTATATAATAATGATGGTAAGATGACTGAAGAGTATAGTAAGTTGATTGTGGAGGTGAAAAAATGAGACAAAAGAGTTATGATGATAGTGCTAGCTTGTATTTAATCCCAACACCTATTGGTAATCTTGATGATATTACTGTTAGGGCGCTTAAAACTCTTGAAAAAGTTGATTTTATTCTTTGTGAGGATACTAGAGAAACCGGGAAGTTATTAAAGAATTATAATATTAAAAAAAGATTAGTTAGTTGTCACGAATTTAATGAAGAAAAAGTAAAAGTATATGTCACCGATGAATTGAAAAAAGGATTTAATATTGGTTTAGTTACTGATCAAGGTACTCCTATTATTAGTGATCCTGGTTATTTAGTCGCTAAAGAGGTAATTTCACAGGGATTTAATGTTATAAGTCTGCCTGGGGCTACAGCTTTTGTACCAGCTTTGACTAGTTCTGGAATTCAACCATCACCATTTCTTTTTTATGGTTTTTTAAATGCAAAAGGTGGTAAACAGAAAAAGGAATTGGAAAAACTAAAAAGTTTACCATATACTATTATATTTTATGAAGCGCCTCATAGAATCAAGGATACTTTGAAAAATATGCTTGCTGTTTTTGGAGATAGAAACATTTCAATTTCGCGTGAGATTTCTAAAATACATGAGGAAATTTCTCGTGATAAAATTAGTAATCTTATTGATGTTGTTGATGAGATGAAGGGTGAATTTGTTTTGATTGTTGACGGGTGTCATACTGAAGTTGATTATAGTGATTTAAGTATTATTGAGCATGTTAATATATATGTAGAAGATGGTATGAGTGAAAAGGATGCAATTAAAAAAGTGGCTAGTGAAAGAAATATTGCTAAATCAATAATTTATAAAGAATATCATTATTCTAAAAAGTAATTATTTACTGATACATTAATAAAAACTATGCTTTTGTATAGTTATTGGAGGTTTGTTACATGAAGTTGATAATAGGGTTAGGAAACCCTGGCAAAGAATATGAAAATACACGTCATAATATCGGATTCATGACTATAGATTATTATGTGAAAGCTAAAAAGTATGATACTAATGGTTGGCAGAAAAAATTTAATGCTTTATATATGCAAGTAAATTTGGCTGAGGAAAAAGTAATTTTTTTAAAACCGCAAACTTATATGAATTTATCTGGGGAGTCAGTTAGAGATTGTGTTAATTTCTTTAAAGTAGATATTAATGATATATTGGTTATTTCTGATGACTTGGATTTGGCTGTTGGAAATTTTAAACTAAAGTCAAATGGATCAAGTGGTGGACATAATGGATTAAAAAATATTGCTGAGTGTTTAGGTACCACTGAATATAAACGTTTAAAAGTGGGTATAGCTAAAGATAAGAGTATTGATATCAAAGATTATGTTTTAGGTAAAATATCTTCTGATGATTTGAAGATATATGATGCTCTTTTTAATCATTTGACTGAGGTATTAGATGATTATTTTAAGTTACCTTTTTCGGATTTAATGAGTAAATATAATCAAAAGAATAGGTGATGTTACATGAATTTTTTTGATAACTTGGTACAGATTGATTTGAGAAAAAACATTGGTATAGTTGGACTTACTGATGAGTTTTTTTGTGTATATTTGAATGATATTTTGAAGCAATCTAATAAGAATATTTTAGTTGTTGTTAATTCTTTGTTTGAAGCTAATAATTTATATTCATCTTTATCATTGTACACTGATAAGGCTAGGCTTTTTCCAATGGATGATTTTCTTACCAGTGAAGCTTTAGCAATAAGTCCTGATCTTAGAATTACAAGATTGGAGACTCTTAATAAGATTGCTAATAATGAACCTAGTATTGTTATTACTAATTTAATGGGAGTTTTGCGTTTTTTACCTAGCAAGGATACATATATTAATAGTGTTTTTGCACTAAAAAATAATGATGTGGTTTCTCCAATAGCTTTGGCCGAGAAATTAGTTAAGTGTGGTTACACAAGGGATACTATAGTTACTAAAACGGGTGAGTTTGCGGTTAGAGGATTTGTTGTTGATATATTTCCAATTGATGAGGATAATCCTGTACGTATTGAGTTCTTTGATGATGAAGTTGAATCAATAAGATATTTTGATGCAGAGACACAAAAATCTTTATGTGTAATTGACAATATTTTAATTAAACCATTTTTTGAATTTTTATCCACTAAAACTGTGGAAGAAAGTAAGTTTGGTAAGCAAAAATATTTGCCAGAAGTGGAAAAAGTAGTTTCTATAAGTGATTATTTTGAAGATGGAGTAGTTGTATTTAAGGATTATGAGCAATTGGGTCTTAGTTATTCACATATTTGTGAAGAAATGGATACATATCGTGCTGATAAAGATATAACATTTGATGGTAATTATATGTTTTCTTTAGATGGCATTAAGCCTAAATTTCCAATTTATTATATGACTATTAATAACCTTGTTGACCATAATAAGTATTCTGATGTAATAAATTTTGGTGTTAAAACTATTAATAATTTTTCTGAAGATATTAATCAAATTAATAGTATGATTAGAAAAAATATCTCCTTAGGCAAAACTGTTATTGTATGTTTAAAAAAGTTTCAACTTGATAGTATTGCTAAGAAACTTAATATGCCTTATGTTGAAACTACTATTGATTCTATTGAATATGGTAATGTTAATTTAGTGGAGAAAGAGATTAATCAAGGATTTATTTATAATAATATTGTTGTACTTACGGCTCATGAATTATTTTTAACGAAGGAAAAAAATAAAAAATATAATACAAGGTTTAAATATTCTACAAGTATTTCTGATTTTTCAAAATTAGAAGTTGGTGATTATGTTGTTCATAATGTTCATGGGATTGGTATTTATAATGGTATTAAGACGCTTACTTCTAATGGAATTTCTAAGGATTATTTGGAGATCTTATATCAAGGTACTGATAAAATATATATTCCGGTTGAAAAAATTGATTTAATAAGTAAGTATTCTGGTAATGAAGGAATGGTACCTAAAGTTAATAAACTTGGTGGTAGTGAATGGGGTAAAACTAAGGCGCGAGTTAGAAAGAAAGTTGTTGATATTGCCGATAAACTTTTGGTTTTGTATGCTGAAAGGGAAGCACGTAAGGGATTTTCTTTTTCACCGGATTGTGATATGTCTATTGCTTTTGAAAGGGATTTTCCTTATGAACTTACTAAGGATCAAGAGAAAGCAATTGCTCAGATAAAGGTTGATATGGAATCATCTGTGCCAATGGATCGTCTTTTATGTGGTGATGTTGGCTTTGGAAAAACTGAGGTGGCATTTGTTGCGGCATTTAAAGCTATTTTAGATTCAAAACAAGTTTTGTTTTTATGTCCAACTACTATTTTATCTAACCAGCATTATGAAAATGCTCTTCAAAGATTTAAAAATTTTCCTGTATCTATAGGTTTGTTGAATCGCTTTACTTCTCCTAGTGAGGTTAAAAGGATTCTTCAAGGACTTCGTGATGGAACAATAGATTTAGTATTTGGTACTCATAGGTTACTTAGTGACGATGTAGTGGTTAAAGATTTAGGTTTGCTTGTAATAGATGAGGAACAAAGATTTGGTGTTATGCATAAAGAAAAAATTAAGCAATATAAAACGAACGTTGATGTACTTACTTTAACTGCTACACCAATACCTAGAACTTTACAAATGTCTTTAGTTGGTATTAGAAGTTTATCTTTAATTGAGACGCCACCTGTTAATCGTTATCCTGTACAAACTTATGTTATAGAAGAAAACATGCAAATTATTAAAGATGCTATTTATAAAGAATTAAGTCGTGATGGTCAAGTTTTTATTCTATTTAATAGAGTTCAATCAATTGAAGAGGAGCAATTAAAAATTAGTAATTTAGTACCAGAAGCTAGAATAGTTGTTGCTCATGGTCAAATGACCAAAAATGAGTTAGAGGGACGTATTATTGATTTTGTTGATCATAAATATGATGTTCTTGTATGTACTACAATTATTGAAACTGGAATTGATATTCCTAATGTTAATACATTAATTATTATTGATGCTGATCGTTTTGGTTTGAGCCAGTTATATCAGATTCGTGGACGTGTTGGAAGAAGCGATAGATTTGCTTATGCTTATTTAATGTATAATCCAGCTAAGGTTCTTACTGATACGGCTATAAAACGTCTTAATGTTATTAAGGAGTTTACGGAACTTGGTAGTGGTTTTTCGATAGCAACGAGGGATTTATCAATTAGAGGTGCTGGAGATATCCTTGGTAGTGAGCAGGCTGGCTTTATTGATTCTGTTGGTATCGACTTATATTTAAAAATGTTAAATGATGAGGTTAACCTTAAGAAGAATATTGCTGTTAAAGATGATGACAGTGAAAAAGATACTATGCCTCTTATTAATGTTAGCACACATATTAAAGACGCTTATGTTAGTGAAGATGATTTAAAAATCGAAATTCATCGTAAGATTAATGAAATTGATTCATATGATAAATTTATTGCAGTAAAAGATGAACTTGAGGATAGATTTGGTCGTTTGGATAATGATTTAATTGTTTATATGTATGAAGAGTGGTTTGAAAAATTAGCTGCTAAATTAAAAATAAGTAGAGTTAGACAGACTAAAAATTCTATAGAAATGTATTTCCCTAAAGAAGTTGTTTCTAAACTTAATACTGAAGATGTTTTTATGGACGCTTTTAATATTTCAAATATGTTTAGATTTATTGGACGAGGAAATGATTTGATAATTGTGCTTGATATTATTAAGTTAGAACGTCATCCTATATATTACTTAGTTGAATTGTTAGATAAAATTTATGAGAAATTTGGAAATAATATTGACTAATTCTATAAATATTTGTTTAACTTATAATACTGGAGGTAAAAAATGAATGAGACAATTGAAGAATTAAAACTAAATCATTTTAAGAATTATAGAAATGCATTAATTGAAAATGTTAGAAATAACACTAATGTATTGGTTGATGAGGATATAATGTCTCTACTTAAAAAACCACCTCTTGATTCTATGGATTTGATTAAAAGTAAGTTTTTAGATTTAGCTAAAAAGAGTAAAGTTATTTTAAATACAGAAAATCTTAATAGTATATTAGATAAGTATCGAGAAGATATGGTAAAAGTAGTTGTTGATCTTAAAAGAATTAGAATTGATGGTTTAAATGAAAAAATTAATGATTTTAAGTTAGAAAATGACTCTGATGTATTTAAATTAACTAAAAAGGATTTTGCAAATATTAATAAAGAAATAAAGAAAACTATTAAGGAGCATCTTAAAAAATATACAAGTGAAGATATTCTTAATAATGTTGATTGTTTATTTTCAAGTGATGTTGATGCTATTAAAAAGAAAAAAATTATTGATGATGCCACTAAATTTATTAATGGCAGTTATCAGAAGCAATTGTTAGAAAACATTGATTTTAAAATTTTAGTTAAAGATACTATTTTAGTAAATGGTATTAAAGAACATAATGATCATTATCTTTTTACATTAAATAATTCAAGAATATTTAATAGTTTATAAAAATAGCAAATTGCTATTTTTTTTATGGAAATATTTACCAAGGTAAATTTTGGAAATATTGTTTATAATATTAGTGAGAGGCAAATATTGGTATAAATTATGGAGTTCTTGGGAAAATATAAGTATGTAGAAAGTGAGGAATAATTTTATGAAATCAACTGGTGTTGTTAGAAGAGTGGACGATTTAGGACGAATTGTTATTCCAAAAGAAATTCGACGTACTCTAAGAATTCGTGATGGGGAAGCTTTAGAAATATTTGTTGATAGTGAAATGATTGCTTTAAAAAAATTTTCTAAAATGACTGATATGAGTGATGTTGCTAAAGAATTGGTTGAAATAATTAATAATAATATAAATAAAACGGTTTTAATTACTGACCGTGATAAATTTATTGCTGGTTCTGGTACTTTAAAGAAAAATTATGTAGATAAGAATATATCAAAGTTTCTTGAAGATGTAATGAGTGATAGAAAGTGTCTTGTTGAAAATAGTATGCATCCAATAGAGTTAATAGATAATTTAAAGGAGTCTTTATCTTATGTTATATATCCTATTATAATGAATGGTGATGCCGTTGGATTAGTTTTAGCTATTTCTAATAACGGTGATATTGGCCAGTTAGAAGAAAAACTTGTTAATATTACAGCACAATTTCTTGGAAAACATATTGAAGAATAAAGATAGTTATGTTATAATTTGTCCATATCTTGAATGTTGTGATGAAGAGTTTTGAAAAATTAATCTATTAAAGAGACCTCGAATTTATGGTGAGAAAGAGGATAGTGTTTTTTTAAAATATGGCTTCTGAACTGCTGTATCGATATGTAGGTATGGTCGTATATAGGCGTTAACTATTTGAGTGTATAATAATATAATTATTATAAAATAAGGTGGTACCGCGAATTGTTCGTCCTTATATTTATAATAATTTTTTTATTGTGTTTTGATTATTGGGAGGGATTATTATGAAGGAAAAATTTTATATTTCAACAGCAATTGCTTATACATCTGGTAAGCCACATATTGGTAATACTTATGAGGCTGTTTTGGCTGATGCAATAGCACGCTATAAGAGACAAAGAGGATATGACGTTTATCTTCAAACTGGAACTGATGAACATGGTGTTAAAATAGAGGAAAAAGCAGCACAAGCTGGCGTTTCACCTCAAGAATATGTTGATACTGTTGCGGCAGAGATTAAGAGAATATGGGACTTGATGGATGTTAGTTATGACAAATTTGTTAGAACGACTGATAAACATCATGAAGAAGTTGTTCAACACATTTTTAAGAGAATGTATGATAATGGAGATATTTATAAGGGAGAATATAAAGGGCTTTATTGTACTCCTTGTGAATCTTTCTGGACTGAATCACAGTTAGTAGATGGTAAATGTCCTGATTGTGGAAGAGAAGTTAAAATTTCTAGTGAAGAGGCTTACTTCTTTAGGCTATCAAAATATCAAGATAAGCTTGAAAAATATTTTGAAGAAAACCCAGAGTTTATTTTACCTATTTCTAGAAAAAATGAAATGGTTAATAACTTTATAAAACCAGGTTTACAAGATTTATGTGTTTCACGTACATCAATTAAGTGGGGAATTCCAGTATCTTTTGATGAAAAACATGTTGTTTATGTTTGGTTAGATGCGTTAACTAATTATATTACTAATATTGGTTATGATGTTGATAATGAGACTGATGGATTTAAAAAATTATGGCCAGTAGATGTACATGTCATTGGTAAAGATATTGTTAGATTTCATTCTGTTTATTGGCCTTGCTTTTTATGGTCTTTAGGTTTGGAACTTCCTAAAAAAATATTTGGACATCCTTGGCTACTTACTAATAATGATAAAATTGGTAAGTCTAGGGGTAATGCTATATACGCTGATGATTTAGTTGAAAAATTTGGTTTAGATGCAATTAGATTTTATTTATTACATGAAATGCCTTATGCTAATGATGGTAATCTTACTTATGAATTATTAGTAGAGAGAATCAATGGTGAATTAGCTAATGTACTTGGTAACTTGGTACAAAGAACTATTTCAATGGGTAATAAATATTTTGATGGGAAAGTTACAAATAAGAATGTTAATGATACTTTGGATAATCAATTTATTGAACTTATTAATGGATTAAATGCTAAAGTAGAAGAAAAAATGGATAATTATTTGATAAGTGATGCTTTAACAGAAATCTTTAATGTTTTACGTGCTAGTAATAAGTATGTTGATGATACTACACCTTGGGTTTTAGCAAAAGATGAGAATTTGAAAGATAGATTGGGAACAGTAATTTATAATTTATTGGAATCTATAAGAGTTTGTGCTGTTTTATTAGAACCATTTATGAGACATACTAGTGAAGAAATAAGACATCAACTTAATAATAATTTACAAACTTTTGATTTTTCATCTGATAATGAATATAATTTGGGAGAGGCAGTTATAATTTTCAAAAGATTGGATAAAGATGAAATATTAAAAGAATTAGCTTAATGTAAAATTCTTGTCTATGATAATTAAAAAGGAGAGTTAAATATAGTAACTTTCCTTTTTTTCTGCTATATTTAATTGTGTTGTGTTAGTAGTATTAATTCAATTTTATAAGGAGATTTATATGACTAATAAGTTATTGAAGAAGTATGCTATTGATGTGTTTTTTCTTACTATTTTGTTATTTTTAATTATTTCAATTATTGAAAGCTACGATATTGTTGATGTTGTTTATCTTTTTTGTGTCGTTTATTATTATGTTAGGATAAGGTTGTGTAAATTGCAAAAATGCCAGTAATGTGGTATTTTTGTTTTGGAGGAAATTTATGTTTATAGATACTCATTGTCATATATCATCAGCTGATTATGATGATATTGATGCAGTTATTAAGGAAAATTTGGCTAATAATGTTGATAAAATGATTGTTTCTGCTTGTACTTTTGATACATTGGAGGAGGCAATTAATCTTTCTAAAGAATATGATTGCATTTATTTAACTTTAGGTTATCATCCAAGTGAAGCTAAACTTGTTGGTGATGAACAACTTTTATTTTTAAAGGATTGTTTGAATAATCCTAAGGTTGTTGGTATAGGAGAAATTGGTTTGGATTATCATTATGGTAAGAATGATAGATTGGAACAAATTACTCTTTTTCGAAAACAGTTAGAAGTTGCTGTTTCATTAAATTTACCTGTTGTTATTCATTCACGTGATGCTACTTTTGATACTATAAGTATATTAAAAGAGTATCCTTTAAAAGGAGTAATTCATTGCTTTAGTGGTAGTCTTGAGACTGCTAGGGAATATATTAAATTAGGATATAAACTTGGTATTGGTGGGGTTGTTACTTTTACTAATTCTAATTTAGGGGATGTTGTAAAAGAAATTGGCCTTTCAAATATTGTTTTGGAGACTGATAGTCCATATTTAACGCCTGTACCTTTTAGAGGAAAAAAGAATAGTTCTAAGTATATTCCAGTTATAGCTTCAAAGATAGCTGATATATTTAATATTTCTTCTTTAGAAGTTGGTAAAGTAACTTCTAATAATGCCAGTGATATGTTTGACTTATAATATCTTTTATGATAGTCTTTAGATGATGATTATAGTAGGTGGCGGTGGTTTGATGGCAAATGTTTGGTCTTGGATGTCAGGACATAAAGGGTTGATATTTTGTCTTCTGGTACTAATATTTTTTATTTTTATTGGTGTTTATCCTGGCCGTGATAAAAATAATTTGTCTTATGTTAATTTTAATGGACAAAATGAAGTTTATTTATCATCTAAGCTTCCAATTACTGATGCTAGTGGTAAAAGTTTAGATAGTACAAAGATTCAATCTGGTATAGTCGGTTATGCTGAATTTTCAGTTATTGCTGATGATATAAAGGCTGATTCTTTAAAGTATGATATTTATTTGGAAGATGTTATTAGTGGTAATGAATTTAATTATGATTATGTTAAGGTCTATTTAACTAATGAAGAAGACGTTCCATTAAAACAGTTTGCTAGTAATATAGTTCCATCTTTTGCAAATATACGTGTTTCACTTGATGAACCTGATAAAAGAGTTTTGACAACTGGTAGAATAAAAAAAGGTGAAGTTAAAAAGTTTAGATTACGTGTGTGGCTTAGTGATACTTATGTATTAAGTGATGAATTAAAAGAGTTTAAAGGAAAAATAAGTATAAAAGTTTCCTAGGAGGAATAATGGAAAGTAGTAAGAATGGGGTTTCAAAGAAACTTGTTTTGGGTCTTGGTTGTGTTAGTGTAATTGTTTTATGCGTCATTATTGTGACTTTGGTTGTTTTTATGAATAATCAAAAGAATAATGGTGAGCAATTTTATGATTCTGGCTCAGTTGTTATGACATATGATGAAAATAGTAATATTTTCTTTATTAATAATATGAGTATTTTAGATGATGAAAGTGGAAAGACTAATATGGTAAGTGGTCAATATTATGATTTTACGGTTAATGCTGAGTTAGGAGACTCTAAGCAAACTGATTATGAAATAGTATTGAAAATTGATAATAATTTTACTTCTATTGATTCTAAAGATGTTAAAGTATACTTGGAAAAGCAAGAAAGTGGCAGTTATGTACCAGTTTTGGAGCCTATATCTTTTGATAGTTTGTCATCTAAATCTAAGTGTGGAGCTCCTAATAATAGTAAGATTTTGACTAAAGTATCAAATACTAAAAGTAGTGTTAATAATTATCGATTAAGAATGTGGATTGATTCTAATACTACACTTACTTTAGATACTGTCAATAGTTTTGGTATTGAAATAAGTGTATATGGTAAATCTGAATAGATGTGTTTTAATTAATTTTTGTAGAGGATGATTTTTTGTGGATAATTATTTGTCACGTAAAATTTTATTGTCTGTTTTAGCGATTGCGATAATAATAATTGCTTTTGTTGGAGTATCTTATGCACTTTCTACTTCTGATTATCCTCTTACGTCAAATGGAAATATTTCTTTATCGATTAATAATAAAAGTAATAATGTTATTTTATCATCTGAGTTAAATAGTAAGTCTAATTTTGATTTGGAAATTTTAGATAAGGAAGCTAACGTATATGATTTTAATGTTAGTACCTTAATTTCTTCAGAAGAGTTAATTAATTATTGGATAGCGATAGAGGTTGTTAAATTAGATGGTTCATTATTTTCTAGTAATGATAATTTAAAAGTTCAATTGGAAAAAAAGATTAATAATGAGTATTTTTCTACTTTTATTACTAAGAATCCAAAGTCATTTGTAGTTAATTCAGATTTTGATTCAATGGCTTTGTATTATGGTACTTTTGATAATAAAAGTACTAATAAAATTATGCTTACTGATGATTTTCGTTTGCATATTTGGTTAAATAAAGATTATAGTGATGAAAGTTTTAAAATTATTTTAAAAGTTTATACTAACTAATTGTAAGAACGTGTCAAATGTTCTTTTTTTTTGCCTAACTTATAGAAAATATATATATTTAAGTATTATAATTAGTTTAAATTAGGAGGAAATGATATGGGGATAAGTGCTAAATATATTAATAATCAATTTAATATGTCCTTATTTGATAAGATAAAATATATTGGTTATTTTATTACTAAATCTATTTTGTATGCTGCTCTTGTCTTTTTTGTAATCCTAGCATTATTTATTACTGTTTATTTTGGTGATTTATTATATAATGTTAATCATGGTAATAACAAAATGCCATTATTTAATGCCTATGTAATAGTTTCTGGTAGTATGATTCCAACTATAAAAATTAATGACGCTATTGTTGTTAAAAGGGAAGAGGGAATACAACTTGATATTGGTGATATAATTACTTTTTCTTCTCAGGATCCTTCATATCCCAGTTTAACTGTTACCCATAGGATAGTTGGAAAGCAAAAAGCTAAAAATGGGAACTATATTTTTAGAACTAAAGGTGATAATAATAGTATTGAAGATCCTTCTCTTGTTAATGAAGAAAATATTTATGGTAGAGTTATTTTAAAAATACCAAGGCTTGGTTATATTCGAAAGTTTTTAATGACTTCTTATGGTTTTATATGTGGCATTGTTATTCCATCTATAGCAATTCTTATTGTAGATGTTTTTAAAATCTTTGGAAGAAAGAAAAGTAATGTTGTATTTGAAGAAGAATTAGAAATTATTTAGTATTTTTGTTGTATTTTATATTCAAAATGGTTAAAATTATTTTTGTTTTTAAATTTTGTTAGGGGTGATTTGGTGGAAAAATATGATGTTAAATTTAAGAAGAAGTATGGTCAGAATTTTTTGAAGGATCCAGCAATTGTTAAGAGAATAGTTGATGCTGCTGGTATTGGTGGTAATTCTTTGGTTATTGAAGTTGGGCCTGGTGGAGCTATTTTAACTAAGGAGTTGGCTAGTGTAGCAAGTAATGTTTTAGCTTATGAGATTGATGAAGATTTACGTGATGAACTTAATAAAAGGATTGGTTCTTTTAAAAATATAGATATTTTGTTTCAAGACTTCTTAAATTCGGATTTATTAAATGATGTAGGAAAATATTCTTATGATAATTTATATTTTGTAAGTAATGTTCCTTATTATATTACTACACCAATTATTTTAAAATTAATAAATAGCGGGTTACATTTTAATAAAATTGTTATGATGGTACAAAAAGAAGTAGGAGATAGATTTGCTTGTCCGTGTGGTAGTCGTGATTATGGATCTATATCAGTCTTATTACAGTATTATTATGATGTGAAAAAAGAGTTTTTGGTTCCAAGAACTGAGTTTATACCTGTACCTAATGTTGATAGTGTTATAGTTTCGTTTACTGAGAAAGAAGTATGTTTACCTGTTTCTGATTTTACTTTTTTCGAAAAGATAGTTCATGATAGTTTTCAATTTAAACGTAAAAATTTGCGTAATAATTTAAAAAATTATGATTTGAGTATTGTTACTGAAGTTCTTTCTAAGTATGGGTTTGATTTAAGTGTTAGAGCTGAACAACTTGATGTTAAAGTTTTTGTTGAATTGGCAAATGCATTAACTGAAAAGAATTAATTTATTTATGATTTAATGTATATTCTTAAGGTATATTCTTAAGAATTTTTTGTTATGTTCTAAAATTTTATTTATTTCATATACTTAGACTGGAGATGATGCTGTTTGAATTTTAAGGTTGGTGATTTAGTAACTCGTATTTCTTATAAACATGATGTTGTCTTTAAAATTATTGGTTTTGAGGGAAATACGGTTTTTTTAAAGGGCGTTGATTTGCGGTTGATTGCTGATTGTGATATTGATGACTTAGTAAAAGCTGATAGATTTGTTGATAATGACAAGGAAATAATCGATGCTAATGTTAGAGATATTAGTATTGATAGGAGTCAGTATTTTTATTTACCGGGTAAAATTTTACATATAGATGGTGATAATGATTATTTAGAAAGATGTATGCGTTTTTATGATGATCTTAAGGTAAAAGCGAATGGTATAACATTGTCAGAAGTAGATATACCTTATCGTATTGGTGAGCTTCTTAATGAATTTCAACCGGATATTGTTGTTATTACTGGTCATGATGCTTATTATGCAAAAAAACGAGATAGTAAGGATTTGAACAATTACCAAAATACAATTAATTTTATTGATGCCGTTAAGGAAGCACGTAAGTATGAAAAAAGTCAGGATAAACTAATTATAATTGCTGGGGCGTGTCAGTCAAATTATGAAGAGTTAATTAAAGCTGGTGCTAATTTTGCCTCAAGTCCTAAAAGAATAAATATACATGCATTAGATCCTGCTATAATAGCAGCATCTTTAGCTCTTTCTGATAAAAACCAAAGTATTGATTTAATTCATTTGATTGAAAAAACAAAATATGGAAAAGATGGTATTGGTGGAATTATTACCAATGGTACTATGTATGTGGGGTATCCTAGATGATGCTTGATAAAATTAAAAATCTTGTTGCTGAAAATAGGGGAATTAAGCATGTATTTAGATTTAATGGTATAAGAAATCAAAATGAGGAATTTATAGGTAAGATTGTAGGAGTTTATCCAGCAATATTTACGGTTGAACTTCCAAATAAGGTAATTAAATCATTTAGTTATACTGACTTATTAATTAACAATTTAGAGATCATGGAATGATTATTTTTCTTATATATAACAATAAAAATCTTGCAATTTAATATTGTATATTATAAAATATACTTATAAAGTTTAAATACTTTAGAGGGAGGAATAATCATATGAAGATTACAACTGTAAATGTACGTAAAATTGAAAAAGAAGGTTCTCGTATGAAAGGAATTGCATCTGTATTATTAGATGATTGTTTTGCAGTACATGATATCCGTATTATAGAAGGAGATAACGGACTTTTTATAGCAATGCCTAGCCGAAAGGTAGCTGCTGGTGGTTATCGTGATATAGCTCATCCAATTAATCCAGAAGTTCGTGCTATGTTTGAAGAAGCTATTTTAGATGCTTATAAAAAAGCAGATGATGTAGCTACTGAAGAGTAATAATTCAATATGTCCATGTGGGCATATTTTTTTTGCATATTTTTTTGATTTGTACATATTATTCTTTAGGAGGATAGTTATGGATAAACAAGATAATAATATTAATAGTTATAGTCATGGAGTTAGTTTGTTTGAAAAAAAGAGTTTAGTTATAACAGGAGTAAAAAAAATAGAAAATTTTGATAAAGAACAATTTTTATTGGAAACTATTATGGGATTTATGTTGATTAAGGGTAGTGATTTGGAACTTGTTAAATTGGATACATTACAAGGAAATGTTTCTATAAAGGGTACTATTAGTTCAATTGATTATATTGATGACAATGTTAAAAAGAATAAAGAAGATAGTATTTTTAGTAGGTTATTTAAATAATTGAATTTAAAATTACAAATTATTTGTCTTATATATTCTTTTATTTTTGGCATTGTTTTTGGTATTCTTTTTAAGATTTTATATAGATTTTTATTTTATAAAAGAAAATTAATATGTTTTATAAATACGTTTTTATTTATTTTGATAATGTCTCTTATTTATTTTTTTATTTTGTTATTTATTAATAATGGTATTTTACATATTTATTTTCTAGTATTGTTTCTTGGGGGATTTTTACTTTTTTTATATATTTTTAATTTAAATTGTAAAAAATAAATGTAAAGTCGATTTTTTTGGTTTTGTTTTTATTGTATATGTACATTAATTGGCCTTATAATATATGTTGTAAGGGTAGGTGAAATTAGTGGCTAGAAAAAAGAGCTTGCGAGTAAGAAAGATGCAACGAAGAATGCTTATTTTTGGGGCTAGTTCTATTATTGTCATTGTGGCTACTACTTTTACAATAGGTAAATATTGGGTTGAAATTTATGATAAATATCAAGAAAAAAAACAACTCGATGAACAATTAGTAGAACTTAAAGATGAAGAGGCAAGGTTAAAGCTTGATGCTTTAAAATTACAAGACCCTGATTATATAGCACGTTATGCTAGAGAAAAATATTTATATTCAAAAGATGGAGAATTTATCATCAAAATACCTGAAGAATAAATTCTCTTTTTTTTCTTTGTGTGCTATAATTACTGATAGTGGTATAGGAGGAGTTATGATTAATATTGAAAACAGTTTTTCTTTTAATGAAAATGATATTATAGTTATTGGATGTTCGGCCGGACCTGATTCTATGGCTCTAGTTGATATGTTGTTAAAAATTAGGAAAAAATATCATTTATTGTTAATTATTGCTCATGTTAATCATAATGTTCGAGTTGAGAGTATAGAAGAAGCAGAGTATGTTAAATGTTATTGTGAAAAAAATAAAATAATTTTTGAGACTATGACTATTGAAGAGTATGGCGATGATAATTTTGAAAATGAAGCTAGAACAATACGTTATAATTTCTTTGATAACATTGTTAAAAAATATACTGCTGATTATTTAATGACGGCTCATCATGGGGATGATTTGATTGAGACTATTATGATGAGAATTGTTAGAGGATCGAATTTAAATGGATATTCTGGTTTTAAAAAAATTGTTGATATGAATGGCTATTTAATTGTAAGACCACTTCTTGATTATACTAAAGAAGAATTAGAACAGTATAATATAGAAAACGGTGTTAAATATTTTATTGATAGAACTAATAATAGTGATAAATATACTAGAAATCGTTATAGAAAGTATATTTTACCGTTTTTAAAGGATGAAGATAAGAATGTACATCTTAAGTTTTTAAAGTTTAGTGAAACTTTAGAGAGAGCATCTTTATTTATTAATAAAGAACGTGATAGAGCATTAAAAAGGGTTTTTGATGGTAATTTTATTTTGATTAGTAAATTTAAGGAAGAAGATGAATATCTTCAAAGAGAAATTTTGTATTATTTACTTAGTGATTTTTACCAAGATGATTTGATTCTTGTTGGTGATAAACATATTGATTTAATAATGAATTTGATATATAGTAAAAAAGCCAATAGTTTTATCAATTTGCCTAACCAGGTTGTTGCTAATAAGTGTTACGATATGCTAGAATTAAAACGTGATACAGAGGAAATAACTAGTTATGAAATAGAATTTGATAATTATATTACTTTACCTAATGGACATACTATAGAAAGAGTTTACGATATAGATGGCAATAATAATAGTATTTGTAGACTTAATAGTGATGATGTATATTTACCACTAATTGTTAGAACTAGAAAAATTGGTGATAAGATTATGGTTAAAGGATTAAATGGAACTAAGAAGGTTAAAGATATTTTTATTGACAAAAAGCTAAATTTGGCTCTGAGAGATTCTTGGCCAATAGTTGTTGATTCTAAGGGACAAATAGTATGGATACCTGGAATTAAAAAATCTAAATTTGATAAAAAAGTAACAGAAAGTTATGATATAATATTGAAATACAATTAAGGAGGAAAAGTTGTGAATAAAGGTATGGATAAGAAAATTATTAAAAGAGGACTTTTACCATATTTATTTGTTGTTTTAGCAATGTTGGGTATTTTTTATTTTGCTAATATTGCAAATAAGAAGGTTGAAGAGTTAAGTTATAATGAATTTATTACAGAATTAAATTCTGGTAATATTGCAAAATTGGAGATTACTACTCGTGGCAATGCTTATATTTATGAGATTACTGGTCAACTTAGAGGTAGTAAGGATAATGAATATTTTGTGGCTACATTGCCTTTAAGTGAAGAAGTTGTTAAAAAGATAGTTGAAGCTAGTGATAATCAAGATTTTGAGGTAATTGCTAATCCTGATCCAGAAGCTTCATCATTACTTTTGATAGTTGTTAATGTATTACCAATTGTCTTATTAGTAGGAGCTGCTTTTTGGTTTTTAAATAAACAATTAGCTGGTAATAAGAGTTCTTTAGATTTTGGTAAGAGCAGAGCTAGATTAAGTAGTGATAATAACAAAGTAACATTTAAAGATGTTGCTGGTTTAAAAGAAGAGAAAGAAGAAGTTAGAGAGTTAATTGACTTCTTAAAGAATCCTAAAAAATTCCAAAGTTTAGGTGCTAGAATTCCTAAGGGTGTATTATTGATGGGGCCTCCGGGAACTGGAAAAACTTTACTTGCTAAGGCGGTAGCTGGAGAAGCTGATGTTCCATTTTATTTTATTAGTGGTTCTGATTTCGTAGAATTATTTGTTGGTGTTGGAGCTAGTCGTGTAAGAGATATGTTTCAACAGGCTAAAAGAAATGCACCATGTTTAATTTTTATTGATGAAATAGATGCTGTAGGACGCCAAAGAGGTACTGGTTTAGGTGGTGGGCATGATGAAAGAGAACAAACTCTTAACCAATTACTTACTGAAATGGATGGATTTGGTGCTAATGAAGGTATCATTATAATTGCTGCTACTAACCGTCCTGATGTTTTGGATCCTGCATTACTTAGACCTGGAAGATTTGATAGACAAGTTACAGTTAATTTACCAGATGTAAGAGAAAGAGAAGAAATATTAGCAGTTCATGCTAAGAATAAGACTCTTGCTGATAACATTACTTTAGAGAATTTAGCTAAGAGAACACCTGGTTTTAGTGGAGCTGATTTGGAAAACTTATTGAATGAAGCAGCTTTACTTACTGTAAGAAGAAATAAAAAAGAGATTACAATGAGTGAAATCGATGAAGCTACTGACAGAGTACTTATGGGACCTGCTAAGACATCTCGTAAGTATAGTGAAAATGATCGTAAGCTTGTTGCTTATCATGAAGCTGGACATGCTGTTATTGGTATAAAGTTAAAAAATGCTAGTGATGTACAAAAAGTAACTATTATTCCTAGAGGTACTGCTGGTGGTTATAATATGATGGTTCCTACTGAGGAAAAATTATGTTCAACTAAGACAGATTTATTGGAACAAATTACTGGTCTATTAGGTGGTAGAACAGCTGAAGAAGTTATTTTTGGAGAAATTACTACAGGGGCTCACAATGACTTTGAAAAGGCTACTAAAATAGCAAGAGCTATGGTAACTGAATATGGTATGAGTGATTTAGGACCTCTTCAATTTGAACAACAAGAAGGTAGTGTATTCTTAGGAAGAGATTATAATAAGAGTCAACATTTTTCAAATGAAGTTGCTAATGAAATTGATATGGAAATGAGAAAGATTATTAATAATTGTCATAAAGATGCTACTGATATTATTAATAAGAATAAAGATTTATTGAAACTTATAGCTGATGCTTTATTAGAATATGAAACTTTAACTAAGGAACAGATTGATTATTTAGTTGCAAATGGTAAAATGCCTGAAGAGAATGAGGAAAATTTAGAATCATTATCTGTTACTAAATTAAGAGAGTTAGCTAAAGAAAAAGGTATAAAAAATACCAGTAAATTAACTAAAGCTGAATTATTAAAGGAGTTAGATTCATAATTTAACTCTTTTTTCTTGCAAATAATGGTATTATTATTATAATATCTACAGAGAGGTTATTATATGGAGGAAATTTTATGAAAAAGAAAAAAAGTAAAATTAAGAACGCTAATATTGAAAAAAATCTTGAAAAGATAACTAAGGAAGCAAATGAATTTAAAACATTCATTTCACGTGGAAATGTTGTAGATATGGCAGTTGGTGTTATTGTTGGTTCTGCTTTTGGAAAAATAGTAACAAGTTTGGTAAATGATTTATTAATGCCTGTCATTGGAATTGTAATTGGTGGTTTAAACTTTTCCAATTTAAGTTTAAAGTTTGGTGATGCTGTTATAGCTTATGGTAATTTTATACAAGCTGTAATTGACTTTTTAATTATTTCTTTATGTATCTTTTTGATGGTTAAGCTTTTTGAAAACTTTAAGAAAGAAGAAAAAGTAGAAGAGAAAAAAGAAGAACCTGCTAAAAAGAGTGATGAGGTTTTATTGTTAGAAGAAATAAGAGATTTATTAAAAAAACAAAAATAGTTTTAGAAAGGTTATTATATGGAGTGGTATATTGGCAATGTTAAAATTAATAATCAAGTTGTTTTAGCTCCAATGGCTGGTATTTGTAATTCATCTTTTAGAAGAATTTGTAAGGAAATGGGGTGTGGTCTTATTTATGCCGAGATGGTTAGTGATAAGGCTATTACATACAATAATAAAAAAACGATAGATATGCTTTATATGGATGATTCTGAAAGACCAATTGTACAACAAATATTTGGTAGTGATAAGGATTCATTTATTGTTGCTGCTAAGTATATATATGAAAATATGCATCCTGATATTATTGATATTAATATGGGGTGCCCTGTACCTAAGGTTGCAGTTAGAGCTCAGGCTGGTTCAGCTTTACTTAAGGATCCTGATAAGATTTATGAAATTGTTAAGGCTGTTGTTGAGAGTGTTCCTATCCCTGTTACCGTTAAAATACGTAGTGGATGGGATAGTAATAGTATCAATGCTGTTTTGGTGGCTCAGACAGTTGAAAAGGCGGGTGCTAGTGCAATTTGTGTTCATCCTAGAACTAGGAGTCAAGGATACAGTGGCAAAGCTGATTGGAATGTTATAAAACAGGTTAAGGAAAATGTATCTATTCCCGTTATTGGGAATGGTGATATTAAGACTCCTGAAGATGCTAAGAGAATGTTAGATGAAACATTGTGTGATGCTGTTATGATTGGTAGAGGTGTTTTAGGAAATCCATGGCTTATAAAAAATACTGTTAATTTTTTAGATGGAAAAGATGTGGTTGTACCTAGTTCGATTGATAAAATTGATATGTGTTTAAAACATCTTAGTTATTTACTAACTTTGAAGGACGAAAAACTAGCTTGTTTAGAAATACGTAATCATATAGGTTGGTATCTTAAAGGAATTAAGGGAGCAAATGATGTTAAAAATAATATTTATAAAACTACTAAAATTTGTGATATAATTTCTTTATTGAACAGTTTTAAGGAGGAGTTATTAAATAATGAAGAGTAAGAATTTATGGATGAGAAGAATTTTGGCCTTTTTTATAGATACGCTTTTAATCTCTTTGGTAGCGTCTTTTATAGCGACGCCTTTCTTTGATTATACTTCTGTTAATAATTTGAGAGAAAATTCTGAAAAGATTATGGTCGACTATGAAAATGGCAATATTACTACTAATGATTATATTGATTCTGCTACTTCTATTCTTTATCGTTTAGCTCAAAAAAATGGAGTAGTAACGTTGATCAGTCTTTTCTTAAGTGTTTTATATTTTGTTATCTATCAGTTTTATTTTAACGGTCAAACGTTGGGTAAAAAAATATTAGGTATAAAAGTTGTAAGTAATGATTCTAAATCTTTAACTATTGATAATTATATTTATAGATCATTTATTGTTAATTCAATTTTGTTTAATATAATAACTTTTTCTTTTGTTGTTTTTGCATCTAAAGAGGTATGGCTTGTTGGTATATCAGTTTTTGGTTTATTGAATTATTTAGTTTTGTTTATTTGTTTATTAATGATTATATTTAATAAAGATGGAAGAGGATTACAGGATTTGGTTGGTAATACCAAGGTTGTTTTATCTAGTGAATAGGAGGTAATTATGAGAGAATTTAGTGAACAAGAGTTAGTTAGAAGAGCTAAAGTAGATGAAATACGTGAAAGAGGAATAGATCCTTTTGGAAGTAGGTTTGTTGTTACAACAAATTCAAAGAAAATTGTTGATGAATGTGGAGAATATTCTAAAGAAGAGTTAGATGAGAAAAAAATTCCTGCAATTGTTGCTGGTAGAATTATGACTAAGCGTAGAAAGGGAAGAGCGGGGTTTTTCCACATTCAAGATAGATATGGTCAAATACAAATATATATTAGAGAAGATGCTGTTGGCGAAGATGTATATGATTTGTTTAAAAAGTCAGATATAGGTGATATCGTTGGTATCGAGGGTGTAGTATTTAGAACTGATATGGGTGAATTGAGTGTTAGAGCTAGCAAATATACTCATTTAGTTAAGGCTTTAAGACCATTACCTGAAAAGTTTCATGGATTAACTGATATCGAAGAAAGATATAGAAGACGTTATGTTGATTTAATAATGAACGAAGAGTCAAGAAAGGTTGCTTTTACAAGACCAAAAATCATTAGATGTATTCAAAAGTTTATGGACAATAGAGGATTTACAGAAGTCGAAACACCAATTCTTTCTACTCTATTAACTGGTGCTTCTGCTAGACCATTTATTACGCATCATAATGCTCAAGACTTAGATATGTATTTAAGAATTGCTTTGGAGTTACCACTTAAGAGGTTGCTTGTTGGTGGTATGGAAGCTGTTTATGAAATTGGTAGAACTTTCAGAAATGAAGGAATGGATCCTAAACATAATCCTGAGTTTACTTTGATGGAAGCTTATCTTGCTTACAGTGATCTTGAAGGTATGATGGAATTGACTGAGGATATGTATCAAACTATTGCTCGTGATGTAATTGGAAAAATGACTTATAACTTTGGTGGTTATGAAATAAATTTAGAGGGACCATGGAAGAGAATAAGTATGGTTGATGCTATAAAGGAAAAAACTGGTATTGATTTTAAACAAGAGATGAGTGTAGATGAGGCGTTAGAATTAGCTTATCAACATCATATAGAAGTTCAAGAACACGAACATACTGTTGGTCATATTATTAACTTATTTTTTGAAAAATATGTTGAAGATACTTTAATTCAACCAACATTCTTATATGGTCATCCAATTGAAATTTCTCCATTGACTAAGAAAAATCCTAATGATCCTAGATTTGTTGATAGATTTGAATTATTCATTGCTGGTAAAGAATTTGCTAATGCATATACTGAATTAAACGATCCAATTGATCAGTTGGAAAGATTCGAAGCACAGTTAAAAGAAAGAGATCTTGGTAATGAAGAAGCTAACGATATAGATATGGACTTTGTAGAAGCCTTAGAGTATGGAATGCCTCCTGCTGGTGGTATTGGTTACGGAATCGATAGATTATGTATGTTATTCTTAGAACAAGAATCAATTCGTGATGTTTTATTGTTCCCAACTATGAAACAAAAATAATTAGATTTTTAAAAAGTATGATATGTTTTCATACTTTATTTTTTTGTTTATTTTTGAATAACTAAGTGCTTGTAAATATATGTAAATGTAGTTATAATTATAGTGGGAGGTTAATTATGAAAAAACATAATATTTTAAAAGTCGCTTTGTGGATTGTACCTGTAATAATTTTATTATTGGCTGTTATTTTTCCTACTAAGGGTTGGGTTTATTTAGTTAATTTAGTTTTATCATTAGCTGAATTAGCTGGAATAATCTTTAGTTTCAAAGATGAACATAATACTAATAAAGTTCTTTTAGCTACAATTGGATGTTTTTTGATACTTTCTTGGTTAATACCAGCTGCATATTTTTCAAGCAAGTACATTGAACAAGGGCGCGTTCAAATGGGATTATTTGACTTAGTAAATTATCCTGTTACAGCGGTTTCTTATTTTGGCTATATTACATTTTATGTGTTATGCATTGGTGCTTTTTATGGCGTATTAAATAAGATACCAGCATATCGTTCCTTTTTAGATAGAATTTTGATGGCAGTTAAGGGAACTGAAAAGTTTGTATTATTTATAATCATGCTTGTTTTAGCTGCTTTAACTTCTTTAGGTGGAATGCAACTTACATTACTTTGCTTTTTCCCAATGCTAGTTTCATTAATTCTATTAATGGGATTTGATAAAATGGTTGCTGCTTTAACTTTAGTAGGATCAACTATGATAGGTATAGCTGGAACAACTTATGGTTATAGTAATATAAGTATGATTTCTAGTACTTTAGGTGTTGAACTTACTTCAGAGGTTGCTACTAAAATTGTTATTTTAGTATTAGGAATAGTATTACTTTATGTAAATACTTTATTGTATATTAAGAAAAACATTTCTAGTTCTAAAGAAGCAAATTCGAAGAAAATTAAAGTAGAAAAAACTACTACTAAAGCTAGTAAAACTAGTAAATCTTCTTCAAAGAAAAATACTAAGGCAGCTGTAAAAAAGGAAGAAGTTATAGTAGTTACAGAAGATAGTTTAGAGAAGAATGATTTAATTCCATCTGCTTCTAAAAATAGTAAGCATAGTATTTGGCCATTTGTTGTTAGCTTTGTAATTTTATTTGTTATTGCTATTATGGCATTTATTCCTTGGAGTCAATCATTTGGAGTTAGTACTTTTGATGACGCTACTACAGCAGTTAGCAAATTTAAATTATTTGGTTTCCCAATTTTTGCTAAATTGTTTGGAACTTTCAATGCATTTGGATACTGGACTGTTGTTGATTTCTTATTAGTATTGTTAGCTATTGCTACATTACTTGTAATTTTATACAAAGTAAAAGTATCTGATGTTTTGGAAGGTATGTTTGACGGAATTAAGAAAGCTTTACCATTAGGAATTGTTGTAATTTTAGTTTATACATGTTTAGTTATGACTACTTATCATCCATTCCAATTAAGAATTTATAAAGCTCTTTTAGGATTAGTTGATAAATTTAATTTTGGTACATCACTAGTTGTATCTTCGATTTCAGTATTAGCATCTATATTTAATGCTGATCCATCATATACTTTCCAAAGTGTTTTACCATATTTAGCAACAATCATAACTGATCAAACTGCATATCCAGCAATAGCTATTATATTCCAATCTATGTATGGTTTCACAATGCTTTTTGCACCTACTAGTTTAGTTTTAATGCTTACTTTATCTTATTTAGACATTAACTATTCTAAGTGGTTAAAAAATATTTGGAAATTATTATTAGAATTCTTAGTAGTTATATTAATTGTGTTAGCAATTGTTATAATTCTTTAATTTATAAGATAATTGTTTAAAAGATGCTACTTGAATGTGGCATCTTTTAAAATAATTGTCTTTTTTTGTTTTACATAATTTGTTGCAATTACTTTCTGTTTAGAAATAAAATTAAGCTATGGAGATGATTAAATGTTTTCTAAGTTTGATGAAGAGGCTCAGAAGGTTTTGTTGTTAGCGAAGAAAGAAATGACGGAATTATGTCATCCTTATGTTGGAAGTGAACATTTATTACTTTCAATATTACATAATACTGATTTACAAATTACAAAATTGTTAAAAGAATATGGCATAACTTATGAAAATTATAGAAATGAAATTATTAGGGTTATTGGTATAGGTAAAACTACTAATAATTGGTTTTTATATACACCATTATTAAAAAGAATTATAGAGAATGCTATTTATGATAGTAAAGATGATGGAAATATTGTAACTGTTGAAAAGTTATTTATTTCTTTATTGGAAGAAGGCGATGGTGTTGCGAATAGAGTTTTACTTGGAATGAATGTTGATATTGATGTTTTATATGAAAAATTTTCTAGTAACTATTCTAATTTGCGTCGAATGCATAATAAAAAATTGCTTCTAGAGGATTTTGCGATTGATTTAAATGAAAAGTATAAAGTTGATGGTTTTGATCCGGTTATTGGTAGAGATGCTGAAGTTAATCGTATTATTGAAATATTATTACGTAGGACTAAGAATAATCCACTTCTTATTGGTGAAGCTGGTGTTGGAAAAACGGCTATTGTTGAAGAGTTTGTGCGAAGAGTGGTAGTTGGTAATGTTCCTAAGAAACTAGAAAGAGTACGGGTTTTAAGTGTTACAATGGCATCTTTAGTAGCTGGTACAAAATATAGAGGAGAGTTTGAAGAGAGAATAAATAAAATTATAAGTGAATTAGAAAAAGAAGATGATGTTATTCTATTTATTGATGAAATGCATACTTTAGTTGGTGCTGGTGGTGCTGAAGGAGCAATTGATGCAGCTAATATTTTAAAACCGTATTTAGCTAGAGGGAAAATCAAAGTAATTGGTGCTACTACTAAAAAGGAGTACAGTAAATATTTAGAAAAAGAGAAGGCATTAGACAGGAGATTTCAAAAGATTTATATAGATGAACCTAATCTAGAGGCAGTTAGAGAAATATTACTTAAAACTAAGTCTATTTATGAAAATTATCATGGAGTAAGAATTTCTGATAGTATGATTGATTTAATTATTGAGTTGTCAAATAAGTATGTTAATCAGGGACATCTACCTGATAAGGCCATAGATATTTTAGATGAGGCATGTTCTAAGGCTTCTGTTGTTGATAATTTTTATGAGAGGAAGGCTAAAAAGCTTGCTAGTGAAATTAATTTAGTTAAGTCTGAGAAAAATGAAGCTATTATTAGTCATGATTATAAATTAGCTTTAAAACTTAAAACAAAACAAGAAAAGTTAGAGTCTATGGCTAATCTTTTAAATGAGAAAGATGATGGCTCAGATGTTATCAAAGAGTTAACTAGTGATAATATTTATGATGTTATTTTTGATAGAACAAAGATTCCTGTTAAAAGCATTATGTCTTTGAACTATAAAAAAATATATTCTCAGTTGACTAAGAATATTATTGGTCAAGAGAGAGCTATTAAAGAAGTGTTGGATGTTATAACTAAAAGTAAGAAAAATGTTCCTATATCACTCTTTTTAGCTGGGAAAAGTGGTGTTGGTAAAACTTATTTTGTAAAAGAATATGCAAAACTATTATATCCTCCAGAAGCTTTTATAAAAATTGATATGAGTGAATTTAAAGAGAAACATACTATTAGCAAAATAATTGGTTCACCTCCTGGTTATGTTGGTTATGATGATAATAATTTTGTTTTAGCAAAAGTTAAACAAAACCCATATTGCATCATTTTACTTGATGAGGTAGAAAAGGCTCATCCTGATGTTATTAGACTTTTTTTACAAGTTTTCGATGATGCTCGAATGACATCTTCAATTGGTGATGTTGTAGATTTTAGTCATGCTATAATTTTTATGACTTCTAATATTGGCACATCTCAAGATGGTATTGGTTTTGGTTCTACTAATGATATTCATATTAAGAATAAACTTAAAGATTTTTTGGGACAAGAATTTGTTAATAGATTGGATGCGGTTATTTGTTTTGAGGAAATTTCTGATAAAACTATAACTAAAATTATTGAAAAGGCATTAAAAAAGGCTTGTATAAATACTTTTTCCCCAGAACTAGTGGAAAAAATAAAAAAAGAATCTGATTTTACTAATTATGGAGTAAGAAAACTAAGTAAAATTGTGGATAAATATATTGAAGATGAATGTATTTGTAATCATTAGTATTATTTTTTTAATTATTATGGTATACTAGGCGCAGAGAGGTGATAAATTTGAAATTATATAATACATTAACTAAAAGAGTTGAGGAATTTATTCCTAATGAAGAAGGTCACGTTAAGATGTATACTTGTGGTCCTACAGTTTATCATTATGCTCATATTGGAAATTTACGTACTTATATTTTTGAAGATATATTATTAAAAGGGCTTGAATTTTTAGGTTATTCAGTTGAGAGAGCCATGAATATTACAGATGTTGGTCATTTGACTAGTGATGGTGATACTGGTGAAGATAAGATGGCTAAAGGTGCTAAGCGTGAAGGTAAGACAGTTTATGAAATTGCTGATTTTTATACTAAAGCATTTTTTGATGATATGGCTGATTTAAATATTAAAAAGCCATCTATTATTGAAAAAGCTAGTGATCATATTGATACATATATTAAGATGATAGATAAAATGCTTTCTGACGGTTATGCCTATATATCTAACGGGAATGTTTATTTTGATATTAGTAAAGCTAAGGATTATTATAAATTATCAGGAAAAAATCAAGAGGATTTAAAGATTGGTGTAAGGGAGACTGTAGAAGAGGATAAGTCTAAGAAAAATCCAGCAGATTTTGTATTATGGTTTACTTTATCTAAGTTTGAAAATCAAGCTATGAAATGGGATTCTCCTTGGGGAGTTGGTTATCCTGGTTGGCATATAGAGTGTTCTGGTATTGCTTCTCTTACTTTGGGAGAATATTTAGATATTCATTGTGGTGGAGTTGATAATATTTTTCCTCATCATACTAATGAAATTGCTCAAAGTGAGGCTTATTTTGGACATAAATGGTGTAATTATTGGTGCCATGGTGCTCATTTAAATGATAGTACTGGTAAGATGAGTAAATCTAAGGGGGAGTTCTTAACTTTATCTTTATTGAAAAGTAAGGGATATAGTCCTTTAGATTATAGATATTTCTGTTTGAATAGTCATTATCGTAATTCCTTAGTTTTTAGTTATGATTCTTTAGATATTGCCAAAAACGCTTTGACTAAATTGAAAAGCCGTGTTTTGGCGATTAATGCTAGTGGGGATATTAATCTAGAACAGAAAAAATATTATCACGATAAATTTGCTGAAGCTTTAGGAAATGATTTAAATACGGCTTTAATGTTAACTGTTTTATACGATTTAGTTAAAGATGATACAGTTAATGGTAATACAAAGATTAATTTGATTTCAGAGTTTGATCAGGTTTTATCTCTTGACTTATTAAAAAGTGATGTTAAGGATTTATCTGATGATTTGAAAAATGAAATAATTAGGAAAATAGAAGAACGTAAGGAAGCTAAAAAGAATAAGGATTTTGCTAAAGCTGATTTAATCAGGGATGAATTATTAAATAGGGGTGTTAAAATCATTGATACCCGTGATGGAACTACATATGAATTATTATAAGGAACTAAATTTTTGGTTCCTTTTATGTTGTTGTGTTATAATTACTGTGGTGATATTATGCAAACAAGAGAGATTAATGTTTTGGTTCTTGCTTATTTAGGCGATACCATATATGAAAATTATGTAAGAAAATTTTTGATAAAAAAGGGTATAGCAAATGTTAACTTACTTCAAAAAGGGGCTATTGCTTATGTTAGTGCCAAAAGTCAGGCGTCTTTTTTGACTAAAATGATTGATGATGGTTTTTTAAATGATGAAGAAGTAGTTGTCGTTAAAAGGGCTAGGAATTATAAAACAACATCGCATCCTAAAAGTTGTGATATTGTTACATATAAATATGCTACTGGTTTGGAAAGCTTAATTGGTTATCTTGATTTAGAAAATAGAAGGGAAAGAATAGATGAAATTATGAAATTTATTCTTGGTGAATAGTATGTTAGTTTATGGTAGAAATGTTGCTAAAGAATTATTGCAAAATAATAATAAAAAAGTGATAAAAATTGCTTTACAAGATGGTTTTGATGATAAAGATTTAAAATTACTTATTGAAAAGAGAAAAATTCCAGTACAATATATGTCAAAAAGAGAAATTGATCATTTGGCAAACGGTGTTCATCAAGGTATAATTCTAACTATTCCGGACTACGAATATAAAGATATTAACGAAATACTTGAAAGAAACCCATCATTTGTTGTTATTTTGGATCATATTGAAGACCCTCATAACTTTGGAGCTATAATACGAACTTGTGAAGCAGCAGGAGTTGATGCAATTATAATTCCAAAAGATCGCCAAGTTCAAATTAATGCTACAGTTATGAAAACTAGTGCTGGAACGCTTGATAGAATGTCTATTGTTTCTGTTACTAATTTGGTTAATACAATTGATTTCCTTAAGAAAAATGGATTTTGGGTTGTTGGTACTGCACTTGAGGATAGTGTTGACTATCGTACGATTGATTATTCTGGTAATATTGCTTTAGTTATTGGTAACGAAGGTGCAGGAATGTCTCAATTAGTTAAAAAGAATTGTGATTTTGTAGCAAAAATTCCAATGTATGGTGAAACTAATAGTTTAAATGCTAGTGTTGCTGCAGGTATTATGATTTATGAAGTAGTCCGTAATAGAAAGTAGAGGCGTTAATGGACTATAAAAAACTTAATGATTATGAAGTTATGTACATGATAAAAGAAAATGATGAATATTCAAGGGAAATTTTATTAAAAAAATATATGCCAATTGTTAGTAAGATTTCATCTAAATATTTACCTTTTGTTAAAATGTATGGATCCGACTTTGATGATTTGTTGCAAGAGGGTATGGTTGCACTTAATAAGGCAATTGATAGTTATGATGATAATAGTGGAGCTTTATTTTATACTTATGTTTTAATTTGTGTAGAAAGACACATTATTACATACTGTCGACGAGTTAATAATAAAAAGAATTATTTTTTAAATTCTAGTGTTGATGTTGACGATTATTATTTTTTAAGCGATGATAAGGCTTCAATAGATTTGTTTGTTAGCGAAAAGCTAACGGAAGAGGAATTTAAGAAGTGCAAAAATGCTTTTGATATCAAATATAGTAGTGTCTTAGAACTTAGATACAATGGTTTTACTTATAAAGAAATTGGTAATTTACTTGATATTTCTATTGGTACAGTTGATGCTAGATTATCTAAAATTAGAAAATATTTTAAGGAAAGATATAATTTTAATTCTTAGTGTTTGTATTTTTTCAGGTTTCAGTTTAAAATTATAATAGGTGAATGCTATGGATAGTGTTATTGATTTGGGAAATTCTTCTAATAATGATGCAAATATTAAATTAAGCCAATGGCTAAGTGATTATTATGAAAAGGATGATCTTTTAACTTTATTTACTAATATGGATATTGCTATGAAATACATTCATAGTAAAGGATATCGTGTTTATTCTTTTAATCCTAATGATATAGAAATACTTGGTGGTTCTCTTGAAAAAGTTAGATTTAATCTTTTAGAAAAAATGACTCCTGATTTTAATGATCGGAGAGATGCTGTTAGAGAGGATGTTTGGCGTTCTTCTTTTTTACAAATTGCTGTATTTTCAAAATGTTTAAATTGTTTAACTCCTGATTTTTTAAAGAATAATTTTAATTCATTCGAAATCTTTTTACCAGATGGTATTGGTCCTTATTATCGTGGTGTTATTGAAAGAAATGCTAGTGTTTATTTATGCGACTTTTTGCAGGAGAAAAGAAAAAGAGATTTAATTGCTTTAGAAAAAGAAACTGGTACTATTCATGATGCTTCTTTTGAACAGCCGACAGTAATGAATGCTAATCGTGATTTGATGAATACTAGAATAAATGATTCCATTTATAAAAAAATAAGTAGTTTTAAAAATGCAGCTTATATTAGTTTTATGATGGCACCGCTCTTGGTTTTTCTATTAGGAATTGTTTTTGTTGTCATAGCATTATTTTCACGTTAATTTTAATTGACATTTCTTTGTGTTTATGTTATCTTAATGTTGAGCACGGGAAGTGTTTTTATTTTGATTTAAAATGGGAGATAGGTAAATATGGCTAAAATGGCAGATAAGACTACTGGTAAGAAAGTAGATAACAAAATTAAGAAGAATAAGAAAGCTTCTTCTAAGAAAGGTTTATTGACAAAGTTTAGAATTTTTTGTAACGGTGTGAAGGATGAATTTAATAGAGTTCATTGGCCTTCAAAAAAGGATATGTTAAAGTATTCTGTTGCTACAATTGTATTTATAGTATTTTTCGCTTTATTTTTCTATTTAATCGAGGTAATTTTTGCTTTGATTCAAACATTATTTAATTAAAGGAGTTATTATATGGATAAACAGTGGTATGTTGTAAATACTTATTCAGGTCATGAGAATAAGGTAAAAGAAAAACTTGAAATGCGTTCTGAATCAATGGATATGCAGGATTATATCTTTAGAGTTGTAATTCCAGAGGAAAAAGTTATTGAAATAAAAGATGGAGTTAAAAAAGAAAAGACAAAAAAAATGTTTCCTGGTTATGTTCTTGTTGAAATGGTTATGACTGATGAAGCTTGGTACGTAGTTAGAAATACTCCAGGTGTTACAGGATTTATTGGTTCTAGTGGTAAGGGAGCTAAACCTACACCTTTACAACCAGCAGAGGTTGATAAAATATTAGGTGGTATGGGTATTAGTAGAATTGATGTTGATAAGGAACTTACTGAAGGTGCTAAAGTTAAAATAGTTGATGGACCATTTAATGGAATGTATGGTAAAGTTGATTCAGTTGACTTACCAAATCAGAAGGTTATGCTACTTGTTGATTTGTTTGGTCAAGAAACTTCTGTTGAAGTTGAATTAAATCAAATAGAAAAAGCATAATAAAATATAATAATGCTTGAAATTTATAATACTTTATGTTATTATTTAGGGGCTATATTTAATTAATATAGATTTAGTGGAAAGCATGGTTTGCATTTATAAGCGGGAATCAAGCTGTTTGGACCACTCGCGAAAACTAAAATTATAGGAGGTGTTTTTCGTGGCAAAGGAAGCAATTAAGAAAATCAAATTACAAATCCAAGCTGGAAAAGCTACACCAGCTCCTCCAGTAGGAACTGTTTTAGGACCAGCTGGAATCAATTTACAAGATTTTTGTACTAAGTATAATGATGCTACTAGAGATAAAATGGGAGATGTTTTACCAGTAGAAATATCTATTTACGATGACAGAAGTTTTGATTTTGTTATCAAAACTCCACCTACAAGTTTCTTGCTAAAGAAGTATGCAAAAATCAATAAGGGTTCTGTTAAGGGTTCTAAGGAAGTTGTAGCAACTATTTCAAAAGAACAATTAAAGGAAATAGCAGAGATTAAGTTACCTGACTTGAATGCATATACCGTTGATGAAGCAATGCGTTCTGTTGCTGGAACAGCAAAGAACATGGGAATTGCTATTGAAGGTCAAGAGTAATTAAAGTAATTTTACATATAGGTTAAACCTATGTGGAAGGAAAAATTTATAATCCGCTTTTACCACATAAGGAGGAAATTAAAATGAGAAAAAGAGGTAAAAAATATACTGAAGCTTTAAGTAAAGTTGAAAAAGGTAAAGTATATTCAAAAGAAGAAGCTATAAAGTTAGTTAGAGAAACTTCTACTAGTTCTTTTGATGGATCTGTTGAAGTAGCTATGAGATTAAATCTTGATACAAAAAAGGCTGATCAACAATTAAGAGGTGCTATTGTACTTCCAAAGGGAACTGGTAAGACTAAAAAGGTTTTAGTTATTGCTAAAGGTGAAAAGGCTAATCAAGCAAAGGAAGCAGGAGCTGACTACGTTGGTGATGTTGATATGCTTGAAAAAATTGAAAAAGAAAATTGGTTCGATTTTGATACAATGATAGCTACACCTGATATGATGCCACTTCTTGGTAAATTAGGTAAAGTTTTAGGACCTAAAGGATTAATGCCAAACCCTAAAACTGGTACTGTTACTTTAGATGTTGTTAAAGCAATTAATGAAGTAAAGGCTGGAAGAGTTGAATATAGAACTGATAGTTTTGGTAATATTCACGGTATTATTGGAAAAGTTTCTTTCTCAGAAGAAGATTTATTAGCTAATTTAGATGCTTTTGTTTCACATATTATCAAACTTAGACCAGCAAGTGTTAAGGGTGATTATGTTAAGAATATTTCAGTATCATCAACTATGGGTCCTGGAATAAAAGTTGAAAATAGTTTTGACAAATAGTAATTTGTAAGTTATAATAAAGACAAATTTATTGGTGCCATAGACAGTAGGTATAAAAATAAATCCTACCGAGGACTTTAAAAGTATTCAAAAAGTTCCTTGCAGTCTATGTAAGGAACTTTTTTATGGCATCCCTAAATATAATGAGGAGGTGTATTGATGGCAAGTGAAGTAGTTTTACAAAAGAAACAGGTAATTATTGATGAAATAAAAGATCGTGTTAAAGCTGCTAAGACTATCATATTATTCGATTATCGTGGTATTACTGATAGTGAAGCTAAAGAATTACGTTGCAAGTTAAGAGAATCAAATTCTGATTACACAGTTTATAAGAATACTTTGATGGCTCGTGCTTTCAACGATTTAGGAATCGATTTAAATGAATCATTAAATGGACCTAGTGCTTTTGCTTATGGTGAAGATCAAATCGCACCAATCAAAACATTAGCTGAGTTTGCTAAAAATCATCCAGCATTAGTTTTAAAAGTAGGGATTGTAGATGGAGAAAAAGCAGATGCTGCTAAGTTAGCTGAATATGCTACTATTCCATCAAGAGAAGGTCTACTTACAATGCTTGCTGGTGGCATGATTGGAATTGCAAGAGACTTATCAATTTGTTTAGATTTGTATAGTCAACAAAAAGAAGAAAATTAATTTTATAGAAATAGGAGGAAAATAAAATGGCAAAATTAACAAGAGATGAATTTATCAGTAGTTTAAAAGAAATGACTTTATTAGAAATTAAAGAATTAGTAGATGCAATGAAGGAAGAATTTGGTGTTGATCCAAGTGCTGTTGCAGTTGCTGCACCTGCTCAAGGAGCTGCTACTGAAGAAGGACCTTCTACAGTTACTGTTACAATTGCTGATGCAGGAGCTGCTAAAGTTGCTGTAATTAAAGTTGTTAAAGAAATTACTGGTTTAGGATTAAAAGAGTCTAAAGATATCGTTGATTCAAACGGTGTTGTTAAAGAAAATATTGCTAAAGCTGAAGCTGATGAAATTAAAGCTAAATTAGAAGAAGCTGGAGCTACTGTTGAAGTTAAGTAATTAACTTCTCTTTTTTTTGCAAAAATTGTTTGACAAATATATTCTTTTGATGTAATATATGTTTCGAAAGGAAGAAAACTAATTATATTTTAATGAGTTTTCTTCTTCTTTTTTTCAGAGGAGATAAAAATGGGACAATATTTTACTAACGAGAATCTACCTAGTGATGTAAAAACAACTGAATGTTTTGTGTTAGGTAATAAATTCACATTTTTAACTGATAATGGAGTTTTTTCAAAGGACGGTTTGGATTTTGGCAGTAGACTTCTTCTTGAGACAATCCCGCTTGAAGAAGTTGGAGGCAAAATTCTTGATATGGGTTGCGGTTATGGAGTATTTGGTATTGTTTTAGCTAAGGTAACCGGTGCTAGTGCTGATATGGTTGATGTTAATTTACGAGCATTACATTTGGCACAGCGAAATGCTAAAATTAACGGTGTTTCTAATGTTAAAGTATTTGAAAGTTATACTTATCAAAATATTAATACTAAATATTCTGTTATTGTTACTAACCCTCCGATAAGGGCTGGTAAAAAAGTCGTTTATGATATTGTGATGAATGCTAAAGATTATTTGGAAGATAATGGGAAGTTATTCTTAGTAATCAGAAAAGAACAAGGTGCTAAATCGTTAATAGTCGACTTAAAAAAAGTATACACTGTGTGTGTATTAGAAAAAAGCAAAGGATTTTATATTATTGAATGCAGTTTATAAGCAATTTGTTTAAATATAAATTCTTATTTGCATTTTATTTGTGTCCTAAAAAAATACGTGTGGGGTGAATAATAGTGTCATATAAAATTGTAAAATGTGGTGATTATAGAGAAAGAAGAAATTTCTCAAAAATCAGAAATACTTATGAATTGAAGGACTTACTAGAAATTCAAAAGAAATCTTATAATTGGTTTATTCAAACAGGAATCAAAGAAGTTTTTGATGATTTATTTCCAGTAGAAAATTTTTCTGGTACTTTATCATTAGAATTCGGAGATTATCATTTTGATGAACCACGTTATTCTATAAAGGAGAGTAAGGATCGTGAGACTACTTACTCAGCTCCTTTGAGAGTTGAAGTTCGTTTATTTAACCGTGAAACTGGTGAGGTAAAAGAACAAGAAATATTCATGGGTGATATGCCATTAATGACTGATAGTGGTACATTTGTTATTAATGGGGCTGAACGTGTAATTGTTTCACAATTAGTTCGTTCTCCTAGCGTTTATTTCAATCATGAAATTGATAAGAATGGTCGTGAGTTGATTACTTCCCAAATTATACCAACTCGTGGTACTTGGCTAGAATTTGAGACAGATGCTAGAGATGTTTTATATGTACGTATTGATCGTACTAGAAAAGTAACTTTAACAACATTGTTACGTGCTTTTGGTTTGTCTAGTGATGAAGATATTTTAAATATGTTTGGTGAAGATGACTATTTAAAAAATACTATAGCTAAGGATTCTACTAAAAATACTGATGAGGCCTTAATAGAAATTTATGAAAAATTAAGACCTGGTGAACCAGCTACTTTAGATTCATCAAAAAACCAAATTATTACTCGTTTCTTTGATGAATTTAGATATGATTTAGCAAAAGTTGGTCGTTATAAATTCAATAGAAAACTTAATGTAATTGATCGTTTATTAGATCAAACTGTTGCTGAGGATATAACTAATAATGGTGAAGTTGTAATTGAAAAGGGTACTAAGATTACTAAGGCTAATCTTGATATAGTAAAAGAAGCTTTAGCTAATGGTTTTGGTATGCTTGAAATTAAGATTAATGAAGAATTAGATCAATACAATAAGGTTCAAGTTGTTAAGATTTATGATCCAAGTGATAAAAAGAAAAAGATTATCGTTGTTGGTAATGATCAAAGTATTGATGTTAAACGTTTAACTGTATCAGACGTATATGCTTCAGTTTCTTATTACTTAAATTTATTACATGGTGTTGGTAACTTTGATGAAATTGACCATTTAGGAAATAGACGTATTCGTCAAGTTGGAGAACTTTTACAAAACCAATTTAGAATTGGTGTTTCTCGTATGGAACGTGTTATTCGTGAGAGAATGACTACTCAAGAAATGGAAGAAGTAACTCCTAAAACTTTAATTAATATAAGACCAGTTACTGCTGCTATGAAAGAATTCTTTGGTAGTTCTCAACTTTCACAATTTATGGATCAAACTAACCCTATTGCTGAGCTTACTAACAAACGTCGTTTATCAGCTTTAGGACCTGGTGGTCTTTCTCGTGATCGTGCTGGAGTTGAGGTACGTGATGTTAATACTTCACATTATGGTCGTATTTGTCCAATTGAATCTCCAGAAGGTCCAAACATCGGATTAATTACTTCTTTAGCTAGTTACGCAAAAATTGATGACTATGGATTTATTATGACTCCTTATCGTAAGGTCGTTAATTGCCAAATAACTGATGAAGTTTGTTATTTAACTGCTGATGAGGAATTAGACTATATTATTTCACAATCTGTTGTTGAAACTGATGAAACTAATAAGATCATTTCAGAACATGTTAATGCTCGTTTTCATGGCGAAAATATTTTAGCTAAACCAGAACAAGTTGATTACATTGATGTTTCTCCACAACAAGTTGTTTCTATTACAACAAGCTGTATTCCATTCTTGGAACATGATGATGCTACTCGTGCTTTGATGGGAGCTAACATGCAACGTCAGGCTATGCCTTTAATTAAAACTGAAGCTCCATATGTTGGAACTGGTGTTGAGTTTATTGCTGCTAAGGATTCTGGCGTTGAAGTTATTGCAAAATCTGATGGTGTAGTAGAATATGTTGATGGTAAAAAGATTGTTGTTAAAACTATGAATGGTAAAGATACTTATACTCTTGCTAACTTTGAACTAGCAAACTCAAGTATTTGTTCTCATCAAAGACCTATTGTTCATGTTGGTGATAAAGTAGTTGCTAATAAGACTGTCTTAGCTGATGGTAATTCAACAGATAAAGGTGAATTAGCCTTAGGTAAAAACATGACTGTAGCTTTCATGACATTTAATGGTTATAACTATGAGGATGCTGTTATCTTAAATGAAAATTTAGTAAAAGATGATAAGTATACATCATTACATCTTGAAGATTATGAAATGCAATGTCGTGAAACAAAATTAGGACCTGAAGAAATTACTAGAGATATTCCTAATGTTAGTGAAGAAGCTCGTCGTAATTTGGATGAAAATGGTATTGTTACTATTGGTACTGAAGTAAAAGAAGGAGATATTTTAGTTGGTAAAGTTACTCCTAAGGGAATGGCTGAACTTACATCTGAGGAAAAATTATTACATGCTATATTTGGTGAAAAAACTCGTGAGGTTCGTGATACTTCACTTAGAGTACCACATGGTGGCGATGGTATAGTTCATGACATAAAAATTTATTCTCGTAAGGATAATGATGAATTACCAGCTGGTGTATCTAAAGTTATTCGTGTTTATATAATTCAAAAACGTAAGATTCAAGTTGGAGATAAAATGTCAGGACGACATGGTAATAAGGGTGTTATTTCTTTGATTTTACCACAAGAAGATATGCCTTACTTACCAGATGGTACACCTGTTGATATTATGTTAAATCCACAAGGTGTTCCTTCTCGTATGAACTTTGGTCAGATACTTGAAATCCATATGGGTATGGCTTGTAAAAAGCTTGGCGTACATGTTGCAACACCTGTATTCGATGGTGCTCATATTAGCGATATTCAAGGAATGATGAAGGAAGCTGGTATGGATGAAGATGGAAAGACAGTTTTATATGATGGTAGAACTGGAGAGCCATTTGATCATAGAATAGCTGTTGGTGTAATGTATATGATTAAGTTACATCACATGGTTGATGATAAATTACATGCTCGTTCTACTGGTCCATATTCACTAGTTACTCAACAACCATTAGGTGGTAAAGCTCAATTTGGTGGTCAGAGATTTGGTGAAATGGAAGTTTGGGCATTATATGCTTATGGTGCTGCTCATACTTTACAGGAGATTATGACTGTTAAATCAGATGATGTTATTGGTCGTGTAAAAGTTTATGAATCAATAATTAAAGGACAAGAAATAAATCAAGCTGGAATTCCTGAATCATTTAGAGTATTAATGAAAGAATTCCAAGCATTAGGTTTGGATGTATCTATTATTAATGATGATGGAGAAACACTACAATTAAAAGATATTGAAGAGTCTGAGGACAAAGAAGACTTTAATTCTTCAGTTGATGACTTTGAAAGACCACCTGTAGGTGATGTTTCTAAGTCTGATGATGAATATGTTCCAGAAGAGGAAGAAGAATTCGATGATGAAGATGAAGACGAAGACGAAGGCTTTGAAGAATTCATGGAAGAAGAGTTTAATGGAAAAGAAGATTTTGAGGAAGGAGCTGATCTTTAATGATAGAAGTAAATAAGTTTGATGCATTAAAAATTGGAATTGCTTCACCTGAAAAGATTCGTGAATGGTCTTATGGAGAAGTAAAGAAACCTGAAACTATCAATTATCGTACACTTAGACCAGAACGTGATGGTTTGTTTTGTGAGAAAATTTTTGGACCTACAAAAGATTTTGAATGTGCTTGTGGTAAGTATAAGCGTGTCCGTTATAAAAATATAGTTTGTGATAGATGTGGAGTTGAAGTTACTAGGTCTAAAGTACGTCGTGAACGTATGGGGCATATTGAACTAGCAACTCCTGTGTCTCACATTTGGTTCTTTAAAGGTGTTCCTTCTCGTATGGGACTTGTTCTAGACATGAGTCCAAGAGATTTGGAAGAAGTATTATACTTTGTTAGTTATGTCGTTATTGATAAAGGAAATGCTCCATTAGAAAATAAACAAACTCTATCAGAAAAAGAATATCGTTCATATTATGAAAAATATGGTACTGGTTTTAGAGTTGGTATGGGTGCTGAAGCTATTAAGGAATTACTTAAAAAAGTTGATTTGAAGAAAGAAATTGATCAAATAACTTCTGAATTAGATACAGCACAAGGTCAAAAGAGAACTCGTTTATTGAAAAGACTTGATGTTTTGGCAGCATTTTATAATTCTGGAAATAAACCAGAATGGATGATTATGGATTGTATTCCAGTAATTCCTCCAGAATTACGTCCTATGATTCAACTTGATGGTGGACGCTTTGCTACTAGTGATTTGAATGATTTATATAGACGTGTTATTAATAGAAATAATCGTTTAAAGAAACTTATAGATTTAGGTGCTCCTACTATTATTATTCAAAATGAAAAACGTATGTTACAGGAAGCTGTTGACTCATTATTTGATAATGGACGTCGTGGTAGAAGTGTAACTGGTGCTGGTAATAGACCATTAAAATCAATTTCTAGTATGTTGAAAGGTAAACAAGGTCGTTTCCGTCAAAACTTATTAGGTAAGCGTGTTGATTACTCTGGTCGTTCTGTTATCGTTGTTGGACCAAACTTAAAGATGTATCAATGTGGTATTCCAAAGGAAATGGCTCTAGAATTATTTAAGCCACATGTTATTCATGGTTTAGTAGAAAAAGATATTGCTCACAATATCAAAGCTGCTAAGAGACTTATTGAGAATCAAGATCCTGTTGTTTGGGATATTGTTGAAGAAGTTATCAAGGAACATCCAGTTATGCTTAACCGTGCACCAACATTACATAGATTAGGTATTCAAGCATTTGAACCAATCTTAGTTGGTGGTAAAGCAATTCGTCTACATCCACTTGTTTGTCCAGCATTTAATGCAGACTTTGATGGTGACCAGATGGCGGTTCACGTTCCTCTTTCTGAAGAAGCTAAAGCTGAAGCTAGATTGTTGATGTTAGGTTCTAACAATATTCTTCATCCAAAATCAGGTGATCCTATTGTTACGCCTTCTCAAGATATGGTTTTAGGAAACTATTATATAACTATGGAAAAAGCTGGAGAAGATGGTGAAGGTAGAGTATTTAAAAACTCTAATGAAGCTTTAATGGCTTATGAACGTAGAGAAATAACTTTACATACAAGAATTGTTCTTCCAGTAGATTCGTTTAAATATAAAGTATTTACTGATAATCAAAAAGGTAAGTATTTAGTTACTACTGTTGGTAAAATTAAATTTAACGAAATATTACCTGATTCTTTTGCGTTTATTAATGAACCAACTGATGATAATATTCAAAATATTACTCCAAATAAGTATTTCTTAGATAAGGGTACAAATATTCCTGAGGCTATTAAAGAAATGCCACTTGTAAAACCTTTTGCTAAAGGTACTTTGGAGAAAATAATTGCTCAAGTATTTAAGAGATATAAAACTACTGAAACATCTACTATGCTTGATAATTTAAAGGATTTAGGATTTAAGTATTCTACAATTTCTGGTATAACTGTTAGTATGGCTGATGTTGAAATAAGTCAAAAGAAACCTGAAATAGTTGCAGAAGCACAAAAGACTGTTGATAAAATCAATAAACAGTATAAGAGAGGCTTAATAACAGAAGAAGAAAGATTTAATAATGTTATTAGTACATGGAATAACGCTACTGACCAAGTAAAAGCTGAACTTGAAGGTGTTTCACATACTGATATTGATAATCCAATATTCATAATGATGAATTCTAAAGCACGTGGTAATATTTCTAACTTTACTCAAGTTGCTGGTATGCGTGGTATCATGGCTAAACCAGATGGTACTCCAGTAGAAATACCAATCTTATCAAACTTTATTGAAGGATTATCTGTTGCTGAATTCTTCTTATCTACTCACGGTGCTCGTAAAGGTTCTGCCGATACTGCACTTAAAACAGCTGATTCTGGTTACTTAACACGTCGTTTAGTTGATGTATCTCAAGACATGATTGTTAGAGAAAGTGATTGTGGTACTGATCAAGGTGTAGTAGTTCATAGCTTTATAAATGAAAAAACTGGTGCGGTTATCGAAAGTTTAAGAGATCGTATAGTTGGACGTTTTGCTAATAAGAAGATTATTAATCCTGAAACTAAGGAAGTAATCGTAGATAAGCTTCAATTTATTACAGAAGCTTTAGCTGATAAAGTTGTTGCTGCTGGAATTACAGAAGTTGAAATACGTACTGCTTTAACTTGTGGTACTCTTAATGGCGTATGTCAAAAATGTTATGGACGTAACTTGGCAACAGGTAATTTAGTAGAAATTGGTGAAGCTGTTGGTGTTATGGCTGCTCAATCAATCGGTGAACCTGGTACTCAGCTTACAATGCGTACATTCCACTCTGGTGGTGTTGCACATGGTGGTGATGCTGATATCACTCAAGGTCTTCCTCGTGTTCAAGAGTTATTTGAAGCTCGTAATCCTAAGGCTAAAGCAACAATTGCTGAAATTGATGGTACTGTTACTAAGATTAAAGAAGATCATGGTAAGTATAAGATTAGTATTACTAATAAATTAGAAACTAAAGAACATGTTACTAATTATGGATCTAAATTATGCATTGAAAAAGGTACTGAAGTACATTGTGGTGATAAGCTTACGGAAGGTGCTATTAGTCCTAAGGAATTATTAGCAGTCACAGATCCTATTACAACTCAAGAATATATCTTGAAAGAAGTACAACATACATATCGTTCTCAAGGTGTTGATATTTCTGATAAGCATATTGAAATTATTGCACGTAGAATGATTTCTAAAATTAGAATTGTTGAAGGTGGAGATACTAAATTCTTACCTGGTGCACTTGTTAATTTCCGTGAATTTACTGATGGTAACAAAGAAGCTATTATAAATGGTAAGAAGCCAGCTCTTGGAAAACCTATCTTACTTGGTATTACTAAAGCTGCTCTTGAAACTGATTCATTCTTATCTGCTGCATCTTTCCAGGAAACTACTCGTATCTTGACTGATGCTGCAATTAAGGGAAAAGTAGATCCACTTTCTGGATTAAAAGAAAATGTAATTATTGGTAAGTTAATTCCTGCTGGTACTGGTAGTAAGGCTTATCGAGATGTTGATTTTGATTTAAAAACAGAATTTATGGATGAAGAACCATTAGAAAAATTAGAAGATCAATTCATGGAATAATCAAAATATTTTAGGATGACAATTTGTCATCCTTTTTTGTTTAGCAAAATAGTTTAACTTTTTAATAAAAATATTGACTTTAATTTGAGATAGTGTTATATTATTTTTGCTGATTAAATAGCTTTGCTTTTTAGCAAAGTTTTATTTAAGGGGTAAAATGATACACCTGGATACGTGTAAAGAAAGGAGATATATTTTATGCCTACAATTAACCAATTGATTCATAAAAATCGTAAGGACAAAGTAAGAAAGAGTAAGGCTCCAGTTTTAGGAGTTGGTTTAAATACTATTCAAAAAACTACTACTGATGTTAAGTCACCACAAAAGCGTGGTGTTTGTACTCGTGTTGGTACTAAGACACCTAAAAAGCCAAACTCAGCATTACGTAAATATGCTCGTGTTCGTTTATCTAATGGTAAGGAAGTTGATACATATATTCCTGGTATTGGACACAATTTACAAGAGCACAGTGTTGTACTAATTCGTGGTGGTCGTGTTAAGGACTTAATCGGTGTTCGTTATCATATTATTCGTGGTACTTTGGATACTGCTGGTGTTAAGGATCGTAAACAAGGCCGTAGTAAGTATGGTGCTAAAAAACCTAAAAAGTAAAATTAACTAATATTAAATATATATTTAAATTGAAGGGAGGAATTTATAATGCGTAAGAGACGTGCAGTTAAGAGAGATATTTTACCAGATCCAATATATAAGTCTAAGACAGTTGCAAAACTAATTAATACTATTATGTTAGATGGTAAAAAAGGTACCGCTCAAACAATAGTTTATGAAGCATTTGATAAAGTTAAGACTAAAAGTGGTAAAGATCCACTAGAAGTATTTAACAATGCTATGGAAAATATTAAACCACAACTTGAAGTTAAGAGTCGTCGTGTTGGTGGTTCAAATTATCAAGTTCCAGTTGAAGTTACGCCTGCTAGAAGTCAAGCTTTGGCTTTAAGATGGTTAACTAAATATTCACGTGATCGTGGTGGAAAAGGAATGGCTGATAATTTAGCAAGTGAAATAATTGATGCATCTAATGGAACAGGTGCAGCAGTTAAAAAACGTGAAGATACTCATAGAATGGCTGAAGCTAATAAGGCTTTCGCTCATTATAGATGGTAGGAAAGGAATAATATATGGCAAGAGATACGTCTTTAGAAAAGACAAGAAACTTTGGAATTATGGCCCATATCGATGCTGGTAAGACTACAACTACTGAACGTATTTTATTCCTTGCTGGTAAAATCCATAGAATTGGTGAAACTCATGATGGAGCTAGCCAGATGGACTGGATGGAACAAGAAAAGGAACGTGGTATTACTATCACATCTGCAGCAACAACTGCATATTGGAAGGGTTATCGTTGCAATATCATCGATACTCCAGGTCACGTAGATTTTACAATCGAAGTTAGCCGTAGTTTAAGAGTCCTAGATGGTTCAGTAGCATTACTTGATGCTCAAGCTGGTGTTGAACCACAAATGGAAACAGTTTGGAGACAAGCTGATGAATTTAATGTTCCTAGAATTATTTTCGCTAATAAAATGGGAAAAATGGGTGCAGATTTTGCATACAGTTTAAAGAGTATTAAGAACAGATTAGGAGTTAATGCTGCTCCAATTGAATGGCCAATCGGTGCTGAAGATAACTTTAGTGGTGTTGTTGATATTCTTACTAAGAAAGCTTATAAGTTCGATGGTACTGAAGATGAAAATGCTACAGAAATCGAAATACCAGCTGACTTAGTTGATATAGTTAACGAAAAGCATGCTGAATTATTAGAAGCAGTTGCTGAATTTGATGATGAAATGATGGAAAAATATCTTGAGGGTGAAGAAATTCCAGTAGATATGGTTAAGAAAGCTATCCGTAGGGGATGCTTACAAGCTAAATTCTTCCCAGTTATGTGCGGAGATGCTTTAAGCAATATGGGTATTAGACCTTTACTTGATGCTGTTATTGATTACTTACCATCACCACTTGATACTTCAGCAATTCATGGTAAGAATTTAAAAGGTGAAGATGAAGTTCGTCATCCAAGTGATGATCAACCATTCAGTTCACTTGCATTCAAAGTTATGACAGATCCATTTGTAGGACGTTTAACTTTCTTCAGAGTTTACTCTGGACATTTAAGTAGTGGTAGTTATGTATTAAACTCTACTAAAGATGTTAAAGAAAGAATTGGACGTATACTACAAATGCATGCTAATACACGTAAAGAAATATCTGATGTTTATACAGGAGATATTGCTGCTGCAGTAGGCTTAAAGAATACTACTACTGGAGATACTTTATGTGATGAAAAGAAACCAATTATCTTAGAGAGTTTAGTAGTTCCTGAGCCAGTTATTCAACTTGCTGTTGAACCAAAATCTAAAGCTGATCAAGATAAGATGGCTTTAGCATTACAAAAATTAGCTGAAGAAGATCCAACATTCAAAGTTCATACAGATCATGAAACTGGTCAAACAGTTATCGCTGGTATGGGTGAATTACATTTGGACGTTTTAGTAGACCGTATGCGTCGTGAATTTAATGTTGAAGCTAATGTTGGAGCACCTCAAGTTGCTTATCGTGAAACTATTAAGCAAGCTGCTGATTGTGAAGGTAAATATATTAAACAATCTGGTGGACGTGGACAATATGGACATGTTTGGGTTAAATTTGAGCCAAATCCAGATAAGGGATATGAATTCGTTGATCAAATCGTTGGTGGTGTTGTTCCTCGTGAATATATACCAGTTGTAGATAAAGGATTACAAGAAGCTTTACAATCTGGAATTCTTGCTGGATATCCAATGATAGACGTTAAAGCTACATTATTTGATGGATCATATCATGATGTTGACTCTAACGAAATGGCATTTAAAATTGCTGCTAGCTTTGCATTAAAAGAAGCTAAGAATAAGTGTAATCCTGTATTACTTGAACCAATAATGAAAGTTGATGTTACTACTCCAGAAGAATATTTTGGAAATGTTATGGGAGATTTAACTTCTCGTCGTGGTAAACCACTTGGTCAAGAAGCTCAAGGAAATGCAGTTAAACTTAGTGCTATGGTTCCACTTTCTGAAATGTTTGGATATGCTACTAATTTGCGTTCTAATACACAAGGTAGAGCTACATTTGTAATGTTCCCAGATCATTATGAAGAAGTTCCAAGAAATATTGCAGAAGAAATAATTAAAAAGAGTGGAAATTAATTAAATAGTATCAAAATAGTTGAAAAAACTTCAATTATTAGATAAAATAAATGTTGTAAATTACAAAGGAGGAAATTTAATTATGGCAAAAGAAAAATTTGATCGTTCAAAACCACATGTTAACATTGGTACAATTGGACACGTAGATCATGGTAAAACTACTTTAACAGCTGCTATCAGTAAGGTTTTAGCTGGTAAAAATGGTAACCAAGTTGTTGAATTTGAAAATATCGATAAAGCACCAGAAGAAAGAGCTCGTGGTATTACTATTAACACTGCTCACATTGAATATAGTACTGAAAAGAGACACTATGCTCACGTAGACTGTCCAGGACATGCTGATTATGTTAAAAACATGATTACAGGTGCTGCTCAAATGGATGGAGCAATCTTAGTTATTGCTGCTACTGATGGACCAATGGCACAAACTCGTGAACATATCTTACTTGCTCGTCAAGTTGGTGTACCAAAAATGGTTGTATTCATGAACAAATGTGATATGGTTGATGATGAAGAATTATTAGACTTAGTAGAAATGGAAATTCGTGACTTATTAACAGAATATGGATATGATGGTGATAATACTCCAATTATTCGTGGTTCTGCTCTTAAAGCTCTTGAGGGAGATCCTAAGTGGGTTGCTAAGATTGATGAGTTAATGGATGCTGTTGATACTTGGATTCCAACTCCTGAAAGAGATAATGATAAACCTTTCTTAATGAGTATTGAAGATGTATTCACTATTACAGGACGTGGTACAGTTGTTACTGGTCGTGTTGAACGTGGACAATTAAAACTTAACGATGAAGTTGAAATCGTTGGTATTAAACCTACTAAGAAGACAGTTGTTACAGGAATTGAAATGTTCCGTAAACAATTAGACTTTGCTGAAGCTGGAGATAATGCTGGAGTTTTACTTCGTGGTATCTCTCGTGAAGAAGTTGAACGTGGACAAGTTCTTGCTAAACCAGGAAGTGTTACACCTCATCATAAATTCAAAGCTACAGTTTATGTATTAAGCAAAGAAGAAGGTGGACGTCATACTCCATTCTTCGCAAACTATCGTCCTCAATTCTATTTTAGAACTACAGACGTAACTGGTGTTATTTCATTACCAGAAGGTGTTGAAATGGTTATGCCAGGTGATAACGTTAATATCGAGGTTGAATTAATTCATCCAATCGCACTTGAACAAGGTACTAAATTCTCTATCCGTGAAGGTGGACGTACTGTTGGTGCTGGTAACGTTACTGAAATTATTGCTTAATAATTAGTAATAATTAATAAAACCGCATTTAGCGGTTTTTTCTTTTAAAGAAAAGAAGCTAAAACTAGCTTCTTTTTGTTATTTGTTTCTCTTAAAATTTTTAAATAAACTATATGCAAAATTATTTAATACGATATCAAATTCTCCAATATATTCAGATATTACAGGATTGAATCCTAGAACAGCTTCATTTAATTCTTTATATGGGCTATTGTCTTTAAAATCACCGGCGATACCACCTAAATTTACATATTTGTATTGTTTACTGCTATAGTTATAAATAACTTGCCATTTTAATAGGTAGTCAGCATTTAATGTTGAATACTCTTCACTATATCCTTCAGTAATTATAGTTACGGCTCTATCATAGTTAATAACTAGAGCCCCACCAATAATTATTCCATCTGGGTATTTTTTTAATAGTTCTGTTGCCATTAACATGTGATTTTTATATACAGTCATTAGTTTGTCAGATTCCATTTTTTTATTTAAGACATTCATTCTTTCTTTATCATTTATGTCATAACTTTGAATCTGTTCTGCTAGTTGATCGTTATTTTGAATTTCTTGTTCATACATTTTTTGACTATTAATTACGAATGTTTGAGCATTTATTTTGGCGTAGTATACTTCAGCGTTATTTTGAAAGTTATTACATAATTCTTGATAATATGAGAAAGGTTTTCTTTCTTTCTTTTTGATGAAGTTGTATAGTTTCTTTAAGTCTTTATCTTCATCTTTATATATTTCAACGCCAATATTTGTTGCTTTTCTGATTTTGATTTTTGTCTTTTTATCAAAACTATCAAAAATCATTTGAGTTGGTTTGTTTAATAATACTAAAGCTTCCCATCTAGGTTTTTCATTTTCAAAATATAAATTTTTACCTTTATATTCAAAACCGGCTGCGGCCATATTTTCTAAAATTATGTTTTCTTCGTTGTTTAGGTTAATGATGTCACCATTATTACTTCTTATACTTATAGGTATATATGGATCCATTCTTAAAAGCATAAAGCCTTGCTTTCCTAGTACTTGTTTTAATTTTTCAGTCATACTTCTTACTTTTGATGAATCACTAAAATCAAATAAAATACCTCGTGGTGCATAAGCAATTTTATTGCTTAAGAAAACCTCTTTATACGCTATAAAGGTTGCTCCTATAAGAGCGTTTTTGTCATTAACAAAGCCTAGAAAGTGAACATTATATCCAAATCGTAACATTGATTTTGCATAAGCTGATGTTTGATAAAAACTTCTATATTTATGTTTAGAAGCAAAACGGTCAAATTGTTCTTTATTTAATGTTACTATTCTCATATATAAATTCCTTTCTTATTTTAAATAAATTATATCATATATTTTGCTTTTTTTTCAATATTCCATTCTTATTTTATAGTAGTTAAATAGATAATATAGTAGTATAATAATATTGGTGAGGTTTATATGTTTGAAAACAAAAAAGTATTAATTTTAGGATTAGCTCGTAGTGGATATCAGGCCGCTAGAGTATTATGTGCTAGAGGAAATGAAGTTATTTTAAATGATGGCAAATCTGAAGAAAAACTTGATCAAAATCAAATCGCTGATTTAAAAGAGATGGGAGTTAAATTAGTTTTTGGTTCTCATCCAGATGATTTGTTAGATGATAGCTTTGATTATTTGATTAAAAATCCAGGTGTACCAATTGATCACAAGTACGTGTTAAAAGCTAGAGAACTTGGAATAGAAGTAATTAATGAAGTAGAAATGGGCTATCGTCTATTACCTGAGGGTGTAAAACTAATAGCTATTACTGGAACTAATGGTAAAACGACAACTACAACGTTAACTTATGAAATTATGAAGAAAGCTTTTGGAGATAGAGTTATTTTAGCTGGTAATATTGGTTTCCCTTTATGTAGTGTGTTAGATAAAATAACTAGTGAAACAATATTGGTAATGGAGATTTCTTGCCAACAATTAGAAAATCTTACTCAATTTAGACCTAATGTTGCACTTATGACTAATCTAAGTCCAGCACATATTGATTTCCTTAAGAGTTATGATAATTATAAACGTGTAAAAGCTAAGTTATTTCAAAATCAAGATTCCAATGATGTAGCTATTTTGAATATTGATAATGATGATGTTTTAAATAGTACAAAAGATATTAAGTCTACTGTTAAGTATTTTTCTAGTACTAGGGAAATAAATGGTTGTTATTTAAAGGATAATAAAATTTATTATTACGGTGATGCTGTTATGGATACTGATAAAGTATTTATAGCTGGTCGTCATAATTTAGAAAACTGTATGGGTGCTATTATGATAGCTAAAGAATTTAATGTATCTAATGATATTATTTGTGATGTTATTACAAATTTTAGAGGTGTTGAACATAGATTAGAATATGTAGATACTGTTTTAGGACGTAAATTTTATAATGATACAGAGGCTACAAATATCAAATGTACCCAAATTGCTTTGTCTTCTTTTACTTCTCCTATAGTTTTAATTTTAGGTGGTTTGGAGCGTGGACAAGACTTTAATGAATTAGCTCCTTTTGTTAAAAATGTTAAGGCTATAATTGGTATAGGTCAATGTCGTGAACGTGTTTTGGAGTTTGGTAATAGTATGAATATTCCAACTTATATTTATGAGCACTTATCTGATGGCTTTGATAAATGTTTTGAAGAATCTGACTCTGGTGATATAATATTATTGAGCCCAGCATCTGCTTCGTGGGATCAATATAAGGAATGCGAAGTTAGAGGGGCTGAGTTTAAAAAGAAAGTAGAGGAATTGAAAAATGAAAATTAAAGATATAAAAGCACGTGAAATTTTGGATTCTAGAGGTAATCCAACTGTTGAAGTAGATGTTATACTAGAAAACGGTATTTTAGGTAGAGCAGCAGTTCCTAGTGGTGCTTCTACTGGTGAAAGAGAAGCTTTAGAGATGCGTGATGGCGGAAGTCGTTATTGTGGTAAAGGTGTTCTTAATGCTGTTAATAATGTTAATACAGTAATTAGAGATGCTGTTATTGGAATGGATGCTGCTGATCAAAGGGCTCTTGATTATAAAATGATTGAACTTGATGGTACTGAGACTAAATCAAAACTTGGTGCTAATGCTATTTTGGGTGTTAGTATGGCTGCTTTAAAAGCTAGTGCATTAAATGAAGGTAAACCTTTATATCAATATGTTGGTGATGGTATAGTTTTACCTGTTCCAATGATGAATATCATTAATGGTGGTGCTCATGCTGATAATAAGCTTGATTTTCAGGAATTTATGATTATTCCACAACGTGATACTATAAAAGAAAGAGTACGTGTAGGTTCAGAAGTTTTCCATAATTTGAAGAAAGTCCTTAATGAAAGAGGTTTATCTACTGGTGTTGGTGATGAAGGTGGTTTTGCTCCGGATTTACAATCTAATACAGAGGGTTTTGAACTTATAATGGAAGCTATAAAAAGAGCTGGATACGTTCCTGGAAAGGACGTTTGCTTAGCTATAGATGTAGCCGCTAGTGAGTTCTATAAAGATGGTAAATATAACTTAGTTGGTGAGGGTAGATCTTTAACTACTGATGAATTAATTGATTTTTATGCTGAACTTATTGGTAAATATCCAATAATTTCTATTGAAGATCCTGTTGATGAAAATGACTGGGAAGGCTTTACAAAAGTTACAGAGCGTTTAGGTGATAAGATACAACTTGTTGGTGATGATTTATTTGTTACTAATAAGAAGTGTTTACAAATGGGGATTGATAGACATGCAGGAAATGCTATATTACTAAAAGTTAATCAAATTGGTACTATTACTGAAACTTTAGAAACTATTGAATTGGCTCGTGCTAATGGTTATGCTACAATTATTTCTCATAGATCTGGTGAAACTGAGGATACAACAATTGCTGATTTAGCTGTAGGACTTAATTTAGGTCAAATTAAAACTGGTTCTATGTCTAGAACAGATCGTATATGCAAGTATAATCAGTTAATGAGAATTGAGGAAGAAATATTAGAGGGTTAGTGTTGACAAATAATATTGATGATAGTAAAATACGTATATATTGTTTGTAAAATCAATATAAAAGACCATAATTATGTTGGCTCTTGTGGCAGTGAGTTAAGGATAGTGTGAACTTAATATAATCCAGTATAATTCCTATCTTTTATGATGAAATTATTATTTCCGGTGGTCTACATCGTTAAAAAAATTAAGAAAAAATAAGGATGGTACCGTGCTTTAGCACTCCTTTAAGGTATCATCTTTTTTTTGGGAGGTAATGTATGAAAAATGAAGCTATAACTAGTAGAGATGTTGACTTTGCTAAATGGTATACTGATGTTGTTAAGGCGGCTAAACTTTGTGATTATTCTAATGTAAAAGGTTGTGTTGTATTTGAACCAGCTGGCTATGCTATATGGGAAAAAATGCAATCTGTTTTAGATGGAATGTTTAAAAAAACTGGTCATCAAAATGTTTATATGCCTATGCTTATACCAGAAAGTCTAATGAAAAAAGAGGGAGAATTGATCAATGGTTTTGCACCAGAAGTTGCTTGGGTTACCATTGGTGGTAATAAGGAATTAGACGAAAAATTATGTATTAGACCTACTAGTGAAACTTTGTTTAGTGATTACTTTAGTAGTGTAGTTAAATCTTATAGAGATTTGCCATTAAAGTATAATCAATGGTGTAGTGTTATGCGTTGGGAAAAAACAACAAGACCATTTTTAAGAAGTAGGGAATTTTTGTGGCAAGAGGGACATACTGTTCATGCTACTAGTGAAGAGGCAGAAAACGAAACTAGGACAATGCTTAATGTTTATAAAACATTTTTTGAAGATTATTTAGCAATTCCTGTTATTACTGGTAAGAAGACAGAAAAAGAAAAATTTGCTGGTGCTGAATATTCATTAACAATAGAGGCTTTAATGTATAATGGTGTGGCTCTACAGTCTGGTACTAGTCATTATTTTGGACAAAAATTTTCTAAAGCTTATGATATAAATTTTGTTAACAAGGAAAACAAGTTAGAATATGCTTATCAAACTTCATGGGGTGTTACTACTAGAATGATTGGGGCTTTAATAATGGTTCATAGTGATGACTTTGGATTAGTTTTACCACCAAAGATTGCTCCAAAACAAGTTGTTATTGTACCTATTGGTGATGTTAATGATAAAGTTGATGAAGTTTATAATCTATTAAATGATAAAGGTATATCTGTATATGTAGATGATTCGAATAAGTCACCAGGTTTTAAGTTTAAAGAAGCAGAAGTTAATGGTATTCCTGTTAGAATAGAGATAGGGGAGAGAGATTTAAATAAGGGATATTATACTGTTGCTAGACGTGATACACAAGAAAAAATGCAAGTATTAGTTAATGATGATATTGTTAATTATGTAACTAATTTATTAAATGATATTCAAGACAATTTATATAATAGAGCTAAAATGAGACGTGATGAAATGACATACGAGGCACAAAATGTTGAAGAAATGAAAGAAATAATTGAAAATCATCCAGGCTTTATAATTGCTGATTGGTGTGGTAATCAGGAATGTGAAGTATCCTTGAAAGAGATTAACGGTTTAAAATCTAGATGCATTTTAGAGGATGAAGAGCCTGTACATAATTGTGTTGTATGTGGTAAAAAGGCTAAACATCGAGTTGTTTGGGGAATTCAGTATTAGTTTTATTGCAATAAAATACTTTTTATGTTATTATATTGATGTTGTTTACGGAGGTGAACTATGGAAAAGGTACTTTTAGTAGTTTCAATCTTATTAATTATAATTGTACTTCTACAAAGTGGTAAGGCAGAAAGTGCTGCACAGATAATTTCTGGTGGTAATTCAGATTTGTTTATGAAGAGAAAAGAACGTGGTTCTGAATTGTTTATTAGTAGGGTTACATTAATATTAGGTTTAATATTTTTTGGTATTTGCTTGATATCAATGTTTATTTAAGGACGTAAGTCCTTTTTCTTTTGTAAAAAAAAGCTAGTTATATCTTGAAAAATACAGTATAATATATTTAGAGAATAGAGGGTTAGCTTATGAGAGAAGAAATAATTAAAGTATTAACAAATAGTGATAGGGCTCTTAACATTTATGAATTAGAGGATAAATTGGCAATAAATACTGTAGAAGAGACAAAAATTTTTACAGAGGAGTTGCGAAGGCTTGTTGATGATGTTGTGGTATATCATTCTAATAAGGATAAGTATATGATGCTTGATAAAAGTCACTTACGTAAAGGTATTATGAGAGCTAATAAAAAAGGTTTTGGCTTTGTAGAAGTTGATAATTTAGATGATGATATTTATGTTGCTTCTGAAAATATGAATGGGGCTATTCATGATGATATTGTATTAGTTGAAATTACTAGTAAGATGACAGTTAATCGTCTTGAGGGAAGAATTTTAAAAGTATTGAAAAGACAGGTTGAACGTTATATTGGTGAAATTTCCTTCGATGCTAAAGGTGTTGGACATGTAAACCTTGATGATAAGCGTGTTAATATTAATGTTCAAATCCCTAAGGATAAGTCATTAAATGCGGTTGATGGTCATAAAGTAGTCGTTGAGCTTGTTAAAAGAATAAATAATAAAAAATATGAAGGTAAAGTAGTTGAAATCATAGGTCATAAAAATGATCCTGGAGTTGATATTTTATCTATAATTTATAAATATAATATTAATACTGTATTTCCTGATGATGTAAAAGAAGAAGTTAAAAATATTAAAATGGAAGTTACTCCAGAAGATTATGCTGGTCGTCGTGACTTACGTGATATGGAGATATTTACTATTGATGGTGATGACACTAAAGATATTGATGATGCTATTTCAATAGAAAAGTATGCTAATGGGCATTATAAGTTAGGTGTTCATATTGCAGATGTTAGTTATTATGTAAAAGAAGGTTCTCCTCTTGATAATGAAGCTATGGAGAGAGGAACTAGTGTTTATTTAGTTGATAGAGTTATACCAATGTTACCACATGAATTATCTAATGGTATTTGTTCTTTAAATCCTAATACTGACAGATTAGCAATCTCTTGTATTATGGAATTTGATAGTACTGGTAGACAAGTTGATTATGAACTTTTCCCAAGTGTAATTAGATCACGTATTCAAATGACTTATAAAAAAGTTAATAGTATTTTGGAAAATAATATAGTTCCAGAAGGATATGAACCTTATGAGAAGAGTTTGAGAATAATGGCTGAACTTGCTAGTATTTTACGAAAGGCTAAAATTAAACGAGGTTATTTGGATTTTGATGTTGATGAGGCTAAGATTTTAGTAGATGAAGATTGTAAGCCTTTAGAGATTAAGATTCGTGAACGTGGTGTAGGTGAAAATTTAATTGAGGACTTTATGATTGCAGCTAATGAATGTGTTGCTACACATATTTATTTTATGAACTTACCATTTATTTATCGTGTTCATGAAGTACCAAAAGAGGAAAAAATTAGAAGCTTTTTAACTTTTATTGGCAATCTTGGTTATCAATTTTCTGGTGATGTTAAGGATACTAGTCCAAAAACTGTTCAAAGATTACTTAATTTTTTGAAGGATAAGCCAGAGTATAAGATGTTATCTAGTTTGTTGCTTAGAAGTATGCAAAAGGCTGTTTATAAACCAGAAAATTTAGGTCATTATGGTTTAGCAAGTTCTTGTTATACACACTTTACTTCACCAATTAGACGTTATCCAGATACTACTGTACATCGTTTATTGAGGACATATTTGTTTGATAGAAATTTAGATATGTCTACAATAAGAAAGTGGGAAGAAAAGCTTGTTTATATTGCGGAACATTCTTCATCAAGAGAAAGAGCTTCTGTTGATTGTGAACGTGAAGTTGAAGATATGAAAATGGCTGAGTATATGGAAGGACATATTGGTGAGGTTTTTGAGGGTATGATTTCTTCGGTTACTAGTTTTGGGATGTTTGTTGAGTTGGATAACCTTGTTGAAGGATTGGTTCCACTTAGAGATATGCCGGACTTCTTCCATTATGATGAAGTTAGAATGACTTTAACAGGTGAAAGAACCCATGTTAAGTATACAATTGGAGATAGAGTATTAATTAAAGTTGCTAGAGCTTCAAAAGAGGAAAAAACTATTGATTTTGAAATAATTAAGAAATTATAAAGTTAGCTATAATGAAGGTAAATGATCAAATTTATATTTAAATTCTTGATTGTTACCTTCATTTTTATTATAATTTTACTTGTATTTGTATGTTATTATGAAATGTTGGTGATTGTATGGAAATTTTAAATAGAAAAGCTCGACATGATTATTTTGTTGAAGATACATATGAGGCTGGTATTGTTTTAACTGGTACAGAAATTAAATCTATACGTAATGGCAATTGTAATATCAAAGACTGTTATGGTATCATTAAAAATAATGAAGTTTATTTATTAAATATGTATATTGGTCAGTATAAAGAGGGAAATATATTTAATCATGACGAAACTAGAAGCAGAAAGTTATTGTTGCATAAGAAGGAAATTAAGAAAATAGCTCAGGCTATTACATTAAAAGGATATACTATTGTGCCACTTAAACTTTATTTAAAAAACAATAAATTAAAAGTAGAATTAGGAATCTGTCACGGTAAAAAAGACTATGATAAGAGGGAATCAATAAAAGAAAAAGATATTAAAAGAGACATTGAAAAAAGACTTAAAAATTTTTAATTTAAGTCTTTTTTTTTGTATTAATAGCATTATATTTTTTGATGAAGTTTTCATATAGTATTTGGCATTTAATTTTATCCATATCGTTTTTTTCTTTGTATGGATAATCTATTTTTAGAGTTATATATTTTTCTTCACCTAATCTGTGGAATGGTAAGAAATCTATTCTCTCTATATTTTTAATTTTAGTTAGATATAGTGCAAGTGATGAAGTATATTCTTTATTATCTGTTATATCTGGTATTATTACTTGTCTAATCCAGACTGGTTTATTTGATTCATTAAGTTGCGATATAAAATTTTCCACTTCGTCAATTGATGAACCCGTTATTTCTTTGTACATTTTAGGCTCTGTATGCTTTATATCTAAAAGTATTAAATCTACACTATCTAAAACTTCTTTGTAATTGCCTAAGCCAACACCTGCAGTATCTAGTGCTATATGAATGTTTTCTTTTCTTAGTAGTTTTGATATTTCGATAATAAAATCACTGTGTAGTAATGGCTCTCCACCAGAGAAGGTTACTCCACCATTATTTTTAAAATATGGTTTGCAACGCATTATTTTTTTATAGACTTCTTCAACACTATAGTTATTGTCTTTTTTTTGCCACATTTCTGGATTATGGCAGTATTTGCATCTTAGTTTACAACCATTGAAAAATACTACACATCTTATACCTGGCCCGTCTACTAGACCGAATGTTTCAATTGAATCTATACTTGCTTTCATATTTTTTCATGGAAAGTTCTTGAAATGACTTCCTCTTGTTGCTTTCTAGTTAATCTGTTAAAGTGTACTGAGTATCCTGAAACACGAATTGTTAGTAGAGGATATTTTTCTGGATGATTCATAGCATCTATTAACGTTTCTCTATTTAGAACATTAACATTTAAATGATGGGCACCTTGTGAGAAATATCCATCCATTAAATTGACTAAATTTTCTATTTGTTCTGTTTTGTTTTGACCTAAGGCGCTTGGTACAATTGAGAATGTATTTGATATACCATCTTTACAACAACGTTCATATGGTAGTTTGGCTACAGAATTTAGAGATGCTATTGCACCACTTGTGTCTCTTCCATGCATAGGATTTGCACCAGGGGCAAAAGGTACGCCAGCTTTTCTACCATCAGGTGTTGAACCAGTTTTTTCTCCGTAAACAACGTTTGAAGTTATAGTTAAAACTGACATTGTAACTTCAGCATTTCTATATGTTTGATGTTTTTTTAGTTCTGATGAGAATTTATTAACAATTTCAACTGCTATGTCATCAGCTCTGTCATCATCGTTACCATATTTTGGATAATCTCCCTCTATTTCAAAGTCAATACATATACCATCTTTATCACGAATTGGTTTAACTTTGGCATATTTTATAGCTGATAGTGAATCAGCTGCTACTGAAAGTCCAGCAACACCATAAGCCATATAACGATGAACGTTTGTATCATGAAGAGCCATTTGACCGGCTTCATAAGCATACTTATCATGCATGTAATGAATTATGTTCATAGCATCAGCATATATACCAGCAACTTTTTCTAGTGTTTTAAAATAAGCATTTTTAACTTTTTTATAGTCTAAGATTTCATCGCTCATTAATTCACAATCATCTAAAACTTTTTCTTTCTTTACCTCATCTATTCCACCATTTATGCTGTATAGAAGGGATTTAGCTAGATTACAACGAGCACCAAAGAATTGCATGTCTTTACCAATGCGCATTGCGGAAACACAACAAGCTATTGCATAGTCGTTTCCATATATTTCTCTCATTAAGTCATCATTTTCGTATTGAATTGCATCTGTTTCAATAGAGATTCTTGCACAATACTTTTTAAAGTTTTCTGGTAATTTTTCACTCCATAGAATGGTCATGTTTGGTTCAGGAGCAGCACCTAAATTAGTAAGTGTGTGAATAATTCTGTATGAGCTTTTTGTTACTAAAGTTTTATTATTATCACTCATTCCACCTATACTACAAGTTACCCAAGTTGGATCTCCTGAGAATAAGGCATCATAATCTGGAGTTCTTAAGTGTCTAACTAATCTTAATTTAATAACAAATTGATCAATTAATTCTTGGGCCTTTCTTTCTGTTAATGTACCATCTTCAATATCACGATTGATGTATATATCGAAGAAAGCATCAACTCTTCCTAAACTCATAGCTGCACCATTATTTTCTTTAACAGCTGCTAAGTAAGCAAAATATGTCCATTGAATAGCTTCTTTAGCATTCTTGGCTGGTCTTGAGATATCAAAACCGTATACTTTAGCCATTTCTTTAATTTCATCAAGTGCTCTATATTGTTCAGCTACATTTTCACGTAATTGAATTAATTCGTTTGTCATAGGACCTTTTAAATTATCCCAGTCTTTTTTCTTTTGTTCCTTTAGAAAATCAATTCCATATAAGGCTACACGACGATAATCTCCAATTATTCTTCCTCGGCCGTAGGCATCTGGCAATCCAGTTAATAATCCAACATGACGTGCTTTTCTTATTTCATCTGTATAAGCATCAAATACTCCTTGATTATGTGTTTTACGGAATTCATTGAAATACTTATCAACAGTTGGATCTAATTTGTATCCATAGGCATCTAGTTCTTGGTAAACCATTCTAATACCACCATATGGATTTACTATTCTTTTTAATGGTGCATCTGTTTGAAGACCAACAATTACGTCATCTTCTTTGCAGATATAACCTTTGTCAAAGGCATTGATGCCTGACATATGTTTTGTATCAATATTTAAAACATGTTTTTTTAATTCTTTTTTTAGAAGCTTTTGACATGTTTCCCATATTGTGTTAGTTTTTTTGGTTGTCTTTTCCAAAAATTTATCATCACCAGTGTATGGTGTATAGTTTTGTTGTATGAAGTCTTGGACATTTATTTCTGTTGTCCATTTTCCTTCTTTAAAATTTTTCCATTGTTTCATTTTATCACCCTTACTATGTTAGTATACCATATTTTGCTTTTATTTATAATTTTCTTGGCATATTTTTAATTAATTTACATATAGTATTTTAGCTTTTATTGTGTTATAATTTGGCTACATGGGGCTGATATGGTTTCGACGGGAATATTTGAGCATAGATGGCAGGTCGAGGGCTCACGTTACGAGCACAAAAAAATAAACGCAAATAAAATTAAAAATGCTTTTGCTAACATGTTTGGTGGAAACCAAGCTGTAGCTTTTGCCTAATAATATAAAGGTAAGCGCTTTCAGTTAGTTTTACCTATGGATTAATTGAAGGTTCATTTTAGTAGGTTATAGCCGATATTTGTCTTGATATCGGAAAGAAAATTAAGACTGGCAAACTGTTTTGGTCGTTAATTACTTGAATGGTTTGTAAGAATAATTAGTTAACTAAGCCTGTAGAAGTTTATGTAGCTTTATTTTCGGACAGGAGTTCGATTCTCCTCAGCTCCACCAGATTGATAGGAAACTCGAACTTTTCGAGTTTAAGTAATAAATGCTAACTAGAATAGTTAGTTTTTTTTTATTTAAGAAAGAAAAGTGATTGAGTATGACAATAGAAACTAAAGAACTTGTAATAAGTGAAGAATTAAAAAGAAAGGTTGAAATGATATGTAAGTTTGCTTATGTGAAATACTCTTTTACAAACGGAAGTATTATAAGTCTTAAAAACACTAGTATAGCCTATGTAAAACCCCATATTTTAAAAGTTAAAGATAATGACTACTTAATATTCGAAAATAGCGAAAATGTCTTTATAAACGGTTATAATAACAAAATTAAGTTTAAAGATTTACTAATATATTTAATTTTTATTAGCTAAATATAACAAAAAATACTGAATTAATGTTGTAATTATAATTAAAATGAAACTATAAAGTTATGTAAATAAAAAAAGTATATTCGCTGAAAAAATGTTTAAAAACTTTTGAAATGATGAAGAATGAATTTAAAATGTAGTTGGAGGTACTTATGAAATTAAATACAATTTAGGATATTACTAATTTTATATTTATTGGAAAGGGTTTAGAAGAACTATAACATTATGATTTATTAATTATTAATGCTGATTGGGCTGAAGAAAAACTAGCTAAAGATATGAAATTAATGTTAGATAGGAATGTTATTGACAAAGATACTTTATTTATAATATGTGAAAGTCATCAATCTGCTAATGGTAGAAGTAGTGCTAGTATATTAATTGAATATTTAAAAAAGGAAAATATTAATAATAAAATTATTATAGATGATAAATACATTTCCAACCCTGAAATATTAAAAAATATCGATAAATTAGTTAATATAAACGATTATACTAGAATTTTAAGAATAGCAAAAGATTTTGTGGCTAGAAGATGGTATATGAATGCAAAAAATTACAATTTTCCTATAGGTAGATGTGATTTTTATGGTGTCGTTGATAATAGAAACATTAGTAAAAATGATTGGTACAAAAGTACTATCGGTGTTAATCAAGTAATGAAGGAACTTATTAATATAGGTCAATTGACTATTGATAATGAACTTAGTATAAAATAAATTTTAATAAAATAAAATTGGCATGTTTGATTAGCGTAATAGTTAAATAAATTTCTTGAAGAGTTGATAAATTATGAATTTAAATGAGTTGGTTATAAAAATGTAAGAAATACTGCTCTCTAAATATTTGATAAATGAATAGAAAATGAGAAACATAAAATATCAATAATTAGTAAAATAAAACTTGGAGAAGTTTATAAAAATTTTGCATGTATCGAAATAATTACATCAGCAAAATAAAAAATTAGATTAGATTTAGAAAAAGGTATTTCTAACTTAGAAGATTAGTAGATGTTGTTAATATTCTAGCTAGTGTCATTCAAAAAGTAATAATTAAATGTTCTGATTTTAATGAAATAAGAGATATATTATCAAATGGCACACCATTTTATTGTGATGAAAGTAAAGATAAATTTAAAGTAAATATATGTAAAATTTAAAGAAAATATATTAATCATTTAATTAGTAAAATAAATTTTGGTATAATTAAAGTGAGGTGTATAATGTTTAAAAAATACTTAAACCAAGATATAGATAATCCTACTTATTTATTTCACGGTAGCCCTAAAATGTTATCAGTATTAGAACCTAATAAATCATATGACATAACAGGTAACCAACAAAATATAGCAAATGCAATATTTTTATTCCCATCATTTTTAAAAGCTACACCATACGCTTTCAAAGATACGATTAAAGCGAACAGCGAAGGATTAAAATGGAATTTTAAAATACCAAATTCTAATACATTCCCGTTAATGATTATGGAAAATGTAAATATTGATGAAAATATAGTTGGATATATTTATGTATTATTGAAAGATGAAGATATGATAAAAGATAATGACTCATATCAATACAAGTGTTTTAAAGAAAAACAACCTATTGATATAATAAAGGTAACATATAAAGATTTTAAAGAATATTATGAAATAGCAAATAAAACAAAAATTAAAAAATAAAACAAAATATGTTAAACAATCAATGGATATAATAATGATAAATGATAGGAGTAATAATTTATGAAATAAAAAAAGTGATAAATGTAATAAAAAACTTAAATCATATTTAGCAAAAATTGCTGTGTTAGAATATGTTTTTGATAATAACTTAACTAATGATAATAAATTTAAGAAAATAAATTAAAAAAGTATCCACTGATTTTTAGTGGACATTTTCTTATTTAACAATTATTATTTTAATTTGAAATATGCTATTTTAGAGCCCTAATGATAAAGTTATATTTAACTTATCAATATGGAATTTTCTTGCTTAAACTGTGTACCAATAGTAATATTGGTATTTATTTTATAATCAAAACTTATTATATCTAATGTTTTAAAATAATACGGTATATGCGTTCCATAGGAGTATCAACTGAAGATCAAGCAAGAGAAGGATTTAGTTTGGGAGAACAAGAAAAACGTTTAAGGACTATGTGTGAGTTTAAAGGATACGAAGTATACAATGTATATGAAGAACGTGGAATAAGTGCTAAAACTGATAATTATAGACCTAAATTTGAAGAACTATTACAAGATATAAGAGATAAAAAAGTTAACACTATTGTAGTATTAAAATTAGATAGATTAACTCGTTCAGTTGCCGATTGGTAAAAGATTCTTACTTTTCTAGAAGAAAAAGATAAATTAATAGATTATTTAGATAAAGTTGATAAAACCAATAATTATTATAAAACTATTCAAGATTTATCAGTATCATTAAAAGATATATCTACTGAATTATCAGAAAGTAAAGAAACAATTAAAATATTGCAAGAATCAAATGATGCCTTAGAATTAAGAAATACAAAACTAAAAGAAGAAAATAATAAATTAAAAAGTAGAAACTTAAGGTTGGAAAACGAATTAAAAAATAAATTAGAAAGATTATATCATTTCTTTGTTGATAAAATGTGGGGTAATAAGGAAAAACGAGATAAATATTATGGAGTTGCTTATGAGCTATATGGTAAGCGTATTTTAGATGATAAACAAATGAGAGGTATATTAGGTACTAAAGAAAGATCTACAGAAATGGATAGGGGATCTAGATTAATAGATAATGATATGGAATTATAGTACTAATTATTGGAAATGTGGTATAATAATTATATTAAATTCTTTTAAACGAGGTGCAATTTTGATAATAAAAAATAAATTAGAAAGCATTGATAAAATAAATAAATTAGGATTAAATAAATTTCCAGAACAATTGTTTAAAAATAATAATGAAGAAGATGTAAAGAGATTTCTTCAAAAATATCCTGCTGATTATTATGCAATAAGAGACAAATCTAGAGCAGGGGGAATTTTTAAATTAAAAGTTGGCTATGATAAAGTTTTAGATGAAATTAAAGATTATAACTTATTTACTATCAATGTAAGTTCTGCAAATTATGTGGATAATCAATTATTAGTGGGAGAAATTGAATTTTTATCAAATGGTGAGGTATATGCTATATTATCAGTTGATCCAACTGCTTCAGTTAGGGATGCATTGTCAAATCCATCATATAATTTAAAAACAGATATATTTGACAAAAAACTAAACAATATACCACATTTTGATTTAATTTATCAATATATTGTTGAACATGATTTGCAAGATATAATCGTTGAATTTGCATTATTTGATAAAGAAGTTGGAATCAAAAAAGAAAAAGTAATTGTTTATGAATTAAGAACACATTATTAAAAAGAAGATGTATTTAATGAAAATAGCTTTTTTAGGTGCATATGGAACAGGAAAAACAACATTGGTTGAGTTAATGTATAAAGATTTAAAGTTAAAACCGGTTTATAATAATGCAAGGAATGTAATGTCAGGATTAGGTATAACTGATTGACTGATGTTGAACCTACCAAAAGAGCATTATTATGTGAATCAATACTTTTAACAAGATTAACAAAACAACTTGAATTATTTGATGAAGGATTTATATCAGATAGAAGTTTAATTGATGAACTTATGTATTGGGAATTAGATAATAAAAATAATTTTCCATATTTAACTTCAATATTGAATAATTTTGTTGACTCTTTTCTTAATAATTTTAAGTATGATTTAATTGTGTGTATTCCTGTTGAATTTGAATTATCTGAAAGTGAAAAAAATGCTGATAAGTTAAGATGGGTTGATGAACATAGATATTTAGAAAACGAATATGTAAATAATTTTTTTAATAAAGAAAAAGAAGAATTACGCTATTGTAATAAAATTATAATGGTTACTGGTTCTGTAGAAGAAAGAATAGCCCAAATAAATAAAGTCATAGATGATCTTACAAATATTTAAGAATATATTGCTCATATTATTGTAATTTGTTTAATTTATATAGATTGATTTATATGAATCGTTATTGCCGAAAAAAAGTTGTAGACCTCTACGTCGTCGGCACCAAATTGATAATTACTCAGTATTTTTGAGTTTAAATAGAGTACTAACTAAAAATAGTTAGTTTTTTTGTTGCTTAAGAAAGATAAGCATTTTATATGAAATTTTGATTTGTATTATATAACAAATAATATATTACAAGAGATTATTTATACTCTAAAAATTAATGCAAATAAAAAAGCCCATAGCGGCTTTCCTGCTTAAAATATTTGGTTTATTTTTATTTATTATAAATTGGCAATTATTGTTGGAAGAATATCTGAATCATTTTCTCTTTCAGAAAAATGTGATAGTAAAGCTATTTCCTTTTCAAGTTTTTTGATTTCGGTTTTTAAATTTTTTAGTTTTTCATTATCAAGATCAATAATTTTATTAACTTCATTTTCTATAGTCTCTGCAGATGACTTTTCGTCTAAATTTTTAAGTAGCTTGGAATACGAATTAGAACTTTCAGTTCTACCTTTCTTTTCACATCTTTCCATTTCTTCCTTAATTGCATTATAATCTAAATTAGCAATTTCAGGTTTTAGTCCATTAAATTTAATAATTTTCATTTTTTAGTCTCCTATATTATTCATTTTATCATAAACTTTAAAGATTTTATCAGGAATGTAGTATAATTTAACATAACTACTTGTAAATTGTTGTTATCTATCAAAAAGATTGAGATAATAATATAAAATTTGCTATCAAATTAAATTGGAATAGATACTTAGTAAATTTTAAAGAATATTTTTACTGAAAATAATTATTTGAAATGGGAAAAAAAGTTTAGTATAAAATAATATGGAGTGTGATTTTGATGACTACTATTTATTTAATAAGGCATTCAAAAACATTGAAAGTTAATAATACTTTAAATAATGATAATTTGCAGATTCAAAATGAAAAGTATTGTCTTTCAATAGAGGGAGAGCAAATAGCAAAGGAAAAATTTAATAATGAGGAATTTGAAAGTATTGATGTATTATATTCATCTAATTATGTGAGGACAATTCAAACGGCAAAGTATTTGGCAAGGAAAAATAATTTGGAAATAAACGTTTTGGACGATTTAGGGGAAAGAAAATTTGGTATTGACTCTTGGGATGAACTTCCAGAGGACTTTGAAAGAAGACAATTTTTGGATGAAAATTATAAGATTGGCAACGGTGAAAGTCAAAAAGAAGTTAGAGATAGAATGTATTTTAATATACTAAAAATATTAAATAGTAATCAAAATAAAAGAATTGCTATTGTAAGTCATGGTACCGCTATTTCATATTTGTTAAAAAAATGGTGTGATGTAGAAATTGTTGACGATAAATTAGGATATAGTTTTCATAATAACCTATTATTAGATGGTTACTTTGATTATTGTGAAACTTTTAAACTAGAATTTGATAAAAACAATGAGTTAATATCAATACATAATATCAAATTATAGAGAGTATAAATAATAAAAAATCATAGAAATGTTAGTATCTATGATTAAAATAATTAAAGATAAATTGTATAAATAGACTAATTGTTATTAAAATAAAACTATTGTTAAGTTATTAGAATAGTCTTTCTCTATCTAAATAATTTTTAAATTTATAGATTGTTAATATACGCATTAACATTGTGCACTCCATAACTTTTGTAATTTGTATTATCTGTTATATATTTCGTGCAATGCTTTGTCAAATTTCTTAGTTAGGACTAGAATTTAATTAATTCAAAAATTAAATATCTTTTAAAACTATGATATACTTCTTTTAGTGGCTAGTTAGTACACTGACTTTATTAGTAAAGGAAAATAATTAAGATGAAGAAGTATATTGATTGTGATGGTGTAATACTTGATACTGAAAATGGTTTATTTGATGAATATTGTAGACTTAAGAAAGCTAATCCTGGATTAAAAAGAAAAATGTATTTATTAGAGATGGATTGGAATTATTGGCTTGAACAAGCTTTGGTATTAAATGATGCTATTAATATTTTAAAAAGTTATGATCCTAACGATACCGATATTCTTACAAAAGTTCATTCACTTAAAGAAGCTATTGCTAAAATTGAATATTTTAGAAGGCATGGTGTTAAAAACAATGTCATTGTTGTTCCTTCTGAATTTCAAAAAAGCCAAGTAGTTGGGGCTAGGGGAAATATCTTAGTTGATGATAGTGATAGTAATCTTACTGATTGGTCAGTTAGTGATGGATTTTCTTTTAATTTTGGTAAAAGAGAAAGTCAATTTCCTAAAGTTGATTCTTTAGATGATGTTTTAAATCCTGATAAAGCTAAAGTTTTATTGAAAAGATTTAATAAGTAAGTATATAAAAACTTAGTATTTTTGGTACTAAGTTTTTGTTTTAGGCTTTTTTATTATCGTATCCAATATTTTCTACTTTTTCTTTTTCAAAATGATAATAATCATAGTCTTCACTTATGAATGGCATATGTGGCTTTTGTTCATACTTATCAATTGAAATTTTTCTTATTGGGATTTGAAATTCTGCAGCTATATCAATTTCTAATTGAGTAGGGGTTCTTGTTACTAATAGATAGCTTGGTTGCATTACTTGATTAGTTGTTCCCATATTTATTGTTAATTCATTGTGACTTTGAGTATTTTCGATAAAGCTACTAATAGGTAAAAAGCTGCTTCTGTTTACTTTGCGATGTTTTCTGTATCTTATTTCATTTCCATCTGTTCTGCCATCACCTAATGTTGCAGAGGTTATTATTCTTCCTGAGATATCATCATATCCCAGAACGATTCTATTTTCTCCACCAAATAGTAGGTTAAGATGGGCTTCATCAACAATAGAACAACTTCTTCTGCCTTTTGTAATTTCACCATTTTGATTTGAACAATAAATGTTTTTGAATTCTTTAGCATTACTTGAAGATGGAATAGTACTTAGAAGCATAGTTATGTTCTTTTGATTTTCTGTTTGATTTTCTATTTCATAAACTTTAACAGGAATACCATTTGACGATAATAAAGTTTTAGGTTCTATGCCATCAGTTATATCTTTATTAATACTTTGACTTACGAGATCTTGAAATATTTTTTGGCATAACGTATAGCTTTTTGCTATTACTTCATAGTTTATTGGTGTTGCCATTAAGTCTTTAGGATCAAAGCTTTCACTAGTTAGTGAATTGTAAGTTGCGTATAGTATATCGTATATGTCTTTTAAATAATTATCTCGTAATGCTTTATCGGCATTAGCAAACTCTATAATAGTTTTAAGATCTAATAGGACATTAGATGGGAGATTATGAAAAAATAAATCGCAATAAGCATTTTTAACAATTATTGAACTATAGCTTGTATTGTTTTCTATTATATGTTTTAGTTTTTCTTTTCTTTTTTCTATTAAACTGTCTGGGTCTGGCAAGTTTAATTCTTCAATCATTTCGTAGAAAAATGGGGCATTTACTCTGTTTACTGCAACATCTATGAATCTTTTATAACCTAGTAATGCTCTCAATGTTTGGTCATTTCTATTTTCATATAAATCCTTTATTAAGTATAATAATTCATCATCTGTTATTTCTGATATTACACTTTTTATAAATGGTATTTGATTTCGACTTTTTAGGCTATTAACAATGCTTGAAAACCAGAATGGTCGATTGTCTTTTTCATAAAGTTCTATATATAACTTAGAAAAAAAACTTACTTCTAGATTATCCGGCATGTCTTTTAATAGTTGATTTCTATCCCTGACATTTTTCAGTACCATAAATTTTAGCATATAGTTTTGAATCTGACTTATTCCAGAGCTAAAATCTCTGAATAGTTTACTAAAATCAAAATAGGATAATAAGTCATTTTGGCTGTTGATTATTTTATCTGTATTTTCATAGAGTAATTTGCTTAAGTCTAAATCAAAAAATTCTTCTGTTTCATCGGAATTATATTTTCTGCCTTCATATTTATATTCTGTATACTCTATTGTTCTATATTTATCTTTAGTATTCACCTTAAATCACCTTAATTTATTTTATCATTTTTTTATATATTATCGATAGTTACGTTGTTATTTTTATTTTATAATTTTATCCTATTATTACGGATCTTTTTCCTGTTGCATTGTATATTGATTCTATTTTGTTTTTGGAAACTGTCCAAGTAGTTCTACCATTATCATGGGTCCATGGATCTGTTAAAATATGTTCACCTGTTATACTGTTGTATCCTGTTAATAAGAAAACATGAAGATTTTTTGGTGCACCTTCAGCAAATTCTTTGGGGTTATTTAAAAATGATGTTAAGTATATTATAACTGGATTACCAGATTGAACTTGAGCCTCTAATTCATCTAAGGATTTTCCTGTTGAGTCAATAACATTGTTATAGCCAGATGATGTTCTACCAAACTCTGCTAGAGCATTTGGAGCTATCCAGTGGGGGACATCGCTTGGTTCAGTGCCGAAAATATCGTGTATAAAACCTAAAGATGGTTCGGTACTTTTAGGAACTTTTTCAGCATAAGTTAATAAGTCCATATTTTTTAGATATCCTTTATATTGTAATCCCATTAGTAAAGTAGCAACCTCACATCCATTTAAAACATTATTTTTATTTTGACTTATATATGGCACGTTTAAAATACTCCAAGCAGCCTGAATTTGCTGCCTTCGTTCTTCTTCCTGTCTTCTTCTTTCTTCCTCACGTTTTCTTCTTTCTTCTTCTAAACGTTTTCTTTCTAATTCTTCTCTTCTAGAAAGTTCTGCCTCAACTGTATTTAAATAATTTTGTAGTTCAGCAATTATGTCTTGTTGTTTTAAAGACTGTTGTTTGGATACTGCAGCATTATAAGTATCTCTTGTTACTTCGTCTTTTACTTTTTGATGATTTTCATCCTCAAATAAGTTATTTATAGTATTTTTTACATCTTCAATTTGATTTAATTCTTCGCTTATCAAATTTATTTTTGGTATTAATAAGTTTTGGTATTTTTCTGTTAATTTAGAGTTTTCTTTTTTGATGTTTTCTAAATCTAATGATGTGACTGATGACTTTATAGCACTATTTTCAAAGCTATTATCAATACTATTTTTTAATTTAATATATTCTTTTAATTCTTTTAACTCTGATTCTATTTTTTTCTTTTTATTTGGATATGCTACTTTACTATTCATTTTTTCTACTTTTTCTATATCTTTAATTGTTACATCATCTTTGGGGATATTTTTCTTTTCTATAAATAGTTCTTTGTAGGCATAGTAAGTTTTTAAATATTGTTCTTTTTCTAATTTATCGGTCTGATATGAGTAAATAGTGCATATTACACCTAATGTTATAAAAACTAAACTTATAAAAATCAATACTACTTTTTTTGTTTTACTCATACTTATACTCTCCAATTATAGAATATTTGTATAATTAAGTAGTGTCAATATTTTTAGTTTAGTATATTTTATATTTACATTAGTTTACGATTACTTTTTAATTTATTTTTTTTAAGATATTTGTCATTGCTTCAGCAACTTTTTTACTGCTGTCTTGAAGAAAAGTTTCATATGTTATGGTGTTATTGTTGTTTGGCGTGTCAGATATGCTTCTTATGATTAAAAATGGAATATGACTTAAATAACAAATTTGGGCAATAGAGGCACCTTCCATTTCTACACATAAGGCATTAAATTTCTTATTAATTTTTTTACTCATATTAAATTCTGTACAGAAAATATCTCCAGATGCTATTACGCCAGAAAATACATTCATCTTTTGCTCATCTTTTAGGACGTTATTAGCTAATTTGTATAAGTATTCATCTGAATTTATATAAACACCTATTTCTGGTATATATCCTTTTTCATGATTAAATGCTGTTATATCAAAATCATGTTGAACTAATCTTTCACCTATGACGATATCTCCGACTTTAAGATTAGGAGAAATTCCACCAGCTACGCCAACGTTAAATATATAATCAATTTTAATATGGTCTATTAATATTTGTGTTGCTCTAGCAGCATTAACTTTCCCGACTCCACATTTTACTAGTATACATCTAGTATTACTAATTATTCCTTCATAAAATTTTAAATCAAATATTTTATACTCTTTTTCTTGTTTTAAAAATTTAAGTAATTCATTTAATTCTTCTTCAATAGCAAAAATTATTCCAACTGTTTTCATATTTAATCTCCATATAACTAAATTTTTTTTAGTATACCATATTTTTTTTTGTATAGACTATTTTATTGTTATTTTTAGTATGATTAAAGTATAAATACTGTTTTTATAATACTTTTTTTATAATTTATTGTATTTTAAACTGTAAAATTTTTAATTATGTATAAGATTAATGATATTTGTTAATTATAAAAAAGGAGGGATATTTTTATGAATAATAGTTATACTGAAGTTCCTACTAATATTGTGACTGGTAAGGACTTGGATTATTTAAGTGATATGTTTGAGTGGAATTATGGAGCATTAAAAAATGTTATTAGTTCTATTGAAAATGTTGAGAGTGAGGAAATAATTTCTTTACTCGAAGAGGGTAAAAATCTTTTTAAAGAAAATATTACAACAGTGTTAAATCTACTTAATGAGGCTGGTGATAACAATGGATAATAAAATTTGTAATGTTAAGGTTGAAGTACCAAGTGGTAAACAATTAAATGATAAAGACTATATTACAGAATTTAATAGTTGTCTTAAAGATATGATTAAAAATTATGCTATAAGTATGACGGAAGCAAGTAATCAAAAACTTTTTGAAGCATATAAGGATATATATTTAAAGCTTTCATTTTTACAAAGGAAAGCTTATACATTAATGTTTAAAAATGGTTGGTATTGCTTAGAAGTCGCAGATGGCTCAAAAATTAATCAAAAATTTAATAATTTATCTAAAGAATACAATGACATTTTCACTGATTAGTTAATTTATTAGTATATTATTTCTACTTTTGTCAAATATATAAGTAGGGAGGTATATATGGAAACATTACAGAAAGTATTATTATGTATAACAATTATTGGTGCTGTAAACTGGGGACTAATTGGAATTTTAGATTTTAATTTAGTTGCTACTTTATTCGGTGCTACTAGTTTGTTTACTAGAATAATTTATACTTTGGTTGGTATATGTGGTATTATTAATATCGGTATATTATTTAACCATATAGAAGATACTAAAAGACCTATGAAATAGTAAAAATCTAGGTCTTTTTTTATTGAATAATTTTATTTATTCTTTTTTATTGGTTTTATAATTTTTATTTTGAAGGTGTTTTTATTGATAATTTTTTTTTATGATGATATTATATATTATAGAATAGGGGTGGTATGATGGAAGCTATTATTGTGTTTTTACGTGATACTTTGGATGGCTTAACGTATGTATTAGTTTCTGTTGTATGCTTTATTTTAATTATATTTTGTATTTGGCAGTTGATTTTACGTAGTAAAAAGAAAAGGGCAGCTCATGATGAATTTTTGGCTTCTAATGTTGTTATTATTAATGATAAAGGGCAACATGAAACTATAAAAATTGTTCCGTCTGTTGCTAAAAGTAGTATTTCTACTACAGTTAATAGTGAAAGTAGTGTTTCAAGTGTTACGACGTTACCACAAAACAATAATGTTAAACCAGTAGTCATGATTAATCCATTAGAAGTGGCTGCTGTTTCTAGTACTATGAATATTATTGCTTCTGGTAGTTCATTAAATACTTCTAAGGAAGATAAAGTAGGGAACTCTACTAATTCTGTTCAAGGAAATACTGATACTAATTCTACGCCAAATAGTCAAAACTTTACTAATTAGATTTTTTTAGATATACTATTATAGTGCTTTAAAGGAGAGATTTGATGGCAGCAATTTTAACTAATGTATTATCTATACTAAGGAAAGTAGTTGATATTTCCTTAGTTTGGTTAATTTTTTATTTGATTTTAAAGAATATTAAAAATAATGTTAAGTTATCTTTATTATTTAAGGGTGTAACATTCTTAATTATTTTAAAGATAGTAAGTGATTGGCTTGGTTTTACTACTATAGGAGTATTACTTGAATATATTATTCAGTGGGGTCCTATGGCTATTATTGTTATATTCCAGCCAGAAATTAGAAATATATTGGAACAATTGGGACGTAATCAATTGCTTGGTAGACATAAGGTTTTAACAGTTGACGAAAGAGAACGTATGGTTTATGAAATTATTAATGCAGTTGATTATTTACGTAAAGAACATATAGGAGCTTTAATTGTTTTGGAGCGTGACATTAGTCTTGGTAACTATATTGACAAGGCTAAAAAGTTATATGCTGATTTGTCTAGTGATTTGTTGATTGCTATTTTCTATCAGGGTAATCCGTTACATGATGGAGGGGTAATCATTCAAGGTGATAGAATTACATGTGCTGGAGCTGTTTTCCCAACTAGCAATAGTCAAAAGATAAATAGACGCCTTGGTACTAGACATAGAGCCGCCCTTGGTTTAGCTGAGGAAACTGATGCTATTTGTATTGTTGTTTCTGAAGAAACTGGTAGAATTTCTGTAGCTCTTAAAGGCGAATTACTATATAATTTATCCATTGATGATACAAGAATGTTATTAATAGATGAATTAAGGCCTAAGCAAGATATAGAATTTAATGAGGCAGATGAGGAAGAGACTTATGAAGAAGATGTTTAGAGGTATAGGACGTTTATTGCGTCGCATTGCTACTTTTTTTGATAAATGGTTAATAACTCCAATTACTAAGTTGGTTTTAAATATTACTGAATTTATAAAAAGTAATTCTAAAAGTATTGATAGAATAATTGGTCGTAAATCTACTTTGCTAGTTATTAGTTTGATTTTAGCGTTTGCAGTTTTTGTTATTATTGATCAAGAATCTGATATTATGATAGATAAATATGCAGAGATTTTGGAAAATCAGCCTGTATCAGCTATTTATAATGAGGAGTTGTATGTTGTTGAGGGAATTCCTAAAACAGTGGATATTACCTTGATTGGTCAAAGAAGACATATCTTTTTGGCAAAGCAGTCTCCTTCTAAGAATGTTTCTGTTGATTTAACTGGATTAAAACCTGGGACACATTCTGTTACACTTAAATATACACAACGTTTAAAGTCACTTGAATATAAATTGGATCCTTCTAAAATTACGGTTAAAATTTATGATAAAGAGAGTGAAACTCGTAGTTTAACTTATGATATTCTACATCAGGATGATCTTGATTCTAAGCTATCAATAAAAGGTGTAGAACTTGATAGAACTGATGTTATTGTAAAAGGTGCTAAATATAAATTAGAGCAAGTAGCAACTGTAAAAGCTTTGGTTGATGTTAATGAAATTCCAAATCCTGAAGCTGGGGAAATTACAGTTAGAAATGTTCCTTTAGTTGCTTATGATACTAATGGTAAAATAATTGATGTGGAAATTGTACCTAAGGTAGTAGATGCTAAGGTTAATATATCATCTCCTAGAAAAGAAGTTTCAATTAAAGTAATTCCGAAGGGTACTTTAGCTGTTGGTAAAGCTATAAAATCAATTCAAAGTGAAGCTACTTCAGTTGTTGTTTATGGTGAAGAGTCAGCAGTAGAAAAATTAAATACTTTAGAAGTAGAAGTTGATGTTGATGGTTTGGATAGTGATAAGGACTTTAATGTTACTTTGAAAAAACCAGCTGGTATTACGGATTTAAGTATTAAAAATCTTAAAGTTAAAGTTAGTGTTGATAATGCTGTTACTAAAGAATTTGAGGGAATCAGAGTAAGTGCTGAAAATCTTCCTTCTGGATATAAGGCTCAAGCTTTATCTCAAGCTGATAGTATGATTACTGTTGTTGTTTCTGGTAGTGCAGATATCATCGAAAAAATTGATGCTTCTTCTATAAAGGCATATATAGATTTAACTAACTATGGTGTTGGTGAACATCAAGTAAAAGTTGTTGTTACTGGTGATGACCTTCGTTTAACGTATAAGCCTAAAACAAAAGAAGTAAAAATTAGAGTTACTCAAGAATAGCGTTGCTATTCTTTTTTTTGTAATATTAATTATCTAAATTCAATATAATTAACTAGAAATTAATATGAGGTGAACTATGAAAAAGGTATTTATTTTATTGGTTACTATGTTATTTTTAGTTAGCGGTTGTGGTAAGCAGACAGAAAAGGATATTATTAATAATTTAGAGAAAAAGATAAATAAAGCTTCTTCCTATAAAATTTCTGGTGACTTAGAAATTGTTAATAATGATGATGTTTATAATTATGATGTTGAAGTTAGCTATAAAAAGGGCGATTTTTATAAGGTTAGTCTTACCAATACCGCTAATAATCATACACAAATTATTTTAAAAAATTCTGAGGGTGTATATGTATTAACACCATCCCTTAATAAGAGTTTTAAATTTCAAAGTGATTGGCCTTATAGTAATTCTCAAATATATTTACTTAGTGCTTTGTTAAATGACATAAAAAATACGGAGAATAGAAATTTTAAAGAAATAAAAAATGGTTATGCTTTTTCAACTAATGTTAATTATCCTAATAATCCAAAATTAGTGAGTCAAAATATTGAAATTGATAAGAACTTTAATATTAAAAAAGTTAAAGTTTATGATAAAAATAATATAGCTTATATGACAATGCAATTTAATGATATTGATTATTCACCTACTTTTAAAGATAATTATTTTGAACTTGATACTATTATGGGAGCTTATTCTGTAGAACATGATAATGTTAAGGAAACAATGCAACTTGATAGTTCTATTTATCCTTTAGTTATTCCTACTGGGACTAAGTTGATTAATGAGGAAAAAATTAAGAAGGATGTTGGAGAGAGGGTAATATTGACTTTTGATGGTGATAAACCTTTTCTATTAGTTGAAGAAACGGCATCTACCATGGAAGAGTTTACTGTTATTCCTACATATGGTGAACCTTATCAATTGATGGATACATTGGGTGTTATGACTAATAATTCTCTATCATGGACTAGTAATGGTATTGAGTATTATATTATTAGTAATGTATTGGAACAGGATGAATTAATTGAAATAGCTCAATCTATAAATGTTTTACCTACAATGAAATAAAGGTTTATCCTTTATTTTTTTGCGGTAAATTTTCTTTTTCTTTTTTTATTGTTATGTTATAATGTCTTTGGTGATATTAATGACAAAGAAGAATAATGTTAAAAAAAATATTGAAAAGTTAGAGATGTCTAGTGAGGCTAAAAATTTAATAATAGTTACAGTAGTTGTATTAGCTTTTTTAGCTTTATTTTATTTTGTTACTGTTATTATTTTAGATAATGGTGATAAGAAGAATACTGGTACTGATGAAGTTGAAGTTCAACATAAGGAAGTTTTGGTGGGAACTAGTTTTTCTATTAAGGATTCTAATTATTATGTTTTCTATTATGAAACAGGAGATGATGAGATTAGTTCTGATGCTTCATCTTTAGTTTCTACGTATCGTTCTTCAAATAAAGATATATACCTTTATACAGTTGATATGTCTAATGCTTTAAATCAAGGCGCTAAGTCTGATAGTAGTAATAGTTCGGCTACGAATGCTTCTGAGCTTAAAATTTCTGGACCTACACTTATTAAATTTACTGATGGTGCAATTGCACAATATGTTGAAGGTATGGATGCTATTGAGGAAATTTTAAATAATTAATTGTAAAAAGACTGTTTAGTCTTTTTCTTTTTTAGGCTTTAAGTTTTATTTTTCTGTTTATTATGTTATTCTATTATTAGACTATTGGGGTGATATAATGAAAGCTAAAAAGAACGATAAGAAGAAAGGTAAGAGTACAATTGATAAAATAAAAAAGTTCTTTGATAAACATTGGCATTTTGATAATAGTTCAAAGTTTAATTTATTAGAAGTGCTTGTTGTTTTAATTATTGCGATGCTTTTTGGAATGATTGCGGGATGTATTTTAACTTATGGTAAGGGATATGCTAAAGTTACTGATAATAAATATATTAGCGAATTACTTAAGTCTTATGAGGCAATTGTTGATAATTATTATTATAATGTTGATGAAGAGACTTTAGTTAATTCAGCTATTGATGGGATGGTTAAATCTTTGGATGATAAATACTCATATTATATGGGTACAGATGAAGCTACTAAATTTAATCAAAAAATAGATGGAAGTTACGTTGGTATTGGAGCAACAGTTGCTTTTTCAGAATCTGGTAATTATGTTGTTGAGTTATATGAGGATAGTCCAGGAGAAAAGGCTGGCTTAATGGTTGGCGATGTTATTTTAAGTATTGATGATACTTCTGTTGTTGGTTATACATTATCTGAACTATCACCACTTCTTACGGGAAAATCTGGTACGAAATTTAAAATGATAGTTAGACGTGGGGATCGTGAAGAAAACTTAACAGTTACTAGGGGAGTTGTAGTTATTCCTTCTGTTAATAGTAAAATTATTGATGGTGAAAATAAAAAAATTGGTTATATTTATATTGATACTTTTGCAGCTAATACATATCTTCAATTTAATAAGCAGTTGAAAGAATTAGAAAAGAAAAATATTAATGGACTTATTATTGATGTGCGTGATAATTTAGGGGGACATTTAGATCAGACTGCTAAGATTTTATCTTTGTTTTTTGATAAGAAAACAGTTTTATATCAAATTAGTACTAAAGATGAAACTAAAAAAGTTTATTCTAGCACTAAAGAAAGTAGAGAATATGATATTGTTGTCTTGATTAACTCTTTTTCGGCATCTGCTTCTGAGATATTGGCATCAAGTTTTCAGGAAAACTATAAAAATGCAGTTATTGTTGGTGTACAATCGTATGGTAAAGGTACTGTTCAAAGTGCCATTAAGTTATCTACTGGTTCTAGCTTAAAGTATACTAGTCAAAGATGGTTGACTGCGGCTGGTGTTTGGCTTGATGGTGTAGGGGTTACACCTGATGTTGTGGTTGAACAAGGAAATGATGATTATACGGCTACTTCTTCTGATGATACACAATTTGAAAAAGCACTTGAAATTCTTAATAAATAAAAGAATCTTTAAATAGATTCTTTTATTTTTGCTTCTACTATTAATTGCATTTTATTATTTTGTGTGCTACAGGTAGTTAATATCAGTTGACTCTCATTCCTTTTAGAAAATTTTATATAACCATTTTTCTCTTGTTCATAAATATTATCTACTACATAAATATACGTTTCATCGTAGTATTTAAATTCTATTTCGTCACCTTCACTTAACTCTATTAGTTTATTGAAATATGCGATTCTTCCTTCTCCGGAATGAGCTGCTAACACGACAAGACTGTTTTTATCTTTTAAATTTTCTGATGTCTTTAATATAGTGACGTTTTCCTCTATGTTATTGTGTTTACTATTAATATCATATATTTTATTGCTTAAATTAATTTTATCTATTTTTAAGAACCCTATATTTTTTTCTATCTTCGTTATAGACTCTTTATCTTTATTTGTTATTACTTGGTTTATCTCTTTATTAGTTATATTGGTTATTTTAATATTTTCTTCTTTTATGATTTTTTCTTTATATGTTATTTTGAAATTTATAATTAATAGTATTATTAATAATTTTATTATCATATATTTGTCCTATTATTTTAATTATTTTGAGTATTATTTGATTAATAATATTGTCTTTACTTTTTGCGTATGTATTAGGTACTTTTATTTTATAGTCTTTTAGGTCATATGTTAAAGGTGTGTTACTATTTATTATGATGATGAATGGTTCTACTATTTCATAACCGTCAGTTGTATTTTGTTGAACTACTTTATATGTTCCATATGGTAATTCTATTTCTAAATTGCCAAATTTATCTGTTGTTAGACTTTTATATAGATTATTTTTGTTATCATAAATATTAAATGTAACATTTTCTTCATCTTTAATTAGCTCTTCATCAATATAGACTTTATGAATTTTTAATTTTCCTTTTATGACTTTATTTTTTAAAGTAATGGCTATTTTGGGTTGCTCTTTAGATAATTCAAATTCATATATATTAGTATCTAAAGTATAACCTGTTCCAGCTATTACTTCTTTTATGTAATATTTTCCTATTGGTAAACTTTTAAGCGTTGTGGTTAATTCGGCGTCAAATATTATTTCTGCAATCTCAAACATATTTTCATTATATATTTTGTATGTTGCTCCTTCTAATTTGGCCATTCCACTGGCTATTTTTGAATTTGTATCAAAATCTATTTTATCTAGTTTTACTTCTGTATCAGTTACTTTAACATTAATAGTTAATGTTTCTTCGTCTAGGTTACCTATAGTTACTAAATCTTGACTATCTACTGAAGTAAAGAAAACGATATTTTCTTTATGATTGTTGAATTTTTGAGCAACTACTATTTTATGTTCTCCTACCGGAAGGTTTTCTATGGTTATGGTGTTATTTGTTATAGTTGTATATTTATCGTCACTTTTATATGTTATATTATAGTCATTATCTAATGGTATTTCTATTTTTTCACCAATTGTTATTGTATAATTTAGTTCTGTTTTAATACTATTTTGGTAGTTATTTATCGCATTATTTAGTTCATTTATCAGGTCTTGATACTTGTTAGTTTTATTACCATTTAGTGAATCTGTAAAATAATATAATCCATTTGGTTCAACTGTTTCCCAAATAAGTAATTGTGTTATAGCGTACCATATTTCATCTTCTTTACCTTTATTTTTATAGCCTAAGTAAACTAAATATTTAATTCTATTTTTTTGCTCTTCAGTTAGTTTTGTTGAAACTATGTCTTCATAGCTACTGTTTTCATTAAACATGGTAAATGGCTCTAGACAATAAGCAATATTTCCTGTTTCTCTTTGCTTAAACATACGGGCTTTTTGATAATATATAGTTTTTCTGTTAGGAGTTACTTTATTCATCCATACATTGTCTATATATTTATCTTCATAAAAATTTGTTACTTTAGCGTAAGTTGGCTGTGGTAATAATGCTATTAATGATGTTAAGAAAATAATTATTAATTTCATTTTATTCCTCCTTTTTCTTAATGGTTATCATAATAGCAGGTGTTTATTTACAAAGCAAATTGATAATTTTTAGTTTTTTGTAGTAGTTTGTTTTAAATTTTATCTTTTTACTATATGTTTCTTACTTTTTTCTTGTAATTTTATTCATTAATTTTTAAGTTTAGGATATAATGATGTGGGAGGGATTTTATGAAGGATATTGAAATTGCTCAAAAAGCAGAGAAGTTGGATATACGTGATATTGCTTTAAAATTAGGGATTAATGATAATGATTTAATTCTTTATGGATGTGATAAAGCTAAAATAAAGCTTTCTTCTGGTAAAAAGAGTGGTAAATTGGTACTTGTTACGGCTATTAATCCAACACCTTATGGTGAGGGTAAGACTACTGTTAGTATTGGTTTAGGAGATGCTTTAAATAGACTTAATAAAAATCCTGTTGTTGCACTTAGAGAACCTTCTATGGGACCTGTTTTTGGGATTAAGGGTGGTGCTACTGGTGGTGGCTATAGTCAAGTTATTCCAATGGAAGATATTAATTTACATTTTACTGGAGACTTTCATGCTATAACTTCTGCTAATGACTTATTATGTGCTGCTATTGATAATCATATTTATCAAGGAAATAAATTAGGTATAAAAGAGGTTTGTTTTAGACGATGTTTAGATGTCAATGATCGAGCATTGAGAAGTGTTAATTTAAATAGTAGAGAAGAGTCTTTTTCTATAACTGCGGCTAGTGAGATTATGGCTATTTTTTGTCTTGCCAGTTCTCTTTCTGATTTAAAAGCACGATTAGGAAAAATAATTATTGGTTACGATAAAGACGATAAACCTTTATATGCTCATGATTTAAATATTGAAGGAGCTCTTACTGTACTTTTGAAAGATGCTTTTTTACCTAATCTTGTGCAAACTCTTGAACATACACCAGTTATTATTCATGGTGGACCTTTTGCTAATATAGCTCATGGTTGTAGTTCTGTTGTGTCAACTAAGTTAGCTATGAGCTTGGGAGATTATGTTATTACAGAAGCTGGTTTTGGAGCTGATTTAGGCGCTGAAAAATTTTTAGATATAAAATGTAGAAAGGCAAATATTAAACCTGATTGTATTGTTTTAGTAGCAACTATTAAGGCTTTAAAATATAATGGTAATGTTTCACAGGATAAAATAAATGATATTAATAATCAAGCTTTAGTTTCTGGTCTTGAAAATTTAAAACGTCATATTAGTAATTTAAAAAAATATGGAGTTTCAGTTGTTGTATGTTTAAATAAATATTTTAGTGATACTTTAGAAGAAATTAACATTGTCAAAGATTGTTGTATTAATCTTGGTGTTAGATTCTCTGTTAGTACAGCTTATATTGATGGTGGTAAGGGTGCTATTGACTTAGCTAATAAAGTAGTTGATGCTTGTTTAGATAATAATCACTTTAAATTATTGTATGATGATAATAGTACTTTACAAGAGAAGATAGAAAAGATTTGTCATGAGATATATGGAGCAGCAGATGTTAAATATTCTGATGCTGCTATAGATAAACTGAAAAAACTTAGTAGTTATTCTAATCTTCCAATTTGTGTTGCTAAAACACAATATTCCTTCTCTGATGATGCTAAAAAGCTTGGAGCACCAGCTGATTTTTCTGTTTTAGTTAGAGATGTATGCTTATATAGTGGAGCAGGATTTATTACGATTTTTTTGGGAAATATAATGACGATGCCTGGATTACCATCTAAACCTAATTATGAAAATATAGATTTAGTTGGTGATAAAATAGTTGGATTAGATTAATAAATAAAAAAAACTACCAAACGGTAGTTTTTTTATTTAACTATTTAACGTATGTATTAAGTGGTTGTGTACGATATTTTAGTTCATCCATATCACATGTTGGAACAAATCCAGCTTTAGCATTTATTACGTCTGGTAATCTATTAACAATAGTTGCACATGTTAATTCAACTGTTGCTGGTCTATTTACTACGATTGTTGTATCTGGTTCACCAATTACTGTCCATTCATTTTTATCAAATTCATCTTTTCCGTATACTTTACCAATACATTCACTTTCGATTACAATTCCTTCTTTAGTTTCTGTTGTTACAATAGCACTCATTCCAGTAGCGTCACCTTGTTTTACAGTCATATTTAATGTTGATGATGCTATATCTTCTTTATAAGTTGTTGGTACACATCTTTGAGATTGACTAGTAACTGTTAGACCAAGTTTTCTAGCTAACCAACCATTAACATTCCACATATATGATGGTGAATATGTTCCACTTTCTATTAGCGCATTTCTTTCTTCCGAACTCATTCTATCTACACTAGCTATTTTCTTGTCAAATTCTTCAAGAGTTAAACCTGCACCATGAGCCTCAGCAAGAGCTATTCCATAATCTTCTACATTATATGATGAACTTCCTTTAATTTTAGTAATATTGTGAGTTGAACCAGCAATAGCACTAATTAATTCACCCCAATAAATATCTTGATAACCAGTTCCTGCTATTGTACAGTTATTTTCCTTAGCAAGTCTATCAATTTCTTTAGTTACATTTGGATTTGAATTATATGAGAAGAATGCTTCTTCACAAGTTGTTATGGCATTTATACCTAGTTTAGCACATAACATTAATGCATCCTTTACATCATTTAATAAGCTCATAGTTGTTACAATACATATATCAGGTTTTACCGCCTTTAATAGTTCTTCAGCATGTTCATTAGAAGTAACTTTTATTCCTTTGTCTTCGCATCCAATTATTTTACCAATATCTTCACCAATTACTTTAGGATTGCAATCAATTGCTCCAACGATTTCAGCTCCTTTTTCATATACATATCTCATTGTATATTTTGACATCTTTCCAGTACCATATTGTACTACTCTTAACTTATTTTCCATTATTCTTTCCTCCTATTTTTAGGATACTTAACTTAGTAAAAATTATCAATAATTTTGAAAATAAAAAAGAGTAGTTTACTCTTTTTTACATTAGTTATTTTTACTATTAGTTACATCATTTTCTTCAGTTTGATTTGGTGTTATGATTTTTGTCTGTGGTTGATATACCTCTATTTTTCCTTTGTATATAATACCATTATAGGTAACACTATAATCATATCTACCTTCTTGATCGGTTCTTACTTGTGATAAATCAATTATAATATTCTTTTTTACTTCTTCTGATAATTCTTCTTCAATATATGTTGATAAATCATTAGGATTAGCATTTAACGGAGAATTTAATGGTAATTTTAAATTTTTAACAGTTAATTCTACTTTAGGTAGTTCTTTTTCTTTTATTGTTACACTACCATTATATTTTTTCTTTTGATAAGCAATGGTATATGTATATTGACCAGATTCCATAGGATTAACCATAGATGTATCTAATTTTAAATTTTTTACGATACTTAAGTCTATTTCTTCTATATTAGCTAAGTAGTCTTTAACATTTACACTTAGTGGTTGATTTATTTCTAATTCTATATCTTTTAATTTTATTTCATTAGTTTTAGCTTCAGATACTCTTTTTGATGTAACTTCAAATTTACTTTTAATTATTTTTGGTGGTTTTTGGATGAAATTCATCACTAGACCACTTCCTGTAAATAATAATCCCCATGTAGCTATTGTAATAGATACTAATTTTAGTTCTTTTTTAGTTAGTTTCTTCATAAGTATTACTACTCCTTATTCTTATATATCATTATATTATATTTTAAGTTATCTTACAAGGAATTTGTCGTTATTTGTTGAAATATGGTATATATTTATATATAATAATTGTAGAGGTGAGTTTATGGCTATATACTGGTTTATTCTTTGCGTTTTCCTTATATTTCTTGAGGTAATGACAGTTAATTTGGTTTCTATTTGGTTTGCGATAGGGGCATTTGTTGCGATGATAGTTTCATTATTAACTGATGCTTTATTATTTCAAGTAATCGCTTTTGCACTTGTTAGTTTAATAACTTTGCTTGCTACTAAGCCTTTATTAAAAGGTATGAGGCAGACTAAGATTGTACCAACTAATTATGATCGAGTTTTGGGACAATGTGGTGAGGTTATTAAAAAAATTTCTAGTGATAGTTATGGTGAGGTAAAAGTTATAGGAACTATTTGGACTGCTGTTTCTGATGATGAAATCGATGTTGGGGAAAAAGTTATTGTTAAACGAGTAGATGGTGTAAAACTTGTCGTTGAAAGAGAGGAAAAATAAAATGGAATTTAGTTTACTATTATTAATTGTCATTGTTTGTATTGCTGCGTCAGGAATTAAAATAATTCCACAATCTAAGGCTATTGTTGTTGAAAGACTTGGTGCTTACCATAGGACAATACAGACTGGTCTTCATTATGTTATACCTATTTTTGAAAGAGTTGCTAATGTTGTTAGCTTGAAGGAAAATGTCAAAGATTTTGCTCCACAACCTGTTATTACTAAGGATAATGTTACTATGCAAATTGATACAGTTGTTTATTTACAAATAACTGATTCTAAACTTTATACTTATGGTGTTGAAAATCCTGTTAATGCTATTGAAAATTTAACAGCAACAACTTTACGTAATATAATTGGTGAGTTAGAGCTTGATGAAACTTTAACTTCTAGAGATGTTATTAATACTAAGATGCGTTCTATACTTGATGAGGCTACTGATCCTTGGGGAATTAAAGTTAACCGTGTTGAGGTTAAAAATATTTTACCTCCTAGAGATATTCAAGAAGCTATGGAAAAGCAAATGCGCGCTGAAAGAGAAAGACGTGAAGCAATATTAAAAGCTGAAGGTGAAAAAAAGGCAGCTATATTGATTGCTGAAGGTGAAAAAGAAAGTGCTATTTTACGTGCTGATGCTAAGAGGGAGACTCATATTCGCGAGGCTGAAGGTGAAGCTGAAGCTATTGTAAAGATTCAAGAAGCAACTTCACGTGGTTTGAAACTTTTAAAAGAAGCTGCCATGGACGATGCTGTATTAAAATATAAAAGTTATGAAGCTATGGTTAAGGTAGCACAAGGTCAAGCTACTAAGATAATTGTTCCAAGTGAATTACAAAATTTAGCTACTATTGGAACTACATTTAATGAAATGATGGATAAACCATTGCCACCTAAACATCCAGAAATGTTAGATAAACCATTGCCACCTAAGCATCCAGAAATGTTAGATCAAAAAGAAAAGAATAGAATTTAGGTTCTATTCTTTTATTAATTTACCTTGATAAGTGTTACGTCTTACCATTTCTTTATCAATATCATTTAATACACAGAATTTTTTTGTTAACCAGTCAGGTTCTATTAAGTCATCTATTTTAGGATCACCTGTTATTCTATGAATTACTATTTCTTTTCGTAATAATTCTAGTTGACTAATTACAATATCAATATATTCATCTTTTGTTAGAAGCGGGAACTTTTCTTTTTTGTATAGTTCTTCAATAGCAGTATCTTTTAGAATGCTTAACATGTGTATTTTTATTCCTTGTATATCTAATGTATTAAGATATTTTACAGTATTTAACATATCTTCTTTTGTTTCATAAGGAAGGCCATTGATTATATGTACAACTACATTTATATTTTCTTGGCGTAGTTTTTTAACCATTTCTTCAAAACATGATAGAGTATGGCACCGATTTATTAGTTTAGCAGTATTGGGATTAGTGGTTTGAAGACCTAGTTCAATTGTTAAATATGTTTTTTTATTTAATTCTTTTAAGTATTCAAGACATTCATCTGTTATAGCATCAGGTCTTGTAGCAATATTTAGACCTACTACGTTTTCTTTATTTAATATTTTTTCATATATCTCTTTTAATTTTTCTACTGGAGCATAGGTGTTGGTATGAGCTTGAAAGTATCCTATATATTTTGCTTTAGGCCATTTGTGTAGCATAACACTCTTAATGGTTTCAAACTGAGTTTCGATAGGCTCATTTTTATTACCAGCAAAATCTCCACTTCCCTTTTTAGAGCAGTATATGCATCCACCATAGCCAACTGTTCCATCTATATTTGGACAAGTAAAACCTGCATCTAGAGAGACTTTGAATACTTTTTCTTTAAACTTTTCTTTATAGAAGTAATCTAATGTATGATATCTTTTATTACTATTACTATATTTGAATGGATTTGTCATTTTATCACGGTACTTCCTTTTCTTTTTTTCTTTATTAAGTATATCATACTTTTTAAATATTTTATGATATACTATTTATAGTAGGTGATGATTCTTAATGCAAAAGAAACGTTTAAAATTGAAACATTCAGTTGTAATACTAATTAGAGTATTAGCTTTAATTTTAGTGGTTTTTTTATCTGGGTATGCTTTCTATTTTTACCAGATACATTCTTTAAAGGTTTTGGGGTATAGTAGAACTGCTAGTAAAAATATAATTTTAAAAGGTAAGAGAGATTATATTATAAAAGTTGGTAGTAATAAACTTTTAAATGCAGCTTTTGAAAGTCCTAATTATGATGAAAATAACTTAGATTCTTATATTAAGATTCAGTATCAAGATCAAAAAAATATTATTAATAATATTAATTTATTAATTAATAAAGGGTATAGTAATAGTGATATATCTCTTATATTAGCTCATGGTGATGATAATGATGTTAGTGAGTTTGCGAAAAGAGATAAGATTAAATATTTGGAAGAATTTTATAGTATTAGTTATGCTAAACTTAAATATTATGATCGGTATTTAGAGTATTCTAAAGAAACAGGTGAAGATGAAGAAGCAACTGTCTTATTTGTTAATCTTGGAATGGATAAAGAAGAATATAAAGACTACAATACTGTTAAGGATTTTTCGATAGATATGCTTGTTAATAAATATAATAAGTTAGCAGATGATTTTATTCCAGATGAACTTGTTACGATTGATCCTAAGTATTGTAATGATGATGTACAAAAGGCCTCTAAAGTTGCTGTTTCAGCTTTTGAAAAGATGTATAATGCAGCAGTTAAAGAAGGACTTGGTTTAGTTATAAATTCTAGTTATAGAAGTTATGATGATCAAGAGGAACTTTGTGATACTTATCGTTTACTTTATGGTGATAGTTATGTAAAAAGATATGTAGCACTTCCAGGATTTTCAGAGCATCAGACTGGTTTAGCTTTTGATATAGGTAGTACTTCTAGCAATATTTTTGCTGATTCTAAAGAATATGAGTGGATGTTAAAAAATGCTTATAAGTATGGTTTTATTTTAAGATTTTCTAAGAAAGGACAGACATTAACTGGCTTTAGAAGTGAACCTTGGCATTATAGGTATGTTGGGGAAGAAATTGCTACTTATATTTACGAGCATGGCATTACTTTTGAAGAATATTGTGCTGAGTTTTTGTTGTAGTTTTGCTTGGAATATTTATATATTTATGATAATATTGTACTAGAATAATAAGAGGGTGTTGATATGTATCCACTTGGAAAACAATTTGAAATTGATTATAGTAAAATAAATTGTAGTAGTAATGCTATTGTCCAAGGAAAGACTTTTCGTGTTTCAGTACTTACTGAAAGAGTGGTTAGACTTGAGTATTCTCCTAGTGGACAATTTGTTGATAGACCTACACAGTTAATATTAAGAAGAAATATTGATTTAGCAGATTTTTCAGTTAGGCAGGATAACAACTTTTTGGAGATTTCTACGAAATACTTTTTTCTTTCATATAATAAAGAGCAACCTTTTACTGTTGCTAAAAACTTAAAAATCACTTTGGAATCACGTGATAATGGTCGTGGTAAAGATTGGTATTATGGTAATCCAGAAGTACGTAATTTAAATGGAAATATGATAAGTACAGACTTAATTACAAGTTCTACGTTGGCAAGGGGACTTTATTCTCTTGATGGTTTTGCCTCTATTGATGATAGTAAGAGTAAAGTTATAATGGAAGATGGTACTTTGGCTGATCCACCTCTTGATCATATGGATATTTATGTATTTATGTATGATAAAGACTTTAAACAGGCTTTAATAGATTATTTCAAACTTACTGGTTCGCCATCATTGATACCACGTTATGCTCTTGGAAACTGGTGGAGTAGAAATGTTACTTATGATGATAATTCTATTTATGATCTTATTCGTAATTTTGAAAGAAAGAGAATTCCTTTATCAGTAATGTTATTTGATAATGATTGGCATTATCGTAATATTGGCAACCAAGTTGGTTTAAAATCAGGTTTTACTTTTAATAACCAGTTATTTAAAGATCCTAAGGCTATGATTGAACAATTTCATGCTAGAGGTATTAGAGTTGGACTTTGCATTAATCCAGAAGAGGGAATATATCCGCATGAATTTTTCTATAAGCAAGCTTGTTCATATTTAGGTAAGACTGATTCTACTATAATTCAGTTTGACCCTTTAAATCCTAAATTACTTGATATTTTATTGAAAATGTTTTTACATCCATTAGAAGCTTTTGGTGTTGATTTCTTTTGGAATGATTCCAAAAATGCTAATGATGTTACTAAGTTATGGGCTCTTAACCATTATCTTTATTTAGATTCTAAAAGGGATGTTGCTAGAAGAGGTATGTTACTTGCTAGAAATGGTATTGTTGCTCCACATAGATATGGTATTTTATATGGTGGCTCTAGTGAAGTTAGTTGGGAAGCTTTAAGAAAATTACCATTTTATTATTTAAATGCGGCTAATATTGGTGTTAGTTGGTGGAGTCATGATGTTGGAGGAAATCATGGAGGAGTTGAAGATGGTGAACTTTATGTTCGTTATTTACAACTTAGTACTTTCTCACCAATACTTAGATTCCATGCAGCACGGGGTCAATACTATAAAAGAGAACCTTGGTTATGGGATGCTGAAACAGAAAATATTGCAGCCGATTATTTAAGACTTCGTCATCGTCTAATACCTTATTTATATACAGAAGCATATAACTATACAAAATCTGGTATACCGTTAATTCAACCATTTTATTATAATTATATGTGGGTTTATGATGATGAGTTATATAAAAATCAATACTACTTTGGTTCACAATTATTAGTATGCCCAATACTTGATAAAAAAGAAAAAATAATGAATCGTACAATTCATAGATTCTTTATACCAGATGGTATTTGGTATGATTTTATTACTGGTAAAAAATTCCCTGGTAATAAAAAATATATATCATTCTTTAAAGAAGAAGATTATCCAATTTTTGCACATGCAGGTTCAATAATTCCTTTATCTAATAGGAGTGATTATAATAACACAGGATTACCTACTGATTTAGAGATTCAAATATTCCCAGGAGTAAGTAATACTTATACTCTATATGAAGATGATGGAGTAACTGCCTTATATAAACAGGGATATTTTTTAAAAACTTCTATTGATTATAACTATTTAAGAAATAACTATACTGTTATTATTAGATCTGTTGAGGGTAAAAGTGGTATTGTTCCAGAAAAAAGAAATTATAAATTCGTTTTCCGTAATACTAAACAGGCAAATGATGTTACAGGTTATTTTAATAATGAAAAAGTTGAAGTTAAATCTTATACTGAGGCAGAAGACTTTATAGTAGAAATTAAGGATTGTCCAACTGTTGGACAGTTAACTATAAATTGTAAGGGTAAAGATATTGAAATTGATGCTATGAGAATTATTAATGATGATGTTAATAGTATCTTAATGGATTTACAGATTAATACTTATTTGAAAGAGGATATTGCTAAAATTATGTTTGGAAGTTTACCTTTAAATAAAAAACGAATTGAGATTAGAAAATTAAAGAAATCTGGTCTTTCTAAAGAATACATTAATTTATTCTTAAGACTTCTTGAATATATTAGTGAAGTATAGTAAAAAGTACTTGAAAAATATTTTGTTATAGAATATACTAGGTTTATATTTTTGGTGCTGTTTATAGTAGTAGCGTTTATTAAATATTCTAGAGAGCTTATGGTTGGTGGAAATAAGTATATTTAAAATGTGAACTTGATAAACTTAGAAGCATTTGGGTGAACCGTTATCTCTTTTAAGCTGCATAGTTTCTATGAAGTAAGGTGGTACCGCGAATTATTCGTCCTTATATTAATAAGGGCGTTTTTTTTTAGGAGGTTTTATGCAAAAGATTATATTATTTTTGGGTACTTTTATATTTATTTTGTTAATTTATGAGTTGTTTATTGTTATACCAATGATTCGTTATAAATCTGGTAAAGGTAAGGCAAAATTACGTAAAAATAAACAAGAACCAATGGAAGTTAGGTTTTTAGTAAATAAATATAAAATAGATTTAAAGAAGGTTAATTACAATAAATTATTACAAGTTATATCTTGTGTTTCAGCACTTGATGTTGCTATTTTAATTTCAATTATTACATTAGTTGATAGTTATGCTATACAACTTGTAGTGTCAATTGTATTGGTTATACCTATTATTTTAATTAGTTATGGTTTAGTAGCTAAATTTTATAAGAAGAAGGGAATGATTAAAGATGAGTAGTTTTAAAAATATAGAAGAAAAGTGGCAAAAGTATTGGTTAGATAATAAAGTCTTTGAGGCTAAAACTAATGATAGTAAGACACCATATTATATATTGGTTGAATTTCCATATCCGAGTGGTGCTGGTCTTCATGTAGGACATGTTAGAAGTTATACTGCTCAAGATGCTTTAGCTAGAATGAAGAGAATGCAAGGATATAATGTTTTATATCCTATGGGATGGGATGCTTTTGGTGCTCCTGCTGAACAGTATGCTATAAAAAATCATATTCATCCTAAAGATGCTGTAAAGGAAAATGTTAAGACTTTTAAATCTCAAATGGAAAAGCTTGGTTTTTCTTTTGATTGGTCTCGTGAAATTTCTACTGCAGATCCAGAATATTATAAATGGACACAATGGCAATTCTTACAATTTTATAAACATGGTATGGCTTATAAGGCTACAATTCCTGTTAATTGGTGTCCAACATGTAAGAGTGTTTTGAGTAATGAAGATGCAGCTGGTGGAGTTTGTGAAAGATGTGGTACACAAGTTGTACAAAAAGAGAAGAGTCAATGGATGCTTAAGATGAGCTCTTATGCTGAAGATTTGTTGAATGGTCTTGAAGATACAAATTTTGCTGATAGAGTTAAACTTGGACAAATTAATTGGATTGGAAAATCTACAGGTGTTGAACTTGATGTTGATATTGTAGGTGGAGGTAAATTCTCTATATTTACAACTTGTATTGAAACTGTTTATGGTATAACGTTCTTTGTTATTGCTCCTGATGGTAAATTAATTAAGGAATTAATGCCAAGAGTTTTAAATAAAGAAGAAGTAGAAAATTATATTAAAGAAACTGCTATGAAATCTAATATGGATAGAACAGAGCTAAATAAGGGTAAGACAGGTGTTGAAGTTAAAGGTGTTAAGGCTATTAACCCTATTAATGGTGAAGAAGTTCCTATTTTCTTAGGAGACTTTGTTTTAGGTGATTATGGTACTGGTGCTGTTATGGCTGTTCCTGCTCATGATCAACGTGATTTTGAATATGCTGTTAAACATAATTTAAATATGATTCAAGTTATAGATGGTGCAGATGTTAGTGAAAAGGCTTTTGAAAAAGGTGAATATTTAGGTAAAGGTTGTAAATTAATTAATAGTTCACAATTTACGGGATTAACTGTTGAAGAAGCCAAAGAGGCTATTACTGATTATTTAGTAGAAAAAGGTATTGCACGTAGAGTTAATAATTATAAGATGAGAGATTGGATTTTTTCTCGTCAAAGATTCTGGGGTGAGCCTATCCCAATGATTAATTGTCCAAAATGTGGATTTGTTCCTTTAAATGAAGAGGACTTACCATTATTACTTCCAGATGTTGCGGAATACGAACCTACAGAAGATGGAGAAAGTCCACTTGCTAATATTACTGATTGGGTTAATTGTAAATGTCCTAAATGTGGTGGAGATGCTAAGAGAGAAACTGACACTATGCCAAACTGGGCTGGTTCTAGTTGGTATTTCTTGAGATTTATGGATCCACATAATGATAAAGAATTTGCTTCAATGGATGCTATGAAGTATTGGAATAGAGTAGATTGGTATAATGGCGGTATGGAACATACAGCTAGACATTTATTATATGCAAGATTTTGGGTTCAATTTTTGTACAATATTGGCTTAGTTCCTCATAAAGAAATGATTTGGACTAGGGTTAGTCATGGTATGGTACTTGGACCTGATAATCAAAAGATGAGTAAATCTAAAGGTAATGTTATCAATCCAGATGATATTGTAAATGAGTTTGGAGCTGATGTCCTTCGTGTTTATGAAATGTTTATGGGAGATTATCAAATGGATGCTCCTTGGAGTACAGACTCATTAAAAGGATGTAAGAGATTTATTGATAAAATTATTAGATTGAAAGATAAAGTAAATGATAGTGATAACTATACTAAATCATTAGAGGTACTTCAAAATAAAACAATTATGAAAATAGAGTATGATATGACTCATATGGGATATAATACAGTTATTTCTAGTTTGATGATCTTAGCTAATGCTTATGATGCTCTAGATACTATTAGTAAAAAAGATTATAGGTTATTATTACAACTATTAAATCCAATTGCTCCACATATTACTGAGGAATTAAATGAATCAATTGGTTATGAACCTTTATGTTATGCAGAGTGGCCTAAATATGATGAAAGTAAGATTGTTGATTCTGAACTTGAAATTGGTGTACAAGTAAATGGTAAAGTACGTGGTACTATTAAAGTATTGAATGATGATAGTGAAGAAGTAATAAAGAATAAAGCAATGTCTTTAGAAAATGTTTCTAAATATGTTGAGGGAAAAGAAGTTGTAAAAGTAATAGTTGTTAAAGGTAAAATTGTAAATATTGTTGTTAAATAATTAAATATTAAAAATGTGGATAATTAGTTCCACATTTTTTTTCGACCTTATTTTTAGATAGTTTATGATATTTATTTATTGGTGATAATATGAAAGTTAAAATTTTTGATTATGAAGATGAAACTGATTTAGAAGAAGATATTAACTCTTTTATAGAGACAAATGATGATATAGAAGTTATTGATATTAAATATCAGGTTAGTGTTGGTGTTTTTAGTGATGAACAAGTATTTTGCTTTTCGGCTATGATAATTTATATGTAAAAGGATTATATATAATTGTAAATGAGTTGGATAAATTCATGACTGACATTGCAAAGTAACTATAGAAAATGTATAATAAAAACATAATAGAGAGGTGTAGTAATGAAGAAAATATTAAATAATAAAAAAGGTTTTACCTTGGTAGAACTTTTAGCCGTAATCGTCATTATGGGTATTTTGATGATGGTGGCTATTCCATCAATAAGTAGAGTAATCGAAAATTCTAGAAAAGATACGTTTGTAGATATCGCTAAGTCTTATGCTAATGCGGCTAAGACACTTTGGACAGCTGACACTTTAACATGTGAAGGAACAGTTGCTTCAGCTGTAGATGATGGCGATTATTATATTTTAATTAATACAACTGAATCAGCTAGAACTATGCTACCAGTATTAGTAGATCAAGGTGGTAAGTCATCTTGGGGAAATAGAGATGTAAATGGTTATGTAAGAGTTCATGTTGAAACAGTAACAGATAACAATGGAGAACCAAAAAGAACCACAACTTTTTATGTTAGTTTAAGTGATGGAACTCATGGCTTAATAGATAATGGAAGTATGACTTCAGATAACCTAAAAAAAGGTAATGTTAAAATGGATTTATCGAGTGATGATAAGAAAAAAGTAGAATTAACACTTGATAATGGTAACTTAAATTGTTCTAAGACTAATCTTGGAACTTATACGTGTACAGAAGTAACACCAGTAAAAACTATAACCGGTTTATGTGTAGATGACTCAAGTTATGCTGGAAATAATGGTACAGTAGATGTTAATCCAGTAAGCTTTGCGAATGATGATTGGGCAACAATAGCAGCTGCCGCAAAGAGTGGAAACTATGAAGGAAAATATAACGTAGGAGATACTAAAGAAGTAGACCTAGGAAGTCTAGGAAAACATACAGTAAGAATAGCTAATACTTTAACACCAGCAGAATGTAGCCAAGAAGGTTTTTCACAAACTGCCTGTGGTTTCGTATTAGAATTTGCAGATATAATTACAACACATAATATGAATCCAAAAGGAGAATATAAGGGAACAACATATGAATATGGTTGGAACAAAGATGGTTGGCCAGCAAGTAGTATGAGAAGTTATTTAAGTACAGATATATATAATGCTTTACCAACAGATTTACAAAGTGCCATAATAGATACAAGAGTAGTATCAGGACACGGTAAAGATGATAAAGATAATTTTATTTCAACAGATAAGTTGTATTTATTGTCTACAGCTGAAGTATGGGCACAAGGAATTTTTTACGATGCAGGAAGAAATAATACTAGACAGTTAGATTATTATACAGGAGTTACAACAAAAAGTTATTCTAAGGTTATTAAACAGCTAAACGGATCAAATACTTATTGGTGGCTCCGCACGGCTGATTTCACTGGTAATGAAAATTTCTTTAGTGTGAGTGGTAATGGTGTTTGGAATAACCATATTTATGCTAATTATACGAACGGTGTTTCGCCGGCTTTCCGAATAGCCTAAATGTAAGTATTGGACCTCGTTCAATACTTTTTTTTATTTAATACTTATCCACATAATTTTATATGTTGCCTACTACCCATCTAAGATTTGTCCACTTTTTAGTTTAGCACTGCATACAAACTCCTCCCCATTGACAAAAACGTTGGGAGAGGGATATACTTTATACATAATAGAGAGAGGTGTATATGAAAAGAATTAATAAAAAAGGTTTTACTTTAGTAGAACTACTTGCTGTAATTGTTATTATGGGTATTTTGATGATGGTGGCTATTCCATCAATAAGTAGAGTAATTGAAAATTCTAGAAAGGATACGTTTGTAGATATCGCCAAGTCTTATGCTAATGCGGCTAAAACACTTTGGACAGCTGATACTTTAACGTGTGAAGGAACAGTAGCCTCAGCTGTAGATGATGGTGATTATTATATTTTAATTAATACTAAAGAATCTGCTAGAGCAATACTTCCAGTATTAGTAGATCAAGGTGGTAAGTCATCTTGGGGAAATAGAGATGTAAATGGTTATGTAAGAGTTCATGTTGAAACAGTAACAGATAACAATGGAGAACCAAAAAGAACCACAACTTTTTATGTTAGTTTAAGTGATGGAACTCATGGCTTAATAGATAATGGAAGTATGACTTCAGATAACCTAAAAAAAGGTAATGTTAAAATGGATTTATCGAGTGATGATAAGAAAAAAGTAGAATTAACACTTGATAATGGTAACTTAAATTGTTCTAAGACTAATCTTGGAACTTATACGTGTACAGACGTAGCACCAGTAAAAACTATAACCGGTTTATGTGTAGATGACTCAAGTTACGCTGGAAATAATGGTACAGTAGATGTTAATCCAGTAAGTTTTGCGAATGATGACTGGGCAACCATAGCTGCTGCCGCAAAGAGTGGAAACTATGAAGGAAAATATAATGTAGGTGATACTAAAGAAGTAGACCTAGGAAGTCTAGGAAAGCATACAGTAAGAATAGCTAATACCTCAACAACAGCAGAATGTAGTCAAGAAGGTTTTTCACAAACAGCTTGTGGTTTCGTATTAGAGTTTGCAGATATAATTACAACGCATAATATGAATCCAAGTGGAGAATATAAGGGAACAACATATCCATATGGCTGGAACAAAGATGGTTGGCCAGCAAGTAGTATGAGAAGTTATTTAAGTACAGATATATATAATGCTTTACCAGTAGATTTACAAAGCACCATAATAGATACAAAAGTAGTATCAGGACATGGGCCTAGTGATTCATCTAACTTTACTTCAACAGATAAGTTGTATTTATTGTCTACAGCTGAAGTATGGGCACAAGGGACATCAAATACTATTACTACCGATACAGGAAGAGATAATACTAGACAGTTAGATTATTACTTGGCACAAGGTGTAACAACAAGTAATAAATCTGGAGCTATTAAACAGAGAAATGGATCAAATTATTATTGGTTTCTCCGCACGGCTGATTCCCATATAGATAGCCTTTTCTGTAATGTGTTTGGTGATGGTAGTTGGGGTAACAATTATGCTAGTCTTACGACCGGTGTTTCGCCGGCTTTCCGAATAGCCTAAATGTAAACAGAGTGTAAAGTAGCAAAAAATATATTGTATAGTCAAAGATTGTGACTATACCGATAGTCATCTTACCGAAGTCGTACTACGAACGAAAGTGAGTATAAAGTATTGGGCGAAGCCAATACTTTTTTGGTATTTTTCATTTAAAGTGCTAGTATTTTAATCCTTAATTTACTTTTACTAACTTGGAGTGTTATACTAATTGTAGGAGGATTATAATGAAGCATAGGGTAGTAAAAAAGAATTCTTTTGTTATTGGGGCTTTTATTACGACTTTGGGAATTGTTATTTCTAAGGTACTGGGAATTTTATATGTTATTCCTTTCCATGCGTTAATAGGTGAACGTGGGGGAGCTTTATATGGATATGCTTATACAGTTTATTTAATGTTTGTTTCTTTGTCTACTGCTGGTTTACCTTTAGCTATTAGCCAAATTGTTAGTGAGTATCAAACTTTGGGCTATTATAAGGCAAAGAAAAGGGCTTTTTTTCTAGGTAAAAGAATTGCTTTAATTTTAGGATGCGTTTTTTTCTTCTTTCAAATTATTTTTGCCAGAATCTTAGCACAAATGATTGTTGGTAATATAAGTGGTGGTAATTCTATTGATGATATTGCTTTTACAATAAGAATAATATCTATGGCTGTATTGATAGTACCATTACTTAGTATATATCGTGGTTATTTTGAAGGACATAGATTTATGGAAGCTCCATCAATATCTCAAGTGATAGAACAATTGATAAGAATAACCGTTATAATTTTGGGTAGTTTCTTATTTTTAAAAGTATTTAAGATGTCTTTAACAAATGTTGTTGGTGTTGCCTTATTTGGTACATTTGCTGGAGCTTTAGGCTCTTACTTTTACTTAATTGATAAGTTTATAGGTAATAAGAAAAAATTTGATGAAAAAATAATAACAATAAATGAACCTATTGTTACAGATAAAAGTATTATTAGAAAGTTATTTTCATATGCTTTACCTTTTATTTTAATAGATATTTTTAAAGCACTTTATAATTCTATTGATGTATTTACTGTAGTTAAGGGACTTGTTAATTTTACGAAGTATAATGTTACTTCAGCGGAAGCTATTATGGGAATGTTATCTACTTGGTGTAATAAGTTTAATATGATAATTTTGTCTGTTTCTTCTGGTATTATAGTTAGTTTAATTCCTAATTTAACACAGAGTGTTGTGAAGAAGGATATTAAGGATGTAAATAATAAAATTAATCAAGCTCTTAGTATTTCCTTTTTCTTGATGTTACCAATGACTGTTGGACTTAGTTTTTTAGCGAAACCAGTTTGGATATTATTTTATGGTGATAGTCTATATGGACCTAGTGTTTTATCATACTTTATTTTTGCTGGGTTTATAATGGGATTATTTACAACTATTATTTCTATTATGCAAGCCTTGAAAGATTATAAAACAGTTCTTATTAGTTTGGCAGTAGGAGTAGTATTAAAAGCCTTTTTAAATACTAATTTAATAGTTGCTTTTTATAAGATTGGATTACCTCCATATTATGGTGTTATTACAGCTACTATTATTGGCTATTTGACTTCTTTTATAATATGTCTTTTAGTTTTAAAGAGTAAGTGGAAAATTAATTATGAAAGTCTTGTTAAAAATTTTATAGATATAATTATTACTACGGCAATAATGATTATTGTGATGTTTATATTAAGATTATTAGTTCCTATTAGTTCGTCAACTAGAATAATTAACTTGTTTATTATAATTTTTTATACTGTTATTGGCTGTATACTTTACTTTTTTATTTCTTTAAAAAATGGTACAATGAAGAGAATATTTGGTAATAAAATTCAGAAATTTAAATTATAAAATATCGGAGTGTGTAAGGAATTCTGTGTAAATGATATCTAACCATGATAGATAGGAACTTTATATAGGTTCCTTTTTTGTTATTTAAATAGTAACATATAATATTTAATTTTCAAAGAACTAAATTCTTCCATCAAACATAATAGATAAAGATAGTATAGGCCCCCAATTTCTATATGCTTGGTCCCACTTTTTAGATATATTTTTAGTAGCTAAATATAAGCATTTAAGCAATGACATATCTGTCGGAAAAACAGATTTTGTTTTAGTGAATTTTCTAAATTGTCGATTTAAAGATTCGATTGTATTAGTAGTATACATTATTTTTCTAATTTGTTCTGAGAATTGGAAGAATGGACAAATAGCATCCCAATTTTCTTCCCATGTTTTAAATGCCGATGAATATTTATCAGACCATTTGTTTTTTACCTCTTGTAATTGCTCATATCCTTTTTCTTCATCTACTGATGTATAAATTTTCTTTAAATCATTTGTGAACACTTTTAAATCTTTGTAATTTACAAATTTAACTGAATTTCTAATCATATGAACAATACATCTTTGTTGAACAGTATTAGGAAATGCCGCATTAATTGCTTCTTTGATGCCAGTTAAATTATCGCTACATATTATAAGAATATCTTTAATTCCTCGTTGCTTTAATTCATTTAATACACCAAGCCAATACTTGGCTGATTCATTTTCTCCTATCCATATTCCTAATACTTCTTTGAATCCTTCTGAATTAACTCCTAAAACTATATAAGCTGCTTTTTTTATAATATGATTATCTTCTCTTACACTAAAGTGTACTGCATCTATAAATACAAATGGATAAGTATCATCTAATGGTCTTTCTTGCCATTCTTTTATTTCAGGTATTATTTGGTCTGTTATATTACTAACTACTGTTGCAGATACTTCTATTCCATATAATTCTTGTATTTGTTCGTTAATATCTCTAGTTGTTAATCCTTTTGCATATAATGAAATTATTTTATCCTCAATACCTGATACATCTCTTGTATTTTTAGGAACTATTTTTGGATCAAATTCTCTATTTCTATCTCTAGGTGTTTCGAATTCAAATGAACCAAATTCACTTTTTAAATTCTTTTTTGTTGAGCCATTTCTATAATTTGTTTTTTCTGTCTTTTTGTCATATTTAGAGTATCCCATTGATGAATCAAACTCGGCATTCATCATTTCTTGTAATGCACCTCTGAACATATCTTTTAATGCACTTGATAAATCTTGAGCAGTTTCAATTTTATAATTTTCTTGTAATAATTTTAGTATTTCTTTCCCTTTATTATTTTCTTTCATAATAAAAATCTCTCCATTTCTTTTATTTTATCATGGAAAGATTTCTTATTTACACAAATTGATTTACAGACTCACATTGACTAATTACTAGAACCTAAATTGTTCTTTTTAATTTTTTATTTTTTGATATTAAAATAACAAACACTATAATACTTATAAGAAAATATACACCAAAAGCAATAGCTAAAATCATAACTAAGTTATTATTATCTTCACTTTTATCATTAGATTTATTTACAGTATTATTATCACTTTTTTGATCTGATGTAACATCAATTTCATCATTAGTAGTACTGTTATCACTTAATTCTTTATCAGTATAAATATTTTCTGACGGACTAATATACAAATAAGAACTATAATTTTCATATGAAATAGGTTTAGTAGAATTAATAGTTAACCTACCATCACCATTAAATACAATTTTTCCATTATAATCAAAGTCAATACCTACACCATCAGTAGTTATATTATTATCACCAACTAAGTTTATAACAAAAGTAATTCCACCTTGACCTGTACCATAACAATTTAATTTCAAAGAATTACCATTATAATTATTTAACGTTAAAGTAACAGTGCTAGGATCTTTTGTAACTGTTGCAGTTTGAGATGTATTACTACGCAAAACCTCTTCACCATCTACAATCCAATTATATGGTAAACTAGCAGCATTAACATTAACACCTACAGCAAAAAACAAACCTATTACTAAAAATAAAAACAAATATCTAAACTTCATAATAATCCTCCTCTAGAATGAATATAACATAAAATGAAATTATAATTAATAATAATAATTAATAATATTTTCTAAAGTGTAAAATTTAGACAAGAAAAGAAATAAAATGAAGCAGATTTTATCTATTTCATTTTATTTCTTTTCTTGTAATATGATTATCTTCTCTTACACTAAAGTGTACTGCATCTATAAATACAAATGGATAAGTATCATCTAATGGTCTTTCTTGCCATTCTTTTATTTCAGGTATTATTTGGTCTGTTATATTACTAACTACTGTTGCAGATACTTCTATTCCATATAATTCTTGTATTTGTTCGTTAATATCTCTAGTTGTTAATCCTTTTGCATATAATGAAATTATTTTATCCTCAATACCTGATACATCTCTTGTATTTTTAGGAACTATTTTTGGATCAAATTCTCTATTTCTATCTCTAGGTGTTTCGAATTCAAATGAACCAAATTCACTTTTTAAATTCTTTTTTGTTGAGCCATTTCTATAATTTGTTTTTTCTGCCTTTTTGTCATATTTAGAGTATCCCATTGATGAATCAAACTCGGCATTCATCATTTCTTGTAATGCACCTTTGAACATATCTTTTAATGCACTTGATAAATCTTGAGCAGTTTCAATTTTATAATTTTCTTGTAATAATTTTAATATTTATTTTCCTTTGTTATTTTCTTTCATAATAAAAATCTATCTATTTCTTTTATTTTATCATGGAAAGATTTCTTATTTACACAAATTTATTTACAGACTCAATATCGTCTTTTATTAGACGATATTTTTATCTTTTTTTAGTTAATTTTTTCTTTATATTTTTTAAATTATGATACATTTTGAAAGCAATATTGTAAGTATGGTACCAGAATGGGGATACGATATAGTCAAATTCTCCTATTAGTTCTGAAACGTGACCACCAAAGCTTTTTTTAAATAAGAATAGTCCATAGAGCGGATTTTCTTCTCTAAAATCACCTGTTATACCATAGAAGTTATAGCGACTATAACCGTTTTCAACAGCATATTTTATTCCGGCAAAGTGTGTAGTGTAAGCTGATTGAAATTGCATTAGCTTTTCATCTGAACCACCATACAGTGATAGTACTTCATTACCATAAATAAGGAAAAGTATTCCGCCAAGTACTTTTTTAGCACCATATTGACTCTTTAATTCACTTATTTTTTCTAATTGCTTTTCTAGTCTAGAAATAGCTTCTTTATTTAGATTGTTACTTTGTAGGTATTTTTTATCATTCATTTTTAAAATGTTTTTTTCTTTTTTGCTGATACGATCTGTTAATTCTTTTTTATTTGTTTCTAATTCTTCTTTAGTATTTTTTTCATATGTATCAAAATTGATTTCAGCTATAATTATTTTTAAAATTCCTGAATCGTGTAGGGTATCCCACATAGCTTCATAGTAAGACAATGGTCTATCTATAAATTCGCGTCTATCACTTGTTGTTTGCATTATTTCTTTAAATATTGGCAACTCATCTTTAGTAATTTCTCTTGTTGTAATTCCACAACGCTCATTTTTTCTTAGTATTTGTCTTGTCTTTGACTCCATTTCCTTCATTACTTCTTCAAGGGTTTTGTTTTTTGTTTCAATAATATGCATCCAACGAGGTTGAAGAGTATCTTGCATTAGATTAAAACCAAAGTGTTTATAGCCTAGTTGTTTTAAATTATCAACGCATTTTTGATTATTAAAACCATCTTTAACAATATTACCAGAGTTATCATGTTCTTGGTATTCAACATAAGGATCTATTTTTATAAAAATACCGTTTTTAGTTTTTACATAGTCTTTTAGTTTTGATGTAAATTCCTTTAGTAAATCAAAATTATTATAATCTATTAAATATCCTCTGGGTGAATAGAACATACTTTTTTTGATTATTGGTAATTCTTTTGATAATAATAAGGCTCCAGCTAATATTTTGTCTTTATCTTTTAGAGCTATATAATGACTTTGCCAGTTATTTTTTTTCTTTAAATTTGCCCATTCTTCAGTTTGATGAAAGGTTATTTCTGGACTTTTAATAGCAAATTCTTTAAACTCTTCTTTAGTTATTTCTGTTAATTTCATTTTGAAGCTCCTTTTTACTTCTTTTTCTAACTAAGTTTCTATATATTGGAACTAATTTGGTAAAGATCATATACATAAATTTGTTTATTACATAGTCCCATTCTCCTAAAAATTCAATGTAATTTCCGCCAAATTTTTTCTTGAATTCATGTAGACCAAAGCGAGGATTACTCTCATTAATATCACCAATTGTTCCAAATTGATCATAAATTTTTATACCTTGTTCTTTACAGTATTTAATATGTTCATAGTATGTGTTGTAGTTTACGTATGTTTCACTTAAAATATTATGATTTCCTGCGTATAATACCCAAGCTTTGTTTCCATACTCGATAATCATATGAGCACTTAATGTTAAATCTTGACCATATTTTTGACGATATTCTTTATATTTTTCAATTTCTTTATTAATATTTTCTTTTTGTTTTGTTAGTTCATTTAGTTTACTTTTAGCACTTTTACTTAAATTATCAATTGGTAAAATTGATATTTGATCATTTATACTTTTTAGATTTTTTTCAAGACTTTTAATAGTTTTATTTAAGTGTACTTTTCCTAAAAATAGAGTAGCTTTACTATTAGGTGTTCCATTAAAAATTTCATATAGTGTTTCATAATAATCTTCGTTGTATGATATAAAGTCTTTTCTATTTTCAGTTAAGGTCATTAAATGATAAAACTCTTTGATATCATTTTTAGTACCTATTGTTACTTCAGTTTCTAATTTTAATGATTTAGCAATTCTTTGTTTAGTAGTTTTAGAGAAATGATCTTCTATTTCTTCTAGGGGTTGAGTTAAGTCTATTCTAAAAGTATATCTTGGTTGCATTGTTTCAAAATTTTTGGTAAATCCTAGGTGTTTAAAGCCAACTTCTTTTAATGTTTCGTATATCTTTTCTGGATCGGCATCAGGTTTTATTTCTTCATTTAAATAGTTATAGTTTTTATAAATTATATCTGGATCTATTTTTACAAATATGGCTTTCTTTTTTTGAGCAAATTCAGCAATTTGCTTAGTCATAGTTTTTACTAATTCTTTTTTGTTATAGTCTAATACAAAGCCTCTAGGTGCATAAAAGTAACAATAGCCAAGAGGTAGCATTTTTTGTAGAAGAAGCGTTGCGGCTACTAATTCATCATTTTCATTTACTAATCCTAGATAGTATGGTGTTAGGCCTTTTTTAACTTTAGAAAATTCACCCCAAGCATGGGATTGTAAAAAGTGAGACTTTGTTGGATGATTTTTAACATAATTATCATATATTTCTTTATCAATATTTTTTAATCTTAACATATTAGATAATCACTTCCTTATATAGTTAGTATATCATAGATTGTAATTTTTAAGGATAAAAGTGTTATATATATGAAAAAATAAGGAATTTGATTATTATTATATTTATAATTTTTCTTTAGAAATTACTTATTGTACACTTATAAGTTACAATTCTTTTTTAAAAAAAGAAGGCTACATCATATATTTTCCTTCTTCTTTTTGTAAATAATTTTTATAAGTTTTATTTTCTAATTTGTCTACTTTTTCTTTTAAAATTTTAACATCATATTTTAATTTTCTTATTTCTTCTTCTACATTAAACATTGGTTGATTTTGATAGGGTGGTAGATAAGGAAATGGCATATTATTCATTGGTATCAACTCATCTTTCTTTTTATTATATGCTAATTTATAGTTTATGTGTTAAAATATTTGGTGGTGATTATTATGAGACTTAGAAATGTTAAGAATAAAGAAGAAATTTTAAATGCCTCAGCATATTTAATTAAGGAACCAGAAAAATATATAGGTAATTGGAAAAACTTTTTTGGAAATAGTAACCCAATTTATGTAGAAATAGGTATGGGTAAAGGTAAATTTATTATTGAAAATGCTTTAAAGTATCCTAATATAAATTTTATTGGTATTGAAAAATATGATAGTATTATTGCGAGAAGTTTACCTAAGATACCTGATAATATTAAAAATTTAGTTGTAATTAGAATGGATGCTAATAACATAGATAAAGTATTTAAAAATGAAATAAGTAGAATTTATTTGAATTTTTCAGATCCTTGGCCTAAAGTTCGACATGCTTCTAGGAGACTTTCTAGTAAAGTTTTTCTTGATAAGTATGCTTCATTATTTATAGATAATCAAGAAATATGTATGAGAACTGATAATAGAGATTTATATATATATTCTTTAATGAGTTTTAGTGAAAATGGTTATGTTTTATCTGAAATTAGTTTTGATTTACATAAGGATGCAGACAGTTCTTTAATAACTACTGAATATGAGGATAAGTTTTCTAGTAAAGGAATGCCTATTTATGTGGTTACAGCTAGAAAATATAGTGTCCAAAATAGTAAATAATATTAAAATATTTTTACATTTATAAAAAATTTGATATAATGTAGTAAGAGTAGGTGAACTATGAAGAAGATAATTGTTTTACTCTCTATAGTTTTATTGTCTATTACAGGATGTACTGTTAGTAAATTAGATAATAAAAATATTACTTCGAATATTAATATTTTACTTTCACAAAAGTCTAAAGTGACTAATGCTAGTTTTGAAGGATATAAATATTATGTTCCTAAGGGTTTAAAGTTCTTGAATAAAGAAGATTATAATGCTGTATTTAGAGATAGGTTTGATAATAAGTATTATTTATTTGTTGATGTTATTGGATATTACCATAAGGTAGAAAATACATATGAAGTTGATGATGAGGCTTATTATTCTGATATCATTTCTTATAATGATAAAGATGGATATATTGAGATTAATAAAGTAGATGATAATAAGTATTATATTCAATATGTGTTTAATTATGGTAGGATGCAAGCTTTAATAGATAGTAAGTATTTAACTACTGTTGTTAATAATATGAGTTATATTTTGAGATCTATCGTGTATAATGATGAGGTTTTGGATAGTTTGGTTGGAGAGAATATTTTAAGTTATTCTGAGGAAAATTTTTCATTGTTTGAAACTAAAGCAACACGTGAAGATTTTTTGGATGTTGTTGAAAAGTATGATTCTGGATATAAAGAAGCAAAAGATCATGAAAAGTTAGAACTTAATGATGAATAAAATTGAAGAGGTGAGTTCATGGGTGTATTTGAAAGGCTAAAAAATGCTCTTTTTGAAGAGGAGTATGTTGAGGTTGAGGAAAAGCCTAAAACAAAGCAGTTACCAAAGAAAAATAAATTTAAAGAAATTAAAAAAGAAGCTATAAAAGAAGATAGTGATAAATATAAGGATGAAAAGCCAATTGCCAAGAAAATTGTTTTACCAGAAAAGAAGGAATCTTATACAGAAGAGTTAGATAATAATGAGGTTCTTTTGGATGAAGACGAAGATAGCTCTTTAGAAAAGACACATGAAGAAAAGAAACAATTTAGAATTATGGATGATAGTGACTTTACAGTTGATTCTGAAGTTAGACATTACGAACCAGATGTTGAACCACAAATTGTTAAAGTTATAGAAAAGGAAGTACCTCCAGCTTATGGTCGTAGCAATGAAAATTTATATCATGGACGTATTCCTAATCAGCCTTACGGTTCAACTGATTCCCCTAGAAATACAGTTGCTGATTATAGGGGATATGATACTAGAAAAGAAGAGTCAACACATTTTAAACCGTCTCCTATCATTTCACCAATTTATGGTGTTTTGGATAAGAACTATAAAAGAGAAGATGTTGTTTCTAAAAAGGAAATTAGATTTACAAGTAGTATAGCAAAAGAAAAACTTAACGTTGATGATGTTAGAGAAAAGGCTTTTGGTACAACACCTGAAGTTGAGGAAGAAGAAGTTGTTTTAGAAAAGAAGGAAAAAGTTAAACCTACTTTTGATGTTGAAACTACTTCCAATTTGCTTGTTGATTTAACTTCTGATGATAGTAAGCCAGCTGTTAAAGATGTAACTGTTGGAGATGCTGTTGAATATTTTGAAGATTTAGGTTTAGAGTACAATGTTGATTATCTTGATGCTAGTAAAAAAGCTACTGGTAGAAGAGTAAAAGATAATTATAATGAAGAAGATACTGTAGAACATGATAAAACTGATAAGGAACCAGTTATTGTTGATAAAAATACTGATGATAGTAGTGATGATGATAATTTATTTGACTTAATTGATTCTATGTATCAGGATAAAGAATAAAGGAGAATTTCTATGGATAGCACTTTAAATATGATTTTACCTGTATTATTATGTGTTTTTGGGATTATACTATTAGTAGTTTTAATTATTCTAGGGATAAGATTAATTGTGATGTTGGATAAAGTAGATAGACTTGTTGATAATGTTGAGAATAAAGTTAATTCATTAAATGGAGCATTTGCTTTGATTGATAGAACAACTGATGGTATCGCATTAATTAGTGATTCAGTAGTTAATGCAATTGCTGGTCTTGTTCATAGATTAATTGGTAAAAAAAATAGAAAGAAAAAGGAGAATGAAGATTATGAGTAAAAAGAATGGTTTAGGTAAGTTTATTGCAGGAGCTTTTGTAGGAGCTGGATTAGGTCTTTTATTTGCACCTAAAAAGGGTAGTGATTTACGTGCTGATTTAAAAGTAAAAATCGAAGAATTGATGGCTAAAGTTAAAGAAATCGACATTGAAGATGTTAAAAATGAATTTGATTATAAATTACAGGAAATAAAAGTAGAATTAGAAGATTTAGATAAAGAAAAGGTATTAGAAATTGCTCAAAAGAAGGCTAAACAACTTAAAGAAAAGGCTGAGGATTTAGTTCAATTAGCAATTGATAAAGGTACTCCTGTATTAGAAGATGCAGCAATGGAAATTAGAAAAAAGGCTATTGCAGTTACTAAAGAAGTATTAAAGAAATTAGAATCAGCTGAAAAATAAACTTTTGTTTATTTTTTTCTTGTATGAATTTATTGTTATGATATAATAAATATATATTTTCATTGATTAATATTTAGTAGATTTTAATTATTATTTAAGAGACTTAGTGGTTGGTGTAAACTAAGAAGTAATTATGATTGAATTACACTATTAGGAGAAAATCGTTTATTGCGTTAAGATAATTAAAGTGCACAGATATCTGTGAATTAAGGTGGTACCGCGAACTATTCGTCCTTATTAGGATGAGTAGTTTTTATTTTTAAGGAGGAATTATGCATACAGAATATGAAGTTAGGGTTTTAGAAATTGATAGAGAGGAACTTGTTAAAAAATTAGAAGAACTTGGGGCTAAAGCTGAATGGGATAGAGTTCAAAAAAGATATGTTTATGATTTTATTCCTAAAATTGATGGTAAATGGATTAGACTTAGAACTAATGGGGATAAAACTACATTGACAATTAAAAATGTAGTGTCTTCTAAGATTGATGGCACTCAAGAGTTGGAAATTGAGGTTAATAATTTTGAACGTTGCCATTTAATTTTAAAAGAGTTAGGGTATGAAGCTAAAGGATATCAAGAGAATAGAAGAGCTCATTATTCACTTTTTGGTGTTGATATTGATATTGATACTTGGCCTAAGATACCAACTTATTTAGAAATAGAAGGAGCAAGTGAAGAGGCTGTTTATCATGTCCTAGAAGTATTAGGATTTGATAAGGGAGATGCAACAACTATGGATGTTCAAAAGATATATGAACATTATGGATACAATTTAAATGAGATGTATAATTTAAAATTAGAGGAGGATAAATAATATGACTTTATTTGAAGAATTAAAATGGAGAGGGTTAGTACAAGATATATCTAGCCCAGAACTTATAGATAAATTAAATGCTGGAGGACTTACTTTTTATATTGGAACTGATCCTACAGCAGATTCTATGCATATTGGTCATTACTCTTCATTCTTAATATCTAAGCGTTTAGCAAAAGCAGGTCATCATCCTATTCTTTTAATTGGGGGAGCTACTGGATTAATTGGAGATCCTAAACCTACAGCTGAAAGACCAATGATTTCAAAGGAAGAGGTTGAACATAATTTTAAAGGTCTAAAAGAACAGGCTGAGAGAATTTTTGGATTTGAAGTTGTAAATAATTTTGATTGGACAAAAGATATCAATGTAATAGATTTTTTAAGAGACTATGGTAAATATTTTAATGTCAATTATATGTTGGCTAAAGATAAAGTAAAAAGTAGACTAGAATCAGGTATTACGTATGCTGAATTTTCTTATATGATTTTACAGGCTTTAGATTTTATGCATTTATATCAAACTAGAAATTGTGTTTTACAAGTAGCAGGTTCTGATCAATGGGGAAATATTACTTCTGGTATAGAACTTGTAAGAAAAAAATTTGATAAAGAAGTTTATGGTATGGTTATGCCTTTAGTTACAGATTCTCGTGGTGTTAAATTTGGCAAAACTGAGGGGAATGCTTTATGGTTAGATAGAAATAAAACCTCTAGCTATGAATTATATCAATACTTAATTAATCTAGAAGATTGTATGATAATAGATTATTTGAAAAAATTAACTTTCTTAAGTAAAGAAGAGATAGAAGATATTGAAAGAAGACACAAAGAAAAACCAGAATTAAGAGAAGCTCATAAAATTTTAGCAAGAGAAGTAATTACAGATTTACATGGAGAAGAAGCATATTTAGAAGCTGTTAATATTAGTGAAGCGTTATTTAGTGGTAATATTGAAAACTTTACAGAAAATGATATTAAAGATGCTTTTAAAGGAATAGAGCCTTTTAAAATAGATAAGGATATGTCATTAGTTGATCTATTAATATATGGTGGTATTTGTTCTAGTAAAAGAGAAGCTAGGGAATTTATCTCTAATGGTTCTATAAGTGTAAATGGTAAAAAAGTAATTGATTTAGATTTGGTTATTTCTAAAGATATTTCTTTATGTTCTAAATATATTATTATTAGACGTGGTAAGAAAAAATATTATATTGGTGTATATGAATAAAGAGGAGTTTTCCTCTTTTCCTGTGGAAAGTATTTTATTTAGCTTTGGAGTGTGATGGAGATGAAAATTACTTTAGTTAGACATGGACAAACTGATTATAATTATGAAAATAAATTACAGGGCCTTATTAATAATTATTTAAATGATGAAGGAAGAAGAGAGTGTAAAAAACTTAGGAATAGTCTTAATGATAAACATTTTGATGTTTGTTATATGTCTCCTTTATTACGGGCTGTTGAAACCGCTATAATTTTAATTGGTGATAGAGTTGAAACAGTGGTTGATAAACGTTTAATAGAACGTGATATGGGTAAATTAGAAGGAAAAGATAGAAGTAAGTATGATCATAAAAAATATTGGGATTACAATTTAAATTGTGGTGATGATGATGTTGAAAAAATACAAGATGTTTTTAAAAGATGTGAAGATTTTCTAGATTATATTTTTGAACATGAAGCAGGTAAGGATATTTTAATTGTTTCTCATGGATCTACTATTAGAGCCCTTCACCATTTACTTAATAAAACTGATTTAAAGAATGGTAATTTATTTGATGTTGATATATGTAATTGTTATTGTGAGGAGATAGATATTACAGATAAGTAGAATTTTTTCTACTTTTTATTATGAATTGTGTATTGATAATACACTTTTTTTATTTTTAATAATTATTAATATTCTGTATTGATTTTACTAACTTTATGGACTTTATTTTTTAAATCTGTTATTATATTAATATAATAGGTGGGATGTAACATGAGACTTTATATTCAGGAAAAAAGTAATTTGTTAAAATATAATTTACCAGCAAAAGTTGATGGATCTTTACTTTTTACGTATAAATCTTTGGATAATGACATGGAATACTCTATTAATATTGATTCTCTTGATGGAACTTGGTTTTTAAAGAGTAATGGAAGTATCAATGTTATTGGTAGTAACGGAATAGTTTCTGATATGCAACTGCATGATTATATGTGTGTACCTGTTTCAGCTGTTTTAAGAAATGGTTATACTTGTATATTTTGCTTACCTTCAATTGAAACATCTTCATCTTCTTTTTCTGTTGAGAATGTCTCTCAAATAACAATTGGACGTTCAGCAGATAATAATATTGTTTATGATCAAAATATGATGTTTCCTAAACATGCTGTTATTTTTAAAAATGAAAGCGATGGTAAATGGTATGTTTCAACGGTCGTTTCGGATGAAAATTGCTATTTATATTTAAATACTGATAGAGTTTTACAACCAACACTTTTATCAGTTGGAGATGTTCTTTTTGCTAATGGATTAAGACTTGTTTGGATGGGTAGTTTTTTCAAACTATTTATGGATAAGCAGTTATATAAATGCAATGGTCTTAATTATTCTTCTAGTAATGTTGTAGTAAATAATGAAGGATATACTGAAGTTAGTGAAGCTGAGGCTAATATCGATTTATATAAGAGTGATGAGTACTTTTCTCATACACCTAGAATTAGGTGTGTACTTGAGAAGGAAAGTATTTCTATTGAACCACCACCTAATAAGTTTTTAAAAGATGATGAGTTGCCATTTATACTTAGCATAGGTACTAGTTTAACTATGGTTGGTATGGCATCTATGAATGCATATAATATATATTCTTCTGTTAATAATGAAGGTGCTACTTTAATTTCCCAATTGCCTGGTATTGTAACTTGTTCTACGATGGTAATTAGTTCATTACTTATACCTTTATTAACAAAGAGATGGAATAAAAAATTACTTATAAAAAAAGAAAATAATAGACAGTTAAAATATGATGAGTATTTGAAAAAGAAAGAGAAAGAAATTCAAATAGTACTTGAAAAGCAACGGCAAATTATTTATGAAAATTATGGTAGTATTAATGATTGCCAAAATATAGTTATTAATAAAACAAGAATGCTTTGGTCTAGGAAAATAAGTGATGAAGATTTTATAGATGTACGACTTGGTATTGGTAGTAGACCTTCTTATATTGAAATTAATGCTCCTGAAGAGAAGTTTTCTTTAGAGGATGATACTTTATATGATGCTGTTTGTGCTATTAAAGATAGATACAAAAGACTACAGAATATTCCTATAACTTTTAGTTTAAAAGATGATCCAGTGTCTGCTTTTATATTGGTTAGTAAATTTAATGATGCTTTTATTGATTGTATAATGTTACAATTAGCAACATATCATAGTCCTGTTGATTTAAAAATAGTAGTAGTTACTAATGAAGAAAATAAAAAGAAATGGGATTATGTTAGATATCTTCCACATTGTTGGAGTGATGATAAACAAGTTAGATATTTTGCTACTAACCCAGAGGATTTGAAAACTATATGTCAGTTATTGGATGAGGAATATAGTACTAGAAAAGCTAAAAAAGAGGAACGTGAAGCTGAACAACAGGAAAAATCAAAAGAAAAGGTAGAAGAGAGAGCTTTATATGACTCTTATTACTTAATTATTACTGATAATTATCAAATGTTAAAGGGCTTTAAATTTACTAATGATTTATTGGATACACAATTTAATTATGGTTTTTCTATGCTTATAATAGAAAATGAAATGAAACATTTACCTAAAGAATGTCAAAAGTTTGTGTGTATAAATGATAGTGAGTCTGGAGTGTTCTCGGAAAAAATTAAAGAAAATGAAATGATTCAGTTCAATGCTGAATATGAAAACCTAGATATGCGTTTCATTTGTAATTTATTAGCAAATATTCCTATATCTTTAAAAGATACTGCTAGTCAATTACCTAATATGCTTCCATTCTTGGAAATGTATAATGTTGGTAAAGTAGAGCAATTAAATATTAGAAATAGATGGGCTACTAGTGATCCAATATCTTCATTACAGGCTCCTGTTGGTGTTCATAAAAATGGAGATTTATTTAAGCTTGATTTACATGAAAAATATGATGGACCACATGGATTGATTGCTGGTTCTACTGGTTCTGGTAAATCAGAGTTTATTATTACTTATATTTTATCTATGGCTATTAATTATGATCCGGAGGAAGTCCAATTTGTTTTGATTGACTATAAAGGTGGAGGCTTAGCTGGAGCTTTTGAAAATAGAGAACAAAATATTTTCATTCCTCATTTAGTTGGTACTATCACAAACTTGGATGTTTCTGAAATGAATAGAACACTGGTATCTATTGAAAGTGAACTTAAGAGAAGACAGCAAAAATTTAACGAATGGCGTGAAAAAACTGGCGAAAGTACTATGGATATTTATAAATATCAGAGACTTTATAGAGCGGGTATTATAAAGGAACCTATATCACATTTATTTATAATTTCTGATGAGTTTGCTGAGTTAAAATCTCAACAACCTGAATTTATGAATCAACTTATTTCAACAGCTAGAATTGGTCGTTCCTTAGGAGTGCATCTTATTCTTGCTACACAGAAACCATCTGGAGTAGTTAATGATCAAATCTGGTCTAACTCTAAATTTAAGGTTTGTTTAAAGGTTCAAAGTAGAGCTGATAGTATGGAAATGTTGAAAAGACCAGAAGCTGCTAGTATTAAAGAAACTGGTAGATTCTATTTGCAAGTTGGATATGATGAATATTTTGATATTGGTCAATCTGCTTGGTCTGGTGAAAAATATAAACCGGTTGAAAGAATCGTAAAGAAAAATGATACTTCTATTGTTTTTGTTAATGATGTTGGCGAAATTATTAAGCGCTTTGATGATGTGGTAAAGCAAGATCAAGAACAAAAAAGTTATGGAGATCAATTAACTAATGTTGTTAAGTATTTACAAAAAATTGCAGTTGATGACAAACGTGTTTTAAAAAAGCTATGGTTACCTTCTTTGGAAAAAACTATTATGCGTGCTGATTTGATAAAGAAATATAATTTTTCTTATGATGATGGATATGGAACTGTGATTGGCGAATATGATGCACCTTGGTCTCAAAAACAAGGCATTATATGTTTGGATTTGCTAAAACAAGGTAATCTATTAATATATGGTCAACCTGGTTCTGGAAAGGATAATATAATATCAACTATTATATATGATTTGTCTTTACGAAAGTCTCCAGATGATATTAATTTTTACATAGGCGATTTTGGTGCAGAAACATTAAGAACATTTAAAAAAATTCCACAAGTTGGTGATGTATTTACAATTGATGATTTTGATAAAATTCAAAATTTAATTAAGATGTTGGATAAAGAACTTGATAGAAGAAAGAAAACTTACGCTGACTATGGTGGTAGTTATGAAGAGTATTATAAATTGACTGGTAATAAAGAGGCAGTTATTGTAACAGCACTCAATAATTATGAAAACTTTTTGGAAACTTATCCAAAGTTTTATGATATTTTTACTGGTTTATTTAGAGATGGTGCTAAATATGGTTTATTATTTATTGTTACTACTACTGTATCTAATGCCGTTAGGTCTAAGGTTGCTCAATGCTTTTACAATAAAATATGTCTTAAAATGTCAAATGATTTTGACTATAGAGAACTTTTAGGAGCACCTAAAGGAATGGTTCCGGCTGATAATTATGGTAGAGGAGTTATATCTGTTAATGGTGATGATAGTTGTTATGAATTCCAAAGCGTAATGATTTCACCTAAAGATAATAGAACACAATTCTTGAAAGATGTTTCTTCTGATTTATGTAAATCTTATACTACTAGGGCTAAAAAGATACCTATTTTACCTGAGGTTGCTTATGTTGATGATGTATTGTATGAATTAAAGGGATTAAACTGTGTACCTATAGGAATTGAAAAAAATTCTCTTGAAGTTTATGTTTTCAGTTTTATGGAACTTAAGGTTAATTTAATTGCTGCTAAATCTATAAGAAGTCATGTATACTTTATATATGCTCTTATAAGAGAAATGTTATTAATAGAGAATGTTAATGTTATTATTGTTGATGCTTTAAATATATATAGAGGTAAATATGATAATGTTACTTTATATAATGATAATTTAGATGAGGCCTTTGAAAATATATATTATAATGTTCAAAATGATCAATCTTCTACTAAGACAAATGTATATTTTTGTTTAGGTATTAATGAATTTAAAAATAATATTTCTAGTAAATATAGTGAATACTTTGAAGAGTTATTTAAAGGTGTTAGTAAGTGTTCTAATAATACATTTTTATTCTTTGATGATTCTAATAATTATAAACAATTACAACTTGAAAAATGGTATAATGAAAATGTCAATAATACGTTTGGTATTTGGCTTGGTGAAGATATTGGAGTTCAAGTTGCTCTTGGGGTTATGTCTTTAACTATTGAGGATAAGCAAAATATTTTCCCATGTATAGGTTATCCAATATATCAAGGAAAGCATATGACTATTAAATATGTTGTTGATGGAGTTGATAAAGAAGATGAAGAATAAGGTTTTAGTAGAATTGGTTGTACCTGCCTTAGAGGTTAAGTATGATGTTTATGTTCCCGTCAATAGAAAAATAGGTAGTGTTGTAGTTTTGCTTACTAAAGCAATGAGTGAGTTGTCTGGTGGCTATTCTGATAGTATTAAAAACTTTTCTTTATATGATGGCATATCTGGCAATCAGTATTCGCCGGATCAGTTGATTAGAAATTCAAATATTAGAAATGGTAGTAAAATAATATTAATGTGAGGTGAAAATATGAGTTTAAGTAGTTTAATTTGGCAACGTGATCAATATGTAAAGGCAAAAGGGCAGGTGTTAAGAACTGCTTCACATTTGGACTCTGTTCGTTCTAATGTGTCTTCTGCTTTAGGAAAGGAAAATAAGGGATATGCAGTTGATGGTAGCTGTACAGATAATGATTTTTTGGGTAAAATTTATACTACTGAGTCTGACTTATCAAGTAAAATAACTGGTGAAGTTGTACCTAGGATAGATAGCAATATAAGTAGATTAAATGTACTTATAGCTAGGGAACGTGAACGTCTTGAAGCTCTAAGAAGAGAAGCTGAAAATAGGAGGTAATTATGGGAAAATTGGGTATTGATTCAGAAAAAATCAAATTAGCAGGAGAAAATATTGTTAAAGCTTCTGAAAAACTTAATACTACATTTGATGAAATTTTTGAAAAATTATGTGATGTTGAGGACTATGATAGTTGGGAAGGTGCTTCTGTTAAAAAATGGATTTCTATTGTATCCTCAGAAAAACAGCAGTATTCTGATTATTCTGTATCTGTTAATAATTTTGGAAAGCAATTGATTGAGTATGCTGATAGCATTAATTCAATTGCTTCTGAGACAATTGGAGGTGGCTCATGCCAGTAGTTAATTTTGATAGTGAAACTATAGTTGAGGGGGTTTTGCCTCAAGTTAAAACGTCTTATAATGAAATACAAACCGCTATTGGTATTGCTAATGGTATTAGTTTTCCTGGTGATGATTGTGGTTGGAGTGGAGTAAAGTCAAAACTTTCTGATTGTAAGGCTGATACAAAAAAATATATTGATTGGTTATCTGAAAAAAATTTTAAAACTAATGAGACAATTATTAATAATGATGAAAATATGGGAAATGTAAAAGTTGGAGAAATTAAAAAACGAGAATTGATTGTAAAATAATGTACACTATTTTAGTTTTTTGTTGCTAAAAAAATTGAAGTAGCGTATGATGAAATTATGATAAGTGATGGTAGGATGATTTATGAGTACAGGAATCAATGTTCAAAAAATTAATGCTTTGCGACAAGAGTTACTTGATTATGCAGAAAATGTTAGTGCAATTCTTAACACTATTGAATCAGAGTATGAAAAAGTTAAGAATAGCATTGAGGGCCCTTCTGCTGAAGTGATTTCTAATAAGTATCTTGATATTGCAAATTATTATGAAACTATTAAAGCTAATATTGTTTCTTATGTTACTGATTTGGGCAATGTAGTATCTGCTTATGATAATCAGGATCAAGAATTGTCTGAAATTGTTATCAGTGATGCTAATAAAATGGTTGAAGGGAGTTAATTTTTATGCCAAGTATTGGAGAGCTTAATTATGGTTATGATGCCGGTGGTGTAGATGCGTATCTTGAAGAAATTAAAGCTAAAGTATTAACAGAGGTTGCTGCTCAACTTGAGGATACTTCTGCTATAGAAAGCGCCTGCAATGAAAACTGGGAAGGTATTGCTAAAGAGAATTTTTTAGCAAATTTAAAAACAGATGTTGCACATGTTAAGGAGCAATATCAAGTTTTATATAATGTTTTGAATGGTGAGATTCAATCTGTTCATGCTGCAATGGCAAACAAAGATGAATCTTTGATTGGTTAGGAGGAATAGTATGTCAATTTCGATGAGTGGAGCAACAGTTGATCAAAGTTCTAGAGATGCTTTATTAGCTAGTACAGTTGATGGTGGTTCAACTGGTGGTGTTAGTGCTAATAAAGGTGGACTTTTCGGTTTGGGTGGAGCAAGCGGTGCTGCTTTAGCCGGAGTTACTGCAGAATTTGCAGCTCAAGTTTCTAGTGCTATTGATGATTATTGTACTAATGTTGAAAATAAGTTAAATGAGTTAAATGCTGTTGAATCTAATGGTGCTTTTAGAGGTGCTGCTTTAACGGGAGCTTTAAGTAGTTTTATTAATGGTGTTAAGGAAGTTTCAATGGCGTATTTAGCAAAGTTAAAAGTAGCAGAACAAGAAATAGTTGCAAGTGTTGGAGCTGCTTACGAAGCTCAAGATACAGATCTTGCTGGTAACTTAAATAGTGATATTGGAACTATTTCATAGTTTACAGAGTTGTTATTAAAATTAAAATTGGGGCAAACCCAATTTTTTGTTTTATATTTTTATACAAAAAAATAGGCTTTTGTTTGAGCCTATTTTTAAATATTACTTGTTATAGAATTCAACGATAAGTGCTTCGTTAATATCAGCATTTAATTCGTTTCTTTCAGGTAATCTTACATAAGTAGCTTCTTTTTTGTTTTCATCATAAGTAATGAAATCAACACGTTTAGAAACTTTTGCTAAAGATTCTTCAACAACTTTTAAGTTCTTGTCATCTTCTTTTAGAGAGATAACATCTCCAACTTTAGCACGATATGATGGAATATCAACTTTTTTACCATTAACAGTTACATGTCCATGATTAACAAGTTGTCTAGCACCACGACGAGTTGAAGCAAAACCAATACGATAAACTAAGTTATCAAGACGAGATTCAAGTAATCTTAAGAAATTAGTACCTTGAATTCCTTCCATTTTTTCAGCTTCTACGAAAGTTTTATGAAATTGTCTTTCATTTAAACCATACATAAAGCGAACTTTTTGCTTTTCTTTTAGTTGTGTTCCATAATCTGATAATTTACCTTTACGTTCATTTCCATGTTGACCAGGACCGTAAGGACGTCTTGCTAATTCTTTACCATTTTCGTTAATTGAAAAACTAACACGACGAGCTTTTTTGTAACTTGGACCAGTGTATCTTGCCATAATTTTTTCTCCTTCCTTTGCATTGCAATTCTTGAAATTTGATTTAGCCATATTTTAGGGAGTTTTTTGTTCACATAAACAGCAATAGTTACTTAGCTTATAGAAAAAACACATTAAAATATTCTAAAATCTGCTGTTTCAAGTTAATTTGCATTTCTAATTATAGGGGAGTTTTCTAATTATGTCAAGGACTTTTAAATTGTTGGGCAATAATTATATTAATATTTTTATAAAATTGTGGAAAAATGTCAAATATATGTGTTAAAATAGTTTTATCTAGGATAGAGGTGATATGGTAATGCAACAGTATTTGATAATAGGTTCTGCTTGTGCTATTGCACTTGTAATTGTTATTGTCATACTTCACTTTATTAGGGGTTGTGAAACAAAGTATTATAAAGATAAAATTAAGAACTTAGAAACTCAGCGCAATGTTGTTGCGAGTACACCAGTATTGTTAGAATTAACTAAGGTAGAGCCTATTATTAAGAATGATAGGATGGAAGAAAAATATAATAGATGGCAAGATGATTTTATTAAATTAAAAGAAAATAGATTAACTCTTATAGATGATATGTTAATTGACTTAGATATTTTTGTTGATAAACGAGATTATAAATCTTGTTATTACCGCATGGCTAAAGTAGAAATGGAAATTTATAAGGTTAAAGAAGCTGCTGATCATATTTTAGGTGAAATTAAAGACATTACGTTAAGTGAAGAAAAATATCGTTCTATTGTAACTAAGTTAAAAACGAAATATCGTGTTTTGAATAAAGAATTTCAAGATCATAAGGCTATGTATGAAGAAATGGCTGATTCTATATCTTTACAACTTGAAAATATTGAAAAACGTTTCTTGGATTTTGAAAAGGTTATGGAAAATAACGATTACAATGAAGTCTCTCATATTGTTAAAGCACTTGATGCTATGATTGAACATATGGAGATAATTGTTAATGAAGTACCTGATGTATTATTAATGGCAAAGAAAGCTATTCCAAATAGAATTAAAGAAATTAAAATGACTTATGATGATATGCTTAAGCAAGAATTTCCTCTTGATTATTTAAATATTGATTATAACTTGGAAGAGATAGATAAAAATATAGAGGTTATTTTAGAAAAAGTTAGAGTTTTAAATCTTGAAGGATGTATGTTTGATTTAAAAACTATGCTTGAGTATTTGGATTCATTATTTATTGATTTTGAAAAGGAAAGACTTTCACGTAAAGTGTATGAAGAAGTAGAAAATGATTTTTCTAAAAAAATAGAAAAGACTAATAAATTGGTTAGTGATATTTATGCTCAACTTGATGATATAAAGCGATTGTATGACTTAAAAGAAGAAGATATTGAGACTATTCATAATGTTAATAAACAGTTAGTTATAATTAATGATGATTATAAAAATGTTGTTAATAAAGTTGAGGCCAAGTCTTCTCCATATTCAATTGTTAATAAAGAGATGGAAGATTTAACTGTAAGACTTAAGAATTTAGAAATTGATTTAGATAAGTCACTAAAATCTCTTGGAAATATGTATGATGATGAAGTTAGAGCTAGGGAACAACTTGATGAGATACAGATGTTTTTAAAACAGTGTAAAACAAAGATGAGAAGCTATAAGTTACCTATTATTACTGATAATTATTTTGTACAGTTATCAGAGGCTAATGAGGCTATTTTAGAGGTTATTAAAGAGTTAGAGAAAAAACCAATTGCTATATCAATATTAAATACTCGGGTTGATACAGCTAGAGATTTAGTTTTAAAACTTTATAATACTACTAATGATATGATTAGAACTGCTCAATGTGCAGAAATTGCTATTGTATATGGAAATAGATATAGGGTTTATAATGAGGTTGATGCTGGTCTTAATGAGGCTAGATCTAAATTCTATTTAGGTGATTATAAAAAGGCCCTTGATATAGCTATAAAGTCTATTTCTATTATCGATAGTGATATTACTAATAAGTTATTTAATAGTGAAGGTTATTAGATTATAAGAGGCATATTTAATGTGTGCCTTTTTTTGTCGTAGTTTGTATACTTTTTTATTATTTTATGCTAGTATATTGCTGGTGGTGGAAATATGGATAGAGTAATATTAATAAAGTATGGAGAACTTAGTACTAAGAAAGGGAACCGTAATTTTTTTATAAATACTTTGTATAATAATGTTAAAAATAAATTAAAAAATTTTGATGTTAAAATTAGTAAAGATAGAGCTAGAATGTATATTGAATTTAGAGATAATGAACTTGGTGATATAAAGAAAAATATAGATAAAGTTTTTGGAATACATAAGTATCATATTGCTTATATTGTTGATACTAATATTGATAGTATTAAAGAGAAGGCTTTAGATGTTATTAGTAAACTTAATTGTAAAACTTTTAAAGTTGAGACTAAGAGAAGTTTTAAAGCTTTTGAAATTGATAGTATGGAAATTAGTAGAGTAGTTGGTGGATATATACTAAAGAATACTGATAATCTTACTGTTGATGTTCATAATCCAGAAGTTGTTATTCAAATTGAGGTGCGTGAAGGAAATAGCTATATTTATTTAAATAGTTATCAAGGATCTGGTGGTTATCCAGTTGGAACACAGCCTAAAGGTTTTTTAATGTTATCTGGAGGAATCGATTCACCTGTTGCTGGTTATTTGGCTATGAAGCGTGGTGTTTCTTTAGAGGCTGTTTATTTTGAGGCTATTCCTCATACTAGTTTAGAGGCTAGAAATAAAGTTATTTCTTTAACTAAAAAATTAGCTAGTTATACTAATAGTATTAATTTGCATATTGTTAATTTTACACCTATTCAAGAAGCTATTTATAAAAATTGTCGTGGTGATTATTGTATTACTATTATGCGAAGAATGATGTATCGTATAATGGAAAAATTAGTAAAGTCACGTAATGGTTATGTTATTATTAATGGAGAATCTATTGGACAAGTTGCTAGTCAAACTTTAGTTAGTATGTCTGTAATTAACTCTGTTACTAATGTTCCTGTTATTAGACCTGTTGCTTGTCTTGATAAGTTAGAAATAATTGATATTGCTAAAAAGATTGATACGTATGAAACTAGTATATTACCATTTGAAGATTGTTGTACTGTTTTTGTACCAAAACATCCTGTTATTAATCCTAAATTAAGTACTGCTGAATTTGAAGAAAATAAATTTGATTATAATAGTATGATTGATGAAGCTGTTGCTAGTATTAATACTATTAAAGTAGTTGATGAAGTAGAAAAAGAATTTAGTGATTTGTTATAATTTTCCAGTTGAATTTAGGTATTAAAATTTAATTTTTTCACAACCTATTAGTGTATAGGAGGTGAAACAATGAACAATACAAAGAATTCTTCTATGAAAATGAGAGTTCCAGGTGCTAAACAAGCTATCGATAAGATGAAATACGAAATCGCTAACGAATTTGGTGTTAATCTAGGAGCTGATGCAACCAGTCGTGCCAATGGTACAGTTGGTGGTGAAATCACTAGACGTTTAGTACAAAATGGTTTAAATCAAGTAAGTGGAAGCTATAATACAAACAAATAAGTTATCTTATAGCTTAAAAGATAGGTAAAGCCTATCTTTTTTTTGCTTTTATTATCATACACCTTGTAGTATAATATTAATAGGTTTTAGAAATGAGGGAGTACTATGAAAATTTTGTCTATTAATGCGGGGAGTAGTTCTTTAAAATTTTGCTTGTTTAATATGAATGACGATAGTGTTATTGCTAAGGGACAATTTGAACGTATTGGGATTGAAGGTAGTTTTTATACAATTAAATTTAATTCTGAAAAAATTACACAAGAAGTTGAAATGCCAACGCATTTAGAAGCTGTTAATATTTTACTTGAAAAATTAGTAGCTTTAGAAATTATTCAATCACTTTATGAAATACATGGTGTTGGTCATAGAATTGTACAAGGTAAAGATGTTTTTGATAAATCTGTTGTTATTAATGATGATGTAATGGAGAAGTTAGAGACTATTAAAAATTTTGCACCATTACATAATCCGGCTAATATGCTTGGAATAGAAGCTTTTAGAAAGGCTTTGCCTGATGCTGTTCAAGTGGCTGTATTTGATACAGCATTTCATCAAACAATGGATGAGGAAGCTTATTTGTATCCTGTCCCTTATAAATGGTATAGTGATTATGGTGTTAGAAAATATGGAGCTCATGGTACTAGTCATAGATATATTGCTTTACAAGTTAAAAAAATATTAGGTACTTCGGAATTTCGTTTGATAAGTTGTCATATTGGTAATGGTGGTTCTATTACCGCTATAAAAGATGGTAAATGTGTTGATACATCAATGGGATTTACACCATTAGCTGGTATAATGATGGGAAGTCGTTCTGGTGATATAGATCCTTCAATTATTCCTTATGTTATGGAGCAAGAGGGTAAAAATGCTGGCGAAATTATTGATGATTTAAATAGACGTAGTGGTTTATTAGGACTTAGTGAATGTAGTAGTGATATGCGTGATGTTATTGCAAAATGTGAACAAAATGATGAAAAGGCGCTTAGAGCTAAAAATAAATATGTTCGTAGAATTGTTGATTATATAGCACAGTATTATGTATTACTTGGTGGTGCTGATGTTTTAGTTTTTACTGCTGGTGTTGGAGAAAATAATGCTTTAATCCGTAAAGAAGTTTGTGCTAGACTAGAATGCTTAGGAGTAAAAATAGATGATGAACGCAATAATACGACAGGTGAAACTAGAAAGATTAGTTCTAATGATTCACTTATTGATGTCTATGTAATACCTACAGATGAAGAGTTGATGATTGCTAAAGATACGTTTAATTTAATTAATAGATAGGAAATGAAAAATGTACAAGAGAATTTTTAAGGAAATAAAAAAATATAATACAATTGTAATTGCTAGGCATATTGGGGTAGATCCAGATGCAATGGCTAGTCAGGTAGCACTTAGAGATTCAATTAAATTGACTTTTCCAGAAAAAAATGTTTATGCCATAGGAACGGGAAGTGCTAAGTTTACTTTTTTGGGTAAATTAGATAAAGTAGAAAAATTTAATAATGCTTTATTAATTGTTACTGATACACCTGATAAAAGAAGAGTTGATACTGCTGATGTTTCACAATTTGCTTACTCAATTAAGATTGATCATCATCCATTTATTGAGAAATTTTGTGACTTGGAATTAATTGAAGATACAGCTAGTTCTGCTTGTGAAATTATTATGAAGCTTATTTTAGAGACTAAATTAGCTTGTAATGAATCAATCGCTAAACTTCTTTTTATGGGACTTGTTTCTGATTCTAATCGCTTTTTGTTCAATTCTTGTACTGCTTCTACTTTTGCTTTAGTTTCGCATTTTTTAGGTGAGTATAAGTTTGATATTACACCTTTATACCAAAAATTATATGCGAGACCTCTTAATGAAGTTAGATTAGAAGGTTATATATTATTAAATATGGTTGTTACTGAAAACGCTTTAGGATATATAAAAATAACTGATGATATTATAAATAAGTTTGAAGTTGATAGTGCTGCAGCTGGTAATATGGTTAATAACTTTAATTTTATCAATGAGGTTTTGGTTTGGGCTACTATTACCGAAGATGTTAAAAACGATCAGATACGTGTTTCTATTCGATCTAGAGGACCTAGTATTAATCAGATTGCTGAAAAATACCATGGTGGTGGTCATAAACAGGCCTCTGGAGCAAAATTAAAGACGTTTGATGAAGCTATGAATTTAATGAAGGATTTGGATGATTTTTTAAAAGAGTATAAAGAAAGTGAGGAAAGTTGCAATGGTGATTAAAGAGGCAAACTTGGATATTATTGCGGCACGAAGGAGTCAATATCCAGATGGTGATAAACCGGAATTTTTATTAGTAGGTAGAAGTAATGTTGGGAAAAGTAGTTTTATAAATTCTATTTTGTCTAGAAAAAATTTAGCTCATACATCAGCTAAGCCTGGTAAGACACAAACACTTAATTTTTATGGGGTTAATGACAGCTTTTATTTAATTGATGTTCCAGGATATGGTTATGCATCTACTGATAAAAAGACCCAAGCTAAATTTGGTATGATGATAGAAGAATATCTTCAGAAAAGGGATAATTTACTTAGAGTATTTATGTTAATAGATTTTAGAATTAAACCTACAGAGGATGATTTATTAATGTATAACTTCTTAAAGTATTATAATTTACCTGTTACAGTTATTGCTACTAAGGCTGATAAAATTAGTGGAAGTAAAAAACAACATAATTTAAAGTTGATATTAGATACACTTGATTTAGTAGTAGGAGATGATTTAATAGTCTTTTCTAGTGTTACTAAACTTGGTGTAAAAGATGTTTTAAAAAAGATTGAAGGCTTGATAGAAGGGGAAACTATCTAGGCCTTTTTTCATATATTATATTGGGTGAAAATAATGAAGATTGTGATTATTTCTTCTGAGGAATTTTTTGTTTTTGTTAATTCTGTGTATGCTAAAATTTCGGATTATAGTGATAAAGAAGAAATAATTGATGTTACTAAAAGTATTATATCTAAAATAAGTACGCGTCTTAGAATGAGAGGATTTTATAAAATAAAAGTACTTGTAGATCCTGTTGTTGGACTATTTATCGAAGGAGTACAATTAGAAAATTTGGAAAGAGTTAATGCAGTAGATTTACGTGTTATTGTTTATTTTAATGAAGATATTTATTTTAAGACTTCTGACTATTTTATAATAGGTGATGTTCCTAACGTTAGATATTTTGATGGAGATTATTATTGTTTGACTAGGGATATTCCGGATATAAATAAAGTTATAGAATTTGGAGAGTTTGTATATGGATCTTCTATTTTAAAGATGCTTTATAATAGTTCTTTTGTGTAATGATTAAGTTTTTTATATAAATAAAAATGATACCTTAGTATCATTTTATATGACAATAGCAATCATGTTATTTGAACCTTTATTTACTACTTTTGATAGTGTTGTTTGTAGTTTAAATCTTATATTGTCAGGCATAAGATTTATTTTTGATTGAATTCCTTCTTGAACAATGGAGTCTAAGCTTCTACCAAATATTTCACTTTTCCATATTTCATTAGGGTTTTTATCATGATCTTTCATAATGTAATCAATTAATTCTTTGCTTTGAACTTCACTACCAATAATTGGTTCAAATGTGGATTCAACATCTACTCTAATCATATGAATAGATGGTGCCACAGCTTTTAATTTTACACCATATCTTGGCCCTTGTTTTATAATTTCTGGTTTATCTAATTTCATATCTTCAATTGATGGGGTAGCGACGCCATATCCTGTTTGTTTTACCATTTTTAGAGCATATTTTATTTGATCGTATTCTCTTTTGGCTGTATTGAATTCTTGGAATAGGGCTAGTAAATCAGCCTTATTTTTGACATCTATTTTTATTATATCAGTTAGGGTTTTATTATATAAATCGGCTGGAGCCGTTAGATTCACTGTTATGATACCTGTTGAAGGATCTACATCTGATAGATAACTTTTTTCAATCATATCATTAGATAGAAAATGAGTTATTATATTATCTATATCTTTTAATTTATCTATTTCTACAACACTTTCTTTAATAGATGAGATGTAACTTTTTTTGACTGGATGATCTGGATTTAAAATAGCTATCCATTCTGGCATATTTACTTTTATTTCTAGTACTGGAAATTCATATAGAGCTTCTTTTAAAATATTATACATATCTTTTTCATTCATAGCTTCAATACTGATTGGTAAGACTGGGACTTGATATTCATCTTTTAATTTTTCAGCTAATCTTTCTGTTTCTGGTAATGTTGGATGTGTTGAATTTAATATTACAATGAATGGTTTACCAATACTTTTTAATTCATTTATTACTCTTGTTTCTGCTTCAATATAATCATTTCTTTCAAATTCACCAATTGATCCATCTGTAGTTATAACAATACCAATAGTGGAATGATCTTTAATTACTTTTTCTGTACCTATTTCAGCGGCTTCAATAAAAGGTATTTCTTCATTGTACCAGTATGACCTGTTTTTGTGATACCCATAAGTCTTTTTAAAAATTGCTCAAAAGCAACCTGTATTTTTCTT
>CAKPLN010000003.1 GCA_934167665.1 uncultured Bacilli bacterium
GGAGCGGATGATGGGAATCGAACCCACGTAGTCAGCTTGGAAGGCTGAGGTTCTACCATTAAACTACATCCGCATATGTCATTAATCAACCAGCCTTAATTTCCGAACAGCAGGTCGACTAAATCAAGTAGACAACATTAATTATAACAGAATATTAATCTTTGTCAACAACTTTTTTTGAAAAAAATAAAAAAGGTCAAAAAGAACAAATTATCAACATATTATTATAATGGTGATAGCATGGATAATTTTGTAATAAATCTAATCAGTAATTATGGCTATTTAGGAATGTTTATAGGTATGGTCCTAGAAGCTGTCATTATAGTCATACCAAGTGAACTTATTTTAGCAACCGGAGGAATCCTTGCTGGCAGAAAGATCTTTTCCTTTTGGGGTGCTTTTTTAATAGGCCTATTAGGGAGTACTTTTTGTGCAATAGTAATCTATTTTATGGGCTATTTCGGTGGTAAGCCTTTTATCAAAAAATATGGGAAATACTTTTTCATGAGGGAAAGTGATATTGAAAAGTCTGATTCCTGGTTTCAAAAATATGGTTTAATTGCCGCTCTTATCGGCAGAAATTTTCCTATCATCAGGACATTAATCTCACTCCCAATTGGTATTATGCGTCTTTCTTTCATTAAGTTTTTAATATATACATTAATTGGCTCCATACCATGGACCTTTGTCTTTGTTTATGTTGGTTATGCCCTAGGAAATAATTGGATTATAATAAATGAATATGTTTCTAAATTAAAGCTACCTATCAAAATACTTTTATTTTTATTATTAATAAGTTATCTTTATAAGAAAATATCCCTAAAACTAAAGAAGAAAAATAACATATAATATAATGGTGAATAATATGAATCAAAGAAAAGCCATCAATAAAATAACTTTTAATCTATCAGCTATAAGTAATATTTTATTAGGTGGTGTAGTATTAACTGGCAATTATAGATTTGAACCTAAAACCATAACTTTGACATCAACCTGTCTACTTTTAAATTATACATATATAAAACTGAGAAAAAATGCTAGAAAAAACTAGTATTTTTTTTTATGTTATGTTATAATGGGAAACGTCATAAAGAAGAGGTGTCGTACAATGGAAAAAAGAAATGTAGCAATTATAGCACACGTCGATCATGGTAAAACTACTTTGGTTGATGAAATTTTAAAGACTTCAGGAATGTTTAGAGAAAATGAAGATGTTAGCAATGTATCAATGGATTCTAATGCTCTAGAAAAAGAACGTGGTATTACTATTTTGGCTAAAACAACAGCCCTTGAATATAAAGGAGTTAGAATTAATATTCTAGATACTCCAGGACATGCTGATTTTGGTGGAGAAGTAGAAAGAATAATGAACATGGTAGATGGTGTTTTATTAGTAGTAGATGCCTATGAAGGACCAATGCCTCAAACAAGATTTGTATTAAAGAAAGCTTTTGCTGCTAAAGTAAAACCTATTGTTGTAATTAACAAAGTTGATAAGCCAAGTGCTAGATGTAAACAAGTTTTAGATGAAGTATTAGATTTATTTATTGAATTAGGTGCTGATGATTCACAACTTGATTTTAAAGTTTTATACTGTTCAGCTTTAAACGGTACTTGCTCAACAAGTGATGATATAACAACTCAAACGCCTGGATTTACAGAAGTATTAGATGCTATTATTGACGAAATACCTGCTCCAAAAGGCAGTAAGGATGAACCATTACAATTCCAACCAGCACTATTAGACTATAATGAATTTGTTGGAAGAATAGGTATAGGTCGTGTTCAAAACGGAAAAATTAAAACTGGTGAAGTAGTTACTTGCTGCCGTTTGGATGGATCAAATAAACAATTTAGAATTCAAAAATTGTTTGGATACTATGGTTATAACCGTATTGAAATTACCGAAGCAGAAGCAGGTGACATAGTAGCAGTAGCAGGTCTTGCTGATATATCAGTAGGAGAGACAATATGCAATAATGATAATATTAAACCATTACCACAACTACATATTGATGAACCAACACTACAAATGACAATAGGTACAAACTCATCACCATTAGTAGGACGTGATGGAAAAATTGTTACTGCTAGAAAAATAGAAGAACGCCTAGCTAAAGAAACACAAAAAGACGTAAGTTTAAGAGTAGAGCCAGCAACTAACGAATCATTTTTAGTTAGTGGACGTGGTGAATTACATTTAGGAATTTTAATTGAAAACATGCGCCGTGAAGGCTTTGAACTTGAAGTTTCAAAACCAAGTGTAATTATTAAAGAAATAGATGGTCAAAAGTGTGAACCATACGAAGAATTACAAATTGAAGTTCCAGAAGAATATGTAGGATCTGTAATTGAACAATTAGGAACTCGTGGTGGTCGTATGGAAAGTATGAACAACTTTGAAAATCAAGTTCGTTTACTATACACAATTCCATCTCGTGGTCTAATCGGTTTTTCAACAGAATTTATGACTCTAACAAGAGGTTATGGAATTATGAATCATACCTTCAAAGAGTATCTTCCTTATGAAAACATTGAAGTTGGAGAAAGAAAGCTAGGTGTTTTAGTTTCTATGGAAAATGGTGCTGCAACAGCATATTCAATAGGTAACTTAGAAGACCGTGGTATTATGTTTATTGAACCAGGAACTGAAGTATATGAAGGTATGGTTATAGGTGAATGTAACCGTGAAAATGATTTAGCTGTTAATGTAGTAAAAGGAAAACAATTAACAAACACCAGAGCTGCTGGATCTGATCATACTGTAGTTCTAAAAAGACCAAGACCAATAACACTAGAGTATGCTATTGACTATATTAATTCTGATGAGTTAGTAGAAGTAACACCAAATAATATTCGTATAAGGAAAAAGATTCTTAATACAGAAGAAAGAAAAAAATTTGATGCTCGTACAAAAAATAACTAGAAATAGTTATTTTTTTCTTGGTAATTTTCTCAAGTTTTGCTATAATTAATTTAAGAATAGAGGTGGCACTCATGAAGAGATTGAGCAAAGAAGAAAAATTAGCCAAAGAAGAACTAACAAGAACCCAAGTATTAAATTTGACGGAATTAGAACAAGTCGCAAATTATGAAAAAAAGATAAGTAAAAAACCAGCTTTAGTTTTAGCCATTCTAGGAATTATGTGTATAACAATAGGTCTATCATATAATAGTGTTTTAAGCGCCTTTATAAAGTCACCACAATCATCAAACCCATCATCACAAAATAGAGAAAATACTGATAATACTGAAAATACCGAGCATGTATCAACTATGACTTGTCAGTATACAACAACTTCAGAAGGTGAAGGATTATCTACAACCGTAGATATGACATTAATATTTAATAATGGTAAACTAAATAACTATACAAAGGTAATGAATGTTACAGCAATGTCTGGTAAAGAAGATTTAGCGGCAAGAACATCTTCTCAGTTACTAGCTGCTTATCAAACATTTGAATCAATAGATGTACCTGGTTATAAAATAATATCTAATGCTAAAACAAATGGCTTTGAAACGATTGTTACAATAAATCTAAAAGATCTTGATAGAACAAAACTTAATATCTATCATGATGCAAATGTTGTAACAAAAGCTGAATTTTCTCTAAATGATACTAAAGAAATGGTAGAAGAAAAAGCTAAACAACTAGAATATATCTGCAAATAAAATAACTTATTTAAAAAAATTTAAAAAGAGACTTATCAAAAGGTCTCTTTTTTGTTCATCTCACTTTTATTTTATGTACAAAAAAACTGCATATCATTATGCAGCTTTTTGATTCTTTAATAAAGTTCTCTTTTCTTTAGTAGAAAGTCTTGTTTTTGTACCATCAGCAAGTCTATAAACTTGTAAGTTTAAATTCTGTCTAGTTTTAGTAGCATTTAAAGCATGAGATCTTTTATTTTTTACATTACCAGTTCTCTGTGAAATATTTACAGCCATAATCTCTTCCTCCTTCGGTCTATTTCTTTCTGCTTAATAACTTTAACATAAATATCAAAGAAAGTCAAATAAATCATTAAAATATAATATATAAATTACATTATAGGTACATAATTTGTCGAAAATAATCAACCTGTTTTATTCTATTTACCTAAAGTTTATGTTAAAATACTTATACAAGGAGGTATTAGTATGTATATTCCTTTATATAATAAAAGCAATTATACACTTTTATCAAGTTTAATTAAAATTGATGATTTAATTACTTATGCCAGTAAAAACAATATCTCCAGCATTGCCCTTACAGATACAACTATGTATGGAACTATGGAGTTTATTAATAAATGTAAGAGTAAAAATATTAAACCAATTATTGGTTTAGACATTATTTTAGATGAGTATAATATAGTACTTTTAGCCAAAGATTATGATGGTTATAAGTCATTAATAAAATTATCAACAATTCAAAATGAAGCCAAGGTAATAGAAGATAATCTAAAACAATATAATAAAGGTCTTATTGCTATTATTCCCTATGAACATAAAGATAAGTATTTATCATTAGAAAAAATATATCCTAATATCTATCTAGGTTATACCAATAAAAGTCAAGAACAAGAAGTTCGCTTACTAACAAAAAATATTGTCTTTTTTAGGGAAAGTTTATATATAGATGAAGAAGATAGTTCTTTATTAACATATTTATATTTAATAAGGGATGGAAAAACAATTAGTGATGAAACAAATTATAAAGTTACTAACCATGAATTACTAATTGAAAATCTTTCTTCTTTAACAGATGAAATTGGTTTAAATAATACCATAAAAATTAGTGATATGTGTAATTTAGAATTTCCTAAACCTAAATTATTATTACCAATATATGAATGTGAAGATCCTAAAAAGTACTTATTTGAATTATGCAAAGTTGGTCTAACTAAACGTCTTGGTGGTAACATTCTAAGCAATTATAAAGACCGTCTAACTTACGAACTAGGTGTTATAAATGAAATGAATTTTCCTAACTACTTTTTAGTAGTATATGATTTTATAAAATATGCTAAGAAAAATGGTATTTTAGTAGGACCAGGTAGGGGTAGTGCTGCTGGTTCCTTAGTTGCCTATTCATTAGGAATAACTGATATTGATCCTATTAAATATAATCTTTTATTTGAACGTTTTTTAAATCCAGAACGAAAAACCATGCCTGATATTGATACTGACTTTCCAGATAATAAAAGAGATGAAGTTATTAATTACGTAATTAATAAATATGGTGCTAAGAGAGTAAGTGGTATAGTAACATTTGGTACTCTAGGTGTAAAACAAGTAATACGTGATGTTGGAAGAGTACTAAATATTCCTATTTATAAAATAGATAGTTTATGTAAATTTATTCCTGGTTTTACCAAAGATAAATTAAAAGACTTTTATGAGAAAAATCAAGCTTTTAAAGCCAGAATAGATAGTGATACCACACTTTCTAATATGTATAAGATTGCTACAAAAATTGAAGGCTTTCCACGTCATACCTCATCCCATGCTGCTGGTATAGTTATGAGTCAAGTTGACTTAGATGAAGTAGTACCTCTAACAACTGGTGATGGCATGTATTTAACTAGTTATTCGATGGAATATTTAGAGGATTTAGGTCTATTAAAAATGGACTTTTTAGGTCTAAAAAATCTAACAATTATTACTAATATTATTAATGATATTAAAATACTAACTAACGAAGAAATTGTTTTTTCTAAAATACCACTTGATGATAAAGAAACTCTAAAAATATTTGAAGAAGCTAATACTAGTGGTATCTTTCAATTTGAATCAGTAGGAATGCGTAACTTTTTACGACAGTTAAAACCTAATAAATTTGAAGATATCTTTGCAGCTATAGCTTTATTTAGACCAGGAGCTGCTATTAATATTGATTCATACATTAGAAGAAAACATGGTGAAGAAAAAATCACCTATCTTGATGATTGTTTAAAACCTATACTCTTAGATACCTATGGTATTTTAATATATCAGGAACAAATCATTCAAGTAGCTAGTATATATGCTGGTTATACATTAGGAGAAGCCGATATTCTTCGTAGAGCTATGAGTAAAAAGAAATTTGAACTTTTAAAGAATGAAGAAACAAAATTTATAGAAAAAAGTGTTCAAAATAATCATTCCCAAGAACAAGCCAAAGAAATATTCAACTTAATTTTAAATTTCGCAGGTTATGGTTTCAATCGCTCACACTCTGTTGCTTATTCCTTAATAGCTTATAAAATGGCCTATTTAAAGTGTCATTATAAAACTATTTTCTTTGCTAATCTATTAACAAATGTAATTGGTAGTGAGAGTAAAACTCATGAGTATATAATGGAAGCTAGAGCTAATAAAATAGAAATTGTTAAACCTACAATCAATGAAAGTGAAGAACGCTACATTGTAAAAAATAATAAAATTATTTATCCTATTTCAAATATCAAATCAATAGGAGTAGTAGTTACTAGAACAATAAAGAAAGCCAAAGAAACAGGTAAATTTACTGATATTTATGATTGCCTAAGTCGTCTATATATTGCTGGAATAGGTAAGAAGAGTATAGAAGTATTAATTAATGCCGATGTCTTTAAAGAATTTGGCTATAATAGAGCAACTCTAATATATAACTTAGATAGTTTGTTTAACTATGCTGAACTAACTAAAGACATTGATCCAACACTTGTAATGAAACCAGAGATTGAACTACAAACAGAATATCCTAATAGTTATTTATTAGAAAAAGAAAAAGAAGTATTTGGTTTCTATCTTTCAAAACATCCAACAACAATATATAAAAATTCTAATCCATACTGTATACCTTTAAATACTATAGAATCATACTTTTCAAAGAAAATAGATACCTTAATTTTAGTTGATAAAGTTAAAGTAATAGATACTAAAAAAGGTGATAGAATGTCTTTTATAACTGGTAGTGATGAGACTGCTACAATGGATTATACACTATTTCCTAAAGTATATAATGAATATAGTAATATTCAAAAAGGTGATTTATTAAAAGTAAGAGGTACTGTTGAAAAACGTCTAAATCAATATCAAATAGTAGTTGAAAAAATAAAATATCTTCAAGAAGAGGTAGATCATGAAGAATAAAAGAAGTATTTATATAATAGCTTTAATTACATTAATAATTGATCAAGTAGTAAAATTAATTATTAAATCAAACCTAGATCTTTATCAAGAAATAAAGTTAATTCCTAATTTATTTTCTCTATATTATGTTGAAAATGAAGGAGCAGCCTTTAGTATCTTAGGCAATAAAACCTTATTTCTTATAATAGTAAGTATATTGTGCTTAATAATAATTAATAAGTTTATTTTTGATACAGAACTTCCTAAATATTCTAAAATCCCTTTTGGACTTCTTTTAGGTGGTATACTTGGCAATTTAATTGATAGAATACTACATCAAAGTGTAACTGATTATTTAGCTATATTTATTTTAAATTATAGTTTTCCCGTTTTTAATATTGCTGATATAGCCATTACTTTAAGTACTATTTTTTTGATTATTATTTTTATAATATTAGAAAAAGATAGAAAAATTAACTAAAGTATGTTATAATATCGTATCAAGAAGAGGGAGGCTTATAAAATGATAATAGTTGAGGAAGAAACACCATTAAGAATAGATAGCTATTTAGCTAATAAATTAAATGTATCTAGAAGTAAAATTCAAAGGTTAATTAAAGAAGATTTAGTAACAGTAAATGATAAACCTATTAATTCTAACTACTTAGTTAAAACAAATGATAAAATAGAAATTAATGATAATCTAAATTATGAAATAAATATTAAGCCCGAAAATATTCCTATAGATATTGTTTATGAAGATGATGATTTATTAATTATTAATAAAAAGAGTGGCATGGTAGTTCACCCAGCACCTGGACATTATACAGAAACATTAGTAAATGCCTTGTTATATCGTTTTAATCTAACCAGTGGAGATAAATTACGTCCTGGAATAGTTCATCGCCTAGATAAAGATACAAGTGGCTTAATGTTAGTTGCTAAAAACGAAGAAACACATGAAAAACTATCTAATATGATTGCTAAAAAAGAAGTTGAAAGAAAATATTTAGCTATAGTTGATGGCTTAATTAAACATGATACAGGTACTATAGATGCTCCAATTGGAAGAGATGCTAATGATCGTCAAAAAATGGCTGTAACAGATGTTAATGCTAAAAATGCCGTAACACACTTCAAAGTTTTAGAACGCTTTAACAACAATACTTTAATAGAATGTTTACTAGAAACAGGAAGAACACATCAAATTAGAGTACATCTAGCTTATATTGGTCATCCTGTTACTAATGATCCAGCCTACGGTAAAGGAAAAGCTACTGATTTTGGACAAATGTTACACTCTAAAAGTATTAAATTAAATCATCCAAGAACAGGAAAAGAACTATTCTTTGAAGTAGAGCCACCAAAAGAATTTATGGATAAGTTGAATGAATTAAGAAGAGAAGAAATATAACTAAATTATAACAGTATAAGAAATTTCCAATAACCTTAACGGAATTTCTTTTTTTATGCTCAATAATATAAGTTATAATGGTTTATCAAAAGCCTTGTAAACATTGACTTTTACTTAAAAATATGTTATAATCAAGCCACTAACTAGGAGAGGATAGCTTATAGATAAATAATTATGTTTCAGTTATATAACATCAATAAATGTGATATTAACGATAAAATATAATTATATTTATTAGTGGTGTTGATGTATGTGTGATAAAAGAAAATTAGCTTTATTTTATAGAATGGCAATTGTTATAGTATCTGCCATTGCCTTATATATGAATTTTAAGCTAATGAGTTTTAGATTAGGAATATTATATTTTACTAATTTGAGTAACTTATTCTGCTTAATATACTTCTTAGTATTAGTTATAATGATGCTTTTAAATAAAGATAAGGAAAATAAATATCACTATATAGTTAAAGGTATGGTTACTATGTGTATAACTTTAACTATGTTTGTATATAATTTTATTTTAACAAGTGATCTTGGAATATTTAAAAATCATATGTTGGAATGTAACTTAGTTCACTTAGTTGTTCCAATAATGGTAATATTAGACTACATACTTTTTGGTAAAAAGGGTAATTTGAAGAAACAATATGTTGCCTTTTGGTGTTTAGGTCTAGTAGCTTATCAAGTGTTTATAACAGTTTATACATATTTAGGTGGTAGGTTTGCTGATGGAGCTAGCTATCCTTACTTCTATATGAATACAGAAAAATATGGTGTTATGGGTGTTATTCTTAACACCTTAGGAGTACTATTAATTTATGTATTATATGGATTACTCGTTCAAAAAATAGATAGTAAAATAGCACATAGCAAACAATAATTGTGTAATAATTAGGGGGATATAATTATGGGAAAATTAAATATTAATGATCATTATGCTGAACTACTAAAAAATAAGGACTTAACAATTCCAACAGAAAAAAGTTGGAAACTTATAAGGAAAAGAAATCAGGGTAGAGAAGAAAAAATTGCTTTTAGTGAAGACGATAGACAACTAACTTATAGTGAAATGTTTGAAGATTGGGATGAATCTGCTAAGGTATTTAGTGCCTTAGGAATAACAAGAGCCAACAATTCACGTATATTAACAATTATGCCAAATGTAGCTAAAACAGGTACGTTTGATTATTCAGCAGATATGACAGGGGCAGTAATAGATTTTATCGATCCAACTACACCTAAAGAAAAAGTAGCAAGATATATTAAAGATGAAAATATAACTGATTTAATAGTTTCAGATTTATTATATTTACAAAACTTATTAGGAGCATCTGGAAAATTAAAGCATGAACTAGGTATAAGAAATATAATATTATACCAAGATGCTTACTTAACATCTCTAATGCCAAGTAAAGTTCAAAGAATATCAAGAGCTTTTGGAATGATTAATAGATTAAATCCAAACGTAGTAAGATATCAAGACGCTGTAAGAAATAGCGTTTACACTCCAATAACTTATGATCCTAAATCAAGCGATGCCTTAAGTTTAATAACACATACATCAGGTACAACAACTGGAATGGGTAAACCGGTACCAATAACAGACATTAATAGAAATGCTTTAGTAAAAAATTACGAATTAGCTCAGTTTGATTATGAAGCTGGAATGCGTATGATGCATTTTATACCATATTTTGCTGGATACGGGGCTGTAAACACAACACATCTAGGCTTATCTCAAGGACTTGAGTTGCAACAAATACCTCTATTTGCTCCTAACGCCTTTGGAGACTATTTAGAAAAATATAAGTCTAATATTATATTGGCAAATCCAGCTTGCTGGCTAAATTTAATTAATAGTCCAAAGTATGCCAATATTGACTTATCATTCCTAGTGTTTGCATCATCTGGTGGAGCACCATTAACAGAACGTCAAGAAGAAGAAATAAATGACTTTCTATCTAAACATGGTAGCAATGTAGCGTTAACTAAGGGTTATGGTTTATCAGAATTAGGTGGATGCTGTATAACAACCGTAAATGGTTACAATAGCTTAGGATCTGTTGGAGTAAGACAACCATTAGTAGATGTAAAATTAGTAGATGAAAAATATGGATATGTATTAAGTGATAAAGAGGCTGGTACTGGTGAAGTATACATCAATTCTGCAACTATGTGTCAAGAAAGGCTAGATGGAAAGCCAGTGATATCAACAAGGATGATAGGTGGCAAAAAGTATCTAAAAACAAAAGATGTTCTTTACCGTAATGAATTAGGTGAATTTTCATACGTTGACAGAAAAGACAGAATGTTTAATAGATATGATGGTTACAATGTTTATCCATTAAATGTTGAAAGAATATTCTTGGATTATCCAGAAATAAGCGATGCCTTAATGACTAAAAAATATGATGATGAATGCAATGGAAATGTTCCAAAAGTATATATAGAGTTGGAAGATAAAGAAGTAGATAGAGAATCCCTAATTAGGAGAATAATCAACAATTCATTTTTAACAAATAAAATGGGCCACACTGAATATGTTGGAAACTTTAGAGAAATTCCAAGAGAATTTGTATTTTTAGATGCAATTTCAAAAAACACAATGGGAAAAAATTGCGAAAGCTTAATAGATGAAGATTCATCAGCAAACGGTGAAACCTATATCGTAAATGTTGATGAAAATAACATGAAAGTTTTAGGCTATAGCGTTGCAAAAAAGGAACCAGAAATACAAAAAGTAAAAAAATAAAATAATATAACAAAATGCTAATATTTATGATAGAATTAAGATAAAGAAGGTGTTTTTTATGAGCGGTCAAATTTATCTTAATCTATCGGCCTGTTTTTACACAGCATTAATAGCATTTTGTTTTTTTTGTAAGAAAAAAGTTGCTAATGAAGAAACAAAAATTTATGGTTACCTAATTATAGTTTCATTTTTAGAACTAATCATAGGTTTTTTATCTTCTATGACTATATATGCAAATGCTCCAAAACTAGTAATCTTGTTATTAACAAAGTTATTTTTTATTTCTATGCAGTGCTGGATATTTGTTTTTACTAGATATGTTATTAACGTTGATCGAAACATAAATAATAAGGATAATAAACTTAGCCCATATATTAACAATTTGTTTATTATTTCAACTGTTTTAATTCTAGTAACAAATTTAAATGTAGAGTTAGTTGATAAACTGGTGTATACAAAGGGTTTATCTATGACTGTATTGGGAGTTTCGGTAACAGCTATGATATTAGTATGCTTTTTACTAGGAATAAAAAATATTTCAGCTAAAGATAAAAGACTAATTCCATTATGGATATTATTTATTGCTGGTAGTATTATTTTTATAATTCAGTGGATGAATCCTCAAATGTTTTTAATAGTCCCATTCGAGGTCTTCATCACATCTGTTATGTATCATACTATTGAAAATCCTGATGTTAAAATGATTGATGAGTTAGAAGTTGCTAAAGAACAAGCAGATAAGGCTAATAAAGCTAAAACCGACTTCCTATCAAGTATGTCACATGAAATTAGAACTCCACTTAATGCTATCGTTGGTTTTAGTGATTGTATTACTAATAGTCAAACTCTTTCAGAGGCTAAGGAAAATGCTAAAGATATTATAAATGCTTCAAATACACTTCTTGAAATTGTTAATGGTATTCTAGATATTTCTAAAATAGAGGCTGGAAAATTAGAAATAACTAATTCTAAATATAATGCCAAGGAAACGTTTGAAGAACTAGCCAAATTAATAACTCCAAAAATGAATGAAAAAGGACTAGATTTTACATATTATATTGCTCCAGATTTACCACAAAACTTATATGGTGATCATGCCAACATTAAAAAAATAGTCACAAACTTATTAAGTAATGCGGCTAAATATACTGATAAAGGTTTTGTAAGATATGAAGTAAATTGTATTAATTCAGCTAATAGTACTAAATTAATTATAACTGTAGAAGATTCTGGAAGAGGTATAAAGCAAGAGAACATAAATAAACTATTTACTAAGTTTCAAAGATTAGAAGAAGATCGCAATACAACTATTGAAGGAACTGGCTTAGGTCTTGCTATAACAAAGCAACTTGTTGAATTAATGGGTGGTAAAATTGTTGTTCATACTGTATATGGCGAAGGTTCTAAATTTACTGTTATTCTAAGTCAGGAATTAGCACCTACTAATGAAAAGAAAGAGTTAGAAGAAGAACCATTACCAACAACTCTTAATCTAAAGGATATAAAAATACTAATAGTTGATGATAATGCTCTAAACTTAAAAGTCGCCACAAAATTACTAGAACGTTTTAATGCTAATCAAATAACTTGTACAGAAAGTGGTTTTGGTTGCTTAGAAAGAATAACTAGTGGAGAAATATATGACGTTATTTTAATGGATGATATGATGCCTAAAATGAGTGGTACTGAGACTTTAAATAAACTAAAAGAAGATCCAAACTTCAAAATACCAACAGTAGCTCTAACTGCTAATGCTATAACTGGTATGCGTGAAAAATACATATCAGAAGGTTTTGATGAGTATCTAGCCAAACCAATTGAAAAAGAAGAATTGATTAAAGTTATGAATAAACTTTTAAAAGAAAAGAAAAATATCGCAAGTACTGCTCAATCTTCAACTGAGACAATTGAACTATTAGATATAGAACCAAAACCAAATGTAGAGCCACAAAAAATAGAAATTCCTAAAGAAAAATTAGCTAATACAGAAGTAAGTAAAGAAAAATACTTACGTCAACACGGTGTAGATTTAGATAAAGCCATGGCGTTATTAGGTGACATGGAAATGTATAACATGACCTTAAAAGACTTCTTTGATGAAGCTGATAATAAATGGCTTAAAATAGTAAACTACAAAAATACTAATGATTTAGCTAATTATGCTATAGAAGTTCATTCTCTAAAAAGTGATTGTAAGTATTTAGGTTTTATGAGGCTAGCTGAAAGAGCTTATGAGCACGAATTAAAGAGCAAAGAAAATGATGCTAACTTTGTAGAAAGCCATTTTAAAGAATTAGAAGAAGAATATAACAATGTAATGAATATTATTGATGAATACAATCATTTAAATGATGATAAATTTACTGTTATAGATCTTCCTCAATAAAGATTCATAACATAAATTGTTAATGAAAGAATAGTAGCAAATAATGATAAAAGTACATAAGGAATTAAAAACTTAGTACTTTTTTTATTTAAATTACCTGTCTCTAAATATAAAAATAAGCATGATATAAAAGTACCTAGACAACTACAAAATCCTAAAAAATTACTTTTTAGTCCAAAAAATACTAAAGTATATGATTGATTAAATAAATAGTTTACTAATAAAGTTATTTTATAAGATAAAGGAGTATCTTTAAATTTATAACTATTAATAATACTACTTGTTGTTATCGTGATTAAAGTATATACAATTGTCCAGGCTATACCATAAAATATTTTAGGTGGAGCAAAGAATGGTAATTTAATCATACTATAGTAATTATAATTAACAGGAATTATAGAAGCTAAGAACCAAGGTAATAACAATAAAATAAAAATAATCGTCTTTTTAAACACATAAACACCTCTTCCATTATTTTATGTTTTATTGTATAATAATATAAATGTTTTTAGGAGGAAAATGATGGAAACAGAAATGATGTTAGACAGCAAAAATACTATAACAATGAAGTTACTTCATTATTTTATAATTGAAAAAAATTATAATCCTATCATTTTACAAGGCGTAGAAGATGAAATATGGCTAGAAAATCTAGATGAAGATTACAAAATAATACGTATTGTATCTGGACGTATTCATAATAATGAACAATTTGCCTTTGATAAATTTAAAACAAATCGTATAATGAAAAAAATAAAGAAAAAAACATTATCGTTAAAATTAAATGTCTTTAGTATTTTTTTGAATTTAGGTGACAATGTTACTGATGAATTAAATGAGAATCCTAATGCTGTTTGTGTAAAGATAGATGCTGAGTCTGATTTTGAAGAAAATAGTGAAATTAAAAAGGCTTTCCCAGATTTAGATAAAAAAATGCAATTTACAGAACAAGGAATGGATTTATTTATGAAAATAACTGGTGATATAAACAAACATAATAAGGAAGATGCAACTCGTGTTGAGAAAATTTTTAAACCAAAAATTCCTATTATGACATATATTTTAATAGCAATTAATATAGTAATTTATATTTTTGGTGTTTTCTTTACTAATTATGAAGTTTTCTTAAATGTTTTTAGTATTCATGGACCAAGTATTAGAGCAGGACAATATTATCGTTTATTGACAGGAATATTTATTCATAGTGGTATTTTTCATATTTTATTTAACTGTTATGCTTTATATATTCTTGGTAGTCAAATTGAGAGTTTCTTTGGTAAAGTTAAATTTACTATTATTTACTTATTTAGTGGTTTAATAGGGGCTTTATTCTCTATGACTTTTGGTGGTAATTATGCCTCAGTTGGTGCTAGTGGTGCTATATTTGGCTTAATGGGTTCATTACTATACTTTGGTTATTATTATCGAGTTTATCTTGGTAATGTTGTTAAGAGTCAAATAATACCTCTAATAGTAGCCAATCTAGTAATTGGATTTATTTCACCTGGAATTGATAATTATGCTCATATTGGTGGTCTACTAGGGGGAATACTTATAACTATTGCTTTAGGTGTAAAAGATAAAAGTACTTTATTTGAGAAAATAAATGGCTTTGTAGTAACTGGTGTTTTTTTAGCTTTTGCTATATATATGGCCTTTGTTTTTTCAGCGTAGTATTGTATTTATAAACAATAAATGATAGAATAAAACTAGAATGAGGTGCTAATATGTCACAAGATAACACAAGTTTATTTGATTTAAAAGAAATAGACACAGAATTGGCAAGAAGAATTTTAAAAGAAGTATACTTATCCTTAGAAGAAAGAGGATATAATCCTAATAATCAAATTGTGGGTTACCTAATAAGTGGTGATCCTGGTTATATTTCAAGCTATCAAGATGCAAGAAATAAAATTCAAGAAATAGATCGAGCTAAAATTGTTGAAATTCTCTTAAATGAATTTCAAAAGAATACTAAATGAGATATATTGGTCTAGATTTAGGAAGTAGAACTTTAGGAATTGCCATAAGTGATGGAACTGGTCTTATAGCCTCTAGTTATAAAACAATAAGACACAACGAAGAATATGACTCACTATTAGAAGAAGTAAAAAAAGTTACCGAAGAAGTAAAAGCCGATGGAATAGTCTTAGGATTACCTAAGAATATGAATAATACTATAGGACCTAAAGGTGAATTAAGTCTTCAATTTAAGGAAAAACTGGAAAATATCCTAGACGTTCCAATCTATTTACAAGATGAACGTCTTACTACTAAAAGTGCAACAGATATGTTAATAATGGGAAACGTTTCCAGAAAAAATAGAAAAAAAGTTGTTGATAGTGTAGCAGCTACAATAATTTTACAATCATTTTTAGATAAGAGAGGGAAAGAAAATGAAAGAAAATAAGTTTACTTTAATAGATGAAAATGGAATAGAAAAAGAATATGATGTTTTATTTACTTATGAAAGTGAAGAAACTAAAAAACACTATATAGCTTATACTGATAATAGCCTAGATGAATCAGGTAATGTTCAAGTATATGCATCAACTTATGATCCTACAAATCCTAATTCTAGACTAGATCCAATCGAAACAGAAAAAGAGTGGAAAATAGTTGAAACAATTCTTGAAACTCTTCAAGAAGAAGTAAAGAAAAAAGTTCAAGCACAAAATAATGAGCAATAGCTCTTTATTTTTTGGAAAGGAAGATTTATGGCAGTAAAAAAGAAGTTAAGATTACTTATAGTTTTAATAATTATAGTATTAACAATTATTTTAATTGGACTAATAACTTGGAATGTTCTAGAAAGCCCAGTTAATTCTAAAGATAATACTGAAGTAGAAGTAGTAATTCCAAGTGGAGCAGGAGCTAGTAAAATAGCAACTATCTTAAAAGAAAAAAACTTAATTAAAAATGAAAAATTTTTTAAATTATATGTAAAAATAGCCAAACCATCATCTTTAAAAGCCACAACTTACAAATTAAAAAGAAATATGTCTTTAAAACAAATAATTAAAGCCTTAGAAAAAGGTAATAACTATAATCCTAATGAAATTAGTATTACCATCCAAGAAGGTTTAAATATGCGAGAAGTCGCAACTATAATAGCTGCTAAAACCTCTAATAGTTATGATGATGTAATAGCTAAAAGTAATGATGAGAATTATCTTAGAACCTTAATTAATAAGTATTGGTTTATAACTAATGATGTTTTAAATAATAAATTATATTATAAGTTAGAAGGCTATTTATATCCTGATACTTATACATTACTTAATGAAGATGTTGATGTAGAGTATATCTTTGATAAAATGCTTACTGCGATGGCTAAAAATTTAGAAGAATATGAAGACTATAATTATACAGAAATGAGTATTCATGAACGTCTAACACTAGCTAGTATGGTAGAAAAAGAAAGTTCAGTTTCAACAGATCGTTCTAAAATGGCTAGTGTATTTGTTAATAGAATGGCTAAAAATATGAATCTTGGAAGTGATGTTACTGCTAAATATGCTAATAAAATAGATGAAAAAAGAGCTTTAACTGATGCTGAATTTAAATTAAAAAGCCCTTATAATACTAGACTTCAAGATGGAAGCATGAACGGTAAACTGCCAATTGGACCTATTAGTACAATTTCTAAAAGCAGTATTGATGCTGCTTTTCATCCGGATGATACCCCATACGTATACTTTATTTCTAATATAAAGACTTTAGAAACATTCTTCTATGAAGACTATAATGACTTTCTAATAAAAAAACAAGAACTATCAAATATTAATAAAGGATATTAGGTGAATTATGGATACTATAGATGAAATTAATAGAATAAAAAGTTATGCTAAAGAAAATAATGTTCCCATAATTTTAGATGATGGCCTAGATTTTTTACTTAAATACATTAAAGAAAATAATATTAATAGTATTCTAGAAATAGGTACAGCTATTGGTTATTCAACAATAATGTTTGCTTTAGTTAGTAATGATATTAAAGTAGTAAGTATTGAACGTGATGAAAAAAGATATTTAGAGGCAATTAAAAACATTAAAAAGTTTAACCTAGAAAATCGTATAACTCTAGTTTTTGGTGATGCTTTAGAAGTAGAACTTAATGATACTTTTGATTTAATATTTATTGATGCTGCTAAAGCTCAAAATATTAAATTCTTTGAAAAATATGATAAGAATTTAAGAGTAGGTGGCACAATTGTAACAGATAACCTTAATTTTCATGGTATGGTAGAAAAGGATGAAAAAGAAATCGAAAGTCGTAATGTTAGAGGCATTGTAAGAAAGACCAAAGCCTATATTAATTATCTAAAAGAAAATACTAAATATGAAACAAAGTTTTATAGTATTGGTGATGGCATATCTATAAGCATTAAAAAAAATAATAGTTCAAAAGAGGTATTTTTTAAAGTATCTCTTATTTTTTATTTCATTTCAGCAAAGTAAATATGAAAACTAACCTAACTATTTATTGACATACAATTGTTTGTAATATATCATAATAAACTAATAGTGTATCTATAAATAAAGTTTTTACTCTTTATCTTCAACCTATGTTGTATAATTAAAAAGTGAGGTGAAATTCTATGAAATTACTAGTAGAATTGGAAAAGCTAGATAAAAACACTATAAAAGCAGCTGATGGTCTAATTCTTGCTTTAAAAGATTTTTCTGTCCAAAGTAGTACAACTTATACTAAAGAAGAAATTGCTCAAATAAAAAAAGCTAATCCCAATAAAGAAATATTTGTAAGTGTTAATAAGAATATTTTTAATGATGAATTAGAAAGTCTAAAAGATACATTAATTTACTTAGATACTTTAAATTTAACTGGTATATTTTTTTATGATTTAGCTATTGTCCAATTAAAAAAAGAACTAAACTTAAAAGTAGACTTAGTTTGGAATCAGACCTTTATGGTTAATAATTATAAAACTTGTAACTATTATCATCAAAAGGGAATAAAATATGCTCTTTTAAGTAAAGAAATAACTCTAGAAGAAATACTTGAAATCGCTGCTAAAAGTACTATTACACCTATGGTAGAAGTTGTAAGTCTACCAAGTGTTGCTTTTTCTAAAAGACACTTACTAACAAATTATTATCACCATTTAGCAAAAAGTCCTAAATATAAAATTACTATAACAGAAAAAGCTACTAATCAAGAATATGAAGTAATTGAAGATGAAAATGGTACCAACTTTTACTTAAAAACTATTACAAATGGTACTAGTGTTATAAAAAAACTATATGACAATAACATAGCTTATATAATTATGCGTTCATATGAAATACCATCTTCTTTATTTACTGATTTAGTAGTTGATACTAAAAAATATATAGCTTCTAATTGCTGTGGTGAAGAATATGTATCAAAGTATAGCAAGTTAGGTAATGATACTAATTTCTTCTTTAAAAAAACTGTTTATAGGGTGAAGAAAAATGGATAGAATAGAATTATTATCTCCAGCCGGAGATTTAGAACGTTTAAAAGTAACTTTATTATATGGAGCTGATGCTGTTTATTTTGGTGGTGAAAAATATAGTTTAAGAGCTAATGCTACTAACTTCAGTTTAGCTAATATTAAAGAAGCTTGTACATTTGCTCACAAACTTAATAAAAAGGTTTATTTAACTTTAAATATTGTTTTTCATAATGAAGATATGGATGGTGTTGAAGAATACATAAAAGATGTTGTAGAAGCTGGAATTGATGCTTTTATTGTAAGCGACCCTTTTATAATCTCTCATATCAAATCAAACTATCCTCAAGTAGAAGTACATTTATCAACACAAAATTCAACTAGTAATTATAAAGCCATTGAGTATTTTAAAAATGAAGGAATAGATCGTGTCGTTTTAGCAAGAGAAGTAAATTTAAAAGACATGAAAGAGATAATTAAAAAGACTGGTATCGATGTTGAAATTTTCATTCATGGGGCCATGTGTACTTGTTTTTCTGGTCGTTGTGCTCTTTCAAATTATGTAACTAATCGTGATGCTAATAGAGGTGGCTGTGCCCAAGTTTGTCGTTTTGCTTTTAAAACTTCAGAGACTGAAGACTTTACTATGGCTACTAAAGATTTAAATTTAGCTCGTTATATTGGTGATGTTATTGAAGCTGGTGTAAAAAGTTTAAAAGTCGAAGGACGTATGCGTTCTCTATATTATCTAGCAACAGTAATAGGTACTTATCGTGAGATAATTGATAGTTATTATGAAAAAACTTTAACAGCTGAAAAAATGGCTAATTTAGAAAAACGTCTAAGCCGTGTAGCTAATAGAGAAGTCTCAACACAATACCTAATGAAAGAAGCCGATTATACAGATCAATATTACAGTGGTCGTCAAGAATTATCTAATCAAGATTATTTAGGTTTAATAACCGGTTATGATTCTGTCAATGAATGTCTTATTTTAATAGAAAGAAATTACTTTTCTCCTAAAGATGAAGTTGAGATATTTACTCCAGATGGTAAAACATATACTTATATTGTTGATAAGATATATGATGAAGATATGCAAGAATTAGAAGTAGCTCGTCACCCTGAACAAATTTTAAAACTAAAGTTTCCTCATAGCTTACCAGCTTATTCTATGATAAGACTAATTAAAAAGTATTCTAATGATATAGATAATTAAAGGAGAAAAATTTATGGATTATTTAAAAGAAGCTCAAAATAATTTTTTAATAATCGAATCAACTTATAGTGAATATGCTACTAAAAGTACTGAAGCAATTCGTCTGAAAAGTCAACAAGAAGATATTAGGGCACCTTTCTTTCATGATGTTGATAGAATTATTCATGCTCTAAGTTATAGTCGTTATTCTGATAAAACGCAAGTATATTCCTTTACTGAAAATGATTCTATTTCCAAACGAATGATACACGTGCAACTTGTTAGTAAAGCGGCCAGAACTATCGGAAGAGCACTACGCTTAAACAATGACTTAATCGAGGCTATAGCACTAGGTCATGATATAGGTCATACCCCTTTAGGTCATACTGGTGAAGCTTTATTAGATGAAATATCTCAAAGAGAATTAAATGAATACTTTGCTCACAATATTCAAAGTGTACGTCATTATCTGGAAGTAGAAAATTATGGTGAAGGATTAAATCTAACCATCCAAGTATTAGATGGTATTATGTGTCATAACGGTGAACTTTTATCAAATGAATATACTCCAGTTTCCAAAACTAAAGAAGAGTTTTTAAGAGAATATCAAGAATCATATACTGATATCACTTCATCAAAGAAAAACCATCCTATGACCTTAGAAGGCTGCATTGTTAGAATAAGTGACATAATTGGTTACGTAGGTCGTGATATTGAAGATGCCATTAATTTAGGCAAATTAAAAAGAGAAGAAATACCTAAAGAAATAACAGATGTTCTTGGTAATTCTAATAAGGAAATTATAAATACCGTTATAGTTGATATAATAAAAAATAGTCTTAATAAACCCTATATAAAAATGAGTAATGACGTTTATAAAGCCCTATTATCATTAAAAAAGTTTAATCATAAACATATCTACAGTAAGAGTCTAAGTCAAGAAAAAATAGAATACTATCGTCAAGGAATGAATAGGATATATAACAGGTATTTAAACGACATAGAAACAAATAATAAAGATAGTATAATCTACAAAGTATTTTTAGATCATCAATCTACTACATATTTAAAGCAAAATTCTAATAAAAGAATGGTAATTGATTTTATAGCTGGAATGACTGATGATTTCTTTAAAAATGAAATTGAAAAATATTAACTAAAAGGCAGGGAGTAATACAATGAAAAAATATTTAAGAAATGGTGAAAAATCTAGTGAATGTATTATCGATGCAAAACCTAATAAAGATGGTAATTTATCGATTAAGTTTGCTGATGGAGCGGTTCACGATGATATTGAGAATACAGAAGAAAATATTGAAAAAATAGAGAAAGTCATGGAGTCATCAGCTCAAACTGCTATTAAAAAAGAACCATTATACGTTATGCGTTCTTTTATTGCTACCTGTAGTGTAGTATCCAGCATAACTGGTGCTGTTGCGATAAGAAATATAGAAACACTACAAGGAACTAGTTTAGGTGAAAACCTAAGTGGAGCTGCTATAATTATTGGTGGAGGCATTTGTACTGTTTGGATGATAAGAGAATGGTCACGAGTACGTGAAATATCTAAAATAAAATATCGTAATAGATATCAGGATACATTATCACGCGTAGATGAATTTACTCATAGCTTAGATACTTCAAGTGATAGAATAAGAGAATTATTTGAATCAGAGCGACCACTAAGTATAATAAATATTGATCAATATAAAAAGAAAGACCTAAAAAGAATTGTAACTGAAATAGAAAGAGAAACAACTGTTCAAGAAGAATATGGCATTCAGTACTCAAAAAAGAAATAAGTTCTTGCTAAATTTTTAAAAATGTGATATACTTTGGCAAGTTGAGTTTACTACTCAATTAAATAATTATTTGTAAAAAAACATTTACGAGGTGATAAAAATGGGAAATAAAAATACCGTATATTTAACTCAAGAAGGATTAGAAGAACTAAAGAAGGAACTAGATAATTTAATAAATGTTAGACGTCCAGAAAACATTCAAGCTATTAAAGAAGCTAGATCATTGGGGGATTTATCAGAAAATGCAGAATACGATGCAGCTCGTAACGAACAGGCTCAAATAGAGGCCCGTATTAAACAACTAGAAAAAATGTTAGAAAATGCTTCTATAATCGCTGAAGTATCAAATGATAAAGTTGGTATTGGTAATACAGTTTGTATTAAATACGTAGACGATGATGAAGAAGATGAATACAAAATCGTTGGTTCACAAGAAGCTGATCCATTTGAAAGTAGAATTTCAAATGAGAGTCCAATAGCACAAGCTTTATTCGATCACAAAGTAGGGGACATAGTTACTGTAGAAAGTCCTAACGGTTCATATGAAGTTGAAATTATTGAAATAAAATAATTTATAAATTGATAGTTTTATAAGAAACTATCTTTTTTTTTACCTAAAAATAAGATATACTAATAAAGAATAAAATAGTAGGAGTTGATAATGTGATTATCAGAAAACCATATGCCTTTCTTATAAAAAATTTCAAAAAAATTCATATTTTCCTATTCGCATTATGTGCATACATTCTATATAAAACTACTCAATTATATTCTTTTATGAAAGAGTTTGTTACACTAGGAACTTATGATGCTTATAATGAACCAATATCAAAATATACAACTGTATTAGCTTATATATTTTTACTCTTAATAATTGCTTCAATGATAACAATTTTAATAGTCCTTCGTAAGAAGAATAAGCCATGGAAAATGTATATAGTTCCTGTTATTACATACTGTGCTTTATTCTTCACTTTTATATTTACTACTAACTTTTTCGCAACTTACACTGGTAGTGTTGCTTCTACTACACCAAGAGCTATACGTGATATTACTTTAATATTGATATTCCCTCAGTATTTTACGTTTATTGTACTTATAATCAGAATATTAGGACTTGATTTAAATAAGTTTGATTTTAAATCTGATGCTGAATTTTTAGAATTATCAGAAGATGATCGCGATGAAATGGAAATAAACATAGATATTGATAAAGCTAGTTTTAAACGTTTCTTTGCTAGGTTAAAAAGAAATACTACCTACTACTATATTGAACATAAAAAAACAATTTATATTTTAATAGCTCTTTTAACTTTATTTATAGGATATAAATCATACGTTTATATCTTTGTGACCAATAAGTCTTATACAGAAGGAGAAAATATCAATACTAATGGTTATGAAATAAAAATAAATAATAGTTATTACAGTAGTCTTGATTATAAAGGAGATACAATATCTAAAGAAAACAACTTCGTAATATTAGATGTAACTATAACAAATAATGGCGAAAAAAGAGAAATTAATTTTGATAGATTTCATGTAATGAATGCTACTTCTAATTATTCACCAACATCTAAAACCTATGAGACTCAATTTCAAGATTTAGGTACTGCTTATGATACTAAAACAATAAATAATGGTGAAAAGTATAATACATTATTAATTTATAAAGTAAAGGCGAAAGAAGATATTAAAAGATTTGTTTTATATTACCAAGAATTTAATAACAATAATACTAATCATCTAAGAAAAATAAAATTAAAATTACAAAACTTATCTAAAGTTGAAGAAAAAGAATCGTTATCGCTATATGATGCTTTAACTGTTAATATCGGTACCAGTACTAAAGAGGTAATAATTGATAACTATGAAATAGCTGATAGTGTAAGTTACAATAAGGAATCTTGTAGCACTAAAAGCTGTACTTATGAAGTTAAAGAGCAAACTGCTCCAATAGGTTATAAAATCTTAAAATTAGACTTTGCCTCTAATGACTTTGGTGGTAAAGATATGATTGACTTTTTAACCATGTATGGTAAAATTAATTATATGAATAATAATGGTGAAGCTAAGGGTACCAAAATAGAGAATGCTTTACCAACCCTTCAATATTACGGCAAGTATGTCTATCTAAAAGTACCTAATGAAATTAGCGAAGCAACTAGTATTGAACTAATAGTTACAGTTAGAAATAATAAGTATAAATATAAGTTGAAATAAGGAGATAGCCATGAAAAAAGAAAAGATACTAAAATATATTAAAGTAGTAATAACAATAGCCATTCCTTGCTTATTTATATGGTTTTTAATTATAAATCCATTTATAGGTTTTAAAAAGAATGAAAAAACTTTAGAAGATGCTGCTAAAAAATATTATCAATTAAATGATGACAAATTACCTACTGGTAAGAGGTTAGCAACTGTTACTATGAAAACTTTATTTGATAAAGAATATATTACTAAAGATTTCTATATTCCTTATACTAATAAGCCTTGTTCTGTAAGTAACAGTTGGGTTAAAGTAAAACAAACAGATAGTGGTGATTATAAGTATTACACATACTTAGAGTGTGGCACATTTAAGTCTAAGGTTGACTCTAGTGGTCCAACAATTACTTTAAATGGTGATAGTGAGATTACTATAAACCGTGGTGAGGAGTATAAAGAGCTTGGTGTAAAGAGTTTAAAAGATAATACTGATGGTAAGATGGATGTTAGTAATGTTACTATTGATTCTTCAAATGTTGATACAAGTAAAACAGGTACTTATGAAGTTACTTATACAGCTCTTGATAGTCTAAAGAATAAAACTACTGTTAAAAGAGTAGTCAATGTTGTTCAAAAATTAAATAAAACTGTTCAAGATGCTACAGGTGAATCTCGAATATATAAAGGACAATATGTTGACAACTATATATATTTTTCTGGTATGCTATTTAGAATAATTGGTCTAGATGGTAATAATGTAAAAATCGTTAGTGCTAATGATATTTCAAGTATTAATTATTCAGCAATTGATAAATGGTTAGATTATTTTCTAGAACATGTTGATGCTAATGCTAAAAAAATATTAGTAAAAAATAACTATTGTTATGGAACTATAGGTAAAGAAGAAATCAATACAGACGTTACTTGTATTTCTAAAACTAAAAAACGTTATGCTTATATTTTATCTAATAAAGAGTTAAATGAAAGTAGAGATGAAAGAGAACAAAGCTATTTATTCCCAGTTACAATGAGTTGGACTGCTGCTCGTTCTAATGAGCCATGCCAAGATGTGCCAGATGAAGATAGCGATGGAAATGCCTCTACTGCTTGGGCTACTAAGTCTGATTTTGCACCAATTGCTCCTAATTCACAGTATTTAAGTCTTGATAAAGATTATAATTTAGGAATTCGACCTGTATTAACATTAAATGGTGATAGTCTAGTAAAAGCTGGTGATGGTACTCTTGAAAACCCTTACTTCTTAGGAGAAATTCAAAGAGGAAAGGCTGATGAATATCTAAATAATCGCCTTTCCGGAGAATACATAACATATTCAGGATTTTTATGGAGAATAATGGAAGTTACTAATGATCAATATGTTAAAGTAATATCAGAAGAGCCAATATCAGAAGAGTTAATTTCTTATAATACTGAAGATGATATAAAAATATATAATCCAAGTCAAAAAGGTAATATTGGTTATGAAATTAATAAAAAGGCTACAGATACTATAAATGAACAATACTTTGTTACATGGAAAGTAAATGTACCAATTTATGATAAAACAGCTAAATTTGATGAGAAAAAGAGTACAAAAACATATAAAGTAAAATTTGCTGCTCCAAATATGTATGAAATGTTTACTACAGTTCAAAGTAAATATGGCTATGGCTATTGGTTAATAAATTCATCAAATGAAGAATATAGAAAATATGCAGTTTCAAACTCAGGAATTGTTTATTATGGTAAATTAGGAAATCTTTTTGAAACTTATATTAGACCAGTTGGTTATCTTGATAAGAGCATAAAAATAGTTTCAGGAAGCGGCACTAAAAACGATCCATATAAAATTTCAAAGTAAAGTAAGTAGGTATAAACATGAGTAAAAATAATAAGCGCATAAAAAATACTAAAAAACAATTAATAATGATGACTTCATTTACAACGCTTGCCATTATAGTAATCATCACTATTATTTGTGTAGCTATCAATAATATTGAAAGCTACAAAATAGAGCCTAGAGTTGACAGAATAGAAAGCTACGAAAAAGTAGTTAAAGAGAAAAATGAGAGCTATTCTGTTGATGGCTGGCTTAGAGTTCAAGGAACAAATATTGATTATCCAGTTATTTTTGCTGATGATAGTTTTGATGTTAATATTGATATTGGCGATTATGTTTGGTCAATTGAAAGTGAAGATAAATTACTAAACAGAACTGTAATTTTAGGACATAATATTAGGAACGTTTCACAAACTCCTCTAATTGCGAATAAAGATCATACAAGATTTGAACAGTTATTATCCTTTATATATTATGACTTTGCTAAAGATAATCAGTTTATTCAATATACAAAAGATGGAAAAAATTATATTTATCAAATATTTGCAGTGTCATTAATTGATGAGTATGATCTTCCTTTATCAGGAAATATGAGAGCAGAAGATCAAAAAAAATACATAGAGGATTCAATAAAAAACAGTTACTTCAAATATGATGTTGATGTTAAATCTGATGATAAGATAATATCTTTGATTACTTGTACGAGGTTTTATGGAGAAACTAAATATAGGTTTAAAATAGATGGAAAATTACTTGCTGACAACGAAAAAACTAAGTTACGTAAAGTAAGTAAAAATAAAAACTATGAAGAAATAGAAGGTATTATAAGAGGTGGGGAAGAAAATGAATAAGAATGTTAAAAAAATATTAGGCATTAGTTTGGTTGGAATTACTACTCTTGGCATTACACTAACTATGCCAACAGTCTTTGCTGTAGACAAAGATAAAGATGGAACAGAGCAAAATAAAGCATATTGTAGTAAGATTAATAGTCAGGATAGATATAAGATTACAGTTTCATCTGCATATCATTATAATGGTGATAAATATGATGTAAGTGTTGAAGCTGGTACCTTTGAAGTATATGTTTATGAAATTGATTATGAACATTATTATGATAGTAATGCTGTAACTCAAATAGGTACATTTAATATAGGTGGAAAAAATGGTAAAGCTAAAACCTATTCATTCAAAAGATCATCAACTCCTAAAACATATGAAATGGTCTTTAATCTAGTTGATTCTGGAAATGAATGTAATGTTGATCCAGGTGCTAAGCCAAAAAGAGTACAAAAAGGTAATTCAATGGTGTGGGAGTTAGATGAGACTACTTCTAAGTATGGTTATGTATATACTGAGCAAGTAGAAGTTACATCTTCAGTTTCAGATCCACAATTTAATAATGTTAATTACCATGGCATTTGTGCAGCTTTAAGAAATGGTAATTTTTCAAGTTACAAGAGTATTTTTCAAGAAGTTGGTTTATCAGCTACGGATTTTGATAAATATAGAAGCCAAGCTTTAAATGACTTTACATATTGTAATCAGAGTATGGTGACTGTTAGATATAGAGAAAAAGAGATTGCTCAGATAATAAAAAGTACGATTGATAGATTAAAGTTAGGAGAAATAAATATTAATGGTACCCTAGAAGGACCTGATAGTGATAGCCAAGACTATTCCAATTTAAAAACCTCAGCATCACTACAATGTCCAGCATATCAAAACAGTAATGGTGCTTTGCTTCCTAACAAATCAAGTACTACAAATAAATTTTATAAAAAGGAAGTTACTGTAACGCCATATGATATATATGCTACTACAAAAAAGTCCGATGATGATCCCAATGATGCTACATGTACCAAAACGTGTGAAGAAAAGGTTACTGTTGTTTATGGCCCTCCAGTAGCTTCAAAGGCTGGCTTATGCTTTGAATATAAAGTTAAAGTAGAAAGTAAGTTAAACTGTCAAACAGAGTTTAATGCTGAAGTACCAGTTGCTACTGACTATAAAGTTTGTACACCAACAGGTGCTTGTAACTCAAATACTTATTGGTCAGCATCTGGACCATCAGAAGAATTTGATAGTTGTGTAAACGCTTGTGATGGTGGAAATTATACTCAAAGTTGTATAGATTCTTGTTACAAAAAAGTTTATGGTAATGCTAACAATACTTTATTACCAGTAAACTATGAAGATAAACTATATTCAGCAGAAAATAATGCATATACTGGTACTGTTGAAAAATTAGCAACTAATGAAAAAATGCAAAGATATTATGCTATTCTTGAAGCTAAAGATCAAATCGGAGATGGCTTGAAATATTCTGCAGATGAACTTAGAGAAGCAATTGTTGAAGCTAGTACAGGAAGATATACAGTTAAAAATGAAACTATAATATGGCAAGCTGGCAATCGTTATTGGGAAAAACCAGGTAGATATTATACTTTAAACATAACTAATTATACTGTTGGTAGATTAAAAACGACAGCAGGCCGTTGGAATAATAAACTTGGTCAAGGTGGACTAAGTGTTGTTGTTGGTGGTGATGGTTTCCTAAGAAATAATAGTGGAAGCAGTTATTGTGGAGCCAAGTGTCTTTGGCACGGTTGCACGAGTGCAAGGAAGAATAAATACTATACAACCGGAAAAGTTGAAGATGCTAGCAATCGTGAATTTTTAAATTCAGATGAAGCTGTTAAAGTATACTTACATGAACTTAACAGCTATGTAAATGCTGCTAGTGAATGTAAAGCTGCCGCAACATGTACAAGTAAAACTTCAGAGTTTACAATAAAAGTAAATAATAAAACAAACAGTAATCCAAATCAAGACAACTGGATAGAATACGCAACTACAATTACCGAAAGTGGTAATTTAACCGCAACAACTATGAATGGAAAAGCTTTTGATGATGACACAACTATAATTTTAGATAAGAGTGGTTGCTACAGCCAAGAAAAACCAACTGGTAATGCTAAATATATGACAGAATGGAGTTTCCCAGGAACTTGGGTAAATAACAAAACTGGTAAAATTAGTTATGAACCTGTTAGTGGTAACGCATGGCATGTAAAGAAAAATAAATTCTGTACAAACCTAGATTCTAAATATGTAAATACTGCTTGGTGGCTTCAAAGAGTTCTTCAAGCTAATACACCTGTTAGTGAATCGAACAAGGCTATTATTGAAGATTATAACATCAAAGCTACTGCTAAAGATTTTGGTTACTTTGGATGGAATTTTGATATTAGTTGCTTCTATGCTTTATATGATACTGCCGATGGTAACAATAATATCACTGATGATGAAAAACCATTAACATATCGCTTAAGATCAATTGATTTAAAAGATATGTTCCCAGATAATACGGATGAAGTTGGCATAACGGATCCTACTGAAACAGGAAGAGCCCCAGGATTCAACTGGACCTCTAAAGCAACAAATGTTAAAAACTCAGATTACGAAATTACACCAGGAGCCCTATATTCAATAATTCAAGCCCGTGGAAATGAAATTTATGATGCTGATAAACAGAGTGCATATCTAGACTATGAATTCTATTTAACTCCAGCTGAACTTAATAAAATTAGAAGATATTCTGCTCAGGAAGGTTCCGGTAAATATAGTATTTATCCAGGAAAAGTAAAAGTTGCTAACGGAGTAGCTTACTACGAAAGTTCTTTATTTAGAGGAAGCAGTAGTTCCTACAAACTTGATGCTAGTAGTATTAAGGTTTTAGGTACACTTGGTGTAAATAATCAAAAGAGTCAAGAAAGTAATGAATCTGAAACATTTGGAAGTGGTGATTCATATATTAGTTCCTTGCGTACAAGCCGTGATGAGTATTTTAAAAATCTTCTAGGAGGTAATAAATAATGAATAAAGGAATATTAACTGTTGGTATTATCCTATTAGCTGTATTTGGTTTATTATTAATAAATGTTATTTCTAATTATTCAACTGGTAGTGAACTAGATTATTATTTAGTAAAAGAAACTGCCGAAGCTGCAATGGAAGACGCGATAGACGTAAAGTACTATCGCGACAACTATGCACTAAGAATTGATAAAGATAAATTTGTAGAAAGCTTTTTAAGAAGATTTGCTGATAGTGTAGATAATACTAGATACTATAGAGTTGGTTTTTATGACTTAAATGAAGTACCACCAAAAGTTAGTATAAAAGTAGATTCAGCAACAGTACTAAGTTTTGATAGTCAAAATTTAATGATGACTACAACTTATGATGGAATTGTTGAAAGTATTAGAAAAGAAGATACATATGTAAGTAATGCCAATCAAGAAAACAGTAATGAAATAGGCTATCCAGTTACAGAAGATAACTATGGATATTAAAAGAAAGGAAGAGAAAAATGGGGAACAAAAATAGTGGAATCAAAAGGATTTTACAAGATAAGAACACAGTAACACTACTTGGTGTAATAGCAGCCATATTAGTACTTATTATTGGTTATAATACTCGTGTAAGACAAGCCATTAATCCGATAACAGTCCCTTGTGCCAAAGAGACAATAAAAGGTGGTAAACAAATTACAGAAGATATGATAACTACTTGTCAAATACCACAATCTATGATTAAAGGAAATATTTTAAGAAATCAAGCACAAGTAATTGATAAATATGCAAGATCAGATAGCCGTATTCCAGAAGGAAGTTACTTCTTTGAATCAGCTGTAGTATCAAAAGAACAATTACCAGCTAACATAATCTTACAATATCCAAAAGGTTACGTTTTATATAACATGAGTGTTACAACAGCAACAACTTATGGTAACTCAATCTATCCAGAAAACTATATAGATATTTATTTAAAGGCTGTTAGTAAATACGAAGAGGGTATAACTTCAAAAGAAGAAGCTGATCGTATTATGTTAGGAAAATTAGTTGAAAATGTTAAAGTATTAGCCGTTAAAGATGCTAGTGGACAGCCAGTATTTGCTAATCTTGATGAACAAAGAACACCAGCAATGATTGTCTTTGCTGTTCCAGAAGAGTATTACATTTTACTAAAGAAAGCTGAATACTTAAGAAACTATGATACAACATTAATCCCAGTTCCAACAAATGAAAGTATGAAAGATGAACCAGGAAGTGTAGCTATAAGTAGTGAAAGTCTAAAAGATTGGATTAATAGAGTAACAATTTGGACAGAAAGTTAAAAGAATAAAATAACAAAAGAAGAAAAAGAAGAAAAGAAGAAAAGAAGAAAAGAGTGGGTTAAATGAACGAGAATATTTTTGATAAATTAGATTTTGGTCCTTTTAGGGCATTACTAGATAATGATGATATTACCGATATTTCGTTTGATAATAATGGTCAAATTTGGGTTCGTTCATTAACCCAAGGCTCATTAAGAGTAGAAGTAACAGGAGCAACGCCAGAGTTTGTAGAGAAGTTAGCCTTTCAGTGTTCTAACGTAATGGGAACAACATTTAATAATGCTAAGCCATTCCTTGATGCTGAATCAGCTGAATTACGTTTAAACTTCGTACATCCTTCCATTGCAACTAATGGTATTGCTATGGTTATTCGTAAAACTCCAGCTAAAATTAGATTGGAGAAAGAAAAATTAATTAAAGATGATTATTTTACACGTGATATTCATGATGTATTAATTAAATGTGTTGAAGGACACTGTAACATTATTGTTTCTGGTGAAACTGGTTCAGGTAAAACTGAGTTTGTAAAATACTTAGCTAGTCACACTAAAGTAAATGAAAAAATAATTACTATTGAAGATACTCTAGAACTACACTTGGATAAGATTTTTCCTCAAAGAGATATAGTAGCAATGAAAACTAATAATGTTGCTAGTTATACCGACGTTTTAGTAACATGTATGCGACAAAACCCTAAATGGATTTTATTATCAGAAGTTCGTAGTGCTGAAGCGGTATCAGCCGTCAGAAACTCTATTTCATCAGGTCATAACATTCTATCAACTATCCATGCTGATAAAGCATCATCTATACCATATCGTTTATATAGCTTGATGGAAACAGACCTTGATGTTAATCAGTTCTTATCAACTATCTATCGTTACATTCAATTAGGTGTTCATATTAGAGCATACTACAGTAAAGAAAGAGGAAAATTCCATCGTGAAGTAGATGAAGTAGTAGAGTTCTATGTTGATGAAAATAATCAACCTCAAAGTAGAATTATATATCAAAAAATTTTTGGTAAAGAACCAATTTTAAGAAAGCCTAGTAAACATTTATTAGACTATCTAGAAAATCAAAATATTGATATAACAGCAGTTACAAGTCACATGAGTGATGATGTACCATTCTCTGATGATGAAGAACCTAATAATACAAATAATAACGTAGTAGAAAATACTACTAATGAAGAAATACCAGCTACTAATCAAGTAGAACCAACTGCTACTACTGATGCAAGTAGCGAACAAACACCAATAGAGTCAGGAGTACAATCTGTAATACCAGCTTCAATGGTAATTGAACAACAACCTGTTGAGGAAGAAAACGTCAATGTACCACTTTCTGCTATAACTGAAGAAGTACAAAGTGCTATGCCACAATATAATCAAGTAATAAACACTAATGTGGCTCAAGATAGTCTACCAGTTAATAATCAAGTGCTAAGTCAAGTTATGGTAAAAGGGCAAGTCATACCAAACTTTAATCAAACAATAGCACCTCAGGCACCAGTAATTCCACCTCAACCAATGAATTATCAACCTCAAGAACAAGTTGTACAAATGCCAAGTCAAGAGATGCCATTAAATCAACAAGTATATAGTACTCCTATAGCTGAACAAAATGTAATGCCTATTCCACAAGTAGTTATACCAGAAGTACCACATGATGCCATAAATATGGGACAAAATTATATTAATCAGGGAGTAGTAGGGCAACCAGAAGGCGTTTTACCATATATCCCACCAATCGATAACAATCAGGAAGCATAATAAGTGAAAGGAATGATAACATGTATTGTTTTGAAGAGTTAGTTATTATTTTGATTATTACTTTTCTCGTTATAGCCTATAGAAATTATCGAGGCCAAAATGTACATAAATTTATAACTGAACAAATAGGAGTTATGTATGATAAATTTGCCCCATACTCATTTAAAGTTGTAAGAGAAAAAACTAAGGAATTAGGACAAGAATACTCAGCTAAGCAGTATACAATTCAAGTAGCCGTTATATCAATTTTTACAGGTGTTGTTACTTACTTATATTTTTATAACTTAATTATATGTCTTGTATACATCATAATAGCTGTAATGTTTATTCCATACTTATCATATTTAAGATGTAAAAGAGTATATAGTGAATTTATATTTGAACAAATCCAAGTATATACATCTAACGTAATTATGGAATTTGCCACTACTCAATCATTTGTTAAAGCTCTTGAAGGTGTTAGAAATTCTGGAATTTTAGAAAATCCAGTTCGTAAAGATGTTGATTATATGATTGAGCTTGCATATCAAAATGGTAGTATTGATGAGTCTCTAGATTATATGACTAAGATTTATCCTTATTATATAGTAAAAAACATGCACCAACTATTTTTACAAATTACTAAAGAAGGAGCTAAAAATTCTGCCGATTCACTTGATAACATGCAATTAGATATCGATATGTTAGTTGAAAGTGTATATCGAGATAGAATTGAAAGAGCATCTTTCCATAAATCATTTTTACAATTTGGTATTATGCTATATCTAATGGTAATGCTAGTTCAATACCTTCTAGGTCGTGAAACCTATCTTATCCTTTTAGATAGATGGTATGTTAAATTATTATTACATGGTGTTTTAATAATTAATACATATTTCTTATTAAAAGGAGAAAAATATTATAATGAGAATGTGGGGGCTGAGTAAAAGATGGAAGCACTATTAGTAGGAGCAATAATATTAGGAATATTTTTCTATAATAATACGATTGATAAAAGAAAGTTCATGATTGATAATGAAAAGTATCTACAAGCCTTTAGAGAAGCAGATTACACATTCTTAGTTTATGCTAAGTATGGAGAAGATGCTGACGCTGATGAATTATACTTGAAAAGGACTTCATACGCTATCTTAACCTTTTTCATAATCTTTGCCTTTACAATAAGTGGTAGTTCAACTGGTAATATTTTTAATTCTCAATTCTTTTTAAATCTTGTATTATCATTTGTCTTAGCAGTAGTTGTTTTTAAAATGCCATATATGCAACTAAAAAACTTCTATAAAGCCCATCTACATGAAATTGATATAATGCTACCATATTATTTAAAAAGTTTGGAAATATTAATTCAGCATTATACAGTTCCAGTAGCCTTAGGTAAATCAATTACCGATGCTCCAGATATTTTTAAACCTGGACTTAGAATTCTAATTGATAAAATAAATGCTGGAGATTCAACAATTGATCCTTATATGGAATTTGCCAATACTTATCCTGTAAGAGATTCAATGCGAATGATGCGTCTATTATATCGTTTAGGAATTGGAGCACAAGAAAAGAAACAAGAAAGATTACTAATGTTTTCAAGAACTGTTTCAAATTTACAAAATAAAGCCCGTGAAACTAAATATAAAGAACGTCTAGGTCACATGGAAAATCAAACTATGATTATGTTAGTTGTAACTGGTCTAGGTGTAATGTTAATAATATTAATTTCTATGATGATGATGTTTAACTTATAATATTGTTAATTAAACAAATTTTTGCTATAATGAAAATAGTAATAATAGAAAGGAGATGTTATAAGAATGAAAGCAGCAACTGGAGAATTAAATTTAACTGTTATCACAATTATTGCTATCGCCGCTGTAATTGGATTTTTCTGGATGTTATGGCCATCAATTCAAAATTCTATTAACACACAATGGTCTAATATATCAGGTGGAATGATTGTTGTGCGTCAAATGTAAGGGGTGATGTAGATGCGTGATGCTCTAGGTGGGATTGTCAATATAACAATAATTGTTGTCTTCTTAGTAATCGTAAGTGGTTATCTAGCTTTTAATGTTAACTATACCAAAGCTTTCCGTGTAAAAAATAAAATCATTACAACTATTGAACAATATGAAGGAAACTGTTCGGTACCAGGTGGGGCTTGTGATCAAGCTATAACAGACTATATGCGTGATATAGGTTATAGTGTTCAAACTGGTTTTAATTTAAATGGATATGAATGCCGTAATGGCTATTGTATACAAAAAATAACAGCTGATAATAATACTGATAGTTCAATAGTATTAGAGGGCAATGAGGGTAAAGTTTACTATAAAGTTGTAACTGTAATATATATAGATATGCCAATAATAAATAAAATAATGCCAAATTTAAAAATGTTCCAAGTATCTGGAACAACAAAGATTTTTAAACCATCAAGGTGATAATATGAATGTTATAGTAGCGAATGAAAAACAAAATGAATTATCTAAATTAGATATAGATATTATAAAAAATACAACTGGCGTCTTTGAATCATCTGTTTTAGTAGAAATGTATAAAACATTTTTCTTTAATAAAATGGTTTTAGACGTAACGGCATTAAAGAATTATAAGAATATAGATACTTATAAAGAGTTAATAAGAGGACTTGAAGCAGAAAAAATAATTTTTTATATTCCTGAAAATACTAGTCTATGTACAGCCAATTTCTTGGCTAGTTTAATTAATATAGGCATATATAACTTTACTACTAACCTAGATGGTGTAAAATACTTAATAAAACATTCTAATAGTTTAAAAGATGTTGAGCATATCTTAACTATAGCGTCACAGCAGCCTATAGTTCCAGCACCTATTACTACTGAAGAAAAGTCATCTACTGAAGATTTTGTAATAAATACTGATAGTACAGTAGGACCTAAAATTATTGGTGTTAAGAATTTAACTAGACAATGTGGTGCTACAACATTTATTTATATGTTAAAAAATGAACTTGAAGATATCTTTGGTAAAAATAGTATTCTTGCTATTGAGATAGATAGAAATGACTTTAGTGTTTTTAGCAATAAGGAAATGATATCTGCTACTAAAGATACCGTTAGAGGAATTATAAGGAAATCAATGAATTATCGTATTATTCTAATTGATTTAAATGACTTCCCTGATGAGAGTATTTGTAGTGATATATATTACTTGCTAGAACCAAGTATTATTAAATTAAATAAGCTTATGCGAAGAAATCGTAATATTTTTCAAGTTATAAGTGGGCGTAAACTAGTTCTAAATCAAAGTCTTCTTTCGGAAAAAGATGTTTCTGATTTTGAGTATGAAGCTAAAACTAGTGTTTTCTATAATATGCCACCTTTAGATGAAAGAAAAAATAATGAGGCTATGTATAACTTCATTATAAAATCAGGTTTAGTAACTGTTGAAAAAAAGGATAATCAAAACAAGGTATTTGGTCTATTTAGAAGGTAATAATTGACAAAAAAAAATATATAAGATATTATATTTGTAGTAAAGGAGAGGTAATTATGTCAAGTTTATTTCAAATTGGTATAGGTGGAGCATCTGGTGGTGCTTGTCAAGGATTAGAACCATTAGTTAGAATTGTTAAAAAATTACTTACATATGTAACAATACTCATTCCAATTGGTCTATTATTGTTCGGAATAATTGATCTAGGAAAAGCTGTAATTGCTAGTGATGACAAAGAAGTAAAAGCCGCTCAGTCAAGACTTATTAAAAGAGTTATTTATGCTGTTGTTATCTTCTTAGTACCAAGTCTTGTTACACTAATAATGAATATTGTTGCTGTTGGAGCTGATCAAAGCGAAACAGATACTACAAGTTGGGCAAGTTGCTGGAACAGTGTATATATCGTAAATAAATAGCAAATAATTGCTATTTTTTTTTTATTTTGCTATACTTAATATGTTATAATGTTTTTGGAGTGATATTATGAAAAATAAGGTACTATTGTTCATCTTAATATTATGTACTGCTTTCTTTTTTAATACGGATACTACCTATGCAAAAGAAAAAAATACTTATAATGAATATGTAAAAGTAGTAAATAAATCAGTAAATAATAATACACAAATTTTAAGCGGAAATATAATTCAAATTGGAGATTGTTCAGGTAGTAATGCTGTATTTGGAAATGTAAATGATCCTGATTCAGTCGCTTGGTTATTACAAAAATTATTAAATTACATTAAAGTATTAGGACCATTTATTGTTCTAATTATGAGTAGTTTAGATTATGTAAAAGCCATTCTTGCTTCCGATGATGATAGTATCAAAAACGCCAATAAAAAATTAGTAACTAGATTGGTATTAATAGTAGTTTTATTCTTATTACCACAACTAGTTAGTTTTGCATTAAATGTTTTAGGCTTTACTTCTCATGAAGTATGTGGTCTACAGTAAAAGGGAGTGAATAATAAATGACAGACTATTTTCCACGAAATCCGATTTATTCAGCAATTAGATCATTATTCGCTGTAATTGACCAGGTTGTATATTTCTTAATGAGTATTTTATATGAAATATTTTTTGCCGTTGCTGGTGTAGATTTCTTAAGCGGAGATGTTATTAGAAGTATCTATTCACGTGTACAAATAATTTTGGGTGTCTTTATGATCTTTAAGTTAGCTGTATCTATTCTTCAAGGATTAGTTAGCCCTGATGTTATTTTAGATAAAAAACGTGGTATGGGAACGATTGTAAGTCGTATAATTACTTCTTTATTAATGCTTGCTTTAATAGCCCCTATGAATATATCAGCCAGTAATGAATGGGAACGCCAAGTAAACAATAATGGTTTATTATTTGGTACTTTGTTTTCTCTTCAAAATCGTATTTTAGCTAATAATACTATTGGTAGATTAATAGTAGGTAATAATATTTCAGAAGAATTTACCTCTAGTAAAAGTTTAAGTGAAACTGGTAGAGTTTTCTCAACTACCGTCTTAAAAACCTTTGTTGGAATAAACACCTCCCCAAATTCTAAAGAGCCTGTATGTTCCAATATCAACCCGGGCATTTCTAATATAATTAAATCATCAAAATCATCAGCAGGAGACATACTTGGTATAGTAAATATTGGTTGTAGTCAAGCTGGAAGTGGTAGTAAATCACTATTTGCTAGTGTTATCAGTGACTTTATTGGTAATGAGCATTATGCCGTTTATTACTTCCTAGGAGCTTCTACTATAGCCGGCGTTATCATAGATGTCATATTAATAGGATATTCCATTGATGTTGCTATAAGGGTTTTTAAATTAGCTATCTTACGTTTAATAGCACCAGTACCAATAATTGGACACATGAGTATCTCAGCTAAAGAAGGTAAAGGTGAAGATGCTTTCAGTCGTTGGACTCAAACTCTTATTTCAACTTATATAGATTTATTTATTAGATTAGCTGTAATCTATTTTGGATTATTCTTTGTTCAATTAGCTCTTAACAGTAAACTAGGAATAACTAACTATAACTCTAGCAATGTAATGATTAATGTTTTTGCTACATTATTCATAATAATTGGTTTAATGTTATTTATTAAGCAAGCTCCAAAATATATTAAAGGTGCCTTAGGTATCAAAGACGGTGGAGCAGGCGTTGGTATGACAGTTTTAGGAACAGTAGCTGGTCAACTTCAATCTGGAGGTACAATATTTGGTAAAAGTGGTGACAAATTAGGAGATCGAATTAATGACTTTAGGAATTTTGCTAGTACCGTAAATGAAGAAGTAGCTGAAAAAAGCTTTGGTGACAAGTCCAAAGGTCATGGTCAAGCTTATAATTTCAGGAAGGATTCAATTAAAAAACTTCAAGAAGATTATGATCGCGATTTACGTCAGGAATACTACAAACGTGGTCTAGACTTATCTGGTAATACACCATATAAGAAGCGCTTATTTGAAAATCAAAAAGCTGAAGGAGCTCATACTCAAAAAGCTGATCTTAAAGCAAATATAAGTGATTATACTAGAAATGTAATTCCATCAACGCCACCAGTTACCGGTAGAGGCGTAGCCGTTAGATTTAATGACAATACCCAACAACAAGCTCCAACATCTCCGCCACCTACACAACAAACGCAACAGCAAACAAGTGTACAACAAAATAGTCAACAACAACAAAATACTCAACAAGGAAATCCACCAACAGGGCCAACGCCTTAAAACTAAAGAAAAAAAGGGAGTGTAAAAATAGTGAATAATTATTTAATACCAGCCAATAGTAAAAGTGGCCAATTAATATTAGGATTATTTAGACCTATCGATATATGGATACTAAGCATTGGTATAATAATAAGTGTATTTCTTTTAGCATTTGTATCAATTGATACCCTAGGAACAACCATATTAATACTAAGTCCAGGAGTAATATCTGGACTTCTGGTATTTCCAATACCTTATTATCACAATACTTTAACCGTAATAACAGAATTATATGAATTTTTAACATCAAGACAACAATATAGATGGAAAGGTTGGTGCTATAAAGAATGGCTAAGAAAGTAAGCGGCTACACTGAAGATTGGCTACCAGTAAGAGGTATCCAAAATGGTATGATTTATACAACAAGAAATGAAAAAGTAACAGGAGTTAAAATAACTCCAAGAAATATTTTTATTCTTGATGGTAATATGCAAGATAACATTTTAATAGGTTTGAAAAACTTCTACAACACTCTTGATTTTGAGTTTTGGTTAGTAGTTGCTGATAGACCAGTAGATATCTCAGTTTATCAAGCTGAACTACAATTGCTTTATAACGATGCTCCCAATACTGCCATTAGAAAGTTAATAATGCAAGATATAAGAAAAGCTAATACGTTTGTTAAAAATAATGTTGTTGATACTGAATATTACATTCTATTCAAAGAAAAAAATCAAGATATAATAGATAAAAGAATTCGTATGATGATTAACGGTTTAGCAAGTTGTGGCTTAAATGCTGCTAAAGTTAGTAATGGTGATTTAAGAGTAGTATTAGAGAATTTCTTAAATGGTGGAGAAAATACAGAGTTTGGGATGGTGATGCCTCAATGAGTACAGGAATAAGAAGTCAATTAGCTCCAAAAGGCTTACATTTTTATCAAAGTGATTTTGTAATTAGTGATAATTACGCTACAATTTTAACTGTAATTTCTTATCCTAAATATATTCAACCAGGTTATTTATCATCACTAACTAGTATGCCAGGAATAAAAGTAGTTGTAAAACATATTCCTGTACCATTTTCTCAAATGTCAAAAATGTTAAATAAGCAAGTTGCTGATTTAAAAGATAAATATCAAAATGAAAAAGATTTAACTCGTCGTGAAGGATTTCGTCAAGATGCTGAGAGTTTAGAATACTTTATTTCTATGCTAGCTGCTAGCCAAGCACGTATCTTCGATTTTCAAATGCATATTATGATTACCTCACCAACTAAAGAAGGACTTGAATTAAAAAAGGTAAATGTTAAAAACTATTTAGATGCTATGGATTTAAGAGCTATTTCCCTTCGCTTTGAACAAGAAAAAGTTTTAAAATCTATTCTTCCAATATTCCCACCACAGGATATTGAACAACGAATTGGTACTCCAATCCCATCAGTTACAATAGCAGCCATGTATCCTTTTATATTTGATAGTATAAAAGATCCTGGACTATCTACTTTACTAGGTGTTGATTTTTCAGGAGGAGTTATTCTTTTTAACCAATTCCTTTATAAAATTAGAAAAGAAAATAACCGTAATAATGCCAATATGATTATTTTAGGTACATCTGGTAGTGGTAAGTCAACAGCTGCCAAATTATTACTTCGTAACCACATTAGAAATGGTTGCCAAATTGTTATTATTGACCCAGAAGATGAGTTCCGTGAAATAACTCAATCCTTTGGTGGTGACACCATTGATATTGGTAAAGGTGGCGATTTTGGACTTATCAATCCACTTGAAATCGTTATTGATGCTGATGAAGAAGAAATAAGACAAGGATTAGGCTATACAGTATTAACAAGAACTTTACAATTTTTAAAAGCCTTCATGAAATATTATGATCCATCAATAACAGAAGATGTTCTAACTATGTTTAGTGAAGTAGTTCAAGATACATATAAACGTTTTGGTATTGATTTTAATACTGATTTTTCTAACTATACTTCAAATGATTATCCAACATTCAGTGATGTTTATGCAACAATTCGTGGTAGGTTGATGTCAATAACTGATGCTACTCAAGAAAGAGAAATACTTGAAAGATTAGAGTTAAAGGTTCGTCCAATTACTAAAGAGTTAAAATTCTATTTTGATGGACATACAACCATAAGACGTGGTAGTGACTTTATGGTATTTAACATAAAGGAACTTATGAATAGTGATAGTACTGTAAAAAATGCTTTATTCTTCAACGTCTTAAAATATGCATGGGGGTTATGTCTAGACCCTAATGTTGATACCGTTTTAATGGTAGATGAAGCTCATGTATTATTAGGTGATAAGAACAGCCAAGGAGCTGACTTCCTAGCCCAAGTACAACGCCGTGCTCGTAAATATAATACAGGTACTATAATTATTACTCAACAACCAAGTGACTTCTCAGACCCAGCTGTAATTACGCAAGGAAAAGCTATCTTCGATAATGCTTCTTACTATTTAGTTATGGGTCTTAAGAAACAGGCTGTTGAAGATTTAAGTCAATTAATAGACTTAAATGATAATGAAAAAGAAAGCATTAAACGATATTCCCAAGGTGAAGCACTATTCGTATGTGGAAATCGTCGTATGCGTATTAACGTAGTCGTTACTAAAGATGAACTAGAATCATTCGGTAGTGGCGGAGGACTATAATAGGTAATAGCAGTGAGGTGAAAAAGCGATGTCATATCAAGCAAAGCGCAGTGATGAAGAAAAACAACATAATGATCAAAGTAATGTCAATGCTGTAAGAACGGCTGCTGCCGTGGCATCTGCTAGTGGTCACCCCGTTGCTGCTGCTGTTGGAAAAGGGGTTCAACTTGGTGACAAGTTAACAGATGGAAAAATCTCAGAACGACTAGGGAAAGGTCTATCAAAAGCCAATGACCTAATGCCTGGTGGAAAATATAGTCAAGATGCTTTAAATAAACTTAATGATAGTGGCTTAAATGATAAAATAGGTGATGCTGCCTTTGCTTATCATAAATATAAAGATAATGCCGCACAAAATGAAGCAAATAATAATAAAAAACAACCATCTAAAGGTCTATCTTCTAATTCTTCTGACGATAGTTCTACTTCTGATGATAATGGAACTGGTAATATAAAGGGGCAGGCCATGATCAAAGCTGTAGCAGCGATTAGCGCTATAGTTTTGCTACCCCTTTTTATTTGTATAGTCATAATTATGAGTGTTACTAATATATTTACCAATTTTGAAGACGCTATGGGAGCAGGATACGTTAATAATGAATCAGTTGGTGGACTTACTGATGTTGCCATGAGTTCAAAAGATGCTGAAGCCTTTTATAAAAGAATATCAGAAGTAAGAGAAGACATGGCCCAAAAAGGTATGGTCTTTGAATCAACTAAAATAATTGCAGTATACAATATTATTATTAATGAAAATAATGATTTTACATACAAAAAAATGACCAAATCAAGAATTAGAGAAATTGCTGAAGCCATGTTTAAAAAAGAACAGGATAGTAATGGAGAAGTTTTCTATATTTATGATGAGGAAGTATTTAAAGATAACTTAAAAAATGATATATATAAAAAACTTTTTCCATCATATTCAGCTGAAAAACTTGAAGAGATGGCCAAAAAAACCATCGAATATATTGATGACTATTACAGCTTCATAGGGGAGTCACCATCAGATAATACTGCAAGTGGTCCCTACAGTAACTGGAAACAATACTCAGGTTCATGGACTAATGTTAAGTTAGGATCATCGGGAAAAACCATAAAACAAATTGGTTGTGCTGCAACATCCGTTGCCATGCTCATAGCTAAAAGTGGGGCAGAAACCACTGTCAATCCTCTAACTCCAGGAACCTTTGTTGAAAAAATGAATCAAAATGGTGGCTTCGGTTCAGGAGCTTGCTTAGGATGCATTAACTGGGCTAAAACAACAACTGTTGCCCCAAGATTTCAATATACAAACAAAATAACCGTAAGTGGTTATAGTAAAGCTGAAAAGTTTGAAACCCTAAAAAATCTATTAAATTCAAACTACTACGTTGTTGCTGAAGTCAAAGGAACAACAGGTGAACACTGGGTAGCAATAGATAAAATTGAAGGTAACAACATCAAAATGTTAGACCCCGGTTCTACTAGTACCAATCTATGGCAAGAATATCCTTGGATAAACACAAGTACCTTTGTCTATTATAGAGTAGTGTAGGAGATATTATGAATAAAAAATATATTATACTATTTTCAGTAATGATCATTTATTTCTTAGTTATTTTTGGAATCTTTGGTGTTAGTAGCATAAAAAAAGAAAGAAGAGAAGCTATTATATTAATTGATACAGAAACTTCTTGGAAATTAGAAAAAAATAACTTAACAAATATTGATAATGAAGATTTAGAAGATGAAATTGCTGGTAAAAAATTTAATGTTTTTATAGATAATAAAAAGTTAGGTAATTACTACTTAACTAAAAATAATACTTATCTATTACGAGATGATACTGGTAAGCAAATAGACTATGATTTAGGTAGCTTTTTAGCTATAAATACTAATTATAATATTGCCGTTTTAAATCTTAAAACTAAAAAAAATCAAGACAGAAGTTATATTGACAAGGTATTATCAGAAAATAATTTAAATGATATAGAAGAGTTTACGGTAGATAATTATTATCAAATTGATTTTGACAACGATCAAGTTATAGAAAATTTCTATACAATAAGTAATGCTTTTGCTAGAGAAACATCTCCTAAAAAAGTTTTTACTATTGCCTTTATGGAAAAGAATGGTTCAATTTATTATCTTTATAAAGCAATAGAAAATAATGATGGTCAAAATGGTTGCAAACCATATTTAAATAGTCTAATCGATATAGATGAAGACCAAGTATATGAAATAGTCTTATCATGCGGTTATTACAGTGTTGAAAAACGTTTAGATATGCTATATTCATTTAAGGATAATCAGTTTAAATTACTTTTAAGTAATCAATAAATAAAATGATGACGATTAAATAAGTTAGTGATATAATAAGAGCGAGAAAGGGAGTAATACTATGAAATTAAAACTACGAGCTGATAAAGAAGATTGGATGATGTTTGGGGCTTTTGCCTTATTCTTACTATATTTTGTAGCAATAGGTGTAGTAAATTTAGCAACCTTCGCCGAAAATGGAACTTTATCAGGTTTTAATCCATTTCCTGCTTTTTCTTCAAGATATATAGTAACAACTCTTGTACTATATGTTCTTATCTTAGGAGCTATGTTTATAAGTGTTAGTTCTTACTTTTTTGAAAGAGAAAAAGGCTTTGGTATAACTACTGAAAAAAAGGATAAAGGATACTCTCGTTGGGCTAAGGAAAAAGAAATTCAAGAAGAACTTGAACGTGTAGATATTCATCAGCGTAACGCTAAAGCTGCTGGTCTACCATTAATTTTAAAAGAAAATGAGATGTGGGTAGATAATGGTGAATATCACTCATTAATAATTGGTGCTACTGGTTCCGGAAAAACAGAAGGTTTCGTTCTACCTCAAGTTCACAGTTTAGCTAAGGCTAGGGAATCAATAATAATTACTGACCCTAAAGGTGAAATATATGAAAAAACAAGTTTGATGCTTCGTGACCGTGGTTATCAAATACTATTGTTAAATTTCCGTGATCCTCAAAATGGTAATGCTTGGAATCCTATGACTTTACCATATAAAATGTGGAAAAGTGGTAATCATGATAAAGCAATTGAGCTTTTAGATGACTTAGCTTTAAATATTCTATATGATGAAAGTAATAAAAATGCTGATCCATTCTGGGAAAAAACATCAGCAGATTACTTCTCTGGTATCGCTTTAGGACTATTTGAAGATGCTAAACCAAACGAGATAAATATTAACAGTATATCTTTAGCAACTACAGTTGGTGAAGAAAAATTTGGTGGGTCTACATATATTAAAGAATATTTTAATGCCAAAGATCCAGCTAGTGCTGCTGCTATAAATGCTTCAAGTACTATTATGGCTCCAACAGAAACTAAAGGTAGTATTTTATCTGTATTTAAACAAAAGGTTAAACTATTTGCATCAAGAGACAATTTAAGTGAAATGTTATCATATAGTGATATAGATTTGGAAAGTATTGGTGAAAAACCAACCGCTGTATTTATTGTAATTCAAGATGAAAAGAAAACATATCACTCATTAGTAACTATCCTTTTAAAACAAATTTATGAAACATTAATTTCAACAGCTCAAAAACATGGTGGTAAACTACCAATCAGAACTAACTTTATTCTTGATGAGTTTGCTAATATGCCTCCTTTAAAAGATGTTACCACAATGATTACTGCCGCTCGTTCTAGAAGAGTTCGTTTTACAATGATTATTCAAAACTTTGCCCAACTAGATTCTGTTTATGGCAAAGATGATGCTGAAACAATTCGTGGTAACTGTGGAAACATCGTTTACTTAATCACAACTGAGTTAAAAGCCCTAGAAGAAATTTCTAAGATGTGTGGTGAAGTAAAATCTAAAAAAGATGATAAGACTGCTTCAACACCATTAGTAACAGTCTCTGATCTTCAACGTATGAAACAATTTGAAACAATTATTCTTCGTATGCGTAAACAACCATTTAAAACTAAATTAACTCCAAACTTTAAAATTGATTGGGGTAGAAAATATCCACTTGCTAAATACCCAAACCGTGCTAAAAGAGAAGTACATACCTTTGATATTAAAGAGTTTGTTAAAAATCAAAAGAAGCAAAAATTGTTAGAAATGATGAACTCAGCTGATCCAAGTGGAACTGGTCCAGCTAAAGATAAATTACCAGGTTTCCCACCTAGAAATATAGAGCAAGCATCATCTCCATCAATGAAAACTCAGGGTAGTGGAGCTGACTTCTTATCAAGACCAGCCCAAGCTAATAGAACTACACCACCTCCTAGTATGCCAGAATTTAAAGAACCAAATATTCCAAGTTATGATCCTAGAAGAACAATGATAGAGGATAAATCATCACATGATACATCAAATGACTTCCTAAGATCAGAACCAAGCATACCAGATGTAGGCAGTAGCTTTGATTTTGATGTAGAGGATTTAGTTAAAAAGATTGATGCTAAAATTGCTCAACTTGAAGAAGAAGAAAGAAGAAATAAAGAAGAACAAATCGCCCAAGAAAAAGAAAAACAACAAATCAAACCAATAGATTCACTACAATCATTATCAATGGATAAAGTAGATAATAAGATTGAAGATAAAGAAAATGTTGAGTCACTTGATACTACCAAAGTTGAAATTCCAAAACCAAATATGAATAACATTGATTTAAATTCCGATAATGATGATGACGATGACTTTTTTGATGACTTTTTTGATAATTAATATAAGGAGGCTAAAATATGAGTACTAATTTAAACGGTGGAAAAGTTAATAATTTTGACTTAGAAGATGATATGGAAGAAGAATCTACAAGTTCAAAAGGTAAAAATAAAGAGGACCTAAAAAAATTTATTATAAAACTAATGCTAGTAGTTGGTGGTAGTGTATTATTATTAATATTAGTTTTATCTTTAAGTTCAATGGTTACAAAGAAAAAGTATACGTATGAACAAGTAGAACAAATAATGGCCGATGCTGCTAAAGCATTTATAGCTGAAAATAGTGAATATTCTACTATTCTAGAAAGCAGAATAATAGAAGTACCTGTTGAAAATCTAGTAGCAGCTGGTAAAATGAAACCTCTAGCAGAGTATAAAAATGAAAATTGTACAGGTAAAGTTACTGTATCTAAAGTAAATAATGAATACATTTATACTCCAACTTTAAACTGTGGTACTAATTACAGTAGTACTGCTTTGTATACAAAAGTTCTTGAAGATTCACCAATAACAACAACTGGTTATGGTTTATATAGTATTAATGGAGAAAAAGTTTTCCGTGGTGAATTAGTAAATAACTATGTAAAATTAGAAAAAGCTTTATGGCGTATTGTAAAAATTGATCAATCTAATAATATCGTTTTAATAAAAGAAACACAAACTGGTTATACATCAGCTTGGGATAATAGATATAATGAAGATATTGGTTATAATGTTGGTATCAATACTTATGCAATTAGTAGAATTAAAGAATACCTACAAAGTATATATAACACTACTAAAGAAACAGAAATATTCCTAAGTACTAAAGATAAAGCCAAATTAATATCTTATGATGCTTGTGTTGGAAGTAGAGCTACAAACTCTAAAACTAATACCAATGAAATAGAGTGTAAAACAAAAGAAAGTTCTCAAAAAATTGGCCTTCTTACAGTAAGTGATTATATTAATGCTAGTACTGATCCTAAATGTGTAACAGCTGAAAGTCTTAGCTGTCAAAACTATAACTACTTAATTAAAAACTTTAATTGGTGGTTAGCAACACCTGTTACTAATACAACTGATAGAGCTTATTCTATAACTACTAAAGGTGAAATAAAGTCATCTCAAACAGGTGATTACTACAACGTAAGACCAGTTATAAAATTAAATTCAACAGTCACAATAAGTGGTGGAACTGGAACAGAAAAAGATCCTTACACTGTAAAATAGGAATCTATAATTACTATAGATTCTTTTTTTTCATCTAATAAAGTGGAGGTGTATTATGAATATTAATATAACTGAACTATTAGATAAACAAAAAAGTTTTACCGACTTAAACATAATTGATATTAGAAGCAAATATCAATATGATTTAGGTCATATATTAAAAGCTAAAAATATTCCTCAAGAATACTTACTAATAAGTCCTGAACAATATCTTAATAAAAATCGCCTTTACTACATATACTGTCAATATGGAGTAAGTAGTAAAGCCGTATCAGATCGTCTAAATAACTTAGGATATAAGACAATAAGTATTAACGGTGGTTACAATTCTTATAAAATGTTGAAGTCCATTTAAGGACTTTTTCTCTTTAGATAGCTTGTTAAATTTATTAATTTATACTAAAATTAACATAAGAAGGTGATACATTGGAACTAGTAAATGAATTCATAAATTATAGTACCGACCTTATAATTAATGGAGGCCTAATAATAGGGGTTGCTCTAATAATATTAGAATCTTTTGTTCCAATGTTACCTCTTGGAGTAATGGTTGCTTTAATAACTAACGCTTATGGTCTATTTTTAGGTATCATTATCTCTTGGCTTGCTAACTGTACGGGATGCTATTTAGTATACTTATCATCATATCACTTATCAGAAAATATAATGAATAAGTTTCTAAGCGTCAAAACTAAAGAAAAAATAAAGAAGAACACTAATAAATTTAAAAAAATATCTCTTCCCAACTTAGTAGCAATCATAACTCTTCCTTTTACCCCGTCATTTGCAATAAATCTTCTAGCTGGTTTTTCTAAAATGAATAAAAAGAAATATATAATAGCTATAGGTATAGGTAAAATTTTTATGATTTCTTTTTGGGCCTATATTGGTAAAAGTTTTATTGAAAGTATGAGTGATTTAAAAACAATTATAGCAATCATCGTAATGTTAGTATTAGCTTATATAATTTCTAAAATAGTAAGTAAAAAAATCGATATTGAACAGGAGTGAAACAATGGAATATATAATTATAATATTATTAATAATAAACTTGATCTTGGGAATAATTTCCTTATCTAAAAATATTAATGAAAGTAATATAACCGAACGTCTAGGCAAACTTGAAGTAAGTATGATGAAAGAAATGGGAGACTTTAAAAATGATTTAAGTCGCAATTTGACAAAAGACTTTACAACACTAAATGAACAACTAGAAAAACGTTTAATTGCTATCAATGAAAGAGTTAATGAACGACTAGATCAAAATTTTGAAAAGACCAATAAGACTTTTATGAATGTTATTGAAAGATTATCAAAAATAGATGAAGCTCAAAAGAAAATAGAAAATTTATCTTCTGATATTATAAGTCTTCAAAGTATTTTAACAGATAAGAAAACTCGCGGAATATTTGGTGAAGTGAATTTAAAACATATTTTAACAAGTGTTTTTGGAGAAAAGAATGATAATATATTCCGTCTTCAATATACTCTATCAACAGGTGTAATTGCTGACTCTGTAGTATTTGCTCCAGAACCATTAGGAACAATTGCTATAGATTCTAAGTTTCCACTTGAACACTATCAATTAATGGTAGATAAAAAACTAACTCAAGACATGCGCGATAATTATGAAAAAATGTTTAAAAATGATATGAAAAAACATATAGATGCCATCAGTAGCAAATACATAATTCCTGGTGAAACAGCCGATCAAGCTATTCTTTTCTTACCAGCTGAAGCTATTTTTGCTGAAATAAATGCCTATCATCAAGATATTATTGACTATGCTTATAAGAAAAAGGTATGGATAACATCACCAACAACTCTAATATCAACATTAACCGTCATTGAAATGATTATTAAAAATATTGAAAGAGATAAATACACATCTATTATTCATGATGAATTAAATAAATTAGGCTTAGAATTTGCTCGTTATAAAGAACGTTGGGATAAATTAGCTAGAAGTATTCAAACCGTTAATAAAGATGTAGAAAGTGTTTCAATAACGGCTGATAAGATTACTAAAAAGTTTGAAACAATTAATAAAGTAGAAGTAAATAAATTAGAAAATAGTACCATAAAAGAACTTTCTGAGTAATCGTTGAATCAATCTAAAGTGTACAAATAAGTGCAATTAAGTAATAAAAGTGTGTTTTCAAAAGAAAATGCACTTTTTATAAGGTAAAATAGTGAATAAATTAACAAAAAACAAAAGAAAAAATTAATGTTTAAGTAATGAATCGTTTAATACTACTTCATCAGGTTCAATGAAATAACAATTTAATTTTTTTAATATGTATTCATCACATAGAAATAACATTGCTTCATAAGGCCATTTTCCATTTAAGGAATCTCTACACAATGAATTAATATTATTCATAAATAAATCACAGTCTTCTTGAGTAATATTTTTAAGTGAAGATCCTTTAGGTAATATGTATCTAATAAATTCAAGATTTTTTTCAATAATTTCTTTTTTTTAATACAATTAACGTTTTTACACTATCTAGTAATAAATATAGTTGCTTTATTATTTATATGTGATAAAATATAAACAAGTATAGAGTACAGACTATATATAAAATATAATTAATTATAACGATTTAAGGAGGAGAAAGTACCAATGCGTAATCAAAAAAAAAATAATATTCTTATCATCATCTTAGCAATAATTTTGATAGTAACAGGTGTAACTATTGGGTTTATATCAATGAACAAAAATAAGAAAGATAATCCTACACCACCTAATAATGAAGTACAAAAAGAATTAACAGCTGAAGAAAAGGGAAATAGAATAAATGATCTTATGATTATTGGCTTAGAACTATATAGCAATGATAAATATAAAGAACTTGATAAAACTAGTGATTTAATGTACTATGCCACTTTAGGTGATTTAAAAGAATTAGGCTATAATAACGTTGAACAATTATTAATTGGTTGTAGCGACACTGATAGAATAATATTCTTTGATTCAGAGCATCTCGAAAAATATTCAAGTAATGTTCCAATACTTATCAATATTGATTGTAGAAAGAAATAATCTATAAATAGCTATTGATAGAAATAAATTTTATTCAATATAAATACTAAGTAAGATAATAAATAATAAATAATAAATAATAAATAATAAGTAATTAACAGGAGGGGAAAAAGTATGCAAACAATAAAGAATAAGGAAAGATATTTGAATAGAAATGGATTCTCAATGGTTGAACTCCTAGCCGTAATTGTTATCTTAGGTATCTTAGGTACTATAGCAATTGTTAGTATAAGTACTATATTAACTAGGGCTGAAAAAAACCATTATAAAACACAAGAAAAAAACATGATTATGGCCGCTGAAAGCTATGCTCAAGAAAACAGAAATATCTTACCCAAGGAAATAGGTGATACTAGAACTATTACCTTACAAGAGTTACAAAGTAGAAAGTATATTGGTGAAGTAGTAGACAGAAGTAAAGCCTCTTGTACAACAGGTGAAGTTACAATATTTAAATATTCTCAAGATGGTTATAGTTATAAGGTTTATTTAAAATGTCCAAAATATGAAACAGGACAAGATCAATATGACGAAAATGGTCCAACTATTGACCTAAAACTAAACAATAATTATACTAATCCATATTTTACTTGTGCTATTACTACAACAGGGGATAATAAAATTATTAGTTATAGTTATCAAATATATAAAAGTGGTATCTTAGTAAAAGATAGTGGTAGCATACCAGTAAGTAGAGAAGGAGAAATTTCCCTAAAGAAGGAATCTTTAAAAGAATATGTCCCAGGAGAAATAGAAATTAATTTTAAAGCTACTAATATTTATGGTTATAGTAGTACTAAAAAAGTATCAGGAAGTATTATTCCTAAAGCTGCCCCAGAATGTATAATAAGTGACGCAACTACGAACTATACAGAAGCTGATTGGAGACGTCATAATAGCCCAGTAGAAGTAACAATAGGTTGTAAAGATAAAAACGGTAATGGCTGTGCTAAAGAGATTTTCTCACAATTATTCTATGATGATACTAAGACTGGAAGTATTGAAATAGTTGACAACGATGGAATTAAGAATTCTTGTACTGTAGGAGTATATATCGATAATACGCCACCGACCAAACCAGTTTTAAAAAATAATTATGAAAATGTTTGGACAAACAAGGATTATACCATAACAGCTACTGCAAAAGATGAAACTAGTGGTATAAAAAGTTTCCAATATCGTTATCCAAATTCAAATATTCCTGAAGAAAGAAATTGGCATGATTATCCTAATTCAAGTTCTAATTCAGGAGAAGACAGGACTTTTACAACTCCAGCTTTTTCTGAAGAACGTAGTGAGTATGTAGAAATAAGAGCCTGCGATTATGTTGGTAACTGTTCAGAAGCCGCAAGAAGTATGATTAAAATTGATAAAACAGCTCCAACTTGTACGATATCAAGAAATATATCTTCTCCAAATGGACAAAATGGTTGGTATATTTCAAATGTTACAATGAATATAAATGTTACTGATAACCTAGGAACTGCTCCAACCGCTGCAAAAAGCCCAGTATCCTATGGAATAACAACAAGTACAACCCCTTCATATACTGGAACAGCATCTGCAATTCAAAGTACTGATGCTAAAAAAGCAACTTGGTATGGCTACGTAAAAGACGAAGCTGGAAATACCACAAAATGTTCTGACACAATTAGTGTTGATAAAACAGCACCAACTCAACCAGTTCTTAATATAAGTGGTTCAAATGTTACTATGACTTCTAGTGATAGTACTAGTGGAATTATGGCTTTTGAGTATCGTACATATGGTACTAGTGATAGTTTTACTAGGTTTAGTGAAACTAACAAGGCAACTATCACTGCAACATTTAATAATGTCATTGAAATAAGAGCTGTAGATTATGCCGGCAATATATCAAGTGCTACAATAACTAGACACTGTAATAACAGCGGTGGCACTTTAAAATATGATGATAATAAAGGCTGGATTTGTATAAAAGACAAAATTCAAGTAGATAGTACATGTACGAGGGAAACAACTGGTACTTGCTATAGAAATGATTGCTGCCCAAGCTCATCTCATGGGTCATTTAATGGAAATGGCCATTTATGGAAGCCATGTAGTTCAGGAACTATGTGCAGTTACCCATACAGCTGTACCCAAACTGAAAGCTATAGCTGTAAGGTTGATGGTTGCCCAAGTGGATTTAGTTGGTATGTATCTGGTTCAACTTGCTACAAAACAGCCGACTAGAAATAGTTAAGCTATCTATAAATGCTCTCAATATGTTTTATTAGAAAGATAAATAATTTATTAAAAATGCGTTAATTTTAACGTATTTTTTGTTTTAATTATTCCTTCTATAAGCTATAAATAATACATAAACTTTACTATGATAACTAGAGTATTAATAATGCTAATTGCTTTTTTCTTTATGGTAACAGGATTAACATATATGATAATTTATACTAATTTATTTACTTTTGGATATACTATAAAAGAATACATAATATTCTTAGTAAAACAACCAGAACTTTATTTGTATTTAATTAGTTTTTTTGTTGAACTGCTGTGTATTTTTACTTGGAAAGGGAAAAGAAAATGAATTATATATATGATATTTTACTTAATTTTACAGATACAGATCGTTTAATTGAGTTTTACGAATGGAGTGAATATGATTGCTTTGAACACATAAAAAGAATGCCTCTATACCGTATTTCTTCAAAACAAATGGAAGAAGTTTGCACTAATAAAATTATAATTGATAAGTCCTTTTTAAATGAGATAAAAGGTCAAACAATATCCTATAAAAATAAAAAAGATATTAAATACGGTCTTTTAATAACTGACTCCAATAAAGCTATTGCTTTAGAATTTAATAGTAAGGGTATGATCATAAGTAAAAGTAGTATGCTATTAGATGAAGAAGAGGATATCATTAATGAATCATATAATATAAATAGTATTACTTTACCATACACTATAGTAGAGTCTTATCAGTTAGATTATTTTTTAACCAGAGATGAAGACTTTAAAAAGCATTATCTTTTAAAGGAGTTAGAATATATTGATAAAAATAAAGACTATGATAAATTAAATTATTTGTATGAAGAATTATTTGGTAAGGATAACTTAAAGTATGAAGAAAGGTTACATACTTTAATTAACAGTATTAAAAATAATTATAATAATAAGCATAATGAACTATATGAAATAGTACGTCTAACATATATAAAAAAATAATTTTATTTTAATCAACGCTTTATACGTTGATTTTTTTGTATAAAAAAAGAAGCTTACGCTTCCTTCAATATTAATAATCTATTTTCATAGCTTTTTTAACTTTTAGCATTTGTTCTTTAGCTTTTGCTCTTGCCTTAGCTGTTCCTTCATCTAAGATATCCTGTACTAATTGTGGATTATCCTCATAATATTTTCTTCTATCTTTAATTGGTTTTAAGAACTCATTCATCTTTTCAATTAATTCCTTTTTACATTGAACACATCCACGACTACCATTTTTACATTCATGACAAACCACTTCTACATTTTCTTTAGTATTTACTAACTTATGATAGTAATAGACCATACAAACATCAGGATTAGCCGGATCATCTTTTTTAATTTTATCAGGATCAGTTATAGCTCCCATTATTTTTTTCTTAATAGTATCTTCATCATCCACTAGATAAATAGCATTACCTAAACTTTTACCCATTTTTTCATTGCCATCAAGACCTTTTACTCTTGTGGTATCACTTAATACTTGTTCCGGTTCCTTTAAAGTATCTCCATAAATAGTATTAAATTTTCTAACTATTTCACGGCATTGTTCTAGTAGGGGTAATTGATCATCACCAACCGGTACAACTTCACCATCAAAAGCTGTAATATCAGCAGCTTGTGATACAGGGTATCCTAAAAAACCATAAGTAATACTCTCGCCGTTATTACCAAATAATTCTTTTTTCTGCATAATTTCATTTTTTACAGTAGGATTTCTCTGTAGTCTAGCAACTGTCACTAAGTTTGAAAAGAAAACTGTAAGTTCTGCAATTTCTGGTATCTTTGATTGAATAAAAAAGTTTACACATCTAGGATCAAGACCAATCGCTAACAAATCCAAAGTAATTTCATAAACATTTTTTCTAACCTTATCTGGATTATCAAAGTTATCAGTTAAAGCTTGCACATCAGCAATTTCTAAATAAAAGTCATAATCATTTTGTAATTTAACCCAGTTACGAGCAGCTCCAAAATAATGTCCTAAATGTAAATTTCCTGTAGGACGAAGTCCTGTTAAAATAGTTTTACTCAAATTAAATCACTTCCTAACTGATATTCTATCATAAAATCATTTGATTATAAATAATAAATATATTTGATTTATATCTAAATTAAATTCGTAAATTTTTAGACTAAAGTTCGTTTTTTAACGAACTTTTTTCTTTTCTTAAGTTATTGCCGTTTCTTATATTGTAAACGGAAATTAACTTGATAAATTTAGTGTTATTTTTGTATTTAACATTAAACTATTACATAACTAAAATAACGCACTAATGTCCGTTTTTTAAACTTATTTCCGTTTTATATTTCTATGCAGATAATTCTTTTTTTAAACAAATAAAGAAGAACTTTGTTTGTTTTAATATTTTAATTATTATGTATTGTTGTCAATGATTAAAATGAACTCACTTCTGTTCGTCATTGATAACATCAAATAGTTTGTAAAATAAATCTTCGCCATATACTGCTTTAAAAGCATCTATCGATGTATTACTGTCTAATGATTTTATTGGTGTATTAAGCAATGCTAGATTCTTTTTGTAGATAGATAATCTTTATTAACATATCTATGCAAAGTAGTTAGTGATTTGTCTAAGATATCGTTATTTTCTATTTTTATTTGATATATAAATTTATTATCTTCAATACCATTTTTTATGATTGAATCTAACTTTTTAAATTCATCACTATCTAAGTCAATACCTTTTCTGGAATTAATTAAGTTTGCGTCAGCTTTTCCTTGAGCCTTTTTAGCATCATATTTAAGTTTTGTATAGGTCAATCTCTAGAATATCTTAATTTGCACTTAGTACAAACTAATGGTCAACACTTAAGATTAGGACGTTTAACTACACATTCAGTTGTATAATCAACTGGAAATCTATTTCTTCTAACTTCCTTAGATATACTTCGTGGATCGAGGTCAAATCTTTCTGCAATTTCAATTAATTTATCATTATGTACAATTTTTGAACTGATAAGTTTTCTTCGTTCAAAATTTATATGTTTCCATGTCTTTTCCATTTTTAATTACTCCTTATATCTGCATAGAAACGATATATATTATAATATAATCATACTTAATTCCGTTATTTAGTAATAAACGGACTTCCAAATGAAAATTAGCAATCTAAATTAAATTTCTTATTAATGATAGAATTTTCAATAATAATATGATAATATTGTATTAAATAATACACAGATGATATGGCAGATAAGTATTGATAAAGAAGGAGAAAGTTTTATGAAAAGACTAAATAAAAAAGGGTTTTCAATGGTTGAACTCCTAGCCGTAATTGTTATCTTAGGTATCTTAGGTACTATAGCGATTGTTAGTATAAGTACTATATTAACTAGGGCTGAAAAAAACCATTATAAAACACAAGAAAAAAATATGATTATGGCTGCTGAAAGCTATGTTCAAGAAAACAGAAATATCTTACCCAAGGAAATAGGTGATACTAGAACTATTACCTTACAAGAGTTACAAAGTAGAAAGTATATTGGTGAAGTAGTAGACAGAAGTAAAGCCTCTTGTACAACAGGTGAAGTTACAATATTTAAATATTCTCAAGATGGTTATAGTTATAAGGTTTATTTAAAATGTCCAAAATATGAAACAGGACAAGATCAATATGACGAAAATGGTCCAACTATTGACCTAAAACTAAACAATAATTATACTAATCCATATTTTACTTGTGCTATTACTACAACAGGGGATAATAAAATTATTAGTTATAGTTATCAAATATATAAAAGTGGTATCTTAGTAAAAGATAGTGGTAGCATACCAGTAAGTAGAGAAGGAGAAATTTCCCTAAAGAAGGAATCTTTAAAAGAATATGTCCCAGGAGAAATAGAAATTAATTTTAAAGCTACTAATATTTATGGTTATAGTAGTACTAAAAAAGTATCAGGAAATATTATTCCTAAAGCTGCCCCAGAATGTATAATAAGTGACGCAACAACAAACTATACAGAAGCTGATTGGAGACGTCATGATGGGCCAGTAGAAGTAACAATTGGTTGTAAAGATAAAAACGGTAATGGTTGTGCTAAAGAGATTTTCTCACAATTATTCTATGATGATACTAAGACTGGAAGTATTGAAATAGTTGATAATGATGGAATTAAGAATTCATGTACTGTAGGAGTATATATTGATAATATTCCACCAACTAAACCAGTTTTAAAAAATGATTATGAAAATATCTGGATAAACAAAAGTTATACAATAGAAGTAACATCAAAAGATGAGACTGGCGGTATAAAAAGTTTCCAATATCGTTATCCAAATTCAAATATTCCAGAAGAAAGAAATTGGCATGATTATCCTGATTCAAGTTCTGAGCCAGGGGAGAAGAAAACATTTGTAACACCAGCTTTTTCTAAAGAACGTAGTGAGTATGTAGAAATAAGAGCCTGTGATTATGTAGGTAACTGTTCAGAAGCTACAAGTAGTATGATTAAAATTGATAAAACAACTCCAAGTTGTACAATATCAAGAAATATTTTATCACCAGATGGAGAGAATGGTTGGTATATTTCAAATGTTACTATGAACTTATCTGTTATTGATAATTTAGGAACTGATAAAACTGCAGTTAAAAGCCCAGTGTCATATGGAATAACATCAAGTACAACTCCTACATATACTGGAACAAATAGTGGCGTACAAAGCGATACAGATTCTGCTACTTGGTATGGATATGTAAAAGATGAAGCTGGTAATACAGCAAGTTGTAGTGATGCATTAGGTGTGATAAAAGTAGATACAACTGATCCAACATGCCAATTAAAATTAACTGGTAGCACAGTAGCATTTAAAACAAGTACTGATAACTTTGTTTTAAGTGCAAAAGGAATAAATCAATCAACAATAGCGGAGCATGGAACAGATACAATGTCAATTGATGTGGGAACATACTATGGACATGTACAAGATGCGGCTGGTAGAGTTGGTACTTGTAAAATTGAAGTTGCAAAAACTTATCTTCACAAATATGATTGTAATCCTCACAATTGTAGTCCTTATAATTGTAGTCCTTATAAATGCAATTGCCAAACTTGTTATATACCAACAACTTTTGAAAAACCATATCCAAATGGTACGTATGAATGCAAATGTTCGACTTGCTACCATACATGTTACCACACATGCTATGATACATGCTCTGAGTATAAATGCAATAGTGGATATACAAAGTTTAATAATACATATTGTTATAAATAAAATTTGAAAGGTTTAGTAAGGTGAAAATAGATAATGAATCCAAAAAAAGTTTTAAGCTTATCATTATGTATTGCTGGTATAGTTTTACTAGTATTAGGTTTAATAATGACTTATAAAAGTTTATATGCTAAAGATGAACATACGACTGAAAATCCAAAAGTAAATACTCAAATATTAAGTGAATTGAGTATAGATAAGTATTTAGAAATTGTTTTTGAACAGTCAATAGACTTAAATAAAAACTTATTAGATAAAGAGTATAGTAAATTCAATTATTATTTTTCCAATATTGATGATGTTGAAAAGATTAATATACAAATTCAATCAAATCCAGAAGACAGGTTTGTTTTTACAAAATATGGTAACTATATCGATGCTTATGAAAAACTATTAGGACCTAAAAAGAGTGAAAATTTATCACGAGTAGGGTACAAATTTACAGACTTAGTTGAAATATCCCCTGGAATATTCTATACCAACGGTGTAGATGATGGTGAAGAATGTAAGAGGAATGATGAAAATTGTTTTGTTGCTCTATATAAAGATTCTTATAGTACTAATGAAGTAACATTAGATGACTTAAAAGAGAGTAATAATACAATTACTGGGAGTGTAAAATTGTTGACTACAATAGAAAACAAAGAATATGAATTGAATGGTAAGTTTGAATTTAAATATGTAGAAGAAAATAATAAAAAATATGCTTCATCATTAATTATAACTTCTGTAGATGATGGTTATACGGAAGTAATTAAATAAAATATCAATATAGTAATAAGGTAATTAACGTTACCTTATTTTTGGTATAATGTGAAGAGTCAAAAAATACGCAATATTAATGAAAAAGACAAAAAAGGTTGTGTTAAAAATAATTATAAGATATAATATTAGACGTTGGAGGGATATAAATGGCAAATGAAAAAGAAACAAAAAAGACTACAAGTAAAGCTCATGAAGTTGTAGTTAAAATAGAAGGAAAAGAATGGACAGATGCTCTAGATAAAGCTTTTGCCAAAAAGCAAAAAACAGCTAAAGTAGATGGTTTCCGTCCAGGAAGAGTACCAAGAAATATTTATGAAAAACATTTTGGTAAAGAATCACTATTCCTTGATGCTGCTGATTTAGTTTTACAAGCTGCTTACTTAAAAGCAATGGAAGAATCAAAATTAATACCAGTTGTTCAACCTAGTGTAGATTTAAAAGATCTATCTGAAAATGGTGTTGAATTTACATTCAAAATTGTTACTAAGCCAGAAGTTAAGGTTAATAAATATAAAGGTTTAAATATTCAACCTGAAAAAGTTGAAGTAACTGATGAAGAAGTAAATCATGAACTTGGACATTTATTAGAAAAATATACAGAATTAGTATCTAAAGAAAATGGTACAGTTGAAAACGGTGATACTGCTATTATTGATTTCGAAGGTTTTAAAGATGGAGTAGCATTCGATGGTGGCAAGGGTGAAAATTATTCTCTTGAAATCGGTTCTAATACTTTTATACCAGGCTTTGAAGAACAACTTATTGGTATGAAGGTTGGGGAAGAAAAAGATTTAAACTTAAAATTCCCAGAAGACTATGGTGCTAAAGATCTAGCAGGAGCTGCTGTTGTATTTAAAGTAAAAGTAAATGAAATTAAACAAAAGAAAGCTCGTGAATTAGATGAAGATTTCTTTGAAGATTTAGCTATGGAAGGCGTTAATTCTGAAGAAACTTTAAAAGAAGAAATTAAAAATTCTATTAAAGCTCAAAAAGAAATGGATGCTGAAAATAACTACATTGACAAGATTTTAGAAGAAGTATCAAAGAACGTTGAAGTTGATATTCCAGAAGAAATGGTTGAAGAAGAAGTAGATCGTTTATTAGGTAGATTTGAAGAACAAATGAAAATGCAAGGTATCTCTTTAGATTTATACTATAAATTTACAAACACTACTGAAAAAGATTTAAGAGCCCAATTAGAAAAAGAAGGCTATGCAAACGTTTTATATCGTTTAATGCTTGAAGAAATAATGAATCTTGAAAATATTGAAGTAACTAAAGAAGATGCTGAAAAAGAAGCAGAAGAATTAGCAAAGAAATATCAAATGACAAAAGAGAAATTCTTAGAACAATTTGGTGGTCTTGATATGGTTCAATACGATTTAGAAATGCGTAAAACTATTGAATTATTAAAAGAAGCTAATAAATAATAATTAATTTATAAATAATTAAAATAGACTTCGGTCTATTTTTCTTTTTTTAACGATTTAAATCTTAAAAATTTTCAAATTTCATTGAAAAAAAATTATTTTCCTTTATAATAATAAGCAGTATTAAAAATTTAGGGGTGATTGCCATTGAGTACTAACAAATTACTAGTTTTAATTATTAATGATATGGTTATCTTCCCAAATACCGAAGTACGTCTTGAATATGATAATCATTATGATTACCAAATGATCGAACTTGTTGATAATCTTGATGATGATTATATATTATTAGTCAACCCTATAGATGATACCAGTGCAGATATAATGTCCTTACCCAATTATGGTCTTCTAGGTCAAATTAAATTAAAAATTAACGTTCCTAACGGTAAAACTAGAATTGTTATTGAAGGATTAGAAAGAGTTGAACTATCTAATTACATAACCGATGGTAATCTTTATAGAGCAAGTTATAAACCAGTTGAAATAATTCCTTCCCCTGATGAAGAAAAATATATAAATGTTTTAATAAAAGTATTAAAACGTTATATTGATAAAGTTCCGTACATGGGAAATGCTATAATGAGTCAATTAAATAATATTGATAATTTAAGTAATCTTTGTGATTTAATTGCTAGTTTTTTAAATATTGATTATCAACATAAGAAAAAATATATAACTACTATAGATCCTATTAAACGTTGTAAAGATTTAATAGAAGATATGAATGAAGAATTAAAGTTTGCTGAACTAGAACAAAAAATAGAGTCTGAGGTAGAAAAAGAGTTAAGTAAAACCCAAAAAGAATATTTCTTAAGAGAAAAAATAAAAGCCATGCAAAAAGAACTAGGAGAGGCTAATAGTAAAGATGATGAAGTAATAAAACTAAAGAAGAAATGCTCTAAGTTAAAATGTAACAGTACCATTAAAGAAAAAATTACTCATGAAATATCTCGCTATGAAGCTATAAATAGTAATTCTCCTGAATTAGGTATGATCAGAGATTACTTAGACTGGATGTTAAATCTTCCTTGGAATAACTATACTAAAGATAATAATGATTTAATGAAAGTAAAAAATATTCTTGATAGTTCGCACTATGCCTTAGATGATGTTAAAGATAGAATATTAGAATATTTAGCTGTTAAACAAAACACTAATAATTTAAGAAGCCCCATTATTTGTTTAGTTGGACCTCCAGGCGTTGGTAAAACATCTCTTGCGATAAGTATTGCTAAAAGTCTTAACCGAAAAGTTGCTAAAATTAGTGTTGGTGGAATTAATGATGAAGCTGAAATAATAGGGCATAGAAGAACCTATATTGGTGCTAATCCGGGTAGAATTATTCAAGGAATTAGACAAGCTGGAACTACTAACCCAGTTTTCATCATTGATGAAATAGATAAAATGACTAAAGATATTAAAGGTGATCCTGCCAGTAGTCTTCTTGAAATTCTAGATCCAGAACAAAATAGTAAATTTTCCGATCACTATATTGAAGAAGAATTTGATTTATCTAAAGTATTGTTTATCGCAACTGCTAACTACATAGAACAAATTCCATATGAACTAAGAGATCGTCTAGAAATAATAACTTTATCAAGTTATACTGAATATGAAAAACTAGATATTGCTAAAAAGCACTTAATACCTCGTGAACTAGAAGAGCATGGATTAACTCCATTACAGGTTCAAATATCGGATACTGCTTTAATGACTATCATTAGAAACTATACCAAAGAAGCTGGAGTTCGTGAACTACAAAGAGTAATTGCTACACTTTTACGTAAGATCGTAAAGAAAATTCTCCTAGAAAAAGATGGCAGTTTCTACAATATTACCGAAGATGACTTAGAACAATTTATTGGTAAGAAAAAGTATTTGTATCTAAAAAATACCAATCCTGATGAATTTGGTGTGGTAAATGGTATGGCTTATACCGTTTTTGGTGGCGATATTCTTCCTATAGAAGCAACAATGTATAAGGGTAAAGGAGAATTAATCTTAACTGGTTCTCTTGGTGAAGTAATGCAAGAATCTTGTCAAATTGCTCTAAGTTACATAAAAGCTAATTCTAATGAATTTAATATAAAATCAGAATTATTACAAGAAAACGATATTCATATCCACTTCCCAGAGGGAGCTGTAAATAAAGATGGACCATCAGCTGGTATAACCATAACTACTGCTTTAATAAGTCTCTTAAAGCGCCAAATCATATCTAAAGACATTTCTATGACAGGTGAAATAACCTTACGTGGACGTGTTCTCGCAATAGGTGGGCTAAAGGAAAAAATAATTGGTGCTCATCGTGCTGGTATTAGGAAAATTTTCCTACCTCAAGAAAATGTTAAAGATTTAGATGAAGTACCAGATGATATTAAACAAGATATAGACTTTACTTTTATTTCTAACTACTATGAAATATATCAAAAACTATTCAATAAATAAAAAGAAGAATTTTCATTCTTCTTTTTTCATATTATGATTTAGGAGGTCTATATGAAAAAAATAATATCTTTTGAAAAAAAAATAGAATTTCCCACTATGATTGGTGAAGTAAGTGCTATTTCTCTTGATCAAGACTTAAAATTTATTGATGAAAGTAATATAACAGGTAATTTAATTGTATCTGGTCGTTATAAAATGACTGAGGCATCACGTCTTGAAGAGGATTTTAATTATGAATTACCAGTAGAAATTATTTTAACTGAAAAGCTTGATTTAACTACTACTAAGGTAGATGTTGATGACTTTTATTATGAAATAGAAAATGATGATACTATGATTTGTTATATTGATATTAAAGTTGAAGGAGTAGAAATAATTGATACTAAAGAAAAAGAAGAACCTAAAGAAGATGTTCCTATCTTAACTGAAATATCTAAAGTAGAAGAAAAAAATACGGCTCCAGAAAATGATCGTTTTAAAGAAGTTGATATAGAATCATCAAATACTAAAGAAGAAGTAAGAGAATGTGATGGAGAATATAATTTGGAAATGGAGAATGAAGAAATGTCAAAAGAAGCACAAGAAACATCTCAAGTAGAAAAAGATGCTACTACATCTGAAGAAGTTGGTTCCTTATTTTCATCATTTAAAGATAGTGATGAGACATTCGCAACTTATTCAGTTTATATCTTACGCCAAGAAGAAACCATTCAAACTGTAATTGATAAGTATCATACTAGTAAAGAAGAACTTGAAAAATATAATGATTTAAACAATCTAACTATTGGTACTAAAATAATCATTCCAACAACCAATGAATAAAGAAAAAGAATTACTAGAAAGATACAATATAAGACCAAGGAAAATAGGGTATCGTAATAAGACTAAAATTATTGAAACTGATCAAGGTAAATATACTTTAAAAGTAAAAAAAGCTCCTAATTTAGATATTTATAGATATTTAGATAATCATAACTTTCAAAATTATTTATCTCAAATTAATGATCCTAAAGATCCATATGAAATATATACTTATATTGAGGAAGAGACAATTGATAAAGAAACTAAAGCTATTGACTTAATCTATACATTAAGTCTTCTTCATAATAAAACAACAACTTATCAAGATGTAAATTTAGATACCATAAAATCAGACTATGAATCATTAAATAATAAAATTGATTATCTTTTTTCCTATTATTATGATCTACAAGACTATATTGAAAATAAAGTTTATATGTCACCTTCAGAGTATTTATTAATAAGAAATATTAATTTGATTTATATTTCTTTAACTAATGCTAAACGTCATCTGGAAGAGTGGTATCAAATAAAACAAAAACAAAAACAAGAACGTCGAGTTTTCTTACATAATGACTTATCATTATCGCATTTCTTAAAAAGAGATGCTGGTTACTTAATTAATTGGAAAAAGTCTCATCAAGGTAGTCCTATTTATGATTTTATAAGTTTATATCAAAATGAATATGAAAATCTAGAGATGGAAAGTTTGTTTAGTATTTATCAAAGTAAATATAAATATACTAAGGATGAAAGATTACTTTTTAATACTATTATTGAATTACCTTGGAAATTATCTTTTAAAGATAATAATTATATAAATACTATTAATGTTGAATGTCTACTTGATTATCTTTCTAAAACTAACCAGTTTATTTCAAAAGAGTATGAAAAAGATCAAAAAGCACAACAGGAAAAACTCGATCAATAAAATGACCACATTAAGTCTTGTTGTTATAAAAAGTAGGAGTAACATTTGATAAAATAAAATTATAAAAATAACAATAATAAAAGCTAAATAGAGAATATTGCTTCTTCTTTTTTGACGACAACTATTACATCTGCAGAAAAAAGGATGTTTTATATTCATACAATTCACCTATAGTAGTTTATGTTATAAATACCTAGATGTTCCTTGTATTATATCATTGACACTATTTTTAAATTTGCTATAATAAGAGTGATATTAATAAATATTATTAGGAGGTAATTACATGGAATTAAAAGGAAGTAAAACAGAAAAGAATTTATTAGCTGCTTTTGCTGGAGAAAGTCAAGCTAGAAATAAATATACATATTATGCTAGTAAAGCTAAAAAGGATGGTTATGAACAGTTAGCAGCTATTTTTGAAGAAACAGCTAACAATGAGAAAGAACATGCTAAGTTATGGTTTAAAGAATTGCATGGCGGTCAAATACCATCAACTACAGATAACTTAAAAGATGCCGCTGCTGGTGAAAATTACGAATGGACAGAAATGTATAAAGAATTTGCTAAAACAGCTAAAGAAGAAGGTTTTGAACGTCTAGCTTACTTATTTGAAAAAGTAGGAGAAATAGAAAAAGAACATGAAGAAAGATATTTAAGATTATTACAAAATATTGAAGATGATCGTATCTTCAAAAAAGATGGTAATAAGATTTGGATATGCCGTAACTGTGGTTATGTTTATGAAGGAACAGAAGCTTTAGATGTTTGCCCAGTATGTGCTCATCCTCAAAGCTTTATGGAAGTAAAAGCTGATAATTATATGTAAAATAATAAGTACATAGCAAAATAAAAATAATTGCTTTAACCAAAACAATTATTTTTTTTCTAACTAAAAGCAAGTTCTGTACTAAGATTTTCATCATATATCGCAATAAAAAGTAAAATAGCACCTGATATTAATATAAGCGTTGAAGCTGTAAAACTAGCTTTATTAAAAAATCTCTTATCATAAGAATCACTACTAGAAAGATTCTTAATATCATTATAACTATCATTAAAAAAATAAATATAAATAATCAAAGCTATTAAAAAGATTAATATATTTATTTTTCTATACTTTTCTTTAGCTTCTAAATCATTATTAATATAATATTTTCTTTCTACCGAATTACTATAAAAAGAAAGACCTATTATCAGTAAGTAAATAAGCCAAATGTCTTCTTCTACTTTTAACTTTTTTAAAATCTTTCTTTTCTCATTCATATTAAATTATATGATTTTAAAAAGCTATTACTACTAGTAAACAAATAATAATAAAAATATTTGCATATATAAGAATAAGGTGACTCATTATGAATTTTATCCCAAATGTCCCACCCAAAGTATTTTCCTTAAGTGCTATCGCTGTAGGGTATCTTTTAATTGATGATTTAACAGCTAATGAACAGAATGCTCTAGGCAATTGGTTAATGTTAACAGCTCAAGTTATATGTACTAATGCCTTCTATAAACAAGTAGAACAAGAAAGAAATCCTAATAGTCAAAATAATAATTCAAGTAATAATCAAAGTAATAATACTACTAATGAACAAGCTGAAATAGAAATGCTTAAAAAGATGGTTAAAGCCCTAAATCAGGAAATTGAAAATTTAAAATCAAATATTAGAAACTGAGTCCACCTCATTTTTAGTTTTTAGTTGAAAATATAAAAAACACAAAGTACCAGTAAGAACCAAAATACTACCTAATAATCTAATCTTATATTCCTCTTTATCATAATGCTTCTTCCAATCTTTATAATTTTTATTAAGAAAATAAATATAAATAATAATCGTTATTATTAAAACTCCTAAAAATATTTTCTTAGCTTTACTTTCTTCCTCTTTAGTGTTATTCTTAATAGCTTTTTTTAAGAGTTCATCAGCATAAATATTAAAAGCGGCAATTCCTATATAAATAACCCAAATATAGTTTTCTAAAGTAAGAGTTTTAATTAGTTCATCTTTTTCCTTCATACTAAAAATATATGCATAATTTCTAATTAATTATCCCTTAAAAGTATGATATAATCTATAAGTATTGAGGTGAATCATATGAAAAAAGAACTACTCGCACCAGTTGGCTCTATGAAAGCCTTATATCAAGCTATCTTTAATGGTGCTGATGCGGTTTATTTAGGCTGTAAAAATTTTGGAGCTAGGAAGTTTGCGACTAACTTTACTAATTCTGAAATAGTTGCTGCTATTAAATTGTGTCATTTATATGGTGTAAAAATCTATGCTACTATGAATACTTTAATTAGTGATGAGGAAGTTAATAGTTTTCTAGATCAAATTGCCTTTCTTCATGAAAATGGCATAGATGCTGTTATTGTCCAAGATTTTGGAATGATTTGTCTAATTCGTGAAAAATATCCCAATCTAGAAATTCATGCTTCTACACAAGCTAACACTTCAGCTCAAGAAACAGCTCAACTTTTTTATAATTTAGGAGTAAAAAGAGTTGTTTTTTCTAGGGAATTGTCATTAGAAGAAATAGAGTCAATAACTGTTCCAATTGAAAAAGAAGTTTTTGTACATGGCGCTTTATGTATTTGTTACTCTGGTTGTTGCCTTATGAGTAGTATGATAGGTAATAGAAGTGGTAATCGTGGTGAATGCACAGGTTGTTGTCGTCTACCTTATTCACTATCTCACAATGCTAAAATAATAAGTACCAATAATTATCTTTTAAGTACTAAAGAACTAAACACTTCCTCAGTATTTAAAAAGTTATTAGAAAGTGATATTCTAAGTTTTAAAATAGAAGGACGTATGAAAAGTCCTGAATATGTGGGTTTCATTACTAACTTTTATCGTAACTTAATCGACCATAATGGTAATATTAATATTACTGAGTATAATGAAAAATTAAAAACAATATTCAATAGAGAATTTACAACAGGTCATCTTTTTGAAAATAAGCCTACTGATATTCTAAACATTAAAAGTCCTAATCACATTGGTCTAGAAATAGGTGAAGTTATAGACATAACTAAAGATAAAATAAAATTAAAATTAACACACCCACTAAATCAACAAGACGGAATTCGTTTTTTAAAATCTCAAACAGGCTTTATTGTAAATTACTTATATGATGAAAAAGGTAAAATGACATCTTCCGCAACCGATATTTGCTACGTAGATAATAAAGTTAACTTAAAAATAAAAGATAAAGTAGCAAAAACTCAGGACTATAAGTTATTAGAAAGCCTAAAATCATACCCTCTAAAGAAAATACCTATTACTATAACTGTCACATCACTTATTAATAAGCCTTTTACTCTAAAGATAACTGATGGTATAGATACTGTTACAGTAGAAGGTAACTTAGTTGAAAAGGCAATTAATTCTCCAACTACGATAGAAAGAATAAATGAACAACTTACTAAGTTAGGAGAAACTCCATTTACTTGTCAAAGTATAAATAATATATCAGATGATAATATATTTATACCTATTAAAAGTTTAAATGACTTACGTCGTGAAGCTTCATCAAAACTAATATCTATTAGAGAAAATAAAAAAGTAAATGTCATCAGTCAAGAAGTTACCCTTGAAAAACTATTAAGTAGTAATAATACTAAAGGTATATCTTAAAGTGTATATAACGAAGAACAATTAAAAGCTTGTCTTACTCTAAATTTAAATCGTATATATACTTCTAATTTAGAACTATATAAAAAGTACCAAGATTTTCCTAACGTTTATTATAAAACTCCACGTTGTAAGAAAAATATTATCGAAAACTTAGCCTCAAAGAATTTAGTTTCTGACTACTTTGATTTTAAAAATAAAATAAATATAGGCGATTATGGTCTAAATGCCTATAATTCCTATACAGTGTATTACTTAACAAAACTAGGTCTAAAAAGTGTAACTTTATCAGTAGAATTATCATCTTTAAAAATTAATAATTTACTAACTAATTACCATAAACTATTTAACTCAACACCTAATCTTGAAGTTTTAGTATATGGAAGAGTTGAAAATATGATCATTAAAGGTAATATTTTAAATATGAATAAAAATGATTATAAATATACTTTAATTGACAGTAAAGATCATATATTTCCAACTTATTTTGATGGAGAAAAGACCCATATTTTAAATTATACTAATACTATAATTGAACCAAATGAAATAATTAAACCTATTACTTATCGCTTTGACTTTTATGATGAAACAGGTGCAGAAGTTAAAAGCATTATTAATAGGTACCTACAAAAAATCTATTAAAAGATAATAATATGTGTTAAAATAATTATATAAGAGGAGTGGTTAAATGAAAGATATAGAAAAGACTCGTACTATAAGGAATTATATTTTATTACTTATAACATGTTTAATTACGGTTGCGATAACACTTTATTTTTGTAAATGTTATTATGTTTATAGTGATAGTATTAAAGAAACACCTGTTATTAGGGGAACCTTATCAGAAATAACTAGTGAAGAGTTAGACCATTATGTTAAGGAAAATGTTAATTGCGTAGTTTATGTATGTACTGCTAGTAATCCTAAATGTCGTAGTTTTGAAGAAAGTTTTATTAAACTAATAAAAAAGAAAAATTTACAGGATTCTATAATTTACTTAAATATAAGTAATACTGATCAAGAAACATTTACTAAAACTTTTAATGAAAAGTATAATTATAAAGTAAAACTAACTACTAATTATCCAGCTATTATAATTTTTGAAGAATCAAATGTAAGTGCTCTTCTTCAAGAACAAGAAAATAATTTAACCATAACAAAAGCTAAACAATTTATTGAATTAAACAAAATAGGGGAGTAAGCTTCCCTTTAATGTAGGAGAAAATATGAATAATATCGTTTTATATGAACCAGAAATTCCTCAAAATACTGGTAATATCATGCGCACTTGTGTCGCAACAGGAACAAAATTACATTTAATAAAACCCCTAGGTTTTACTATAGATGATGCCCATTTAAAAAGATGTGGTGTTAATTATATTGATAAACTAGAATATACTATCTATGAAAATTTTTCTGATTTTAAAGAAAAAAATCCTGGAATCTATTATTATTTTACTCGTTATGGTCATAAACCTCATACGAGTTTTGATTATAGTAATCCTAAAGATGAAAATTTATATTTTATTTTTGGCAAAGAATCAACTGGTATTCCTAAAGAAATATTACAGCAAGATTTAGATCATTGTATGCGTATTCCTATGACTAGCAATGTTCGTGCCTTGAATGTTTCCAATAGTGTCGCAATTGTAATATATGAGGCCCTTCGTCAACAAAACTACCGAGGTTTACTTTTTGAAGAACCTCATAAAGGCAAAGACTATCTAGAAAAGTAGTGATGATAATATGATAACACAAGAAGAAATTGAAAGAAGTATTATAACCAAATTTCGTAAAACGATTTGGCGTCCCTTTACTAAAGCTGTTAGAGACTATGAGTTAATATCTGAAAATGATAAAATTGCTGTTTGTATTTCTGGTGGTAAAGATTCCATGCTTCTTGCTAAATGCTTAGAAGAATTACAAAAACATGGTAAAACAAAATTTGAGTTAGTCTATCTTGTAATGGATCCTGGATACAATAAGGAAAATCGTGAAAAAATAATTTCTAATGCTAAAAAATTAGGTCTAGATATAAATATATTTAATTCAGATATCTTTAACATAGTAAATACAAACTCCCCATCATCACCTTGTTACTTATGTGCTAGAATGCGTAGAGGCTTTCTTTATGCTAGAGCTCAAGAACTCGGCTGTAATAAAATTGCTTTAGGTCATCATTTTGATGATGCTATCGAAACAATTATGCTTTCAATATTTTATGGTGGTGAGTACAAAGGCATGATGCCTAAACTAAAAAGTACCAACTTCGCTGGTATGGAACTAATAAGACCTCTTTATTTAGTAAGAGAAAGTTCTATAATAAATTGGGCTCAAAATAATGATCTACATTTCATTAACTGTGCTTGTCAATTTACCTCCAAAGAATCTAAAAAAGACTCTAAGCGTTTAGAAATGAAAAATCTAATTAAAAAGTTAGAAGCAACAAACAAAAATATTGCCTACAACATATTTAAATCCAGTGAAAATGTTAATATAGATACTGTTTTAGGAACAAAGATTAATAATGAAAAACACTCATTCTTAGAAAATTATAATAAAAATTAATAATATTGCATAAAGAAAAGCTCCTTTCTTCATAATTAAGTTGAAAGGAGCTTTCTAATGGCAAAATATAAAGTAGAAATAAGTGGTATAAATACTAATGATATAGTAGTACTTTCTAATGAAGAAATGACAGAATTATTTAAAAGAGCACAAACAGGTGATGAGATAGCTCGTGATCTTTTAGTAAGTGGTAATTTAAAATTAGTTTTATCAATATTAAGACAATTTACTAATAAATCTGATAATATGGATGATTTATTTCAAATTGGTTGTATTGGGCTCTTAAAAGCTATTGATAATTTTGATTTAAGTCATGAAGTAAAGTTTTCAACTTATGCTGTTCCTATGATAACAGGTGAGGTGAGACGTTATATTAGAGATAACAGTCAAGTAAGAATTAGCCGTTCAGTTAAAGATATAGCCTATAAATCATTAAAAATAAAAGAAGCCTATATTATGGAACATGGTCAAGAACCAAGCACAGAGTATATTGCCGAAAAGTTAAATATTACAGTAGGTGAAGTAATAATGGCCCTTGATTCCCTTAAAGAACCAGTAAGCATGTTTGAACCTATTTATAATGATGGTGGCGATACAATTTATTTAGCTGATCAAATTGAAGATAAAAAAACTAATAATGCTGAACTATCCAATAAAATAGCCATAGAAGAAGCTATTAACAATCTAGATCAAAGAGAAAAAGATATTCTTGATAAACACTACATAGTTGGTAAGACACAAATGGAAATAGCTAATGAATTAAATATTAGTCAAGCTCAAGTATCAAGATTAGAAAAAAGAGCCATTAAACAATTAAAAAAAGTATTGAAGTAGCATAAATAATCCCTCTAAAAATATAATTAACTAAAGGTGATAAGTATGCGACTATCTGATTTACAAACTAAAAATATTGTTAATATAAATGATGGTAAAAATATTGGTACCATTATAGATGCCAATATAACTGAAAATGGTACAGTAGAAACTTTAGTAATTGAAGCTAATAAAAACTTTTTCTCTTTAAATAGAGAAAGTGATATTGAAGTAAAATGGCAAGATATAACCAAAATAGGTGAAGATGTAATCTTAGTAAAGCCAGGTTCCCATGAATAAAATAAAACTTTTATTTTGGCTTATAATAGTCAATATAGTTTTTTCTTTTTTTTTGTTACAAATAATATCAAATGCTCTAAATCCCATTCTTTCAAGTTATGTTAATATTGAAGCCAATCATTTTGCTAATAACATTGTAAGTTCAACTGTTAATGAAGTTATTGCTAAAAATAATGATTATGACTTGTTTATTATAACTAAAAATAGTAAAGGAGAAATAGAAACTCTTGACTATAATACTCAAAAAGTAAATAAATTATTATTAGAAATAACTGATACCATTCAAAAAGAATTAACTAACCTAGAGGAAGGTAAAATAGAAGATTTACAAATATCTAATAATTTTAAACTTAAAAACTTAACTAAAATTAAAAATGGTGTTTTATGTGAAGTGCCCATAGGGGCTTTAAATGGTGATACTCTTTTTGCTAATATGGGTCCTAACATTCCTATAAGATTATCATTTATTGGTCAAGTGCAAGCCAATCTTGAAACCAAAATATCTAGTTATGGTATTAATAATATAACTGTAGAAACTAATATATTAGTAGAAGTAGGAGAACAGATAACCATGCCAACCACTTCTAAAAATTTTATTGTCGAAATTAAGGCACCTCTAACTATAAAGATTATTAAAGGTATAGTACCAGATTATTATTTTCAAGATATAAATAAAGAATCTGATTCAATATCTCTACCTCTGGAGTAGAAAAATATGATATAATTAAACAAGAAAATATTAATAAAGTAAGGTGCAATAATATATGAAAATCATAGAACTAAATAATCAAAAATATGAAGTAGTTGAAAATGATAATTGTCTAGATATAGAATTATTAAAAGAAAAGGTAACTGATTATTTTAATAACTTTGATTATATCTTTGGAGATTATTCATACGATAAACTTAGATTGAAAGGTTTTAATAGCCCAACTAATAAAAAAGCTACTCCTATAAATAATATTAATAATTTAGAAGAGTATAAAAAAGAATATTGTAGTTATGGTGCTAAAACATTTCTCTTGAAAAAAGTACAGTAAAATGCTTGTAATTAAGTAAAAATATGTTAAAATGATAATATACGGATAATAAGGGAGGACTTAATATATATGATGGAAAATCAAACTAACAAAAAACTTATGTCAATTGTTGCTAGTGATGGCTCAATCGAAGAAGTTGAAGTTATTTTAGCTTTTGAGTTCAAAGATACTGGAAAAGAATATGTAGTTTATACAAAAAATGAAAAAGATGAAAATGAAAACATAACTGTATATGTTTCAAATATAGAACGTTCAACTGGAGAACCTAAATTACTAGGTGTTGAAAGTGAAGAAGAATGGAATAGAATAAAAGACGTATTACGTGAATTATCCAAATCAGAATAACAGATAGGAGGTCTTAACATGACTGTATTAGAAAACACAGTATTATGTGATAACGGGTATGGGGAAGTACAAGGTATTAAATCACCCCAAAAAATAAAATTAAGAAGTGTTTCTTATGCTGGTATCATTGATAAGTATGCAAGCTTTACAAAGGAAGCAACAGCTATTAATGACAGCACAGTGTTAGTACCTTCTACCAAAGAAGATGCTATAGTAATTGTAGACTTACCATTACTTAGAGCAATGCATGTTCAACATAAAGCTCTAAAAGTAAAGTCTACAATGTTTGATAATATAAAAAGAAACGGCTTAAATGTTGAAAAACAACCTGAAGATACTGTTGAAGTTGTAGCAGAACAACCAGCTCCATTAGAAGATAGTGAAGAATTAGGTGCTGATTTCAAAGCTCTTCGTAATGGTGCCACAAGTGCTAAAATAGAAAAATATATGGCTTATGATCCACAAGATGAAGCTGTTGCTGTAAGTGAAGTAACACAAGCTCCAGAAGTAGAAAATGAACCTGAAGCAATATCACCAGTTACAATAGAGCAAGAAAGTTCTAGACCAATTTCTAGAACAGTGCCACTAATTGCTCCTGAAAGAGTTGAAGTTAAAACAGAGGAATTAGGAAAAACAGAAGAAGTAGTAGCAGAAGAAGCTCCTCAAGAGGTATATCAAGAATCTGCTAAAGAGTCAGCTAGAGCAGCTTTAGCTAATCCTATGGAATTAACTGATATTCTAGATTTAAACAATATGGAATCATTAAGAGCTTATTTAGTACAAACAATGGAACTAAAGAAAGAAGCCGCAACTGCCAAACAACAAGAAGAAGCAGCTAGAGAAAGTGCAGCTCAAGCAGAAAGAGAAACAGAAGGTAGTAGAGACGCCTTAGCCATGGCTACCGAAAGAGTAGTAGCTCTTCAAGAATCTCTAAAAGCTCAAGCAGAACAAAGCTATAATCAGACTAATATGTACATTAGTAGAAAAGCTGAACTCGAAGCTGAAAAGAGTGAAATAGATAAAACTCTTGGTGAAATGAATGATATGCTAGCCATGAGTAGTGAAGAAGAAACATCTAAAGAAAAAACAAAATAAATATAAAAAGAGAACAAAGTAATTTTCTCTTTTTTTTTACATAAAATTAATTGAGTTGATGCTTATGCGAAATACAATTAGATATTATTACTTGTTTGATGATATATACGTTAGTAAGATTAATTACACTAATTACATAAAATATAAAAATAAAATATATGTTTTTGTCGAAATATTAAATCAAGATATGGTCTTAGAAGCTTATCAATTAACAAAAGACTATCCAGAGTATGAAAAGATTATCGTTAATAAAGATAAAAGTATTTTTACTCCTTACAATAATAAAATATATGTCTTAATAGAAAAAAAACAAAGTAATGCCTTTCCACCATTACGAGAAGTATCTAGTACTACAAAACTCTTACTAGATAGAACTAATTGGAGTCTTCTTTGGTCTAAAAAAGTTGATTATTACGAATATCAATTTAAACATATAAAAGGTTTATATAAAAGTATTGATGAAAGCTTTGAATATTATATAGGTATGACAGAGTCTTCTATTAGTTATATAAATTATAATATAGGAAAAACTAATTTAAAAAAATGTCTCTGTCGTAATAGAATGGTTGAAAAAGAGTATTATAATCCACTAAATATCGTAATAGATCATCGCTCTAGAGACATAGGAGAAAGTCTTAAAACTATGTTTTGGAATAATAACTATAATACTCGTAAAATAAAAAACACTCTAAGTCAAATAGATCTAACTCTTGAAAACTGTATGTTAATATATGCTAGACTATTATATCCAAGTTATTATTTTGATGCCTATGAAATGACAATAACTAATAGGACAGATGAGACTAATATTAAAAAAATAATTAGTAGAATCGAAGAATATGAGAAATTTGTAAGTGAAGTTTTTAGTATTTTACAGGGATTTAATAGAAATTTAGTTAAGATAGAGTGGTTATAAAAAAAGATGAGTAAATTCTTACTCACCATCATTAATATCTATATTTCTAACTTCTTTAACTTCTGGAATTTCATTGATAATTAATTCCTCAATTCCATCTTTTAAAGTTACATCAAGCATGGGGCAATCTTCACAAGCTCCTAATAATTTAACATAAACGATGCCATCTTCAAATTTAACAAATTCCAAATTACCACCATCATTTAATAAGAATGGTCGCACCTTATCAATAATTGCTCTTATACGTAATTCAATACTTTCGTCTTTCATAATAATCACCATCAACATTATACATTGAAAATATAGGTGTGTAAAGAAAGTTTCTTGTTATCTTAAGGTAAAAATGTTATAATTAACGTGAAGGTGCATTGGATGAAAAAATATAAGTACGGCGAAATTGTTACTGGATGCGTAACCGGAATAGAAAAGTATGGTGTTTTTGTAAGCCTTGATGAATATTATAGTGGCCTAATACATATTTCAGAAATATCAGAAAATTTTGTAAGAAACGTCAATGATTATGTAAAAATAGGTGAAACAATAAAAGCAAAAGTCATTGATGAAAATGAAGATGAGCATCATGTAAAACTAAGTATTAAAAATATTGATTACCGAATTACTAAACGAAAAGCTACTAAAATAGTTGAAACTCCTAATGGTTTTTCCACTTTACAGTCACAGTTAGGTAAATGGGTAACAGCTAAAATTCAGGAATCAGAGGCTAGCAAAGTAAAAAAATAAAAAAATTATCAAAATTTATTGACAAAATAAATAGAAGTTGGTATAGTTAATACTGTCAACTGATTTGTTTCGGGCGATTAGCTCAGTTGGTTAGAGCACCTGCCTTACAAGCAGGGGGTCACAGGTTCGAGTCCTGTATCGCCCACCATTATGCCGAAATAGCTCAATTGGTAGAGCAACTGACTTGTAATCAGTAGGTTCCGGGTTCAAGTCCTGGTTTCGGCACCATTTTTTTGGAGAGGTAGCGAAGAGGCTAAACGCGACAGACTGTAAATCTGTTCTCATTGAGTTCGATGGTTCGAATCCATCTCTCTCCACCACTTTAGTATTGCCTCGTAGCCAAGTGGTAAGGCATCAGACTTTGACTCTGACATGCGTTAGTTCGAATCTAACCGAGGCAGCCATTTTTTAAATATTTGATCTGTTAGCTCAGTCGGTAGAGCATTTGACTTTTAATCAAAGGGTCATGAGTTCGAATCTCATACAGGTCACCATGCCTGAGTGGCGGAATAGGTAGACGCACAGGACTTAAAATCCTGCGAGATTCAACCCTCGTGCCGGTTCAAGTCCGGCCTTAGGCACCAATTAAAATATTAAAGCTCAAATTTAAGGTTTGAGCTTTTATATTAAAGTTTTATGGTTTTACACATATAATTAAATAGACACCTTAAGTTTTACAATTAATTTAATAAAAATGTTGACATCCGTAAAATTACTATGTTATAATCAATTTGTCGTCTGAAAAGAATGACGTTATGGAGGAATACCCAAGTCTGGTTGAAGGGACCGGTCTTGAAAACCGGGAGGTCGTGCAAGCGGCGCAGGGGTTCGAATCCCTTTTCCTCCGCCATTTAAATCGCGGGATGGAGCAGCTCGGTAGCTCGTCGGGCTCATAACCCGAAGGTCAGAGGTTCAAATCCTCTTCCCGCAACCAATATTTGGTCTCATGGTGCAGCTGGTTAACACGTCTGCCTGTCACGCAGAAGATCGCGGGTTCGAGCCCCGTTGAGACCGCCATATTTGGCTTCATAGCTCAGTCGGTAGAGCAAGGGACTGAAAATCCCTGTGTCGCTGGTTCGATTCCCGCTGGAGCCACCATTTTTATAAATAATGTTAAGACAACTAATGTGCTGTAGCTAAACAACATGTCTTGCGCTCGTAGCTCAGTTGGATAGAGTGTTTGGCTACGAACCAAAAGGTCAGGGGTTCGAATCCCTTCGGGCGCACCAGTTATCGGGAAGTGGCTCAACTTGGTAGAGCACTTGGTTTGGGACCAAGGGGTTGCAGGTTCAAATCCTGTCTTCCCGACCATAAGTAATTTAACGTTGAGAAATCAACGTTTTTATTATGTCTTTATTAAAGTTACCTAATAATTACCTAATATTTTTTACCTTTCTTTATAAATTATCTGCAAAAACTAGATTGTCTAAAATATCGACAATCTCATCTTGTACAGTTGGAAATAAGTGTAAATATGTTTCTATCATGACTTGGATGGTATGACCTAATCTATCCGAAGCCATTGTGAAGAATTTTACAGTATCAATTTTTATATTTAATTTGTGACATTGCTTGATATATTCATTAATCAATAATGAAACGTGACTATGTCTAAATTCGTGCATGGTTATTCTATGTACACCACTTAGTTTGAAGTAGTAGTCTTTATGCCTATTTATAGTAGTTTTAGGTAGGAATCTGGTATTGCCAAATACAAACCATGACTCTTTAAAATCGGTATATTTTTTTACTTCATTTTTATATATGAGTAAGGATTCAACTAAGAACTTACTCATTTTAATTTTTCTGTTTTGGTTATTTTTTGTGGAAGTTATATCAACTTTACCAGCTGTCTCTTCATAAAGTGTTTTATTAATTGATATTTCATTTGTATTAAAGTTAATATCTTCCCATGTAATTGCTTGAATTTCACCACGTCTGCAACCAGTGTAATATGCAAATATAAAAAATGTTCTATCTCGCAAGTCATTAATTACAGATAAGAATTTATTAAATTCATCAAAAGTAATATATCTGATTTTATCTTCGTCTCTAACGATAGCATCTTGTTTTTGCTGGAAACATCCAAAAGCTCTTGCTGGATTATTATTTAAGTCATATTGTCTTATAGCATAATCAAAAATTTTACAAAGAATATTATATATTTTGTTTTTATATGCTATTGAAAGGTGCTTTTTATCCATTTCCTCAGCCCATAAACGAATTACTTGAATATTTATATCATCCACGAAATAATCTTGAAAATAGGACATAATATGATTCTTAGAATCCTTTATATATGAATTCACTGTAGAAGATTTTCTAATAGTAGATAAATATTCAAAATAGGATTTAGTAAGTGTAATAAATTTAATTCTGGCTGGATGTTCTCTTTTGCTTAAAAATACTAATTCAGCCTCTTCCGCCTCCTTTTTTGTAAAATACATTTTTGACACTTTTTGTTTTCTTTCTCCATAAATATTTTTATAATAACAGACAAAATACCAATGTCGCCCATCCTTGGTCCATTTTGTCTTATTTTTTTCATTATATACTGCCATAAAAACATCACTCCAATCTTTACATATTTCTATAAATTTGTTAAAATTAGAGTACAGAAAAAGAGAAAAGTCTTGGTAGGACATTTTTTTAATTTCTGTACCTAATTTATTTAGGTTTTTGACTTACTGTTCCAGCAGTAGGTCTTTTTTTTACGAAAATGCAATCATAAATAATATTAAAATAATTAATATTATAGATAAAAATGCAGCAATTTTTAATAGACTTTTACTTGACTTTTTGTGACTGTCTATTGTAGATTGATCTTCGAATACTTTCCCACAATCTTTACAAATCCAACGATGTCCTATTATCTGCCCGTGAGTCATATATAATTCTTTGTTTTCACTTCCACATGTAGGACATACAATTTTGTTTTCACTACTCATTCTTTTGGTTCCTTTCCACATTTATTTTAAAATACCTGTACTAGCATATTTTAATCTATTATTTCTAATAATGACTTAATATATAAATCAGCATCATCCTCACATTTATCAATTTTAAATGCAGTAAGTGGATCCGTTTGATTCAAATGATTAAGTTCAATATGAGCCAATTCATGAAGAATTGTCTTTTTCTTTTTATAATAAGACAAATTGCTATCAATAATTATTACATTGATACCTCGATAGTTAAATACACAGCCATTAACTTTTTCTGGTAAATTATCATACACAATAGTAGCATTGTAATAATTTAATAGTTCATCTTGAGTTATTTGTTTACTTAATAAATTATATAAATTCATATTATACCCCTCATTAAGTACCTGTACTAGCATACTTATTATTCACCATCTAATTGCCTATCAATTTCACGAATTCGTTTATTAATTATAAACTCCATATGTTCTTTATCATCATCGGTTAAAATACCTTTATTTTGATTATATAGCAAATCAAATCTATCAAGTTTTGAGTTGTATTCATCTACTTTATTAAAATTGACGTTTGTCTCATCGCTAATATCTAATCCATCTATTTTACATTGGTTGGGGTTAAGCAAATCATCGTAAGCTAAATAATCCATTGTGCATTTCATAAAAGTAGAAAGCTTTTTTATTGTTGAAAATCGGGAATTATCTGCACTCTCTTTTTCATAAAAATCTCTAAGCGTTGTATATGGAATATCTGATAGTATAGCTAACTGCTTCAAGTTCTTGATATTATTATCTTTCATAAAACTATCAACTTTTTCATTAAATGTCATATTCAAAACTCCTTTCTTGTAATCATTATAATCTCCAAAAATGTAAATGTAAATACGAAAAAACGAAAATTCGTATTTTTTTATCGAAATTGTATTGACAAAAAACGAAGTTCCGTATTATACTCGATTTATCAATACGGAAGTCCGTATTAGAAAGGAGGCATCACATGTATCCGAACTTAGATGCAGAAATGAGTAGAAAAAAAATAACTCAGTTTGATCTAATTGGACTATTGGATAAAAACAGTTCAACAATTAGTCTAAAAATTACTGGCAAAAGAGATTGGAAATTACCTGAATGTAAAAAAATTCGAAAATCATTTTTTCCAGAGTTGAGTTTAGATTATTTATTTAAGACGAAAGAAGAAATAGAACAGGAGTCAAAATATGAAGATTAAAGAAAGTCCTACCAAGACAAAAGAAGAAATACTAAATCAATTATACGTATCAGCTTATGATTTACAAAAACTTATTCCAGAAATAACGTATGTAAGAGCACTAGAGTACATTAAATTAGCTCGGAATGAAATGAAAGAAAAGAATTTATTAGTACCAGAGGGTCAAACAAAACTAGCATTAACAAAAATTATTCGAAAAAAATTTGGATTTTGAGAGGAGGTGTAAAAATGAAAAAAATAAAATGGAAGAACTTATTTAAACTAGTGATTTTGTTAATCTGTATTAGCACTATTATACATGATTTATATACTTTAACAGTTTACAGCTGGATAAATAACATAACTGCCAGCTGGACATCGTTCGGACTATTAACGTTCGTATTAAGCGGCTTATTAAGTGAATATTTGATCGAAGATTTATTTAACTAAAGGAGGCAAAATGAAAAAAAGGCAAAAAGAAAAGGACTCAATAACCACAAAAAGTCCCTTGCTTAAAACAAGCACTTTTAAAATACTACAAATTTTTAATTTTGTCAAATTGAGGTGCTAAATGAATGGAAAATGGATAAAAATATTTACAAAATTTTTAAATTGGGAATGGTATAAGGACCAAAATACAAAGGCACTTTTTATTCATTGTTTATTAAAAGCAAATTGGAAGGATGGAAAATTTGAGGGGCATGACATACCCAGAGGGAGCTTTGTGACAGGAAGAAAAAAGTTGGCTCAAGAATTAGGTTTATCAGAACAAGAGATAAGAACAGCACTAAAACACTTAATTTCAACCAAGGAATTAACCATCAAAAAAACCAATAAATTCTCAATAATATCAATAGTAAAATTCGAAATATATCAGCAAGTTAACCAACAAATTAACCAACAACTAACCAACAATCAACCAACAACTAACCAACAACTAACCACAATAGAAGAATATATAGAATATAAGACTAATAATAGTGTGTGTAATAATATGCGCACGTGCGATGAAAATTTTGAATGTCATTTGGGCAGTCTCTATAAAACAATCAACTGTAAAAATTGTATGAAAAAATGGAAATGCCCTTTACCAGAAGAGCCTACGTTTGAAAGTTTGTATGGCAAGAGCTTTTACAAGTATGTCGCCGAAATTGAACTTAGAAAATTGGAAGTTGCTAAAGAATTGAACATGCGAAAAGAAAACAATGTTTTGAATTTGGAAGTTTTGGATTTATTTGATGATGAAGAAGGCTTAACAAATGAGAAATGCCGATAATTATAATGACACATGCAGAAAATGTGTATGCGGCGCAAAGAGAAGTTTTTTATACTGCAAAGGAGACGTATTAATTTGTCATATATGCGGTAGAGCAATTTATAGAAACGACAAAATAAAATTCAAAAAAGAAATGGAGAAAATATGGAAACGAAAGATTTAGATAGTTATTATCCAGGATATGATGACTACTGTGAAAGAAATTCTACAGTACCATTTGATGAATTTATGAAAACAGAAGAGCAAAAGGAAATGTTTAAAGCAAAACTTCAAGAAATATCTGAACTAATAGAGGATGATCAATATTCTTCGGAAGAAAAGATTAAATACATTAAAGCAATCATTGATGAGGTAAAACTATGATTGAAATATTTTTAAATTTATTTAAAACATACAGAGATTTAAAATCAGAAAATTCAATGCTTGAGAAAAGACTTAACAGAAAAACTGTTGAGTGCAATATAAAAGACAAAAAAATTAAAGAACTAAAAGAAAAAATAGAAAAGTTGGAGGAAAAACATGGAAGAAGTTAAAGAAGCAGAAATTTTTGAAGAAAAAGCATTAACGAAACCAGAATTTAAAGAAGAAATTAATGCCGAAATAATAGGAACAGCAAAAATTGAAGACAATATCAAAAAAGTAAAAGAATATGCAATCAAAGTGAAAGAATATTATACAGGCATGGTTTTTACTGCTGCAACAAAAGAGGATGCAGAAAAGGAAAAGGCCGATATAAACAAATTTAAAAAACAAATTGAAGATTTTAGAAAACAAATTGTTGCTAAATATAACGAGCCAATAAAATTGTTTGAAGACACTGCTAAAGAAACAGAAAAACTGTTGAAAGAAACTTACGATTTGATCAACGTTCAAGTAAAAGCATTTGATGATGAACAATTGGAAAAAGTAAGAGAAAAAGTTGAATCATATTTCAACGAATATGCACAAAGCAAGGGTATTGACTTTGTTAATTTCAGTCAGATGAACATATCGGTAACAAAAGGCCTATTGACATCTACTGGAAATTTAACAAAGAAAATACAAGATCAAATGAATGAATTCATTGATAGATGTGCAAAAGATGTGGATTTGATTAACACATTGGAACACAAAGAGGAGATTCTGATCGAATACAAAAAGACTCTTAAGTCTGCTGAATCAATAGCAATGGTAATGGACAGATATAAGCAATTGGAAGACATGAAAAAAGAAAAGGAGTCAACAAAAGAACAAGTAATCAACGATGAAGAAATGTTAAAGAGAATCAATATTCTATCTGCTCCAAAAGTAGAAGAAAAAGCCAATAGAAATCAGGAAGAAATTTTAGAATTAACATTTAAAGTTAGAGGAACAAGAGCAAAATTAAAAGCGCTAAAAGAATTTTTAAATAATGGAGGATATGATTATGAATAATAAACAAGAATTGCAAAACAATTTAGCAGTTGTATACGAGGTTGATGGGCAACAAATTAAATTAACACCCAAAATAGTACAAGATTACATAGTGGGTACTAGTGCACAAATTACAATGCCAGAATTTAAAATGTTTACTGAATTGTGCAAGGTTAGAGGCCTAAATCCATTTTTACGAGAAGCATACTGTATTAAATATTCAAATAAGACACCAGCAACAATAGTTGTAGGGAAAGATGCAATTTTAAAAAGAGCAGTATTAAATCCTAAATACAATGGTATGAAATCCGGAATTATTGTAACCAATGAAAATGGTGAAGAAAAGAAAAGAACAGGTACATTTAAACTTCCTAATGAAACTCTTGTAGGTGGTTGGGCTGAAGTTTTTAGAAAAGATTGGGAAAATTCGATTGAAGCCAGTGTTTCATTAGAAGAAGCTATCCAGAGAAAAAGTGATGGAGAGCCAAATTCTAATTGGACTAAACAACCTGCCACAATGATTGAAAAAGTAGCAAAGGTTAGAGCCCTAAGAGAGGCTTTTGTTGAGGATTTAGGTGGAATGTATGAGGCTGAGGAAATGAATGTAGATTTGCCTGAACTAAAGGAAGAAGACAGAATAATTGTACAAGATGAAGAAGATAATTTGGAAACAGAACCAACAGAAAATTCTGATATAAAACAGGTCAACATAAATGAATTATAAGATTTTAAACAGTGGCTCGGATGGGAACTGCACACTAATAAATGACATTTTAGCTATTGACATGGGAGTTAGTTATAAGCTGCTAACTCCTCACGTTGAAAAATTGAGACTAGTTCTCTTGACACACGTTCACTCAGATCACTTCAATAAAGCCACAATAAGAAGATTGGCCAAAGATAGGCCAACACTAAGATTCGGTTGCTGTGAATGGTTAGTACAGGAATTGATAAACTGCGGTGTTGATAGAAGGAATATTGATGTATATGAAATTGGCTTATTTTATGATTATGAATTATTTAAAATAATGCCAGTAAAACTTTACCATGACGTTCCAAATTGCGGCTATAGAGTATTTTTTGGAAAAGAAAAGTTAATCTATGCAACAGACACATACACATTAGATGGAATTAAGGCCATAGAGTACGATTATTACTTGATAGAGGGTAATTATCAAGATGAAGAAGAATTAAACTCTAGAGCCACAAATAGCTATTATGAGAGCAGAGTTAAAAAGACTCATTTAAGCAAAGAATATGCAACCAACTGGCTACTTGAAAATATGGGTTTGAAGTCAGAATATCATTGGATGCATGAACATAAGGAGAAGAACAATGAATAGTACAATAAAATGTTCTAATTGCACTAATAATAATGTCTGTTCAAGGTGCGGTGAATGCTGTACACCTTTTATACCGATCACTCAAAAAGAGTGTAAAAGAATAAAAAAATATATCAAAGAGAATAAAATTCAACCTACTGAAATTAGAGAAGGTAACAATATTTATTTGAGATGTCCATTTTATGATAGAAAAAACAAAAAATGTAATGTATATCCAGTTAGGCCAGAAGTGTGTAGAAAATTTATTTGCTCAAATAATGAAAAAACAATAGATGATAATAGAAAATATTATGATGCTAGAGCAGATATTAATGGAAATACAAACAAGTTAACTCCAATGGATTTGTTGTTTTACGATAGACTAGATACATTATTCTACTATATTCAATGGCAGTTTAACCCACAGTCAGAAGAACAATTAATTGAAATTTTATACAAAATTGGTAGAGCGGATGTAGCCAAGGCGATTATAAGCAAAAATATAATTGTAACTTGGTCAGGAGATGAAAAATGTTAGAGCAGTTAAAACAGGATATAGAGCAGTATAGAGCAGCTATGGAAGATTTTTATAATCTTATTCCGGAAGATATAGAAAGTGCATATCAGTTAGCTATGGTGTTCATGCAACTAGCCAATAGATGGGCAGAAATCCAACTGAATGCTAATAAGTACTGTACTTATTTAGGAGTTTCAAGAACTTCATTTAAAGATTATGCATATCAAAAATACAGATTATCATCAAAAGCACATGAGTTTTGTAGAGTGGTATGGCGACAGGGTAAGGAAGAATACAATAATAGTTTTAATAAAGAAATTTAGGAGGAAATTATGTTTGAATTTATAAAGAAAGCAAAAAGAGAATATGTAGGAACAACAATATTTGTTACAAAGAATGAAGACGTAACAGTAGAAAAGTTATTAGATATTATAGTTAGAAACATTGAGAACTATGTTAGACAAAATCATACAATGCCAGAAAAACTAAGACTAAGTTATAACAATTACTCTAGAATAATAGATTATAATCACACTTTGGTTGAAAGACGTGAGGGTAAATATTATACGTTTGGAGTACAAATTGAAGTCTAGATATGTTGTTAAAGATGTTGTAACAGGAAGATATTTGACAGACAATTATTATAGAGCATCAGGCGATAATTGCCTGTCATATTTTTTAGAAGATGCTCACGAATTCACAGCATTCGAATTGAAATTAGCTAGTGTTACACGTTTAAATGGCAAAACAGGGTATAGAGTATATAAACTAAAAAATGAAGAAGAAAGAGGTATTATTTATGTTAAATAAAGGTCAAAAAGCAGCAATAGTTATTGCATTAATCGGAATTTTAATGATAGTAATGGGATTTACAATCGGATTAATAGATAAAATCAATGAAAACAGATGTATGAACATGCCAACTAGTGAAGTATTCAGCGATAAAAGCTGCAGTAGATACATAACTGATTACATAAATCGTTGGACAGATGAATGGTGAAAAAGCGATTATGATAAATATACTAGATGAACTAAAAAAAATCAAAATGTATATAGATGAAAATTACGAAGTAGATTCTGAAATAAAAAAAGCCTATATTCACGAATATAGTTTGATTATAAAAATAAAAAAATACGATATTAAAATAAATGTTTCAAACAAGAATCCAAAGTCATACATCCCAGATAACTTTGGTCTGTATTTAGAATATGATGCCAATAAAAAATATCAAAACGAACTTTGCTATGCTGGTGGTGGATATATGACGAAGTATTTTCCTGGCGAATATGGTGAAATCGATAGTTATTTAAAAGATTTTGGGGTCACAAAGACAGAAAGACAAACAACAATATTTGATTTTTTCGAAGAGGACAACTATGCCTAGGCAAATTAAAACTTGTAGAAGAAAAACACTAGATGATGAATTTTTTACATTATATAAAGATGTGGTAAGAGAACTTCATAAATATAATTTAAGAGGAAAAAGGATTATATGTCCTTGCGACAATAAAGAAAGCAACATATATAAGTATTTAAAAGATTGCTACTATGATGTTAAATGTGATGACAAAGAGTGGAGAAACGTTGATTATTCAAAATATGATTTAGTAATAACTAATCCTCCATTTAGTCAAGTTAGAGAGTTTATTAGACACTTAGTTAATCAAAAAATAGATTTCATAATTATTGTTAGCGATGTCCTACGATACAGTATTAAAAATGGAAAAATAGATTTTGGTACTACACTGTACAAAGGTTGGGATGCACAAAAATTTTATAGACCCGATGGAAGTATTAAAGCAGTACATTGTGGCTGGATTTCAACGATCAAAGATGACTGGGGAGAAAACAAATTATTAGGAGGAGTGAAGTAAATCGGTATGGGTGAAAAAATAGAAGAGATTTTTAAAAGAATCGAGTTATATAAAGCATTTGATAGTTGTGGTTTTGAATTTGCTGATGGCTTTAATTGTACATTCGATAATATTGCAAAATGTTATGACGATAGATTAGAACTATATGAATTAGTTAGGAAACAACAAGAAACGATTGATAACATAACAAATGCTATACAAGGAGATATAGATGGTTTTCAAACTATAAACGAGCATGGTGAAAGTACTGAAATATTAGAATTACTAGAAATTTATGTAGACATATTGAAAGGAGTATCAAAATGAATCTAGAAGATATAAGAAATATGTCAGATTTAGAATTGACGAGATATTTGAATAATGTATCTCAAAGAAACACTCAAATGTGTTGTAAATGCTTAAGAGCTACTTTTAAAGAAAATAGAATAACACTTTACACCTATAAGGGTTGTGATAATAAAAAATTATGTACATTGTGTAAGGATTGCTATAGTGATCTATTGGACTATTTGGGAATAGCAGATAATTAAAGGAGAATTAAATGATTAAAACATGGGTTACTAGGAACAAATATATTCGGCTAAGGGTTGTAAGAGTAGGTCGTTGTTATAGAGCGGATATATCAATAAATAAATATGCTTATGATAAAAGGGAAGAAAGGTACTATGAAATAAACTTCGATGTATTTAGTCCTTACGATTATTCTTCAGATGAAGAAACTTATGAAAAGGCAAAAGAATGGTTGTATGAAGAATTAAAATTGTTGCAAGATGCTGTAGGGGTGTTGAAATGAATAAGTATGAAGATGTAAAAGCATATCTTGACAGAAACACAAATAAACGAGCAGATGATTTTGATAGTATCTCGGAATATAATTTATATCTTAGAATAGGTCAAATGTATAGAGAATTAGAACAATGTAAATTGTCTTATGAAAAGTTATTAAATACTGAAAAAGGTGATATGGTTAAAATCATGTTTCAAGCAAGACAAGATTTATATAACGCAAGAAGTTGTAATCCCAGAAAACAAGATTTAATAGATGGTATTAATTATGCAATAAAAGATTTGGATAAAATTTTAGTTTTAAAGGAGAAATAAGAATAATGGAAAAAACATTTGCTTTATATAAGGGTGAAGAATTTATTGATATAGGAACTGCAAAAGAATTGGCAAAGAAAAGAAATGTAAAACCTGAATTTATTAGATATTTAAGTACACCAGCAAATAAAAGAAGAATAGATAATCGTAAAAACAATAATAAACCTAGCAAGGCACTAATTAGTGTAAAAATGGATAATGAATTTTAGAAAGGAATATAACAAATGAATTTAGATGAAATATTACAAAAAGATTTAAGTCCTGATATATATTGCTTAGTACATAATAAAATAGTTAATTTAGAACAACAAGTCCAAAAGCAAAAAGAAGTCATTAATAGAGCAATAGAATTTACGAATAAAAATTGGGGTACTTGGTGTACTCATCACATAGAATACATGACTGAACTACAAGATATATTAAAAGAGGTGTCAGAATGAAAAGAGAATGTGAAACTTGCATAAAAAGAAAAACATTATATTGCCCTACTTCAATTGAATGTATGGCTACTGATGATATGCCTTATTATCAAAATAGAATTATGCTATTAGAAGAAAATGAACAATTACAAGAAAAAATTGAAAATTTAGAGCTTAATTGGAAAATAATCAAACAATATTGTTTAGATGAACAAATACCAGAAGAATATGATGAATATAACTCTTGTATTGAATTTAGTAATAGTGTTTATGATAACATTTTAAATAAAATGCAAGAACTAGAACAAGGAAGTGATAGTAATGAATAAAGAGAAGTTTATTGAAATGTTAGAACAAGCAAAAGAAGACGAATATGGAAGATTGTATGTTTTAGGAGAATATAATAACAAAATATATTTTGGAACAATAACAACTGTTTGTGAAGATATATTTAGAGATAATGATAGTGCTGAAATATATGACAGACATTTTTGGAATGATGATACTTTAGAGTGTTTTGTAGTATCAACTAAGCATGATGAAGCTATCGAATATAAAGAGCCTGAAAGAATAGAAGAAATAAGGCAATTAAAGAAACAACTTGAAGAACATAAAAATATATATATAAAAAAAGTAAATAATTTTTTAGCAGAAGATGTAGAACCTGATCCAGAAGACCTATATATGGCAGAGTTAGAACAAAGAGCAATGGATTGTGAGCTAATGGAAATGCAGCAAAAAAAGTTTATAAAATATTTAAAAAATAAAATAAATAAAATCAAAGAACAAATCAAAAATTATGATATATGGCATGAAGTAGGAACTGATATTAATTTTTTAATACTTAAAAAACAATTCTATATAGAAATTTTACAAAAATACAAAGAAATAGGAGATGATAAATAATGCATTGTAAGGGACATTTGATAACAGATAAATTACCAACAGAAGATGCAATTCGTAAAATATTAGGAAAATATTCAGAAGATGAGCCAGGCATAAAAATATTTGAATATGATTGGTATGCCATTGGTGGAAGATATGGTGGGAGAATCAAAATAAAATTTAATCCAGCAGAAAATGAAGATGGATATTTTCTATTTCAGCATAGAAACAACAAATATTTCATTTCTAATATATTAAATGAATTAGGCAATAATATATTAAAATATGACGAACTAGATTTATTAAAATATATGGGTTTAAATGATAAAGTATTATATGTTGATGGTGGCTATTATGAAGACATAATTAATTTTGAATTAGATAATTGCTATGTAGTCATTACTGAAGACGAGGTAATTCCACGAGAAATTTGGAATGGCGATGATTGGATTGATAATGAGAATTTTGATAAAAAAATTTCAAAATTATCTTTAGATGGTAAATTTATTACTGTTATAGATTTTCACTATTAGGAGGCAAAAAATGGAACAAGAAATAACATTAACGATGTTGGTAGTTATGGCTATAATACTATGTACAATGACAATATTCCGCATGAAATTCAAAAGAGATATGTACATAGCACATTTAAAGAATTATGGAGAAGGCACATCACTTATTGATGACAATATAATAAAAAAATTGTTTGATATTCAAGACGATTAATTTCAGTTAAGAAAAATTAAAAAAGATTCGGTTAGGAAAGGAAAAATAATGACGTTAAAAGAAGTTAATTATGAAGTTGAACGACTAGAAAATGAATTAAATAAATTATTGAGAGACAAGGAACTTTTGGAGACTTTAGTAGATCCAAAATCTACAGATTATACAAAAATTATGGTTGATGGTGGAAAACATACTAATATACTTGAAGTATATATATTAAAACAAGATTTAGCCAGGTGGCAAGATTTGGATAAGAGAATAAAACAAACTCAAGACCAAATTAAAAATGACTTAGAGTGGATAGATAATGAATTAAAAATACTAAAAAAGTATGATAAGGTTGAACAGTTGATAGTTTTTTACAAGGAGATAGATACAAAAAATTATACTTGGTATCAAATAGCATCTAAGGTTCATTATTCTATATCGCAATGCAAAAGATTGTATAGCAAATATAAGAATAGGAGGGATATTTAAAGTGAAGCGAGAACAAATATATAAACAATTAGTTGAATATAAAAAAATATTAGAAAACAAAGGATACAATGTTATTTATATAGGATTATATGGAAGTCAAAATTATAATGTTGATGATGAACAAAGTGATATTGATTGCAAAGCAATTATACTACCAAATCTACATGATATTATTTTTAGAAAAGTAACGAGTATAACTATAGAATTAGAAACTGGCGCAATAGATGTAAAAGATTTAATTACTTTTTATAATGTTATTAAAAAAGGAAATTTTAGTTACATTGAAGCGATAGATACACCATATTCAATTGGTGATAATTATGTTAAAGAATTGTTTAGACAGATAAGGCCAAACTTAAAAAGCATGTTAGGTGCTATGTATGAAAAAAGAAAAGCACTAACGCATGAATATCCCAGTAAAGAATTGGAATTTCAAAAGTGGGGATTTGATCCTAAACAATACCATCATATTATAAGATTATTTGATATTTTAAGTTATATAAATACAACTGGAAAACAAATAAGTTATTTTGAATATCAAGAAAGAGCCAGACAATTTATGATAGCTGAAAAGAGAAATAAAAATAATTATACAAAAGAACAGGTTGAACAATCCAGTAATCATATAATCGAGATAGCAAAATCATTTATTCCAAAAGATTACAAATATGAACCCACTGATTTATCAATAGATGTAAGTGAATATATAGAAAATAAATTAAAAATTGAAATGATGAATGATAATAAATTTACTTTTGCTAGAGAATATAGAACTTTTGATAATGGTGTACCTAAAAGAGATTTAGAAAAATTTCCAATATTGCGGGGCTCAAAAGATAAGGATATATCATATATAGTTTATGAAAGTATAGAAATATTATAATGAACCGATATGAGCCATTTTTTGTGAGACAATAATATTGTGAGAAAATAGAGAACCGAAAAATGTTCTCTTTTTGTTTGGAGTGATTAGATGAAAGAAGTCACTAAATTGATGATAAATGAATTTAAAATTAAGCAATTAGACTATGACTTTATGGGCTATAGCCTTCAAAGAGGAGATATATATACTTTTCATCATTTAATTATATCTAACAGAAATGGTGGACCTTGTGCGAGGTGGAATGGTGCTATCTTATGTGGAAGGACTTCTCATCCATACCTTCATCTAATAGAAGCAAAGGATTATGACATGTTCTGCTATTTAACAAGTGAAATGATAGACGAAAATGTTAAAGGTTACTTAGATTCAAACAACTTAAAAAGAATAGATGATTTATTGACCTGTTTTGAAAGAGAACATTGTTCCGACAGGAGTAAAAAAGGAAAATTGTTAATTAAAGAAGAGTATGTAATGAGAAAAAGATGGTAGTTGATATGAGAGAAAAGAATCATTTGGGGTTATGCATGAAATATAGTGAATCGTGTAAATTTTGTCCACGTTCAAAAAATGTGAAGAAGAGTTGAATATTGAAGAAAATGAACTTAAGCGGGTTAGTGTAAAGAGAAAAATGTCAGTCTCAGTAGCTGAAGATGAAGGTTCGACTCCTTCACCCGCAACCAAATAAAAAAGGAGAGGTGAATTTCTATGATAGAAGTAAAAGTGCTAATACCTAATTTTTTGGACAAAGAAAACAGAAATTTAGGTCTATTACAACCTGGATATACTTATTCAATAACAAAAGAAAGAGCTAAGGAATTAGCAAAAAAAGGAATAGTTGAAATAGTAAAATCAAAGAGTAAGGAAGATTAGCCATGGCAAAAAGTAAGGTTGAGCGTTGGTTGACTAAAGAGGGCTTAACTTTACTAGAAGGTTGGGCTCGAGATGGTTTAACTGATGAACAGATAGCGAAAAATTGTTCGGTGGTTCGTTCTACACTAAATGAGTGGAAGAAAAAATATCCGGCCATATCGGACACCTTAAAAAAAAATAAAGAAATAGCAGACTTTGAAGTTGAAAATGCTTTGTTTAAAAGAGCAAAAGGTTACACAATAACATTGATAGAACAAAAACTAGACAAATATGGTGATGTGCATAGTTTAAAAAAGGACGTTCATGTTCCAGGAGATGTTGGGGCTATGATTTACTGGCTAAAGAATCGACAGCCTAATAAGTGGCGAGATAAGCAGCAAGGACAGAATACTACAGAAAATGAGGATGATGATAGAGTTATACTGGTTGATGATTTGAAAGATTATGAAAATAATAAAGATAAGTGATTTAATAATCAAAAAATTTCATCCTATTTTTCACGATACGAAGCATACACATCACATTATTACAAGTGGACGTTCTGGAAGTAAATCCAGTTACATGGGAATAAAAGGAATTAACACAATAACAAGTTCAAAACCAGGTTCAGTTGTTGTATTGAGAAAATTTCATAATAAGTTAAAAAAGACAGTTTTCAAAGAATGTTTAAGAGCAATTAATAGATTAGGATATAGTAAAAAGCAATTTAAAATAACTGTTAGTCCAATGCAGATAACATTTAAAAAAACAGGCAATACGATATATTTTACTGGTAATGAATCCATCGATGATACTAAAGGTATGATAGATGAAGATAGGCCTATTGTTCTTGTCTTAATAGATGAAGTAACAGAATTTTTTGACAAAGGTGATGGGGAAGATGAACTTCAAAATATTGAAGCAACATTTATTCGTGGAGATAATGAAGAGTTTGTAATGGAATATTATTATAATCCACCCAAAAATCCAAAGGCACCAATTCAAGAATGGTGCGAGAAGATGGAAAGAAGGCCAGATGTTATACATGTTCATGTAGACTATCGTGATCTACCAATTAACTGGGTTGGAAAAAAGTTGATTGAAGCAGCCGAAATATTAAAGAGCATCGATGAGAAAATGTACAATTGGTTGTGGCTAGGTTTGTGTACTGGAATAGATGAACTAATTTATTATATGTTTAATGAAAAAAAGCACGTTAGAGAATGTACAGAAGAAGATTACAAAAACATGAATTATTGTTACATTTCTGTAGACTATGGACAAATGAATGCAACAACGTATGAATGTTTTGGAATTGATTATAAAAACAAATGTGTACGAGGAATAGATGAATATTATTATTCTGGTAGAGAAGCTGGAAAACAGAAGTCACCCTCAGAGTATGCATTGGATTTCAAAAATTTTATAAACAGAATAAAAGAAGAAACAGGGCTAATAGTAAGATATGTTTTTATTGATCCATCGGCGAAAGGACTAGCAGAGGAGATAAAAAAACAATGCCCAGAAATAATAATAAGAGATGCTAAAAACGATGTTGCATTAGGAATTAGCAGAGTGCAAAAATTATTATCGCTATGTTCATTATTTATATCACCTAGGCAAAAGAATTTAATTAAAGAAATGTATTTGTATGAATATGACAAAGATCAACTCGATAAGGGTAAAGAAATACCTATAAAGAAAAACGACCATTGCATGGATGCTTTAAGGTATTTGGTTATGGGTATATGGAAGTTAATTAGGCAAATTATACCTATTTTACAGAACTTAGAAAAGGGTGATGATAATGATTAACAGTTTAATAAATAAAGTAAGAGGATGGTGGCATAAAATGTTTGATTATAACAAAATAGTTAGTGACTTTGGACTAGAAATGCAGACTAGTAAAGATATATTAGATGCTATCCAGGAATGGAACAAAATATATAATAAACAAGAAAGTTGGGTAAACAAGAATACAAAATCATTGCATGTTGCACGTACAATGTGTGAGAAAGTGGCCAAAGCAGTAACTGTTGAATTTAAAAGTGTTTGCAGTGAGCCTTACGTGGATAAAGTTTACCAAAGAGTTCTAAAGAAAAAAAGAAAATACGTTGAGCAAATGCTTGGTAAATCATTAATATTCTTTAGACCATATTTTAATGGCAGAGATATAAAAGTAAATATAGTTCAAGCAGATAAGTTTATACCAGTAGGCTTTGATGATGATGACAATCTTACTAGATATATATTAATAGACCAAATAACCGAAGGAAACAAAATATACACAAGGTTAGAGTACAATGAATATAAAGAAAATAAAATTTACATAAAAAACATTTGCTACAAAGGAGAAAAAGATGGTGTTATATTATCATCAAAAATAAGTTTAGCAAATGTTAACAAATGGAAAGATTTGGAAGAAGAGCAAACAATAGAAGGTGTTGACAGATTAATCGGAGGGTTTGCTACTGTTCCAACGTCAAATGACCTTGATAACGACAGTCCAGTAGGACAGCCAATATATCAAAATGCTTTAGAAACAATCGAAGAAGTAGATCATCAATTTTCACGTATTATTCATGAATACGAAGGTACAGAATTGGCAGTTGATATTGATGAAAGCATTTTAAAACCAGACAAAAATGGAGAATTTACTATTCCGAAAGGAAAAGAGAGATATTTTAGAAAGTGGAATTTAGATGAAACTAAAGACGAAAGTCTGTCTGTATTTAGCCCAGAAATAAGAGATAATCCTTTATTCAATGGCTTAAATGAATATTTAATTCAAATTGAAAGTGCTTGCCATTTATCACATGGAACTCTTGCTAAGCCAGAGGCCATCGAAAAAACTGCTCAAGAGATAAAAGCATCTAAACAAGATTATTATGTTACTGTATCTGATATTCAATCAGCATTACAGGATGCTTTTGATGATTTATTATATGGTATTTATGTATTATGTAAATTATATAGAATTCCTGTAAAAAATAATTATTCAGTTGAGTATGAATGGGATGATTCAATAGTAGTAGATAAAGATACAGCACGAAATCAAGCAATGATAGAGAGAAATAATAATATTACAAGCGATGTGCAATATATTATGGATACTCGTAATTTCAAAGAAAAAGAGGCTATAGCATTCGTGAAAAAGCAAAAAGAGTTTAGAAAACTTTCACAAGATGATCCAGAGGAAACTCCAGAAGAAGAATAATGAATAAGAATCAATTTTATAATTTGTTAAAACCATTGATAAGTATTTATGACGAGATAGAAAAAGACATGATTCTGGATATTTTGGAGCGCATAGATAATTATGATGGAATTAAAGGAACTCTAAAATGGTATCTTGATAAGCTGAATGAACTAAGTTGTTTAAAAAAGACTAATACAACTATTATTAACAAGAAAAAAAGCGAAATAAAAAAGACTCTTAAAAATATGCTGAAATCTGCTACTGAAAATTCAGTAAATCTAGATGTGCTAGAAAAATATAATACTTTTACAAATTCAAATTTATCAATAAAAGAAATATGCGATAATACATCTATAGCGAACCTAATAACTGAAGCATTGAAAAGTGCTGTAAATATAACTGAATTAATCAATACAAAAGCGATTGAATCAGCAACAGAAGAATACAAAAACATACTAAATACCGCTTATTTAGAAACTGCTACAGGAATTTATACTTATGACCAGTCAATCAAACGAGCAGTAGATAAAATGGCAGAGAATGGCATAATGATGGCTAATTATGATAGTGGTAGAAAAATCAGTATAGAAGCTGCAGTAAGACGAGATGTTACAACCAGAGTTAATCAATTGGTTGGTGACGTTGAGCTAACTACCGCCCAAGATATTATGCAAACAAACTTAGTTTATGTGGACCAACACTTAGGTGCAAGAACTAGGACAAAATATATGAAAAATGATTATGAGGCTCATGATGAGTGGCAAGGAAAAGTATATATGATTTCCGGTTCTAACACTAAATATCCAAATCTGTTTGAGAAAACAGGTTATAAAAAAATGCTTGGTTTGAAAGGTCTGAATTGTTATCATGATTTAAGACCTTTTTTTGAATGGGAAGAAATTCCAGAGATAATAGATATTGAAGAAAGCAGAAAAAAACGTGAGGTTCTGGACCAACAGAGAGAATATGAACGTAATATTAGAGAATTAAAAAGGCAAAAACTAATTGATAAAAAAATGGGGTACAATGATGATTACAAACATACAAATTCAAAATTGTCTAAGTTGAATAAAAAATATCAAGAATTTCTTGACAATAATGGATTAAATAGAAACTATTCTAGGGAGTATGTAGTTGTTGATGATAAAAAAATAGATATTAATAAACCTAAATTTTTAATCAGCAATGATTTAGGAGTAAAAAATAGTTATAATGAAAGAATGGAAACTTTAAAAGCAATTGACTCTGTACCATCAAGTGTTAAAAATATGATAAGTGATACTAAAATTGTAGTTGGTGGAAATGGCAACAGCAGATATGATCGAAAAAATAATATCATTTATGTAAGAAAAGATTCCACGAAAGATGAAATTGTCCACGAAATAGGACATTTGGTTGAAACGAAATTAAATGTTTTAAATGATGATAAATTCAATAAAATAAGAAGTGATTTGGCGGAAAACAGTAAAGTAAAATTGACAACAAAGTTTGAAACTACTAGAAAAACATATATTATAGTTAATGATAAGTTGATTAGTGATTATCAAGGTTTTATTTACTCAGATGATGCAAAAGAAATCCTAGATAAAAATAACACTATAAATTATGAGTTATTGGGCGAAGTGTTTAGTGAAGGTTTCAGAGAGTATATAATTAATCCAAACAACTTGAAAAAGAGGTTTCCAGAGTTATATAATTATATTGAGGAGATGGATTTATGACTGTAAAAGAAGAAGCACTAAAGTTGAAAAATTTTGAGGAGTATGAAAAGAAAATTGATGATTTGAATGCTAGAGGCTTAGTTTTTGATCGTGAGATTGCTGAACATTTTTCTAAAATATTGCCAAAAGCCTATAATCCATATGATAAAGAAAATGACATAGTATATGATTTGCCAGGGTTAGGGCGAAAAAAATCAGATAGTACTCAATAAAGAGTGTTTTTATTATGCTATCTTATAGGTAGCATGAGGTGGATATATAGACATGGAGGAATATCATGTGGAAGTGCCAGTTTATGACTGTCAAATATATCCATCTCGTGGTACTTATAAAGAGTACCTCTAGGTATTCATCTCTGAGAGAGTGTGGAAAAATTTATTGTTGTTGCACCTAGCACTATCTCTAGTAGATAGTGTACTGATGATATATATTCAGGGATACGAGGGCTGATATATCATTAGTACAGTATCAATTAGGATACTATTGGTTTATAAATGTAAAGTCGGTATGCCATCGGCTTTTTTTATGGAAAAAAGGTGATAAAATGAACAAAATTGTTAGAATATGCAGAAAAATATTTATAGACTTACAAAAGTCTTTCATCGTGAGGACATAAAGAGATATATTAAGTGCAAGACTTAACCTTACGACCATAAGTCAATAGAAATATTGGCTTTTTTCGTGTGTCATAGCAACGACAGGACTAGAAAATATATTAAATCGCACGAGGACTAGACCTCGTAAAAAAATGTAAGGAGGAAAATATATGAAACGTGAATTTTTAGAAGGATTGGAACTCGATACAGAAACCATTGATACAATAATGGCTGAACATGGTAAGGTTATTCAAGGCCTTAAAGAGGAAAGAGACAATCTAAAAACACAAATCGCAGATGCTAACAAGGAAATTCAATCTTATAAGGATATGGATATTGATAGTATCAAGAAGTCAGCTGAAGATTGGAAAACAAAATATGAGGAAATTGAGGCAAATCAAAAAGCTGAAAAAGAAAAAAGTATTAAAGATGAAAGAATTAATGCTTTTTTTAATGACATTAAATTTGCAAGTGAAAGTGCAAAAGCAGGAGTAATTGCTCAATTTAATGAAAAGGAATTTAAGTATGATGAAGAATCTAAAAAATTCTTAGGTGCTTCTGAATGGCTTAATGATTTAAAAGAAAAGGATAGTGGAGCTTTCCTTAGTGATGTTGCAAATCCTAAATTTACAACAACTCCAACAGCTCCAACACAAGATGGCTCTATGGACAAAATTTTACATGCCATGGGCCTAGATGAAAATAAAAAATAGGAAAGAAGAGGTATTATGAATAGTATTGAATTATTTAAAAAAAATGCACCAGAACTTTTAGACAAAGTTTATAAGGCTGCAAGTACAACATCAGACTTTGATATTAGTGGTGATCTAGTTAAGGCAGGCAATAATGCACATGAAATTGTTGTACCTAAATTAGAAATGGATGGTTTAGGAGATTATGATCGTAATAGTGGTTACTTAGATGGCGATGTTACACTAACTAATGAAACTGTTAAATATAATTACGAACGTGGTAGAAAATTAAAAACCGATACCATCGATAATGAAGAAACTGGCGGAGTTATTATGGCAAATCTGTCAAGTGAATTTTTAAGAACTAAAGTAATTCCAGAAGTAGATGCTGTTAGATATGCAACTTATTCTTCTCTAGAGAATATTACAGACGTTGCTGAAGATGGTATTGAGTATAAAACAGGTGAAGCAGTGTTAAATGCTTTACAAGAGGCAATGACTAAATTAGATGATGATGAAGTTCCAGAAGAGGGAAGATATTTAAGAATTAGTCCTACATTACTTTCAATGGCAGAGTTTGTTTCTAGAACAACTAATAATGACATTTTGAAAAAATTCACACAAGTTAAGAAAGTTCCACAAAGTAGATTTTTAACAAAGATAGAATTAAGAAGTGGTAAGGATGCCGATGGAGAAAGAATTGGTGGTTATAAAAAAGTAGCTGATAAATATGAATTAACTACTGATTCAGCAGTTGTAAGTGGAAAAACATATTACACTAAATCTGGGGATAAATATGTAAAGGTAGAAACACCAGCAGCAGGATCATTATCAACGTATTATGAATTAACAAAAAAAGGTAGTAGGGATATTAACTTTATGATTATTCATAAACCAGCAATGTTACAATACACAAAACATGCAAAAATGAAAATATTCACTCCTGATTCAGATGATAGTGGCGATTTTTACAGAATACTATATAGACTTTATGGTTTAAATGATGCCTATGAGAATAAAAGAGCAGGTATCTTAGTATCTCATAAATAGGAAGGAGTATCATAATGGGAAAAATTATAGGTGAAAAAAAATTGAATGTAAAAACATTTACTCAAGAAGAAGTAAATGCTATTACTTTAGACTTAAATGCAAAAATCGTTGAATTAACAGAAAAAGATAAAAATCTAACTATTGAAAATGTCAAATTAAATGAGGAAAATGAAAACCTTCAGGAGACAATTGAAAACTTAAATGCAAAAATCGTTGAATTAACAGAAACAAAGGATAAAAAATCAAAAAAAGAAGCTGAAAAATCAGTAGAATAGGAGATGGTAGGTATGCTAACTAAATTAGTAGATTATGAATATTATTCTAAGATTTATGGAGGTTCTAGCATACCTGAATCTTCATTTGAAAATTTATCTGTTAGAGCGAGTGCATATATAAATAAGTACACTTACAATAGAATTAATGATGATAATACAAGTGAAAAAGTAAAGGATTGTACTTGTGAAATAGCGGAGTTTCTCCATTCACAAGACAAAAAAATAAAGAGTATAGAAAATGACAAAATAGTGGCTAGCGAAACAGTGGGCCCACATTCAAAAACATATGTTAATAACACTAGCTTGTTAGATAAACATATTTATACTGATGAGGAAGTAGATAAAAAAACTTACAAAATTTGTTATAAGCATTTGGTATCTACTGGACTCATGTATAGGGGATTTTAATGTTTCCACATGTCGTGACAGTTATAAATAGTGCAAAAATAAAAGATAAATTAACTCTAAAAAGTTGTACTGTTGAAGATGTTTTTTTCTATAATCAAAAAATAATTGCACAAGAAAATTCTGGAGAAAAATACTCGAATACGTATCATTGCATATTTTCTGAAGCATCCATTGAAAAATATTTGAAACCCAAAGAATACAATTTACAAGATGAACATTTTACATTGGAAGAAAACAAGACTATCATCATAAAAGGAATTGTTGATATATCAAATTTAGATGATTTAGAAAACGTGGATAATTGGTTTTATGTAAAAACAATTTCTGATAATTCTGATTATGGTGAGGAATTAAAAAATATAGAGGTAACAAACTGAAAATAAAAGCACATTTAGTATTGCAACCTGTTAATGAAATGATTAGGGAATGTGGTCTAGATAAAGGCGGCAAAGTTCAGCAATATATAGATCAATTTGTACTTTATCATAGTGAGCCATATTTACCAGGTAAACATATTCATAATGGTGGAGTTGTTAGTACTGAAATTGGTAGTGGAATGGTAATTTGGGATACACCAGATGCACAGTTTTTATTTGAAGGTAATCTCATGGTTGATCCAGAAACTTTAAGCCCATTTGCTAGACGTGGTGTTCAAAAAATTCTTGATCCGGAAGGCAGAGAACTAGAATATCATGGTGGTGGTTTAAGAGGAAAAGACTGGGTTAATAGAATGCTAGAAGCTGAAGAGGATGACCTTATCCTTGGTTGTCAAAATATTGTTGATGGAGGTAAGTAAATGCAAGATAAAAATGTATTAGATGTTTTAAAGGAATATTTTTCAAAATGTGAATATATTGATAATCTAAAGATAGATTATTTAAGCGAGGGAAAGGCATGGTCTTTGGAGCAAAAAGGAACACCAGTCCAGCTTAAAAAAAGTGTTCTTGGAAACAGAAAAATGCAATTATCTTTTACACTTGCTACACGAATATTCGTTAATTCTATAACAGATGAAAACCAAAGTAAAATATTGGGTACATTCAACGATATATCAGAGTGGATGTATCAGCAAACAAGAAAACATAATTTACCATCGCTAAATGATGGTGAAATGGCCGAAAGTTTAGAAGCAACATCAAATGCTTTTTTATTTGCGGTAAACAAGGATAGAACAGAAGCAAGGTACGAGATGCCTTGCAAATTCATTTATACAAAGGAGGGTAAAATAAATGGCCGAGAATAGTTTTAAATTTAGTGGAAGTGGAAAATTTAACAGAGAGGATTCAATTTTATTTATGAATTTGAATGTGACTTCTGCTAATGAAAATGGAATTGTGTTTAATACAGAAACTCCAACATGGGTACCAATTGGAGAGGATAATGAAGAAATTGTTAGAGAACACAATAATGAACTAGAAGCAAAGAAAAACGTTTTAGGTAAAACAAATATAACTGCTTCAAGAGGTGCTGAAACTACAGAAATTGATCCTATCGCTATAAGAGGAAATGATGTATTATCATACATTCTTTATATAGCACATAAATATGGCTTGGTAGGAGATAAATTTGCTATTCCATGTATGGAGGTTTCTTTATTCGACAAGCAAACAACAGAAGGTACATATGGTGCCTTTACTGAAACTGCTGTTGTAGATGAAAAATCTTTTGGCGGTGGGACTTCTGAAATTGATGCTCCAATAACACTAAATTGGAAAGGCGATAAGGTACATGGTACATATAACCTTGCACAAAATAAATTTACAGAAACAACGGTAGCATAGAGAAAAGGGATGATAGATTATATCTAACATCCCTTATTTTTAATAGAAAGGAAAAATTATATGCCAATAGTAATAAAAAATAAAAATGTTAGAGAGGATATACTGAATGAAAAAGGAGAAAAAATAGGAGAAATTACATTTAATCCGAATGATTCAGCAATAATGAAAGCCTTAGCCGAAATAATAACTAATTTAACTGAAAAAATTAAGAAAATAGATAAATGTAAAAGTATAAATATTCCTAAGCTCGAAAAAACATCAACTGCAGAAGAATTCGAAGCAGCATCTGAAGAACTTGAGAAATTAAGCGAAATGTTGACAACAGAATATGATGCAATAGATAGTGCAATCTTATCACTAGAAAAGATTTTAGGTAGAGATACTGTTGAATGCTTTACAGGTGGAACACATGATATTGAATTGTTAATTCCATTAATTGAATTCATGACACCATACATTCAAAAAAGCAGAACTGAAAAAGTAGAAAAATATATTGGACATTCTAACGATAATGATGTGATGGAATAATGAATATTTTAACAGATAGTTTACCTAAAAAGATTAGGGTAAATAAAAATGTGTATGATATTAATTATGATTATAAGACTGCTATAAATATTCTTTTAGCATTTGAAGATACAGAACTCACGAGGAGTGAACAACTTTATATAATGTTAAAAAAATTATATAGAGACGAAATACAACCAGAGGATTTAGAAGAAGCTATCTTAAAAGGAATAAAATTTTTAGATGGTGGAGTAGAAAACGATTCTGTTCCTAAGAGGGAGAAGAGAATATATTCATTCAAAAAAGATGGAAATTATATTTTCAGTGGAATAAACCAAACACACAAAATAAATTTGTCGGAAGTTCCAGATTTGCATTGGTGGGTATTTTTGTCTTTTTTTATGGACATGTCTTCTGAATGTATGTTCGGTGAATTAGTGTATTATCGTAAAAGAAAAAATGAAAACAAACTAACGAAAGAAGAAAAGGAAAGATATGCAAAAATAAAAAAATTAGTTGACTTAGAAGAAAAGGATGTAGAGGCCATTCAGGCTAGAAAAAGTTTCTTTGAAGAATATAGAAAGTTTAATGGAAGGTAGGTGAACCACTGGCTAGTAAAAATGCAGTAATAATAAATACTGAAATGAATTATGGTAAAATTCAAAAAGATTTCAAAACAATGAGTGATGACACACAAAAATTGATTGATAAGTATAACAAAAGTGTACAAAGCATAAGAAGTCAAGAAATCGCCATAGAAAAAGTGAAACAAAAATTAGAATCAATTAAAACTGGCGACATTGTACCTCCAAGTTTAAGAGTAATGGAAGCACAACTAAGTCAAATTGTCAAAAGAACAAAACAAGTAAAAAACAGAATTAGTGAATTGCAAAATCAGCCATCAACAACATTGGTTGAAGATAAAGAGTTAGCAAAATTAAGACAATCTTTACCTATTTTAGCCCAAGCAAAGCAAAACATGTATGATGAAATAGATGCTGCAAGAAGTTCTTGTAATGAAGTTCAAAGCTTAAATGCTCAACTCGATTTAATGAATGATAAGTTACAAGATTCTAAAGAATCAGCTTCAGGATTAAAAGATGAAATAGAAGATTCGATGAATGATAACTCTAGCAATACGTTTGGTGAAAAACTTAGTGAACTGGGAGATAAAGTTGATAAGTTTAAAAGTAGAATATCTAGACTAATTGTAAGTGTCGCAGTATTTAATACAATGAGAAATGCACTTAACTCACTGAAAAACAATTTTGTGAGTTTACTGAAAACAGATGATAATTTTAATGCAAGTTTAAATCAAATAAGAGCAAATTTGATGACCGCTTTTGCACCAATTTATAATGCCTGTTTGCCAGCGATAAATGCACTTATGAACTCGTTAAGTAAAATTACCGGAACAATAGCAGTATTTGTTGCAAACCTATTTGGAACTAGTTTACAAGATGCAACTAGTGATGCAAAAAAACTATCAAGTGCATTAAATCAAACATCAAAAAGTGCGAAAAAAGCGAGTGGAAATTTGGCATCTTGGGATACATTAGAAGTTATACAAGATAATTCTGGTGATGGAGCATCAGGAAGTGGCTCAAATGATATGATTGATTATTCTGGTGAGATAACTTATAGCCAAAAATTATTAGATTTTATGAACAAAATAAAAGACGTAGTTGTTGGTATATGGGAATGGGGAACAAAGAATAAAGAGCTCGTTATAAGTATAGCAGCATTAATAGCTACAGCTTTCGTTGCAAGCAAAATAATAGGATTTATAAGTTCCTTTAGTCCATTAACAGACTTATTGGAAAAAATATCAGGATTGTTTGTAAAAGTAGGAGAAGATGGAAGTAAAAGTTTCAATAAAGTTGGAACAGGTACAACAGTAGCAATAGCAGGATTTGCATTGATGCTAAAAGAAATTGTTGATTTAGTTGATAAATGGGATGAGTTAGATACGAAACAAAAATTAATTAGAGTTGGTATGATTGCATTAGGAACAGCAGCGATAGCACTTGGTTATGCAATAGCTGCAGGAATCAGTGCCGCTACACTAGGAATCGGTGCAATAATTGCATTAATAGCAACCTTATTAACTGCATTGGCAACTATAACTTTATCTATTTTAGATGAGAAGGATGCCATTCTGTCTACCGGTGAAGCCCAAAAACAATTAAATCAAGCACAACAAGATTATATTAATGCAAATGAGAGTTATATGAATGCTGTGGATAGTGCCAACGAGGCTTTGAAAAGACTAGAAGAAGCAGAAAGAAACACTGGCCTATCAGGAGAAGAATTATATCGTTCAGTTCAAAATGGTACTTTAGACTATGCCAATATGACTGCTGAACAGAAAGAAGTTTATAAGGCATATCTAAATAATCAAACAGCACAAGAACAATTGACAGAGGCAACAAATACATTATCAGATGCAAAAAAAGCAGAAATAGATGCTTCATTTAAAAATCAGTTAGCAATAGCAGCAGAAACAGGAAATTATGATGAGTATAAAAAATCAGTAATTGCAGCATACGAAGATGGAACTTTATCTGCTGAAGAAGCTAGGGATAAAATTGAACAGGCTATGAGTAGAATGAGCGATGCAAATCAGAAAACCTTTATGGAAGATATACCAGGTGATGTAAAAGAAGGTATGGACCCCGACAGGTACCAAACCACTTGGCAAAAATTTAAAAATTGGTGGGGAAGTGGAATTAGTAAATTAGGTGAGATGTTTAGCACCTTTTTCACTAAAACAATACCTGAAGGCTTAGCAAAACTAGGTAATGATATAAAAACATTTTTCACAAAAACAGTGCCTAACGTTATCTTGGGTGCCTTAGAAAGTTTAATGAACTCATTTATTGCTGGATTTGAAGGATTAATAAATAAGCCTATCAAAGCTATAAATAAAATAATTAAAACTGCAAATAAGATTCCTGGAGTAAATATAGGAACATTTACAGAAGCAAATCTTGGAAGAGTAAAATTGCCAAGATTAGCAGAGGGAACTGTAATTCCTCCTAGACAAGAGTTTGCAGCCATACTTGGAGATCAGAAGCATGGAACTAACATTGAAGCACCACTTGAAACAATAAAACAAGCTAATAGAGAAGTAATGAAAGAATTCTTAGATTCTTTATTCAGTTTAAATTCTAATGAAAGAGAAATTATTTTTAAAAATTTAACATTTGTTCTTCAGTTTGGAAAGAAAAATTTTGACAAATTGGTTTTAGAGAGTTTAAGGCTTTCAGAAAAAGAGTTGGGAAAACAACTACTTGTAAGTTAGGAGGTAATTAAATGGACAAAATAAAATTTTCAGATCCTAATAATGTTATAGCATCATTCGAATTCCCATGGGAGTGGATAGCAGAAGGTACTTATGGACCTGAGTTAAATGATTTAGAGTCAAAAGCAGATCGTGGAATAAATACAGGTTATTTGTCCAGAATTAGAACTGCTGAAATACCAGCCGCTGTTTTGCCGATTGACAAAGAATTAACTCAAGGTGAATTATGGCCAGTTTTCCAATTGCTAAAACTAGAAAAAATAAATGTTTATTATTTTGAAAAATATTTAAACAAATATGTTACTAGAGAATTTTATCCTAAAAAAGCAAATCCTCGTTACAAAAGAGTTCCTGAAGATAATGACACAAATAAAATTTTATACGACAAATTTGATATTCAGTTTACAGGATATGGAGATGTTAATTGATGATAGAAAACATTGAAAATAGAGATATAAAATCGTTTGATTATGAGGAATATGGAATATCTGATGGAGAAATAACTGGAATTTGTGAGTTGGGAAAATGTTTTATAGAATTATTTAATAAAAATAATAAATATAGTCATATAAAAGAAACATGGATAAAAACTAAATTTGGAGAAATGTATATATATGATAGTGAGCCAAATCAAGCGGATGAAACAATTAAATTATCTTGCTATGATGCAAGATATAAATTAGATAAAGAGTACGACAAAAGTTTGTACTCTTTTCCTATGAAGTTAAGAGCATATAGAAATGCAGTATTTAATGATAGTGGTTTAGATTATTCTGATGAGGATGAATTTCCAAATGAAGATTTAATAATTCCTAGTGCACCATATATTGGTGAAAATCCAAAAAATAGAGATGCGATAAAAGTAATTTTACAGGCTGGTTTAAGTATTTTGTTAAAAAGTTATGAGGACGTTTTTAGTTTTGGTTGGTTTAATGATGACGATGAATATGAACTTAAAGATTGTGTAGACTTAACAACTGATTCAAAAGAGACAAAGGCGATTAATCTAATGATTTTGGGAAGAGGTACTGTTGAAGATAATGTGTATTGGCCTGCCAACAAGCCGACAGAAGAACACCAATTCCGCATAGATAATAATTATATATTGGATGACCAAAGCACCAATGATATAAGATATAACACGATACAGCCTTTATACGAAAGAATCAATGGCTTTAAATATGTTGTTTACGATTTGAGAACAACGTTTGTTGAAAATAAATTGAGCATAAAGTTAGGCTCTAAGATAAAATTTTACAACAGGAATAAAGAAACAGTAAAAAGTTATGTTATGAATAAAAAAATAACATATATTGGTGGAGATATTAACTTAGATAAGAATTACGAAATTTCACTTAGTGCATCTGCTATATCAGAAACAAGTACAGAAGTTAAGTATGGAACAAGTCTAAAAAACGACCTCTTACGTGTAGAAAGAAAAGCAGATAAAAATGCAGGAGAAATTTCCGATCTGATACAAAAGAATTCTGAAAATAGTGAAAATATCACAAAAACCGAACAAACAGTATCAGGAATTAAGAATACAGTTGAGTCCATGGAAAAAAGTGTAGGAAGTTTAGAAGAAATAATAGAAGAATTTAGTGTTGATTTAGAAACAAATATATTAACTATTGCAACTGGGAATGATAAAAAACCACTCGATTCCAAATCATATTCAGTTAAATATTATTCCTATTTTAAAGGAAAGCAAGTAACATCTTCTGTTGAAAATAATAATTCCAATGATGGAATAATAGTAACCACAAGTGAAACGTCATTAACTTTTTCAGTTGATTCAACAAAAAAAATAACAAATTCTAATAATGTATTTGAACTTGAATTTAGTTATATGAACAATGGTAAAAAATATAGCACAACGAAAAAGATAACTATTTCTTTAGCCCTAAGCGGAGAAAATGGAACTGCTGGAGACTCGGCATATGATATTTGGAAAAAAGAAGGCAATACTGGCACAGAAGCAGAGTTTATTGAGAGTTTGAAAGGCGAGGATGGTAATTCGACATATGTGTATGTTAAATATAGTCCTAATGCTGATGGCTCTAACATGACAGACTCACCAACTGATGAAACAGAATATACTGGTATTTCTACTACAGCATCAGCGACTGCACCAACGAGTCCAAGTGCCTACACTTGGCAGAAAACAGTCGGCAAAGATGGAGTAGGCATTGATGGAACCTCTTCATATTTACATATTAAATGGTCAGAAGATGGTACTACCTTCAGTGGCGAGAATGGAAAAACACCAGCAAGGTGGCAAGGTACTTACGTTAGTACTTCGCAAACTGATAGTTCGGAGTTTGATGATTATAACTGGGTAGATACTGCGATTCACGTTGATAAAGAACTAGCAAAAATTAAGGATGATGTATTATCCACAGAAAACAAAATAACATTAGTTGAAAACGACTTAAAACAAAATTATCTAACCGGAGAAGAAGTAAAAAACATCACGAATGATAATAGTAATAGCATAGAGATTCTAAAAAGACAATTTGCCTCTTTGGAAACAACAGCAAACGAGGTTTCTATCAGAGTTGGAAGTATTTTGAGTGATGGAGTGACTAAAGTAAAAACTGCCACAGGATTTACATTTGATGAAAATGGTTTAGACATTTCCAAAGATGGAGAAGAAATGCATAATTTTATTGACAACAAAGGTGTATATGTTAAACGTGATGATGTTGAAGTTTTAGGAGCTGATTCTGATGGAGTTCGTGGAGAAAATGTCTGGGCGAAAAAGTATTTAAAAATTGGAAATAATTCAAGATTTGAAGATTATAACACCAACCGCACTGGTGTTTTTTATGTTGGGAGTGATTAGATGGCAAGTTTTTATTCTGAAACCGATTCTAAAGGCTACACATTAAGGTTAGATGTTAGCCAATCAAGCCAAGACGTAAATAAAAATGAAACAGTTGTTAATTGGGCTCTCTATATTGCTTGTAAAGGTAATTGTTTTGTAACAAACAATAACTATATAACAGTAAACATAAATGGTGTTGCTGTAAGGAATAATGTTGCTAAGTCATTAAGCACAGATTTTAATAGCACAGTTTACATTGATGGTGGCTCACTTACTATTCCACATAATGCTGATGGTTCAAAGACATTATCTGTTAGTGCTTCATTAACACCATCATCATCAGCAAGTTATATGCCAACTTATAAATGGTTGAGTGGTTCTATGACGTTGACAACTATTCCAAGAGCTTCAACAGTTACTGCCACAGACAGTTATGTTGAATCAGCAACCAGTATAAATATTGCACGTGCTTCATCTTCGTTCACTCACAATCTATCATATTCATTTGAAGAATTAACTGGTAGTATTGCTACTGATGTTGCAACATCGTATGGTTGGACTATTCCAACCTCTTTTTATGAAAAATTGACAGATAAATTAAGTGCTATATGTACTATTACTTGCGATACTTATAGCGGTACTACATTAATTGGCAGTACAACAACAACATTTAAAATTTCTGTTGATGTCGAAACAAATGCACCTTCAATCAGTGCGACTATAGTTGATACCAATTCAAGTTCAATAGCACTGACTGGCTCAAATTCTAAACTAGTAAAATATGTTTCAAATGCAAATGTTGAAATAACTTCAACTGCAAAAAATGGAGCAACTATTGTTAGTAAGAAAGTGGTGTGTGGTGATGGTAAGTTTCTCAATGGTGATGGCACTTTAGAAAAAGTTGAGAGTGGCGAATTTATAGTTAGTGCTACTGATAGTCGTGGAATTACAAGTTCAATAAAATATACATTAGATATAGTTAATTATGTTAAGTTGACTATTAATGCAGACTTTTATAGACCAGCACCGACAACTGGAGAGGTAGCAGTTATTTTTGTTGGTAATTATTTTGACGATAGTTTTGGTGAAGTAAGTAATACACTAAATGTCAAATACAGATACAGAAAAAAGGATGATTCGGCTATCTGGAGCGATTATACATCGTTAGCGGTAGTAAAATCATCAAACACGTATTCAAATGGAAATAATCCTATCTCGTTAGGAACTAACTTTGATTATAAAGAAATATATGAATTTGAAATTATTGCAACAGACAAAATTGGCGAAGTGAAAAAAGAAAAGCCATACGTTGTTGCGGCAGGAGAAACTGTTTACGACTGGGGAAAAGATGATTTTAAACATAACACTGTCGTATATCTTAAAAGCGGCAATGAAATTCTTGATTATGATGTTGTTGCTGAATGGGAAGAGGAGGCATAATATGAAAAGAAATATATTGACAAGTATTTTTAATACTTGTACCCTTATACATACATACATACATACATACATACATACATACATACATACATACATACATACATACATACGTATGCTATGTTATACAAGAAAGGAGGTATGCTTATTATTTAAGCTACTTCCTTTTATTATCTTCTGCAAAGGAGGTAATGATTTAGAGTTATCAGTTATTAAGGTGAATCTTTATGGGTAAGGCAGTAAAGATGAAGGATAAGAATGGTAATAGTATTTATCCTTGCCCTTATTATCCAATAGGTAGCCTGTATTTATCAGTTATTAATGTAAATCCAGCCAATTTCTTTGGCGGAACATGGGAACAGATTAAAGATCTGTTCTTATTAGCATGTGGTGATATATATTCAGCTGGCTCGACTGGCGGAGAAGCGACACATAAATTGACTGTAAATGAAATGCCATCTCATAAGCATGGAATTGCTGGATTTCCGGATGGCACTTCACAAGGATGGGCAGATCCAAACGTAAGAATTGTATATCATACTACAAATGATAATCCTTATCCGCATATTGATGCTTTAATTAATTCGGCTGGTGGTGATCAAGCACACAATAATATGCCACCATACTTAGCCATATATGTTTGGAAAAGAATAAAATAATAACTCTAAATTAAGAAAATATGAGCAAAAGTATTCAGTTAATAAATAATAATAATGAAAAAATATTTCCAAATCCACACTTTCCAGTAGGAAGCATTTACTTATCTGTATTAAATACAAATCCGAAGGTTTGGTTTGGTGGAAAGTGGGAATTAATTGCAAAAGGAAGAACTCTAGTAGGTGTTGACACAGATGATGTAGACTTCAATGAAGCAAAAAAAATCGGTGGAGAGAAAAAACATAAACTAACAAAAGAAGAATTACCACCGATAGATATTAATACATCTTTTGCTACACCATCAACAAGTGGTGGTTATGGTAATGGTTTGCAATATGGAGATAGTAGTGGTAATTCACAAAATATCTTGGTAAAAAATGTAAATGCTGGAAACAAGGAACACAATAATTTACAACCATATTTCACTTGTTTTATTTGGTGTCGCACTGCTTAAGTAATAAGCCATAGAAGTATGGCAAAATCATTCAAATTTAAAAACAATAATTATGTTGATAGTACAGGAATAGTTCATAATAAAACATTACTCAGTACACTACTAGATAAGTTGCTTAATGTTGTTCCAACAAAATATTTGTTAGCAACAATAAGTGATAGCTCACATGTAAGTAATGTAGATTGGACAAAAATGTTACTTATAAAATCAGAAGGTAATGTAAAAAATACTGAACTAACTATTGAAAACAATGTTATAAAAGTGGGAAAAAATATAAATCGTTTAAAGATTAGTGCATCTGTATTTTGTGAGGGTATAGATAATGGTGCATACATTTGGGGTGCAATTTGTGTAAACGATTCAAGAACTTGCATGACTATTACTAGTGGAACATATTACCAATCAGCAATATTCCCTCCAAAAATCATAAATGTTCAAGAAAATGATTTAATTTCACTTCAGTTAAATACATCGAGTTCAAATAATGTTAGTGAACGTCTTGGAGTAACAAACACATGGTTATTAGTTGAAATAATAGAATAAGAAAGGACAGAAAATGAAAGATTTTTTAAAAAAAGTATTGCTTAAAGTTCCGATTTTGATTCGGGATTTTTTATTGAAAGATATTAAAGATGAAATTAAAACTGATATTAAAGATTTAAAAAAAGAAATAAAAGATATTAAGATGGATAATAAAGCTATCCATAGCGAACTTTTAAAGAACAGTCTGGACACGATGAAAATTGCTATTTGTAGTGAAGAGCTGCCATTAAGCGAAAGAGTTTCTATTGGAAAAGATTACATTGATAAAGGTGGCAATGGGGCAATAAAAATAAAGGTTCATGTACTTGAAGATGAGTATGAGAAGGAGTTGAAGAATAATGCTTAACTTATTTATAGGATTAGTGGCCACTATGTTGGCCAATGTTTTGCTTGGCATGACACTTGCTAAATTAAAGCAGAGTTTTAACAAGAAAAAATTATTAGAAGGTTTAGTCAAGATTGTGAGTATATTGGCTGGTGTAGGACTTATGTACTTAACATCATACTTAAATCCAGACATTTTAGTAGCCAACATCAATGGTACCAATGTAAACTTGATTAATGCTATCAAATTGTTGTTCATGGCTGGGATTATTATGTATGGTAGTCAAGATTTGATAAAATTAAAAGACATTTTAAAGTTGAAAACTGAAATAAACGACTTGCAAGAAGAGTCAACAATTAAAATACCGACAGAAAACATTATTGAAAGAGGTGATTAATAATGGAAAAAGCAATGTATCCGATTAAGACAATTAGAATTACACAGAGAGATCATCAAGGAACACATGCTGATTCGTGGGCAACAGATGAAGCTGGTCCTGATGGTAATATAAGTTCATTGTTTGCACCATTTACTGGAACAATAAAGAAAATCTATTCTGCTGATGCTAATGAAGTGTGGCTAGAAAGTACAGAACCAGTTGAATATCCTGATGGCACAAAAGATTACATGACCATTATGTTTGCACATTGTAACGATGTTAGTCACTTATGGGTTGGCAAAGTTATTAAGCAAGGAGAATCATTTTATAGTGAGGGTACCAAAGGTCAAGCTACAGGTAATCATTGCCATTTTGAATGCGCTAAAGGTAAATTCACAGGAACTGGATGGCATAAAGACAATGCTGGGTACTGGTCTATTAATAATGGCAAATTGGTTACAGACTGTTTATTTGTAGATGATAGTTATAATATTATCCAAACACTTGGACTAAATTTTAAGAATGTTAAAGACGTTGAAGTTAAAAAGTATGGAACTCCAGTTGAAAGAGATGAATACGTTAATCAAATTAAAATAAATGCTAATAATGTTCGTGCTAGAACTAGCCCTCATGGAGATATTATAGGGTATATGAATCCAGGGCTTTATAATTCTTTGGAGTTTACAACAGTAGAAGGTTATGACTGGCATAAAGTTGAAGAAGGGTTATATTGTGCAATGGGGGAATGGGCTGAATGGTTTCCTAAAAAGGAAAAAACAGTTGAACCACCAAAACAGGATGAAACAGCTACAAAGATTGATGAACTAAATAAAACTATTGACGACTTAAACAATCAGTTGGATAGCCTAAAAGAAGAGTTAAATAAGGCAAATGATGAGATAAGTGAATACAAGAATAAACTAGATGCGATTCCTAATGTTAAATTAATTTTTGAGAGTCCTAAACTTGATTTTTATGCAATAAAATTACTAGAAAAAGATAAATTGTACCTTGGAAAATAAAAAAATCGAAATTAAAATAGTGCTGAAACTACTAAATTAGTGGTTTGCAGCACTATTTTTTTTGTGCAATAATATCGCTGAAAGCGAGGTGATATTGTGCAAAGAACCTATATTTTAAGTAAAGAAGAGGTAGAAAAAATTAATGAATTATATAATACTAACTTATATTCTATTATGATCCAACAAGTTGGCAATAAGTATTATGCCATTTTGGATTGTGACATTAAAAGAAAAATATATAAAAAAGAGGCTATGAAATATTTTGAATCATAGCCAACTCTTTCTAAAGGTTTTTATGAATTCCTCTCTAGTACCAATATTTTTTTCAAAATAATTCTGACAAATTACATACCATTTGCGATTAAATAAGACATCATTTTGGTATTTGCTGTGGCACTTTTCACATAAGGGTAATACAAACCCATACTTCATAGAGTTTTGACGATTACGTCCGGCAAAAATCTCATGCAAATGGTCTTTCTTATTTGAACATAGATAACATTTATCCAAATTGTCAGTAAACACACTAAATCTATTTTTCTCTAATTTAGCCAGTTTAGCAGATTTCTTTTTCATTTTATATATTTTTTTATGCCGCAAAGTAGAATAATTTTGCATCTTATTATAATTAGAGTTGCAGTTATGCAGCTTATACTGATTGCAATTTCGACAGTCATTAGGTGTTATTTGCTTAGTTTTTATTTTACAGAATATAGTTTTATTAAATTTTTTTTTCATATATATACAGTTCATTTTATTACCATTTATAAAGGTAATTAATAGTAATATTTTACCTAATAAAAAACTTTTATTTATTCACAAATGATAGGAAATGATAGACAATGACTAGCAATGAAAAACAATGTATAGCAACGAATGACAATGAAATACATATAATTTTGTATTTCCTGTCTTCCCGACCATTATGAATTTAACGTTGATTATTCAACGTTTTTTTGTACCATAATGACTCTACCTAATTATCAAATATATTAATATTAAAATAAATAACTCATAGAATTAATTAGGTGATAAATTTGAAAACATTAAAAATTATAATAATATTGTTCCTAGCAATTATTATAATGCCCACTGCTAGAGCATTAGATTATTCATCATCTAGTATTGTTATAGATAAAAATAGTGGTCGCATACTTTATCAAAATAATTCCCATGAGAAAAGACTTATAGCATCAACTACCAAAATATTAACCGCTATTATTGTAATAGAAAAAGGAAATTTAGATAGAGAAGTAACAGTAGGCCCAGAAGTACTTAAAATGTATGGTACCAATATATATATTGAAGTAGGGGAAAAATTAAAAGTAATAGATTTATTATATGGACTACTTCTTAGAAGTGGTAACGATGCCGCAGTAACATTAGCAGTCGCTACCTCAAAGACAGAAGAAAACTTTGTCGCCGAAATGAATCAAAAAGCCCAAGAAATAGGTATGAAAGATAGCATTTTCGCTAATCCCCATGGTCTCGATGAAGAAACTAAAAACTATTCAACAGCCTACGACATGGCCCTATTAATGCAGTATGCTAGTAAAAATCCTATTTTCAGTGAAATATCCGCTACCAAAAAATATACTGTCTCAACTGGTAGTAAAACTTACCTTTGGTATAACCGCAATAAACTACTTACAAGATATAAATATTGTACAGGTGGTAAGAATGGCTATACCCCAAGTGCCGGAAAAACTTTAGTATCAACAGCCTCTAAAGATAACCTAGATTTAATTACTGTTAGTCTAAACGACAGTGATACATATACAACTCATGAAAAAATAGATGACTATGTTTTCTCCAAATATAAAAATTATAAAATTATTGATAAAGATACCTTTAATATTGATAAAACATTTACAACAGATAAACTATATCTAAAAGAAGACTTTTGTTATCCTCTTACTGAAGAAGAAACCGAAAAAATAAAAACCATTGTTAATATTGATAATAAATCTAAGAAAGGTAATATAAATATCTATCTTGATAATAAAAAAATAGGTAGTTTAACTATATATAAAGAACAAGAAAAAAAAGAAGAGTCCTTCTTCTCTAAACTAAGATCACTCTTCCGTCGCTAATCTAAAAAAGTTAAAACTAGGATGACAAAATAGTCTAATACCATAACCATTAGTACCAATACCACCAGAAACATATAACTTGCTATTATCAATTTCATAATATTCTTCATTATAAGTTAATGCTCCATCTATTTTATAAGGAGACTTTAAGAAAGGAATATTAATACTATTATTATGAGAGTGTCCTGCTAAAAATAAATCAGTAGTATATTTATCTTTAATGTCATTAACTAAATCAGGCTCATGTATCAACGAAATAGTATAAATATTGCTATTATAGACTTCACTATTATAATAACTATAGGCCTTATCAATGTCACTTGCCAAACCTAATTTACTAGAGACACCAACAATTAAAATAGGTTCATTTGAATTATTATATACCAAATCATAATCATTATTTAATATTGAAAAACCACTTTGATTAAATATAGTTAAGAATTCCTCTTTATCTTCTTCCCCAGTAATAGCGTATTTACTAATACCAGCCTCAATTTTAGTTAACTCTTTAATTAATAATTCCTGCTCATCAGACTTTAAATCATAACCTTTATTAATTAAATCCCCAGTAAAAACAACAATATCTGGCTTTCTCTCATTAATCATTTTAACTAATCTCTTAACATCATCTATAAAAATAGTACTTCCATAATGGAGATCAGAAAATTGTACTACTTTAACCCCATCAAAACTACTAGGAATTTTACTACTTACAATTCTATCTTCTCGAACAATAATCATTTTAGTAGAAATATATTTATTATACGAATAAAAAATAATAGCTAAAGTTGAAAATATAACTATAAATTTGAAAATAATCATAAAGATTTTTTTTTGTTTTTTACGTCTAAGTTCATAAGATACAGCCTTCTGCCGACTCTTATTTAATTCTTCACGAGTCACAATCATCACCTTATTATATTGTAACACACGTTTATTAATAAAAAAATTAAATAATTATAAGTTTATAAAAATCTTAAATTATGTTAAAATAAATCTATATATAAAATAAGGAGTCAATTATGAAGAATAAAATATTAGTTACTACTGTAATCTTACTTTTACTATTAACACTTACTGCTTGTTCTAAAGGAAAGAAAACTACTACTGAAGATCTTTTAAATATAGACTATAATGTTGAAGGACATGAGACAACTCTTTCTAAATATGATACTACTAATCCAGTTGTTGCCTTATACCTTGAAAATTATGGTTCTATTGTGATTGAATTATATAAAGACGTCGCTACCAACACGGTAAACAATTTTATTTATCTTGTAGAAACAGGTTTTTATGATAATAATACCTTTCATAGACTTGTACCAAACTTTGTTTTACAAGGAGGAGATCCTACTGGAACTGGTATGGGAGATCCTGGCTATAAAATCAAAGGGGAATTTAAAAGTAATGGTTATGAAAATAATCTAAAACATACTAAGTGGGTTGTTTCTATGGCTAGAGCTTCTTACTCTAATGACACAGCTGGTTCTCAATTCTTTATTATGTTAGATGATGCTGATTATTTAGATGGAGAATATGCTGCTTTTGGTAAAGTGATAGATGGCTATGAAAATATTGAAAAAATAGTTAAAAATGAACGTATCGCTGATCAAGAAACAGGTAAACTACAAAAGAACATAAAAATCAAAAAAGCCCTTGTAGATTTAAAAGGACTAACATATGAAGAACCAGAAAAGATTATTACCAATGCCAAATAGAAAATAAACACTAAACTATTGAAATATAATATTATTTAAGATATAATAGCAACTAGATGTGATGAGTCTGAGGAGTAAATATTTATTCATACATAGAGAGTTAATGGTTGGTGTAAATTAACTATGATTAATATTGAAGGTAGCAGATGAACATGATTTCCGAAACTAAGTAGGTTATCCCGGATTATTCCGTTATAAAGAAGAGGATATCATAAGATATCAAATTAAGGTGGTACCACGAAAATCTCGTCCTTTAAGGATTGAGATTTTTTTTAATTAAAAAAGGAGTGATATTATGTTAGATAAAAAATATAATCATAAAGAAGTAGAAAAAGATAAATATAATTCTTGGAAAGAAAAAGGCTATTTTAACGCAACACCAGATAGTAATAAGAAACCATTTTGTATAGTTCTTCCACCTCCTAATGTTACTGGTGTCTTACATTTAGGCCATGCTTGGGATGTAACTCTTCAAGATATCATCGTTAGATATAAGAGAATGCAAGGGTATGACACTTTATGGCTTCCTGGAATGGACCATGCCGCAATTGCAACTGAAGCTAAAGTAGTTAAAAGACTAAAAGATCAAGGTAGTGAAAAATATGCGATAGGAAGAGAAAAATTTATTGAAGAATGCTGGAAATGGACTCATGAACATTCTGACATAATTAGAACTCAATGGGCTAAATTAGGTATATCTCTTGATTATACAAAAGAAAGATTTACTCTTGATGAAGTTATAGAAAAAGCTGTCAAAAAAGTGTTTGTTGACTACTATAACAAAGGTTTAATCTATCGTGGTGAAAAGATTATTAACTGGGACCCAGCTGCCAAAACAGCCCTATCAAATGAAGAAGTAATTTATAAAGAAGAAAAAAGTGCTTTTTATCATCTAAAATATCAACTAGAAGGAACAGACAAATTTATAGATGTCGCAACAACTAGACCAGAAACCTTATTTGGTGATACTGCTGTTGCGGTTAATGAACAAGATGAACGATATAAAGACTTTGTTGGTAAAAATGTTATTCTACCACTAGTAAATAAAAAAATACCTGTAATAACAGATGAACATGCTGATATGACTAAAGGTACTGGTGCCGTTAAGATTACTCCAGCTCATGACCCTAATGACTTCGAAGTAGGTAATAGACACAACTTAGAAAGAATTCAAATTATGAATGATGATGCTACTATGAATGAAAACTGTCCTACCAAGTATCAAGGTCTAACAAGAGAAGAGTGCCGAGAAGAGGTATTAAAAGATTTAAAAGAACAAGGCTTATTACTAAAGATAGAACCACTTGTTCATGAAGTTGGCCACTCTGAAAGAACTGGTGTTATGGTTGAACCAATGCTAAAAAAACAATGGTTTGTTAAAATGCGTCCATTAGCTGATAAAGTATTAGAAAATCAAAAGAATAAAGATACTAAAGTTCATTTTGTTCCATCTCGCTATGAGAAAACAATGAATCATTGGATGGAAATTACTTATGACTGGTGTATTTCAAGACAACTATGGTGGGGACATAGAATCCCAGCTTGGTATAAAGATGATGAAGTATACGTTGGTATTAGTGCCCCAACTGGTGAAGGTTGGCATCAAGATGAAGATGTATTAGACACTTGGTTTTCAAGCGCTTTATGGCCATTCGCAACTCTAGGTTGGCCAGATAAAACGCCTCTTTTAGAAAGATACTATCCTAACAATGTTTTAGTAACTGGTTATGATATTATTCCATTCTGGGTAAATAGAATGACTTTCCAAGGAGAAGAATTATTAGGTAAGAGACCTTTCCAAGATTGCTTAATTCATGGTCTTATAAGAGACAAAGAAGGTCGTAAGATGTCTAAGTCGCTTGGTAACGGTGTTGATCCAATGGATGTTATTGAAGAATATGGTTGTGATGCCCTAAGATATTTCCTAACTACAAATTCAGCTCCTGGTATGGATTTACGTTATGATGAAGAAAAAGTAAAATCATCTTGGAACTTTATTAATAAACTTTGGAATGCTTCACGTTTCGTATTAATGAACATCGAAAATATTAAAACTAAAGAATTTAATCACCAAGATCTAAGTCTAGCTGATAAATGGATTCTAACTAAAAAGAATAATCTAATTAAAAGCGTTACTAAGAGTATGAATAAATATGATTTCCACAATGTTGGAAATGAACTATACACTTTTATATGGAATGATTTCTGTGATTGGTACATTGAATTAACTAAGGCCAATATGACTGATACTACTAAAGCAGTTTTATTAACAACATTAACTGATATCTTAAAATTATTACATCCATTTATGCCTTACGTAACAGAAGAAATATACAGTATGTTACCAATTAAGGATCAGGCGTCTATTATGATTTCCTCTTATCCAGAATATGATAAAACATTAGTATTTAAAACAGAAAGTGAACAATTAGAAAGTATATTAACAGATATAGTTTCAATTCGTAATTTAAAAGCTTCAAATAAAGTAACTAAAGATTCTTTAGTAAATATAAAATGCTCAAATGAACTATTCAATAATATCTTTATTTCTCAATTAAAAATAGCTCCAGAAAGCATTTGTATAGAGCCAAAAGAGGATATGGCAAGTTGTAATTATAAATCAGCTAATATCAATATTACCTATTATTTTGAACACGAAAAAATAGACACTAAAGCTCTTGAAGAAGAATTTGAAAAATTAACTCAGTCAATTAAAAGACGTGAAGGCTTATTAGCTAATGAAAATTATGTTAATAAAGCTCCTGCTAATATAGTTGAACTTGATCGTAAAAAACTAAAAGAAGAACAAGAAAAACTAGCATACTTAAAAGAACAACTTGGAAAATAATGATGTAGGTTTATACCTACATTTTTTTTATAATTTTTTATTTAATATACTATTCGACAAAATACTTCCTTATAAAATGTTAAATTAATACTGGTGATTACATGAAAAAGACATTTTTACTAAGTATATTTTTTATTACTCTTGGTACTATTCTAGGAATATTCTTAAGAAATAGTTATAAAGATAATCTCTTAGGAGCCTTTGGTGAAGGCAAAATATATTATTTTCTTCAAGAGGGAGTCTATTCTAATAAAGACATAATGACAGAAAATACTAAGGATCTTAATATAAAATTAGTTAATGAAGAAAACGGTAAATATTATGTATATTTAGGTATAACTAGAGATGAAGAAAATGTCAAAAAAATAAAAGAAATATATAATACTAAAGGTTATCAACTATATATTAAAGAAATTAATCTTTCTAATGAAGAATTTTATAATAATGTAACACAGTTTGATCTTTTAATAAAAAACACTACTAAAGAAGAAGAAATATTAACTATAGAGGAGGTTGTATTAGCTAATTATGAAGAAATAATTAAAAAACAATAAATATTAATATTATTTGCTAATAATATAGTAGAGGTGATTTTTATTAACTACAAAATAAAAGATATACCTAAACTAGAACGCCCTAGAGAACGCTTAAAAGAAGTAGGAGCAAGTAATCTTACTGATAAAGAGTTATTAGCAATAATCCTAAAAACAGGTACTAAAAACTATAGTGTTAATGATTTAGCTATTGAAATATTAAGAAAATATTCTCTTCAAGAACTACCTAATATTACAATAAATGAATTAATTAAAATAAAAGGTATAGGTGAAGTAAAAGCTATAGAGTTACTAAGTACTATTGAACTTGGCAAAAGAATTTATCTAAAACCTAAAGTGAATTTAAAGAAAATGACTAATCCTAAAGACATTTGGGAAAGTACTAAATATCTTTTTGTTAATAAAAAACAAGAATTATTCTACTGTTTATATTTTAATAATCAGCAAGAACTTATAGAAAGGAAATTATTATTTATGGGAACTATTAATAAAAGTATAACTCATCCAAGAGAAGTATTTAAAGAAGCCTATCGTCTAAGTGCTTCCAGTATTATTTGTCTGCACAATCATCCAAGTGGTAACTTAACGCCAAGTGAGGCTGACATAAATTTTACTAAAGCTATTGTAAAAGTTGGTAATATTCAAGGCATACCTGTTCTGGATCATATTATTGTTAATGAAGATTCATTTTATAGCTTTTATGATCATCAAAATATTTTAAATATCTAATTGTAAGAGTTAAAAATTAAATATATAATTAAAAATAGGAGTGACCAATATGTACCCAAAAAAGCCTAAATTATCAAATAAAAATAAACTCTTATATACTATTATTACATTAGTAGTTATTATAGCTTTAACAATATCATTAAATCCAAATAGAGAACCTAACTTTATTGAAAACATCTTAAAGAAAGTTCCTACTTTAGTAAATAAAACTATAACAATACCATTTACTAAAGCAGTAAGTAAAAATGAACAAAATCAAGATGAAAATTACTTAATCCAAAAGAATTTAAATGCTGCTCTTAATCAAGAAATATCAGAACTAAAAAGCCTCTTAGAACTTAATAAAACTCTAACAGAATATGAAGTAGAAAATGCTACAACATTATCAAGAAATAAAAGTTATTGGTTTAATACTATAACTATTGATAAAGGTAAAAAAGATGGTATTAAAAAGGATATGGCTGTAATTACAAGTAATGGTCTAATTGGCAAAATCAATAAAGTTTATAGTAACTCCAGTGAAGTAAAATTAATAACATCTAATGATGCTAATTATAAAATAAGTGTTTCAATCAGAATAAATGGTGTTGATAACTACGCTATATTAAACGGCTATAATCAAGAAAAGAACCTTTTAAAGGTAACCGGTGTTTCTAAAACAATAAGTATAAATAAAGGTGATGCTGTTTTAACAAGTGGATTAGGAGAATTATTCCCAGCTGGTATTTTCATAGGTGAAGTTAGTGAAATAGAAAATGATAAATACGACTTAAGTAAAAATGTTTATATAAAGACTAATCAAGATTTTAATAGTATTCATTATGTAAGCGTTTTAAAGGAGAAAAAATAATATGTTACCTATAATAATAGTTTTAATATCCCTTCTTTTAGATGGCTTTCTTACTAATATTTTGCCCTATACAGTAGAAAATCTTTCACTATTAACACCATCACTAACATTAATAAGTCTTCTTCTTATTTATCCCTTTTATAGAAAAAAAGAAATGAAATATACTATATTAATTCTTATAACCGGGGTAATATATGACTTATTATATACAAATTTATTATTCTTTAATGCCATATTATTTTATATTGTTATAAGAATAATGCAATATATATACAAAAATTACGAAATTAACTATTTTACAATTATCATAAATACTATAATAGCTATAACTACTTATGAAGTATTACAAGTTATTATAATATCAATATATAACCTATATCCTATAACACTATATAGTTTAGTTTATAAAATAAAAAGTAGCTTGCTTCTAAATATTATCTATGCTGAATTAATCTATTTTATTATAAGTATTATTCCTAGAAAATATCGTAAAATAAATATCAATTAGTATATTTATTTTTTATTTTGCATATCATTTGTTAAGGAGAATCAATATGCAAAATAAAACTATAAAGAAAAAACTAGTATTAAAGAAAAACATTCGTAGAATTATAAATCAAACACTATTAGCTATAATTATAACTTTAATTAGCTTAATCGCCGTTAAAAAAGAACCTAATTTAAAAAATATATTAATTGAAAATGTTTATGAAAAAAGTTTTAAATTTACTAAGGCTAGGGAATTATATAAAAAGTATTTTGGTTCACTAATACCTATTGAAAAAATTTTAAAAGAAGAAAAACCTGTCTTTAATGAAAAATTATCTTACACCTCTAAAAATGCTTATAAAGATGGTGTGGCTTTAAAAGTAACTGATAATTATTTAGTACCAGCTTTAGAAAGTGGGGTAGTTGTTTTTATTGGTGAAAAATCAGATTACGGAACTACTCTAATTATAGAACAGACTGATGGAATAGCAGTATTCTATTCAAATATAAATTTTGTTGATATAAAGTTATACGATTATATTGAAAAAGGTGAATTATTAGGTGAGGCAATAGATAGTAAAATTTATTTAGTATTTTCTAAAGATGGAGCCTATTTAGATTATAAAAACTATCTCTAAATACATAAAAATAGATTTAACCGTATATATAATAGCTTTAATATCTATTTTTACAGCCTCATATAATATTTTTATAATTATTAGTTTTCTAATATTCATCCATGAATTAGGTCATTTTCTATGTGCTAAAATACTAAACATAGAAGTAGATAAAATAATTATTTATCCCCTAGGAGGTATATCTAAGTTTAATTTACCACTAAACTCTAGTCAATTAACGGAATTTCTAATTTTAATTTCTGGACCACTATTTCAATTTTTAGCCTATATTTTATTAAAAAAATATTATACTAGATATACTGAATTAATAGATTTATATCATTACGGTATTTTATTTTTTAATTTACTACCAGTTTATCCATTAGATGGTGGTAAATTAATAAATCTATTATTATCTTATTTCTTACCATATAAATTAAGCCTTAAAGCAACTATTTTCATTAGTTATGTTTTTATATTGTTACTAATTTTAATGAATTGTAAACATATCTATATAAATCTAATTATTATAATTATATTCTTAGTATATAAAGTAGCCAAAGAGCAAGTTAAAATACCAGAAATTTATAATAAATTTTTATTAGAAAGATATTTAAATAAATATAAGTTTAAACACAGTAAAATAATAAATAGTAAAGAAAAATTTTATCGTAATAGGCGTCATTTAATTAAAGTAGGGGACAAGTATTACTTAGAAGATGAATATTTAGAAAAAAAATATAGAAATTATAAAAAAAGTGTTGACTACTTAAAAAGTACTATGCTATAATTCAATTACTGACTGTGATTAACAGGTTAGTTATGGGGCATTAGCTCAGCTGGGAGAGCGCCACGTTTGCACCGTGGAGGTCAGCGGTTCGATCCCGCTATGCTCCACCATGTTGAAATTAACGTTGAGAAATCAACGTTTTTATTTTGCCTACGTAGCTTTTACGTAATACTTTTCTTTTTTCCTTTATTTCTTTACTTTTTAAAGATTACCTAATAACTAGATAATCTTTTTGTTTGTAAATTTTTTATTTAATTCATATACTTTATAAAATTTCATGATATAATCAAGATAATAGATTACAATGGAGAAGATATCATGAACAGTACTTTATTAATGGCAATTGCCATCATACCAGTTATTTTAATACTATCATTTATTCAATCAAAAGATAAAAATAAGGAACCGATAGGACTATTAGTCCAATTATTTATAGGTGGTGTCATTTCATGCTTCATGGTAATGATGGTAAGCTCCGTTTTATCAAATTTTTTACCATTTATGAATACCGACATTTCATCAGGTAGTGCCAGCTTTTTAGATATATTTTTATATTCCTTTGTTGGTGTAGCCTTAATAGAGGAATTTTGTAAATTTATAATAACCTATGCACTAAGTTATCGTCATAAAGCCTTTGATGAAGCCTATGATATTGTTGTTTATGCAATATTTGTCGCCTTAGGCTTTGCTGGCTTTGAAAATATCTTATATGTAGCAGGTAGTGGGAAACTAGCAACCGGAATATTTAGAGGAATTACCGCTGTACCAGGGCATGCTTGTGATGGTTTATTTATGGGATATTATTTGAGTCTTGCTAAAATATCTGCCATAAAGAAAGAAAAGTCTGATGAAACAGTTAATATCATCAAAAGTATATTTGTACCGACAATAATGCATGGAATTTATGATTTCTGCTGCTTCTATAATGTTCAATATATAACTATAGTATTTATTATATTTGTTATATTCATGTATATAGTATCTTTAAAGAAACTAAATTATGCAGCAAAAAATAATGTTAATCTCTTTGAAAAGAAACAGGAACCAGAAAAAGAAGAAGTATTAACACCGACTGTGAGTGAGACAGAAAAAAAAGCTGACACTAGTAGCACACTACAAACCCTTACTATTGGTCAAAGAAATACCAATAATTCAGATTATTTTACTATTAGTCCAACTCAAACTATTCCAAGTTTTAATAGTAAAAGTGATAATTTTCACTTTGAAGGTAGTGGTGTTCCCTATATTCCTAATGACTTTGATAGAAGAGATTTAACTGCTCCTCCAGTAATTAGTGAAAAACAAACTGCTGAGTATGTTCCAGAAAACGAAGAGAGAATAGATTTACCAATACCAGAAGTACCAGTAGAACTATTAAATCCAACAATTGATAAAACTAAGTGTGTATATTGTGGAGCAGAGGTAAACGGTGAATACTGCTCAAGCTGTGGCCACAAAGTAAAATGAAGTTATAAAAAAGGAGTGCTTAAATGAAAGTATTACTATACACAGAAGGCGAAAAAATGTCTTCCAAAAGTGGCTTGGGTAAAGCCATAAAGCATCAAATGAAAGCCTTAGAGTATGCCAACGTAGAGTACACAAGGAATCTTAAAGATGACTACGATATAATCCATATAAATTTTTATGGACCTAAATCATATTACTTAGCTAAAAAAGCTAGAAAAAACGGCAAAAAAGTGGTTTATCATGCTCACAGTACTGAGGAAGATTTTAGAGATGGTTTTATTTTCTGCAAACAAATATCCAAAGAATTTAAAAAATGGTTAATAAAGTGTTATAGTCTAGGAGATGTAATAGTAACACCAACACCATATTCTAAAAGACTGTTAGAAAATTATGGGATAAAAAAGAAAATTTATGCCATTTCTAATGGAATTGAATTAGACTTATTTAAAAAAGATAAAAAGGCTGGAAAACGTTTTAGAGAAAAATATAATTTTAAAAAAGATGATAAAGTAATAATTGGTATTGGTTTATATATAAGAAGAAAAGGAATTGTTGACTTTGTAGAGTTAGCTAAGAGATGTCCTGAGTACAAATTTATTTGGTTTGGTTATAGTCCATTAGAGGCTGCTACCAAAGATGTAAGAGAAGCTGTTAATACTAAATTAGATAATTTAATCTTTGCTGGATATGTAGAACAAGAAGTAATAAAAGAAGCCATGAACGGTTGTGATATATACCTATTCCCAACATTTGAAGAAACAGAAGGTATACCTATTATTGAAGCTTGTGCTTGTCAAACAAACGCAATAATCAGAGATATACCAATATTTGATGGTTGGTTAGAAGATGGTAAAAATGTCTATAAAGCTAAAGATGTAGATGAATTTGAAATAAAAATAAGAAAACTAATAAATAAAGAATTACCATCACTAGCTAATAAGGCCTATAAGATTGCAGAAGAAAGAGATTTAAAAATTGTAGGACAAGAATTAAAACAAGTTTATGAAGAGGTTTTAAAGAAGTAAATAAATATAAATTGAAGTTATAATATAAATCTAACTTTTTTCGTAAAAATTCGTCAAAAGGCTTGCTTAAAACAAAAAACAATAATAAAATGTAATCATAAGGATATGGATTTGGTTGAAAGTAACAAAAGTATTCTTAAAACAAAATTTATAGGAGGAAAATATGATAAGAGTATCTAAAGAAGATCTATTAAGAGCTAAGAGAGAAACTGATGCTGGAAAAAATGAATACGATAATGGTAAAAAAACAATTGATAATGTAATTACTGGTGTAAACAATGGAAAAATCGGTGGTTCTGTTTCAGCTGAACTTTTAAGTGTATATGAAACTATTAAACCAACTCTTGAAGAAGCCTATAGATTCTTCGAAGAATGTGACACATTGATGCAAAATGCTAACAGAGAATATGATAGTACAACTGAAGAAGCTTCAGCTGCACTAAACAGAAATAGATTATAATAAGAAAGGAAGAATTAAGAATGGCAATTTATGAAAATGTACTTGTAAATGCGCAAGAGGCAAGAGACGCTGCAAGTCAAATTGATACAGCTTTAAACAAAATGAAAGATGGAATCGAAAAATTAAATTCTGAAATGAATTTATTACATAGTAATACAGAAACAGCTTGGGAAGCAAGATTCAATGAAGAATGGAATAGTTTTTATAGAAACAAATTCCCAACAGTTGAAAGTGCTCTAAAAGGACAAGCTGATAACTTAAGAACAGCTGCTGCTGCTGCTGAACATTTGGACGCATAATAACCAATAAAAAAACTAGAATATAGTTTTTTTATTATGCTCTAAATCTTAAAAAATAATTAATAATTGCACTATATAAGCTACACAATCAAAAAAATTAATCATATTAAATAAAATACTTTATCTTTAAAAAGATATATGTTACAATAAACTAAGAATAGATAGTAAGGAGGAATGCTTATGGTAGAACTTTATAAATGTAATGCAACATATCAAGTACCTAATGGTTATAACAAAGATGGGACTGTGTCTTCTTATAAAGATGTTAAATGTACAGTAACAGCAGAGGATGCTCATAAAGATATAGAGGTTGAAAAAATCATGGGTTACTGTGATAGCATAGCAGAAGAAGCTGAACCATTACAAAAGCTCAATAGCAATTTAATAGGTGTTGCTAATAATTATATATCAACAACATCTTTGTGTGTAGAAGGAACAGGAATAGAAAATATACTTGATGACTGCAATGCAGAATGTGTTGAAAAGTACCAAGCGATAAAAGATATAACAAGTGAAGTAAAAGAGGAAGCAGAAAAGGTATTTGATCAACTTCAAACAAAATATAACGATCTGGCTAAAGCCGAATGCAGCCGGATACATGGTTCTTAATAAATTAGGAGGAATAATATGAAAAAAGAAATTGATAAAGTTTTACCATTAGGTTCTGTAGTTTTATTAAAAGACGCTAAAAGATATTTAGTTGTAATTGGATATTTAATTATAGAAGATGGTTCAAATAAAGTTTGGGATTATATGGGATGTGCATATCCAGTCGGTGCTATCTCAAGTGAAGCTACATTAGTGTTTGATACAGAACAAATAGATAAGGTAATATTTGAAGGCTATAGTGACAAAGAAGGTGAAGCCTTCAGAGAAAAAGTTTCTAAGAGTATTGGGGATGAAAAATAATGTCAGATATTGTATATAATGGAGCAGATGTAGATGCAGGAATTGAGATAATGCGTGGTTATCTTGATACATATGATACTATACAATCCAACATTGAATCTACAGCTAGTGCTCTTTCAGGCACAACAGGCTTTGGTTTGTTAGGCAGTGGTGCAAAAGTAAAAACACTTGCTTCATCAGTTGAAGACAGTAAAAATAAATATACAGAATTAATTAGTTCAGTTCGTGCCATCCAAATGACGTTAATGAAATATGATGAAGGAAAAGAATACATGTCATCTTTCTTAAAGTCACTTAGTGACGAAGAATGGAATGCTTTAACTGGAAGCGGAAAACTAAATCGTGAAGAGTTTGAAAAATACTTATCAGGAAAGGATTATGACATAACAACAGCTTTAACCCTTCTTCAAGTAAAATCACCTGAGGATGATGCATCTTGGTGGGGAAAACTTGTAAGAGGGACTAAAACAGCTGGACTAGGGTTTGTTGAAGGATTTTTTGATTTTGGTGAAACAGCTGTTGACTCTGTAGTTTTAGGTTGGGGATGTGTACGCGCACTATTTGCTAATAACAAAGCAGACGCAGCTGCCATAATGGAAGAAACAAGAGCCAAAGTAGAATTTCAGTGGTCAAAGTCCGTTGTTGATAATTGGATAGACACAGCAGATTGTCTAGCTGATGTAAGACAGTTTAGAGACACTCATCCAGAAGCATACAATACTACAAGGGGAGTAGCAAAAGGTTTAGGATACGCTACAGCTACCTTGCTAACAGCTAAAGGAATTGGAGCTGGTGTTAAATTTTTGAAAGGTAGTCAAAATTTAACAGCTGGCCTTATAGCAGCCAACTCAGGTGTATTAGGCTTTTCAAGTGGTACAGAAGAAGCCTGGGCTTCAGGAGCAGATACCTCAGCTGGACTTAAAGCTGGTCTTGCCAATGGTGCATGGGAAGCAGTTCAATGGGGTGCCGGTGCAAAAATAAATATGGCAACAGAAGGTATGGGAAAACTAGGTTCAGCGATAAGAGTTGGTACAGATGCCCTAACTGGTACTGTAGAAGGTGGAGTAATAGACCCAACGAAGAATTTATTATTACACAGCGGTGAAGAAGGTTACACATGGGATCAAGCTTTTGAAGATGCAGGTGGAGTGAAAAACGTAGTAAGCAAAACAGCTATTGCTGGAGGAACTTCGCTAATAAATGAAGGCATAGACGCAGCAAAAGGCGCTGTAAAAAATCATTTTGCAAATAAAAGCAACGCTCCAGACGCAGTTACAGCTGCTGCCAAAAATGCAGTAGATACACCAAGTAAAACAGATTTTGCAGATACAGGAACCAGTGCAGTAGATGCACCAAGTAGATCAAATATTGCAGATGCAGGAACCAGTGCAGTAGATGCACCAAGTAGATCAAGTCTTGCAGATGCCGGAACCAGTGCAGTAGATACACCAAGTAGATCAAGTATTGCAGATGCCGGAACCAGTGCAGTAGATGCACCAAGTAGATCAAGTCTTGCAGATGCCGGAACCAGTGCAGTAGATACACCAAGTAGATCAAGTATTGCAGATGCCGGAACCAGTGCAGTAGATGCACCAAGTAGATCAAGTCTTGCAGATGCCGGAACTAGTGCAGTAGATGCACCAAGTAGATCAAGTCTTGCAGATGCCGGAACCAGTGCAGTAGATGCACCAAGTAGATCAAGTCTTGCAGATGCAGGAACAAGTGCAGTAGATGCACCAAGTAGATCAAAGCTTGCAGATGCAGGAACCAGTGTAGTAGATGCACCAAGTAGATCAAAGCTAGCAGATGCCGGAACAAGTGCAGTAGATGCACCAAGTAGATCAAAGCTAGCAGATGCAGGAACAAGTGCAGTAGATGCACCAAGTAGATCAAAGCTAGCAGATGCAGGAACCAGTGCAGTAGATGCACCAAGTAGATCAAAGCTTGCAGATGCAGGAACAAGTGCAGTGGATGCACCAAGTAAATCAAGTCAAGGCGTGACAGAAACATCGGTAAATATTGACGCTGATGGAAATATAGTACAAAAAGTAATAAAAGGGTCAGACGGAAAACTTACGACAATAGACTACACGGATGACTATGATAGTGCTGGTAATCTTGTAGATAGAGAGACTACAACGACAACCTATAATCCCGCTACCAATACACTATCTTCATCCCGTAAAATAGAAACATATTCAAATGGTGAGTTAGCAACTAGAACAGTATATGATGGAACAGGAGCAAAAAAATACAGTCAAAACATTACAAGAAATGGAAATGAAGTAAAAACAGATACAACATTTGCCGATGGACGTCAGCAAACAAGAACGGTATCTACTGCAACTGATATTAACGGTAATACAACTAAAGAGATAGATATATCATCTAGTGATGGTACAAAGCAATTAACTAGTATATCTGATGATGGAAAAATAGCAAGCATTAAAGAGAACCCAGATGGTAGTATCGTTTCAACATATGCCAAAAAGGGTGAAGGCAAAGCAGTCATTAGAGAGAATCCAGACGGAAGTATAGAAAATGTTAGTTTAACCGAAAGTTCTAACAGTTCTGGTGGACCTGGCGGAGGTTCTGGCGGACCTGGCGGAGGTTCTGGCGGACCTGGCGGAGGTTCTGGTGGACCTAGCGGAGGTTCTGGTGGACCTAGCGGAGGTTCTGGTGGACCTAGCGGAGGTTCTGGTGGACCTAGCGGAGGTTCTGGT
>CAKPLN010000004.1 GCA_934167665.1 uncultured Bacilli bacterium
ACCAAATGGTAGCTGCCAGTGTCAAGCCTTATAGGCTTCAGAGAAAAACCACCCTTTTTAAGGGTGGATTTTTACTTCACGGAAGAAGAACAAAGAAAACTACTTATTATTTTGATGTTGTAGAACCATTAGTTAGTAAAGAATATTGGGAAGAATGCCAGGTACAACAAAAGAAAAACTCTAGAAGTTTTCAAAGAACTCTAACTTATCTATTTATGCAAAAACTAAAATGCCCTAAATGTAAAAGAATATTAGGTGGTAAATCAACAACAAAGAAAAATGGTAATTCATATTATTACTATTACTGTCATGATTGTAAAATTAGTTTTAAAGAGTCTGAAATTGAGAAAACAACAGATGAATATATGGATTCAATCGTAGAATATGATTCAATTGTTAATCAATACTTCTTACCAATGATTAAGCAAAAGATAGAAAATCCAAAAGAAGAATTAGAAAAAGAATTCAAAAACCAAAAATCTAAATTTGATAGGATTAGAGAAGCATATATAAATGAAGTATTTACTTTAAAAGAATACAATCAAGAACGAAAGAAAGTTGAAGGTATTATAAATGATTTGGAAACTAAATTAAACGAAACTAAAGTATGTGAAAAATTAAAATTTACTCCTAATGATATTTTAATTAAAAGAGATATCGACTTTATCAATTCAATCAAGTATCCCGATAAATTTAAATAAAGAAATAAGTTTTGGAATGAATATACACGAGATGAGAAAGCAGAACTTATAATGAAATATATTGTGGAAATAGGACTAACTGATAAATATGGAAATTATACTGATATAGAGTTTATCAAATTCAGAGAAAGTATAGCAAGTACTTCTAACGATTTATATTTCAAAGGTTATTATGATAGATATGTACCATCATTATTTGGAAATATCTATGGAAAGATTAGATTTAGTGAATATCTACCTGAAGAAGAAAAGGCACAACAAATAATGAGATTAAGACAATTTTATGATGTTGGTTATTATGAAGCAACTTATAGTGTTAAAGATAAAGTATTCTATTTTAACTTTTTAGAAGATAAGAAAACAATTGTTATAGTATTTCCATTAGAGGATTATAGAATGATAGCTCCTGATGAGAAAATGGATACATATAATCTAGGAGTATTATATGTTAAAGAAGATAATGGAACATTACTGGAGCATGTTGATGATTTATTTAAATTAATACCAGCTGAATGTGATGGTAATGTTGTATATAGTAAGGAACCTATATTGGTAAAATCAAAACCTGTTCCTTACAAGATGAAGAAAATTCATATAATGAAATTTCTTCATAATAAAATGTGTGGCACGTTATGAAATTACAAAGTAATTTTGTAAGTAGCGATAACATTTTATTCTATCTTATGAAAAAATAACTATTACGAAGTTTTAGTTATTTTTTGAATAAGATAAAACGGATTTTAAGGTGTTAAACCTTAGCTCCCATATCTTGTTAGTATGACAAAATATATAGGGAGTTATACATCTTGTCAAATAACTTTTTCAAGATAGAATTGGAGGTGAAATTATGCTAGAACTAGCATACTCATTTCATATTGGAAATGATAAGAATAAAACTTAAAAAGCAAAGCAAAAGAATACTCCTACTAACTATAATAACAATACTATTCAAAATGCTATGCAGTTATCAAAAGTAAATCATCATAACTTAAGACAATATGATAATAATCCTGAAAAGATAAAAACTTTATATGGCTCAAATGATATTGTAAAAGATGTTAAAGAAATATATAAACAAGAATTTGAAGAAGCAAGATTAGAATACAATTCTAAACAAACAAGAGATGATAGAAAGATAAAAGATTATTATAGTAAAATAAGTAATGATACAAAACATGATCTAGCAGTAGAAATTATTATAGAACTTGGAGATATGGATTATTGGTGGGATAAAGATGATAAAGAAATGTATAAAATGACTAAAGTATATGATGAACAAGTTTTATATTTAAAAGAATTAGTTCCAGATTTTAAAGTAGCAAATGCGACTATACATTTTGATGAATCTTCTCCACATCTTCATATAGTAGGAATAGCAGTTAAAGAAAATTGTAAAACAGGTATGAGTAAGCAAGTTGGAAAATGTAGTGTATTTAAAAAAGATAACTTACCTAAAATACAAGATAAAATGAGAGATAAATGTATTCAAGGCTTTAATAAAGAATATGGTCTAAATGTTGTTTTAAAAGACAAACAAAAAGGAAGAAATATTGATTATAGAGTTAGTCAAAAGGTTGATTATGATGAACTAAAAAAGAATTATAATAAACAAAGACAAAAAATAAATAAACTTAATAATCAAACAAAAGACTTAAATACTAAATCAGAAGAAATAAAAGATATTATTAATAATTTAAAGAATCAACCTTTATCAAATAAAAATCTACTTCTATCTAATCAAAATAAAGATAAGTTAATTGATTATATCGAAGAAGTAAATAAATCCACTAATGACTTTAAAGAAATAACTAACTACTCTTTATCAGTAGATAAAATAAAAGAAGATTTTGAAGAAAATCATAACTCTATTGAAGATTTAAGAAAAAGAGTTAAATTACAAAATGAAGAAATAAATGATTTAAGATGTGATTTAAATAATAAAGATAATGAAATATCATCATTAAAATCTATAATAAAAGATTTAAAAGATTCATTAGACTATTGGAAAGATAAATTTCAAAGAGTAGTAAAATTTATTCACGATAAAATACATGATATATTTGGTGATAAAGACGATAAATATAAAGAAATGGCTGATAATTTATTTATAAATGGCATTATGGATGAAAAAGAATATACTAGTGTTATTAATAAAAAAGATAAAAATCGTGATGATTTTGAGAGATAATTTATAATTATTAATTAAAAAAATATAAAACAATGATATAATTCAGAAGAAGCAATGAATAAGTTATTATTGCAAGTTTATTAAGAGGTGTAAAGTTTTATATGGGACAAATTGATAAATATTGGGATAAAATACATCTACAATATAATTCAACTTATGATAATTGGTTAAATAAATATGTATATTTATTTAATAAAAATAGTAGGATTATAGAATTAGGATGTGGAAGAGCATATTGTAGTAAATACTTATTGGATAACGGATTTAAAAATATAGTAGCTTGTGATATTTCACAAGAAGTGTTAAAAATGGTTAATAGTTCAATACCTGAATTAAAAACGTTATTATTTGATATGAGTAATGGCTTGCCTTTTAGCGACAATTCAAAAGATGTAATAATTGCTGATTTAAGTTTACATTATTTTGATTTAAATACTACAAATTATATATTTGATGAAATATATAGAGTATTGGCAAATGATGGACTATTAATTGCAAGAGTAAATGCTACAAATGATAAATTATACATTCCTAATAATTCTAAAAAAATTGAGAATAATTTCTACTATGATGGAAATATTTATAAAAGATTTTTTGAATATAAAGATTTTGATTCTCTATTTAATGGGTTTGATGTATGTAATTTAGTACAAGAAAATATGAGTAGATATGAGAAGCCAAAAATACTATGGGAATTTTGCATAAAAAAATCACAAGTTAAGAGAGGATTAAAAAAATGATTGATACAGGTTATTTATTTAGTAATGAACCAGATAGACTTTTTGTAAATACAAGTTTAGGTTGCACAGCAAATTGTGCATATTGCTACTTACCGACATTAAATTATTCAAAAGGGAAAGTATTAGACACATATATTACTGCTGAGGAATTAATTAAACAAGTAGAATCATATAAAGGATATAAATCTGGTAAGAATGGAACATTAATATCATTTGGATGTTATTCAGAATGTTGGGATGAAACTAACAAACCACAAACTATAAAATTAATCGACTATTTTTTAAAAAAAGGAAACCAAGTACAGTTTTCTACAAAAAGATTTGTTGATTATAGGGATTTAATAGAAATAGGGAATAATATTAAGTATTACGGTCAGCTAACTATTTTTGTATCTTCAGCTACAATAAGTGCTTGGGATAAATTTGAAAAAGGAACAACTGAACCATCGCAAAGATTTAAAAGTTTTGAAATTACTAAAGAACTAAATATTCCTGTAATACTTTATATAAAACCTGTCTTACTTGACATAACTATAAGAGATATAAATAAATATATTGAAGTAATAAAAAAATATAATATAAAAGATGTAGTAGTTGGAAGTATAATAAAAACAAATGGAACTGGAGAAGTTGCACCATTTGTTAAAGATAATTCTATGCATACACAGCCTATAGAACAGGAAAAAGATATTATTGATTCGCTTTCAAAAGTATGCAAAGTATATACTAAAAGCATCCATGTGTTAGATAATTTTAAATAGATATTTTATTTTTAAAGTCAATAATTGTTTGTTTCAGTTTGTTTATGCTATTAGGAGTTATGCATTTTTCTTGCCATAAGAAATTGTTATCTCCTAATTTTTCTAATATTAATTTTCTTAAGAATTGACTAGGTAACCTGTTAACTTTATATATAACTTTTCCATCTTTTTCGCTTTCAATGTATATATATGAAAATTGATTATTAAAGTCATAATTTGCTAGTATATCACACTCTATGTTATCTCCTAACATTTTATTTAAAGTATTCTTTATATCTAATTTATTGTTAAAATATGGAATACAATGCAGATGAGCATGATCTATACTTGCACCAGCATAACCTGATTGTGCAGAACCATGTTCAAAAAATAAAATATCAGTATTATAAAGATTCTTATAGATTATTTTTAGTTTTTCTTTAATCTTAATAACATCTTCTTTTATTTCTTTAGGCATTTCATAGAAATTTAGATAATGATAGTTAGATATAATTAAGATATGACCAATAGTTAATGGAGAAATATCGACCTGAACATATATGTTTTTGTTTTGAAATAAAATAGTATCATTGGTTGGTAAAGTAGCAAGTCTATTATTTTCAAGCCTTGAGTTTATGCAAAAAGGACAATTTTTCGAATAATTCATAATTCACCTCATTCAATCCCATTATATATTATTTTTATATAATGGTCAAATTAGCTAATTTGGTTAAGAAATAAGTAAAAAGTATTGAAAAAAAATAAAAAAATTGATATTATTTTTATAGTGATTGATATAAATCAATCGTCTTTATGCGAAAGAGTTGTAAACCACTTCGTCGTTCGCACCAGGTTATAATTAACAGGCTTAAGGCCTGTTTTTTTATTTACAAAAAAAGCCAGATATGGCTTTCTTGTTTGATGAGCTTACTTATTAAATTTTTTGTTTTACTTTTCCAGTACGATTATAATATTCTTCTCTTTCTTTTTCTCTTTGTTTTTCCCTTTGTAAATACGTAGCATCATCTTTTATACATTCAAGTATTCCTTCTTTATCCCAAATAGTTTTAGGAGTAACATCTGTTTCATCATCAATATATATTTCAACTACTGGTACTTCTAATACGCTTAAGGTTGTAGAAACAAAATCCTTCATTTCTTTTACTTTGTCCTTTTGAACATAAAAATCAAATCCTAGATAGTCTGGACCTCCACAGGAAATATCAACAGGGTCATTTTTTACGCAATTAACACATATTTTTGAATATTTTGTCATAGTAATCTCTCCTTCTCCTTTAGTGCTACTTATTTTATCACATTTTTAATAATTTAAATATATTTTTATTATTTTTATGGTAAATTACTTAATATATTATAGATTGTTGAAAAAACTAAATTTAAAATTAATTTTTGCTGAAGAATGTTTTTGAAAAGTAGTTGTAAAAAATATTATGTCACCTATGGTAAATCGTCTTTTAATTTTAAGTTACAATTAAAAGTAATTCAAAAAAATAAAAACCAAAGGTACTAGTTTCTTAGTATCTTTTTATTTACATTTATTTACTTAGAAAAATTTATTTGTCTTGTATTTTATGTGTATTTTTGCTATTTTTAAAGTGGAGGTTATAAAGTATGAGTGATGGATTTGATTATATTGAGAAGATGGAAAATGATCGTAAAAGAGAGTTTGAAAGAATTGTTAACGATGAAAGGGTAGATCAATCCCTTATTAATCATGCAGCGTTTTTTAGAAGTTTTAGATATGCATATGAGAGTTTAAGCGGTTATGGAAAAATGCCAGTAAAAGTAGATGTTGATCGTTTTGGTAATGTTATTCTATCTACTGATTTTAGTGTTCCAACACGTTCTGATGTAACTTATAGTAGTGAAAGACAAATTTCTAAGCATACGTTTTCTTTAAGAAATCATCCTGAAGGTAGTGAAAATGAATATTTTTGTGAGGAAATAGAGAGTATTAATGTTAAATATCCTCAGCATGGTGTGGGTAAACCTGAGAAAAGTATTGGTGCTAGCAGAAGACTTAAAGTTTTTAAATTTAATGAATTAATTGCTAATAGCTGGAATTGTGTATTTTCTAATGTACCACTTGATTATAATGACGTTTATGCAATGAGTTTGGTGCCAGCTGTTGGTTTAGGTCGGGCGCTTACGGGTTCTTTACCTACGATTGATGAAAGGTCATTGTGGAACTCAAATTATGTGTGTGAGGTAGCGCGTTCAAGAAATGGTATTGTAGAAACGATGCGTAGGCGTAAAGATGGTTGGTCAAACCCTGTTTGGGAACATAAATATAGTGAAGGTTATTTGATACCTGGTTATGAAACTTTAGAAAGAAGTAGTGGACATGAATATTATTCACATACTCGAGTTACTTCACCAACTGGTACAGATAATAAAGAAGAAACTTTCTTGGATAGTAATTTTAGTTCTGTTAGTGAAGCTAGAACATACTTTAGTAATGACTATACTAGTGTTACTGAAGGTCCTAAAACGATGTAGCTACTGTTATGTTTTTAAGCGTTTTTAGAGGGAGATTAAAAAATGGAGAATAATAAATTATTAAATAGATTTGCTATACCTACTATTCCTTTAGATTTATTAAAGGGTTTTGCTGAAAGTGTTACTACTGATAGGGCTAGTTGTGATGCGTTGATTAAAACAATTAAAGACGATTCTGAAAAAGTTATCTTTGATAATGATGTTGATCAATCCCTTATTAATCATCCTCAGTTTTTTGGTGACTTTTGTGCCTTTTATGCACTTTTAAGTCATAACGGAAAATATCCAGTAATGGTTAATGTTAATTATGATGGAAGTGTATCAATTTTTAATGAAGTTAGAGATGTAGCTCTTAATGATGATGTTTTTAGTAGTGCTAGTTATATTACTAAACATACTTTGTCTTTGAAAAGGCGTGGTAATATGGAATATTTTTGTGATGAAGAAAGAAATGTTGCTACTTATTTTCCTAAGTATCCTAGTGGTAAAAAAGTTGTTTCTGCTACTAAGAGCTTTGATGTTTATAGTGATATGAAGTTAGTTGCAAACAGTAGAAATACTATTAGTCGTAGTATTCCACTTGACTATAATGCAGCTTCTGCTATAACTTTAGTACCAGATGTTGATTTAGACTATGCACTTGATGGTTTACTTCCTGTTACTAATGAAAGTTTGTTAACTGGTTCAAATTATATTTTAGAAACAGCTCATCTAACTGATGGTATTGTCAAGGGAGCATCTAAACGTAAGTGTGAAGGTAAGCATCAAACTATTTGGGAAGAGAAGGATAGTGAAAGCTTTTTAGAATCGGGTTGTGATTCATTAAGAAATGGTACTGGTACGGAGTATTATTCAAGAACATTAAAACACTCATCATTGTCTTTAAATGATACAACAGAGACTTATTTAGATAGTAGATTTAAGTCTGTGAAGGAAGCAAGAGAGTATTTTGGTAGTGCTTATGACAGTGGTCGTAAGACAAAGTAGTATTTTAAAAGATGACTTATGTTATCTTTTTTTTTGTTATTTTTTAATTTGTTTTTTGTTCAAACTTTAATTTAACGTTTATTTCTGTTTTTTTATTTTTTCTAGCTATTTAAACATCTTTCTTATTATTACCATTTTAATATATTGTAAAATTTAGAATAAATAAAAGAATATAGTAAATATTAATACTGGTGATGATATGTACTATATCAATTGTTTTTTTGTTTATTCATTTATAGGATTTCTTTTTGAAAATGCAGTTTCTAAAATTACTGGTAATAACTTTGAAAGCGGTATTTTGTACGGGCCATTTACGCCTATATATGGTATTGGAGTTATTTTAATTTTGGTTTTGTCAAAATACTTTTTTCTTAATTTGCATTTACCTAGATGGAAAGAGACTATTGTAGTTTTCTTTTTATTGATTATAGTTTTAACTTTTATAGAGTGGATTGGTGGTGTGTTAATAGAATGGCTTTTTGGGGTTACTTTTTGGAATTATGAAAAGTTTAAATTTCATATTGGAAAATATATTGCTTTAGAAATTTCCTTAGTATGGGGCTTTTTATCACTTTTACTTATCTATGTTATACATCCTTTTTTAGATAATATTATTAAAAAAATACCCAATTTTGTTACATGGAGTTTTGTAATTTTAATTATATTGGACTTTATTTGTACGTTTATAAAGTATAAATTTCGTAATTAGTGTTAATATTTTCCTTAATTAATGTTATATTGTTTTTTGGGTGGTTTTATGTCATTAAAAGATGAATTTAAATTATTAGTTGGTGGATATTATGGTGTGTGTTATTTGGATGAGTATGATTTAAAAGTATATATATTAAAGGAAATTGAGGAATATATTAAAAGTTTTATTGAAACTAATTTCATTGATTCTTATGATTATAGGGAGAATGCTATTGCTTTTGAGAGTGAGTTATCAGAGAAGACAAAACTACAAGATGCTTTAATTGTTCTTCATAGAATAAAAGCACCTATGGATGTTGTATTACTTGTTAAGAAGCGTATAAAGAAAATTGAGGATATGGAAAAGTTGGAAAGAATGTAATTTTATTTTACAATTCTTTTTTTTTGAATTATAATAATCAGTAATTTTGGAGGTATTTTATGATTTGGTTCGGTTACATTATTTTAGGAGTTTTGTTATTTATACTTAATGTCTATTGTAAGGAAAAATATAAGTTTAATAAGAAGGATAATTTTATTTTTTCTATTATATTTATGCTTGTTGTAGCTGGAGTTTGTTCAAGAAGTGGACTAGATAAATTTAATGAAAATATTTTCATTATTTTGGTTTGTGAGTTGTTTTGTCAATTAATTTATATTAGTTATTTTTTAGAGAAAGATTTTTTTAATAAAGAAGACAATTATTGTACATTTTATATAGTAAAGATTGTTAGTTGTTTTTTACTAAATCAAGAACTTATAAATAAAGTTGATGATGTATTTTTAACTGGGGATAATTTAAAATTAGTTGTTTGGTTATTAATAATTGTTTATGTATATAAGTTTTTTAAAATTAAAGATAATGATTCTATTAAAAAGGATATGAATGTTTCTAAAGATCGGGTTGCGGTAGCTTTTGCTAAACTTAAAATTATGTATGGTGATGATATTAGTGTTAGTAATGATGATGAAAAGTTAGTTATTTATGCCATAATGATATTTAATAATTTTTTAAGACCTAAAGTTTTTAGAAGAGTTGATAATTTATTATTTAAATTAAATAATAAGCCTAGAAAGTTAGGTATTATGCAGGTTATGTCAAAGAAATATATAAATGATTATGAAAGTATAGTTACTGTATGTAAAAAGATTGATAAGTTATGGTGTAAGAATGGTAAAGCTGTAGATGTTATTAATTCTTATGACAAAGATAATTCTAAAGATATTGGATATATTTATAATTATTTAAAAGAGTTTTGTAAATTATAGAGATATTTGTTTTCAAAAACTTTGATTTGTGATATATTTTTGTCATAAGGTAAGGTGTAAATGATGAGAAAAAAATTATGTTATTTTGTTGTGATATTTTTACTTACAATGATGGTTAGTGGTTGTAAAAATGGAGATGTTACTAGAGGAATTAGACATGCTGGCTTCACAATAAGTGATACAGAGTTTGATTGTAGTGAATTTTTACCTAATAAAGAGGATGGTAGTTATACTAAGATTTGGTATTATGATGGTGTTAATATAATTACAGGGGATGGTCTTTTATATGATGTTTCTTTGGATAAAAAGTTTTCTAATGGAACAAGTTGTAAAAGAGCTGACTTTACTAAAAGTGTTGTTGCTATATTGGATAATAAAGTTATGAAGGCTAATGATAATAAGATTTATTATATGGCTGGTAATGGGAATAATCCTGCTTATTCTCAGGTTCCTACTGATGATAATTCATATCCTATTTATCAGATTTTATTTAATGATCCTGATATTAGTAAGATTGTTACGGTTGATCAGAATGCGGGAATTTATTACGCTTTAAAGCGTGATGGTAATGTTTATAAGATGGTTATTTCTAGAGATGATTATAATCAACCATTTACATTACGTAGTTCAGAGATTATCTATAGTAAGGGTTCTTATGGTGCTATTTGGGATTTTTATTATTCAACTAATTTAGGTACTAATTATATACGAACTAATACAACAATTCATCGTAGCATTGCTTCTAATGGAGAAGAGTGTAGCAAGTATGCTGATGTTGTTTGTCAATATCAGATGAAGGAAGATGTAGCTCTTGCTAATTATATGGACCAAATTATTGTTTTTAATGGTAGTACTTTAATTACTAAGTACGGAAAAATATTTACAGTTGCTTATTAGGGGGAGTTTTATGTTGGTTGTACGTGATTTTGAAGACTATGAAATATTAGATGCTTCATGTGGCCAAAAAGTAGAACGATGGGGTAATATTTATCTACTTAGACCAGATCCACAAATTGTTTGGGATAATGGTGATTTACTTGAGAAGTATCATAATAAAATAGATGCCGTTTATTATAGAAGTAATAAGGGTGGAGGACATTGGGAAAATTTACATAATGTTCCAGCTAGTTGGCAAATTAAATATAAAAATTTAACTTTTAATATAAAGCAGATGGGATTTAAACATACTGGATTATTTCCAGAACAGGCTGTTAATTGGAATTTTATGATTGATAAGATAAAAAGAGCTAATAGACCAGTTAAAGTTTTAAATTTATTTGCTTATACAGGTGGAGCAAGTGTTGCATGTCTTAGTGCTGGTGCTGAAGTTACACATGTTGACTCTTCTAAAGGTATGATTGAATGGTGTCGTGAGAATGTCAAATCTAGTGGTTATCAAGATGCTAAAATTAGATATTTAGTTGACGATGTTGTTAAATTTGTACAAAGAGAAATTAGACGTGGTAATAAATATGATGCTATTATTATGGATCCTCCTAGTTATGGTAGAGGTGCCAATGGTGAGGTATGGGATATTGAAAAGAATCTTAATTATTTGGTTAGTATTTGTACAGAAATTTTAAGTGATGATCCTTTATTCTTTTTAATTAATTCTTATACTACTGGTTTATCATCTACGGTTCTTTACAATATTTTACAGCTTACAGTTAATAAAAAATATTCTGGTAGTGTTAGTTGTGGAGAAGTTGGACTACCTATTACGTGTAATGATTTAATTTTACCATGTGGTATTTATGGAAGATGGGAAAAAGATGAATAATCTTAATGTTTTGTACGAGGATAATCACATTATTGTTGTGGAAAAGCCAATAAATGTTCTTAGTCAAGGAGATGCTACCGGGGATATTGATTTGCTAACTATGGTTAAGGATTATGTTAAGAAAAAATATAATAAACCTGGTAATGTTTATATTGGTTTAGTTCATAGACTTGATAGACCTGTTGGAGGAGTTATGGTTTTTGCTAGATCTTCTAAGGCTGCTAGTAGGCTTAATAAGCAACAATTGGAACATAAATTTGAGAAGAAATATTTAGCTGTTATCAATGGGGTTCTTTCTAGTAATTGTGGTAGATTTGTTGATAAATTGGAAAAATGTTCTGATGGAAATACGATTGTTTCTAAAAACGGTAAGGAGTCTATATTAAATTATAAAGTTATTTCTGTTAATAAAAAAACTAACCATAGTTTAGTAGAAGTAGAACTTCAAACTGGTAGACATCATCAAATAAGAGTACAATTTGCTTCTAGGGGACATAGTTTGTGTGGAGATCAGAGATATGGCAGTGTTGATAAAACACAACTAGCTTTGTTTGCTTATAAATTAGGTTTCTTTCATCCTATTACAAAGGAAAAATTAGAGTTTACTTTGTTACCTCCTGATAAGGGTTATTGGACAGAATTTACAATGTAAAATTAAGTATATTTTATAAAAGGTTTGCAATAGCAAATTTTTTTTGTTATGATTAGTGTATATTAGAATAGAGGGAGTTAGATCTTATGAATTTTGATTTGAATTGGTTTTTAACAGTCCCAGGAATGTTCATTTCTGCAGGAGTGTTATTACTAGTAGTAGCAATAATTGTTTTAATTGTATCTTCTGCTAAAGGTAAGAAGGAGAAGAAAAAAGTTGAAAAGGCAACTCCAGCAACACCTGAGGTTAAAGCTGCTGCTGCTGTTGTTAGTGATGCAGCTATTGTTAATGCACCACAAACTGGTAATGTTCCTAATCAAATGCCAGTTGATGTTTTGCAGCAACAAAATATACCTATGATGCAACAACAAAATGTACCTAGTGATTTAGGAGTACAGCCTGCTATTGTTAATAATGGTATGCCACAAGTTAATGTAATGCCTGGACCTAGTCAAATGCCAGCTCCTGGTTTTCAAAATGTGGCACAACCTAATATTGGTATGACGCAAAATATTCCAATTGTAGAACCAGCACCAATGATGCCAGAAGCACCAGTTGTAGAACCAGCACCAATGATGCAAAGTGTTCCAATTGTTGAGCCTACACCAATGGTACAAGAGGTACCAATTGTAGAAGCAGCACCAATGATGCAAAATGCTCCAATTGTAGAGCCAGCACCAATAGTACAAGAGGCTCCAATTGTAGAGCCAGCGCCAATGATGCCAGAAGCACCAGTTGCAGAACCAGCACCAATGATGCCAGAAGCACCAGTTGTAGAACCAACACCAATGGTACAAGAAGTTCAAAGCGTAGAACCAGTACCTGCAATGACAACTCCTGCTGGAATGGTTCCAACTACACCAGTCACACCTGTTATGCAAAGCACACCATTAATGCAGAGCGTTCCTATGGTGCAAACAAGTCCAGAGGTTGAGTCACTTTCTTATAATCAACCAGTTGCTAGTTACCAAGCTAATGCTTATGCTGATAATACAAATGGTTATGCTAATGTTCAAAATGAAAATGTTGGTGTAATGCCAGTTGCTAGTGTAGCACCAGCAACGCAACCAGTTATTTATGGTGGAGCTAGTCCAATTGTTTCAGACTTAAACTTTGGTCAAAATATGCAACATCAAATATATGGTGGAGCAAATCCACTTGAAAATACGCAGTCTATGCCGATTATGAGTACACCAGTTTCTAATCAAACTGAAAGTGTTATGCCATATGGTGAAGCTAGTTTTTCACAAACAGCTCAAGTAACTAATGGTGTTCCTGGTTCTATTCAACAATAATTTGTATCTAAAAAACATGAGGAAACTTATGTTTTTTTCTTTTGTTTATCTAAATAGTAAGTTATAATGTTTTTAGGTGATGTAGTATGAAAAAAATTGCTATTCTTTCTTTACATTTAGGATATGGAGGTATAGAAAAATCAGTATGTGCTTTAGCAAATCTTTTATCTTCGCAATATGATGTTAGTATTATTTGCACTTATAAACTATATGATAAACCGGTTTTTGATGTTAATAAAAATGTTAAAATTAAATATTTATTAGAGGACTTAAAACCTAATAAGTCTTTAGTTATTTCATCTTTAAAGCGTGGGAAGATTTTGACTTTTTTTAAAGAAGGCCTAAAGGCAGCTAAAATTTTAAGATTACGAAAAAAAACAATGGTTAATTATATTAAAAATAGTGATGCTGATATTATTATTTCAACTAGGGATATTTTTAATGAATGGTTAGGGGAATATGCTGATAGTAATATTTTAAAGATAGGTTGGGAACATAATCATTATCATGGCGATTATAGATATGCTCATAATGTTGTACGTTCTGCTATTTATTTGGATTATTTAGTGTTAGTGTCTGAGGACTTGAAAAAATATTATAAGCAAGAATTGGCTGGATATAAATGTAGGTGTGTTTTTATACCTAATATTATTGATAATATTCCTAAAAATGTGGCTTCACTTAATGATAAAAGACTTATTTCTGTTGGAAGACTATCACCAGAGAAGGGATTTTTAGATTTACTTCGTATTTATAATGGGCTAGTAAAACGACATCCTGATTGGAAGTTGGATATTGTTGGTGATGGTGTTGAAAGAACTAACTTAGAAGCATATATTCTTGAACATAACTTAGGTGATTATGTTACTTTACATGGCTATCAAGGTAAAGACTATATTGATAAACTTTTACATAAATCTTCTATATATGTTATGACATCTTATACAGAGTCATTTGGTATTGTTCTTCTAGAAGCTATGTCACATGGACTTCCTTGTGTAGCTTTTGATTCGGCTGAAGGTGCAAAAGAAATAATTAATAGTGGAATGAATGGTTATTTAATTAAACATCGTAATTTTACAGCTATGACTAAAAAAATTGAAGATTTGATGTTAGATCGTGATGCTAGAAGTAGAATAGGCTTAGCAGGAAGAGAAAGTATTAAAAAATTTACTGGACCTGTTGTCTTAAAAAAATGGATTAAGATTTTAGAAAAGTGAGATGAAGTTATGAAAAAAAACGTTATGTTTATTTCTTCAACCGGTGGTCATTTAAATGAAATGATGCAATTAAAAGATTTGTTTTGTAAATATGATTATTATATTGTTACAGAAAAGACTAAGTCTAACTTGACGTTACGTGATAAATATAAAAATAAAGTATCATTTTTAGTTTATGGTACTAAGGATCATATGTTAACGTATCCTTTTAAATTATTATACAATTGTTTTAAGAGTCTTTTTATTTACCTTAAAGTTCATCCAGATTATATTATTACGACAGGTGCACATACAGCGGGACCAATGTGTTGTATTGGTAAAATTTTAGGTAGTAAGATTATTTATATTGAAAGTTTTGCTAATATAAAAACAAAGACTGTTACTGGTAAATTGCTATATCCAATTGCTGATAAATTTATTGTTCAGTGGGAGAGTATGTTAGAACTTTATCCAAAAGCTACTTTTGGGGGGTGGATTTTTTGATTCTTGTTACATTAGGAACTCAGGATAAGAGTTTTGATAGATTATTAAAACAAATTGATAATGAAATAGAAAAAGGAACGATAAAAGAAAGAGTTGTTGTACAGGCTGGTTACACAAAATATAATTCTAATAATATGGAAATATTTGATTTAGTTCCTTCAGATATGTTAGAATCTTTGGCTAATGAAGCTAGAATTATTATTACTCATGGTGGTGTTGGCTCTATTTTAATGGGTATAAAAAAGGGGAAGGTAGTTATTGCTGCTCCTAGATTAAAACGTTATAAGGAACATACTAATGATCACCAAAAGCAAATAATTGAAGAATTTTCTAGACGAGGTTATATTTTAGAACTTAGAGATTTTGATAAGTTAGGTAAATTAATTGCGAAAGCCGATAATTTTAGACCTAAAAAATTTGTTAGTAATACGCAAAATATGGTTAAGCTAGTTGATTCATATATTGAGGAGAGTAATCATATTTCTTGGTATAATAAGACAAAAGAAATTTTATGGTATGGTTTTTTTGGAGTTTTAACAACTCTTGTTAATATTATTAGTTTTGATTTATTAGATAAATGTGGTTTGAATACTTATTTTGCTAATTTTATTGCTTGGTTTCTTTCTGTTTTATTTGCTTTTATTACTAATAAACTCTTTGTATTTGGAGAAAAATCTAATAATACGTTGGTCTTTTTTAAGTCTTTATGTTCATTCTTCTTTTTTAGAATTTTATCTTTAGGTATTGATATGGCTGGCCTTTTTGTATGTTTAAACTATTTTCATTTAACTAAAATGGTTTCTAAAGTACTTATGAATGTTGTAGTTATTATTGCTAATTACGTATTTAGTAAGTTGTTTGTATTTAATAAAAGTAAATAGGTGATGTAAATGAAAGGTAGAAAGGATAAAATATCTATTATTGTACCTTGTTATAATGAAGAGGAATCTTTACCTTTATTTTATGAGGAAATTAATAAAGTTTCTTTACGAATGAAGAATGTTGTATTTGAATTTTTATTTATAAATGATGGTAGTGTGGATTCTACTTTGGATATTTTAAAAAAATTAGCTAAAAGTGATAAGCGAGTTAGGTATATTTCTTTTTCGAGAAATTTTGGTAAAGAAGCGGGAATGTATGCAGGGCTTTGTAATGCTGTTGGTGATTATGTTGCTATTATGGATGCTGATATGCAAGATCCTCCTGGTATGATTGAAGAGATGTATTCAAGTATTATTAATGAGGGTTATGATTGTGTTGCTTTATATAGTAGTAGTCATGATGATTATTCATTCTTTAGGAGGTTTTTTACTAAGTGCTGGTATAAAACAGTTGATTTAATTTTTTCTACAAAGTATGTTCCAGGAGCTAGGGACTTTAGGCTTATGAAGAGAAGAATGGTTGATGCGGTTATTAGTGTTGGTGAGTACAATCGTTATACGAAAGGAATATTTAGTTTTGTTGGTTTTAATACCAAGTGGATTGATTATAAAGCTCCTGATAGAATTCGTGGTAAGTCTAAATTTAATTTAAAAAAACTATTTAAGTATGCTTTAGAAGGTATATTAGCTTTTTCTACCGCACCTTTAGTTTTAGCGGCTTTTTTAGGAATTGTATTTTGCTTGATTGCTTTTTTAGCAATTTTAATAATAATTATTAAAACTTTAGTATTTGGTGATCCTGTTAATGGCTGGCCTTCCTTAGCTTGTATTATAATATTTATGGGTGGTATTCAACTTTTCTTTTTGGGTGTTATAGGTATGTATTTATCAAAGGCTTATTTGGAGGTAAAGAAACGTCCTATATATATAATTAAAGAAACTGAAAAAGATTTAGAGATGTAGCTTTTAATTCGGCTGTAAAATAGTTATTTCTCTTTTATTTTTTTATGTACAAAAAGAGTAAAATTTGATATATTAGGTGTTAGGTGATTGTTGTGAAAAAGAAGTTGGTAGTTATTCTTTCTGTACTAGGAGGTTTACTTCTTTTAGTAGGAATAGGAATGTGGTTTATTTATAGTTTAAAAAATGATCGACGTGCTACTTTAGAGAGAATGGATGAGGTAGTTGCAGAGTATAGAATTTTTAGTGGAGAAATTGATTCATTTAATGATATGCGTAATTCTTTATACACTAATGTATTTGAGAATACTTACTATGATACTATGAAAGATAAAGATGAAGAAGTTAAGACGACTCTTACTAATTATGAGGCTGTTGTTGATAATGTTGAAAAATCAGCTAAGAAATTAGAAAATTTATGTGGGGATATTTATTTTTCTAATAGTTCTGTTAATACTAAATGTAAGAGTTTTCCTAGTGTATATGAACAGATTATAAATGCGTTTTTGTCTGATGTTAATCTATATAACAGTAATATAGCAAAGTATAATGAATACCAAACTGATAGTGGTTCTAATGAAATGTTAGAAGAATATAAGAGTAGTAAAAAATTTATTGATTATAATAATGATAATAAATATGAAGGTAAGGAAGAGTAGTTATGGAGAAGAAAAAGTGGTCTTTAAAGAAAAAGCTTATAGTATGGGGTGGTAGTTTATTTACTCTTGGAGTAATGGCTTTTGCTTTTGTCTTTTATGGTCCTTGGGATGGCTTTAGAAACTTTTGGATTACTAGTGCTATGACTACGATGAATCATCAGTATTTAGCAACTTGGTTTTATAGTGATAAAACAATTCAAAAAGTTTTAGCAAGTAACTCTGTTGAGGAAGTTGATGAAGCAACTAATCCTGATTTGGTTCAATTAAGACATTATACTGATAAAACAATTTATAAAAATGAATATGATAAAGAAGTCTTGACTAGAGATGAGGGAAATGACTTATATAAAGTAATTGAAATTAAAGGTGCTTCTTATCAAGGATACTTGGTAGTTTTATATGATCCATCTAAAATTTCTATTGCGACTACTGCTTATTTAGGTGTTAGAGGGCAAGATATTCTTACTGTTTCTAAAAGAGAAAATGCAATTATTGCGATGAATGCTGGTGGTTTTTATGATCCAGATTGGAATTCTAATGGAGCTTTGCCACATGGTACAGTAATTTCTAATGGTAAGGTTGTTAGTGATTATGAAGATGCTAGAATGGGTGGAGGATTTATTTGCTTTACTAAAGAAAATAAATTGGTTCTTAGTAAAATGAGTAAAGAAGAAGCTTTAAATATTGGTTGTCGTGATGCTGTTGAGTTTGGTCCTTATTTAATTGTTAATGGTAAGAGCTCATTTATAAATGGTAATGGTGGTTGGGGTATTGCTCCACGTAGTGCTATTGGTCAAAGAAAAGATGGTATTGTATTAATGCTTGTTATAAATGGACGAATTCCAACTAGTATAGGTGCTAGTATGAGAGACTTAACTGAAGTTATGGAACGATATGGAGCTTATAATGCTTCTAACCTAGATGGTGGTTCTTCGACAGAACTTGTTATTAAAAACGAAATAATTAATACGCCAGTTGCTGGTGGACGTTATGGTTTAAGAGATATGTCTACTTTCTGGGTAGTTAAAGAATAGTTTAAAATGCATATATTATATTACTTTTATGGTAGTAAGAATATATGTTTTTTTATAAATTTTTAATTGGTAATTTACTTGATTTATTGGATAAATATGTTAAAATTTAGTTGAGACTTATATTAGAAGTTTATAGGAGTGATGGTATGAATTTATTAACAATAGTTAGTCAATGTGGGGATCCTGTTATGGCTAAATTCTTGGATATATTTAAAACTGTTTTAAATATTATTCAAATGGCTGGACCAATTGTAGGTATTCTATCTATTATAATTAACTTAACAAAATTAATGATAAATCCAGAAGATAAAAAGTATAAGAAGGCAATTATTAATTGGCTTATTGCTATTGTTATGCTATTTATGCTTCCTTTAATTATAAATTTAGTTATGCGATTATTAGATGATTCATTTAGTATTAGTCGTTGTTGGAATTATTAGTATTTTTAGTAGTAAAATATTATATAAAATGGAGTGATATAAGTGATGCGAAAAATTAAATTTAAGAAGAAGGCTAAAATTATTTGTCTTTGCTTAATATTAGTTGTTTTGTGTTTAGGAGCTTTATTATTTTTAGATTATCGTAAGAAGGAAATTTTAAAGAAAGATAAGGCTTTAGCTGAAGAAAAATTAGTTAAAGAAATAAAGGATAGTTATTCTAAGTTTGTTTCTATTAAGAGTGGCTCTACTTTGTATAATAAAGATGGTAACAAGTATGTTCAAATACTTAAAATTGATAAAGAGAAAGATTTTACTTTAGCTGATACGGAAATTAATAAAGATACTAAGTATTTTTATGTTGAAGAGTTGGGGTACTATGTTAGATATCAAGATGTTTCTAAAGTTTCTTCTTTAGCTGATAAAGATCAACGATATAAAAATTATTTACCATTTAATGAAAATGTTGTTACTAATGATAAAGTTTCTTTATATCAAAATGATGAAATTGTTTATGAGTTATATTATCATTTGGATACTCCAATTATTGAGAAGGATTCTAATGGTTATTATATTGAATATAATGATGAGTTATATTTTGTTAGTAATGATGATGTTGAAAATGTCTATGAAAAGGAAAATACTACTTTGGTTGCATCTACTCGTGTTCCTGTTACGGTTTATCATTTTATTTATTTAGAAGGTGATAATAGTTGTCAGGAATCTATTTGTCATAGTGAAAAGCAAATAAGATCACATTTTAATTATTTAAGAGAAAATAATTTCTTTACTATGAATACTACAGAATTAGGTAAGTTTATTGATGGTAAGATTAGAGTCCCTGAAAAGAGTATTTTGGTTACTATTGATGATGGAGCTAGAGCTGAGAAGTTTGTTCCTTTACTAGAGGAATATAAGGTTAATGCTACACTTTTCTTGGTTAGTTCTTGGTATGATAAACAAACTTTTGCTTCTCCTTATATGGAAATTGCTAGTCATAGTCATAATTTACATAATCCAGGAATTTGTCCAGGAGGACAGGGAAGTCCTTTGAAATGTGCTGATAGAAGTAGTTTATTAGAGGATTTAAGAGCTAGTAGAGAAACTTTAGATGGTACTAAAGCCTTCTGTTTCCCATTTTATGAGTATAATGATTATGCTCTTAGCGTAATTGAAGAGGCTGGTTTTGAAATGGGCTTTATTGGTGGTGGAAGAATGGCTTCTCAAGGTATTAACAAGTTGAAGATTCCAAGAATACCACTTAATGGTTCTACTACTGTTGAACAATATGCTAGATATATTAATTAGTTATTCAATTAAAAGTTTGGTTTGAAAAAAGTAATTTCTAGTCGAAATTCTTTTTTTTTCATATCCTTTGATATATAATTAAATTAGTGGAGGATGATAAATGTGAAGAAGATAATGGATGGTAATGAGGCTTGTAGTTATGTTGCATATAACTTTACAGAGGTAGCAGGAATTTATCCGATAACTCCAGCTTCGCCAATGGCGGAGTTTACGGATAAGTGGAGTAATGAAGGTAAGCTTAATTATTTTGGAACACCAGTTAAAGTTGTTGAAATGGAATCTGAAGCTGGGGCTGCCGGTATGGTTCATGGCTCATTACAGGCTGGCTGTTTGACAAGTACTTATACGGCTAGCCAAGGATTATTATTAATGATCCCTAATATGTATAAAATTGCTGGTGAGTTATTACCATGTGTAATTAATGTGGCTGCCCGATCATTAGCGACGCATGCTTTGTCTATTTTTGGAGATCACCAAGATATTTATGCGATTAGATCAACTGGTTTTGCGATGCTCGCTTCATCTTCTGTACAACAAGTTATGGATTTGACGGGAGTAGCTTACTTATCAGCAATTAAAGGTAGAGTACCATTTGTTAATTTCTTTGATGGGTTTAGAACGAGTCATGAATTACAAAAAATTGATGTTATTGATACGGATAAATTAAAAGACTTGATTGACGAGAGAGCACTTAATGAATTTAGAGATAATTCTTTAAATATTGCTCATCCTACTATTCGAGGAACAGCCCAGAATGAAGACATATATTTTCAAGCGACAGAGGTTAGAAATAAATACTACAATAAAGTTCCTGATATTGTTAGTAATTATATGGATGAAATTAATAAAATAACAGGAAGAAATTATCAATTGTTTAACTATTATGGAAGTCAAAATGCTACTAAGGTTATTGTAGCAATGGGATCTGTTTGTGAGACTATAAAAGAAACTGTTTTATATTTGTCACAAGAAAAGAAAGAAAATGTTGGTTTAATAGAAGTTCATTTATATAGACCTTTTAGTAGTAAACATTTTTTAAAAGCTTTACCTAAGACAGTTAAAAAAATTGCTGTTCTTGATAGAACTAAGGAAGCTGGTTCTAGCGGGGAACCTTTATACTTAGATATTGTTGAAACTATAAAGAGTATGGATGCTAAAGTCAATGTTTTTGGTGGTAGATATGGTCTTGCAAGTAAAAATACAACACCAGCTATGATTAAGGGCCTTTTTGATTATATGGATACCAGAGATATGCATAATAATTTTACATTGGGTATATATGATGATGTAACAAGATTATCTATTCCTTATGATAAAAAGTTTATGTTACCTAGTTCAAATATTGAGTTTTTAGTTTATGGTTTTGGTAGTGATGGTATGGTTAGTGCTTCTAAAGATTTAATGAAGATAACTGGTACTTATACTAATGCTTATGTTCAAGGATATTTTCAATATGATTCTAAAAAATCTGGAGGAGTTACTGTATCTAATTTAAGATTTGGGAAACAACCAATTTCTTCTACTTATTATGTTGAAAAAGCTAGTTTAATTGTTTGTACTAAGGATTCTTATTTGAAAAAGCTTAGAATGTTAGAAAAGATTAAGCAGAAGGGTATTTTTGTTTTAAATACTACTAAAGATATTAATGAAGTTTTAGCTATGATGAGTAGTCATGATAAGAAAATTTTACGAGATAGAAATGTTAAGATGTTTATTATTAATGCTGAAGGAATTGCTCATGATTGTGGTCTTAATGGTAAGATTAGTGCTATTATGGAGACTTTAATTTTTAAGCTTGGTAAAATTATTGATTTTGACTTTGCCGTTTTAAAAATAAAAGAAAATTTGGCTGTTAAATTTGCTACTAAGGGTGGAGATTTAGTTAATAAAAATATTAAGGCAATTGATGCTAGTTTGAGAAGTTTAATTCCTGTTAAAGTTCCAGATGTTGATTATGTTGAACAATATTCAAAGAAAAAAACTTTATTTGAAGTAATTGATAGTATGGAGGGAGATAGTTTACCAGTAAGTAGTTTTGTTGGTATGCCAGATGGTACGTATGAAGCTGCTACTTCTAAATATGATAAGAGAGATGTTTCGGATATAGCACCTTGTTATATATCAGAAAACTGTATTGGTTGTAATCTATGTTCTCTTGTTTGTCCTCATGCTGTTATTAGACCATTTTTATTAAATGAAAAAGAGCAAATTGATGCTCCTGATAGTGTTAGTAGAAATTTAATTAATGCTAATATTAAAGATAATGATTATAAATTCACTATTGGTGTTAGTTTACCTGATTGTACTGGTTGTTCTTTATGTAGTGAGATTTGTCCTGGCAAAAAGGGTGCTAAAGCTATTATAATGAAAGCCAAAGAGGAACTTCTTAAAGATAAAAAAGATGAAGAGTATAAATATTTATTTAATGAGGTATCTTCTAAGAAGAATGTTATGCCAACAACAACAGTTAAGGGTTCACAGTTTAAACAGCCAAAATTTGAATTTCCAGGTGCTTGTGCTGGTTGTGGAGAGACTCCTTATTTGAAACTTTTAACACAGTTATTTGGTGATAGAATGATGATTGCTAACGCTACTGGTTGTTCTTCAATATATGGGGCATCAATGCCATCTATGCCTTATTCTGTTCCTTGGTCTAATTCTTTATTTGAAGACAATGCGGAATTTGGTTTTGGAATGAAAATAGCTGATTTAGCTATGAAGACAAGAATTGTTAACTTGATTAAAAATAATATTAGTGAAGTAAAAAAGAGTGAGATAGCTATTTATACAGCGTATACAGAAAATATTACAGAAGAGACAGCTAATGCTTTATTAGAAGTTATTGATGATACACGTATTGATGGATTGCTTAAACTTAAAAAATTTATTTTACCACGTTCTATTTGGTTAATTGGTGGTGATGGTTGGGCTTATGATATTGGTTACAATGGTATTGATCATGTTTTAGCTAATAAAGAAAATGTTAATATACTTGTTTTAGATACCGAAGTTTATTCAAATACTGGTGGTCAGGCTTCTAAGTCTACTAGAGTTGGAGCTGTTGCTAAATTCGCATCAAAAGGGAAAAATACAGCTAAAAAAGACTTAGCTAAAATTGCTCTTACTTATCCACATGTTTATGTTGGGACTATTTCACTAGGAGCAAATGCTAATCAAGCAATTAAAGTTTTAAAAGAAGCCGAAAGTTATGATGGACCATCTATTATTATTGCTTATGCACCATGTATTGCTCAAGGCATTATAAGTGGTATGAAAAATAGTATTTTAGAAGAAAAGAAAGCTACAGAGTCTGGATATTTTCCATTATTCCATTATAATCCAGTTACAGCAGAGTTTAAAATGGATAGTAAGGCAGACTTTTCTAAATATGATGAATTTATGACAGGTGAGGATAGATATTTATCTTTACCTAAGCTTCTTAAAAACTATCAAGATTTGTTTAATAAAAACAAAGAAAATGCTAAACAACGTTATGAATATTATCAGTCTTTAGAAGATAATAAAAATGAATAATATATAAATGTTATAACTAACAAAAAAAGAAGACATCGGCAATGTCTTCTTAATTTTTTATTTAAGAGACTGCACCCCCTGAGGGCAGTCTCCAAAAAAGAATAAAAAGGGGTTGGCTAGTGTGATACTAGCGACCAATTCGCCTAATTTCCGAATTGGTGATTACTATACTAATCGAATAAGTTGATTTTGTCAATAAAAAAGTGAAAAAATTTTATTTATTTCTAAAATAACTTAAAAAACTATTATATTATTATAATTTGCTTATTTCTTTATACTATTATTAGTTATTTTTATTGTTTATATTAGGTTGAATTTTTATTTTTTTAGTAGGAAAAAGGTAATTATTGTGATATAATATGCCAAGAAGGAAGTGGTATTGGTGACAGAGTTAAAAGATGTAAAAGGGGTTGGACCCAAAGCTCTTTCTTTACTAAATAAAATTGGTATATATACAATAGAAGATTTGGTTACACATTATCCTTTCCGTTATGATATCTTAGAAAGAGGAGATTTGTCTAAGGTTGAAGATGGTGGAAAGATTATTATAGATGGTAAAGTAGAAAGTGTTCCAATACTTATGAGATTTAAAGCTGGTCTTAATAAGATGAATTTTCGATTAGTTACACAATCTGGAGTTGTTGGAGTTTCTATTTTTAATAGAGCATTTTTAAAATCACAACTTGCAGTTGGTTCTGGTATTACGGTTATTGGAAAAATTGATAAAGGTAAAAATGTTATTACGGCTGCTGATATAAAGATGGGGACTTTGATGAGTAAGGCTAAGATTGAACCAGTGTACCACTGTACTAATGGACTTACAAATAAAAATTTGTCTACTTATATTAATATGGCTTTACTTATGTATGGTAAAGAAATAAAAGATTATATACCAGAACGTTATTTAAAACAGTATAATTTTTTGAATAAAAAAACAGCACTTAATATTATACATAATCCTTCAACTATGGAAAAATTAAAAGAAGTTACTATTAGACTTAAGTATGAAGAATTGTTTACTTTTATGTTTAAAATTAATTATTTAAAGTTACAAAACAAAAAGAAAAATAATGGTTTGGTAAGAGAGTTTGATGACAGTAAAATCGAAGAATTTATCAGTAGTTTACCATATAAGCTTACAAATGATCAGTTGAAGGCTGTACATGAAATAATAGATGATTTAAAGTCTCCTAATAGAATGAATAGATTGTTGCAAGGGGATGTTGGTAGTGGAAAGACTATTGTGGCTTTTATTGGTATGCTTGCTAATCATTATAGTGGATATCAGAGTGCATTAATGGCTCCTACTGAAATATTAGCTATACAACATTATAATAATTTAAAGAATTTTTTAGCAGGATATGATATAGAGGTTGCTTTATTAACAGGATCTACTACTAAAAAAGAAAAACAAGAAGTTTATAATGGATTAAAGAATGGTAATATTTCAATGGTTGTTGGAACTCATGCTTTGATTCAAGAGGAAGTGGAATACTGTAATTTGGGTCTTGTTATTACTGATGAACAACATCGTTTTGGTGTTCATCAAAGAGCTAATTTACAAAATAAGGGAGTACGACCAGATGTTTTATATATGAGTGCAACACCAATTCCTAGAACTTATGCCTTAACTATTTTTGGTGATATGGATGTGTCTACAATAAAAGAAAGACCTAAAGGAAGACAAAAAATTGATACTGTAGTTATGAAAAATAGTCAAATAAAAGAAGCTTTAAGTATGATGTATGCTGAGTTAAAAGAAGGACATCAAGTATATGTTATAGCACCTCTTATTGAGGATAGTGAGAACTCAGAGTTAGCTACGGTTTGTAATTTGAAGGATCAAATGAAATTAGCTTTTGGAGATCATTATAAGATAGATATAGTTCATGGGAAAATGGCTAGTGGTGCTAAAGAAATAATTATGAAGCAATTTAAAGATAATGAAGTACAAATACTTATTTCTACTACTGTGGTTGAAGTTGGTGTTGATGTTCCTAATGCAACTACAATGGTTATCTTTGATGCTGATCGTTTCGGTTTATCTACACTTCATCAACTTAGAGGAAGAGTTGGTAGAGGTACATCAAAGTCAAAGTGTATTTTGATTAGTGATAGTGACACTGAACGTTTAAAAATTATGGAAAAAGAAGACGATGGTTTTGTTATTAGTGAAGAGGATTTTAAACTTCGTGGACATGGTGATTTATTTGGGACTAAGCAAAGTGGTGATATGTCTTTTAAAATTGCTAATGTAAGACAAGATTATAAAATACTTCTTCAAGCTAAAAAAGACTCTAAAGAATATTTACTTGATAAAGAAACAGATAATGATGGATTGAAACAATTTTTAATAAACAGTATATCACAAGGATAGGATTTTACTCCTATCTTTTTTAGTTGATTAAGTAGTCTTTTGTGTTTAGATTTTACTAAGTTGTGTTTAAGTGTTATAATTTTCTTAGTGGTGATAATTATGGAAGGTGTTCATGGTAGGAGAAAGGATATGGACAATTTCATCAGTACAATTGAAGGCTTTTTTGGAATAAAAAATGGTCTTTTATTAAATAAGCTTTGTCAATTTCTTGATGGAGCTGAATATAAAAATTTAGTGATTTTGTCATATGATTCTTTAACTGTTGAGAATTTTAAAAAGTATTTTTCTAATAATAGTTTTTTATTTAAACATTGGCTTTTTAATATATCTGTTCCTAAGTGTTCTTCTTGTGATTTATCTCATGATGATTTACTTAGTTCAATTAATTCGCTTGATGGATGTAGAGCATATGGAGTTTTCCCATTTGGTGATGGAAAATATGATAGTTTACAAGAGGCTACCGATAGAATTGTTAACTTTAGTAATGGGCCAGGAAAGAGATTAATATATGTGTCCTTTAAAGGAATTTATGCACCTAATCAGAGTGGATTTAATAAGCTTGATCATGATTGTTTTCAATTATGTCAAAAGTTAGATGATAGTGCTATTTTAATTATTTCTGAAAATATTAATGATGATTTCAAAGTGCCAGTTTGCGCTATAAAGAGAATGATTAGTAGCGAAGGAGTTAGGCTAGCTGCTTTAAAGGATTTAGATTCTGTCAATAAACTAGTGTTTGAATCATACGATAATAGAATGAAACTTAGACCAGATATCTTTGAGAGAAAAATTAATTTTACAAAATCTGAATTTTACAATTATTGTAATCGAAATAGTGTTAAAACTTGCTTGGTCTATGAAATTTCTGAGGAAATAGTTGGTTTTATTATCTTTAATATAAAGTTTGTAAATAATATTGATTATTTTAAAGATAGGAGCTTTTTGATTATAAATAATATTTATGTAAAAAGTAAATATAGACGAAGAGGCATAGGAACAAAACTTTATAATGAGGCTTGTAATTATGGTAAGAAGTTTAAGATTAAGAGTATAGAAATAAATTTTCTTGATGAAGAAATTGAACTTAAAAATTTTGCTGATAGTCTTAATATGAAACGATTTGAGGGAACATACGAGATGAAGTTAATTGATGTAAAGTAAAATTATTTTGATTTATGTAATTGACTTTTTTGTGATTATCCTATATGATTAAAGTGCGTGATGTATATCACGCCGATATCTCTCATTGTAAATGTGAGAGTATATTCAACCGAACCCCCTGAAGGAGCCGAAAGGCTCCATTTTTGTTGATTTTAAAGGGATTTTATATTATTAAAAGTATTTTAGGTGCTATTTATGTGCTAAAATAAATAAAAAAAGAATGGTAAGCTCATAAGAGCCTACCATTTTTCAATATTTATAAAGATATTTCCATATCATCTTTTGAATCATCAATATCATTATCTAAATTATCATCAATAGAATTTTTGGATTCAATATCAGTTGTATTTTGCATTGTACTCTTATTAATAAGATTTACTATATCTTCTAATTTATTTTGATACATGTGTGAGTAAGTGTTTAATGTTTCATCAATTTTGGTATGTCCTAGATATTTTGCAACTAGAGTAATACTAGCACCATAATTTATTAAGAATGAGGCACAGGAATGCCTAAAATCGTGTACTCGAATTTGTTTTACTTCAGCAAGTTTACAATTCTTATTTTTCCTAGTTCTAATAGCATCTTTAGGAATAGGTGTTTCATTTCCAAAAACAAACCATTCTTGACTAAAGTTTTTATATTGCTTTTGATAATTATATAATTTTTTTAAGTCATTTATTAGTAAATCATTGATAGGTAAATCACGATTACTATTTTTTGTTTTTAATGGGCTTAGTCTATAATTTTCCATACTATAAATTGATGGAATTTGTTTATGAATTTTCATCATTTTATTGTTAAAATCTATATCTTTCCATTGCAAACCTCGTAATTCACCCTTACGAAGCCCCATATAGTATAAAGTTTCAAATAGTGGTTTAAATAATATATCTTTTTCAATAGATATGAATTTGTTAAATTCATCTATGGTAAAGAATTCCATTTCCTTTTTTAATTCATTGGGATTAGTAAAATTAGTCATTTTATTATAAACAGGAGCAAAATTAAAATCATACCATTTTGTACCAAAATTTAAAATTGCTTTTATAAATTTGAATAGGTCATTTTTGTAAGAAGTAGCAAGAGGTAATTTGCTAATTTCTTTTTTCCATAATTCAAAATGGTTGATATTCAATTCTCGTAATTTAATCTTATCAAATAATTTTAAATATTTAATTCTATCACGATAAGTTTTCATTGTTGTTTCTCTAACTTTGTCACTTTGATATTCATAAAAGGCAAGATATAAATCTTTAAAAGTCATATCTCTATGATTTATACTTTGATCGAGTGTTAACACAAATTGTCGTTCAGCATCTTGTGCTTCTTTTTTTGTTAGAAATTTTTTAGAACGATATTTTTTATTTATACCATCTAATCCCTTGTAGTAAACTTGAAACATCCACTTTCTACCATCTTTTGTTTGTTCCTTTGGTTTTACTTGAAATACTGACATAAGATATCACATCCTTTCTATAATCCTATTTCATAATCATCTTTGTCTTTATCATTATTCTTACTATAATATCCATAGTTAATTGCATCAGCTATATCTTCATAATCTTCTAAATTTTCTTTTGGTTTATCTCGAACTAAAACTTTATCTATTGCCTTACACATTTTTTTGAATAAATTTTTCCATTTATTAATTTCTTTTTCAAATTTAGTTTTTAAACTTTCAATATTATTATTTAAAATATCTACTAATTCATTTAATCTACCAATCTCTTGTTTTTGTTCTTTGATAGTAGATTTTTGCTCCTTAATAAGTTTGTTTCTTTTGATAAGTTCATTGTTATTTTTGAAAGTTTTGTTTTCATTCGTTAATTTATCAATCATTAAATCTTTATTACTATTATCAGTAGACAAAATAACAATTTTATGCTCTAAACCTTTTGTATATTCTATAATTTTGAAAACATCATCTTCTTTAAATCCTCCAAGTTTTCGTTTCATAGGATTTAATAATTCTTTATTCTCATTTTTAATATTTTCTAGATTTCTAAGCCCGTTTTTAGAGGTTTCTATTATCTTTAAGGTATTTTCTTTTTCTTTACTTAATTCTTCTAATTCAGCCTTTTTTTCGGCTATATCATAGTCTAATTTAGTTTGATTTTCTTTGTTTGCTCCAATATCACCACGATAAAGATTAAAGCCTTTTTCAGTTATAAATTTATTGAAGTTATTTTGCATTTGATGAAATGATGATGCACCACCTTTTTGTTTCCAAAACTGATCGCAGTTCAAAAATTTTCCATTAACTTCTTCATAAATTATTTTTCCATTGTTATCACGAAGTAGTTTAGGAACAATAGAAGTAGTACCATCTTTTTTTATAACTTCTTCTTTGATGACATTTCCATTATCATCTTTGACATAACATTTTCTTTTTACCTTATCAACAACAGGAACAAAATATGCTTGAAGATGTGGTGTATCTTCATCATAATGAACTTGGGCGAGAACTATATTTTCTTCTCCTACATAATCTTTTAGAAATTCCATACAACAATCAAAGAAAAAAGATACAGCATTTGGTATATCTTCCGTTGATTTTATATTAGGTATCATTACTGACTGACCTTTTTTATCACCTGTGTGATAAGTTCTACCACTATCTATAAATTTCATTCCGAGCGATTGAAAAAATTCTGGTCCACTTGTGAATGTGACACCATTTAGTAAGTTGGTGCTAGGTTTGTTTAAATATTCAATGTTTCTATCTTTCAAATTCTTTTTCACTTCTTGATATAAATTATTTTGAGTTAGTGGGACATATTCATAATTAAATTCTGTTCTTTCTATATCATAATTACCTGTACCTTTTCTATCAGTCATTTCAACACCAATATTATAAAGGTCGGCTTTTTTATATTGATTTGCTACTCGTACAACTTGTTTTCCATCATACATTTAATTCCTCCTTTGCTTATGCTTCTTTGATATAGAGGTCTTTTAGACCTATCTCACTAGGGCATAGCCCACGTGAGATTAGGGAGTTCCCTAATAACCCCTTGCTTGTTTAATTGCAAAACACCTAAACTATCGTAAAGGTGTAATGCTTATAAACAAGATTAAATAATAACTATCTACAAGATACTTATTATTTAATTAAATTATCAAAATAGGGTAAACCCATTTTAATAATTGTAAAAATATTCACTATCGCCACTTTCATTTTCTCACGAAAACAAAACGTGCCTCGTTCATTTTTTACTAACTTTTTAGAAAAAAGTTATCAAAAATTTTAACGAAAATTATTCATTTTCGTAGGTTGGTTCTTCATATTTTGCGGTGTAAATTCTTTCAGGACCTGTTCTTTTATATTCAATATGAAGACCTTCTTTTTCTAAATTATCTAAATTGCTTTTTAATAATTTTCCAAATGCTGATGGAGTAATTTGTAAATTTAATTTACTCGTTATCTCTGATACATTAAAAGAAAATTCTTTTTGTTTGATAGCATAATTTAGAAAAGTTAATATATTATAATTTAAGTCATCACATTCGACTTCTGATAGTTCAAATAATAAATTATCATTTCTTTTTAGAACTAAATCTAATCCCTCATAATCTCTACTTTCATAATTTAAAATAATTTTATTCTTTAGATTGGAATCTTGTTTTAAAGTGATTTTTCCGTCAACAGATCCATCAATAGCAGTGCTACCTAAAGAGGTGTTATTTTTATTTAAGTGATGAATTAGAAGAATTGTGAAATTATATTTTTTACATAACTCTCTAAATTTTGGAATAACAACTTGTCCCATATCTTGATAGTTATTTAAGTCATAGCCGTTGTTTAAATCAATTCCACTAAACATATCTATGATAACAAATCTACCATTATATTCATTTGCGAATGTTTGAAATTCTAATTGCAAATCCATTAAATTTAGTTTTCTTTCACTTGGATTTTGTTCTATCAATACGAAATTATCATCATTAAAATTTAAGTTCATCTTATCAATTCTATCTATAATTTGCGTAGAATTCATTTCTGTGCTAATATATAAGACAGGAGATGGGCTTGTTCTAAATCCTAAAAATGTTGTTCCTGTTGCAATAGAGTTAGCAAGTTGAAGAGCAAATAATGACTTGCCAACCTTTGGTCTTGCAACAAGACAATATAGTCCTTTAGATTTCATTAGGTTATCAACTATGAAGTCTTTTTTTGTGAATTCTTTTCTCATTTCACTTATTGTTTTCATTTAAAACTCCTTTCTAGTTAATAACTTCTTTTGCCATTTTTTGAAGATAATTGATATTTATTTTTAGATAATTTACAACTTCATTCATTGGAAGCAATTTGTTAGTAGGTAATTGATATCCTTTATTTTCTAAATCAATTTTAATTTCATTTTTTAATTTAATAGCATTATTTTTTCCAAGTCCTGTAAGTTTTCTTAAATCATTTATATCACACCATTGTTTTGAAATTAAGTTTAAAGTTTCTCTTGCATTCATTTAATCACCTCGCTTTCTTTTATAGATACAATCTATCTCGTGGATGGTTTTAGTGTTACCAACAACTCCCTTTAAGGATGTATATATAGTTATTAACCATATATGTAACGAAGATTTTAGATAATCTACAACTCTCGTGCCAATAGAGGTATTTGCCTTGCATTTGTTTAACGAGTCGGCAGATATCGGCGATTTCCAACTCTATATAATTTTCAAAGAACTATAAGTAGTTCAGAAAATATGTATTTCTGCACCACATAGTTCAAGTATAATATATTTTTGAACTATAGTCAACGATTTTTGAAACAAAAAGTGCAAAAATAATTATATTTCTTGCAAAATAGTTCAAAAAGGTATATAATGGGTTATGAAAGGAGTTAATCTATGGAAGAAAAAACAGTTGGACAAATGATTGCTGAAGCGAGAGAAAAAGCAGGATTATCTAAAAACCAACTAGGAGAACTGGCAGGGGTTAGCCATACAGAAATATCTCGTATTGAATCAGGAGAAAGGGAAATACCTAATCCTAAAACATTAAGAAAAATAAGTAAACATATAGGTGTTAATTATAATGATTTAATGTATGCGGCAGGTCTTGGTATGCAAGTTACACCTCTAAATCCATTTTTGAAAAGATATTATTCATCATTAAAAGGTGTAGAACTTGATGAAGCTTTAATCAATACTTTAGGAAGCATAGATAATTGGAATGCTTTAGTAAAATCATTGAAAAAAAGATTAGATGATAATGACATATTGGAAAATGAAAAAGAAGTTGTTCTTCAAACAATAGAAGATACTGAATATCAAATAAATTCGGCAAATGAAATTGTTAAATTACTACATAGTGCTAAAACGAAAGAGAGGATCGAGAATGAAAGAAAAGATTAAGAGTTTTAATTTAATTCAAATTATTAGTAATATCTTGCTTTTAATTGCGGTTGTTGGCATTTTAATTACAAAACAAAATATAAAAAATGTGTTAATAGGTTTATATTGGTTTGCTATTACACTAAATATTGTTGGTATTACTTGGTTTTTTGCAACTTGGACTAAAGGTGGAGTTAATGCAGATGTGCATAATTCAAAAAGAATATTGCAAGAGTTAGATAATATTACTTTGGCTTTTGATGTTTGTTATGTACTTTCATATCTTGGAATTGTATTTTTGCAAAGTATAAATCCGATTTTTAGGGATAATATTTATCTTATTATTGGTTTTTATTTATTCACACTTGTTGCTGAATTGATATTATTTATTGCAGAAGAAAAAGCATATAAGGAAACATTAAAAGTAATTAAGAAAAATAAAATTGGAAAAAATGACAGGAATGACAGATAAAAATAGGAGGACCCCTCCTGAAATTTGCTGTCACAAGTGTCACAATGGTATTTCAAAACATTTAAAAGGAGCAAACAAAATTTGCTCCTTTTATACATATATGATTTAACTTTTAGTATATTATTTTAGCAACTGAATACACTATCACTATGAGATAGTGAGTTAAGGCAATTTTACTTAATTAACTGATAAAATTGATTATGGTGATGGTAATGAGACTTAATATGAAAGATTATACCAAAGGCGAGACTATTAGAATTATACGTGAATGGACAAATCTTACTCAAAAAGACTTTGCTAAACGTATTGGTAAATCAAAGCGTACGATAGAACAATACGAGGCAGGAACTGTCAATTATGGTATAGAAGTCCTTAAAAAAATAGCCAAAGAGTTTGATATAGATATTATAATTGAGAAAAAATAATCTTATTTTTTGATAATACTATAGTATTCTAATAGAATATCAAATATTGTATCTAATGCTTTTGTAATATCTTCTTCATTATATTTAGACCTTAGTGAATTAAGAGACTTTAACAAAGTAGTTGTTTCATTGCTACTTTGTTTCTTTTTTATATCATCATTTACAATTTTAAAACAATCTTCTATTAGGTCTTTACTTGGATTATTATAACAAAATGACTTATAAAGTATAAATTCCATATCATTCGTGTCGATTTTTTCAGCCAAATATTCGCAAAATCTTATATATAGATTGTTTATTATTTCATCTGTGTATTCAGCAAGTTCTTTTATTTTTCTTTCTGGAATAATCATTCCAAAAAGTCCACCAAAAGCAGTTGCCCTAATTTCTACTAAACTTGTTAAATTTTTATATGCTTCATTTACTACTTGATTGATTATGGTATTTTTATCCATAAATCCTCCTTTCGTGTTGTAGTGAAGTCACTACTACATAAGTATATCATAATTTTATTAGTTAGGCACGAAAGGTTGCTTATTTATAAATTTTTTTCTTCTATAATTTTACTTAGGAGAGTGGTATTTTGAATCAGTATGCTGACTTTAATGAAAATATTAAGGCTGTTATCTGTCAAAACATCAAAAAATATAGGAATGAGAAAGGTGTAAGATTGATGGATCTAGCAGAAAAATTAGATGTATCAGTTAATCACTTAAAACGTATTGAGTCAGCTAATGATAGAAATAATATATCACTTATGACTTTATACAAAATTTCTATAATATTGGGTGTTAGGATAGATAAGTTTTTTGAAGAATAAATGTAGAATCAATTTTGATTTTGCTTTTTTTATGTTATAATTTAATAAATTAAATCGTTAAATAGTAATTTGTCAACTAAACCATCAGTCGAGAGCACAATCAGTAATATTATAGTATAATTATTGTGAGGTGAGAGATTATGGATAATAATAAAATAGGAAAATATATTGCATCTCGCAGAAAAGAAAAAGGATTAACGCAACAAGAACTTGGAGATAAATTATTTGTAACTGATAAGGCAGTTAGTAAATGGGAACGAGGATTAAGTTTGCCAGATATTACTATTCTTGAAAAGTTAGCAGATGAATTGGATACAGATATTTATAATATTTTACAAGTAGAAAAAAAGAATAATATAGATATTGAAAAAACTTTAAATAATGAAAGGAAAAAAATACAAAAAGAATTATATAAAAAAATAATTATATATATATTGCCTATAATTTTTGTTAGTTGTATTATATTTTTTAAACTTATACCTTTTGGCTATAATATTGAACATCCAAGATATACACATACTGAAAATAAAATGATTAATCTAGGTGTTCCTAAATTTTCGTTCTTAATGAAAAATAATGAGAATAGTTATTCTTATAAGAATTTTAGAGGTAAAAGTGTTTTAAAAAGTGAATTGAAAAGTTATGTAAATACTTTAGAACATATTTCTTGTAATAATACTACATATTTTTATGATTCTGATGCAAATATTACTATTATTGATTATGATGTTAAAGGGAACATAATTTATAGCACCATATCTTATAATATTAGAAATGGGAATTATTGCAATGAGTGGCAAATAAAAGAATATTCTAAAAGATTAGGAGCATTAAATACATTTCGTACTTTATATGCTGAAGATTCAAATTTAGCAATATATTTTCTTCCTAGTTTAAAAATAAGTGATAATAAGAATAAGTGGGTTGCTACTTTAGATATTTATTATAATGATGGAAAAATAAAAAAAGTAATTGAAAAATCATCTGGGAAATTTGAAATAATAAATAATGAACTTATCTATTATAGAGATAAAATTATAGATCATGAGAATAATATTGAAGTTCCAAATGTATCAGCATTTGTTATAAAGGAACAAAAATTAATATTAAGAGAAAATTATCTCAAAGACTATGAAAAAGGTATTACTTTAAAATAAGGTGATGGATTATGAGAAAAATATTTAATAAAATAAAAAGGAATATACTTATTTGTGATTTAATTTTTGTAGGTATAAACATACTAATTAATTTTATATTATATTTAATGAATGTGAGATTTAGATTATGGGTTATTATCCTTATAACTTTAATATCTGTTATTGGATTTATTGTCGGTATATTCCAACAAATATATCTATCTTCTGATAATAAAAAGAGAACTATAATTTTATCATTGTTAGGCACTATACCTATAATTATACTTATTTTAATTTCTTTACCTATTGTAGGCTTTATTGCAATTTTTAGTTATAAACCTGAACATACAACAATGTTAGATGATAAAAAGTATGTAGCAGTTGTTTCTTCTTTTCTTCATGTTGATGTTGATTATTATGATTACTATGGATTTTTATTGATGGGTACAAAGGTAAAAGTACATGGTTATTTTGGTAAAGGTGGATTCGATCCTTTTGTGAATCCAAATGTTGCTGATGGAGTTGAATATACATATTATGATAATAAGGGAAAAACAAAATCCAAAAGAAGTGAAACATATATTAAGGATAAAGATGGACAAATAATAGATAAAAACGATTATAATATAGACATAGATAAAACAGGTAAATTTGATGATAGCGATAATTATTTATTACCTGGAAATGAAAAAGTGTTATATGAAAAGAAATTTAATGAAACAATTTTAAGAATTGGAAAGGTTGATGATGTATTAGGTCAAAATATGTTGGTTCATGTTTTGAGAAGTAAAGATAATGGTAAGAATTTTTATGTTGTATCAGAAGATGTAATTCAAGTTAGTAATGAAGCAAAATTTGTCTTTCTAAATGAAAAATTAGGATTCGTAATTAATACGGGTAAAATTTATTTAGATAATAGAAAAGTTGGTTTATATATAACTAATGATAGTGGAAAAACATTTATTTCTTCCAATTTTAAATATACAAATGAAAATGCTGATTATATAAGTGTAGAAAGTATGCCTTATTATGAAAAAAATGTTTTAAAAATTAAATGTTCAGTATATCAAGTTAATTCGACTAAAGATGGCTATGAAAATAAAGAATTAATATTTATTAGTAGTGATAATGGGTTAAATTGGAATCTAGAAAATAATTAAAGTTATTATTGAAAGTGAGCGAAAATATGATGAAGAAAATTATTATAATAATTTTGCTGATATTTATTATAATTGGAAGTATATTATTTATTAATGAAAAAAATAATAAAAAAATTGAAGAACAAAATAATAAAAGGTATGAAGAAATAAAAAAAGATATAGATACTGAATTAAAAAGATATTTGTATGTCATAGCGCCAAAGTGTCAACCAAATAGCGGTACACCATTAATAACACATCAAGATTTAGTTTACAATGCAGGTATGAATAAAGAAAAATTTTTAGATATAGATAAAAAATCATATTGCAAAGCATATATTAAGGCAAAATGTGTTGAAGTTGGAAAATGGGATTGGGATATAATGATAAGTTGTAAGAATTATACTGATGATGGTTATGTAGATTGGGATAAAAGTTTTGAGTCAACAAATTGATAAATTACAATTTATACGTTTGATAAAAGTACAATATTAGGTGCTATTTATGTGCTAAAATTAGTAAACTTCGATAAAAAATAATGGTAAGTTTTAATTTAAAATAAATTGAATTAACTGAAAAATAAAGGGAAAAATAAGATTTTATTTCTGACGGGTACGAAAAAATTTCGCCCCCTGAAGAGAGCGAAAGCTCTCATTTTTGTTTGAAAGTGATATGTTATAAAAAATAAGGGTATAGTAATATATTCTTTTTTTTTGTATAATTAGCTATGGTGATAGTAATGAGGATAGGTATAGATATAGATGGAGTATTAACTGATATAGAACAGTGGCAATTAGATTATGGAAGTAAGTTTTATTTTGAAAAATATAATAAACAAATATTAGATAATGAGGGTTATGAAACAACTGATATATTTAAAGTTGATAGTAAATTAGATGATGAGTTTTGGACTGAATATTTCAAAGATTATTCGATAAATGTTGATGTTAGAAAATTGGCTAGTGAGGTAGTTAAAAAACTAAAACAGGATGGTAATGAAATTTATATTATTACCGCAAGAGGTAGTTTTTTATCACATTCTGCAAATGTAATGCTTTTTGAAGAAAATAAAAATATTGTTTTAGAGTGGCTTAGAAAAAATGAAATTGAGTATGACAAAATAATATTTAGTCCAGAAGATAAACTTAGTATATGTATAGAAAATAATATTGATGTAATGATAGAAGATAAAGTTGATAACATAAATAAAATATCATCTAGAATTCCAGTTATATGTTTTCATGCAGGATATAACAAAAATTGTATTGGTGATAATATTATTAGATGTTATAGTTGGTATGACATATATAGTAAAATAAATAAAATGGTTCAAAAATGAAAAGATTACTAAGAATTAGTTTTGATTTATCATTGTTATCATTTATACCAATAATATCTTGGTTTCTACTTGGAATAATAGTTGATAAGAATTTAATTAATATATTTACTTTAACCTATCCATTACAATTTATATATTATATAATTAAGTCTATATTTTCTACTGGGGCTAATATAAGTAAAGAAAAAGATAAAAATGAAAATGCAGTAATGTCAGGTTTAATGTTAGGAACTATTGTGTCAATAATTATTTTTACTATAATTCTATTAAAAATTGATAATTATATTAGTTTTATGAATATGGATATAAGTACATATAAAAACTTTACTATATATTCAATATTACAACTATTTATTTGTTTAGAATTTGCTATGATGCAAGATAAACTACATTACGAAGAAAAAAATAAATTAACAAATAAACATTCATTAGTATTTAATTTATTAAATTTTATATTATTAATTGGAACATCTTTAATAACAAAAAATCAAATTATTATAATTTCAACAACATTAATTCCATTAGCGCTATATACTTTGTATATTTATATAAAAAATAGTAATAAGTTTAAATTTAATATTAATGTATTAAAGTGTATAAAATATGATTCAGTTGAATTGTTCAATAATATTGCATTCTTTTTAATATTTTTATTTGGATTATCTAATGCTTTAGAATATGGAGAAATGTATGCAACTGCTTTGACTTTTATAGCTTTAATAACTGATACACAATGGGATACTTTTGATGCTATAAAAGATGCAGCAACAATAGATATTAGTAAAAGAAAGTTTAATTATATAGAACATAGAAATAATGCTTACAAATTATTAGGAATATTATTTGGAACAAGCTTAATTATGTTTGTATTATTATATGGGTTTTATGATTTAGATTTTAAAATTACAATGATATATTTTTCCTTTGAAATAGTTAATTTTTTAATTTATCCAATATATAGAATAAAAACTTGTTATTTACAATTAGAATATTCAGCTTTTAAAATTACATCAAATAAGATAATAGCATCAATACTTAGAATGTTTATTTCTTTATTAAAAACACCATTTTGTACAGGAATAGGACAAGTGTGTTCATCAGTTTATCAATTTATAACAGTTAGTATAATGTTTGGTCATAATTTTAAAATTGATAAAATAGGTTGTGTTGTTAAAAAGAAATCAATATTGAATAATGACACTATGACATTATAAATGTGAGTAGGGTACTCATCATAGATAAAGTGTCATAGTGTCATTTTTTTGATAAAATGTAAATAAATAGTGTTTTGTTATGTTTCTAAGATGAAAGAAAAATTATTTAGAAAATGATTTGATAAGATTGAAATTAAATTACATTGTATGGAGGTACTGTAATGTTTGATAAAGAAACTTATAATTTAAATGAAGTAATTACTGGCAAAATAGACGTAGGTAATGAAATTAAAGAAGGAAAATATTATATAAATGTTGTATTAACTCAAGTTTATGATTGGTATGACGAAAAATTAAATTCGACTGGCAAATGTAATATAGAAAATGGAGTTTTATATTATGAGATAGAGAATAATCTAGAAAAAGGATTATATACAATGATAAAACTTGAAGATTCTAATAAAACCTTTTCTATTGGTAGAGAATGTAATGAACATGTTATAGGTGTTTTTAAGATTATGGGAAATAATTTAAATTCATATAATTTGTATAAAAAAGTTTGTAAAAATAGAGAAAATAGTTTTAATAGAATCAAATATTCTTGTGAAGATAAAAATGGTGATTTATATAATGTTTTGATATTTAGTAAAAATATTTTAGTTTTTACAGTTGCACAGTATGATGATGTTCAAATTTTCCCTTATGACTATTTAAAATGTACAAGTGAAGTTGATTATGTAAATAGATTTTTGAAAGATAATATTGTAATTGATTTACAATTCCAAGAAGAAAAATTTAATTCATCAATACCTAGCTGTGTTTATTTAATAACAAATATAAAAGCAGAGAGTTATGATTTAGCAGAGGAATATGCTATAAAAAAAGCAGAGTTATTAAATAGTATTTATTCAATGTTATTAAAAAGCCATGGTCATTTTTTTGCTGCAGTTACTATGAATACTAGAGAAAAAAGGTCTAGATTAAATATATTTAATACAAGATATAAAGGAAATCTACTGTTGTTTGCAGATCAAGGTCATAATGTTTTACATTATTATAAAACTTTATCTAAAAAAAATTCATACCTTATTGTTTATATTAAGCTATTGAACGAGGCTATTGATGAAGAAAATAGAATGATGAAATATTACAGATATTGGAATATTTTAGAGGGCATATCAGAACATTATAAATTGGACAATAATAATATGAAAAAATGGGATGGTACAATTGTAAAAAATAAAAAAGATCAGAGCGTAAAAGTTGGAAATCAATCTTTAGATAAAGTATTTGAATTAATTAGAATAAATTATTCAAATAAGAAAGAAATAGATTTTTTAGGAGATTTGGAAGGATTGACGAAAGTGAAAGAGTTTTTAAGCATTTGTTATCAAAGAAGATGTTGTTGTGCCCATAATGGAGAAAATTGTATAAACGATAGTGATAGGTGTACAAATGAAGCAGAAAAGAGATGTTTAAAATATAATGTAATTCATAAAGATGAACCTCTTGGTTTTCAAGATAAATTATTGAGAAAATTAGAAGATTTAGTAATGGATATTTTAAGAATTGAACTAAAAAAAGAAACGGGAGAATCATTTAAAATAAAAGAGTATGTAAATAAAATAATGGAATAAATTATTAATAATAATAATAAAAATATTATCATAATTTTTTTCAGATACCAAAATCAGATACTAGACATCAAAAATAAAGTTATTTTTATAAACTTTGATAAATTTTAATAAAAGAAAAAGCCTTATTTTATAAGACTTTAACAAATTATTAAATTGTTACGAACTGATAATAATATTTCCCCCTGAAGACCCGAGAAATCGGGTCATTTTTTTTGTTTTGTTTATATATTTTATTAATTTATTAGTAATACTTTATTGGTATTGTAATAAATTTTGTTTATAAATAAAAATATGATAAAATTTGGGTGATGAGTAAATTTATTATGTTAGTTATAACTACTTTAAATTAATATAAATATTAATGTAAAATGGTGGTGGTTAAATTGTTAAAACTAAATAATATTGAATATAAAAAAACTGAAAAATGTGCTGTATTTGACTCTTATGATGCAACAATTACTGGTGTGAGAAAAAAAGGGAAAGCGTTATATATGAGTGTTTCAACAGATAAGTTTTTAATAGGTATAGAAACTGTATACGATTTAGAGTGGATTAGAGAGTTTAAAATGCAGGAGGAAAGAGATATTTCTAAATACATTGTTGGTTTGGAATATGAGGATGAGAGAGGATTTCTTTATTTAACTAATAAATGTTATTGTACGTTATGTAGGATAAGTGCTGATTCTTTTAAGATTTTTCTAGATGGTTCATTTGAAGAACGTGGTGAAAAATTTGATATTGAATATATTGATGACTTTAAAATTAATAGTTAAAATTTAAAAAAGACTGTCATAGTTAATTATGACCGATAGGCTAGTATAATAATGTAATATATGATATAATAATTTGTATAAAGAAAAGCGCTAGTACAGGCTTATAATTTATAAGTTTTTGTATTGGCGTTTTTTAATAAATTTAAACTTAATACTGTAATAAATGGCAAACAAAAAAACTGCCTAAGCAGTTTCTTACATAAAGTAAGTATTTAGGGTTAAACCTTTATTTTAACTCTCTATGTCATCTTAAATGGTATTAAGACATATAAATCGTATCATATAAATGGAGGTAAGTCAATGGCTGTAGAAGTAAAAAAAGAATATAATATTGGTTTGGATATTGGAACAACATCTGTGGGTTGGAGTGTTGTTGAAGCGAATAATCAAAAAGTGATGAGAAAGGGAAATAAAGCACTTTGGGGTGTTAGATTATTTGATAAGGCTACAACCGCTGAAGCTAGACGAATGCAAAGAAGTACTAGAAGAAGGTATGATAGAAGACGTGAAAGGATCAATTTATTACAAGAACAATTTAAAAATGAAATGAATAATGTTGATAAAGATTTCTTTCAAAAATTAAAGGAATCAAAATATTTAGAGTGCGATAAAATTAATAAAAAGATAGTTTTAACAAGTGATGAAAAGAAAAATGTTAGGGATTATCAAAATAAATATAAAACAATTTATCATTTGAGAGAAGAATTAGTAAATAGTTCTGAAAAGAAAGATATAAGACTTGTCTATTTAGCAATTCATCATATTATAAAGTATAGAGGCAATTTTCTATATCAAAGTCCAAGTTTTAATGTAGATAATTTAAATATAAGGGAGAAGTTGAATGAATTATTTAATGCACTTTCAAGTAATGTACACGAATTAGGAATACCAGAAGATTACGATGATTTGATTGATTTTGATGCTATTGAAAAAAGCTTACTTAAAGAGTCTAAAAATGACACCAAGAGAGAAATAAGTACTAATAATGAACTAATAGATTTAACAAATAAAAATTTTGTTATTGAATTTGTAAAATTGATGATTGGTAATAAAGCAGATATCAATAAACTATTATTGATAGAAGATGATAAAAAATTAGAAATTAGTTTTAGTGGAACTGATTATGATGATAATTATGATAAATATCAGGAGAGTTTAGGAGAAAATATAGAAATATTAGATATTTTAAAGCAGATATATGATTGCATTTTCCTTAAGAAAATTTTCAAAGGTAATCAAAATATAAACATTTCTAGTTTGATGGTAAGATATTATAATCAGCATAAAGAAGATTTAAGATTTTTAAAAGACTTATTTAGAAATAATAGAAATCTATATAACAAAATTTTTAGAACAGAAAAAGATTTGTGTTTATATGAAAAGTATATAACAAATAAAATAGATTACGATGAGTTTAGAAAAGATATTAATAAATTATGCGAAGATTTATTTGGAAATGATGAAATATCTATTGCTCAAGATTTATTAAATAAGTATGAAATAGAGGTAAAGAATAGAATTGAAAATGGTAGTTTTCTTCCTAGAATAGCAACAACTGATAATGGTAAATATCCATATCAATTGAATAAGTATGAATTAATTAAAATAATAGAAAATCAGGGAAAGTATTATCCATTTTTGTTAGAAAAACTAAGTGATGATAAGACTTATAAACTTGTTAAATTATTGGAATTTAGAATTCCATATTATGTTGGACCATTAGTCAATGAAACAATGAGTAAGAATGCTTGGTTAGAAAGAAAAATCAATGGAATTAAAATAACCCCTTATAACTTTGATGAGATAGTAGATAAAGAAAAGACGGCTGAAAAATTTATTAAAAGAATGATATCTCATTGTACATATTTATTAGATGAATATGCTTTGGCAAATAGTTCTATATTATATTCTAAATTTAAGGTTATGAATGAGCTAAAGCAGATAAGAATAAATGATAGAAAAATAGAATTAGATTTCCAAAAACAACTACTAGAAGATTTTTTTATGAAAACTACTGGTACAATCACGGAAAAGAAATTTAAAAATTACTTAATTTCTTCTGGACAGTATAATATGGATAATGGAAATTTAAGAATAACTGGGTATTCGGCAGATGGTAAATTTGCTAATAATATGCAATCATATATAGATTTCTTTGGTGAAAATGGGATATTTATAAATACTGATTATGATGAAGAAGATGCTGAGAAAATAATTGAATGGATTACAATATTTGATGATAAAGATATTCTTGAAAAAAAGGTTAGAGATAATTATGAAAAGCTAACTGAAAATCAAATTAAAAAAATATTGGTAAAAAAATATACTGGATGGGGACGTTTATCTAAAAAATTATTAACGACGAAGTATTATAAAGATAAAAAGACTGAATTATATAAATCAATACTTGATTTGATGCGTGAAACAGATGAAAACTTTATGCAGGTAATAAATAATGATAAATATTGTTTTCAAAAAATGATTCAAGAGTTTAATAGTAAAAAGAATAATGAAAAATTAAATTATAGTACGGTTAGTGAACTGGCAACATCACCAGCAACAAAAAGGAGTATATATCAAGCTTTAAAAGTAGTAGAAGAATTAGTTAACTATATTGGATATGAACCTAAGAATATTGTTATTGAAATGGCTAGAGGTGATGAAGAGAAGGTAAGAAAAGATACACGAAAGGAATACATAAAAAAACTATATAATAGTTGTAAAGATTCAATAGAAAATTATAAAAAATTAAAACATGAACTTGATAGCCATGAAATAACCAGTCAAAGACTATTCTTATACTTTATTCAAGAAGGAAAATGCTTATATTCTGGAAAGCCTCTAAATATAGAAGATATAGAAAATCAATCATTATATGAAATAGATCATATTATTCCAAGGACGCTTATTAAAGATGATTCAATAGATAATAAAGCACTAGTACTAAGAGAATGCAATCAAGATAAAAAGGCCAGTTATGTATTGCCAAGACAATTTAGAAATGATTATCAAAAAGCTTGGTGGAAGCATTTGAAAGATAATAATTTAATATCTGCTAAAAAGTTTCATAACTTAGGGAGAGAAAAATATAGTGATGAAGATATTGAAGGATTTATTAATAGGCAATTAGTTGAAACAAGACAAATTACAAAGCATGTAGCTAATATTTTAAAAGGATTTTATAAAAATTCAAATATAGTTTATTTAAAAGCAGAATTATCACATAATTATCGTGAAAAGTATGATTTATTTAAATTTAGAGATATAAATGACTATCATCATGCTCATGATGCTTATCTAGCTGCTGTACTTGGCGAATATAAAGAAAATTTTATGAAGAAAAAGTTAAATTTTGATATGATAAGAGAACTTAATAGTAAAATTGTTGAAATGGATAATGGTAAAAGATCTTCTTTAAGATATGGTTTTGTAATCAATAGTTTAGATGAAAATTTAAATGATATAGTTCTTAAAATATCAGAAAATTTGATTGATAAAGAGACAGGTGAAGTATTATTTGATGCTCATGAATTTAATAAAAAAGTTGAGAACACTTTATATAGAAATGATATTTTGATTAGTAGAAAGACTGAAATAAGAACTGGGCAATTTTATAAAGAAACGGTATATAAGAAGGGAAAAGGTAGTATCCCTATAAAGATGAATATGCCTACAGACATATATGGTGGTTATTCGAATACTAATACGAAAAAAATGCTTCTTATAGGATATAATGATAAAGATAAAAAAATTATTGGTTTGCCAATGGTTATTTGTGCTAGAAATAATTATGAAGAAATTGATGCATATATCAAAACACAAATTTCTCTAAAAAAGAATTCAACATATACTATCTTAAAAGAATGCATACCTTTTGAAAGTGAGATATTATACAATGATCAGAAGATATTTGTTAAAGGTTATAGCGTAGGACGTAAAAATTGTGAAATATCTAATGCCGTACAATTGAAAGTGTGTAAAGATAAAATAAAGGTTTGGAAATATGCATTTCAGTATTTATTAAATGATGAAAATAAATATTTAGAGTATGCAAAAAAATATATAAATGATATTTATAACTTTTTAATTAATTTGAATATGTTCCCATTGTTTAATAAGGAAATTGATAAAATACGTAATAAGTTTGATTTTGAAAGCCTTAGTTTAGAACAACAAAAGAAAATTATTAAAGAACTATTTAAAATGTATCATTGTAGTAGTGATACTGCAAATCTATCTGAATTTGGTCTTGGTGATAGAATGGGAAGATTAAGTGGAAACAATATTACTAGAGGAATAATCATATCAAAATCTGTTACAGGTATAAGAGAGTCAAGATATGAGTTTTAGAACAGTAGTTATTACAAGGCAATCTAAGATTAGTTATAAAAATAGATTTCTTGTGGTAAAACAAGAAAATGATGAGAAGTATATTCATTTATCGGAAATAGATACAATAATAGTTGATTCTATATCTGTATCTATTTCTGCATATCTTTTAAAAGAACTTGCAGATAATAAGATTAATATAATATTTTGTGATGAAAAACATAATCCATTTGGTGAAGTTGTACCATATTATTCTAGACATAATACTAGTAAGATGATAAAAGAGCAAATAAAATGGAAATCAACTGATAAGGATAAGTTATGGGGAGAAATTGTTAAAAATAAAATTATAAATCAGGCAATGCTCTTGAAAAAAGTAAGATCTGCAAAATCTAAATTAATTTTAAGTTATATTGATGATGTTGTTGATGGTGATAAAACAAATAGAGAAGGACATGCTGCTAAAGTTTATTTTAACGCTTTGTTTGGAAATGATTTTGTTAGAAATTCAGACGATTATATAAATGCTGCACTAAACTATGGATACGCTATTTTACTTTCTACAATTAATAAAGAAATCATTAATAATGGCTATTTAACACAACTTGGAATACACCATAAAAATGAATTTAATGAATTCAATTTAACTTGTGATTTGATGGAACCTTTTAGAGTTGTTATAGATAATTTTGTTTATTATAATCAAGAAAGAAAATTTGATACAGAATATAAACTTGATATTGTAAATATCTTGAATGGAACTTTTAAATATCAAGGGAAAAATTACACATTGAAAGATATAATAAAAATGTTTGTAAAAAGTACTTTAGAATCAGTAAATAATTTAGAAAATTATAAGGAATTTGTATATCATGAGGGATAGAGTCATGAGAACTATTATTTTTTTTGATCTCCCAAATGTGTATTCCAAAGATAAAAGAGCATATTTAATGTTCAGAAAGTTCTTAATTAATGAGGGGTTTATTATAATGCAAGAATCGGTGTACTCAAAAATTGTTCTAAATTCACAACAATCAAATGCTTTGGTTGAAAGAATTAGAAAAAAGGCGCCCAAGAAGGGGTTAATTCAAGTGATGAATATAACAGAAAAACAATATTCTCAAATAGAGTTCATTATAGGTAGTAGTAATAACAAAATTATAAATAGTGAAGAAAGATTAATTGTATTATGAAAATTAAAATAGATTTTATTGATTCAATAATTGATTTTGATGTTTCAAACATATATTCATTTGAAATACATAATAAAAAGTATTTATATAGAATTTCGTCATTGTTTTATTCAATTAGTAATGGTGATTTACCAGAAGAAGTTGAATGTTTTGACAAAGATAATAATGAATTAAAGATAAGTGATAAAATAAGATTCTTTTCTGAATATTTTGACTTTGGGTTTGATTCTAAAAAATATTCAACCGATATTACCAAATATATTTTATCTAATATAGAGCAATATGATAGTGAGAATATTTTAAGGACATTTTCTAAATTATGTAAGTTAATTGATAAAGAATTACAAAAAACTGATTTATCCATTTCAGTTTCTACTGATGAAGGAATTGATAATGTAATTAAAATGTTTAAGCTAAAAATAAATCAAAAAGATGATTTGTTAGACAATTTGCTTTTAATAATTGATTTGGAAGTTGCATTGAATTCTAATAAAATATTATGTTTTATGAATTTGAAGCAGTATTTAACTAAAGAAGAAGTTCTTGAATTTTATAAATATGCAACATATAATTCAATAAAAATAATAATGATAGAATCTTATAGATATGATTATTTTATTGACTATGAAAAAGTTATAGTTATTGATCAAAGTTTAGACGAAAGCATGATATAATAATTATAGATGAGATAGAATTTATCATTTAAGAACTACACATCTCTATTACTGTAGTAGTAGAATTAAAACTATTTGAGGTTTTAGTTCTATGTCATCTTAAATGGTATTAAAACACGATATTTGGGAAAGATTAAACTATTTAGAGTTTTAGTTCTATGTCATCTTAAATGGTATTAAAACTTAACATCAACTCCCGTGTTTCGGAATATAGTTTTAGTTCTATGTCATCTTAAATGGTATTAAAACATACCACAACATAATACAGATGTAGAATATGTTTTAGTTCTATGTCATCTTAAATGGTATTAAAACTGCAAATTCTTCTGTTATAGTATTTATGTCGTTTTAGTTCTATGTCATCTTAAATGGTATTAAAACATGTTAAACACCTCCAAAATTCCGTTAAGTGTTTTAGTTCTATGTCATCTTAAATGGTATTAAAACATCTATGTTTCCGGTGCCGGTGAGATTGAAGTTTTAGTTCTATGTCATCTTAAATGGTATTAAAACAAGTATCCCCTATATAGCGAAGCGTAAAGAGTTTTAGTTCTATGTCATCTTAAATGGTATTAAAACAATCAAAAAGTAGTATATTATATTTAACGAGTTTTAGTTCTATGTCATCTTAAATGGTATTAAAACCAAAAAGAGTAGAAGCAATAGACTATATGAGTTTTAGTTTTATGTCATCTTAAATGGTATTAAAACAAATGACAAATTAAAGAAACAACTTGAAGTGTTTTAGTTCTATGTCATCTTAAATGGTATTAAAACTACTAGTGATATAGTTCCTACTATTAATGTGTTTTAGTTCTATGTCATCTTAAATGGTATTAAAACACACTACATCTTATAGAATTCGATTACAGCGTTTTAGTTCTATGTCATCTTAAATGGTATTAAAACAAATATTTACACAAAAAGAATTGAAAGAAAGTTTTAGTTCTATGTCATCTTAAATGGTATTAAAACGAAGATAATTTGTGGTGTGCGATGGGAGAAGTTTTAGTTCTATGTCATCTTAAATGGTATTAAAACATACAACAGATAGGAACATTAATAGAGGCAGTTTTAGTTCTATGTCATCTTAAATGGTATTAAAACTCAAATTATTAACCAACTTAAATAACTTAAGTTTTAGTTCTATGTCATCTTAAATGGTATTAAAACCTTGGCTACGTAGTAGCTAAATTGTGGTTAGTTTTAGTTCTATGTCATCTTAAATGGTATTAAAACAAATTTTATTTATTATATAATTATATAGAAGTTTTAGTTCTATGTCATCTCAAATGGTATTAAAACATTTGAAAAAAGGAATTATGTATATTCGTGGTTTTAGTTCTATGTCATCTCAAATGGTATTAAAACTGTAAATAAATTCGTATGATAATATTAGTGATTTTAGTTCTATTTTATCTTAAATGGTACTCAAGTTTGGAAATATATGTTTTAATTTTATGTCGTCTCAAATGGTATTAAAAGTCGAGCAGATAAATAGTAATTTTAAAGTTTTAATTCTATTTTATTACAAATGTTGTTAATGGCTATTGTTTTTTGTTTATTTGCTTATCAATGACAGTTTTTAATCTTACATTTTAATTAAGAGGTGTTTATGAAGGTACTAAGTATAAGAGAACCATTTGCTACTTTGATTGCTAATAATATTAAGCATATTGAAACTAGAAGTTGGAAAACTAATTATCGTGGTGAATTGTTTATACATGCTAGTGGGAAGAGTTTATCTAATAATTTTTCTAATAATGATTCTGTGTTTGGTTTAGTAAATAATATGCAGATGAATTATGGTAATATTATTTGTAAATGTAAATTGGTCGATTGTGTTTATATGGATGATGAATTTATTATAGAAATTATGAAGGATCCTATTGAATATGAGTTTGGTGATTATAAAGTTGGAAGGTATGCGTGGGTCTTGGAAGATGTTGAATTAATTTATCCAATATCGGTAAAAGGTAGACTTGGTATTTGGAATTATGATGGAAAATATAAATTAATGTAGGAGGTATTTATGAATAATTCTTATTTTGATGGTGGGCTTTTTCAATTAATTGGTTGGAAGATACTTGGAGCTTTAATTACATTATTTACCTTAGGTATATGTACACCTTGGGCTATATGTTTAGTTTATAACTGGGAAGTTAAACATACTGTTATTAATGGAAAGAGATTATATTTTGATGGTACAGCATGGGGACTTTTTGGAACATGGATTAAATGGGTTTTACTTTTTATAATTACTTTTGGTATTTATGGTTTCTTTATTCAAATATCTTTGAAGAAATGGATAACTAAACATACACATTTTGCTGAATAGTTATTTATGGGGATTATCTTTTAGATAATCTTTTTTTATTTGTTGCGTATTTATTGCGTAAATTTTAACATACTATGTATTGACAGTTGAATAGTTATTCAATTATAATTATATATAGTTGAATGAGTATTCAATCGATTGGAGAAATTTATGGATAAGAAAGAGTTAGTTTGTGATTGTAATGTTATTCATCAAGATGCTGTTAATATGGCTTTAAAAAATCAGCCAGATATTAATGAATTAGAGAATTTATCAGAATTATTTAAGATAATAGGCGACTTAACTAGAACTAAAATACTTTGGATATTAGATAGGCATGAGATGTGTGTATGTGATATTGCGAATGTCTTAAATATGACTAAATCATCTATTTCCCATCAGTTAGCTATACTTAGAGAATCTGGTATTGTTAAATATAGAAAAGATGGTAAAGAAGTTTATTATACTCTTGATGATGGACATATTAAGAAATTATATGAAATTGGTTTGGAACATATTGAACATAAAATGAAAGGAGAAGAAAATGAGTAAATTTAAGTATAATATTAATAATTTAGATTGTGCTAATTGTGCTAGAGAAATAGAGGAAATGCTTAATAAAAATGAAAATTTTAAAAATGCTTCAGTAAATTTTAATACTTGTAAAATATCTTATGAATCAGATGTTAACTATAGTTTGGAAGAGTTAAATACTATTATTAAATCAGTTGAACCTGAGGCATTTGTAACTAATATTGATGATGTTGATGATAATCAGCATAAAGAGTTTAGAATGGATATATTGATTATCGCTTTAATAATAGGTTTTTGTGGTTATTTTTTAAAAATTCCTAAAGCGTTTAAAATAGTATTATATTTGATATCATATTGTTTATTGCTTTATAGGACTACTATAAATGCGGTTAAATTACTTATTAGAGGAAATGGAATTAATGAAAATGCTTTAATGACTATATCTTGTATAGGGGCTTTACTTATTGGTGAAGTTATTGAAGGTATGATGGTAATAACTTTATATACAATTGGTAAAATATTAGAGGAAAAGGCAATTAATAATTCTAGAAAATCAATTAAGAATTTATTAGATATTAAGGAGCCTTTTGCTTATAGGAAAAAGGGTAAAGAGGTTGAAAAAATTGCAGTTGAAGATGTTAAGATCGATGATATTTTAGTAGTAAAAAAAGGAGAAAAGATTCCTGTTGATGGTATACTTGTAAATGGTAATAGTGAACTTGATACTTCTTTTTTAACAGGGGAGAGTGAACTTGTTACTGTTAATCATGATGATTCGGTTTTATCTGGCAGTATAAATGTAGGTGACGTTATAGAAATCAAGGCAACATCTTTATTTGAAAACTCTACTGTATCTAAAATATTAAACTTATTGGAAAGTGCTACTGATAAAAAAGCTAGAACAGAAACAACTGTTTCTAAGATTAGTAAGGTATATACACCATTGATTATTGTATTAGCTATTTTAATTGCTGTTTTCCTTCCTATTACTTTTGATGTTTCTATTAAAGATAGTATATATCGAGCTTTGACTTTTTTAGTTATTTCATGTCCTTGTGCTATTGCTATTTCTGTACCACTTTCTTATTTTACTGGTATAGGTGTCGCTTCTAAAAAGGGTATTTTGATTAAAGGAAGTAATTATTTAGATAATTTAAGTGATATTACTAGTATTATTTTTGATAAAACAGGTACTTTAACTAATGGAGCTTTTTCAGTATCAAAAATAGATATTGTTGATAGTGCTTCTGATAAATATACAAAAGATGAAATAATTGATATACTTATTAAGGGAGAATCTTATTCTGATCATCCGATAGCAAAATCAATAATAAAACTAAAAAATGCTAAAATAGATAATACTGATGTTTTTAATTTTAAAGAAATTACTGGTAAAGGTATTTCGTTTACTTTAAATGATAAATCAGTATTTATTGGTAATAGTAAGTTGTGTAGTTGTAAGTATGATGCCATGTTACATTTAAACATTAATGGAGAACATATTGCTTCTATATTTATTGATGATGGTATTAAGCAACATGCTAAAGATGTTATTTCAACATTAAAAACTTATGGTATTAAAACTTATATGTTTACTGGTGATAAAAAGGAAGTAGCTCTAAATATTGGTAAGAAATTAGGAATAGATGAAATAAAATATGAAATGTTACCAACTGATAAATTTGAAAATTTTGAGATGGTAAGTAAAAATAATAAAATTACAGCTTTTGTAGGTGATGGTATTAATGATGCTCCTGTTTTAAAAAGGGCTGATATTGGTATTTCAATGGGTGGAGTTGGTACTGATTCGGCAATTGAGGCTAGTGATATAGTTTTAATGAGTGATGAGTTAGATAGAATACCTCTTGCTATTGATATTTCAAGGTATACTAAAAAAATAATTAGACAGAATTTACTTTTTGCTATGGCAGTTAAAGTGTTAATTTTAATACTTAGTGTTTTAGGAAAAGCTAATATGTGGATGGCTGTTTTTGCTGATACGGGAGTTACTTTACTTACTATTTTAAATACTCTTAGAATTATGAAAAAATATAGAGATTAATTAACGCATGAAAGAGAAAGATATTTTCTCTTTTTTTATCGTTGATTTGTTTAGGCTAGTGTAAAGTTGACATTTTGCCTATTTTGTGGTATAATTTGGCTACTAATTGAGGGGGATTATTATGGGGTTGAGTGATTTTAATAGTTCGGCATCTTCTAGTAATACTATAGCGGATTTTTCAGCGGAACTTATATTAGCTTATTTACTTTCTGGTGATTTATCGCCTACTATTAAGAAAATAATATGTGATGAAGTAAATAATTTTGATGTTTCTGATAGTAGACTTACGGAACTTAAGTCTTTATTTAGAAATAGTTCAGCTTTTAATGAAAAAAATTTTGATTCCTATTACTTACCAGATGTATTAAAAAGAACAATTATTGAAGATTTTTATGGTAATAATATTCTTTCTTGTATAAAAAATGAGGCTATTTCTTTAGAAAGAAGAAAATTAATAATTAGTTTGTGCTTATCCTCTGATGCTTTAGAGACATTTAAAGTATTGGAAGCTGATATTCCTTTAAAATTAAAAGAATATGTTATAGATACTAAGATATCATCTGTTGATGGAATAGTTGCTAGTATACAAGATGATGATATTTCAGATGAGGTTAAAACTAAAATTGTCAATCGAAAAGTTGATATTAATAATGTATTTCCTGTTACTAAAAGACTTGTATTTAAATGGTGTGGTTTTGTTTCAGGCATAAAGAGTAAGGAAATTAGTGATTATATAGATGGATTAACTAGTGATAATATAATTGATTTTATTACTAATGGTGATGTTTTGAGAAACTTTTCTAGTAGAGTAATAAAAACTAAGGGGCGTATTTTAGATGAAGCAATAGATAAGGCTAGTAAAACCCAATTAATTAAAATGCTTAGAACCTATAATGACGATGAACTTTCAGCTTTAGTAGTTAATAGAAGAGAAGATAGTGTATTAGAAATAGTTAGAAATTTAGAGCCAAGAACTATTTTAAATTGGTTGAATCTTTCTGGTTTACCTAATGATATTAAAGATTTTATACTTGAGATACATATTAATACTATACATGATGAAATTAAAAAGCATGCTATTGTTTTACCTAACCGTAGATATTTAAGAGAATTTAGCTCTTTGCCTGATTTTCTTAAGAGGGAAATTTTTGAAGAATATAAGGAAGATTTTATAAAAGATATAAAAATGCTTTCTGGTGATCAAGTAATTGATGAAATTCTTTTCGCAGATTATGGTGAGTTAATGCTTGGTTTACTAATTGATGTTGGAATTAATAAAGATAATATATTTAAGTTATTATCACAATATGATTTAAATAGTAATGTTGCATATATGGCAATAGATAGAAAAAAAGATGTTTTAGAAGAATATATTTTAGGTTTAGATACTAAGTCTTTATTATCTCTTAGTGAACTTAGTTTTTCTAATGAATTTAAAAATAGAATATTGGATAGTTGTAGTGATGTTGTCGCTTCTAAAATACAAGTGTTGAGTAGAGAGAGTCTTTTAGGGTATTTAAGAAATGAAAGTGTTTTATTCTCTGTTAAAAGACGTATTATGGAACATTTTGGAATATATGAGGTTGATTTACAAAACTGCTTAGAAATTCTTGATTTAAATAATGCTAGTTTATTGATAGATAAATATAGTGATATTAAAGATTTAATCAGTATGTCAGGAATAGATTTTCAATCTTTCTTAAAGTATGGCACTGGTAGTCAAAAGTATAAAGACTGGTTAGTAATTTTAACTAGTATTGTAGATAATAGACAGTCTAATGATTTTATTAGAGTAAAAGATTATTTCTTTAACGAATGCGTTAAATCGGGTAGTGAAGTTCAAGCTGATGCTGTTTCATATTTCTTAGAAATTGTTGGTAACTTTTATAAATATAATGATTTACTTTTAGGTTTAACTAATAGTAATAGGCATTTATCTGATAAGGAAAAATTAGATATTCAATTTTTATTTAATGTGGATAGTAGTTTCTGTGATTTTGTACCTAAAAGATTAGAGGATATTCTTTTATATAAAAAGATAATTTATGAAAATATAAGATACAGTATTCAAAATGGTTTAACAATTGATGAAGCTAAGAATATATTTAATCAATACTTATTTTTAGGGGAAGATAAGTTATTATCTTATATTGGTGGTACAGCTGGAGTTATGTCTTTAAAAATGAATAATTCTAATTCGAAGGATATAGTTAGGGCAGCTGATGAGATACTTTTATATTCTAAAATTATGGAAATGGTTAATGATACTAATAATCTTTCTGGTTTGACTGAAGCTTTAGATTTTATCTTTAGTGATGTTGAATTTATTGATACTTTTCAGAATTTATTTTTACAATTTGATGAAAAAGTTAGAAGATTATATGAGGCTGATTGTATTAACCATTTGACATCTTTAGCTAAGGCTAAGAGTTTGCCTGGTACTTTTAGGGCTGATTTGTCTTCTGAGTATGGTGGAGAGGTTTATGATTTCTCTGATAAAAATTATGTCTTATTTGGTCATGTGTTGAGTCCTAATGAGGATTTTGAGAAAAGACTTTGTGGTAAAACGAGTGGTAAGAGTAATTTTATTTCTGTTTCTCCTATTAGTTATTTAGGACAAAAGTATTATTATGATAACTCATATACAATTTTATTATTTGATAAAATACATAGAGGTAGTTTTAAATGTGGTTCTATTAAAAATATGGGAACTAATCATAAACTAAAAATTAATTCTCCTGATATTTTGGATATTAATAGAACGCAGAGAGATATTTTGGAAACTAGTTCAGCTTCTGAGTGTAACTCTGAGGTGCTACTTTTAGCAGAGGGACTTTCTCCTTGTGGATTAGCTTTGCCAGGTGGTAGAAAACCATCTGAGGCTGAACTTAAATATCATAGAAAGTATAACTTGCCTTTTATAGTTACACAAGGTGTTGATATGAGTATTGATAGTCCAAAACATATTTTTGAGAATAATGGTTGTTGTATTGATGTTAAAGATGGAGATTTTAAGATATTAAATGATATTATGGAAATTTTAGGTCCTAATTCTAAATTGAATAAGGAAGATAGTGTATATACAGGTAGAGAGGTTGCTGTTTTCACTGATTGTCATTCTATGTATGAACCTACTTTAGCAGTATTGGAGGATATACGTAGAAATGGTATTACAGAGATATATTCTTTAGGTGATAATGTTGGTGGTGGACCAAATCCACGTGAAGTTGTTGAACTTCTTGATGAGTATGGAGTAGTGTCTATTGCTGGTAATAGTGAATATTATTGTACTTTAGGTGTTGAACCATTCCCTTATCTTTCTTCTGATAGAATAGCGGGTAACAGTTGGACTTGTGAGCAATTAGGTGAAAAGATAGTTAAAGATTTCAAACTTTTTAAGCCTTCAATTGATTTAACTATAGGTGGTAAAAAGTTAGCACTATGTCATTTTATTAATGATATAAGATGGGATTTTAGGACTCATAGTGTTTTTGGATATTTAAGTGGTGGTAATGATTCTTGCCAATTTCTATATACAAATAGTGCTGAAGCTAAGAAAGAAATTTCTGAAAACTCTGTGCTTGATTCTAGCGATATGCGTGGATATGCGGCAGCTAAGGAAGAACCTATCTTTGGTGGAAAAAGAGTAACTGATTATGATGCTATTCTACAAGGACATGCTCACTTTGATTTAAAGGATAAATTAGAGAGGACAGATATTTATACTTTACGTGCTGTTGGTATGGGATATGGCGATGATAATACTGATACAGCTTGTTACTATGTATTAAGGGAAAAGAAAGATGGTTCATTTGATTTAGATAAAAGAACAGTTCCATTTAATAAATATAGTTTATTATCTAATATTAATTCTTCTTCTGAACCTGGAAAAGAGTATATACTAAAATATGTTAGTGATGATAAGAAGTAAGGAATTAGTTTTCTTTACTTTTTTTCTGACTTTTTTTACTGATAAAAATGTACTATTAAAATATATAAAACTATGATAGAATGTTTATAGTAACAAAGTTTTATACTTTGTTATGTAATATTATGGAGGATTTATTATGAAAAGTTTAAAAAAAATATTATTTGTTGTTGCTCTTTTTTCAGTAGCTTTGTTATTTACAGGATGTGGAAATAGTAATATCGATGATGATTTAGGGGATTTGATGGATAAAGTTTATGCTGAAATTCCTGAAGATGAAAGACCAATGATGTTACAACAAGTTAAAGTTAATGCTGATAATATTGAATATTATTTAGGAACTAGTGATATTTCCTATAAAGAAGCCTTAGCGTCAGAGCCGGCTATTGGATCTATTGCTCATTCTGTTGTTTTAGTAAGAGTTGCTGATGATGCTTCGGTTGAAGATGTAAAAACAAAAATAAAAGAAAATGTTAATCCACGAAAATGGATATGCGTTGGAGTTGAACCAGAAGATGTTATTGTTAAGAATAGAGGTAATTTGATTATTTTAATATTAGAAGAGGATCAAACTACTAGAGAAGCTTTAGAAAAAGGATTTGATAATCTATAAGACCTATTTATTCTTAGGTCTTTTCTTATAGGAGGCACTTATGTTATTTTCAAGTATTACATTTTTATATTATTTTTTGGTAGTTTTATTACTTGTATATTTTTTTAGCCCTAAAAAATATCGTAATTTTATTCTATTAGTATTTAGTTTATTATTTTACTTTTTAGGTGAACCTAAATATATAGTTATTTTAATTTTATCGGGAGTATTAAATTACTTTTTTGGTAATATGGTTTTACTTAAACATAAGAAGTTTTTTTTGGTAGCAGCATGTATTTATAATATTGGATTATTACTTTTTTTTAAGTATACTGATTTTTTTATTACTAATATTAACAGTTTGTTAGGAAGTAATATTTCACTTTTATATATAGTTATGCCTATTGGTATTAGTTTTTTTACTTTTCAAGCTTTAAGTTATGTTATAGATATATATAATGGTAAGAGTAAGCCAGCTAATTCTTTAGTTGATTTTATGACTTACTTGAGTTTATTTCCCCAATTAGTTGCTGGACCTATTGTTAGGTATAATGATGTTTTTAAAGAACTTGTCTCTAGAGAAGTTAATTATGATAATTTTAGTTATGGAGTATCAAGATTTATTATTGGACTTTCTAAAAAGGTTCTTTTAGCTAATGTTTTAGGGGAATTTGTTGGTAATTTAGTAGATGTTAATTTTCTTTCTTCATGGTTAAAACCTATTTTATTTACTTTACAGATTTATTTTGATTTTAGTGGTTATAGTGATATGGCTATCGGTTTAGGTAAAATGTTTGGATTTAGTTTTTTAGAAAATTTTAATTATCCTTTAATTTCATCTTCAATTACTGATTTCTGGAGGAGATGGCATATTTCTTTATCTAGTTGGTTTAGAGATTATGTTTATATTCCTTTAGGAGGAAATAGAGTAAGTAAGTTTAAGTGGATTAGAAATATTATGATTGTTTGGTTTTTAACGGGATTTTGGCATGGAGCTAGTTGGAATTTTATAATATGGGGAATGTATTTTGGATTCATTTTACTTATTGAAAAATTATATATAGGTAAATATTTAAAGAAAACTAAAGTATTTAAATATATTTATAGTTTGTTAATTATAATTATAGGTTTTTTAATATTTAATACTACCAATGTTTCTGATATTATTAATAGTGTTAAAAATATGTTTTTAATTAATAAAATACCTTTTTATAGTTTGGAGACACTTTATTATTTAAGAAGTAATTTAGTATTACTTATAGTTTCTATTTTAGCAGCTACACCATTATTTAAAAATATTGTATTAAAAGTTAAAAAGACTAAGTTTAAAGTAGTTGTTGATGTATTAGAACCAATTGTTTATATTATTTTGTTAACTTTATGTACGGCTTTTTTAATTGATGCATCATTTAATCCATTTTTATATTTTAGATTTTAGGAGGATTTTATGAAAAATAAGATAATTACATATTTGTTTGTGGGATATTTAACTGTCTTTTCTATTTTAGGAATTTTATTTAAAGATAAAGATATTAGTTATAGTGAAAGAAGAAATCTTAGTAAGATGCCTAAAATAGAGTTTAATAGTAACTATGTTACTAAACTAGATAAGTATTTTTTAGATCAATTTCCTTTTAGAGATAGTTTTAGAATGGTAAAAGCTAGTTATAATTATAAAGTTCTTAATATGTTAGACAACAATAATATTTATGTTAAAGATAATTATATTTTTAAAAGTGATTATCCTACAAATTTAGCATCTATTTCAAAGTTTAATAATCATATTGAAGCTATGAAAGATCTTTTTTCAAATAGCAATATTTATACAATGATTATTCCTGATAAGAATTATTATTTAGATGATAAATATTTTTTAAATATTGATTATGATTATATTTATGATGTTATTAAAGATGAAAATATAGGTAGTTTTATTGATATTAGAGATATTATGGAACTTAGTGATTATTATGAGACTGATACGCATTGGAAAGAAGAAAAGTTAAATAAAGTTATTCTTAAAATGAGTTCTGTTATGAATTTTTCATATCATGATGTTTTGTATGAGAAAAATATTTTTAATAGTTTTTATGGTGTTTATTATGGACAAGCTGCGATTAATAGGAGTCCTGAAAAATTAGTTTATTTGACATCTTCAGAGTTTACGGGCGTTACGGTTAAATATTTAGAAGATACTAATTTTTCTGGTATTTATAATGAAGATAAACTTAATGGTCTTGATAGTTATGATGTTTATTTAGATGGAGCTAATAGTCTTATTGAAATTACTAATAGTAATGTTGATAATAAAAGTTTACTTGTATTTAGAGACTCTTTTGGTAGTAGTTTAGTACCTTTACTTATACCATATTATTCTAAGATTACGGTTGTTGATAATAGATATATTAATAGTAGTAATTTTATGAAGTTAATTGATAGTAATTATGATGATGTTTTGTTTTTATATAGTACACTTATAGTAAATAATAGTGGTAGTTTAAAAAATTAGGAGGTTAATATGGTGAATAAATCAAAAAATACAAAAAAGGCCTATATTTATAGTGATAAGAGGACTTTATTTGTTTATATATTATTAAGATTATTAATTGTTGTTTGTATGATTAGGGAGTTATTTAATGGCAATATTCCAAATGTAATGTTATGCATATTATCTTTATTTCTTTTATTGTTACCTAGTATTATTGAGAAGAAATTTAAGATAGAACTACCTAGTATTTTAGAAATTATAATCTTTTTATTTATATTTGCATCAGAAATATTAGGGGAAATTAATAATTTTTATGGAGCAATACCAGGATGGGATAGTCTTTTACATACTCTTAATGGTTTTCTTTGTGCTAGTATTGGGTTTTCGTTAGTGTATTTATTAAATGAAAATTCACAATCTTTTAAATTATCGCCTATATTTGTGGTTTTAGTTTCTTTTTGTTTTTCTATGACAGTTGGAGTTGTCTGGGAGTTTTTTGAATATGGGATGGATCATTTCTTCAATTTAGATATGCAAAAAGATAAATACGTTTATAATATTAATACGGTTAGTTTAGATACTACTCATAGTAATAGTGTTGTTTCTATTAATGGTATAGATCATACTATTATATATGATAAGAATAATAATAAATTGGCAGAATTTAATGGGTATTTAGATATTGGTTTAAATGATACGATGAAGGATTTATTAGTTAATTTTATTGGGGCAGTAGTTTATAGTATCTATGGATATTTATATATTATTGATCAAAAAAAGCATAAGTTAGCAGGTAAGTTTTTAACTGTTAGAATGAATTAATTTATTATTTTAATATTTTTGTTGCGTTTATGTAGTTATTTTAAATATAATTGTTGTAGGTGATTATAATGAGTCCTTATAATTTGAATGCTGTTTATGATTATATATGGGGAAAAGATTTGGATGATGATATGGTTGATAGTCTTGAGAATAATCCATATTTTATGATTCAAGTAATGGAAAAATCTAAGGATAAAAATGTGTATAATTTATGTTCTGATACAGTAAAGAGAAATTATGATTTTGTAAAAAGAACAGTTGAATTGTTTGGTGATGATCTAGATTTTGTAAGTGAAGTTGCGGAGTACTATTTAAGTAGTCTTTCTCAAGAAGAGATAGAGCAAGGTTCTTCTTACGCTGAGTTAAATATTATGATGAGTAATCTTTATGGACGAGTTGTTAATAATTTTACTCTTAGGGCAGCTTCTTTTTATGAAATGGAAAGAATTAGACAGGAAGCTTGTAGTATGGTTATTTCCTCTAAGAGTATGGATTTATTGCATAGTGATAGAGGATTTATATTTACTGTTGTTCAGTATGAAGATAGCAATATTATTATTGATTATGTTGCGGATAGAATGTCAAGAAGTGCTTTTTATGGTGACTATGGAAAATTAGAGACTTTAGTACATAAAAGATTTAGAAGTTTGGAAGATTTAAAGAAATATGGAGAAAAGAAATTTTTATATGACTGTCTTTTTAATTTCGATCAAGCATTAGCTGATTATGTTTTTTCACCTACGCAAAGAGAAGCTTTTGCAGGCTTTTTTGAGGAAGCTTTAGGAGCTGTAGATAGACTAGAATATATGTGGCCTAGGTATATGGACAGACTTAATAGTTTTAGAGTTGATATTTTTTATGAAGAAGTATCACGTTATCTTGCGGAACAAGCTCAATATTCTACTTTAGAGTATGATGATGTTGCCTGTTATGTAGCACATAGATTGAATGTTGTTGATTTATTTAAAAAATATGATTTTCAATTTAGCGATGATTATGATCCAGAAAGATATAATGTTTTACAACTGGCCGATGTAAAAGTACTTAGTATGGCACTCAATTTAATGTCTAAAAATCTTTCTTCTGATGTTATTGTAGAAAGAAGAGATAGTTATGTTGACGATGATAAGGATAAAATGTTTTCAAATAAAAATCTTAATAATAAAATAGTTGAATTTCATAAAACGGATGGAGCAGCAGGAACTAAGAAATAAAAATTAGGAGATTGCTCCTTTTTCTTTATTATAATTATATTTTTGGGGTGATTATTTATGGATAAATTTAAGGTTGTGAAAAGAGCTAGTATTTTAGGAGTACTTGGTAATTTGTTCTTACTTATTATTAAAGCTATTGTTGGTATATTTACAAATAGTCAGGCTATGTTAGCAGATGCTTTTAATAGTGCTAGTGATGTTTTTTCTTCAGTTATGACTTTTATTGGCAATAAAATTGCTTCTAGACCAAAAGATTGGGATCATAATTTAGGACATGGTAAAGCAGAATATATTTATTCAATGCTTATTAGTATTGCGATGATAATACTAGGAGGCGAAGTTATTAAGAATGCTATTGTTTCTTTAATAGGGGATAGTAAAGTTAGTTTTTCTATTTGGTTAATAGTAGTCTGTTTTGTGACTTTACTTGTAAAGTTAGGTCTTTATTTTTATACTTTATCTTTATGTAGGAAGTATGATAATTTATTATTAGTTGCTAATTGCAAGGATCATTTAAATGACTGTTTAATAACAGCTTTAAATTTAGTAGCGTCTTTATTAAGTTATAAAGGTATTTATTTTGTTGATGGAGTTGTTGGTATAATTATATCTTTATGGATTTTTTATACTGCATATAAGATCTTTTTAGAAAGTTATGATGTATTGATGGATAAATCAATTTCTATTGAAAAAAAAGAAGAAGTTTATAAGATTATAAAAAAGTATAAAGAAGTAAAGAAAATAACACATTTTAATGCTACCCCTGTTGGATATCAATATCAAATATCTTTCACTATTTTTGTTGATGGTAATATGTCAACTTATGAAAGTCATAATATTGCGAACGAATTAGAAAAAGAAATTAATAATAAATTTCCAGAAATATATTTAACAGTTATTCATGTTAATCCTATTTAAATCCTTATATTTTTATTTGATATAACTTGTGATATAATATTTAAAGCAAGAGGAGTGATACGATGAGTGATGAATTTAATCTTAAAAGTAAGCGTATAAGTATTTTAGATAATTATGGAGAGAATTTTCAAGATAAAGATTATATAACTAATCCAGCTATTGGTAGAGATGAACAAATAAAACAATTGATTTTAATTTTATTAACACCTGATAAATCAGCTATTTTAACTGGTAAACCTGGTGTTGGTAAAACGGCTATTGTTGAGGGATTAGCATATAGAATTAAGAATAAAGAAGTTCCAGATAAATTAGCCGATTATCAAGTTATTAAGGTAAATACTTCAGCTTTATTAGGTGTTGACCCTGTTACAGGAGAAGCTAAGATTCAAACACTAATTGATGAATTAAAAGATAAAAATAAATTAATTTTATTTATTGATGAAATCCATACTTTGATTGGCTCTAAGGGAGAAGCTTTAGATTTTGCTAATATGTTTAAACCAGCTCTTGATAGAGGTGATATAAAGGTAATTGGGGCTACAACTAGTGAAGAGTATGAAAGATACATTTTAAGAGATAAAGCCTTTGTTAGAAGATTTCAAAAAGTAGAAGTTAGTGAGCCTACGAGAGAAGAAAATATTGAAATTTTAATGGGAACTTTACCTAAAATAGAAGCTAGAACGGGAGCAGTTATGGCTTATACACCTTTTATTAAAAAGAAAATGATGGAATTTATTACGGATATTACAAGTGAATATAAGAGAATTTATGAGATTGGTTCTAGATATCCAGATGTATCACTTACTTTAGTACAACAAGCTTTTTCTAATGCTTTATTTAATAATAGAACAGAAGTTAATGTTATGGACTTTAAAGAAGCTATTGCTAATAGTAAAAATATTTATCCAGATGTAATAAAAAAAGCTTTAGTAAATTTTGATACTGTTTTTGCAGATCAAATAGCTGAATATAATAATATTGATATTTATGAAAAATTAGATGAAAATTAGTTTAATACTTTTATTTTGAAGTTGATTTGTCAACTTCTTTTTTTTAGTTTATACTATATACTATATAAACAATAAGTAAGGAGAAGTATATATGTGTGGAATAGTAGGTTATGTTGGTAAACGTTTGGGGGTAGATGTTTTAATAAAAGGTTTAAAATGTTTGGAATATAGAGGATATGATTCAGCTGGTATAGCTTTGGCGAGAGATCAAATTCAAATTGTCAAAAGTGTTGGTAAAGTTTCTAATCTGGAAGATAAAATAAAAAGTATGGAACTTGTACCAGCGTCTATTGGTATTGCTCATACTAGATGGGCTACTCATGGTATACCAAGTGAGGTTAATGCTCATCCTCATAAAGTTGGAAGAGTTGTATTAGTTCATAATGGTATTATTGAGAATGCTTCATTACTTAAAAAGCAATTGCTTGAAGAAAAGGTAGTATTTAAAACGGATACAGACACAGAAGTTTTAGCGGCCTTAATTAATAAATATTATGATGGAAATAATTGTATGGAGGCTATTTTAAAAGCAGTGAATTTAGTTGAAGGATCTTATGCTTTAGGCATATTATTTGAAGGAAAAGATGAGATGTATGCTATTAGAAAAGATTCACCATTAATATTAGGTGTTGGAGATAATGAATACTTTATTGCTAGTGATATTATGCCAATTATTAATTATACTGATAGATACATGTTACTAGAAGAAGGAGAAATAGCTAAGATAAATTTTTCTGGTATAGAAGTTTATAATGATAAGATGGAACTAGTTAAAAAGAAAGTTTTAAAGGCTTCTATGAATGCTTTTAATCAAGATAAATGTGGATATGAACATTATATGTTAAAAGAGATAAATGAAGAGCCTTTACTTGTTGATAAGTTTACAAAGCATTTAGAGGATTTACCTGATTTATCTAGTTATGAGGAGATTCATATTGTTGCTTGTGGTTCAGCTATGTATGCTGGAATGATAGGTAAGTCATTACTTGAAGAAAATACTAATATTAGAGTAGTTTGTGATGTTGCGAGTGAGTATCGTTATAGACATGTTGTTTATGATAGAAAAACAATTGTTATTTTAATATCACAATCAGGAGAAACAGCTGATACAATTGCGGCTATGAGAAAAGCTAATAGTTGTAATGTCTTAACTTTAGGGATTGTTAATGTTGAGGGTTCGACTATAGCTCGTGAGTGTTCTAAGGTTATTTATACGAAGGCTTCTAGTGAGGTAGCAGTAGCAACTACTAAAGCTTATATTTTACAGGTATTAGTTATGGCTTTACTTTGCTGTAAATGTGTTGATATGCTTTCTGATATTAAGAAAGAGTTAAGTTTACTTCCACGTTTAATAAAAGAAGTAATTGATCGTGATGATGAATATCAAAAAGTTGCTAAAAAGATTTTTAATAGTGAAGATATATACTTTATAGGAAGAAAAATCGATTATGCAGTTGCTTTAGAGGGAAGTTTAAAATTAAAAGAGATTTCTTACATTCATAGTGAAGCTTATCAAGCTGGGGAATTAAAGCATGGAACTATTTCTTTAATAGAAGATAAAACACCAGTATTTGCTATTATTACTGATGAAGAAATTAAGAGTAAGACACTTTCAAATTTAGCTGAAGTTAAAGCTCGTGGAGCTATGACAATAGTTGTTAGTAATGAAAAAATTGAAGGTTATGATTTATGTATTACAGTTCCTAAAGTTAATAAATTTCTCCAACCATTACTTGTTGTTCCATGTTTACAATTAATAGCTTATGAAGTTGCCAGACTAAGAGGTTGTGATATTGATAAACCTAAAAATTTAGCAAAGAGTGTAACTGTTGAGTAGTTTGTAATTTTTTAATTAGATATTGGTCATACTATAATTGGTGATTTTTATGCAAAACAAAAGTATTTGGTCTAATGAGTTAAAAAATACTTATCCTAAACTAGATACTAATCTTGATGTTGATGTTTTAATTATTGGTGGTGGTATGACTGGCGTTAATGTTAGTTATAATTTAATTAACAGTGGTTTGAGTGTTTGTTTAGTTGAAAAGAGTGTACTTGGTAGTGGTGTTAGTAGTAAAACGACAGGAAAACTTACCTATTTACAAGAAAATATATTTTCAAGGATAAAGTTTTATTATGGTAGTAAAGTTGCTTTTAAGTATATTAATTCTCAAAAAGAGGCAATAGAAATAATAAAACAAATTATTACTAGAGAAAATATTAAATGTAACTTAGATAGAGTTAGATCATATATTTATTCTAATAATGTAACTTTTAAGTTAAAAAGAGAAAGACGATTATTAAGAAGTGCTGGTATAAATATACTTTCAGCAACTAATTTGCCAGATGGGGAAAAAACTAATTCTTTTTATGTTTTGGATACATATGTTTTTAATCCTCTTAAGTATATAAATTCTATAGCTAAAATTTGTAGTGATAGAGGAATTTCTATATATGAGAATACTAAAGTTGAATCTATGGAGTTTGTAAATAATTCTTATATTTGTCATGTAAATGGTCATATTATAAGATCTAAATTTGTAGTTTTAGCCGTACATTATCCTTGGTTTATAAAGCCTTTCTTTTTACCATTTAAAGCCTATTTAGAAAAATCTTATATTGGGGCTTATCAAGTTAATAATGATTATCATTTTAGTGCTATTACGGTTGATTTTCCTTCTACTTCAATGCGTTATTATACTGATAATGGTATTTCTTATAAATTACTTTTAAATAATTCACATGATTTAGCTATAAAAAATAATGAGAAGAAAAATTTTCAGTCATTACTTAGTAAAAATAAACCTTATATTTATTTATGGTCTAATAAAGATCTTATGACTATTGATTCACTACCTTTTATTGGAAAGATTAGTGATAATTTATTAATAGGTACAGGTTATAATACTTGGGGAATGACTAATAGTGTTTTGGCTGGTAAAGTATTGAGTGATATTATTTTAGAAAGAGATAATGAGTATATAGCTTTATTTAATCCTAAAAGAAGAATTAGTTTATTAGCTTCATTTAATTTTTTTAAGTCTTTATTGGGTAGTGGTTATATGTTTATAAGTACTAAAATAAAAAAACAGAAAGACTGGTATTCTAAGAGAGTGATTTTTAAAAAAATTAATGGGAGGGAAGTAGGAATATTTGTGGATGAAGATAATATTTCTCATATTGTTTATAATAAATGTCCACATTTAAAGTGTAGTTTAATTTTTAATGAAGTTGAAAAGACATGGGATTGTCCTTGTCATGGTTCGAGATTTGATATAGATGGTAAATGTATTGAGGGACCTAGTAATTATAATATTGGGTATAATGGTGATGTTAAGTAATAAAACTATTACGTTGGTATTGTAAAAATGTATGTTTTATGATATAATATGCCCAATAAAGAGGGATGATTGTGATTTATGAGTATGAGTGATTTTGATAGAAAAAATTTATTAGAAATATACAGAATGTCGTTGGATGAATTAAGTCATTATTATAGATTACTTAGAAGATATGAATTTGAAAATAATAAACCTTTAGAATCTAGTGAATTAAAAAGAAGAATGCATAAATTAACTATGTTAGTATTGAAAATAGATAGATTTTTTTCTAAAAGACAATTAGTGGTATTTGATGATAAACGTGGCGACTATAAGAATATAAGCAAGGGAAAAATTTATGCTGCTAGCCATGTTGGAAGATATGATATTGAGTCTTGTATGGAAGCAATAGATGATCAAACTTACTTTGTAATGGGGGATCCTGAGGAAACTTATCGTAACTTTGAGGGCTTCTTTCTTGATAAGTTACATGGAAGAATATGTGTGGATACTGGATACCAACAGTTTGAAAATATGCAAAAACTAAAAAGAGGAATAGCAATATCTGAAGAAGATCAAAAATTAATTGATGAATATAAAATGGATAGACATATTTGTGAAATAGTCTGTAGAGATAGAGTAAAGAATAAGGACAATATATTGATATATCCAGAAGGTGCTTGGAATATTACACCAAGATTAACACAAAGACTTTTTCCTGGCGCTGCAAAAATTGCTGTTAATGGAGATGGAGTGATTATACCTGTTGGAGTTGTTAGAGATAGTAAAAGGTATACTGTAAATATAGGTAATCCTATGAGTGTAGAAGGTGCTACTATAGAAGATGTCCCAGATATAACTGAACAGTTAAAGGAGAAGTTAAATTCTTTAAAAGGAGAAATTATTTTCGCTGATAATATGAGACGTGTTTCTAGAACTACTCTTGGAAGTTCTGATGATGTTTTAGAAGAATTTATAGATGATATTATGAGTGAAACTGTCAATGGATATACAAGAGAGGTAATAGAAAACTCTAGGTATTATGACAAAGATGCCCCAGAAAATGTATTTAAGATTTATAAAAAGACTTTAAACTAAGTCTTTTTTTTGATACAATTTATTATACGAGGAGGTAGTAGTATGAGTGGTATATGGTTATTGATTGCTGCACTTTTAATAGCAATATTTTTACTTACATTGTTTTTTTCAAAGAAAAACACTCTTAATAAAGAAACTATTATTTATTCTAAAATGATAAAATATAATTTTTTGTTTTCATTTTTAGGAATGGCAATATATGTATATGCAATGCTTATTGGTAACTTATATATAACGGGTGTTATTCAGTCTTTTTATTTAGTAGTTATGGATTTAATGATATATTATTTGTTAATATATATTATTGTTTTAAATGATTTTGATCAAAAAACAACTAAAATATTAAAAAAAACATTTAGTATTATTACTGGAATAATAATTTTCTTTATATTTTTATTACCAATGAATACAATTATTGATGAGCAATCTGTTGATTTAAATGGACCGGCTTATTATGCTGCTATGGTTGAAATTATAAGTTATACAGTATTAATTATAATTATGGGAATCAAATATGCATTAAAGGATAATTTTGAATTAAAAAAATTAATTCCATATATTGCATTATTTATTATGCTTTGCTCTGGGCTTTTTTTAAGAGAATATTATCCAGAGGTTATAACAGAAACTTTTATTTTTTCATTTTATTATTTAATAATGTTTCATACAATTGAAAACCCAGATATTAAGATTATTTCACAATTAGAGGTTGCAAAAGAGCAAGCAGAAAGAGCAAATAGAGCTAAGTCTGATTTTCTATCTAGTATGTCCCATGAAATAAGAACACCATTAAATGCTATTGTTGGTTTGTCTGAGGATAATTTATCTTATCAAGATAGATTGCCGGATGAGGTAGTTGAGAATTCCAAAGATATAGTAAATGCTTCTCAAACATTACTAGAAATAGTTGGTAATATTCTTGATATTAATAAGATAGAAGCAAATAAAATGGAAATAATTGAAGTTCCTTATAACTTTAAAGATGAAATTACTAATATGTGTAAAGTAACACAGACTCGTATTGGTGAAAAAAATGTTATATTTAATTTAAGTATTGCTGATGATATACCTTATGAGTTAATAGGTGATAAAGGAAAAGTAAAGGAAGTAATAAATAATTTATTAACTAATGCTATTAAGTATACAAATCAAGGACAAATTAATTTAAATATTAAATGTATTAATGATACAAATAAAAATCTTTCTAATTTAATTATTACTTGTCAAGATACTGGTAAAGGTATAAAAGCGGATTATATTAATAGATTATTTACTAAATTTGATAGATTAGATGTAGAAAAAAATACAACTACTGAGGGTACGGGCTTAGGACTTGCTATAACTAAATCTTTGGTTGAAATGATGGGTGGTAAAATAAATGTTCAATCACAGTTTGGTAAGGGCTCGATTTTTATGGTTCAAGTACCACAAAAGATAAGTAAATTAGTTAAACCTATGAGTGATAAGGAGTTATCTAATACTTTATCTAACCTTAAAAAGATTGCTAATGTTAAATATGATGGTAAAAAGGTATTAATAGTTGATGACAATAAGCTAAATATAAAAGTAGCAATGAAGGCTTTAAAAGATTTTAATTTTGTTTTGGATGAAGCGAGTGATGGTCTAGAATGTTTAGATAAAATTAATCATGGTAACAAATATGATTTGATTTTAATGGATATAATGATGCCTAATATGAGTGGAGAGTCATGCTTAGAAGAGTTAAAAAAATCATCTACTTTTAATACTCCTGTAATTGCCTTAACTGCTGATGCTATTGCTGGGGCTAGAGAAAAATATATAGCTGAAGGTTTTTTGGATTATATAGCTAAACCATTTAGTAAAGAGCAGATTAAAGAAAAATTGGATAAAATTTTTGCTAATAATGTAGTATGTGATACTGTACAAGAGACAAATAAAGAAGAGACTGTTGAGCTACTTGATGATGAAAATAGTAGTAATGATTTAAGTGATTATTTATTAAATAATGGTATTAATTATAAAAAAGGTCTTGAGTCATTTGGAGATATGGATACATACGATAGTATGTTATCAGATTGGTTTAATGAGTCTCATCAAAAATTTGATGATATGAAATTAAGGCGTTTAAAAAACGATCTATCTAGTTATGCTATTGCTGCTCATTCTTTAAAAAGTGATTCTAAATATTTTGGTTTTGAAAAGTTAGCTGAAATGGCTTATGAACATGAAATGAAGGCAAAGGCTGGAGATAGAGACTTTGTTAATAATAACTTTGGTGATTTAGAAAAAGAATTTATTAGAATAGAAATGTCTGTTCAAAAATACTTGAATAGTAAGAAGCGATAATTATTTATGTAATTATCGTTTTTAGTTTGACACAAAAGTGTCTTTTTTATTTGTGATTAAAAAGTTAAAAATCCAATAAAAAATGAGCTGAATTTGTCTTTATTTAGTACTGAATTTGTTATATTTAAAGATTTTTCTTGACAAAAAATATTTTTTCCATTAGGATATAAAACCGTTAGAGGAATTAGTTTTTTCTTAAGAAGGAAAGTATATGAAGGGTAAAAAAGTAATCTATATTTTTGTTCTTTTTATAGCAATTCTTTCAACTGTTTATAGTCTTTTAAATTTTATTTCTTCAAAGGAAGAGATAAAAGAAACTAAGAAACAGTTAGAGTTGGTAGAAGAGAAAAAAGATAGAGTTAGTAGTGAGTTAGATATAAGTGATAGGTATGACCAATATAGAAGAGAATTTAATAATGATGATATTATTGGTAGATTGATTATTGAGGGATTAGATATTGATAATTTACTTGTTCAAACTACTGATAATGATTATTATCTTAGGAGACTTCTTGATGGTACTTATAATGTCATGGGTTCTATGTTTATTGATTATAGAAGTGATATTGAAAGTGGTCGTCAAATTAATATATATGGTCATAATTCTGATATATATGATCTTCCATTTAGAAAGTTACCTAATTATTTAGATAGAGATTTCTTTTTAAATAATCGAACGATAACACTTGAAACTTTAAATGGAACCAAAACTTTTGAAATATTTTCTGTTAAGGTAATAACAGATGATATAGAGCATACAAAAATTTTATTTGATAATGATTTTGATTTTGATGAACATATCAAAAAATTACGTAGTAATTCTTTGTATGATTCATTGGATGAAGTTTCAGGAACAGATCAAATTTTGGTCTTGCAAACATGTCTTTTGAATAATACCTTAGGGAAATATTTAATAATAATAGGGAGAAAGGTGTAGGTTATTATGAAAAAATTAAGTAAAATAGTAATGTCTTTTTTGATTCTTATAGCTTTATGTTTTACCTTTACTGCTGAAGCTGCTAGCCTTGGTGCTGGTGAAGTTTATGCTAATAAATCAGCTAAAGTAGTAGAAGGTGGTAGTGGCCGTGATGTTGATATTACAATTGGACTTGGTGGAGAATCATTTTCTCATACTATAAGTCAAAAAAGAGAAGTTGTATTAGTACTTGATAATTCTGGTTCTATGAATGAGCCTGTTTCTAGTACTGATTCTACTACAAAGCTTGAAGCTTTAAAGACAGCTACTAATAGTTTATTAGATACATTATTGCCTGATGGTGTATCTAATGATACAAGAGTTGGTATTGTTTATTACAGTACAAGCGCCACTTCAGTTGCACTTACTAATGATAAAGCTGCATTGAAGAGAACTGTTAACGCTATGGTTGCTAATGGTGGTACTAATGTTCAGTATGGACTAAAATTAGGAAATAGCTTATTTGATGATGAAAATGCGTCTCAAAGTTTAATACTACTATCTGATGGAGAACCAACTTTCTATACTACTGATGATGGTAAGGTTGTTGGAACTGGTAGAGACGATAGCCAAGCTTGTGAAAAAGAATTTATCTTCTGTTTTGAGGCAGGAGTAAAACCAAGTGAAGCTGCTTTAACAGAGGCTAAGAATATTAAGGCTACAATCTATTCTATTGGATTTGGTGTTGACTCTAATGCAGAAAGCTTTTTAAAGAAAGTTTCTGGTGATAGTAGATATCATAGTGCTAATTCTTTAGATTCATTAAAGCAAGCTTTTGCTGATATAGTTCAAAATATAGATCTTATCGCAACAAATGTTTTAATTACAGATGATGTTCCTAATACTTTCGATATTGATGAAGCTTACTTTATTTCTAACTTTGGTGAGAAAGTTGAAATCGATGATAATACCGTTAAGTATGGAAATGTTACTGTTAAAACTAATGGTGATGGAAGCAAAACTGTTACTAGATACGTTGGCGATTTGAAAGCTAATACAAATAATGATTTTACTTTTAGAGTAAAAGCTAAAGAAGATTACTATGGAAATATGTTTACTAATGGAGAGGCTAAAGTTACTGGTGTAGCTGTTGACGATAATCCTTTCTATATTGAAAGTAAAAGTATAGAAATAGAATTAGAAAAACCATCTGTTGTTATACCTGCAGTTACTAGAGATGACTCATATTCTGTAAAACAAGGCGAAACAATCAGAGGTAATGTAAGAGATAATGATTACAAATCTGTACGAAAAGATAATGATGCTAAAGTAGTTGACGAAGTAGTAGTAGTTACTAATGTTAGCAAAGGTTCATTAGTTCTTGATAAAGATGGTAAGTTTACTTATATAGCACCAAAAGATTATTCTGGTGATGTAGAATTTACTTATTATATTAAAACAGTAGTAGAAGTAAATGGTAATAGATATGAAGTTAATAGTAATACTTCAACTGTTACTATTACAATTAACAAAATTCCTACTAAGTATGTTGTTCATTATTATATAGAAGGTACTACTAAAAAGTTAGCAGATGACTATAATGGTGATGGATTCGTATATGATTTAGTAAGCGCTGATGCAATTAATATAGATAATTATGAATTAGTTAGTGATTCTACTCAAACTATTACATTAGGTGAAGATGGAAATACTATCATATTCTATTACAGACTAAAACAAGGCGGAAAAGTTACTGTTCATTATTATATTGACGGTACTACTCAAGAATTAGCAAAAGATATAATATTATCAGGAAAACTAACTGAAAAGTATAATACTGAAGCTTTAAATATTGATAATTGGGTTTTAGTTGGAGTAGTTGGTAATACAAGTGGTGAATTTACTGAAGAAGAACAAGAAGTTATTTACTACTATGAAAAACAAATGGGAAAAGTTACTGTAAGATATGTAGATCAAGATGGAAATGATTTAGCAGATAATGAAGTTTTAACAGGACAGACATCTACTGGATATCAAACAGAAGAAAAAGAAATACCTAATTGGATTTTCGTTAGAGTAGTTGGTAATACAAGTGGTGAATTTACAAAAGAAGATCAAGAGGTTATTTACTACTATGAAAAACAAATGGGAAAAGTTACTGTAAGATATGTAGATAAAGATGGTAATGATTTATTAGAAAGTGAAGTTTTAACAGGACAAACTTCTACTGAGTATAATACAGAAGCTAAGGAAATTAAAGGTTATAAACTAGTTAGTATTGAAGGAAATGAAACTGGAGAATTTACTTTAGAAGAAAACATTGTTGTATATGTTTATGAATTAGAAGAAGTTAAAGAAAATCCTATTATTAATACTGGAGTTACTTCAAGTAATGAAGCATTAATAATGTTAATACTAAGCTCACTATTTACAACTAGTCTTGTAGTATTTGGAAAAAAGATTAATTTATAATAATAACTTTTTATGGGTGGTTTTGTAATCATCCTTTTTTTGTGCTTTTATATGCTTATTAACTATCTTAGACAGATGGTGGATATAAGGGAACAACTTATCAGTATGGTTGGAATAAGGATGGTTGGTCAGCCAGTAGTATGAGAAGTTATTGGAGCACAGATATATATAATGCTTTACCAGCAGATTTACAGAGTATCATAATGGATACGAAAGTAAGTGTCAGGACATGTAAGTAGTGGTGGGTTTATCAATACTGCCATACTACGTACGGTGTTTTGCTGGCTTTCCGAATTGCATAAAATTTAAAAGACATTGGGATACTTCTAATGTCTTTTAGTATGTTATTATGATATAGTTATATAGTTTTAAATATGGAAGAGTATTTGAAATACAAATGGTATGCTGTGATTAATGAGAAAATTAAAACCTCTGGATTTTTCTAGAGGTTTTAATTTGTTTTTAATCTTGTGTTTTACGGTATACTTTACTATGTGTTTCGTGTTGAATTTTTGCTTCTTTATATTCTTCTGGAAAGCATCTTATTAGTACTGGAATACCATCTCTTATATCTTTTATTTCATCTTTGTTTACATCATCAAAGTCTTGATTTAGTACTCTTACAAACATTTCTTTAACATTTTCTTTTATAATAGTATTAACACTATTTCCTGTTATGCGTTTTACTATTTTACTTAACAATCCTTGATATGGTGCCCATGCTTTTATTTGTTCAATTGGATCTAGTAAAGGTTTACAGATTGGTTTTTGAGGTATTAAATTTTTTCCACCACCAGGTCGAGCTTCATATGTATAAGCACAACCTGTTTCTGTTAATGACATACATGTTGTTTTTACTGAGTATAAATCAACAATATCTCGATCTTTGTTTCTTGCTCTTAAATATAAAAATGGGGTAGCAACAATTTTATCATCATTTAGTCTTTCAAATACAAAAGCTGATACTATTGATATTTTTTCGCTAGCTAGAGCTTCTAATATTGTATTTTTGTCAATTCTTTTAAAATCACTAACGTAATAGTCACAGCCACTTTTTTTACAGCAATAACCACCACATTCACTACATAGTTCTTTGTTTTCATTTTTCATATTACTTCACCTATAGTTCTAGTATTTTAATGTATGATGTTTGACTCGTCAAGTTTTAAAATAAAAAACTAAGAAAAATATTTTCCTTAGTTTTACTAATCAATATGGGGCGGCATAAGAGGATCGAACTCTTGCATACTGGTGCCACAAACCAGCGTGTTAACCACTTCACCAATGCCGCCATGTCTCTTGACTTCTTTATTTTATTATATACTTGCTGAAAAATCAAGTCTTTTTTTTCAATTGGGTATTTATCTATACATTTTTACCTAGATTGAATAGATTAAAGGGAAGGGAGATATTATGTATAATTATAATTTTTTTAATGATGCTTTACTTAGAAATATGAATATGAATAATAATATGAGTAATTCAATGACACTTTTTAATGTTACTGATGCTTATAATAATGGTAATTTATATTCTAACTTGTATAGTCAATATAAAAACTATAAACCAACTATATTAAAGGCTAATAATGAAAAGGAACAATTACTTTTGGAGTTGTCTAGAGTAGCTTTTGCGGCTCATGAGTTAAATTTATATTTAGATTTATACCCTAATGATGAAAGTATGTTGGCTTTATTTAATGACTATAGGCAAGAAGCTAATAGTTTATTGGAACAGTATGAAAGTAAGTATGGTCCTTTAAATGTTAGCAGTGATAATATGGAAAAAAGTCCGTTTGCTTGGGAAAATACTTCATGGCCTTGGGAGGATAGATATTATGTTTAGTTATAATAAAAGATTACAATATCCAATTAATATTAAAAAGAAAGATTTAAGAATGGCTAAATACTTGGTTACTCAGTATGGCGGTGCTAATGGGGAGCTAGCAGCTGCTCTTAGATATTTAAATCAAAGATATACAATGCCTGACAATCGTGGTAAGGCATTACTTACAGACATTGGAACTGAGGAGCTTGGACATGTTGAGATGATTTCAACTATGATATATCAATTAATGAAAGATGCTTCTTTGGAAGAATTAAGAGCTGCTGGACTTGATACACATTATGCTGAACATAATAAAGCTTTGTTTCCAACAGACTCTAATGGGATGCCATTTACTGTAACATATTTTGCGGCTACAGGAGATCCTTTAGCTGACTTATCAGAAGATATGGCAGCAGAACAGAAGGCTAGAGCAATATATGAGAATTTAATTGATTTAACAACAGATCCAGATGTTATTGGACCACTACTTTGGTTAAGACAAAGAGAAATTGTTCATTATAATCGTTTTAAAGAGTTATTTGAATATTATGAAAAGATGTTAAATAAAGGAGAAAATACTAATAATACTAATACTAGTAATAATGCTAATAATATGGCTAGTAATAATATGAATAATAATATACCTAATAGTAATACTATGAATGGAAATATGAATGATATGAATTATGATATGTTTTATAATATGCTGAATAATAGGAGATTAATCAATTAATGTAGAGAATGTACTCTACATTTTTATTTTATTTTTGTAGTATTTTAATATTAACTTTGATATACTTATAATAATTAGAGGTGATAATTATTATGAAGAAAAAGAATATTAAGGATAGTCATGATGATATTTTAGAGACAGACAATAATAATACTGAACAAATAGATAATATAGATGATATAAATGATATAGATAATAATGATAATACTGATAATAGTGATGATGATAGTGATGAGACAAAGGTTTTAGAAGTAGTTAGTAGTGATGCGATTGATGAAGATGATTCTTCTAATAGTACTTCAGATGAAGAAAATGTTGAAATTCTTACTAAAGATGAGACTGTAGATAAAGTTAATAATGATTCTAAAATTAGTAAACCTAAAAATAATAATAAGACAGTTATATCTATTATTTTAATAATGGCGGTTATTATATTGTTTTTGGTGTTAATTATTGTTCTTAATATGAAAAGAGAAGATAAAGGAAATGACAATGATAAAAATGATGAACCTAGTGATGTAGTTCTTACTGAGGAAGATAAAAAAGCTATGGTATTAGCTTATGGTGAGGCTATAGAAAATGTTGTTCTTCTTTCATATCAAAAGGATCAAAAGATTATTTCTTTTGAGGAAGCTAATAAATTAGTAAAAATAGAAGATGATATTAATTGTAGTGAACATGAGATATATGAAGATGGAAAAGTTTACATGAATAGTTGTTCTGTAAATGGAATTATTACAAGTTATAGTTATGGTGAAAAACAAGAACCTAAAGAAAAATTTGATTCTGGAACAATGATTAAGGTTTATGTTAATAAAGAAACTAAAGTTCAAACTTTATATATTACTGATGATGAAAGTAAGTATGATGTTTATACTGTTCATTGTGATGGAGTTTATGCAGATCCAGAGTTATTTAATTATGGTGATTATGTTTTTTATTATGATAGTGATTATAATGTTCAAATGAAAAACTTTAAGACTGATAAAAAGGTATTACCTAATCTTAATTATATTGGTGTTTTACCATTTAAATTAGATGGTTACTATGATACTAAGTATGTTGCGGTTAATATAAATAAGAAGTGGGGAGTATATAATTTAGAGACTGGTAAAGCGGTTATTGCACCTACTTATGAAGCTATTGCGATTAACTTAAATTTAGGTACTTCTGGTCCTCCTTTATATGCTGAAACTTTAAAAGATAATACAATTTCAGTGTATAAGAATGATAAAGTGGGAGTTATTAATTATACTAATGGTAAAGAGATAATACCTATTAATAATAATTCATTGTTACGTAGTGGTAATTATTTATGGGCAACTTATGATGATGATAAACATGTAATTTATGACTTTTTAGGTAATAAGTATTTAACTGAAGGTTATGATAAAGTTTATGGTATTTCTGGTGGGGCTTACGTTTTAGTTTTAAAAGACTCTATTGTTAAATTAATTCAATTGGATGGTAAAGTACTATATGAATATGGGGAAAATCCTGATATTGATACATTAAATTTTGCTTTAGAATATAATGGAGAAGCTTTATTCCAACTTTTTAAAAGTGATAAAAATGATTCTATGTGTGTTGAATACTCTTATAATCCATCTGATAAGAAAGGTGTTACTAAAGAGATAGAGTGTGGTGGTATTGCTAAACCTATTTTATATTTATATCCTACTAAGAAGACAAATGTTACAGTTAGTTTTTCACATCCAGAATTTTTAGAAACTACTTATCCTAAGTTTAATAATAGTTGGCGTGTTACGGCTATGAGTGATGGTAGTTTGTATGATAGTAATAATAAATATTATTATGCTTTATATTGGGATGAGAAGAAAGTACATACGGTTGATTTTAGTGAAGGTTTTTATGTAGAAAAAGATGATGCTATCGAATTCTTAGAACAAAAGCTTTCATATATTGGACTTAATGATAAAGAAAAGAATGAATTTATTATGTATTGGTTACCTGTTCTTGAAAAGAATGGTAAGAGTTTAGTTTATTTTGAACTTACTGAGGAGAGGGAATCTTATAATAATTTATTAATAACACCTAAACCTGATTCAATGTTAAGAATGGTTATTCATATTAAAAAAGTTGATAAAAAGACTGACATAAAGAAGCAATCTTTAACTAAGTTTAAAAGAGTTGGGTTTACAGCTGTTGAATGGGGAGGAACTACTTATTAGTAGTTTTTCTTCTTTTTTATGATATAATTTTTATGGTGATATAATTTGAATAAGTGTGGTACTGATATTGATAATAAACTTACAATTAAAAAGTTTTTTGGTCATTTACATACTGTTAACAAACATAGATTTATAGTATTTTGTTTATGCTGTAGAGCTGGTATTTTTTGGAGAGGTTTAGTTCATGATTTATCAAAATATTCTGAAACAGAGTTCTTAGAGAGTGCAAGGTATTATATTAAGGGACATAGCCCTATTGTTGAGTGTGAGAAGGCACAAGGATATTCAGAAGCTTGGCTTCATCATAAAGGAAGAAATAAACACCATTATGAATATTGGTATGATTATGATGCGATTGTTGAAACACCTATTATTCCATATCAGTATTTAATTGAAATGGTTTGTGATACTTTAGCAGCTGGTTTAACTTATCAAGGTAAAAGGTGGACACAGGATTATCAACTTAATTATTGGTTTAAAGTTAGAGAAAAAGCTAAAGTAAATCCTAAAATAGATTTTCTTTTAACTAAGATTTATACTGAGGTTAGTGAGAAAGGTATAAAGAATACAATTAATAAGAAAAATTTAGAATATTTATACATAAAATATATAGGTAAAAGTAATAAATAATGGTATTTTATTAATACTAATTATAGTTACTTTTTTTATTTTAAAAATATTAGCACTCACACTTGACAAGTGCTAATAAATGAGTATAATACAATTTGAGGGGTGATATTATGTATGGTTATCCAGAAGAAAAAGAAGAAAACGTTTTAGAAAAATATGGACGTAATATTATAGATGATGTAAAGAAAGGAAAGATTGATCCTGTAATAGGTAGGGATGAAGAAATCAGAAGTATAACTAGAGTTTTATCTAGAAAAACTAAAAATAATCCGGTTTTAATAGGTGAACCTGGTGTTGGTAAAACAGCAATAGTTGAAGGCCTTGCTTTAAGGATTGTTAAAGGTGATGTTCCTAATAGTTTGAAAGATAAGACTATTTGGGAACTTGATATGGCTGCTTTGGTTGCTGGTGCTAAATATCGTGGTGAATTTGAGGAAAGACTAAAAAATGTCCTAAATGAAGTTAAAAAGAGTGAAGGACAAATTATTATGTTTATTGATGAAATTCATACTATTGTTGGTACTGGTAGAAGTGAAGGTGCTATGGATACTTCTAATATATTGAAACCAATGCTTGCAAGAGGAGAAATTCATGTTATAGGAGCAACAACTTTAAATGAATATCGTCAGTATATTGAAAAAGATGGGGCACTAGAGAGACGTTTCCAAAAAATTAAAGTTGAAGAACCTAGTGTAGAAGATACAATAACAATTCTACGTGGCTTAAAGGAACGTTTTGAAATACATCATGGTGTTACTATTCAAGATAAAGCTTTGATTAGTGCAGCAACACTTGCTAATAGATATATTACAGATCGTTACTTGCCAGATAAGGCAATTGATTTGGTTGATGAAGCTTGTGCTACTATTAGAGTACAGATGGATTCTGTTCCTTTTGAACTTGATACTTTAACACATAAAATTATGCGTTTGGAAATTGAACGTCAAGCTCTAAAGAAAGAAAAGGATGATATATCTAAAAAGCGTGTAGCAGATATTGATGCTGAACTTGAAACTTTAAAAGTTAAGGAAGACGAACTTACTAAAGCTTGGAATAAAGAAAAGAACTTAAATGAAGATATAAAAGCTAAAAAACGTGAAATAGAAAAAGCTAAGTTTGAACTTGAACAAGCTGAAAATAAGTATGATCTTGAAAGAGCTGCTATACTTCGTCATGGGGAAATACCTAGACTAGAAAAAGAGTTGGAAGCTTTAAATAATATTGAAAAAAATAAAATATTAAGTGATACTGTTACTAGTGATGATATAGCTAGAATTATTGCTAAATGGACTAATATTCCTGTCACTAAATTAATTAGTAGTGAAAAAGAGAAACTTTTAAATCTAGAAGATAATATGCGTAAAAGAGTTATGGGACAAGATAATGCTTTAAGATTAGTTAGTGATGCAATAATAAGATCACGTAGTGGTATTAAAGATCCTAATAGACCAATTGCGTCATTTATGTTTTTAGGACCTACCGGTGTAGGTAAAACAGAAGTTGCTCGTACATTAGCTTATGAGTTGTTTGATGATGAACGTCATATGATAAGAATAGATATGAGTGAATATATGGAAAAATTTAGTGTTTCACGTTTAATAGGTTCTCCTCCAGGATATGTTGGATATGAAGAGGGTGGACAATTAACTGAAGCAGTAAGAAGAAATCCTTATAGTATAGTTTTATTTGATGAGGTAGAAAAAGCTCATCCTGAGGTTTTAAACTTATTATTACAAATACTAGATGATGGTAGAATTACTGATTCTAATGGACGTACAGTTGATTTTAAAAATACTATTATTATTATGACTTCTAATTTAGGAAGTGAATATGTACTTAATGGAGATAATAGTAAGGTTATGGATGCAGTTAGAGAATACTTTAGACCAGAATTTATTAACAGAATAGATGAAATTATTGTATTTAATGCATTAAATAAAGATGCTATTATGAAGATTTTAGATAAATTAGTTAAAAATATTGAAAATAGATTAACTGATATTAATTTAAAAATTGAACTTACTGATAGAGCTAAGAAGCAATTAGTTGAACAAGGATTCGATCCTAATTATGGAGCTAGACCTCTTAAGAGATTAGTTAGTAGAACAATAGAAACAGATTTAGCTAAATTAATTATAGAGGGTAAAGTTAAAGCAAATGATGTAGTATTAGTTGACTATGTTGATGATAATTTTATTATTGCTAGAAAAGAAAAGTAATATTTTAAAGACTATGGTCTTATTATAGACTGTAGTTTTTTTATTATTCTTTTTGTGGTTTTAGCATGGTATAATTATTATGAAGGTAGTTGATTTTATGAATAAAAAAATATTGATTATTGTAATAGTTATTTTTTCTAGTTTATTAATTACTATAGGAAGTGTATTTTTGTATCAAAAATATAAAGTAGCTCATGCTGTAAAAATAGTTAATATTAAGATGCATGAAGTGGAAGTATATAGTGATGTTATGCTTAGTGATCTAATTACTAGTATGAATGGTCATCTTATTAAGGATAAAAAGATTAATACAGATATGCTTGGTAGTTATGAAGTTGCTTTTGATTATATTAATGATGATGATATTAAGGTTAATTATTCTTTTTCTATTAATGTAGTTGATAAAACGCCACCTATGATAAGTAAACCTAATGTATATAATGTTAATGTTAATTATGATGGTAATATAGAGAAGGATTTATTTTGTGGTGATAATTATGATGATAATCCTAAGTGTTATATAGAGGGTGAATATGATATAAGTAAGATTGGTAAATATAACGTTACTTTTGTTGGCGTTGACTCTTCTAATAATGAATCCCGTCATAACTTTGTGTTAAATGTAAGGAAAAAGCCAAAGAGCAGTACTTCTAATAATAATTCTTTTGTTAATTTTTCTGATTTGGTAGAAAAATATAAAACAGATAAAACAAAAATGGGTATAGATATTTCGCATTGGCAAGGAAATATTGATTTTCAAAAGGTTAAAGAGGCAGGAGTAGAATTTGTTTATATTAGAGTTGGAAGAGGTAATGGTATTGGTGGAGAATATGTTATCGATAAAAAGTTTGAAAAAAATATAGAGGGATTTAATAAAGTTGGAATTCCTGTTGGAGTATATTTTTATTCATTTGCTAATAGTGTTCAAGATGCAACAGAAGAAGCTAAGTGGGTCTTACAACATATTAAAAATTATGATGTTGATTTGGAAATAGTATTTGATTGGGAAAACTGGTCTAGTTTTCAAGAGTTTGATTTGAGCTTTAAAAAGCTTACTAATTTAGCTTCAAGTTTTGGTAAAGTAGTTAAAAATAAGGGATATCAAGCTATGCTATATAGTTCTAAAAATTATTTAGAGAATGTTTGGTATCCTGTTGATTTTCCTGTTTGGTTAGCTCATTATACTGATAATACTGATTATAGTGGGGAGTATAAAGTTTGGCAATTATGTAATAATGGTCGTGTTGATGGTATTGATGATAACCTAGTTGATATAGATATTATGTATGAATAAATTAAATATTTTATATTTTTTATTTTATTTTTCTTAAAATATGTTATTATTATATTAGCTAGTAGTGTATAGTTCACTGTATACTACAAATAGAATAGTTGGTGATTATATGAAATTTGATGACATTCCAGCAAGTGGTAATGGAAAAGGTGGCAAGGGTAATAATAATCTAATGTTTATTTTAATAGTAGCTGGTGTTGTTATTCTTTTTGTTGTTCTTATAGTGTATAGTATAGTTTCGTCTAAGAGTAATAATGGTAAGGTAGTACAACTTGATACTAATAGTAGACTTGTTCAAAGTCTATATACTAGTGTTCATGATTTTAAGTCTAATTCTCCTTATTGGATGTATGAGGGAGAGAATAGTCCTTTAATTGTTAATATGACAGAAAGTAATAAAATGGTTTTAGCTTATTTAAATTTAAAAGCTTCAGATTTTTTAGAGGCTGATAATTGTGAAAGGTTACCTCAAGAGAATTTTTATGGGAAATTGGTATGTAGTGATAAAACAATTATAACAAAAGAAGATGTAGAAAGATCTTATAGAGAAGTTTTTGGAGATAGAGTTACTGTTAATACAACAGTTAACATTAAAGCTGACCTTAAATATAATACTTATGTTTACAATTCTGAGTTTGATTCTTATGTTTTATACTCTAAAGGTGAGGATACTACACAAAAAGATTCTAAATATAAATATGTTTATAAAATATATAATGCCGAATCTCAAGGTGATGAAGTTAGAGTTTATGAAGAATTAACTGTTGAGAATACTTCAACTGGTACTGTAGAAAATCAAAGTAAATACCGTTATACCTTTGTTTTAGGTAATGACAATATATATAGCTATACAAGTATAGAAAAATTAGCATAGTAGTTTGTTTAAAAGAAGATTTAGATTAATCTTCTTTTAATTTTAAGTATTGAAAAGAAACTATGAAAAAGGTATAATAAAAATATAATAGAGAGGTGCATATGAAAAGAATTAATAAAAAAGGTTTTACCTTGGTAGAACTTTTAGCCGTAATTGTTATTATGGGTATTTTAATGATGGTCGCAATTCCATCAATAAGTAGAGTAATTGAAAACTCTAGAAAGGATACATTTGTAGATATCGCTAAATCTTATGCGAACGCGGCTAAGACATTATGGACAGCTGACACTTTAACGTGTGAAGGAACAGTAGCCTCAGCTGTAGATGATGGTGATTATTATATTTTAATTAATACTAAAGAATCTGCTAGAGCAATACTTCCAGTATTAGTAGATCAAGGTGGTAAGTCATCTTGGGGAAATAGAGATGTAAATGGTTATGTAAGAGTTCATGTTGAAACAGTAACAGATAACAATGGAGAACCAAAAAGAACCACAACTTTTTATGTTAGTTTAAGTGATGGAACTCATGGCTTAATAGATAATGGAAGTATGACTTCAGATAACCTAAAAAAAGGTAATGTTAAAATGGATTTATCGAGTGATGATAAGAAAAAAGTAGAATTAACACTTGATAATGGTAACTTAAATTGTTCTAAGACTAATCTTGGAACTTATACGTGTACAGAAGTAACACCAGTAAAATCCATAACCGGTTTATGTGTAGATGACTCAAGTTATGCTGGAAATAATGGTACAGTAGATGTTAATCCAGTAAGTTTTGCGGATGATGACTGGGCAACAATAGCAGCTGTCGCAAAGAGTGGAAACTATGAAGGAAAATATAACGTAGGAGATACTAAAGAAGTAGACCTAGGAAGTCTAGGAAAACATACAGTAAGAATAGCTAATACTTTAACACCAGCAGAATGTAGCCAAGAAGGTTTTTCACAAACTGCCTGTGGTTTCGTATTAGAATTTGCAGATATAATTACAACACATAATATGAATCCAAAAGGAGAATATAAGGGAACAACATATGAATATGGTTGGAACAAAGATGGTTGGCCAGCAAGTAGTATGAGAAGTTATTTAAGTACAGATATATATAATGCTTTACCAGCAGATTTACAAAGTGCCATAATGGATACCAAAGTAGTATCAGGACATGGTAAAGATGATTCGGCTAACTTTACATCTACAGATAAGTTATATTTATTAGAGCCAAAAGAAGTATATGGAAACAATGGAGGAACAGCCTATAGAGCTACAAGACAGTTAGATTATTACTTGGCACAGGGTGTAACAGAAAGTAATTACTCTGGAGCTATTAAACAGAGAAATGGTTCAAATAATGATTGGTGGTTCCGCGCGGCTGATTCCAGTAATAGAGGCGCTTTCTATTTTGTGGATGGTAATGGTGATTGGGGTAGCAATTATGCTAATTTTACGAACGGTGTTTCGCCGGCTTTCCGAATAGCCTAAATGTAAACAGAGTGTAAAGCTATAAACGATATATTGTATAGTCGGAGATTGAGACTATACCGATAGTCATCTTACCGAAGTCGTACCACGAACGAAAGTGAGTAAAAGGTATTGGGCGAAGCCCAATACTTTTTTGGATTTTTTTAAATGGATAATTGTCAAATAGTGTGTGTAGACACAAAAAAGCGATAATTATTTATATAGTCAATGCAATTATGCATTGGCTATTTTTTTACCTTCAACAAAACCATTATGATAATTATTGTTGAAGGTATTTTTGATATGTGGTAAGAATTCTAATAATGTTTTAATAGATGTTTTCATATATGAGGAAATATTGTTATTTTGTTTGTGTAAGGCTTTATTTAATAAATCAGAATTGTTTTTTTTAAATGCATATAGTAATTCTTGATATACCCAATATGTTTCTTTAAATTCATCGTCTAAATTAATTAAAAAATCAACGACGTCAGTTGTAGTTATAAGTTGTTTAAAACAAGCAAATTTTTTCCACTTTGACGAATCCAATTCATTACGCGATTTTAGAATTAATTTCCAATATCTTTTAAATTTTCTGTGGTGTTGTTTGTGTTTTTTCATAATAGCAATTCTTGTTTTATTAAGTGCTCTGGAAATTAACTGAGTAAGATAAAATTTATCAATAATAATATTGACGTTTGAAAACATTATTATCTTTAAGTTCTAGTATATCTGTAATATAATTTTGAATAGAAATATAAATACCTTCTTTCGATTTGGTTTGATCACTTATATTGTATCAAGGTTTAAGTTTATATGTCTTTTTATTATGAAAAAAAGTGCATATAGAGTTAAACACTCTACATACACTAAAAATTATATATCTTAAGAATTCATTAATTGATTAATTTTTAGTTGCGCCAAAATGCAGCATAACAGCTATATTTTTCATATGATTTACAAACATAGTTTTTTACAATACTTAGGTTACTGTAAAATACGCTTCCATTGGCAATTACTAAGCATTTATTTTTTAAAGTAAATTCAGTATTACTAATTTTTCTTAACTTGAAAGGTAACAGTTTTATTTGATGTTGCTGGTATATCTGTTAAGGTAACAGTTAAGGTATGGGTATCTTCATCATAGTTATATTGTGATGTTTCAGCTTTAGTTCCATCGATATAAACACTGTCTGGTACAAAACTTACTAAAGTTGTATCAATAATATCAGTTATTACTGGAGTAGCATAAGTCTCTGTTGCTTGATTATCTATTGTTATAGTATAAGTAAGAGGTCCATTAACCCATGAAGTTTGATCAGCTGTTTTAGTAATAGTAAGACCTTCTATTAAAGCTACTACTGAGGCATCCGATGTAATAGAAGTTGCTAGGTTATTGTATGTACCAGTAGCAGTAGCAATATTTGTTAATTCTTTATCCATAATTCACCTCCTACATAATTTTATGTATATATTTATAAATGAGTAATGATATTTATAATAAGTATTTGTTATAAAGTTATTTATGTTTAATAAAATACATGTTATAATTACTATAGTAATACTAAAATAAATAGTAGAGGAGAATTTGATATGGGAAAAGATGAAAGTTCTTTAGAACTTGAAGAAATGTTTTTAGATAAAGATGCTTCTAAAAAGAGTAATGAAAATAGTAATGAAAAAGACTCTAATAAAGTATTAATTAAGGATAATAAGAGTACTACTAAAGGCCGTAGTGATAGTGGTTATGGTAGTGTCTTTGGTATGGTTTTAGTAATAGTTGCGATTAGTTTTATAATTACAGCTTTATTGATTAAGATGATGTCTTAGGATATGTAATTTTATTTTGAACTAGTATTTTTTAATACTAGTTTTTATTTTGCATATAATTTTATGAGGTGAGTTATGCAGACGTATATAGTTCAACCAGGAGATACGTTATATGGAATTAGTGGTCAATTTGGTGTTAGTATTGAAGATATAAAGTTAGAGAATAATTTGAGTTCTAATGTTTTAGTTGTTGGACAAGTATTAAAAATACCTAGTACATCTACTACTTCTTTATATGTTGTAAAGAAAGGTGATACTCTTTATTCTATTGCGAGAAAGTATAATACTACAGTTGATGAATTAATTAGGTTAAATAATTTAAGTTCAAGGACTTTATCGGTAGGACAACAACTTAGGATCCCTATAAATGTAGATAGTAGTACTTCTGATTATATTTTATATACTGTTAAAGTTGGAGATACACTTTATAAAATAGCTTCTAATAATGGTGTTAGTGTTTCTGATATAAAAGAATTAAATAATTTAAATAGTGATTTACTTTCGATTGGACAACAGTTAAAAATACCTATTTTACATGATGATAATGTGAGTGATAATTATCAAGATTATATAGTACGTTTAGGAGATACTTTATATAAAATTGCTAAGAAATATGGTATGAGTGTTGAAGAGTTAATGAAGCTTAATAATTTAAAGGGAACAACTTTAACAGTTGGTCAGGTACTTAAAGTAAAGCAAAATTATTATTCTAATATTCCTTTGGGAGCTAAATGTTATGGTAGTGGATATCAAGCTCCTAATTATTTAACTTATGTTGTTAGAAAAGGAGATAATTTATATAGTATTGCGAGAAAATATGGTGTTAGTGTTGAAGATATAATGGAGTTAAATAATTTGAATAGTGATAATTTAAGTATTGGTCAAATATTAAAAATTAAGGAGGTTGAATAAGTAAATGCTTGTTAGTTTAAATGATTTTAAAAAGACGGATAGTTATCAACAATTTATTAAAGAAAATCCAGCTGTTGGTTATTTGAAGGTACAGGTTTTTACAGCTTATGGTGCTATACCTATTGCAGATACTAATATTTTAATTACTAAAGATATTGGTGATGATAAGGTTGTTTTTTTTGAAGGAAAAACAGATTCTAGTGGAATAATTTCTGATATTGAATTACCGGCACCACCTATTAATAATTTGCCCGATCCCAATTCATTACCGCAATATACTTTGTATGATTTAACAGCTATTCATGTAGGATATGAAAGTATTAAAAAGTATTTGATTGGCATGTTTGGGGGTGTAGGAGTTATTCAGTATATTAAAATGACTCCTAAGATTGATTTGGATGATGGAGGCAGTAATGGCAATTAGAACACCTGTTGTACCAACAGAAATAGTTGTACATTTGGGTGCTCCAGATGAGGCAGCTAGGAATATATCGGTACCATTTGTTGAATATATAAAAAATGTTGCGACAGGAGAAATTTATCCTAATTGGCCGCTAGACGCTATAAAGGCTAATGTATTAGCTCAAATATCATTTACTTTAAATAGAATTTATAATGAATGGTATCCATCAAAAGGATATGATTTTGATATTACTAGTGATCCAGCTTATGATCAAAGCTTTGTTGAGAATAGGCAATTCTTTGAAAAAGTATCACAGGTAGTTGATGATTTATTTAATAATTATATTGTTTATAATGGTCAAGTTCAGCCTTTTTTTGCAATGTATTGTGATGGTAGACATACAACTTGTGATGGATTATCTCAGTGGGGAAGTGTTGAACTAGCAAAACAGGGTTTAGGACCTTTAGAGATATTAAAAGAATATTATGGTGATGATATTAAAATTATTTATAATGCTCCTGTTAGTGCTAATATTAGGACTTATCCAGGCTTTTTAGTACAACTTGGAACAGCTGGAGACTTTGTTAGAATGATTAATATAGAACTAAATAGAATAGGTCAAAATTATCCAGAAATACCAGTTATTACTAATGATAGTCCATATTTTACTGTTGAAACAGAAAGAGCTGTTAAAAAATTTCAAGAGATTTTCAATTTAGAGGCTGATGGAATCGTTGATAAAGCAACTTGGTATAAAATCAAGCATATATATAATGCGGTTAAAAGATTATCTGATTTATATTCAGAGGGAATATCAGAAAAAGAAGCTTCACTTTTATTTAAAACACAATTGGAAGTTGGGGATACTGGGCAATATATAAATACCTTAAATTACTATTTAAATGTTATTTCTTATTTTGATTCATCTATTCCTTTTCTTAATCTAACCGGAGATACGTTTACTGACAATACTAGACAAGTTGTTAGTGCCTTTCAAAGTGCTTATGGGCTTAAGGTAACTGGAATTGTTGATGCTATTACTTGGAGAATATTAAAAGACGTTTATGCTCAAACGTTAAAAGATATACCTAGAGAATATTTTCAATCACTTAATGAATTTTATCCTGGAAGATTCTTATCTGAAGGAATGACGGGTGATGATATTATAAATTTACAAAATTTCTTGTATATAATCTGTCAAAAAACTAAAAGTATTCCAGGAATTGTTATTAATGGCGTTTTTGATAATTTAACTAAACAATCTGTTAAAAGTATACAAAGACGTTATAATTTAGAAGAAAATGGAATTGTAAGCCCAATTGTTTGGTATAGAATTGTTGAACTTTCTAAACAATCTTAAGACTAGTAATAGTCTTTTTCCTTTGTAATCTAAATGAAATTATGATAAATTAAATATGTAGTACAGTTATAAACTAGTTAGGAGAAGACATGGAGAAAATTAAATTAGTTATATTGAAGTACTTAAAGAAGAGAAAAGAAAAAGTAATAGTTGATTTAATAATTAAAAATTATAATAAGAGTAATTTTTATATAGCTTTAGTATTTAATACAAAAATAGAGAAATTTAAAGTTTTATTTATACCTTTAGATGCTTCTTTATATAATATTTCAGAATACGTCTGTTATCAGTTTATTAGTATTACGTTAGTTAATTATATATTAGAGACTATTTATAATGCTAAAGATAGATATAGTGATCCTATTGTTAGAGATAAAACTAATAAAAATATTACAAATTATTATATAGAAATTAATACTTATGTTGGATCAGAAAATTATACATTTAAAACAACTAAGTATATTCCTAAAGAATGGATTTATTTTTATGAAGTTATAGTGATTTTATTTGAACATATTCCTAATGTTATGAATGGTTTATGTGAAGAGATATTAGCTGTATTAGATAATAGAGAAGATATGATTGAATATCAAAAATCGATTGATTTTAATATTTTTACTGATGATATTGAAAAAGAATTTGGAACGTGTTCATTACTTGATGTTTCTTATTTAGAAAAAGTTAATGGAATGTATTTTGCTATTATAGATAATCAGTTAGTTATTGCTCAGTATATTACTTTTAAAAATATTTTGAATTTGTATTGTACTGATAGTCAATATAATAAGTATTTTTATACACTTATAGTAGCTATTAGGAATGATGATTTTAAGAGTTTTTATAAGATTATGGTAGTTGATAATATTGATGATTTTGATGATAATAGATTAATTAAATATTATTTATGTTATGGTATTCATAATAATTGTTTTGAAATTATAGATGGGTCTTGTGTATCATTATTACCTATAAGTAAATATAGAGATGGTTTAATAAGAATTATAGGGGATAAAGCAGAAGAATTAGAGAAAATAATAGAGGAAGTTTAAACTTCTTTTTCTTTTAGCACTCATACTTGACAATTGCTAAAAGAAGTGCTATAAGTTAAGTGTAATAGAAATTTAAGGAGATGATTTGCATGGCAAAGAAAGAGTTTAAGTCTGAGTCTAAAAGATTATTAGATTTAATGATTAATTCTATTTATACAAATAAAGATATATTTTTAAGAGAGTTAATATCTAATGCATCTGATGCAATAGATAAGTTATATTATCGTTCTTTAACTGATAAGAATGTAAAAGTTAATAAGGAAGATTTAGCTATTAATTTAGCTTTTGATGAAGAAAAACGTACTATAACTATTACTGATAATGGTTGTGGTATGACTAAGGAAGAACTTGAAAATAATTTAGGTACTATAGCTAAGAGTGGTTCTTTAAACTTTAAGGAAAATATTTCTAAAGAAGATAAAGTAAATATTATTGGACAATTTGGTGTTGGATTTTATTCAGCATTTATGGTTAGTGATAAAATAACTGTTACTTCTAGGAGTATTGATAGTGATGAATGCTATGTATGGGAAAGTGAAGGAGCAGATGGTTATACTATTGAAAAATCTAAGAATAAAGATGCTAAAGTAGGTACAGAGATAGTTTTACATATTAAAGAAGATACTGATGAAGAAGATTATAGTAAGTACTTAAATGAATATGAATTAAAGAGTTTAGTTAAGAAATATTCTGATTATATTAGTTTCCCAATTAAAATGGAATGTACACATCATGAATTAAAAGATGAAGAAAAACATGAATATGAAGATCATAAATGTATAGAAACATTAAATAGTATGGTTCCTATTTGGAAGAAAAATAAGAATGATGTTACTGACAGTGATTATGAAAACTTCTATATGGATAAATTTAGTGATTATGATAAGCCATTAAAAGTTATATCTTCTTCTGTTGAGGGAATGTGTTCATATAAAGCTTTATTATTTATACCTAGTCATGCTCCATATGACTACTATACTCAAGATTATGAAAAGGGACTTAGTCTATATTCTAATGGAGTTTTAATAATGGAGCGTTGTGCTGATTTATTACCTGATTATTTTAGCTTTGTTAAGGGTATTGTTGATACTGAAGATTTATCACTTAATATTTCAAGAGAAATGTTACAAGAGTCTCATAGCTTAAAATTAATTGCTAAGAATATCGAAAGTAAGATTCGTAAAGAATTAGAAGATATGTTAAAGAATGATAGAGAAAAATATGAATCTTTCTTTAAAACATTTGGTGTTCAATTAAAGTATGGAGTTTATAATAACTATGGTGCTGATAAAGAAAAATTACAAGACTTAGTTATGTTCCATTCTTCTAAAAAAGATAAGCTTATTACTTTAAAAGAATATGTTGATAATATGAAAGATGGTCAAGATACAATCTATTATGCATCTGGAGCTAGTGTTGCTAAGATTGATATGTTACCACAAGTAGAACAAGTAAAAGATAAGGATTTTGATATATTATATTTAACAGAATATGTTGATCAATTTACAATTACTGCTATTCAAGAATATGAAGGTAAGAAGTTTGTGAATGTAGAGAGTGAAGATTTAAACTTAGAGAGTGAAGAAGAAAAAGAAACAACTAAGAAAGTAAATGAAGATAACTCAGACTTATTACAAGCTATGAAGGATGAAATTAAAGAAGTTAGTGAAGTTAAATTTACTAATAAATTGAAAAAACATCCAGTATGCTTAACTAGTAAGGGAGACGTTTCAATAGAGATGCAAAAGGTATTTGATGCTATGCCTAATGATATGGGTATTAAAGCTCAAATGATACTTGAAGTAAATGAAAAGCATGAAATAGCTAAGAAATTAAAAGATTTATATAAAAATGATCATGATGAATTCATTAAGTATACAAAGATTTTATATGCAGAAGCACGTATGATTGCTGGTCTTCCTATTGATAATCCTACAGAGATTTCTACATTGATATGTGATGTTATTGCTAAGTAGAAAGTATAATTTAGTATAATTTATTAACAAAGAGTAAAGTACATTAAAATTTTAGTACTTTGCTTTTTTTTCTAGATTTATTTTGTGTATTAAGATATAATTAGTTATTATAGGGTTGGAGGCTTGTGTATGGCTAAGTTATCAAAAAATGAATTAATAAAAATGAATAAGTATTTTATGGCACTTAATTATTTATCTGTTGCTCAATTATATTTACTGGATAATCCATTACTTAAAAGAGGTTTAGTAATTACAGATATAAAGCCTAATGTTGTTGGACACTGGGGAACAGCTCCTGGACAGAATTTTATTTATATGCATTTAAATAGAATAATTAAGAAAAATAATTTGAATATGTTATATATTTCTGGACCTGGTCATGGTGGACAAGCTATGATTGCTAATGATTATTTAGAGGGAGTGTATTCTAAATTTTATCCTGAAATTACGGAAGATGAAGCGGGACTTAAAAAATTGTTTAAACAGTTTAGTTTCCCAGGAGGAGTATCTTCTCATGTGGCACCTGAAACACCTGGATCAATTCATGAAGGTGGAGAACTTGGGTATAGTTTATCACATGCAGCTGGAGCTGTACTTGATAATAGTGATTTAATAGTTGCTTGCGTTGTAGGAGATGGTGAAGCAGAAACTGGTCCTCTTGCTTGTAGTTGGCATATTAATAAATTTTTAAATTATAAAGATGATGGTGTTGTTTTACCAATATTACATCGTAATGGTTATAAAATTGCTAATCCTACCGTTTTTGGTAGAATGAGTCATGAAGAGATTGAAGATTTCTTTTATGGATATGGATGGAAACCTTACTTTGTAACTGGTAGTGATCCTATAAAAATGCATGAAGAAATGGCTATGGTTATGGATAAAGTAGTTAATGATATTATGCGTTATAAAAAAAGTGGTAAAGGACAATTACCGGTTATAGTACTTACTACACCTAAAGGATGGACTGGTCCTAAGGAAGTTTCTTCTAAAAAAATAGAAGGTAGTTTTAGAGCTCATCAAGTACCTATACCTATTACTAGAGAACAGCCAGGAAATTTAAAATTATTAGAAAAATGGTTACTTAGTTATCATCCAGAAGAATTATTTGATGATAATGGTAAACTAAATAAAGAGTTAAAAGAGTTATGTCCGCCATTAGATAAATGTATGGGTTATAATAAACATGCTAATGGAGGATTATTACTTAAAGAGATAATTACACCAAATTGGGGAAATTATGCTTTAGAAATAGCTAAACCTGGTTCAGTAATAGCACAGGATACAATGGAACTTGGTAATTATATTAGAGATTTATTTATTCTTAATAAGGATAATAAAAATTTCCGTATTTTTGGCCCAGATGAAGCATTATCTAATCGTTTTAATCATGTGTTTGAAGCTGAGAAGAGAACTTGGAATTATAAAACAAAAAGTGATGATGAGTTTTTAGCGACTAATGGTAGAGTGATGGATTCTTATCTTTCTGAACATTTATGTGAAGGTATGTTAGAGGGATATTTACTTACAGGTCGATATGGCTTTATTCATAGTTATGAGGCGTTTGTTAGAATTGTTGATTCTATGGCTAGTCAACATGCTAAGTGGTTAAAGGTTTGTAATCAGATCCCTTGGAGAGCACCAATTGCGTCACTTAACTTTTTATTAGTATCACATGTTTTTCAACAGGATCATAATGGTTATACTCATCAAGATCCGGGCTTTTTAAATCATTTGGTTACTAAAAAAGCAGATATAGTTAGAATGTATTTGCCACCGGATACTAACTGTTTACTTTCTTGTTTTGATCATTGTATTAAAACTAAAAATTACGTAAATGTTATTGTAGCTTCTAAACATCCTAGACCTCAATGGTTAACATTTGAACAAGCTAGAAAACATTGCGCTAAGGGTATTGGTATTTTTAATTTTGCTAGTAACGACAATGGTAATCCTGATATAGTATTAGCTTGTTGTGGGGAAACTCCTACTTTGGAAGTTATGGGTGCTGTTGATATTTTAAGAAAATCAATACATGGAATTAAGATTAGAGTAGTTAATGTTGTTGATTTAATGAAATTACAATCTCCAGAAACACATCCTCATGGTATGTCTAACCAAGACTATGATGCTATTTTCACAAAAGACAAACCAATTATCTTTAATTTTCATGGCTATCCATCACTTATTCATCAATTAACATATAAACGTCATAATAAAAATTTACATGTTCATGGATATAATGAAGAGGGAACAATTACAACTACTTTTGATATCCGTGTTCAAAATGAAATCGATAGATTCCATTTAGTAATAGCGGCATTAAAAGAAATACCAAGATATGCAGATAGTTCTAAAGCTTTAATTGATTGGTGTTATGATATGTTAGAAAAGCATAAACAATACATTAGAGAATATGGTGAAGATATGCCTTATATAAAAGATTGGAAATGGGATATTAATAAATAATTTTTAGTATTATTTTTGATTTATTGAACATCATATTATTGTGAAATACAATTAAAAAATATTTAATTTTTTAGCACTTTAGCTTGACAAGTGCTAACGAAAGTGGTATAACATAATTGTAAACGAAAGGAAATGATATATATGATGGATTTGAATCCAAGAAAATTTTATTTAGATGATATTTTTGATGACTTTGTTACTTCAAAAAGAGAACAAGGATTAAAATGTGATATTTATGAAAAAGAAGGTGTTTATCATATTGAAATGGATATTCCTGGGTTTGACAAGAAAGACATTTCAATGGAAGTCAAGGATGGATATTTAGTAATTAGTGCTTCTAAAGAAGATAATGTTAATGAAGATGAAAAGAACTATATCCGCCGTGAAAGAGTTTATGGTAAATATGAAAGATCTTTCTATTTAGGTGATTTAGATGAAGAAAGAATTGAAGCAGAATTTGCTAATGGTGTTCTAAAAGTTACAATCCCTAAGAAAGAAAAAGTAGAAAATAAAAAGACTATCGAAATTAAATAAATTTTAATAGTTGAGTAATATAATTAGATACCTTATCATAGTGATGAGGTATCTTTTTTGTATATTTTAATGCTTATTTATATAATTTTATATGTTAACTCTATCTAGTTGTCTACTTTAAGCTTACCAGTACAGTCTAAAAATATTACACTCCTCCTCATTGACAAAAATGTAGGGAGGGGGGGTATACTTTATACATAATAGAGAGAAGAGGCGTATATGAAAAGAATTAATAAAAAAGGTTTTACTTTAGTAGAACTTTTAGCCGTAATTGTTATTATGGGTATTTTGATGATGGTGGCAATTCCATCAATAAGTAGAGTAATTGAAAACTCTAGGAAGGATACATTTGTAGATATCGCTAAGTCTTATGCTAATGCGGCTAAGACATTATGGACAGCTGATACTTTAACGTGTGAAGGAACAGTCGCATCAGCTGTAGATGATGGCGATTATTATATTTTAATTAATACAACTGAATCAGCTAGAACTATGCTACCAGTATTAGTTGATCAAGGTGGTAAATCATCTTGGGGAAATAGAGATGTAAATGGTTATGTAAGAGTTCATGTTGAAACAGTAACAGATAACAATGGAGAACCAAAAAGAACCACAACTTTTTATGTTAGTTTAAGTGATGGAACTCATGGCTTAATAGATAATGGAAGTATGACTTCAGATAACCTAAAAAAAGGTAATGTTAAAATGGATTTATCGAGTGATGATAAGAAAAAAGTAGAATTAACACTTGATAATGGTAACTTAAATTGTTCTAAGACTAATCTTGGAACTTATACGTGTACAGAAGTAACACCAGTAAAAACTATAACCGGTTTATGTGTAGATGACTCAAGTTATGCTGGAAATAATGGTACAGTAGATGTTAATCCAGTAAGCTTTGCGAATGATGATTGGGCAACAATAGCAGCTGCCGCAAAGAGTGGAAACTATGAAGGAAAATATAACGTAGGAGATACTAAAGAAGTAGACCTAGGAAGTCTAGGAAAACATACAGTAAGAATAGCTAATACTTTAACACCAGCAGAATGTAGCCAAGAAGGTTTTTCACAAACTGCCTGTGGTTTCGTATTAGAATTTGCAGATATAATTACAACACATAATATGAATCCAAAAGGAGAATATAAGGGAACAACATATGAATATGGTTGGAACAAAGATGGTTGGCCAGCAAGTAGTATGAGAAGTTATTTAAGTACAGATATATATAATGCTTTACCAGCAGATTTACAAAGTGCCATAATAGATACAAAAGTAGTATCAGGACACGGTAAAGATGATACAGATAATTTTATTTCAACAGATAAGTTATATTTATTAGACGCTAAAGAAGTATATGGAACAAGCTTTACAGCCTACTACAATACATCTAAGGACAATGAAAGACAGTTAGATTATTACTTGGCACAAGGTGTAACAACAAGTAATTACTCTGGAGCTAATAAACAGAGAAATGGCTCAAATTCAATTTGGTGGATCCGCACGGCTTATTCCACTAGTAATAGCCATTTCTGTCTTGTGAGTCATAATGGTGGTTGGTATGGCGTTATTAATGCTGGTAATGCAGGCGGTGTTTCGCCGGCTTTCCGAATAGCCTAAATGTAAACAGAGTGTAAAGCTATAAAAAATATATTGTATAGTCGGAGATTGAGACTATACCGATAGTCATCTTACAGAAGTCGTACTAGAGGTATAGAGTTTAAAGTATTGGGCGAAGCCTAATACTTTTTTTGGTATTTTCTTTTAAAACATTATCTAGCAAATGTTTTATTGATGTGATATAATTAGCTTATGAGGTGGGCTTATGAAGAAAAATATGATTATACCTTCTATTGTTACTGTTTTGATGTTGGTAGTTATAATTTATTTGTTTGCGTCTATTAAGCAACCTTATGTTGAATGTAGTAAAAGAACAACTGATAGTTTTGGAATTGTTGTTAATGAAAACTTAGTTATTACTTTGAGTAATAATAAAATAAGTAAAATGCATGTTACTAAGAAGATAATTTTACCTGATAAGTATTTAAATGATGATAGCTATTTAGAAGAGATAAAACAGGCCTTGATTAAGTCTTATAGTTATTTAAGTAGTGATGTTGTTACAATATCTAGAGGTACTAACTATTTATTAGTTGATATTAATACTTTAAAAGATGAGACTATTATTTTAAATAATATTAGTTTTATTGATATGGGTGGATTACAGATTAAGATTAATCCTAATACTAAGAGTAGTGAAGTAGTAACTTTAAAGATTAAGGATAAATATACAGAGGGTGAAGTTATGACAAAGATGAAAAATAGTGGTTATGTATGTAAATAGGGCTTTTTAAGTCCTCTTTTTGTCTTAGGGGGTGATATTATGGAATATAATATAGGAAAGTTAGTTGGTGAAATAGACTTTTCTTTAGGAAAGTTGAATTATATTAGTGATACTTATGCACTTACTAATAGAGAAATTGAAGTTTTAAAAAAGTATGACATTGATTATAAAAGTTGTGTTAGTTTGAAAGATGTTTTAAATAGAATAGAAGATGTATTCTATACTGATGATGATTTAGAACTTGATGATTTAGAGGAAGTATCTTTAAGTATTGCGGAGAGAGATTATTATCAGAATACAAATAAGTAGGAGGATAAATGAAGATTACAGAGGATGAGCAATATAAAGAAATGATGCTTAAATATAACTTTGCGATGCAAAGATTAGAGACGGAGTTAAATATATTACTTAAAGAATACGAATATAAAAAGGGTTATAATCCTGTTGAACATATTAAAACACGTATTAAATCTATTGATAGTGCTACTAAAAAACTTAAAGATAAAAATTGTGAAGTTACTGTTGATAATTTAATTAGAAAAGTTTATGATATGATAGGTGTTAGGATAGTTTGTTCATTTTTATCAGATGTTTATGATATAGTAGATTTAATTAAAAGTACTAAACAATTTATTATTAAAAGAGAAAATAATTATATAGATAATCCTAAGAGTAGTGGATATAGGAGTTATCATTTGATTGTTTTAGTACCTATTTATTTGGGAGAAATAGTAGAATATATTGAGGCTGAAATTCAAGTTAGGACAGTTGCGATGGATTGTTGGGCTAGTTTGGATCATAAATTAAGATATAAATTTCCTAATTGTATACCGATAGAAGTAACAGAAGGATTACTTGAATGTTCTAAAGATATTGATAAATTAGATCTGAAGATGCAGTCATTGTATAATATATTGAGGGAGTATAATAATTAAATAAATATTTTTGGGGTGATTATTATGAATTATATGTTGGATAAGATTAATTTATTGGATAATAAGGATGAGATTATTAAATCTACAGATGAAATAGTTGATTTGTTAAAAAATAATGAGAAACTTAATGATAGTGAGAAATTAATGGCTATAGAGCTTGCGGTTTGTAAATTAAATTATGAGCTTTATAATATTAGTGGTGATCAAGAAGAAAATTAGTTTAGGTGGTGATGATAATGATATATTTGGATTATAGTGCTACTACGCCGGTTGATTCTAAGGTGTTAGATACTTATGTTAAAGTTACTGAAAGATATATAGGTAATCCTAATTCATTACATAAACTGGGAATGTTATCTAAAGGACTTATTGATGCTTCTACAGATCAAATAAAAGATTTACTAAAGATAAAAGACTATGATGTAATATATACTAGTGGTGCTAGTGAAGCTAATAATTTAGCAATTAAAGGTATTTGCTTTAAGTATCAAAGTAGAGGTAAACATATTATTACAACAAAACTTGAACATTCTTCTGTTAGTGAACCTATTAAATATTTAGAGAGTTTAGGTTTTGAAGTTTCTTATGTTAAACTTGATAATCATGGACTTGTTGATTTAAATGATTTAGAGAAGTTGATGCGAGATGATACAATTTTAGTATCCATAGTAGCGGTTAATAGTGAAATAGGACTTTTACAACCATTAGATAAAATTAGTGAAATAGTTAAAAAATATCCTAAGTGTTATTTTCATAGTGATGTTACACAAGCTATTGGAAAAGTTAATATAGATTTATCTGTACTTGATTTAGCTTCTTTTTCGGCTCAAAAATTTTATGGTATGAAGGGTATTGGTTGTTTAATAAAAAAAGAAAATATTGTTATAGAACCTTTAATTCATGGTGGTAAATCTACAACTATTTATCGTAGTGGTACACCAGCTGTTAGCTTGATTGCTTCTTTAGCGAAAGCTTTGAGATTAGCTAATGATAATTTTTCTGAAAAGTTTGAACATGTTCTTTCTTTAAATAAATATTTAGTTTCTAAGCTTAAGACTTTAGATGTTTTAATAAATAGTAATGATTATTGTATACCACATATTGTTAATGTTAGTTTAAATAATATTAAAGCAGAAACTATGCTTCATGCTTTGGAACAAAATGATATTTATATTTCTACACAGACAGCTTGTTCTGATGGAAATTATTCGGCTTCTATTATGGCTTTTTATGATGATTTAGAAAGAGCTAGTCATAGTATAAGAATTAGCCTTAGTTATTTAACTACTAAGGATGATATAGATAAGTTTGTAGAGATCTTTGATAAATGTATTAATGAATTAACTTTTTAATTTTAAAATTTCAGTAGTTTACTTCTATTAAAAAAAAATGTATAATGTTATTTAGAATAGAGGGAGTTTGCTATGGAAGAGAAAGATATTGTTGAACTTGTTGATTCTTCAGGAAGTAAAACTTCAATAGAAGTAGTTACTTATTTGACTTCACTAGATAAAACTAAGAATTATGTTGTTTATACTAAGGGTGAAGTGCGTGGAGAAGCTAGGAATCATGTAATTTATATTTCTAGAATTCAAAAAAGTGGCGATAATTATGAAATCGATGAGATAACTAGCGATGACGAATGGGCCGATGTTCAACGTCTTTTGAAACGTATAGCTAATTCGGATTAGGTGGTGAAATCGAATGGCACTAAATGATAAGTATGATAGTACTGTTAGGGATTTGAAAGCTACTTTTTTTGATATATTCTATGATCATATTGGTGAAATGACTAAGATGATTGAGAGCATTGCGAATGATGAAGTAAATGATCCGGTTAGAGTTGAAACGGCTATATTTCAAAGAATTCTTTTGTTAAATAAATCAGCGGGTAGTGTAAAGACGATTAGTGAAGATGTTGAAAATCTTAATTTATCTAGAGGGGATGGATTTGAGGAAATTATTCCAAAGAAAAAGTTCGTAGCTCCTGTTAAGGTACCTGTTCAAAACAGTACTCCTGTTAGACAAAATAATGTTCCAACAACCCAACCAGTTGTTGTTAATACACCAGTAGAGGTTCAGACTGTTCAAAAACCTGCTATAAATAGCGTTCCACCTACTAAGGCACCAGTTGTTAGTACACCTGTTACTTCTGCCCCGGTTCCTGAGGTGAAACCGGCTCCTGCAACAGTAGCTCCTGTAGTTTCTACTCCGGCTCCAGTTAAAACAGAAGCAAGTAGTGAGGATAGGGCAGCTAAATTTAGATTTATAAAGACAGATAGTACTAAAGTAAAAGCTATTTTAGTTAGTGAGAAACAATATAACAGATTAAAAGCTTCTTTTTTACATCAAGCAAAATCTGTAGGAACTATGATTAATAGTGAACATCATCCTGCTTCTAGGGAGCAGATTGAACTTTTAATGAGAAGAGCTAGTGCTTTATATAAAGAAGGAAGAGTAAAAGAAGCACAAGCTTTATATTCACAGATTAGTTCTATGAATAAAGAATTAAATAAGCAACAGGGTGGTAATCAATTAATCAAAAGAGCAAGTTAATTAAAGTTATTTAAGCAACATTATGTTGCTTTTTCTTTGGTATTGGCTTTTAAAATCTTTTTTGATATAATTTTTATAGACTAGGAAGTGAGTATATGGAAAATAAACGTTTAATGTTACTAGGAAAACTTTTATTTTCTTTATCATTTGTTTTTATTTTTACGGGTCTTTATTTAAATAAATTAGAAAAACAGATGTTTTATGATCCTATTAATGATGTTGTAGCAATTGCTCCTGATGATGGTAATAAAGTAATTATTTCTACTACTGATGGTGATGTAGAGGAGGTTAATAATAATCCTTCTATACCTATAGATAAAGGTAGCAATATTAATAATAGTGATAATAGTACTGATAATAACAGTAATAATAATTCAACTAATATTTCTGGTAATTCTAATAATACTAATGAAGACGTTAATCATGATATTAATCCTTCTATTTCTAATGAGGATGTTATAGATGAAAATGATATTTTGAGACGTTCTATTGAAGATACTTATGGTATTAAAGTTAAATATGGGGATGAGGTATCTAACTATCAAGCTGGTTCTATGAATGTTACACCTATTTTGGATAAAGACATTATTAAGAATGGCTTAGAGCAATTAAAAGAAACATTAAAATTATATCCCCAGGATTTTTTTAGAGAGTTTTTGAATGAGGATTTGAGTTTAGAAGTATTTTTAATTAAAAGTTATAGTAAAGATAATGTTACGGGAGTTACTGATTTGTTTGGTAATAGAGTAATTGTATCAATTGCGATGGATTACCCATGCTTTGAGAGTTTTAATCATGAAATATATCACTATATAGAGCATTTTATTGTAAGAAAACAAGGGGAGTTTAGTGCTTGGAATATGTATAATCCTAATGACTTTTCTTATGGCACAGTAAATTCTAATTATTCATATACTAAAACACAAAAAGCTGATAGTGTATTTGTTAATAATTATGCCCAGACTAATCCTTATGAAGATAGAGCTTCTACTTTTGAATATATGATGGCTTCAAATAAAATACCTTGTTTTAACTCAAGTGATTATCCAATATGGAAAAAGTCTTCTTATATGGCACTTATGATTGATACTTATTTTGATACTGTTAGTCCTAGTGTTATTGATTACTGGGAGAGGTTTATTTATTAAGGAGTTTTTATGAAGAGAGTATTTATAAATGATGATAATTTAACAATAGATGATTTAGATTATGAGGTTATTAGAGTAAAGGGAGTAATTATTAATGATAATAATGAAATACTTATTGCCCATAATAATAATACATATCAATTAGTAGGTGGTCACGTTGAAAAAAGTGAGGATATGGAAGAAGCTTTAATTCGTGAAATTAAAGAAGAAACAGGTATTAATGTTAGTGATATTAATGGACCATTTATGCAGATAATGACTTATTGTAAGAATTATTTTAATAGTGGTAAAAATGTATGTAGTAAGATTTATTATTATCGAATTTTATCTAATGATTTACCTAATTTAAATGAAACTAGTTATGATGAATTAGAAAGTCAAACTGATTTTGGTTTATTTTATGTTAAGTTGGATGATTTTGAAAGATTTTTAAAAGTGAGTATGGATAATAAAACTATTGATATTAATATTGGTAGAGAGATGCTTTTGGTATTGGAATGTTATAATAGTTTGTATTGTGGGTAAGGTGGTTAATTTGAAATTACAGGTTAATAATTTAAATAAAAGTTATGGTAGAAAAGTAATATTAAAAGATTTAGACTTTACTTTTGAAAGTGGTAAGATTTATGGTCTTATTGGTAGAAATGGAGTAGGTAAAACCACATTTTTTAATTGTATAAATGGTGATGTTGATATTACTTCTGGTAAGTTTATATTAGAAGATGATAATAATAGTTTTCCTCTTAAAACTAGCGATATTGGTTATGTTGTTTCAACACCTGTTGTACCAGAATTTTTAACAGCTAATGAATTTATACAGTTTTTTATAGATATTAATAAAGATAAAATTACTGATTTAAAAAGTATTGATGAGTATTTTGAAATTGTACAGATAGATAAAAAAGATCGTGATAAACTTTTAAAAGATTATTCTCATGGTATGAAAAATAAGATGCAAATACTTATTAATATTATTGCTAATCCTAAAGTTATTTTATTAGATGAACCGCTTACTTCTTTAGATATTGTTGTACAAGAAGATATGAAAAAGTTACTTAAAAAATTAAAGAGTAATCATATAATTATTTTTTCAACACATATTTTAGAGTTAGCTATGGATTTATGTGATGAAATAGTTATTCTTAATAATAATAAATTAGAATTAGTTGAAAAGAATAATTTAAATACTACTGAATATAAAGATAAAATTATTAATAGTTTGAAGGAGCAGAAAAATGTTTAATATATTTAAAACTTCTTTCAAAATAGATATAGCTTATGCAACTAATTCACTTATATATAGTTTTAAGAGTTTACCTTTCTTAGGACAATTTTTTAGTGATAGTTTATATAAAAGCCGTGATTTAAAAAAAGTTATTGGTATTTTGGGTATAATACTTACTACTTGTAAATTGTTACTAGGAAGATTATTTTATTTTTTAGTAGTATATGGAGTAGCTTGTATTTTAGGTAATAATAGTTTAATAATAGATTTTATTTATGTATATGTTATATTTGCTCTTATTGGAGCAGTTATTAATACTAATTTATTAAATACTAGTACTAAGAAGTATTTTTCTATTATTTTATTTAATATGGATGCTAAGGGGTATTTATTATGTGATTTTATAGTTGGTCTTATATTATCATTTGGTCTTAATTTAGTAGGTTTTGCTTTTATATCTTTATTTATAAATATATCATTACTTAGTGCTTTATTATTATCTTTATTTAGTTTGTTATGTAGAGTAGTGGGTGAAGGAATTAGTATTTCGTTTTATAAAAAACATAAGTATTTACTTATAACTAAATATGTTCTTACTTATACTTATGCTGGTATTTTATTAGCTACTATATTTTTTTCTAAGATGTTTATTCCTTATGGAACGTTAATATTTAAGTATGGCTTTGTTATTAGTATTATCTTGGCAATACTTTCTTTTATTTATATTTTTAGTGTTGATGATTATAGAGCTATTTATAAGATGATAAATACACAAAAGAATGTAATGACATCTAATAATACTGATTCAAGACAGGCTATGTTAGAGGTTAAGGATAAAAATAAAATTATTAATAGTAAAAAATTACAGAATAAAAAAGGTTATGATTTTTTTAATACAATATTTTTTGAAAGACATAAGGAAATATTGTTAAGTAGTGCTAAAAGAACAGCTTTTATTAGTGCTTTGGTTATAGTAGGAATTGTTGTTTTGATTATAAAAATACCTGAGGTCTTTAATTTTATTAAAAAGATAACTAATTTTAATGCTAGTTGGTTGGTTATTATTATGTATTGTATTAATAGAGGAGCTGTTGTTACACAGGCTATGTTTTATAATTGTGATCATGCTATGCTTACTTATAATTTTTATCGTGAACCTAAAGTTTTAATGAAATTATTTGAGAAGAGACTAGTAACTGTTGTTAAGGTTAATTTGATTCCTGCAATAGTTATTGCTTTGGGAATGATTTTATTTTTATATTTTACTTCAAATACTGTAATTATTAATTATATTACGTTACCTTTATTTGTTATTTGTCTTAGTATTTTCTTTTCTGTTCATTATTTGGTTATTTATTATTTATTACAACCATTTAATAAGAATTTGAAGATTAAGAAGGCTAGTTATAATATTGTTTATTCTCTTACTGCTTATATTGCTTTTATGCTTGGAGAAGTTAGTATGAGTAGTTTAACTTTTTCTATCTTTGGACTTTTATTTACTATTCTTTATATTGCTTTAGCGTTGTATTTAGTTTATAGGTTTGCACCTTTAACTTTTAAGCTTAATGATTAGCTAAATTTGACAGTGTTTTTGGGACGTGTTATAATTGTATATAGGATTGTTATGAGGTGAAAGCTTTGAAGAAAGTTAAAGTTACAATTGTTTTGTTAGTTATTGTTTCTATATTACTTGTTGGAATTGGCGTTAAGCTTTCTTATAGTAATGAGGAAAATTTAAATAATAAATTTAGTGTTAATAGCAATAATGCTAGTTTGTCTGTATCTACTAGTCCTTTGGCTAGTGATAATTTAAAGTATAGAGTTGATAGTTCATCACTTACAGCTGTAAAGATGGAAGTTACGCCATCTTCAATTTATATTGCACCACGTACTGAGGTTTATGATGGTCTAACTCTTGATGAACTTGCTTTAAAACTTGATCGTAATTTAGGTGATGATTATATAGCTGGTAAGGGTTATTTTATTGCTAAATTATGTATTGAAAAGGGTGTTGATCCTTATATAGCGGTTGCTATTATATTACATGAGACTGGTTGTGGAACTAAATGTTCTAATTTAGCTCGTTATTGTAATAATGTTGGTGGGCAAAAAGGTTCTCCTGGATGTAATGGTGGAAGCTTTAAAAAGTTTGATACTTTAGATGAAGGAATTACCGGCTTTATTAATAATTTATCTAAAAATTATTTTTCAGTAGGTAGAGATACCGTTGAAACAATTGCTCCAAAGTATTGTGAAGGTAATGAATGGGCTAGTAAAATTAATTATTTTGTTAATAAAATAAAAAATAGTTAATAGTAATTAGGGAGTATAAAGCTCTCTTTAATTTTTAAGGAGGTATTTATGGGATATACTGAACGCTATGTATGTAATTACTCTTGGACTGTCCAGAAAACTGATAGCCTAGGAAACACTTATACAGAAACTAAAACTTGTGATGTTGAGGCAATTGATGCCCATACTATAATAGAAGTTGAAGCTATTGTTGATACTTGCTCAAGAATTTTGGAACAGATTAGTGAAGTAAACAAAGTTAATCAGATATTATATGATTGCGCTAATTCATCTATAACAAAAAATGAGCTTTGTATAGACGGAGTTGGCATTGAAAATATCTTAGCTGAAAGTAATAGTGATGTTTTAGTAAAAGTACAATCAATTGCTAGTTCAGTCGATAATATAAAAAATGGTGCTATAGAAAAATTCAATATGCTTCAAGAAAAATATAATAATATAGCTAGAGAACAGTGTGCTAGTAGGCATGATAAATAAGTGGAGGTTAAAAAATGAATAAGGATATGATGGGTGTTTTACCACTTGGTTCAGTTGTTTTATTAAAAGATGCTAAAAGATATTTAGTAGTAATGGGATACTTAATTATAGAAGAAGGTACCAATAAAGTATGGGACTATATGGGATGTGCTTATCCAATTGGAGCTATATCAAGTGATGCTATTTTAACATTCGATGCTAATCAAATTGAAAAAGTTATATTTAAAGGTTTTTCTGATGAAGAGGGTGAGAATTTTAGAAAAAAAGTTTCTTATCACATTGGAGATGAAAAGTAATGTCAGAGATTATATATAATGGTACTAAAGTAGATAGTGCTATAAAACAAATAAATACACAACTTAATAGTTATGATAGTATAATTGATAATGTTTTATCCCTTACAAACACTCTTGTTAATATTAAAGGCTTTGATATTATTCCAGAAGCGGCTGGAGTAAGTAGGGATACTTATTCTTCTCTTTTAGAGGACTGTAAAGATACATATAAAAAGTTAATTAATAAGATAAGAAATATCCAAATAATAATAATGAAATATAGTCAAGGTGATGAATACATTGATTCATTTTTAAACTCTATGTCTAATGAAGAATGGAATACCTTATTTGGCAGTACTCTAGCTAAAGAGGATTTTGTCTCTTATTTGGCACGATTAAAAGGTAATGTTTCCAATACATCAGATATTTTAAATAAAGAATCTGCCTCAAATTTAGCTATTAATTTTAAAACGGGGGCTTTGAATTTAGCAAGCTCTGTTTTAGGTATTGGTGAAGGTGTATATGATATTTTTGCAACCGGTACTGGAATGCTTAAAGCTTTTACTACTAAGGATTTAGCTTATAGAGATGCTATTCTTGAACAAACAAGAGCTAAAACTGAATATGATTGGACAAAGTCTGTTGTTAATGATTGGATAGAAACTAGTGATTATCTTGCTGATATTAGATATTTTAGAAGAACCAATATGGGAGTATATAGTGATTCTTCTGTTTTAGAGCATCATTATGTTAATGATTATGATCCAGCTAATTTACCATCTCAAACATTGTATGATTGTGATGGAGTGCTTACTTTTTATCAAAATGGAAAGTATGTAAAAGAAACGTTTTGCCCTGATTCTTTAAAACATAGTTATGATTTGAAACTTTTAGTTATTGCTCGTGGAAAAGATGAGGGCTATTGGATACGAGACGATGGTGTTCAAATGTTTGGAAAATATGCTCTATACGGTGGCAATATTCCACATTGGGGTGGAGCAAACCCAACTAATTCAACACAACGCCGTGGAGACGAATTTTATGGTACCAGTGGACCTGGCTTAATTGTTGGTTATGGTGGTACTAGTGAAGACGCTGCAGCTGGTAGATTCTATTATCATGGTCAAAAAGTTGATGTGACGTATGATGTTTATACAAGATGGCAATCAAGCCAATGGGGTGATAATTTAGCAGAATATACGAAATATCACGATAGATATTATTCAAAGGATGAATCATATGCTACTAGAAATGTTATTAATAATCCACCACTTGATGCTTCTCTTAGATATTATATACCGAATTCTGAATGGGTTAGTTTTTTTAATACTTATCCAGAATTTAGACCAGCTGGTACAGAAAATGTTACTGATTGGGTTACATATTTTCAAAATAATAACAGCAATAATAGTGTTAGTTTATAAGTATGAAAAAAGTGTAAAAAGTGTAAATTTGACAAAAGTTCTTTCATATGCTATAATGTGATACGTAATTGATGGCACATTATTCTAGTCAATTACTTTATTAGGAAGACGGGAATAAACAACCGTTATAAGAGCATATCTGTGAGGCCTTTGGTGTCTGCTTCTTACGCCCAGTCTGGGGTGGATGCTGAAGATGAAAATGATGGGCGCTCGTAATGGCATACGACAAACGACCCATTGTTTGTGGAGACTTATCTGTCGTGATTTGCCTATACGCTTATTTGCTGACGGACTAATTACGTGATAAGAAGAACCTACATTGTGGCGAAAGTTATGTGTAGTGTAGCTTGTCTTGAGTGAAGATATTGGGATAAAAGATCTTATTTATTATAGTGGGCCAACTTAATAAGTACTGCTTTTTGAAATTGTTTTTGCAAAAGAGAATTAATAATAAAGTGTTGGTGAGGAAATCTCCTAGAGTGCTGTTGATATAGGATTGCAGTGGACACTAAGTGGCAATCAAGTCGTGTGAATGGTGACATCACATTGATTTCTATAATGGGGAACCGCATTACTGGCAACGGAATGTAGAAATCAGGGAAATCCTACTTGACCTAAGGTTCAGAGTTTACTATATTAATAGCCATTAATTATTTAATAGTATAATAATACTATTTTTTTTTAATATAATTATTTTAGGTGGTAAAATGTTTTTTAAGAAAAAGAAAAATTCAGAATTTGAAAATTTATTAATACAGACAGAAAAAAAAGAAAAAGTAAAAAAAGAATTTGTAGATACAAAATGGGTTACTAAGATTGTAGTAATTGCTTTTTGTATGTCATTTACATTGTCTTTTATATCGCAGTCAGCTATCCCTAATTTATCAGTATTTTGGGGAATATTTATTACACTATTATTCGTTTTTATTGGTGTTGTTTTTGATGTAATTGGAGTTTCTGTTACTAGTGCTGATGAAAAGGTTTTTCATTCGATGAATGCTAGAAAAGTAAAAGGGGCTAATATTGCTGTTAAATTTAAGAAAAATGCTGATAAGGTATCAAGTTTTTGTAATGACGTAATAGGTGATATTTGTGGTATCATATCTGGTGCTGCAGCAACTACTATAGCTACTAGTATAGCTACTAGTTTAAATATGGATTTATTTTTTGTAACTTTAACTGTTGCTGGTATAGTAGCGTCTCTTACTATTGGGGGAAAAGCAATGGGGAAAAGCTTTGCTATTAATAAGAGTGATATAATACTATATGAATTTGCTAAGTTTATTTCAATATTTTATAAAGGATAGTGATATTTTCTAAATGAAGATATTAATTGATGATGACTATTTAGAGTTTTCTTCTTTTGAACTTTTGAAGATGCGTTTAGGTAGTGGTTTTGAAGCTGTTGTTTATGGTTATAATGATGAAGCTTTAAAAATATATCGAATGTGTTCAATAAAATTAAGACTTGATGAAGATGATGCTATTAGATTGTCAAAGTTAAGTGCAACTAGGAGAGTCTTGTTACCCCAAAGGATTATTAGAGATCCTGATACTTTAAAGTTTAGGGGATATACTACAAAATTACTTCCTAAAGAGGAACCACTTGGTATTTTTAATATGCAAATGAGGCAGTTTCTCAGTGAAATATCTTTGATTAGAGATGATGTAGTAGAACTTGCTAATCAAGGAGTAAAGGTTACAGATTTTAATATTGAAAATACTGTTTATAATGGAGGAATTTACTTAGTTGATCCTGGCAGTTTCGAGGTTCGAAGAGAAAAAACTACTAGGTATTTACGGGATGAGTTTGTAAGATATAATATGATTAATTTAAATTGGTTTATTAAAAATTCTTTCGTTAGGGGAGTTAGATTAGGTTGTTGTTTTGAAGATATTTTTAGTGATGTTCCTGGTAATAAAGTTACCTGTATAGGTGATATTATTGAGAAGGATGCTAAGTGTGATGAGACACTTGGTCAATATGTTAAAAGGATGAGCAGAGTAAAATAAGTTAAGGTTGCTTATCCTTTATTTGTGTAGTACAATATTTTTCGAAAGCTTGAGGTGGTACTTGTGATACAGGTAAACAATGTTAGTTTAAAATTTGGTAAAAGAACTTTATTTGAAGATGTTAATATTAAGTTTACTAATGGTAATTGCTATGGATTAATAGGGGCTAATGGTTCTGGAAAATCAACATTTCTTAAAATTCTTTCTGGTGAAGTAGAAACTACTACTGGTGATGTTGTAATTACAAAGGGAGAAAGATTATCTTTCTTAAGACAAGATCATTATCAATATGATGATAAACGTGTTTTAGATGTTGTTATTATGGGAAATGATAAATTATATAAAATAATGGAAGAAAAAGACAAAATGTATCAACAGACTGAATTTAGTGAAGAAGATGGTATGAAGCTTGCTAATCTTGAGGCTGAATTTATGGATTTGGACGGTTGGAATGCTGAACCTGATGCGGCTGTGTTACTTACTAATTTAGGTGTTTCTGAGGAATATCATTATTTAACAATGGCTGAGATACCGGTAAAACTAAGGGTAAAGGTTTTATTGGCTCAGGCCTTATTTGGTAATCCAGACATTTTACTATTGGATGAACCTACTAATAACCTAGATTTGGAGGCTATAAGGTGGTTAGAAGAATTTTTAATTAACTTTAATAATACCGTTATTATTGTTTCACATGATAGACATTTTTTAAATGATGTTTGTACACATATAGCGGATATTGATTATGGTAAAATTAAATTATATGTTGGTAATTATGATTTCTGGTATGAATCATCTGAATTGTTACAAAAACAAATGCGTGAATCTAATAAGAAAAAAGAAGATAAAATAAAAGAACTTCAGTCCTTTATAGCAAGATTTAGCGCTAATGCTTCTAAGTCTAAGCAGGCTACTTCTCGTAAGAAAATGCTTGAAAAGATTCAATTAGATGAAATTATTCCTTCATCAAGGAAGTATCCATATATTGATTTTAAAATTGAAAAACCAGCTGGTAAAGAAATATTAAAAGTTGAAAATCTTGTTAAGGAAGTAGATGGGAAGAGAGTACTTGATAAAATTTCCTTTACTATTTTAAAGGGTGACAAAGTAGCTTTTATTGCTCAAAATGATATGGCTAAAACTTTATTATTTAATATTTTAATGGGAATAGAAAAATATGATAAAGGTACTATTGAATGGGGTAAGACAATTATTCCTGGGTATTTACCACAAGATAATACGGAGTTTTTTAATGTTGATAAGAATATTATAGAGTGGATTGGGCAATATTATGATATTAAGGATGAGACAGTTTTAAGAGGTTTTTTAGGTAGAATGTTATTTTCTGGTGATGATGTATTTAAAAAGGTTAATGTATTATCTGGTGGAGAAAAAGCTAGATGTATGCTTTCTAAGATTATGCTAGAATGTCCTAATTTCTTAATTTTAGATGAACCTACTAACCATTTAGATCTTGAAAGTATTACTTCTCTTAATAAAGGCTTAATAAATTTTCAGGGAGAGGTACTATTTACTACTAGAGATTATGAACTTAATAATACAGTATGTAATAGGATAATAGAAATATTAGACAACGGTAAAATTATTGATAGACGTATTTCTTATGAAGAATTTTTAAATAATAATAAATAAATAAAACAGTGAATTAGTAATAAATACTTTTCACTGTTTTTCTTTGAATTCTAGATTAGTTCTTTTTTCTAACTATTGAATTTAAAAATTCTTCAAGTTTAATTCTAGTTTCTTTTATTTTGGTGCCATATGATAAAAATAATATAGGCATTTTATGTTGATTACATATTTTTTGAATTATGGGGATGGTGGCTGATCCTTTTGTACAACCTAGTGGTTTAATAAAGATGACGGCATCATAGTCTTTATTTATTGAATTTAATGTAGTGTAAATATTTTTAAGATCATTAAAATTTAAGGGGTATTTACAATAATTTTTTACTTTTTTTAGCATAATATTTTTCTTTAATTTATTAGGTTTAGATAAATAATGAAGATTACTATAGCTTTTTATTTCAATATTAAGATTTCCTAAAAACTTTTCTAATGTATAATTTGATAAAGGTTCTATATCTATATATAATTCTCCTATTATAGCAACTTTTAGAGTATTTTTAGGTTTTATTATAGGAATTTTTTTAAATAGTTTTTTATATTTAAAATAGATAAGAAATAATTTTAATATTGAATTTTCTTTTTCTAAATCAGTTAAAAAATCTTGTTTTAGATTGTAATTAGTATTTTTAATTTTTTCAAAACCAATATTTTTTCTAATAATTGTGTCTATTTTATCTATGATCTTGATAGATATTATCATATGAAAAAAATAGTAAAGATATTTTGATAATTTTAGTTTGGGATTTATTTTATTTAGATTTTGATATGTTTCTTTAATATTTATTTTACCTTTGTTTATTAGAGGGTATAATTCTTTAGGATGATTTAAATCATTTAAAATTATTTTACTTATTTCTAGATAATAGTTGTAATTACAATGGCCATTTGTGGTAAATATAATATTAGATTCATCTTTTAGGCCGTTAATAAAATTATTAAGATTAAGCTTTTTGGGTAAGCAAATTGATAAGTTATAATCATTAGTTGTTTTTATTGGAGAAGGGAAAATTACTTTGGTATTAGTTGTCTTATTTAAAAACTGTTTTATTTGAGAATCATAGTTACTTGTTGGTGAAAAGCTAATTATTTTTTTCATATTTTTCTCTCCTTTATACTAGTTAAATTATTAATAAAATGATCTAGTTCTTTTATTACTTTTGATTCATTATTTATGTCTTTAAATATTAAACTAACTTTAGGCGTGTTTTTAATTTTATGACTAAGTAATTCATTATTTAGACTATCTATTTCACATGGGAATGAAGATATAAAAATTATTCCATCTACTTTATCTTGGTAATAATTAATACTTGCTAAAAGGGATTTATTATAAGTTTGATGATTATTCTTGGATAATTTTTCACATTCACTAGTAATTATTTTTTTATTTATAAGATCACTATAAATTATTTCAATATTATTCTCAGTTAAATAATTAGTTACTATTTCACCGATAAGGGCATCATATAGATTATAGGGATGTCCTGCTAGTAATACTTTAGTTTTAGATGAGGCAAGACGTTGCATTTGTTCATTTTCGTTTTTCTTTCTAATAATTTTACTTTGATTTTTAGCATAGCAATAAGCAGAATAGCTTCTTATATATGATTCACCAAGAACTTCACCAAGACTTATAAAAGCTAATAGTTCCGTTTTCTTTCTTGTTAGATCAATATTGTAGTTAATAATATTAATATCAATTAGATTCTTTGTTAAATCATAAAGATAATTAAAGTTAATACATACATCTTCATTTTTCTTAATAGAACGTAATCTTGGTATTAGTACATAATCGCATTTTTCTTTTAGTTCTGTTACATGGGCTAAATATATTTTTAAAGCTAGACATGATTCGTCCGGTATAAGAGGGGATACTTTTTCTAAAATATTTTTATTAGTTACAGAACTTATTATTGTTTTGTATCCTAAGTATTTAAAAAAGTAAAGCCATAAATTTTTATTGTAGTAATATAGTAATGCTCTAGGTATGCCAATTGTTTTTATGATATTATCACATCCTTACTAGATAATATGTTGTATATTATTTTTTAGGTTTTTTTTTCAATCGACAAATTTTATATTACAATTATTTTTAATCTATGCTATAATTATTTATATAATGTTTTCTTTGGAGGTAAATATGGGAAAGGTAGCAGTGTTAGCAAAAAGATTTAAAAATAGATATCCAATGACTGTTGCATGGCGTATAAAGCAGAATGCTTCTGTTGTTGAAAAACATCTTAATCCTGGTGAAGAGGTAATATATGTTTTTGCGGCTCAAAAAAATGATAATCCACTAGATATAGTAGGAACTTCTGTTGTAGCACTTACTAACAAAAGAATTTTAATTGGACGTAAGAGGGTAGTTTTTGGTTATTTTTTAGATTCTATTACTCCTGATATGTTTAATGATTTAAAAGTTTGTGGTGGTATTATTTGGGGAAAGGTTATTATTGATACACTAAATGAACTTGTTGTTTTGTCAAATATTTCGAATAAAGCTTTACCAGAAATAGAAACGCAACTATCTACTTATATGATGGAAATGAATAAAGATAGAAATAGACATAAAGAAGATAAAAACTAGGCTTTAAATGAAGCCTTTTTTTTGTTATAATTAAAAAGGTGATAGTATGAAGAAGATGATACCAATTGTTTTTGCTTTAGGTCTTTTGGCACTTTTAATTCAGTTTTTTGTACAATCTTTAATTAAACATCATGAAATTTCTTATTCAATTATTACAGATAATAATTCATACATGATTGATGAGAATTTTAATATAGAAGATGGTAAGCATATATATTCATTTAAAGTAGTTGATGATAAGCTTAATTATGTTTATCATTTTGATTTTAAACATGATTATAATAAACAAGAAAGCATTATAAAAGATATTAAATTTTATCAATATGATAATTTAGTTTGTTTATTTCCAATATATAAAAATGGTTATACTAGTAATTTAATATGCAATTATAATGATGAACAGGTTAGTTATTCTTACTTAAAACAGATAGATAATAGTGATGTTAAAAAAATTGTTACAGATTTAAAAAAAGAAAAGTATACTGTTAAAACATGGAAAGATAATACATCTTATACTAAAGAAGGTAATTATAAAATATATAAGGAAAATATACCAAATAATGTTACTTTTACAATGTGGTCTTATAATGGGTTTTATATAATTGATAAGAATAAAGTTGAAGAGAAGAATTATTTAGAGAATGATTATTATGAGAATGATAGATCATATGTTGTTGGTAATTTCTTAGTATCAATTGATACTGATGCTAATAACAATAGTTATTATACAGATTTTTATATTTTTGATGTTATTAATGGTGGTAAAAGGATAATTGATTTTGATAATGGATTATCTAAAAATATGTATTTTAATGGTGTTTATGATGGAAAACTTTATTATGTTGACTTAGATTCTAAAATACAATATTCAATTGAACCTGGATATGAGGTTTTGAGTGAAGTTGGAAATGTTAAAGATGGCTATAAGATGGTTAAAGGTGAGAAGTTAATAGATGTGGCTGCTAAAGACTTTTTAAGTGATAAAGTATATTTTGATAGTTATATTTCTAACAAAGAATTAGAAGATACGTATAATGCTAAAGAGATAAGAAAAGTAGGGGATAAGTATTATTTCTTGACGGATAATGGTAATTTTTATAAAGCTAACGTGAGTGATATTAATAATTCGGTTTTACTTTTTAATTTTAAGAATATTTCGGAATGGTTAGTAAAAGGTGATAATATTATGATAGTTGTTGATGATACATTATATTTTTATAATGATCAGTTAGGGTTATTACCAATACTTGAAAATTCGGAGTTAAGTTATAACTATAAAAATATTTGTAATTTTATTGTGGTTGATAAGTAAGTTTAATAATATAAACTGTAATTAGGTTTTATAGTTTGCTAGTTCTATATTTTAACTAATTGTAATAAAATATAAAAAAAGTTAGTATTTTTAGTTGAAATTTATAATTAAGTTTGCTATAATCTTAATTACGACGGGGCTTTAGCCAAGTGGTAAGGCGTGGGTCTGCAACACCCTGATCACCGGTTCAAATCCGGTAGGCCCCTCCAGTTTGTATGCGAATGTGGTTTAATGGTTAGAATACGGCCTTGCCAAGGCTGTGATGGGGGTTCGATTCCCCTCGTTCGCTCCATAGTGAAATCTGCTCGAACTTTTCGGGTTTAAATAGATAACTAATCTAGAAATGGATTAGTTTTTTTATGTTTTAGAAAACTATCCTAACTAAAAAGAAAGGATGGAACTATGGTAAATATTATTAAAGAAGAAATTACATTAGAAGAATCACTTAAAAAGAAATTAGAGTTTATTTGTGATTTTGCTAAAGTTGAACCTACTATTATTAACGGTAGTATAAGAAAAATTGATAAGACAAATCTTACCTATATTGAACCACATAGAATTATTATCAATAATATTACTTTTCTTATCTTTAATTATTCTAATGAAATATTTATAGAGAATTTATCCAATAAGATTAAATTATCTGAATTAGAAAACTATTTAAAATCTATTTAAATCTAAATGCTACGCTAGAAATAAAAGAAAATATATGATAAAATATATACATAAGGAAACAAATTTGTACATTTTTTAAAGAGTCAGTAGTATTTAGACTTTACTAGATACTATTGACTCTTTTTTTAGAAAGGAGTTGAAGTTTTATGAATGATGAAAAGAAAATTGCTGGTTTATATATTAGAGTATCAACCGAAGATCAAGCACGAGAAGGATTTAGTTTACCAGAGCAAGAAAAACGATTAAGAGCAATGTGTGAGTATAAAGGTTATGAAATATATAAACTATATAAAGATGCTGGAATAAGTGCTAAAACAGGCAATTATAGACCTGCATTTGAAGAACTATTACAAGATATAAGAGATAAAAAATGTAATACTATTGTTGTACTTAAATTAGATAGACTTACTAGAAGTGTTTATGATATGGAAGGTATTATGAAGTTTCTTGATGAGAACAATGCATACTTAGATTGTGCTAATGAAGAAATAAATACAACTAATTCAAGTGGTAAAATGGTTGCTAGATTACTTACAACAGTATCACAAAATGAAATAGAAAGAACTAGTGAAAGAACTAAAGTTGGTCTTGCTGGTGCTATTAAAGAAGGACATATTCCTGCTAGAGCACCACTAGGTTATAAACATATAGATAAAAAATTAGTACCAGATCCACTTACTAAAGATATTGTAATAAGAATATATAATTTATATTTTGAAGGAAAATCTTATTATAATATTGCTACTATTTTTAATGAAGAAAAAGTATTAGGTAAAACAAATTGGTGTGATACTGGAATACTTAGAATTATAGCAAATGAGGTTTATAAAGGAGATTATGTTCATGGTAAAAGGACTAATCATCCAACATATTATAAAAATGTCGTCGAACCAATAGTAAGTAAAGAGTTATGGGAAAGTTGCCAAGTACAAAAGAAGAAAAATCAAAAAAATTATATGAGAACTCAGACTTATATTTTCTTACAAAAATTAAAATGTCCTAAATGTGGTAGGATTCTTGCTGGTGGTGCTTCTCATAAAATTAAATCTGATAAATGGTACTTTTATTATAGATGTGAAAATTGTAAAAACAATATTCATGAAAATGAAATTGAAGAACATATTAAAACTTTACTTGCTGATATTTTGGAATATGATAATGTTGTTAATGAATTCTTTTTACCAGTATTAAAATCAAAAGTAGATGATCCTAAAATAGAATTAGAGAATGAACTCAAAAAGTTAAATAATAAAAAAGAAAGAATTAGAAAAGCATATATTGATGAATTATTTACTGAAGAAGAATTTAAGCAAGAATCTAAATTAATAGAAAATCAAATTGAAATGATAAATTCTAAAATATTAGAAAATTCACAAACTGAACAACTTAATTTTACAATGGAAGATATATTACTTAAAAGAGATATGGATTTTATTAATAAAGTAAAACTTCCTATATCATATTATGCTTTTAATGATAATTGGGATTTATTAGATAGACAAACTAAAGCAGATATTATTATGAGATATATTGATGATATTGAATTAGAATTTAAAAATAATATGTATATGATTAAACAAGTTAATTTTAGAAGTACTTTTTATAGTGATTTTGAAGAGTTATATAACAAAGGTTATATTGATAAGAAAAGAAAACTTACTTATGATTTTAATGGTATATGTATAGATACAAATGTAAGGTATAGTGAATACTTACCTATTAAAGAAGTTATGCAACATTTTTATAGATTAAATGAATATTATGAAGTTAATTTTTATAAAGGTGCTTTCTATAAAGAAACTGAAAAATTAGATATAGGACCATTACTTAAAAATGAAGTTCCTATAAGAATGTTCCCTTTACAAAAAAATAACAATGATAATAATAACTGGATAGCTATGGGAATGTTTGCTACAAAAAATAGTCCCAATGATATAAAAGTAAACATTAAAGATGTATTTGAAACAATACCTGATAATGTTATCAAAGAAGATTTTTAAAATATGTGGCACGTTTTGTTTACGAAAGTAAATGATAGTGGCGATAGCAATTTAAAAATTGATTAAACGGATTCTAAGGTGTTAAACCTTAGCCCACAGGATATTTTGTATGTTTGCGTACAAAATTCCTAGGGGGTTAGTAATTTTGGATGACAAAATATCACAAAAGAAAGGATAGTGATTACATGAGTGAACTTGCTTATTCACTACATTTAGGTAGTGATAAAAATAGAAAAAATATATCAAAACAAAATGGTAAAAATAATATAAGTGGTACTACCTCACTACCAAATAATGCTATACAAAATATAAGACAATTATCAAAGGTAGATAAACATAATTATAGAAAGTATGATAATAATCAAGAATTAATAGAAATAGTTAGAGGTACTTCTTCTCCACTTAATGATATTAGAGAACTTTATTTAAATGAATTTGAAGAATCTAGATTAGAATATAATTCAAAGCAATCTAGACCTAGTAGAATGATAAATAATTATTTTGAAAATGTATCTAATAATGAAAAGAAAGATCTTGCTTGTGAAATAATACTAGAACTTGGAGATAAAGAATATTGGGATACTAAAGATAAGGATTTTAAAAAGAAAATGTCAGAAGTATATAAAGAACAAGTTAATGATTTAGAATTATTAGTTCCTAATTTTAAAATAGCTAGTGCTATAATCCACTTTGATGAAACTAGTCCACATTTGCATATTGTTGGTGTACCTATTAAATATAAAAATAAAAATGGTATGGAAAAACAAGTTGGTAAATCCGATGTATTTACAAAAGAGTCTTTAATAAGATTGCAAGATAAAATGAGAACTTTATGTATTGAAGAATTTAATCAAATATATAGTTTAGATTCTACTTTAAAAACAAAGCAAAAAGGTAGAAATAAAGATATTCATGTATCAGATATGAATAACTATATTGAATTAAAAAAACAAATTGAAAAAAATAATATAACTCTAAAAGAGGCAAATAAAAAATCTTTAGAACTTAAACAAAATTCTAAAGATATTAAAGATAAAATTGATAAATTAAAGGTATCCAAACTTAATAAAGATAATTATATTTTATCAAAAGATGATAAAGCTTCTTTTATTAACTTTATCAAACAAGTAGATAATACTAATGATGAATATGATAAAATCCAAACCTTATCTAATACATTAATTAATGCAAATGAAGAATTAAAAAATAAGGATAAACAAATTAAAACACTTACTGAAAATAATAAAGCACTAAATTTAAGAGTTGATACATTAAATAATACTATTAAAGAAAAAGATAATGAAATATCATTTTTAAAATCTAAAATTAATGATTTGAAATATACACTAAATTATTGGAAAGATAAATTTAATAAGCTAATATCTTTCTTACATAATAAACTTCATAGTTGGTACGATAAAGATGATAAATATATTGATGTAGTTAATGATATGTATGAAGATAATATTTTAAATGATGATGACATTGAAGATTTAGATTTAAGTAAAGAAAAAGAAGATTACGAATGTAAATATTAACCATTATTAATTATGTATTCAATTAAGCATTGAATAGTATACATATCAAAATCATTATCCTTTAAAGATAATTCAAATATTATATTTGGATTATTTGTAGAAGAAGTTATCTTAACTTCATATTTACCATTCTCTTTATTTGATAAAAAATATTGTTTACCATCAGGTAATATGTCACTATTAATATAGCATTCATTTTTATTTAAATCTAACGGTAAAATTACATACAACTTTTTACCATCGGTATTAAGAGAATATTTATATTTTGAAAATTTTGATTCTAAATTTTTTTTAAAATCATCATAATAAATTTTAGGTAAATCCTGACTGCCACTTTTCTTTCTTCGAAAGATAGTTTTTATATTAAAGAAATTATTAAACTGATCTAATGAGAAAATCTTTTTATTCCCACTATTATCTACTGATATAACGAATTCTACATTTTTATTTTTCATATTTGAAACTATCCAACTAAATGCTATTGACTCAGGAACTGGTACAATCATACCACTTTGGGCGACTTTACTATATAATTTAAAATTATCATTTAATATATTTATAATTTCATCAGAATATTGATTTGCTTTAAATTTATTTTTATTACCATAAACAAATTTGTCATTTTTTATTTCAACAACAAATTGAGATGTTTGAGATGCAGGCATTTTAGTTTCAACATAAAACTTTTTATTATTTGATTTAATTGTTATTTCTATATCTGGAATTGTACTGTCAGCATTTCCGTATTGTTTAACTAAGACATCGTAATCTTTTAACATATGTTGAAGATATCCTGTCATTTCATTTTCAAAATTTTCCCATTTTTTCATTTGACTCCTCCTAAATATCTTTTAAACCCTTAAAAACTTCTTTTAGTAAATTTATTGGAACACTATTACCAAATTGTTTAAGTGATTGATTATCATTTTCTATTATTTTAAATTTCTCGGGGAACCCTTGTAATCTAGCTGCTTCCCTTGGACTTAATTTTCTTATTTTACCATTAATATAATAAGCTCCTGTTTTTGAAGCAGCTCCTCCACTTGAAGCTGCTAGAGTTATTCCAATACCATTTTCGTGATAAATTCGATTCCCTTGACCACCTTTTCCAATAATGCCAATTTGAAGTGGCTTTGAAACTTTCCCATTTTTTATTGCATCACTTAATTTTTTTTCATCTATGTGAATATCTTCTCTATTAAGTATATATTTTTCAGTAACTGAATCATCTTCTTTTATATCACTAATAGTTACAAAATTTTTAGATGATTTAGGAAATTTGAACATTCCATTATCAATATCTTTTCTTATACAAACAATTGTAATTCTTTCTCTGTTCTGCGGCAAATTAAAATCTTTGGCATTAAGAACTTTATAATATATGTTGTAATTTAAACTATCAAGAGTATTTGATATTACTTCAAATGTTGCACCGCCATTATGTGCTTTTAAATTTTTAACATTTTCTAAGAATATAATCTTAGGTTTATGATAACTAACAATTCTTACTATATCAAAAAATAATGTTCCCCTTGTATCCTCAAATCCTTTTTGTTTTCCAGAAATACTAAATGGTTGACATGGAAATCCAGCACAAAGTATATCAAAACTAGGAATATCTTTTTCATCTATTTTTGTTATATCTCCATATGGTATTTCACCAAAATTCAAATTATAACTTTCTTGACAATATTTATCCCATTCAGATGAAAAAACACATTTACATCCAAAAGATTCAAGTGCATATCTAAATCCACCTATACCAGCAAATAAATCAATAAATTTCATTTTATTTAGTTCCATGATATAGCACCATCCTCTCATATAAATTATACCATAATTTTGAACAATATTATAACTTTTATAATAATTTATGATAAAATATTATTGAGACTTTTCAATGAAAGCATTAATTTTAAAACAAGCATGTGCTACATTAATAGTAAAAGGAATAAAAAATATGAATTTAGTCCATGGAAAACTAATTATCGTGAAAAGGTATTAATGAACCTCGAAATTGATAAAAAGAAATTAAGAAAATCCTAAATTTAAATCTAAAATTCTCATTAAAAAAATACTTACTAAATTAGATTTAAAAGATTGTTTAAAATTAAATGATAAATTGAAGAAAAAATATAACTTATAGTTTAAAATACAAAACAGGAATGTATAGGAAATTACTTAATGTTAAAAAGTTGAATTATAATGAAGAATTAAAGGAAAATTTAGGTTTGTGGGATATGGATTTATAGTATTATTGGGAGGTTTGAAATGAAAATAAAAAACAAATTTAGTAAACAAAGAATAGATAAAGATAATTATTTGTTAAATAAAATAATGAATGCAAAAAAATATATAAGAAATAAAACATCTAAAATTATACCATTAACTAATATGGAAAAATTTCTATATACAGATGATGATTTCGAAAAAAAGTATGATGAAAAAAATACTACTATGCCCAAAAATAAATATATAAGATTAAATGATATATTTTTACTAAATATCGTTTCTAAGAATGATTGTCATAATCTTTATCCAGGAATTATTAGTCTATATAAAGATAATCATTTGAAAGGATACTTAGGGGGAGAACTTAGACATAAAAAATTAAAAAAGTGTATAGATAGTTATATAACTTCAACAAACAATCATGGCTGTACTGAATTATGTAGATTATCACCGAAAGATAAGGAATTATATGAATTATGCGACTTTATAATAATTCATATTTTTGAAATATCAAATGATCTATTAGGAATATCTTTTGATTTAAAAGTTACTGAAAAATTTAATGATGAAATAAATAATATATTTAATGAAAAAGTAAATATAACAACTACCTATGAAAAATTAAAATATAAAAGAAAGTATCTATATAGTAGAAGTAGAACTTCCGTTAAACAAAAACGCAATAATGATTATGAAGATTTTATTATTGAATTCAAATGTAGATTTAACAAATTATTTAATAAGTATCTACCTCTTCAATTAGATTATGAAAATAAACCACCTATAAGCATTAATACTTATCAAACTAATTTTAAAGTGACAAATAGATTAGAAACATTTTATCAGGATTTAGAAATATTGGAACATTATTCTGCTAGAGAACTTGAAAATATAAGTGTGTGCCTAGGAAAAAAGGGAGAAAGCGATTCATTTGCGAATACTACAATGTGGTATAACATTATGATATCTCGAAATAAAATCGATCGTTCAAACAATGTACTCTTTTATCTTAAAGAAAAAGAATATGAAATTAAACACACCAGTAGCGATTTTACAAATATTTTTATTAATTCTATTGCATTTTACCTTCTAGATGAAATGCAAGAAAATATAGCAAACGAAAAAATTAAATTATATAATTGTAAAATTAGTAAAATAAGAAAAAATTATAAGCAATATGAAATATTAAATTCTAAATTTCATAAATATAGTTCTATTTTTAATGGTATTGATATTCATAAATCTCATTATAATGATGAATATATAAAAAAAGGGTTTGAAAATATAAAAAATATATATGATAATTATAATAAACAATTGTTAGATATTAAAAAAGAATATGAATTTAGAATTAATATTAATAATATTAAAAGTTCATATTGGATTTCAATTATATCAGTTATCATTGCAATAGGTGCTTTAGCATTAAGTATATTTTTTGAATATAGAAATAAAAATGACAAATCAATTATAAATATAGAATCTAAAATTGAAATAAATAATAATGCAATGAAAGATAAATCATTTAATTAAAAGCAATAATATTTATACAATTCATTGAAAAAACTATACACATTTTACAATTTTAATGGTATTATATTTATAGAGATTAGTTATTTACTAATTTACTTTGAGAGTTTCAAATAACCTATGTTATTGCTCCATAAGATAAAATCGTCGCACCAATGTGACGTTATTGATTAAATCAATCAGAAATGATTGATTTTTTTTGTCGTTTAAGAAAGGTGTTGATGATATTATGATAAAAATAATCAAACAAGAAATTAAAATAAGTCATGAACTTAAAAGTAAAGTTGAATGGGCTTGTAGGCTTAATAATACTAAACCTATTTTCATTAATGGTAGTTTATTAAAATTAGAGCCTACCAATATAGGCTATTTAGAGTCTCATAGAGCAATTATTAATAACAAGACATATCTTTTATTCAATGGACACGAATTTGCTTACTACAGAGATTTAAATACCAAAATAAAACTATCTGATTTAAAAGATTTCATTAAAAAACTAAAATAATGACGAAATCTGTGTTATAATGGTGCTATAAAATCAGGTCGTTTACCTGGTGGTGTTCCACTTGGATATAAAAAAGATGGTAGTAAAAAAACTATCATAGATGAAACAACTAGACATATTATTGAAAGAA
>CAKPLN010000005.1 GCA_934167665.1 uncultured Bacilli bacterium
TGTTCTATTTCTTTTTCTTAAAATATATGCTATAGCATTTTTTAGCATTTTATCAACCTCCTATCTTCAGATTTTTTATTTAAGAATGTATATAGTCCATGCAATTATATTATTTTTTTAGATCTTTGTCAATTTTTCCATCAGCAGACTTAATATCTTCTTCTACATAAATTTCAAATGTTACACCACTTAATTTTTTATCTTTGTAAGTGTATTTACCATCTTTGATTACTAAATTTTCTCCTGTTTTCTTAATTTTAAGCTGACCATTTATTGGTGTGTTTTTATAAGTTACTGTTATAAAAGCACCATAAGTTGTATGTGAATAATGAGTATCATTTCCTATTGTGAATTTTAATCCATCTTTGTCTTTTAATTAACCGTAATACAAGAACTAATACTCCATTTTCTTTTATGCTATCACGCATATTAAACATATCTTCATTTTCAATGACTTTAAATTGGTGGTCTGGAAAATCATCAATATTACTTATTTTAATATCAATACCTTTTTCAAACTTATCATTAGTTCTTTCTTCTTCTGCTGTAAAAAGGTCGTCTAACTTTATTTATTATCTTAAATAAATCAGTCATACCTCTTAAAGTATTCACTTTGTACTGGTATGATAATGCTATTTGCACTAGCAAGAACATTTATTGTAAGCATACCTAAAGTTGGTTGACAGTCTAAAAGTATATAATCATAGTCATCTTTAATACTAGATAAGCAATTCCTTAAAGTATATTCTCTACTCATTGCATAGGTTAGTGAATTTTCTAATGCTGATAAAGAAAGATTAGATGGAATTAAATCCACATTTTCACTATGGTGTAATATACTTTCTTTTGTCTTAATTTCTTCATCATTCATAGATTGCTCCATTAAATCAGTTAAAGTATATTTCAATTCATTTTCATCATACCAACCTGCGTAAGTAGTTAAATTACTCTGAGGATCAACATCTACAACTAACACTCTTTTTCCTTGTTTAGCCAATGCTACACCAAGATTAAAGGTTGTTGTTGTTTTACCAACTCCTCCTTTCTGATTTGTGATTGCAATTACCTTGCACTTACTTTCTTGCATATTCTCGCCTCCTTTCTTTTAATTTAGCCACCTTAATTTAATAAGATGGCTATGTATTCCATTTCTGGCATAAAAAAAGAACTGACCATTTTTAATCAGTTCAAATATGTTTAATAAATTTTATTTAATTTTAAAATTAGTTCATCAATAGGTTCTGTATAGATACCTTGTTTTAATTTATCATTTTTAAATTGTATTAAGGCATTTAAAATTATGTTAGTTTCTATATTCTTAATAGGTAGTTTTATTTTTTTCATTATAACCACACTCCCTCTGTTTCTTATCTATATTATATAGGAATATGGTTAATAAGTTAATTGTGCAATTTAGTAAAAGTTTTTCATAACTCCTGCACATTTATTCTTTTTAACATTTTTCAAGTAAAAATATGTTTAAAATGTAAAAAGAGATTTTATTTTTTCCTTTATTTTCAAGGGGTTAATAGTGTTTTTTCATAACTCCCCACTTACCAGTTAATACTCGTAGATGGTAAACTTTTTACATCTTCGTTCTTTTTTTTATTTTTTCTCATTTCTCTTTTTTGATACATATCCATTATTTATCACTTTCTTTTTATACCGTGTAATTTGTTACTTACAAATATTTCCATCACTATATGATATATAAATTGTATTAACAAATCCAATACCATCATTATTTATTCTATATTGAATTATCGTAAAATTTTTATTTTTATCATAATAATAGTTTTCATTATTACATTCAATTTTATCTAAAGTATTTAAATATCTATCTATCAAAATATTTACTTCATCGGGTTGTTTAATTGTTTTTAATTTAGTTGTATACGCTTCCATTCCTCCCGTTCCTCTGTAATAAGAATATCTGGGTATTGGAATACTTATATTATTCATATAGTCTAATTCATAAGAGTTTTTAAAAAATGTTTTATTAAAAATCAAAATGATTACTATTAAAAATAGTCCAATTAAAGTAATTAATCCAATCGATAGAATAATTAATTTTTTCTTTTCTGTTTTCTTAATATATTTGCTGTAATCCAATAATTTATCTGCTGATAAATCCAAATTATTTTTACTTGTTGTTTCTCCACTTAATAAATCATTAATAGTAATACTTAATTCTTTACATAATGAATGAAACAAGGAAACATCAGGCATAGTTTTTCCATTCTCCCATCTACTTATCGATTTACTTGTTATACCTAATTTTTCAGCTAATTGTTCTTGAGTAAGTTTTAAATTTTTTCTACATGTTGCTATATATTTTCCAATTTTTTCTTGATTCATACTAATCCCTCTTTTCAAAAGCGATTATATATTATTTGGTTCAAAATTTACAGGACACAGCCTGAGAATTTAGCAAATTATTATTTTATTTTATCAAATTTCTTTTGCTCTTTTATTTCTAATTTTTTCCTTTCTCTTTCAAGTCCTTTTAAACTCTTTTTAGGTGTTGGCATTTCTTCTGGCATCATTCCACCAATATCTGCAATCACTTTTCTAACTTTTTTCCCTACCTCATAATGTACATCTTTTGCTTCTTTTTCTCCTTGTACATTGTCTTTTAAAAGTTTTTGCTTAGTTTGATTTATTCTAAATAAATTAGCTACTAATTCATCTTCATTCATATTATCCAAAATATCTTCTCTATAACGTAATTTTTTTCTTTTAAATATATCATCGGCAGTTTCTCCATTATATAATCCTTTATATCCCGCATTATGAAATTCAGCCATATTTTTAACACCAGCAGATGAAGCAACTTTTTGAAGCGTATAGTTACCTTGCTTTGTTAATTTTCTTTGATAAAATCTTTTTTCATCATCTGATAAAGAATCATATTCTTGTTCAGTTATTTCCTGCTTTCTCGTTTGAATAGCAAAATATGTTTGTCCCAAAGCAACAACTTCTTTGCTTGGATCTGCATTTTGTACTATCAAATAGCATATGTATCTTGATAATTTATAATCTTTAATAATTTCTTTTTTCCCTTTACCAGTTTTTATTGGCTTGTTGACCTCAACAAGCCAATCCTCCTCGCTTGAAACGCTGTTATTTGCTGATAAAACTGCTTTGTCTATTACTTTTTGAAAATTTCTCCAATCCTTGTATTCCAATACTACTTGTAATTCACGGGCATACCAATATTCATTTCCATAATCATCAATATGTTTTATATTTTCAAAAGTACTGTTAGAATATTTATTTTCAATTATCTTCATTGCTACCTCCATTTATATTAATTATATTAAATTTTTCTTTATATCCCTACTAGCACATATTTTTATAGTTTTTTATAGTAAATATGCAGAAAGAATTTAGTAATTCTTCATTTATTTTGAAGGTTTTAATAATGTTTCTTCATAACTCCCTACTTACCAGTTGATATTTGTTTTATGTTTATCTGCTAACTTGATTATTTTTTTCTTATCTAGCACTTCTTTTTTGACACGTATCCGTGTTTATCTCCTTTTTTAATTTATAAGTAAACTAAATCGTGTCTATTATATCATGAATTATACCGTCTTAGATAGTCTAAAACCTCATTATAACAATTTAAGTCATCCCATTTTCCTATAATAAAATGTTCTGCCTACTATATTAAAAAGGGCAGAATTTCTATTCTGATCTATTACATAAATTACAAGTATACTTGTAATTTGTAGTTTATTTCTTATATCCAGTTTTATCTTTTTCTGTGATTTGTCGAATTACTCTACAAGGATTACCTACCGCAATTACATTTGATGGAATATCTTCAGTTACAATACTTCCAGCACCTATAATTGTATTACCTCCAATAGAAACTCCGAAAAGAATTTTTACATCTCCACCTAACCATACATTTTCACCAATATGAACTGGTTTCCATGACATCCACCATTAATTCTTTCTTCTGCATCTATGGCATGATTAACAGCATATATTCCAACATTTGGCCCTATTAACGTATTTCTACCAATTATTACTTCTGCACAATCCAAAATTACACAACCAAAATTTATATATACATTATCTTCTATTGTAATATTTTTCCAAAATTCAAATTTAAAATCAGGTTCAATCCAAACTGATTTTCCAACTTTTTTAAATAAATTTCTCATAATAGTTTGTCGCTTTTCTGCTTCTTCATCATCAGTTTTATTATAATCATGAAATAACCTTTTAGCTACAATTCTTCTTTGAAATAAATCATCATCGAAATCATTATAAATTAATCCTTTTTGTAATTTTTTCCACTCATTCATGCATAAAGCCTCACTTTCAAATTACTATCAACAACTATATTATATCATGACCAATCATTTTTCTTACCATACCACCTAATATTTATAATATTTCAAAACATACATCAACTAATTCTGATAATACCTACAAATATAAATATTATCATTTATCTTTTTTCAATAGCACTATCAAAAGTATTAAAGTAATCACAATAATCATAAATGGAGCTACTTTAAAATATATCCACTCAAAACTATGCCATAATGTCCCAATAATAGCCCATTCAGGATTACTAAAATCCCACGATAAATATGGGCTACCTAATACAGCTAATAAGACAAATAATAATATTAGACATATATCTATTACCATTAAACAATTACCAAACATACGTCTTTTTCTCTTCTGTTCTATTGATAACTGTTCATTTATAACTTCTAATTTTTCTGATATCACTTTCAAATCATTATTTTCAACCTTTTCAATACTATTGCCAAGAATTATGCTAACAGGAGTTTCAAATATTTCTGATATTTCAACTAACATCTCAGCATCAGGAACCGATAAACCAGACTCCCATTTTGAAATGGTTTGCCTAACTACATGTAATTTAATACTTAATTCTTCTTGAGAAAGACCTTTATTTTTTCTTAACATTTTCAAATTATCTTTTAACATAATTTTCTCTCCTTTCATCAAATTTAGCTTATTACAAATAATCCATTGCCACAAGCAATGGATTTTAACATAATAATCTACTCTTAATATTTATCTTATTCTTACAATTATTTATATAATCTTAAAACTTGGTATTGATATATTCCATCTTCTTCTGTATAACCAATTGAAATACCCTTACCATTATTTGCTATCTCACCAGAATTAACTTTTAACTTAACATCATCTAATAACGTATCAATTTCTAAATCAGTAATTTCACTGTTATTAGCTTTAATTAAATATTTAATATATGAAATAGCATCAGCCTCATATTTACTAGCTTTATCTACGTATAAAAGTATATAATCAACAATTTCATTCGTCTTATCACCAGTATATTTTTCAGGAACAACTACCAAATATATACCATCAATTAAACCATACCAATATTGTTTATTACTTTCAGTTAAATAATCAACTGATGCTGGATTTAAAGAACTATTATCAACTACTTCTGTATTAAATTTTGCCACTAAAATATCAACAGTTTCTTTTTCAACAGAGCCATATTTTTCCTGTGTTTTTTGCAAATTCTTTTTAGCAGCTTCCAAATCAGATTTACCGCATCCCGTCAATCCAAAAATCACAAAACCACCTATTAAAATAGTCAACATTATTTTTTTCATACTAACGCCTCCAATACTATAAAATAATTCTTATTATCAATATACAACAAACATTATAATTCTCATAGCTAAAAAGGTTTACTAGCTTTATTTTAAATATGTACCTCATGTGATACATTACTTACACCCTTATTTTGTACAGTAAACATATGATTCAACTCACTATTTTTAACTGATTCTCTACGTGTTGGAATAAATCCTCCACATACTGTAGGTATTTCATTAACATTACTAATTTGATGATTTATTAAAGCATTACTTCTAATCCTCTCCAAATTACAATCAATCCCATCCGTTAATGACCAATATGATATTCCAGACAACTTCACCCCTGATTTATTAATAACATCGGCTATATCAGTAATTTTTTTATCTTTTTCTTGATATGCTCTCTCTAAAGATACATCAGCAAAGGGCCCATATACTCTTGGAATATCATTTTTACCCAAACACATATCAAATTCTGTAATTTGTATTTTCATTCCTTCATCCTGTAATTTTTTAAAATCGGCAAAACACCTTTCAATACTACCCAAATCTTGAGAAATTGTAATATGCATTTGAGAACCTAATGTATCAATCAATCCTGGTGTAGTTAAACTAAGAGTTTCAAATACTTTTTGTCGTCTCTTATCATCTTCCAAAAATGGCTCATTATAAAGATAACTAACACCTTCAGGCTTATTAGTCAAAGCATAATCAAAACAAGACATTAACTCTGGCATTGATATTCCATATTTATCTTCCCAAATATTATAATATTCACCTTGAGCATTTTTATCAAAACTAACTATTTCATTAAACAAATCAACAGCATTAATAACAGGTTCTTCTTTACCATTTATATTTATTTTATGACTAGAATTATAGGTATTAATAAAGTCTATACTCCTCTTAACATATTCCCTAATAATCATCATTATTTCCTCTTTAGATTTACCACTAAATATTTTACCATCCTCTTTAACAAGCAAAGAATGAAATCTAACCTGTTTACCATTTCTATATGCAAAATCTAAATCTCTCTTAGCAAAATAAAAATCATATTTACTATCTTTATCAATATCATATTTATTTATCACTTTGTATATTCTACCAGATCCAATTAACATACTATTAAATAATGACAATTGGGAATTTAAATTTGCAATTTCATCATAACTAACTGATTTTGTTTGATCCCACTCTTCTGATATAAAATGATGATTCAAAGACAATATTTCTTGACTCCTTGGATGTGTCCCATCAATAACTGACATTAACTCCTCTTCAGATAATATTCCTAAATACTTTAATCTATTAATTCTAGAATCCTTTAAGCTCTGATCGTGATATACCATTGTATCTTGATAACTTTGAAAAATCTTCCTCTTTGCCGCCTCCAAATCCAATCCATCAATAGACTCAAGTATACAATTTAGGTGATTAATCTGATCACAGTTTACTACAAAATCCATTAGCTCCTCTAAAGACTGACATTGAACAATTGAAAGTAAATCGATTTGTTCTGAACTAAAATAGCCTCCCATAATAGGAGAATCTACATTTAAACTATAATTATTCATAATATTTACTCCTTAATTAATTGTATTGTATTGTACACATCCAATATTTTCATAAATATAACCAAACTAATTTATTTATTGTTTACTTTTTAGCTATTATATTATAAAATGCCATTTCTTACCATCACTTTCTCTCACGTATTCTACTTCCAATAATTTAATTATTTTATACCTTTTTAAATAATTTTTTACTTTTTCAATAGAAAACGTATTAATTGAATCAATCAAACTCCAAGCATCTCTATCTCCAAATAATTGTCCAACAAAATAACCATTATCTTCCAGAGAATTATATATTTTATTCCATAACTCATCAAACTTATCTGGACTACAAAATGGAATACTAAAAAAAGCCGTCAATAACTCTGTTTCTGGCAATACTAAGTTTTCAAAATCACACTTACTAAATGAGATTAATTTCTTTTCATCATCAGATAATCTATTTAAAATAAAATCTTCATTTAATTGTCTATCAATAGCTAAAACTTTATACCATGCTTAATCATATACTAGCACATCCCAAATCAATTGCACTATTTACATTATAATTATTTAAAAATTCAACAAGTAAATTCCAACATCTCACCATAAGTCCTACTTTGATAATTTGACCAATCTTTCATCCTAAAACAATCATCTTCCAATGATCCTTTTATTTTAATAATGTGTTCTTAGTTCATAAATAATTATTTTTTCAATACTATCTAATTTATTTGTTATAGCGATACTCTTTAACTAACTTTACAACTATTAATTTCATTATCAATTATCCATTTAATATCTTCTATTGCTTTATCAATATTAAAAATACCATTACCCACTGGATAATAAACAGGATAAACTCTATACATAGTATTATTAACTTCTATTTCATGATAAGTCTTCCTATTTTCTGAAACAGATATTTTTTTATTTAATACTATAGAACTAACTTGATTGCCAAAAGTAATAATCACTTTAGGTTTAATAATATCAATCTCTTTAAGTAATAAATCAAGGTATTTTCCTAATACTTCATCAGAAAGTGGTCTAGCATCAATTTGTGTACATTTTCCAAGATTAGTAATAAAAACCTTATTCTTTTCTACTTCATTATATACATAATCACTAAATTCATAATCCCACTCTTTTGGTTTTCTTCTTAAAATCTCCTTATATGTCTCATCTGAAAGTAACCCTACACTATAAAATAACTTCCAAATATTTTTTGTACCAATCCAAGGTGATTTTCTTCCCTTCCAAGACTTACTACTAGCAATATTCCTACCAGTAGGATTCATAAATACAAAGCAAATATCAGGCTTTAAACAACAACCACCATTATATATAGAATCTAATTCTATTGCCCCATATTTCATCTGCAATTTATCATACTCTTCTATCAAATCACTAATCTGCACTATACTTCACCAATCTTTAATAAGTTATATCTTCTTTAGTAATAGTCTTTAAAACAGACTTTCTAGTATCTTTCTTCGTATTTTTAGCATGATTTATAATAGTTTTTTCATATACATTACGAATAAATCTAGCATTACCAAAATTTCTCATATCTCTATTTTCATTAATCAACTCATCAACTTTTTCTAAAGCATCACCATCTAACTTAAAGCCACTCTTTTTAACCATATTACTAAATATTTCTTTTAATTCTTCATTTGTATAATCATCAAACTCTAATGTATAACCAATTCTCGAAGCAATACCAGAGTTAGAATTTAGAAAAGCCTGCATCTCTTTTGTATATCCAGCAAATATTACAACTAAATTATCTCTATAGTCTTCCATAGCTTTAATAAGTGTAGCGATACACTCACCATTAAATGAATTATCATTATTTGTAGTGGCCAAAGTATAAGCTTCATCTATAAACAATATACCACCCATTGCTTTATTTATAACATTCATAGTTTTAACAGCTGTTTGTCCAACATATTCAGCTACTAAATCCTTAGATGATACCTCTATTAATTTATTACTTTTAATATAACCTAAATTATATAAAATATCACCAATCATTCTTGCAACAGTAGTTTTTCCAGTACCAGGATTACCTAAAAAAACCATATGCAAATTTATATTTTGAATTTTTAAATCATCTTTAGTTTTATTTTTCAAAGTAATTAAATCAACTAAATCATATAACGAATTTTTAACTTTGCTTAATCCAACTAATTCATTCATTTCCTTAAAAACTTCATCAACAGATCTAACAGTCACAATATCAGGTAAACTTTTATTAAAAGAAATATACTTATATAAATAATCAGTATACGTTGTATAATCTTTTAAAGATTTAGGAAAAGTATTAGTAATATAATCAAGTAACTTAATATTAAAGTCTTCACCCATATTAACTTTACTTACTATTTCATTATAAACATCACTAACAGAAGCCTTAACTTCATCAATATTAAATAAAAAATACTCACTAGATAATTTATCATCATTTAATAAAAATTCTCGTAAAACATCATCTTTACCACTAATAAAAGTTATACTTTTACTAGATAATTCCCTCATCAATAAATAAAAAAACTTTCTCTTAAAATTACTATCTTTCATATTAATAGCATCTAAGTCTGTTATATGAACAAGTCCATTTTTATATATAGTATTAATATCATCTAAATTATCAATCTTATATAAGGAAAACTCACTAATATCACTATTTTTAACATAATTATATTTTTTACTATAGTATCCTAGTAAACTAACAATAGCATCCGTAGTTAATTTATCAGTACCATTAATTTTAATATTAAATGTTATATAATTAGTCTCTTCCTTCAAACTATATTTTTCCATATAACTAATTATTTTTTTTAATAGTTCTTTAGAATCATCACTTATAAATAGATTATCTATATTAATTAATTCTTTTTCATCACTCATTTTACTCTCTGTATTATTATCTAATTTATATCCTTTAGTAAAAAAGTCCTTATAAATATCACCAAATTCATAATTCATATTATCCACCTACTTACTATACAATATACCATAACACAATAAATAAAAAGTGTAAAATAATAAAATTTTACACTCTAATTACAACTATTCAGCTTTAGGTTTTACATTTATTTCTAAAATCTTATTTTTTAATTCTTTTTCAATATTTTGAAGTTCTACTTCAGCTTCCTTACGTTTAATACGTCCATCTTCATGAATTTTAATTACTCCATCTAATGTTTCAATTAAAGACTGATTAGTCTTCTTCAATGTTTCAATATCAACAATTGCTCTTTCACTCTCTTTAGCAATATCTAAAGTACCTTGTTTTAAAGTTTCACTATTCTTTAATAACATATCATTAGTTAATTTTGATACAGCTTGTTGTTGCTTTAAAGCCGTTTTAGCATTAGTTATACCAAGTGCCAAAACCATTTGATTCTTCCAAAGAGGAATAGTATTAGTAATAGAACTTTGTATTTTTTCAACCAACTCAGCATCATTATTTTGAATCAATCTAATTTGTGGAGCCATTTGAATAGAAATAAGTCTAGTTGTCTTTAAATCATATAATTTCTTTTCAAATCTATTAATTTGAGCTTCCATATCTTGAACTTTTTGTACGTCTAATTGTTCTTCTGTTTCTTCTGCTTTTTTCTTTAATTCTGGTAGAACAACATTCTTTAATTCTTCAAGCTTCTTTTCACCAGCAATTATATATAAAGATATTTCTTTGAAATATTCCAAATTTTTTTGATACATTTGATCAAACATAGAAACATCTTTTAATAGTTTGATTTTACTTTTATCAAGTCCTTTTTCAATACCATCAATATTAGACTCAATCTTACTGTATTTAGCAACTATTTTAGTTAATTGTTTTTTAGCACTATAGAAGATTTTTCCTATACCTTTAGGTTCACTAACTAAAGTACCATCAAAACCCTTAATTTCAGCTACTAAATCAGCAAGTAAATCCCCAACTTCTCCAGATGATTTAGTTTTAACATCTTCAAGTACTGAATCTGAAAAACTTGAAATTTTATTTTGAGCTGCCGCTCCATACTGTAATATTTGTGTAGAATCAAATACATCTATCTTTGCATTAAATTCGTCTATAGCTTTCTTCTCTTCAGCTGTCAACTCATCATAGTTTAAAGACTTTTCAATTCTTTCTTCAGTTACTTTCTTCTGCTTCGCAAGTTCTGCTACCTTCTCATCACCTTTATTCTCTACTTTTAATTCCATTACACTCATTTTAAATCTCCTATCTTGATAAATATTCTATTAATTTATTATAATAATTCATTTTTAAACTTGATACTGTACTTTTCAAAGTACTTGGAACTGATACGCCAATTTTATCAGCTGAATAATTTGATCCAGTAAATCCAGTTCTATAACCATACTTTTCCCATGCTATTTGTTGAATGTCTTTATCTTGTAATGCTTTATAGAATTTTAATCCAGCATCAGAGAAAGCAGCTAAACAGTGTGTATTCCAAATTGTTGGTTTAGGATACATAATTACCATATCACTACTAACTTGTTTATACCCTTCAGGATTTGCAATAGCAAATTCAATTAAACTTTTTTCATAATCAACAATCATAGGTTCCCCACCCATACCAGTCTTTAAATATCTTTCAAATAAATCAGCTGGTGTATTATTCATATATCCAGATTTTTGATAAAATACTTTTAATTTCTCCAAGTTAGCATCTATATTTTCATCACTTATATTTCCGTTACTTAATATTGATAATAATAATCCATAATAAGTAGCCCCAGGTGATGAAGTTACAGGATCTGTTGAGGCAATATTTACATTTCCATATAAATCAGTTAATCCTAAATCACTCCAGCTTTTACCCTCTAAGATATAATCTATTAATTTATTCATATCAGTTATGTAATAAATACCATCATTTTCCTTCGTAACAATTCCTTGTTCTACAAGTTTTGCTGCAACATCTTTCCAAGAATAGATAACGATAGGTGTATAAAGAGCAAGTCCTCCATTTAAAACGGTATATCTATCACTTTCACCATTTTCTTTTTGGGGATTCAACTTATAATAATCATAAAATCTCTGATCAGATGTAAACAAAGCATCATACTTAGAAACACCTTCAGTATTAATTGTTATATCCTCTTTATTTTCTAATCTATTGATAATATCTCTATTACCAAGTCCTATAGATTCTCTGATTAATGGTTTTGTTACTGTTTTACCATTACTCCATGAATCATATACAACTTTTAATTTATATTTCTTTTCAAGAATATTAATAATATCTGGATCAGAAATAAAATCTTCTTTACCACCACCAGTTGCAACATAAACAGTAGTAAGATTACTACTTCCTAAACTATTACCTCCCAATGCCTTAATACCAACAATTAAAGCAACAAGGACTACAAAAATAGCTATACCAATAATTTGCTTCTTATTCATGATCTCCCTCCTCAACATTTAATTCATTTTTACTTAGACCATCAGCTTTCAACATTGAATTTAATACTTTTATTTCAACATCAGTATCATTCATATCAGATTGATATAAGATATTTAAAAATTGTTTGAAAACATCATTTATTTCTTTAATAGTATTTTCTGTTGTTAAGTTAAATGATTTTTCTTCTTTAGAATTAATTCTTTGATTTTCTATTTCATCATAACGATCTACTAATTTAACAGTTACTGGTAAGTAATAATCAAAAAAGTTTTTTAATTTCTTTTCTTTTTCTGGATTTTTTTCTATGGTGTTAATAATCTTAGTAACTGTCGTATTAATTTCATTTAAACTTTTCCTAAGTTCAATATTTTCTATTTTAGGAATCATCTCTAAAATATGTTTATTTTGCTTTTTAGCATTTTCTAAAGTTTCATATAATGTTAAGTTAGACTCTTTCAATGTCTTATCTTTTCTAAAAACAAGTTCTCCCGCTGTAAATGCTAAAGTTCCTATGGCTATTGATGGTAAAATTGGAATATTCAATGCTAAATATGGAATAGCAAAAAAACTTCCTCCAATAACTGCTGAAACTACTTCACTATTTTTCATATTATCACCTAATTATAACTTCTAACTTCTTTAAATGCTTTTAACAAACCATTTTTTCCATCAAATACCTTGGCATTACTCAAATCAGCAATTTCTTCTAATTGATCTTCTTTAGCATTCCCAAAAGTAATACTATAAATTGGAATATCGGTAAGCTTAAATTTAGAATTTAAATAATGCCTTTCTAATTCTGCATAACTACCAACATTTATTTCTCCATCAGTCATAGCAATTATTGTTTTAGTATAATCATTAGATTCATCTTTTAATATATTTAGTCCTGATATTATAGCATCATATAAAGCTGTACTACCAGTAACGCTTTCTTTTTTAATATTTTCTATTAAAGTAGATGTATCATTTCCTGTAGCTTCCCATATATGCTTAACAGTACTACTAAAAGTTATTACTGTTATTTTATCATTTCTACTAAACTGTAATTTATCTTTACTAGCACTATCTCTATTTAATACATATTCCATAGCTCCTACTAAGTCATCATAGCCATTACCATAATACATACTTCCAGAATAGTCTAAACAAAATACTACATGAGTAGGTTTTCTTAACTCTTCAATATATAAATTTAAAGCTGCTGTCATTACTTTCTTTGAAGGAAATTTTGTAACATTTAAATACTTAGTAGTATCTATACCCCAGTCTTTCTTAAAGATATCACTATCAGCTTTAGAAGTTACTCCTCCATACCAAGTTCTTTGTCCATTATTCTCAAGAAGTTTTTGACCATCATCACTCAATAAATAGTTTTGAATCTTTAAAAAATTATCTTCTCTACCAATTTTATTATCAATAAAAGCAAATGTCGAATCATTAATTGCTACTCCATCACTTGGATATATCAAATATAATTGTTCTTTATTTTCTTTTTCTAATGCCTGATTAATATTTATTAAAGATGCTTCACTAGCTATAATAGCTTCATAATCACTTTTATTTAAAAACATCTTACTAAGATAAGCTTCATCACCAGATACTCTTGAAACACCAGCAAAAATATCTTTTAAGTTATTAATTAAAGTCTCATCATGTAACATATCTTCAGTTAATACTTCAGGGTTTCCCGCAAGAGATGTTAAAAAACCTAAATACGCTGTAGCTCCCGTATTAGTTTGAGTTACAGAATTCATAACATAATTAATCTTCTTATCTTTTATTAAGTTTAAAATATCTGTATTAGTTACCTTATTATTTATAAGATTAAGTTCTGCTGCTTTACTTTTCTTTATTCCTAAAACAACAGGACTAATGCTTACAGATTTAGAATCACTATATAAATATGGATTGTCTAACATATATAACCACATTGAATTTGATATCCAAATAGCATCGTATGAAGCTGAATTAGTATTTAACTCATCAACTATATCTAAATCTCCCATATACTTAAAATCTACAGAAATGCCTTGTTTCCTAGCATAACTTCTTATTTCACTTTCCATATAAGAATTTTCATAAGAAGATAAAATACGTACTTGATTTGAATTAGTAAAATTAGTTACAAAATTGTTCACAAAATTACTAAAAGCACCACCAAGTTTAAATAAATAGAAAAAAACAAAACAAACTACTACAAATACAATGAACCCCTTCGAATTAGTTTTCACTTTCTCCCTCTTTTCCATTCTCACCACTACTTTCCTATAACTAATTATAACATATATTTATTAACTGTATATTATTTTTAAGAACAAAAGGTAAATTTTTAATTTGTAGCTTTAGTAATTCCTCCTTCATAAATAAAGTACTATTTATATTCCATAGACTTTATACATGTAATTTAATAGTAATATTTAAAAGAGAAAACTTATTATAAAAAATGGATATAAATATCTAAATTTATATCCAATAATAACATTAATAATTTAAACTCAAATTTTATATACTAAATAAATATTAATTTATCTTTCCCATACGCTTAAATGGATAGATAACTCTATTAGTAGTACCTTTAATTTTTTCTATCGGAATACTTCCAATAATCCTACTATCAGTAGAATTAATACGATTATCACCTAACACATAATACTCATTTTGAGGAACCTCTATTTTTTCAACATCACCAGTTTCAGCATGTTCAAAATCCTCATCAACTACATTACCATTAATATATAATAAATTATCTTTATATTCTACTACTTCCCCAGGAAGACCAATTACTCGTTTAATTAAATACTCATTTTTATATCTAATAACCACAATATCAAATCTTTTTATTCCATTAGTCTTATAAGAAAACTCATTAAGAAGCATAATATCACCATTTTGTAGAGTATTATTCATTGAAGGTCCATTAACTCTAATAGGTGTAACAATAAGTTTTCTAATTAAAATAACAATACATATTAATATAATATAAGGAACATATTCTTTAAAAAAAGTCTTCATAATCTTACTCATATTATCATCTCCAATATAATTATATCATTAACAATAAAATAATACGAAAAAAACAGGACTTAAATCAAGTCCCATTTCAAAATTAATCTCTTTCTTTAATACGATATCCGCCAACTCTACCCTTAAGGAAGTTAAGTTTAGAACGTCTAACTTTACCTTTACGAACAACAGTAATAGCAGCTACTTTTGGTGAGTTTAATGGGAAGATTCTTTCAACTCCAACACCACTTGATACTTTACGTACTGTAAATGTTTCTGAAACAGAACCTCCACGACGTGCTACAACAACACCTTCAAAAGCTTGAATACGTTCTCTTTTTCCTTCAATGATCTTAACATCAACTCTTACTGTATCTCCAACACGGAACTCAGGTACATTAGGGTTAAGTTGTTTTTCATTAATTTTGTCAAGAATATTAGCCATATAAGTTCTCCTCTCTAAGTATATTTACCAATGATCATATCCATAAAAGAAAAGCGGATCATCTCAATCAACATCCAAGATTATACCACAGTAAATCATCTTTTGCAACAAAATTATCTACTCTTTCCCTTAGTATCATCCATTAATAGACTATTTTGTAATTCTAAAAGCCTATTTTTAGACTCTTCCTGTAAAGCACTAAGTTGTTTCGCCATCAAATTAAGTTCTTTTCTTTCCAAAAACATACGGTATTTATTTTTAACTTCTTGTCTAAATTTCTCTATTTGATTTAAAGCCATTCTAAAAGCATCACCCGTGTCATCATCACTAATAAGTAGTTCTGTAACACTCATAAGCAATTTTTTATATTTATTATTAACCATTCTACTAACCATAGGTCTAGCTAACACAACATCATAAATTTTAAGAGTAGAAATTTTTTGCCCCATAACAACAAGACAACCATTTCTAGAAGAAACTAAAAAACTATCTAGTTTCTCAAAATCACTATTTTTAAATTGTCCCTTTAAACTACTATCACTCTTTATAATCTTGTACATATAATCACCTACTTACTCAAAAGATCTGGTCTTTTTTTCATTGTTTTTTTTACTGCTTCATTATATCTATATTCAGCAATTCTTTTATGATCACCCGATAATAAAACTTCTGGTACTTCTAATCCTTGATAAACTCTAGGTTTAGTATAAGTAGGATAATCAAGTAAATTATCATTAAAAGAATCATTTATATGTGAACCTTCTTCAATAACTCCAGGTAATAATCTGACAATCGAATCAACTAAAACCATACTAGGTATTTCTCCCCCAGTAAGAACATAGTCTCCAATACTAATTTCCAAATCACAAATAGTTCTAATTCTCTCATCAAAACCTTCATAATGACCACAAATTAATATCAAATGACCCTCTAAAGCTAAATTATAAGCCATTTCCTGTTTATATAACTCTCCATCTGGGGTAAGTAAAATTACTTTTGAATTATCTTTTCTTATACTTTTAACACAATCAAATATAGGTTGACATGTTAAAACCATGCCATTACCACCACCATAAGGTGTATCATCAACTTTATGATGCAAATCATTTGAATAATCTCTAAAATTATGAATATTTATTTCCACTTTTCCTAAATCAATTGCTCTTTTAATTATAGACTCTGAAAAAGCCCCCATATACATATTAGGAAAAAGTGTTAAAATATCAATCTTCAACATAATTTACATCCCCTCAATAAGTTCTACAATAACCTCTTTTTTATCTTTAGAAATACTTTTAATCATTGGTGAATTAAAAGGAATTATAACTTCCTTATCTAATAAAACCCTCATTAGTTTATTATTCACTCCACCCCAAAATATTTCTTTTATTATTCCATGTTTTCCATCAACAGTCAATACAGAATAATCAAGAAGTTCCTCATCTAAAACAACATCATCTAATCCAATTTCGCAATCCAACATATAAACATTTTTTTTCATTAAAAATAAAACATCATTAATATTATTAAAATCATTTAACATAACCATATCAAATTGTTTATGATGCCGATAACTTTTAATTAAATATTCATTGTTATCTATTATTAATTTTTTACCAACAACAAAAACCCTATCTTTATATTCAAAATCACTAATTATTTTTATTTCACCTTTTATACCATGTGTTGATACAACTTTACCAATATATACTTTCTTACTCATATTACCTTCCTAATTCATAAAGCAATATACTAGTAGCAATCGCAACATTTAAACTTTCTACATTCTGATTCATTTGAATATAAAGATTTTTATCACTTAGTTTCAAAATATCATCTCTAACCCCACTACCTTCATTACCAACAATTAAAGCAAAAGCTTTTTTCTCTTCACTCTTTAATGTTCTAACATCAACACCATTAAGAACACTAGTTCCATATACCGGTATATCAATATTTTGTAACATAGAAATAACTTCTAACGCTAAGCAAGAAACAATATTAACATGAAAAAACATTCCTTGCGTAGCTCTTAAAACTTTAGGATTATATAAATCAACCGTCTTTTCACTAAGAACAATAGTATCAATGTTAAATGCCACAGCACTACGAATAATAGTACCTAAATTACCAGGATCTTGAATTCCATCTAAAATAAGAATTTTATTACCCTTAATTTCATCTCGATTTAACTTTCGACAAAGTCCCATAACTGTACTAGGAGTATCCATAGTTGATATCTTACTAATAACTTCCTTCGAAAAATAAGTATATGGAGCGGGAACCGGTATTTCCTCACCTTCAGCTAATATAATTTCTTCTAAAGCTCCTGTTTTATAAGCCTCTAAAATTAAATGCAACCCCTCTACTATATATTCACCATATTCTTCTCTATATTTTCTCTTTTGTAGTTTTCTATACTTTTTTACTTTTTCATTATCTAAACTTGTTATTACTATCAAAACTCTTTCATCTCCTTACGATAAACTCTATATTCTGGCATATTTTCTTCTACCAAAGCCCAAAAGTAAGCTGAATGGTTAGCATGTATTAAATGTGACAACTCATGAACAATTACATAATCTAAATACTTAGTATCTCTCTTAATCAACTCTAAATTCAAAGTAACTACCTTAGTTTTAGTATTACAAACACCCCATCGACTCGTCATCTTCCTAATTCTAAGTCTAGGATATGGAATTTTTTTAGAAAAACGTTCATATATTAAATTTAAATGTTCTAAAAAAATCTTTTGTGCTTGTTCCTTATACCACTTATCAACATCTAATTTCTTATTTATAAAAACCTTTTCACTTCCAAATGAAATATCACAATAATCAACATAAACAATATCATACTTTTTTCCTAAATAATTAAATCCTTCACTATTTTGTACTTTTACTTCTTGTGCCTTAATCATTTTCATTAATTTATCATAATTAGTATTAATTAAATTCTTTATTTCTCTATCTGTCGTAAATTTACCAGTCGTAACCAAAATAGAAAAATCTGGTTTTACTCTAATATAAGTATTTTTATTGCTTAATTTTCTCTCAATAATAACTTCGTAGCTTTTACAGTCAATATCTATCTTCAAGTATACCACCACCAATATTGTACAATATAAATAAAAAAAAGAAAAGTAATCTAAAAATGAATAAAATATTTTAAAATTAAACAATATATAATTAAGGAGGAAAAATATGGATATGAATATTAGAGATCACATAATAAATAACTTTAAAGGAGATGACTATGATACTCTAAAAAGAGCAATAGATGAATCAGTTGCTTCTCAAGATGAAGTAACACTTCCAGGACTCGGTGTTTTTTTGGAGATAATTTGGGAAAATGCTGACCAAGAATTAAAAAATGAACTTATTGAAATAATCAAAAAACGTGTAGAAAAAGGCCTAAACAGTAATTAGTATTTCAAATTGAACTTGTAAATAAATAGTAGGCACAAAAAAGGATTTGTTTAAACCCCAGTTAAGTTATATACTCAATTGGGGTTTTTATAATCTATAAATATAACTCAGGATTAAATAATTTATTTTTTGATAACAATAACCTTTTTCTCATGAACATTATATGATTTATTTTATATTTGTTTAGGATATATAATTTTTAGTTATAGAATGTTTAGTACTTTTCTCATAACAAAAGTAGTCAATACACAACCGCATTGACTACATAAATAATTATCATTTCTTTGTATCTATACACACTATTCATAATTATTTTTATCTATTAATATTATGACTCACAAATTTTATCTTGTATTTGTTCTAAACCAATCTTATCTGTTTCTTCAATAGAAATTATTTTAGATTTTTGATATATATTCAAAATAGTATCTTGTTCAATTTTTTCTAAAGGCTTAAATTCAAATTCATAATACTTTCCCTGTTCAATTTCAGGCAGCAAGGATTTAGATACTTTTACAGTTTGTACCTCTTCGTCCTGAAAAGCCCTAATAGTAAGATAAAGAAAATCTTCACTATTACTAGGCAAAATATACTCTACTTTATATGTTCGTATAAAAGTACAAGTATATTCCTTTTGCCCAAATATTTTATCATTATCTCTAAAATTAATACAACATAACACTAACACTATTAAACCTGCTAAAATACCAAAGGCAATATAAAATGATTTTTTTTCCTTAATTTTCACAAAAATTCCTCCAATACATATTACTCAACTTACATATTCTGTCAAATCATTTAAAACATAAAAATTAGTTTTTATCACCGAACATCTCTACACCCATAATAACACAACATTAATTCAAAGTAAATAAATATTAATAATGCATTTGTTATGACAGATGAAAAAGGTATTGACTAATTAAAACATTATTTCAGTCACCATAAATCTATTAAAATAATTTAAGGGACAAATTACTTCCATTCAAAACAATGTCCGTCGCAAATATTTTTAAAAAGAAAGACTTTTCCAAAGTATTTAATTTTATCAACACACCTAAAAATGTAGGCACTCTTTATGTGTCTACATATAGCTTACTGCTTTAAGTTCAAATAGAATTTTAAATTTATTTATCACGTAATTTAGCATTATTAGTTTGTTCAACTTTTTCAACGATTTTATTAAAAGCAACCATTACTTCTTCTTCTGTTAAAGTTCTATTAGGATCTACAAACTGTAATTTAAATGCTAAAGATTTTTGATTATCTGAAAGATTTTCACCAGTATAAACATCAAATACAGAAATATTATTAAGTAGTTTACCACCACTACGACGAATAGTTTGAATAATATCCATAGCTTTAACATCCTTATCAACTATAAAAGCCATATCTTTTTCTATAGCTGGATATTTATTAGCTTCCTTATATTTCAATGGTTTTATTTTACCAGTAAGAGCATCCAAAGAAATTTCAAATACATATACATCATCTTTTAATATTTTAGGATGAACTTTTCCAATAACACCAATAACATTTCTATCAAGTAAAATTTTAGCACTAACCCCAGGATGTAAGTCATTAACAGGACTAGCTTCAAAAGTATAACGATTTTCAAAGCCCATATAATCAAGTAAATTTTCTACAATTCCTTTAACTAAATAGAAATCAACTTTTACTGAAGAAGCCCAACTACTACTTAAATAATTGCCACATAATAAACCAGCAATTTTAGAATCCTGCGTATAATTAGCATCATACGTTTTACTTACCTCATAAATTAACACATCACTAACACGACGAGCTTTATTATAATAATAAACATTTAATAAAGATGGTAAAATAGAAGTTCTAAGAATAGATTTATCAACACTCATTGGATTAGGTAAACTCTTTTGCCTTTTTCCCTCATAATTAAACATAGAAGCCATCTCTGGTGACACAAGAGTATAAGTCTTAGTTTCATTTAAACCAAGAGATCTTAATCTTTTAGAAACAATCTTACGATATTTAACATCACCAATATATTGACCACGACGAACTGGTGTTACTGGGACTGTTGATGTAAGATTTTGATAACCATATAATCTACCTATCTCTTCAGCAATATCATTAACATTAGGTTCAACATCTAATCTTCTGTTCGGAATAGTTACTTTGAAACGGCCATTATTAACTTCATAAGCAAAATCTAATCTTTCAAGTTCAACTTTCATACTATCTTCACTAATTGTAATACCTAAAAGTTTATTAACATCTTCAGGAACAAATTCAACTACTTTAGGCGCCTTATTAACAACATCATACTTAACAATACCACTAAGTACTTCAGCATCAGCATATTTTTGAAGCAAATGACATGCTCTATTAATTGCCTTAAAAGTATATTCATAATTTAAACCTTTTCCATATCTAATAGAAGCTTCACTCTTTAAATCAAGATTATTAGCAGTATAACGTATACTAGTAGCATCAAAAATGGCACTTTCTATTAAAATGTTTTTAGTATCATCAGTAACATCAGTATTCTCTCCACCCATAACACCAGCAATACATACCGCTTCATTCTTATCAGCAATAACAATATCATTAGCACTAAGAGTACGTACCTTTCCATCCAAAGTTTTAATAACTTCGCCTTCCTTAGCATCCCTAACTATAATATTATCACCTAGCTTATCCTTATCAAAGAAATGAAGAGGTTGGCCATATTCTAGCATTACATAATTAGAAATATCAACAACATTATTAATAGAACGCATACCAGCAGCTTTTAGACGTTTTTTAATAAAATCAGGTGAAGGGCCTATTTTTACATTTTTAACCATCTTAGCTAAATAATAAGGACATTTTTTGGTTTCAACATTTAAACTTAAATGTTTATCTACTGAGTCAGCAATTTCTTTATAACTATCATCTGGTAAAGTTACTTTTCTATTTATAATAGCTGCTATTTCATAAGCAAATCCTATATGGTAATAGCAGTCATTATTACGATGTTTATGTATATCAAGTTCATATAATGTATCATCAAGCCCTAAATAATTAATAGGATCAGCCCCAACAGGAGCATCATCAGGTAATACATGAATACCCTTATTATAATTCTCCTCTGTTTTTTCTTCTAAACCAAGTTCAAATAAGGCACAAATCATACCATTTGACTCTACACCGCGAATTTTACTTTTCTTTATTTCAAAATTACCAGGTAAAATAGCTCCAGGTAAGCAAACAATAACCTTAATGCCGGCACAAACATTATGAGCTCCGCAAACTATTTGTAAAACCTTTCCACCTACATCAACCTGACAAACATGTAAATGATCACTATCTGGATGATTAACACATTCTAAAACTTTACCAATTACTAAATTATCAATATGATTAGTGACAACACTTTCAACATTAATACCAGCTCTTGTTATCTTTACCGCTAAATCTTTTAAATTTTGATCAGATAAATCAACATAATCTTTTACCCACTCTAAACTAATCATCCTTAATCTTCCCTTCTATCAAAAACTTTGCTTTCTCTTAAATCTGTATTATAGAAAACACGACAATCATTAATATTATACTTAAGCATAGCTAACCTTTCTGCCCCAAAACCAAAAGCAAATCCACTCCACTTTTCAGGATCATAACCACTCATTCTAAGTACATTAGGATGAACTATACCAGCACCAGCAACTGTTATCCAACCAGTTTGTTTACATATATTGCATCCCTTACCATGACAATTAAAACAGCTAATATCAACTTCAACAGATGGTTCAGTAAACTGATAATAACTTGGTCTAAATCTAGTTACAATATCATCACCAAACAATTTCTTTACAATGACATCTATCGTACCTTTCAAATCAGATAAACTAATGTCTTTATCAATAAGTAAACCCTCAATTTGCATAAACTGATGTGAATGTGTAGCATCATCATCATCACGTCTATACGTTTTACCAGGACAAATCATTCTAATAGGAGTAACCCCATTTCCCTCTAACATCATTCTAACTTGCATAGGTGAAGTTTGACTACGAAGTAAAATTTCATCATTTTCTAGATAAAATGTATCCTGTGCATCCCTAGCCGGATGTCCCTTTGGAATATTTAAAAGTTCAAAGTTATATTTATCTTCTTCAACTTCAGGTCCATCAACAACATCATATCCCATTGACATACAAACTTCTTCAACTTCTTCAACTAGTTTTTCCAAAATGTTTGGGGCTCCATTAGTTATTTTTAAAGCTGGTAAACTAATATCTATAGCTTCACTTACAAGTTTTTCATTTAATGCTGCAGTTTCAAAAAAGTTTTTCTTTTCTTCATAAAAACTATTAAATTTATCTCTCAAAGCATTAATTCTTTGTCCAAATTCTCGTTTTTCTTCATTAGGAACATTCTTAATTTCACTATTTAATTCTGTAATTAAGCCCTTCTTACCTAAATATTTTACTTTTAACTCATTAATATCAGCTAATGAATTAACTCCTTGTAAATCATCATCTAATAATTTACTAACCTCTTCAATCTTCATTTAAAATACCTCCTAAATACATTCTAATAAAAAAAGCTATAAACTTAAGGACGAATAACTCGCGGTACCACCTTAATTTATAGCAATTACTACACACTTAAAATCTTTTAACGCAAGATATACGCTTACTATTAATAAGGACTCCTAGGATGAATTCATAAATTATTCACACTTGTTCACACCAGCCACAAGCTCTCTTAAATGACGTCTTTATTACTACTTCCTAATCAACATCGATATACCAATGATTATAACACAAAATAAATATTTTGCACTAATAAATTTAAAGTATTTATAATTTCTTATAAAAGTAGAAGCCTTATAACAAAAAGAACTAACTTAAATAGTAAGTAATTCTTGTTCCTTCTCTTTAAGTTTGCTCTCTACTTTTTTATTATATTCGTTAACTATATCTTGAACATCTTTTTCAAGACCCTTTTCTTCATCTTCAGCAAGTTCTAACTTTTCAAGATCTTCTAATGCTTCACGACGAATATTTCTAATCGCAACTTTAGACTCTTCTGCTAAAGCTTTTACTTGTTTAACAAGTTCTCTTCTTCTATCCTCTGTAAGTTCTGGAATAATAATTCTAATTGTTTCACCATCATTACCAGGATTATATCCTAAATTAGAAGCTAAAATAGCCTTTTCAATTCCCTTTAAGCAACTTCTATCAAATGGCTTAATTAATAACTGTCTAGCTTCAGGAACAGAAATAGTTGCTAATTGTTTTAAAGGTGTCATACTACCATAATAATCTACCATAATTCCATCAAGACTAGAAGGATTAGCACGACCAGCTCTAACAGTAGCAAATCTTTTTTCTAAAGATTCAATAGCTTTATCCATCTTTTCATTAAGTTCTAATATTATTGTTTCACTATCCATTTATTTCATCTCTCCCTATAGATATTATATTATAAATATAAGATAAAGAAAAGCAAAAAGAATTAAATAAATAAAAAGGACTCCCCCTAGTTTGACAGTTGTGTTATAAAAATCCTCTCTAGATGTTGAAAAGTCTAGTTTTTTTATCATTTTGTTCTGCGTGCGTTCTCGTATGATTGATATAATAATATTGAAAAGTCATGATAATATGAGATTGAATATTAGAAAAATTAATAATTATTCTTATTGTTCTATTATTAAAGATTACACTAATCTTGATGGTAAAAGAACTACTAAAATATTTAAAAAACTTGGCAATCAAGATTAAGTAGAGGAAAGATTTGTCAAAATTGATACTATTAATAAAATAAAAGAATATATTAACAAACTAAATAATGAAGATAATGAAGAAATATTAAGACGTGAGTTTAATCCAAATAAAAGAATATCTTCAAATATTAAAAGACAATTTAATATTGGTTATTTATTTCTTAAAAAATTATATAATCAATTAAAACTTAATAATATTTGTTATGAAATTCAAGATAAATACAAATTTCAATTTGATTTAAATGAAATATTATCTTATCTTGTTTATGCTAAAATTATTTATCCATCTTCTAATCTAGAAACTTTTAGGCAATGTCAAAATTTTATTAAACAACCTAAATTTAAACTCCATGATGAATATAGGGCTTTAAACTATATTGCGGAAAATTCTTCTTACTCTATTAATGAAGATTTAATTAAAGAGGAAGAAAAATATGATGGTTATTATGCATTAAATACTAATTTGATTAGAGATATTAATCAAATACTAAAAATAATTAAAGGCAGATGAGAAATCGAAGAATCATTTAGAATTATGAAATCTGACTTTTTAGCTAGACCAGTTAACCTATCTAGAGAAGATCGTATTAAAGCTCATTTTATGACTTGTTTTATTTCGTTATTTATTTAAGTTAGATTATAAATACACAACTTCTCAAATACTTGATACTTTAAGAAATATGAATATGGTTGAACAAAAAGGAATTGGATTTGAACCAATATATGAAAGAACAAATATTACTGATAAGTTACATGATTTATTTAAATTCAATACTGATTTAGAAATAGTTAGTTATAAAAAAAGGAAAAAAATTTTAAATACAAATTTATAAGTATCAACGTACGCACTTTTTTAAGCAAATAAAAGCTCTCTAAACCCTTATAAAATAAGGCCTAGGGAGTTTTTATTCTCTTACAACTGTCAAATTCAGGATATTACTTTTGCATTTTTCTCAAAAGCAAATTGGACTCTTCTACTATTTTTGTCCAACTAAAAAAAAGGAAAAAAATCTTCCTTTTAACATTTATTTGTATTATGCCATTAATTTAGTTAAAGCACCAGTAACAATATCCATTAAAGCATCACTTTGATCAGCAGTTATTTCATCCTCTGTTACTGCATTAGTAACATCTTCATTAATATTACTTTCACTTTTAGCCTTAGAAGTCATTTCTAATTTTACTTTACCTAAATCCGTACCATTTGATTTCATATTAGCTGTAATTATTATTTTATTGTCATATGATTTATTTTTAACAACATTAGTTGTATTTGACAATATTTTACCATTTACTGTAGTACCATCTAGACTTAAATTATAACTTAATTCTTTTTTATTCTTCTGATTTGTATATGTTAAATCTGCTACTTTTTTATCATTATTATCTAAAATATCAAAATCATAAATATTATTCTTATCATTTATTTTGATAGTTGATTGTTTTTCATTGTCACTATAAATTTCAATCACATCAGTTTCTTTGTCTAAATATGTAACTAAAATATTATTTTCTGAATCTTTGATAGAAATATCATATCTCAAGATATTGTAAGAAATATTATCAGCATAAACACTAAATGTCATTTCTTCATTATCTGAAATCACTTCTTCATTTCCTGATTTTTCTAATTTGATGTCGTATCCTTTTATAATCTTTGATGCTTTCTCATCTTTTTTCAAATCACTAATTATATTATTCTTTAATTCATTGCCATTTTTACTATCTAGTTTTAGAGTTACTTTTTTTGTATCTATAGTTTTTCCATCTATGGTTAATTTTTCACTTGTCTTTGTAAAATATTCATCTTTCAAATTAGACTTAAATGAATTAATAATAAATTTATATAAATAATCGATATTTTCATATGTATTTTGATTTTCTTTAATTGTATCTAAATAATCAGTTTTACCACCGTCAACATATTTATCTAAAAAACCTTTAACAAAATAATATGCTCTATCTTTTTCAATATATAATTTAGCATCTATTAATTCTTCATTATTTAATTTGCTTGATACTCTTCCTAAAACTTTTTTAGAATCTAGGTTTTGTTGAAATGAAAATTCACTATCAATCTTTCCTAGATTATTAATTAAATTAACATATGGCTTATATTCATCTATGCTAGCTAATGTATCCATATAACTACTTTCAACATTTAATTTAACATTACCACTAATAGTATAATTTTTTGATAATTTTAAATCTTTATCAACTTCTAACATTTTATCAAATTTAGAAGTTAAATCAGTAATTCCTGTTGCAATAACCCTTTTATTATTTCTAGATATATTAAGACAAACTACACCAACTATTATGAGTAAAAATGCAACTACAAAAATAATTACTATTAATATTGCTTTTTTACTTGTTTTTTTAGTAGTATTACTTTCTTGAACCTTATTAGATTCAGTATCTGCTAAAACTTGTTTAGCTTCCGGTACTTCAACAGTTGTTTTTTCTTTTTCTCCCACTTATCTCACTCTCCTACCTTAACATATTTAAATTATAGAAAAAATATATTTAAAAGTCAATTTTATTTAAAAGAAAAAGACTATTTCTAGTCTTTAATTATTTTTTGATATCTTCTATAATTTGCTCTTCAGTGAGATATATTTTTTCAAAATCATCTTCTAAAATATCCTATTCTAAAGTAACGACTAACTTGTGAACTAGAGAAATTTTACATCAATAAATTATTCTTTTTTTGATATTTAATAACTATTTTGTAAGTAAGTACCAGTAGTCAGCTACTGTTGCAACTTTCTTATCATTTTATATCTTAGATAATAAATCATTACTATAACAATAATAACTTTATATTTATCTCCTATCTTAATAATTAATATATCTACATGTAAAAGATGTATTCACTATAATTAAATGATACGCACTTATTTAAACTTAACATAATCAAATCCTAATTTACTATATACATCATAAGCTCTTGGTAGATGAAAAATTCTTGCGATTAATAAATTATAAAATTCATCTATTAGAATTATAGTACATAATGTAAAACTAATTGTTAAAAATATCTTTTTAGGAATTTTTTTAGCTAGATAAAAACAAAATGGCATTACTACATAAATCAGAAACAATCCTGATATAGCAAAGAACAAAACACTTCTTAAGCAAACAAAACCATTTATATTACCAAAATTTAGAATTTCTTTACTATAGTCCCAACATCTTTTTCCATTTCCAATTATGTACATACCAAGTCCAGAAATATATTCAAGTATTCCAGTTGAAAATAAACTTATAAAAAATACTTTTAATGGCTTTTTTCTATATCTATAGGTTAAAAAATAAATCATTAAAGAACCAGTTGCATAAATATTGATCCAAGGAAGAAAATTACCACCTCTCCAATAAAATTTTTGCATACCGCCATTAAAATAATAAAAAATAAACTCATATAAAAAACCAAATACACCAGATATAACAATTACTAAGGCAAAGATTCCAACTAGCATTAATTTATCAAAGTCATGGTTTTTATTTAAATAATCTTTATAGTTCTTATTCATACTACAACATCCTTACTACCTTTTTATTAATAACATTTTATCAAACTAAATTGATAAAGTCTATTAAATACCCTAGTTTGACAGTTGTGTTATAAAAATCTTCTCTAGATGTTGAAAAGTCTAGTTTTTTTATCATTTTGTTCTGCGTGCGTTCTCGTATGTTTGATATATAAGCAAATAAAAACTCTCTAAACCCTTATAAAATAAGGCCTAGGGAGTTTTTAATTTCTTACAACTGTCAAATTCAGGATTATAAATATAAGATAAAGAAAAGCAAAAAGAATTAAATAAATAAAAAGGACACCTAAGCGTCCTCATTACAACTATTTAAATATAGATTAATAAGTTCCAAATAATCTTGTTTTAACTCTTCTATAGCAACATCAGTAATAACATTATCTTCACTACTTTGAACAACTCTATCAGTATATCCTATAACATTACCATTTCTAATAAAGTAAACAGAGGGTACAGTTAAATAGCCTTTATTATCCTCATTCTCTTCATCAATTGTTAAGTTACCATCAAGTAATTCAAGTAGTTCGAGATATTTTTCAGATTTTTCATCTTTAATAGTTATTGGATCATAATAGTATACTCTTTTAATATCAGTATTTTTTAAAACTTCACTAAATAATTTAACAGTATTTAAAGATGAATCTAAATCAGAATCACCAAAAAATAAAATCTCCGTACCAGAAGTTAAAATAGTTTTAACATCATCAAAAGTAGCATATTTGAAGACATTATTTTTACTAATAGCATACTCAGAAGCAAAAATCTCCGCATCAGATACCTCTTCTGTTCGTTTAACAGAACAACCAGTAAAAATAAATAAACTAATCACCATTATAATAACTATTTTTTTCATAAATACCTCTATTAAATTATATTAAAGATATTAATCATTGTACCAATAACAACTATTAATTAACATAATTATAAAATTAATTTATAATTTTAGCAATATTAAATAGAAAAAGACTGTCGAAACAACAGTCTAAAATTATAATTAAGAATTTTGAATTTGACTCATAACTTCGCTAGCAAAGTCATCTTGACGTTTTTCAATACCTTCACCAACAGCAAATCTTGTCATTGAGCAAATTTCTCCACCATTATTTTTAACATAATCAAGAACTGATAAACCAGAATCTTTAATGAATGCTTGTTCTTCTAAACATACTTCTTTATAAAATTTGTTAAGTCTACCAGCAACCATTTTTTCGGCTATTTCTTCTGGCTTTCCCTCTGCCATTACTTGTTCCTTAATAATATGAGATTCTTTTTCAACAACTTCACTTGGAACACCATCACGTCTTAATGCTGTAGGATTCATAGCAGCAGCTTGCATAGCTACATCTTTAGCAACTTCTTCATTAGCACCTTTAACTACTACAACTACTCCGATTTTACCACCCATATGTTTATAAGCACCAAAAACTTCGTCATCAGATTTAGTTATCTTTTCAAAACGTCTGAAACTAATCTTTTCACCAATCTTAGCAACTAAAGCAACTAATTTATCATTAACAGTTTCACCATTATCATTAATTGCTAAAACATCTTCCATAGTAGTAACATCATGAGTTAAAATTTGTTCAGCTAAATAATCAACAAAATTAACAAAATCAGCATTCTTTGCAACGAAATCAGTCTCAGAATTTACTTCTAATATTACAGCAACATTACCATCAACTTTAATTTGACATAATCCTTCAGCAGCAATACGACTTTCCTTCTTTGCAGCTTTAGCAATACCCTTTTCTCTTAACCAATCACAAGCTTTATCAATATTACCTTCACAATTCTCTAAAGCTTTTTTACAGTCAAGCATACCAGCTCCTGTTTTTTCTCTTAATTCTTTTACTTCTTTTGCAGTAAACATACATTTCCTCCTTTGATACACAAAATATTATAACGTATTTTTCTAAAATATAAAATATAAAAAGTAAAAGGAAGATGAATATCTCCATCCTCCCTCCTTAACAACTTTAACTATTCAGATAAAGCTTCAATTAACTCTGCCTTTTTCATAGCTGAGTAACCTTTAATTTCTTTATCTTTAGCCATAGATTTTAATTCAGCTAAAGTTAAATCTTCTAACTTAGAAGAACTTACAACTTCTTCCTTAGCTTCTACTTTTTCTTTAACTTCTTCTTTTACTTCTTTAGCTTCTACTTCAGAATTTTTAGCCTTTTTATCATTTTTAGCTTTATCATCTTCGCTAACAAAGTCTAAAACTTCATTTCCATTTACTTCAGCAATAGCGTTAGTTAAAGCACCGATTAATAATTTAACTGAACGAACAGCATCATCATTACCTGGAATTACATAATCAACAACATCTGGATCACAGTTAGTGTCAACAATACCAAATACTGGAATTCCTAAAATATGAGCTTCTTTAATAGCTATTTCTTCCTTACGAGGATCAACGATTACTAATGCTTGTGGCATTTTCTTCATTTCTCTAATTCCTCTTAAGTTCTTATTTAATTTTTCATATTCTTTTCTAATTTGAATTACTTCTTTTTTAGGAAGCATATCGAAAATACCATCTTGTTCCATCTTTTCAATTTCTTCCATTCTTCTAACTCTTGAACGAATAGTTCTGAAGTTAGTTAAAGTACCACCTAACCATCTTTCATTTACGAAAAACATATTAGTTCTAGTAGCATTTTCCTCAGCTGCTTCTTGAGCTTGTTTCTTAGTTCCTACAAATAAAACCTTTCCACCGTTTTGAGCTATTTCTTTCATAGCTTCATAAGCTTCTTCTAATTTCTTAACTGTTTTTTGTAAATCGATAATATAAATATCATCTCTTGTAGTATAGATGTATTCCTTCATCTTTGGATTCCATCTTCTCTTTTGATGTCCGAAATGAACACCAGCTTCTAATAAATAATTCATTGATACAATAGTCATATTTTTCTCCTTCGTTTTTTCTTCTATTAGTTTCTAATACATAGTCACCTTTAAGGCACTAGACAAGTAAATCCACCAATATGCTTATTTTGTTAAAGCTGCTACTATTTCAGCTTTCTTCATACCTGTAACATTAATATTCTTTTGACTAGCAACTTCTTTTAATTCAGCAACAGTCATTTTTGAATAATCTGTATTACTTTCTGCTTTTTTAGCAGTCTTTTCTACTTTTTTATCAGAATTAATAGTTACTTCCTTACCAGAAACTTCTGAAGCTTTAGTAATCTTTCCAGCCTTACCATCTTTAGCAACTTTTACAAATTCTGAGAACATCTTTGGATCATTAATAGCTATTTCTGATAACATTTTACGGTTAACTTCTACACCAGCTTTATTTAATCCTTCGATAAATCTTGAATAACTAATATCATTTTGACGACATGCAGCATTGATTCTAGTAATCCATAATTTTCTGAAATCTCTCTTCTTTTGCTTTCTATCTCTAAATGCATATTGTCCAGAATGCATTAATTGTTCTTTTGCTGATTTATAAAGTCTATGTTTACTACCAAAGTAACCTTTAGCTTCTTTTAATACTTTTTTGTGACGAGCTTTTGTAACTGCTCCATTCTTTACTCTTGCCATGTTTTATTCCTCCTTCTTAGCATATTACATTAGATTAAATTCTTTAATCTATTTTGATCTGCTTTACTTAAATTTGATCCTTTTCTATTTTTTCTATTAGCTGCTGTTGGTTTAGAACCAGTATTGTGACGACTTCCTGGTCTTCCAATTTTGCAATCATTTTTACGTTTTGTTAAAACCTTAGCTGTTCCTTTATGTGTTTTAATTTTTGGCATATTCTTTCCTCCTACTATTTCTCTTTTTTAGGTACCAATAACATAGTCATTGTTTTTCCTTCTAATTTAGGCTTCTGTTCTATATCCGCATAGTCTGCAACTTTAACTGCAAAACGTTCAAGAACTTCCTTACCTAACTCAGTATGAGCTAATTGGCGTCCCTTAAAACGTACAGTAAGTTTAATTCTATCACCCTTTTGCAAATACTTAGTTGCATTTCTAAGTTTGGTCTCAAAATCCCCTACATCAATAACAGGTGACAAACGATACTCTTTAAGCTCAGACATATTAGCTTTTTGTTTCTTTAAAGCTTCCTTTTCTTTCTTTTGCTTTTCATAACGGTATTTATTATAATCCATTACTTTGCAAACAGGTGGATTAGCATTTGGACTAATAAGTACTAAATCCAATGCCGCATAAGTTGCTAAAGTCAAAGCATCTTGAAGTGACTTAACACCAACTTGTTCACCATTTGGCCCAATTACCAATACTTCTCTGGCCTTAATCTGTTCATTAATCAACATGTTATTTTTATTGCTTGCGATATCCAACACCTCCATAAAACAAGAAAAGCGGATATAACATTATATCCACTCTAAAGCCAAAACAATATTTTTCAATGGCATTTGACCTATCGCTATTCGCTGATCAGGTGGATATAAATCTCTTTCCTTTTTCTCGACTAGTAATATTATATGTACTTAGTCCAAAAATGTCAACAATTTTAATAATTATTTTACAAATTTCTTAATATCACTACTACTTTTGCTAAAAGAACTATCATCAGGATAAAAAACTCCTGCAAAATTACGACCATATTTAGCTAAATCATTTCCACCATAAGGACTAGCAGCACTATTAGAATAATAATTTGGATTAGTAATAGTATCATCATAATTAAATCTAAGATCTAAGCCACTTAATTGTTTCTTTAAAGCTTTCCTTACATCTATTTTAAACATACCATTCTCTTCAATTATAGCACCATTCCAAATACGACTATCAGTTGCAAACTTAGGATACTGATCATACTTCCAATCTGGTCCAGCACAAGAGCTAACATAAGCAATGATGTTATCATCATTTGAATTATATACTTCCTTTAAAGCTTGATAAGTCATATAAGGCATATATTTATCAATTAAGTCAGCACTACAATGTGCAATAGCAACAACACCATTTTTAACATCCTCAATCATCACCACTGGACAATCCGCAATAGGATGACCAATAACAACACCTGGAACTTTATCTGTAATAATCAATATATCTTGGCTAATATCAGACCAACCATTAGGATTATCATTAACATAATCCCTAGTAATTTCAAAATAAGAACCAGTCCTATCTTTTTGTTCAGCCATAAACATCTTATGAGGATCAAATCCATAAGCCTCGCCCATCAACTTACGGTGTTCATAAAATAATTTTCTTTTTTCATCCCTAGTAAGATTTCCTAAGAAACAGCCACCATTCATATTACCAAAACGATTACCAGAATCTATAATATTTACCATTCATTTTCCCCCCAATACTCAACTGATGCATATTATATCAAAAATTATAAAAAATGTAAATAAAAAAGAGGCCTAGCCTCAATTTTTAAACTAAATTAAATTTATTTTGTACCTGTTGTTTATCAACCGGTTTAACCAAATATTGAAGATGTGGAACAACACTCTCATAATCAGAGGCATAAGCTTCTCTAACCTTATTCCAAACTTTATTCGTCTCTTCATTCCCTTTTAAAATAAAATCATCAATAGAATCAGTAACTTTTAATTTAGTTTTTGCCAAACTTAAAATAGCAATTTTTTCCTTAATTATAAGTGTAGCAGTACCCAAATCATAAGTACCATCAGAGGAAAACATATTAGTATCCTTATACCCATCGTATAATTTATTCATTTGTTCTAATCCTAATCTTTTAGCTGTTCTATACGCTAAAGATAGCTCTCTTCTTTCAATATAAGATAGTTTTAAATACTCCTCTTCAGAATATCCTAGCTTATTTCTAATAAGCATATATGCATCTCTTTCTTCTGGAAAATCAACAACATCTTCAAATTTCATATAATTAACTCCCTTAAAATTTTATTCTTTTTTCTACAAAATCACTAACCTCATCAACATTTAAAACAACTTGTTCCATTGTATCTCTATCTCTTAATGTTACTGTGTTATTATTTATAGTTTCGTCATCAATTGTAATACAAAATGGTGTACCAATAGCATCTTGTCTACGATAACGTTTACCAATAGAACCAGTTTCATCATATGAAACCATAAATTCCTTATTAAATCTCTCATAAAGTTTTTTAGCTTCTTCACCATGATATTTCTTACTAAGTGGTAAAATTGCTAACTTATAAGGTGCAAGATATGGTTTAAAACGCATAACTTCACGTACTTCACCATTATCTAACTCTTCAACATCATAAGAATTATCTAATACTGCTAAAACACATCTATCACAACCAACAGTAGATTCAATAATATATGGAACATATTTTTCATTTGTTTCAGGATCTAAATACTCTTGAGATACACCAGAATATTCTTGGTGACGTCCTAAATCATAATTAGTTCTATTATGAGTACCGTTTATTTCACCCCAACCAAAATTAAATTTGTATTCAATATCACAAGCTTCTTTAGCATAATGCGCTAATTTTTCATGATCATGATATCTTAACTTATCTTCAGGCAATCCTAAATCCATGAAATATTTCTTAGCATATTCTTTAAAATAAGCATAAAGGTCACTATCACTACCTTCTTTACAGAATGTTTGATACTCCATTTGCTCAAATTCAATAGTTCTAAATGTAAAATTACCTGGTGTAATTTCATTTCTAAATGCTTTACCTATTTGCCCAATACTAAAAGGTAATTTAGCACGCATACTTCTTTGAACATTTAAAAAGTTAACATATTCACCTTGCGCATTTTCTGGTCGAAGATAAACTTTATTTTTTCCATCTTCTGTTACTCCTCTATGTGTTTCAAACATTAAATTAAATTGACGAATATCCGTAAAGTCAGTATGACCACATTTAGGACATGGAACTTTATGTTCTCTAATATAAGCTAACATTTCATCTTGCGTCATTCCATCAGCATGTGCATCTGGATCAAAATCATCAATTAAATTATCAGCACGATGACGCATTTTACAATTCTTACAATCTATTAAAGGATCAGAAAAGCTTGCAATATGTCCACTAGCTTCCCAAACTCTAGGATGCATCAAAATTGCCGCATCAACTTCATAAGCATTACTTCTCTCTTGAATAAATCTTTTTCTCCAAGAATCCTTAATATTATTTTTTAATCTAGCTCCAAGTGGACCATAATCCCAAGTATTAGCTAAACCACCATATATTTCACTTCCTTGAAATATAAAACCATATTGCTTACAATAAGCTACTAATTTTTCCATTGTTAATTTTTCCATTTAAAACTCCTCCAATTTAAGTTGATATACACTAATATCTTTTCTTTCTTCTCTTGCCTTTTCAACCATCAAATTATCATTATGACTACTAACAAAACGTCTAGTAAATGAAGCAAACTCTTGTGGTATAGTAACAGAATATGCCTTATCATCAGAATCACAAATAGTAAATTCAAACTCCCCATCATCATGACCAAACTCTATCATATCAATCTGCCTATCAGCCATAATAGTCTCTAAAGCATGTCCAAAAAAAGAAGCTTCATCTAACATTTCTGTATCATTTTTCTTTTGTCTTACTAAATAAAAATTAGCTACATTTTCATCTGACTCCTTACCAAGTGAATAAGATGACACTGTATCAGATACATAGAACCTAAAAGTTTTACAATCACTACCCATTAAATCATTTAAAAATTCTTCTCGTGATTCCTCATAATTATCTGCAATATCATTTAAAACTTCTCTATTAGGTAACTCTGAAAAATTTAAACTTCTCTCACTATTATTAGCAAAACAAGACATACTATCACCAGTTGAAAGTAAGAATCTAGAATCAAGTCGACTTATTTTACTATAATCTAAATAATATTGTACAATCTCTGAAACAGCTTCATCTCTAGACAAACCATTTAATCTCTCAGAAATAAAATGTGGTAAAAACAAACAGTTACAATCATTATACTTTGTAGTTAAAGCACTATTTCGCCCCTTTCTACTAACAATAACCTTATCATGATAAATACTAATACTATGATAAAAATTAGAATCTAATATCCTTAAGCCCTGAATTTTCATTGCGTACAACCTCCTAAATAAAAAACTTCCAGAACAATATAAGGACGAAATAAATCCGCGGTTCCACCTTACTTATTCTAGAAGAATCATCTCTTGTCTATACTGCTAACGGTTTTCCAAGCCGGTCATCGCACTTATAACTACAATATACTAGTCTTTTTTAAAGATGTCAACATTAAGTTAATATTTATATATTTAATTTTTATAAGTTTTAAAATACAACAAAATTTTATCAAAAGAACTAAAACATAAAAACTCAAATAAATCAATTACACACTTAACTGATTAATCCTTTTAATAAACTCCTTACTTTTTAAATATATTCCAGTATACTTATCATAATATTGTTCTAAAAACATTCCAATTTCTTTATTAACTTCATTAGATACTTCTAACTTAGTAATATTTTTAACATCAACATAATAAAACAATCTAATCATCTTAATAGTCTTTTCACTAACTATACCTTCATTATGATAACAATTCCTACAAACGTATCCACCCATATCAGCAGAAATAGTAACAATCTCCTTATCACTACCACAATTACTACAAAAATCAAGACATGGAGAAACACCTAAATAAGTAAGTAATTTTACTTCTAAAATATTAGTAAGTGATACTGGACTAAATCCATCTTCTAATTTAAGTAATACGGAAGAAAATAAATCAAAAATATCTGCATCATTATTTTCTCTCACAACTTGTAAAACTAAATCTATCATAAAAGATGCATAACTTACCTTTTCTAAGTCCATTACTATATTAGAAAACGAACTAATCAAATCAACACCAATTAAAGTAGATAGACCATTTTCTTTATAATATACATGAAACGTCCCATAAACTAACTTTCTACTAACACCACGCAATTTACTTTTTATGTTTCGACATCCTTTAGACATAACTCCAATCAAGCCATATTCCTTAGTTAAAACATTTAAAATTTTACTAGATTCACTATAATTAGTTTCACTTAAAACAATACCATCAAAACTTTCGATTTTCAAAACAATCACTTCTTCTTAATTTCTTGTAATAAATTATAATATTTAATATTACCAGTCTTTTTAAATAAATCCCATAATAAATCAACCATTAATATCACCTCTATTAATATAGTGATAATTTAGTAAACATATTATGCAAATATTTAAAAATTAATTATTCATCCTCTTCTTTTAAGCCAAGTTCTAAGAAGTATTTTTCTTGATCTCGCCAATTTTTTAAAGTTTTAACATAAGTTTCTAAAAATACTTTTTTTCCTAAAAATTGTTCCATATCATGTCTTGCTCTTGATCCAATCTCTTTTAGCATAGCACCATTTTTACCAATAATTATTTTTTTCAAATTATCACGATCAACAACAATTAAAACCTGAATATGAACAATATTTTCATCTTCTTCATAGTTTTCTACATAACAAGTAACCGTATGTGGAATCTCATCATGAGTAAGCATCATTACTTTTTCTCTAACAAGTTCCCCCATAATAAAACGTGTTGTAACATTAGTTAATTCATCTTCAGAATAAATAGCTTCCATCTCTGGTAAATTCTTCTTTATACAGCTAATCAAGACATCAACATTATTTTTTTCTAAAGCCGAAATAGGTATAATTTCTGCAAAATCATATAATTCTTTTAATTTAGAAATTTCTTCTAATAAAATCTCTTTATTTTTAACTTTATCTATTTTATTTAGAAGTAAAAATACAGGTACTCCTTTATCTTTTATTTTATTAAGAACAAATAAATCTCCTTGTCCAAAACCTTTAGAAATATCTACTAAAAATAAAATAATATCTACTCCATCTGTAGAATTATAAGCTTTCTTATTTAAAAGTGTACCTAATTTATGAGTTGGTTTATGAATACCAGGCGTATCAACAAAAATAATTTGTGAGTCATCATCATTATAAATACCTTGAATAATATTTCTAGTAGTACCACTAACATCAGAAGTAATAGCTAACTTCATTCCAAGCAAACTATTAAGTAAAGTACTCTTTCCTACGTTCGGTCTACCAACCAAACTAACAAATCCACATCTCATTACTTTAAATCCTCACTGCCAAAAGGATAAGGACATAACTCTTCAACTGTATGTTCAACATAACGTCCGTCTGTAGCAAAACATCTAATAATAGCCGTTTTATCAAAGAATTCAGTAATAACTTGTCTACAAATAAAACAAGGCATACCAATATCACCACTAGAAACCATAATGTTTAACTCTTTAAACTGACCCTTTTTGTATCCAGCACTAACAGCACTAACTATAGCTGATCTTTCAGCACAAATTCCAGCTCCATAACTCGCATTCTCAACATTAACGCCACAAAATTCTCTACCATCATCCATTACCAAAACAGCTGAAACAGCATAATTAGAATATGGAGAATAACTATTTTTATGTAATTGTAATAATTTTTCTTTCATAAACCCTCCTACATCTATCTAAAAATACCACAAGCATCCAAAACTTCATCCTGCTTTTTAAACATAACCTCTTCATCTTCCTTAGTCATATGATCATAACCCAAAAGATGATAAAAACCATGAACCGCTAAAAAAGACAATTCTCTAAGTAAACTATGTCCATACTCTAAAGCTTGACTTTTGGCCTTATCAATAGAAATATAAATATCTCCAAGTATTCTTTCATCTCCGCCAACTATTAAAGTATCATCATCTTCCAAAGCAAATGTAATAACATCAGTTTCTCTATCAATATGTCTATAATTTTTATTAAGTTCGCGAATGTACTCATTATCAACAATAATCAAATTAAACGAAGTATTTTCAAGATTTTCCTTTTCCATTGCCTTATATAAAACTTTTTTTACCTCATCTAATTCCAAAATATCTTGATTAACTTGATTAAAAATTTCAACTTTATTCATAAATACCTCCTACACCAATAATACAATAAGTAAAATCAATATTAAAATAGAAATAACATTTAATACTACGTCCTTTCGTAATATTTCAGGTAATTTATACCATATTTTATCAGTTAAATAATAAAGGAAGAAACCAAGAGAGCCACCACAAACATTAAGTATTATATCATCAACATCAAAAACTCTACCTATCATCATTTGAACAACCTCAATTGAAATTGAGGCAATAAGCGTAAGCATAAGTGACACACTATATTTCTTATTATGCAACAAATAACTAGCAAAAAAACCATATGGTAAAAACATAATCATATTACCTAAAACATTCTTTAAGAATAGACGACTACCGATATTATAACGCATAATCTCCCTAAAAGGAATAAAATTATTTGATGACCAACTAACATCATCTTGAAATGTAACAACTTGGAATAAACACATTATATATATAACAAAACTAAGCATTAAAAATTCTTTATAAAAAACAACCTTTTTCTCTCCACGATACTTAATCAAATAGCTAACTCTTAAAGAAACCAAAATTACAACTGAGATTAATATCATGGGCCAAGTAAAATTAAGAACTCCATAAATAGTTTTAGACAATGGCTCAAGCACATATATCACTCCTCACTATCAACTATATCAGCAAAATCCGTAATATCTTCTTTTACCTTAATAAATACTTCCACTATTATTTTACTATCTTTCTCACTCTTTTTCAAAACTTTTTTAGATAGTACAACAGTTTCTCCTCTTAGTTTATTTTTTAACTTCGATATAGCTAAATCTAACGCTATATTATCAATATTTGAAATATCATAAGAATAAACCTCTACATTAGTTTCTAAATATTTAGAAAAATTAATACTAATAGGTAAAATATTAGAACCAATTAATTGCCTACTACTCCTCTTATAAGTCTTAAAATTATTAAAAATACTAAATGTTTTCCCCAAAAGATTAATCTCTAGTTGCCTCTTTTCTCTTCCAGTAACTCTTTCCTCTCTATATTCTTTAGGTATTTCCAAATTAACTTTATACCAAACTTCTCCAAATATTTTCCCAACAGCACATCTTTTAGATACAACTACCTCTTTATTATGAATAACACCACTAATAACAATATCACCTTTTTTTAAATAATCATTCTTCTTTCTTACAACTTCTCCAACATCTGCCTGTATTTCTAATAATCTAGCATCCTTTTTTGCTACTATATTTCTATTTTCACACAAATCCTTAACATTATTCTTTTTTCTTTGCTCAACTTTAACAACATATTTAGTACCAACCTCTTCTATTTCTAACCATTCAATATCATTAGTTTCTTTTTTTAATATCCAATCTACTATTTTTTCTTTCTCCAAAAAACTAACCTTAAACCTATATTTATAAATACCTTTTTCCTTCAAATTATTATAAATAATCTCTCTAATATAAGCATTAGAATGAATAACTTCAACATCAAAAATAACATTACTAAGTAAAACAATAACACCAACTCCAAAACCAAGACAAACTAAAAAAAATAAATATTTCTTCACAAAATATTTAAATTTTGCCACTCCATAACTATCTAATACATAATATTTATAACTAGTTTTAATTTTCTTTAATTTATCAAAATCTTCAGTTGAAATAATTATTTCTAATTTTTTATATTCTTTCTTTATTTCATAAATAAAAATATTATTTTTAATTAATTGTTTAATAAAATAATCAGGATTTCTACCTTCAACTACGACCTTATATTTACTCATCATAGAACACCTCTATAGATTTAATTCTCCCAGAAATTAACACCTCACGTTCTAAGAGTCTTCTTAAAGATAAATTTTTACCATTTATACTAAAAATTTCATTATTACTCCTAATAGTAATATTAGAACCATTTAGTTCTAATATTTTATCAAAATTAACAATATAAACTTGGTCACTAAAAAAGATAAGTCTAAATTCTCCATCTACTATATACTTCTTTATCCTATCAAGTCCAATCATTAATATCACCTATAAAAGTATATGTAAAATAAAAAAAGAAATGCTTTTAACATTTCTTAACTTAATTTATTTTTTATAATTTCAGAAACACTCTTCATATCAGTTTTACCCTTTAATTTACTAGTTGCTTCCTTCATAACTTTACCCATATCTTTTTGGCCTTGAGGTTTTACTTCTTCAAATATTTCCTCGATAATTTTTTTAACCTCGTCCTCTGATAATTGTTCAGGTAAATATTTTTCTAATATAGCTATTTCATTCTGTGTTTTTTCAATTAAATCATTTCTATTACCTTTTTCAAACTCAACAATAGAATCTTTTCTCATCTTAATTTGTTTATTAACAACATCAATTAATAAATCATCATTTATTTCTCTTTTATGGTCAATATGTTCCTGATCCATTGCTGCTTTAACCATTCTAATAACAGTTAATCTTTCCTTTTCTTTATTCTTCATCGCTTCAATCATATCATTCTTTAATTTTTCTACCATAGTCTCATCTCCATACTAGTATTATAAAATATTAAAAAGAATTATTCAATTATTTATTAACAGAATCAACGTATGTCTTAACCAATGTCTTAGCTTCTTCTTTTGAATAATCTGCATTATTATTAGCAGCCTTCTCAATATTATTACATTCTTGTAAAAATCTATTATAACTATCAGAACTATCAAGCGTACTAGTAAATGCTAAACTAATATCTTTTAAATTACCATTTAATCTACTATTTACTAAAACCCCTCTAAAAGTATCATCTTTATATAATGGTTCAACTATATCAGTAATTATATTATTAGTTGCTAAAGATAATGTATAGGATGGATCTAATTCTCTACAAATAGAAGCTATTACATCATCATGAGGTAAATCATCAGCAAATTTCTCTGTAGAACGAACCATATCAACAACCTGTAATCCATTAATAGCTTCTTCCAAACCTAAAACTTCAGTTTTTCTAGAATCAAAATACTCAACACATAACCCCATTCTCGCAACATAACTACCTTTCTTCTTTAGTACCGATTGATGTAAAGAACTAATAATATGATTCATCTGATGAATAACACTATTAACTAAAACAGGCATTGGAGTTGAAGTTGAAACATAAATATTTCTTGTAAATTTAAAATGTCCTTTTTTTAACCCATTAGTAGCATCAGAAGCATAAACTGTTCCTGGACAATGATTAACTAATTTTAAAACTACATCTTCTGGTAAACTATATTTTGTAGAAACATACCTAACAAGATCACGGCACTCAATAAAATTAGCTTTTAAGAAAGCCATATATACTTCATCAAAATGTTCACTTCCATAATAAGTTACTAAAATAGCAAATACTAGTGTTTTAATATCCGTTAAGCTGTCATCCTCTTTTTTTACATGATTTAACTGTTCAACCATTGTTCTAGAAACTTTTAAAAGCTGACTAACATCATTAATTTGCATAAACTCTCCTCCTATAAACGCTTGAATATAATATCACACAAATAAAAAAAATAAAAGTACTTATAAAAAAAATAGAGATTAATAATCTCTATTACTAGCACGATTTCTCTTTTGAGAATTCTTAATTCCTTCTTTTTTAGCAGCTCTTCTTCTAACCCCTGGTTTATCGTAAGCTTCTCTTTTTCTACATTCTGAAGGGACACCATCTCTTGCTACTTTCTGCTTAAATTTTCTTAGCGCCTGGTCAAGATTACCTCTAACAGTTACTTTAGTCGCCATCATTATCCCTCCCTTCGTTTTTAACTACAATGAATTATAACAAAAGTTTTATTAGTTTTCAACAATTTTTTCCGTTTTTTTTCTTAAATTAAAGCATTTTCATACAAAATTCGCAAATTTTCACCAATTTCAATACCAAAAGAATATAAATATTTAAATATTAAAGCTAATATAGGAATCATTAAAAGACCACATATAATTAAAATTGGCTTTTTATACTTTATAAAAACTATTTTAAAGGACATAAACTATCATCTACAATTCTTCTTATAGCTGAGCCAGTACTTTTACCAGCGTCATATAAAATTTTAATCAAATTAACCATACTTGATAATATAGTTCCTGTTATAGTAGTACCACCATACACATTTTTTAAATCATCATCTTCTATATTTCTCAACCATTACACCTCCCTGGATTAGTAAAACCTTCTAATACTCCGGATAAAAAAACAACTATCGCTGAAACCGCAATACCAGTCCATACTGATCCACCAGTAATTACCTTCAATTCACTATTATCTAAACTTCTCACAAAATCTCCTTCCATACTAATTTAAAAATTTCAATAAAACCAATCTTTCTATCTAAAAAAACTAAATCAACAACATCATTTTCCTTCATCTTCTTCGTAGGAAAACTAATATAAACCAAATTATAAACCGTATTATTCCTCTTTATAGCACCCAACATTACCTCATTTATAGAATACTCATATCTAACATCATCAACATAAAGTATAGAATTTTTATATAAAATTTGAAGTTCACTATCAGAAACAACTGCCTCTACTAAAGAGTCCTTAGCTACAACTCCAGTAATTAAAAAATAACTATTAATCTTATAAAGAAAAGCCATAATAACACTAAAAAGTACCAATATTAAAAATAGTCCAACAACTATAAAAAGTCCTAACTTCTTTTCATAATTTCTTAATCTCACTAATTTTACCATCCTTCAACTTTAATATTCGGTTAAATAACTTATTTTCACTAAACCTATGACTAATAACTATAACCGTTTTTCCACTAAGATAAGTAAACATTTTCCTCATAATAAGCTTTGTCTTTTCAGAATCTATTTGACTAAAAACCTCATCAAAAATATAAATATCTCCATCATTAACTAAAGATCTTGCCAAAATTATTCTTTGTCTTTCCCCATTACTAAGATTACTACCATTTTCTTCTAATAATTGTTGATAACCTAAATCCTTAGAAATAATATCATCAACTCCAGTAATCTCTGCAATCTCTAAAAATTTATCTTTTGCTATATCTCTTCCTAAAACAATATTATTATAGATTGTATCAGTAAATAATGTTTCTAAACTGCTTACATAAACAATATTTCTTCTTATTACATCCAAATGATAATGATTAATATCAATATTATTAATTGATACATAACCAAAAGGTACCTCAATATATTTCATCAAAATCTTCATGAGTGTACTTTTCCCACTACCACTACTGCCAGTCAATAAAATCCTCTCACCACAAGAAATCTCAAATGACAGATTAGTAAATAAAACTTTACTATATGCAGTATAACTCAAATTATTAAACCTAATTTCACCAACTAATTTACAAAAAGAGTAATAATAATTTCCATTAAACTTCTCACAATCAATTGTAAATAACTCTTCAATCCTCTCATATGCTAATTTAAAATCTGTAAAACTGCCAATAAAAGTAAGAAGCCCATTAAAACTAAGCAAAAAATAATTAAAAACACTTTGATAAACAAGTAAATTTCCCAGACTAATTTTTGATATAACTACCAAATAACTTCCATAGCCTAAAATAATAGTAACTAATAAATCATCTATAATATGCTTATAATTAGAAAAACAATTAGAAAAAAATACCAAAGAATAATTTCTTTCCAACAATTTTTTATACTTGAGTGCAAAAACATCAAATAACCTTTTTTCTAAATGTCTATTTTTTAAAGTTTCAGCACTAGATAATGCTTGTACTAAATCCGAATTAACTAAATCACTACTAAATTTTACTCTGGAAATATACTTTTTATTAATCCTATCAAACACAATCTGACACATTAACATAACTATAGAAAACAAAAATATTAAAAGAAAAAGTCTCTTATTTAGTCTAAATAGTACAAAAGAAAAAACAATTAAACTTATAAAATCAGTGACAAAGAAACAACAAGCTTCAATAAGAAAAGACTTAACAGTATTTAAATCCTTAAATCGTGAAATTACTTCACCAGTTGTTCTATTTTTATAATATAAATATGGAAGTAGAAGAATATGATTATAAGTCTTAAAAGTAATTAAACTATCCATTAAATTACTACATTTTATTATTAAAATACCCCTTAACAAACTAGCCAATTCTCTAAAAATATATATTAGAAGAAGAACTGTACTAATCAAAATAATTGGTTTAGTTAAATGGTATTTTAAAGAAAATTCCAAAAGATATTTAAAATGGAAAGACGTAATTATTTGAAATGAAAATAAAATCATTGATAAAAGTAAAATCATTAATATCATTGCCTTGTATTTAAAAATAAATTCCCTCATAACTTTAACAATAATCTTTTTTTGTGACATAACAGGCAACTGTTTATATGGTTTAAGTAATATATACTTAGAACTAGACATTAATTTAAACTCAGCTATAGATAAACTCCTCTTCCCCTTAGCTGGATCCATAACTAAAACTCTTTTCTTATCAATATCTATATCATATATTACAACAAAATGTTTATAGCTATTATTTATTACTACATGAGCAAGACAAGGTAAGTTATTCTTTTCTATTTTTAGCAAGTCTCCCTCAACACCAACTGCAGTAAAGCCAATTTTTTTAGCCGCTTCAATCAAATTATACGCCGAAACCCCAATCTTACTAGTATTTGTTATCTCTCTCAATAATTCTTTTGATATCTCTCCCCCATAATATCTAGTTACTGATAACAAACAACAAACACCACAATCTTTGGTACCATCTTGTAAAACTATCTTCATAAGAGCCTTATTTCTTCCACCTCCTACTTTATTATTCTAAAAAACTGTTACTTTCCCAGAACAAAAGACAAATTTTTAATTTGTCGCTTTGGTCGTCACCGATCAAAATTCCTACTTCACTGATAAAGTACCCTTTATTCTCCATAGGCTTAAATTCCGATAGTCGCTACCGTACTCATTTTATTTTATTACTATCTATTCTTAAACTAACTTTCTTTGATAATGCATTCTTAATCCTTCAAACATAATATTTATACTAGCATTTATATCTCGATCATTTTCGCATCCACACTTACTACATATCCATTCTCTAACATTTAAATTATCTGTCTCTTTCGTTGTGTTGTCACAATGACTACATTTCTTACTGCTTGGAAAATATGTATCTACTTGATAATAATATTTTCCTATTAGACTACACTTCCATTTGAGCTGCTGACATATCCTATTGAAACTGGCATCTAAAATATTTTTGGCTAGATTATGCTTATGTGTCATCTCTTGTATATTTAACTTTTCACTAACTATAATATCATGTTCTTTAACGAGTCTATTTACAATATTAATTATATTATGTTTTCTACTATTTTTAATTTTACTATGAATTCTAGCGATTTTTTCTTTTGTCTTATAATAATTATTACTACTCTTTATTTGCCTTGCTAGTTTTTTCTGTAATTTTTTTAATCTCTTTTCTCTTTTTAAAATTTCTTTTGGATTAGCATATTTTTCCCCATCACTTGTCACAACTAAATCTTTTATTCCTAAGTCTATTCCAACTATATTTTGGGGAATAACGTTACTACTAGGTACAACAAACTCTTTTTCTTCAACTACTACACTCACATAATACTTATTAGTTGTTTCTTTCTCAATAGTAGCATTAATAATCCTCCCACTTATTTTTTTTAAATTTCTATAACCTCTTATATCAACTAGCCCAATTTTAGGTAATTTGATTTTTCTATTTACTAAATCTAATTCTATATTACTGTATTCACTATTTTTATATGTACTTTTAATGCATGGAGTTCTATAGCTTTGCTTATTAAATTTACTCTTAAATTGAGGATAATTACCACGTTTTGAATAATAGTTTTTAAAGGCGTCTTCTAAATTAAAAACAGTACACCTTAAACTACAAGAATCTACTTCTTTTAAAAATGGATAATCATTGTATAAGTTTTTTATTTCTCCACACATGTCAAAAGCCTTTATAAGACCATTCTTTATACACTTGTCTAGAAAATAGTTATAAATAAATCTAACACAACCAAAAGTTTTAGTTAAGAGCTGTTTTTGATAACTATTAGGATACAGTCTAAACTTATAGGCTTTATACATGCAATACACCTCCATCATCTTGACTTACTATAATAAATTACAAACATATGTTTGTTAATATTGATGTTACTATTTAATAAGAAAATTTCTTATAAGTTAAAAATATCACAACTTGGATCCGCCCCAGGGGTTATAATTGGCGAACATCTTGGATTTTTAAATTTTATTAAAAAGAAAAGTACTCTTAAGATGGAATGTCCATACTGTGGTGGTACTATGTTACCTATTGATTTAAAAAATTAGAGTTTTTAACTTTAATCTTTTTGGTATGGACTTGATTCTATCGAGTCCTTTTTTTGCTGAATAATAACCTGAACGCACTTTCCTTATATATAAAAAAAAGACTATTTTTTTAGTCTTTTAATATTTTAAATATATTGGAAGTGGTTCAAAGAAAATATTTTATTTTGAGAGCAAATATTGTAATTAAATTTCACTTCCACTATCAATATATCACAATAGAAAAATGTAAACAATAACTTTACTATATTTTTTCAAAAAGTTCACTATCTTCTATAGCAGGATACCACTCAGGGTGATCCATAATATATCCTTCCATCTTTTTTTGCTTTAAGCCATCATAATAATAGCTACTACTCATATAGATTGAAGACGCAACTGTTGAATCAAAGAAGTAATATTTACCATTATATTCAACAACATTCCACATATGTCTTCCACTAGTATTACCAGTTACACCATAAGACTTAATACCAATATTTTGAAAAATAACCTGACTAGCTTTAGCAAAACCAGCACATACAGCTTTTTTTCTCATAAAAACACTATAAATAGATTGATTCTTTGATGAAGAAGTAAAAGTTAAATCATAGTCAGTATTTTTACCAACCCAATCATAAACATACTTAATCTTCTCCCTATCATCCATATCCTTAGTATCGTACTTAATATCAGCAATTATCCTCTTTATTCTAGCCTCAGCAATCTTTTGTGTAACAGGGATTTTAACAGCATATTCAAAATTAACCCTAATAGTTGAATCTTTATATAAAGCACTATAGTTAGAATAAGACATAAGTTCAGGATGATCTACTAAAATAGCATCATTAACAATACCCAGTAAAGAAAAGCAATCAGAATAATCCTTACACTGAAAATCATCTAAGCCAAAACTAATACTTCTCTTATTATCCTTAACATTATAAAAAAACAAATCATATAATTTTTTCTCTCTACTATTTAAAAAGTTATTATAAACATAACTATCAGACATATATAAATCATTAATATAATACTTATTATTTTTATCAATTAGTAAATTATTATCTACAGTTCTAGTAAAATTAAAATAAATATAAAAAGTAAATAATATAAGAAGAATAGTTAAAAATTTATTTTTCTTAAAGAAAAGCATCTAATCCACTTCCCATCTTTACATAGCTAATCGAAAAGCCATTAATGGATACATAATAATAGGAAAAAGTAAAATTAATAATCCCATCAAAAAACCATAACCAAAAGTATAGCTTACTATAAAAGGTAGAAATATATAAATAAGTGTAAAAATAAAGGCTCCATCAGGTAAAACAATCAATAAAATACCTAAAATAAACAATATAATTGGTTTTATATCTAATTCAATAAAAAAAAGTGCTAGATTATAAATAGGAATTAGCCCAAACCAAAATGGATAACATGCCTTAGATAAAAAGCCACAAAGTGATAAGTAAAATACAATTCCAACAATCAACCAATACATATTTAAAACTCCTACTATTATAAGAACATAGTAGCATTTATTAGAAAAAAGTGCAATAAAAAACTCTAGATACCTAGAGTCTAATTCATAAGTGGTGTCCACGAGGCGACTCGAACGCCTGACCGATCGCTTAGAAGGCGATTGCTCTATCCAGCTGAGCTACGTAGACATATCACAACTGACAAATAGAATTATACAATAAAAGCACCGATGTTGCAAGTGCTTTTTTTAAAAAAGATCTAATATGGTATATCACTAGTACCAATATAACCAATCTTTTGCCCATTAACCTCAAACATAACCATATTAACATCATAATTATCAAACACAGAATACGCTAAACTATATATTACTTCCTCCAAAACCTTATCATTGCCATCAAATAAATAATCATTAAAATTCAAATACATCACATCATCATCTTTACGATACTCTAAAAGCTTTGTATTACTATTTAAAAAACTCATTAAATTACTTTCATAAATATAATTAGAAGATAACTCTTCAACTATTATCTTAATCTTATCTCTATTATCATTTAAATACTTAGTAACTGGAACATAATAAAGATTATTATCTATATTTTCCAAATAATAAATTACAACTTTATTAATATCATCACGAGAAGTAATATTATATGATTCATTAATTCCAAGACTTTTATTTAAAACAGTTGGTATTTTTTCTAAAGAATTAGGATATTTATCAAAATTTTCACCTTCAACCAATAAACTAACGCCTTTATAGTTTCCAAGTTCCATAATACTATAAACAATAGCTGCTACCATCTTTTTTTCATCATTACTAGAAACATTTAAAATCTCTTTGGAAAAATCAATAGTAACAATATTTTTCCCAACAATAACTTCTTTAATAGTAGTCCCCTTAGGTATCACTCCTCTAAGTCCATCTACCATTATATTTGAATTACCAACAACTAAATTTATAACTAAAGATGCAATCTTACTTTTCTCATTTTCTTCATCAAGTAAAATTTTACTCTTAACTAATAATCCACTATCATTAAGTAGATAAATACTATGAACATACTTACCATTATCCCCAATCTGCAAATTAGTTTTTAAAAGATTTTCCGTATTATTATTACTAGTAATAGTTAATACAAAAAGAAGTATAAATAGCGATAAAGTAGTCGTAAATATTTTTCTTAACGCTTTTGTTCTAAGCACAAATATCACCTATACAAATATATGAAAAATCGTGCTAGTTTAGCACGACTTTATATTGATAATTCTTTTAATTTTAAAAGTTCTACTACTGCACATGCTCTCCCATTAACACCAAGCTTTTGAATTACATTGGAAATATGATTACGAACTGTTTTTTCACTTATCGCAAGTTCCCTCGCAATCTCTTTTGTACTCTTATTAGTAATTAAAAGCTCGAAAACACTGCGCTCTCTAGCAGTTAAAATTTTACTAACCATTTTCTTCACCTAAAATATTTTATGAAGAAAGTAAAAATTAGTGTCTAACTCTTTTGAAATTTAACAGTTATATACATTTTATTTTTATAACTTTGTTGAACAAGTCGCATAATATTATTAGCTAAAGTACTATCATGCTTATCTGTCACACAAACAATATTAATATTACTATTATCAATCTTAACAAAGCAATTTAATCCATATTCATTTTTAATTGCTTTTTCATGTTTTTCTTCCTTACCTTGTAATTCATTTAAATATTTTAATTTTTCATAAGCATTATTCTTCTCCTCACCACTAACAGCTTCACTAGTTAACTGTTCTTGTAGAACATCCATTTCATTTTGACGTTCCTCTTCCAAGCTAACTCGCATTGCTACCAAAGAAGAAACACTTTCAACATTATTATTAACACCTGCATTAGTAACTATTTCATTATCCTTATTAGAAAGTAATAAATCATTAGGCATAGTAATATAATAAATACTTAGAACTAATATTAAACTAAACAACGTTAAAAACCATAAATTTTGCTTACTCATACATGACATCCTCCTTAACTACTAAATTATACGTTCAAAAAAAAAGAATATTCTAAGAATATCCTATATTTTATTACCACATTTTGAACAATAATTAGACTCTTCTTTAACTTGGTTACCACATTTTGAACAATACTTCAAACTATTATCAGTACTGGTTAAATTATTATTACCATTAACACCAAATATTTTAATAATTGGATCATCAACTGGTTTAGGTCCTAAATAAGTACTATTGCCAAATGCCAATATCAAATAAAATATTGGTTCACAAAAGAAAAGTCCAACCGCGAAAGCATCACTTTTACCAAAACTTCTAGCCATACTAATTGAAAAAATAACTTTAAAATACAATCTAGCTAGCCAAGTAATAGTAGCCAAGGGAGGAAATGGAATAACTATAAAATGTATTAACACTAAAATAAGAATCCAATATGTACTGATTCCACATATTTCACATCCAACATAAGTATTATAAATTGGGATAAATGCTTCCCATCCTTTTTTTGAAGCTTTTTTATAAGTTTTATACTTACCTAAAATATTAATAAAATAAATAATTAAAACAACAAACAAAATAATCGATAATATCGAAAGTATTACATATAAAATATCACTACTAAAATGAAACAAATCTAAAAAACTATCATCATTAAATATACTTAAAAAATCATAATCCATATAATTAGCTCCTATCTCTCATTTAAAACTTTCATAACAGCACTCATTAATCCTATTTTACCATACTGATAAGTCAAAGCTCCTTGCATATAGGCAATATAAGGTTCTCTAATTGGTCCATCACATGAAAGCTCTATTGAAGATCCTTGCGTAAAAGCTCCACTAGCCATAATAACCTGACTATCATATCCTGGCATATCTGAAGGTTCAACTATCGCATTAGAGTCAATCGGTGAAGCTTCCTGAATTCCTCTTGTAAATTCAATTAATTTATTAGGATCATGAAAGATAATATTTTGAACAATATCAACACGTTCATCATTATATTTTGGTTCAACATCAAAACCAAGCTCCTCCATAACCTTACTAGTCAAAACAGCCGTTTTTAAAGCTGAAGCAATAACTGATGGAGCCATAAATAATCCTTGTAAAATTTGCTTGTTAATGCCGAGTGTAGGTCCAACTTCCTTACCACAACCAGGAACTGTTAATCTTTCAGCACATAATTCTATTAAGTCTTTTCTACCCGCAATATAAGCACCATTTGGTGCAATACCACCACCTAAATTTTTAATAAGTGACCCAACAATTACATCAGCCCCAACACTAAGAGGTTCACTTCTGCTAACAAATTCACAATAACAGTTATCAACCATAATGATTACATCTTTATCAATGTCCTTAATAAGCTTAATAACTTTCTCTAGCTTCGCTAAATTTAAACTCTTTCTAGTAGAATATCCTTTACTACGTTGAATTTCTACAACTTTAACCTTATTATTTCTAATAAAATCAGCAATATTTTCATAATCAAAATCATCATTAACTAAATCTATTTGACTATATCTAATTCCATAACTTTTTAAAGAACTAGCATTTTCTCTAATACCAATAACTTCATCTAAAGTATCATATGGTTTACCACAAATACTCAAAAGCAAATCATTAGGTCTTAATAAAGCAAAAAAACATACCGTAAGTGCATGACTACCTGAAATAAATTGACTACGAACTAAAGCATCTTCTGCACCTAAAACATCCTTAAAAACATCCTCAATTGCGTCTCGTCCAATATCATTATAACCATATCCTGTAGTAAGACCAAAATGAACCTCAGATATCTTATTCTTATGAAAACTACTTAGTACTTTTAAACTATTAAAAGCACAATCCTCATCAATTTTAGAAAATTGTTCTAAACATTCTTTCTCACACTTATTAACTAATTCAACTACTTCTGAAGAAATATTTAAACTACTATACATAAAAATCACCTACTATTAATTATACTTTCCACCATCAACTTTAATTATTGAATCATTAACATAGCTTGCCTTACTACTAGCCAAAAATAACACAACTGAACTAATCTCATCAGGATTGGCAAATCTCCCTAATAATATTTTATCTCTTTCATTTTGAATTTGTTCAATAGATAAATCCTTATTCATATCTGTTTTAACCCAACCAGGGCAAACACAATTAACATAAATATAAGGTGCAAATTCTAAGGCCAAATTATGAGTAAGTGAAATAACACCCGCCTTAGAAGCATCATAGTCGCAGCTTTCAGGATAATAACTATCTACTGCATTAGTAGAAGAAATATTAATAATTTTACCATTCTTATTTTCAAGCATAATCTTTCCAACATACTTACTGCAAAGATAAGTACCTATCAAATTAACATCAAGAATTCTTCTAAAATCTCGTATACTTTTATCAAGTAACAAATTATCACGACAAATGCCAGCATTATTAACTAAAATATCTATCTTACCAAAACGATCTACAATAGCATCTACCATACTACAAACATCTTCTTCATTAGAAACATCACACTTAGCAAGCATTACATCAACATCATAATTATTTTTAATATAATTCTCAAGTTCTAAAGCTTCTTCATCATTATGACAATAATTAATAACTACATCAACTTTTGCTTTAGCAAAACCTAATACTATACTCTTTCCAATTCCCCTACTACCACCAGTAACAAGAGCCACCATCTTTTTCATATAACACCTACCCAAAGACTCATAAATACAATAACAATTTTACAATAAATCAGCAAAATCAGCAATACAAAAGATATCAAGAACAGAAGATAAATTTTTAATTTGGCATTTTACAATACAAATTAGCATCTTCACTTTGTAGGTAAGGCTTCTTTATTCTCCATAAGTTTAAAACGAAATTCTTTTACTATTCCATATTTTCATTTATCTAAGTATTTTAATAATACATTTTTAGGCCTTCAAACATAATATTTATTAATTATTTCTTTACAATAGTAGTACTTATAATCATTAAACTTATTTTTTTATGTTTCTATAACATCCTATATCAACTAATCCAATTTCAAATAATCACCTTTAGTATTTACAAAGTTAAATTCTATATTGTTATATTCTTTGTTATTATATGTACTTTTAAAGTATACATTTTTATAACTTTATTTATTAAATTTGACATTAAATCTAGTGTAATTACCACATTTAAAAAAATAGTTTTTTAAAAATGTTTTCCAAATTAAAAAGGTCACTACCTATAGTCAGGAATAATGACCTTTTAATATGTAATATTGTATAACTAACGTTTGTTACGGATAATAACTATACCAGAACCGCCAGAAGCGCCACAATTACCATAATAATCTCCACCGCCGCCTCCACCAGTGTTAGCTGTACCGCTTGCAGGGCCAGAACGACAGTAGCCACAATTATCGGATGTTCCACCTTCACCAGCTGAGCATCCTCGGCCTCCGCCACCGTTGCCACCAGAGCCGCCGCCCCAGCCGCCTCCGCCGCCTCCGCCGCCGTAGAATTTACTTCCAGAACCAAATTCACGTACACCAGAGCCACCAGAGCCACCACCATCAGGACTACGGCTTCCACCTCTTCCTGTACCAGCACCACCTGCACCATTACCGTATTGACCGGCATTGCCGCCTGATGCACTCCAACCAAAAGCAGTAGTTGTTCCGCCGTTGTTTCTAGGAGAGCCACCGTTTCCTATACTAATATAATATGATTGAGAAGTTGAAACATTTGTCGTGAAGGTTTGTGTATAACCGCCACCACCTCCACCTTGGCGACCACCTCCGCCGCCTCCAACTAGGAAAACATTAATTCCATCAGAAGCCTTATTTAAATCACCAAAGGTTAAAGTACCACTAGTTAAAAGTCTTATTTTCCAATTTCCAGACCAATTACTAGTATTAGATATCCTATTATCATTATCATCCACAATTTCATATCTTCCAGTATAAGAGAACTTAGGTATTGAACCTAGACTGACACTAAATCTTCCTGAATTACAACTATTAGTATTTCCAGCAGCATCTTTTACATAACCATACCAAGTAATACCACTAGTTGAACCTTGAGTTGCAGATGATGTTCCATTATAACTTGCACTACTACTCGTAGTTAATCCATAGGAAGCTACACCAGATAAACTATCACTCGTACTTATACTAACTGTAACATTAGACGTATATGCATTACCAGAACCCGAACCAGATAAACTAATCCTACAACTAGGTGCCGTTTTATCTAGCTTAATACTTGTACTAGCTGAACTAGAACAATTGCCTGCATAATCACATGCCCTAGCATAATAAGTATATGAGCCTTCACTAGAAATAGAAAGATTAACACTTTTATCTATATTAGCAGAAGCTTGTGAACCAGAAATAGTAGTCCAACTTGAGTTATTAGTTGAGTATTGGATACTTGCTAATCCAGAAGTCTTATCATTTGATCTTACCGATATATTATAGTTAGAATTGAACCATTTATTGTTATTAGTATTTGTAATTGTAGGAGTACTTGGAACGTCCTTATCAATCTTTACTACTGTCTGATTTGAAGCAGAACAATTACCTGCATAATCACAAGCTCTAAAATAATAAGAATAAGCACCAGCATTAGAAGCTGTAACACTAGATGTCTTAGAAGTGTTAGCAGAAGCTTGTGAACCAGAGATTGTAGACCAATTTTTACTATCTGTTGAATATTGAATACTAGCTAAACCAGACAAATTATCTTTTGAAGTAGCAGTAATCTGATAATTTTTATTAACCCATTTATTGCTATTTGGATTACTAACAGTTGGAGCACTTGGTAAAGTCTTATCAATCATGATAGTATTTTTAGCCGGCTCTGAACAATTATCAGCATAGTCACATGCCCTTATCTCAACTAACTCATTTCGTTCGGCCGTAAACGGCGTCGTAATAAATGAATTACCAGCCGAGTTATTATATTTAACCCACTTATTAGCACTATTTGGATAACGATATTCATAAAACATTACACCAGAATGTTCATCATTAGATGACACTCCAATTACATATTTATTAGTATTAACATAGCTAGCATTAGCCCATACTCCATTGTAACTATTAGTTAAAACTGGCGTTACAGGATTAGTATTATCAAATTTTAACTTATCATCTGACCAGACATCACTAGCAAAACGGCCACGAACATCAATTACATCATCACCATCTACAAAGAAATAGTATTCGCCATTTAATCCACTTTCAGTAATTGTATATGTTAATTCTTTCTCGCCATTGTCATTTCTAAAATTATATTCTTTAAAATTAGTTGGTTCCTGATTCCTTACAGAACTCCATCCATAACGAATGCTTGTATTTGCATTAAGCCCTTCTTGAGCAGTAATTTTAAATGTTATGTTCTTAGACTTAGACCAATTATTATTACCACCTACATCTTTAACAGTAACCTTAATAGTCGGCAAAGCAGAAACCGTATCATTACACCTTGAAGCTGTTTGATTATAAACAACATTATCATCTTTTGTACAGTATAAAGCTATCTCATACTTATACTTACCACCATCCCTTACAACATGAACATATGACTTATTATCATCACACACTACGCCATCAGTAATATAATTTTTAATTAATGACTTAGAGCGCAAATCTCCATATGATATGTCATAACAGCCATCACCCGTAATACCAAATAAATCATTGGAATATGAATCAATATATAGCTTACCAGCATCTTCCATTCTATCAGCATAAGTTTCAAACTTTTTATTACGATTTCTAGCCTGTAACTGTTGAACACCTGGAAGAGCCAACACAGTTATAATTCCAATTATTGTAATAACAACTAAAAGTTCTACTAAAGTAAATCCCTTTTTCTTATTCTTCATATAATCCCTATATCTCCTATCATTTCTAACTATCATCTTTATCAATATCAACTGCTACATCATCATTTACCATATCATTCAGGATTAATTATAAGAGAAGTTGCATAACGTTTATTATTAATTTCTTTAAATTTAAATTCAAACTTCACAGTTATATTTTTATCAACTAACACTCTAGAAGCATTACCAGTTATTGTGTTTCCTGAAACAGTCAAAGAATCAAATTCAACATCACTTTTTGGTAAAACATATGGTATAAATAAAATATAGCAACTATTAGAGTCCAAATCAGAACATTTCAAATCATCAGTAAGTGCCTCATAAGTAAATTCCTCCTTAGAAGTCAACTTAGAAAAACTATAACCATTATTTAAAGATTTAGTTGCACTATCACCTAAGTTATTTCTAACAAAATTAACATAATCTCCATACTTAGCAAAATAATATCTATCACCATCAACACTAATATATCTATCAGTAAAATCATAATTACTATAAAAATATGTATCAAAATATGGATAATTAGGATCTAATAAATTTTGAGCCCCAGGAGAAGTCTCAGATAGTACTATTGAAAATAGCTTATCAACTTTAAAATCAGTTAAAACCTTTTGTGGATCAATACTTTTAGATTTCTCATAATCACAAAATGCATATAACAAACAAGAACCAATCAATAAAGCAGCAGAAATATAAACTATCATTGCTTTTTTATTATTTTTCTTCATAATTTTCCTCCCAAAATAGTAACAAAATCACAATAAATAAAAATTTTATATGTAAGCAAAAAAAACTTCAACAACTCTTCCTTATCATTACTACCATAATTAATATATTAACACAAAAACACAATAAAATATATACAATTTTAAATGTATATTGATTCCTTGTTTAAAAATAAAGAAATATCAATTAAAAATTCTAAATACACATCTTAAAAAACAACAATTACACGGACATGAAGTGATTAAAAAATTAAAATTTAAAAATAAAATTCATCTTTATATAAAAATAAAAAACCACTAGTTCAACTAGTGGTTTTTAAGTAACCCTATAAAGGTATGTTAATGGCAAACTCCACATGGAGTTTTTTAGATCGGCCAACTGCCTTTTACACCTACCCCCTTAAAAGGGTCTTGATATTCTTTTATATTTCTTTCATCAGATATTTTATCTTCAATTTCTTGATTTTTTATATAATTTTTTATTGTTTGCTTATTTAGCCCACAGTACTAACATAATATCCTTTTGCCCAAAAAGCTCTTTGACCATATTAATATTTCAAATTTGAATGATTATCAAATATTATTGATGCACTCTTATCTTTTAGGAATCCCATAAATTGTGATATACTCAACAGTCAAACATAATAAAATAGAGAATGAATTCTCATTCTCTATTTTATTCAACTGCATTAATAATGACTTTACTAGAATCGAACTTACCAACATCACCAATATCAAGATCATAAGTCAACTCTTCTTTAGTAGCATCATCAATTGTAAAATACTTTGTAGCAACAGCTTTATTATTATCATAAAAAACAATATAAGCATATAAATACTTTAATGATACACCTGAATTATTTATTACTTTTACTGTATATATATCACTATTTTGACTAGTCTCAAAATTTATTTTGTCCTTAACTAAAGAAACAAAAGATTCATTAGCATCAGTCGCCTTAACTTCAACCTTAATACTTTTAACTCTATCAAGATCTACATTTACATTACTTATAATTTCATCACCTGAATTAACCATACCCGCCCATTGTCCATTACGAGCAATCTCTTCACCTGATTCATCATAAAGAACAGTATCAATATTCAAAGCATTATATTTTTTTTGACCACTAATATATACATTTAAAATACTATTATTACTATAAGGTTCAAGTCGCATAGTAAAATCTTTATTAACAAGTTCCACAGTATAATTTCCAATCGTAACAATATTACTAGTATCACTCGTTTTATCATTGTCTTTATTAGCATCCTTATTATTTACCATAAAAAAGCCAGCTATACCAATTAAGGTAATTCCAAGTACTACAAGAACTATACTTATTTTTTTAGCCATAATATTTTCCTTTCTAATATTTATAACAATACGTATTGTTTAACTTTGTACCACCATTACATACTTTATCGCAACCATAAGAACATGTATTAGAACCACAAGTTCCATAACTACTACAAACACTAGACCAGCTTATAGAAGCACAGTCATGGCCATTGCAAGAGTAACCGCAACCCATAGAAGAAGAGCAATAACCATTACAACTACAAACTCTACTCCAACTAACACAACAAGAATATGTATTATCACTTCCATAATAACAACCACTACAATTAGCATCAGAAGTATTGTAAATTTGAATAGAAGAAGAAGCAACATTTCCAGCATTATCTTTTATACTTACTGTAAAATTACCCTTTTGTAGAGATAACTCTGAAGCAGTAGATCCATTACTCCAAAGATAATATCCACTCGCAACACCACTTGTAGAATCAGCATGACTATCAGTATAAATTTTACTAGTATTTGCTAATAATCTAAATGTTGGGGCAACTGTATCAATCTTTATAGGTTGATCAGCACAACTTGCCACATTACCAGTTTCATCTTTTACATATCCACGCCAAATTGTAGACTTTGTATCTCCTTGTACAGCACTAGTCGCATTATTAGAATATATAGGTGTTGTACTCGTTGTAAAGCCATAAGATACTGGACTACCTACTGCTGTTACAACATTTGAAGTGTTATTAGTAACATTAATACTCATAGTAACTTTGGACTTATACCAACCATTTTCTCCATCTGGTGTTGGTATACTTCTTACTATTGTACAACTTGGAGCTGTTTTATCAATCTTAATCATACTCTTAACTGGCTCAGAACAATTACCAGCATAATCACATGCTCTAACTTCAACATATTCACTACGCTCTTTTGAAAAAGCAGAAGTAGTAAATACAGAATCATCCCCTGGTTGTTTTGAAGAATTTTCCCATTGAGTCCAATTTCTTTCCGACTCATCATTTGAATTTGGATATCTATATTCAAAGTAGGCAATACCAGACACATTATCAACAGATTTAATTGTTATTTTATAACTATTATTAGTCCAAGTATTTTCATAAGGATTATTAATTACTGGTGTACTAGGTACAGTTCTATCAATTTTATAATCAACAGAACAAGTAGTTTTATTACCAAATATATCAGAAATTTCTATTTCTCCACTCTTACCTTCCTCAGTAAATGTTTTTGAATATGTAGGTTGATCACATCTTGCACTACCATTTGGAAGACAAGCAATCTCAACTAATGATGAATCATTAGAAGTCCAATCAACAAGAGTAGGATTCTGCTCTCCGCAAATTGGCCCATCAGTATCATCTGTTCCATCTTCACATGGTGATACACTACCATCATCTCTATAAATTGCACAATTTTCATAATCAACACATTTAATTTGAATTTTATATTTATATGTTGCTAAAGTTGCCATAGATTGATCACTTTCCATACAACCATAAACTTTATATTCGCACTCCTTACTGTTGTCAGTAGGATCTGTTAAAGATTCAATATACTTATAACTCTTTAATAAATTATCGCTTCCTTCAATATCAGAATAGCCATTACTACACTTATTCAAAAATTTATTTTCATCAAGTACGTAGTTTCTAGCCCCATCATAAATACTTTTTTCCATCGTTTCATAAGCCTGCTTTCGACTCCTAGTAATATAACGAGTAACACTTGGAATAGCAACAGCTGTCAAAATGCCTAAAATGACTACTACAGCTAATACTTCTATTACTGAAAAGCCTTTATTATTACTTTTAAACTCCATAAAATCACTCCATCCTATTACAAGAATTATACCATACCTACAATCAAAAAAAAAAGAGTCAAACTCAGACTCTTTCAATTTTTATACAAGCTTTCTCGTCATTTAATTCACATTCATCAGTTAAACTAATATCTTTAATTAACTCATCACCAAGTACTTCACCCATTACATAATCTTTATACATAGATAACATCTTTTCAACAGCAGCACTACCATTATAGTATACCTTAATATGATCAGTAATTATAAAATCTAAATCTTTTCTTAAACTTTGAACTTTGCGTACAAATTCACGAGCTAATCCTTCTAAAATCAACTCTTCAGTTAATTCTGTATCAAGAACAACACAAGTACGATTATTACTACTTGAAGCATAACCTTCTTTTTGCTTTAATGAAATAAGTACCATATCACTAGTTAATGTAAAGTCTTCTCCATCAAGCTTAACAGTAAGACCTTCTTCATTTATTTTAGCAACCTCATTACTTGTAAGCTTATCTAATATACTTTGTAATGATTTAATCTTTGGACCTAAAGTTTTACCTAAAACTTTAAAATTAGGTTTTACTATATATTCCAAATACTCTGTCATATCATCTTTAAATACTATATTTTTAACGTTTAACTCTTCTGAAATAACAGGAAGTAAATCTCCAATAATCATTTGATCACTCTTAGGTAAAATCAAACTATTAATTGGTTGTCTTACTTTTATATTTACCTCTTCTCTAGCAAATCTTCCCAAAGAACAAATGTCTCTAACTAAATCCATTCTCTCTTCTACTGCCTCATTAATTAAATCAGTATTTTCAATAGGAAAATCAGCTAAATGAACAGATTCTTCACCAGTTAAATTACGATAAATCTCCTCTGTCATAAATGGTGTTATAGGAGCACATAATTTACATAATGCAACAAGCACTTCATAAGTAGTTAAGTAAACAGCTTTCTTACTATCAGTTAACTCACTGTCCCAGAACCTACGACGATTACTTCTAATATACCAATTAGATAAATCATCATTTAAGAATGGAACAATAAGTCTTGCTGCTTTATTTAAATCGAATTCTTGATATGCTTGATTAACATTTTTAATTAACTTATTTAATTTAGATAATAACCACCTATCAATAAGTTCCCTTTTCTCTACTGGAATATCATATTCTCTAGGATCAACATTATCAGCATTAGCATACATTTCAAAGAAAGAATAAGAATTCTTTAATGTAGATGTAAACTTAGAATAAACTTCTTTTACACCTTCTTCACTAAATTTAAGTGGAGTCCATACTGGTGAAACATAACACATATAGAATCTAATTGTATCAGCACCATACTTTTCCATGATTTGAACAGGATCAATAATATTTCCTGTAGACTTACTCATCTTCTTGCCATAAGCATCAAGCATCATATCATTAACAACAACATTTTTAAAACTGCTTTCTCCAGATATAATAGTTGAAATAACAAGTAATACATAGAACCAACCACGTGTTTGGTCAACTCCTTCAGCTATAAAATCAGCTGGAAATTGATCTAAGAATAATTCTTTATTCTCAAAAGGATAATGCCATTGAGCATAAGGCATAGAACCACTATCGAACCAAACATCCATTACATCTTTAACTCTACTCATTACTTTACCACAATCAGGACAAGTAATATGTAAATCATCAACATATGGTCTATGTAATTCTATTTTCTTAACATCAATATCTTCAATTATTTTACTCTGTAATTCTTCAAGTGAACCAATTACTTCCTTACAACCACATTCACAAGTCCAAATTGGCATAGGACATCCCCAATATCTATTACGAGAAATTCCCCAATCAACCATATTATCTAACCAGTTAGCAAATCTCTTAGTACCGATAAATTCTGGATACCAATTAACTTTTGAATTAGCTTCAATAATTTTATCTTTTACAGCAGTAGTTTTTACATACCAAGCAGGTTTTGCATAGTAAATAAGTGGTGATTTACATCTCCAGCAATGAGGATAATCATGAACTAATTTAATCTTTTTAAATAATTTATCATTTTCTTTTAAATATTTTATAATTTCAATTTCAAGTTCAGGATCAGTTACAAGACGGCCTTGCCATGGACCAGTAGTATAACAACCATCTTTTCCAACTGGATTAACAAAAGCAATGCCATTAGCTTTACAAACATTATTATCATCAGCACCATAAGCAGGAGCAATGTGAACAATACCAGTACCATCTTCAGCTGTAACATAATTATCAGCAACAACTACAAAAGCCTTTCCTTCAACTTCAACAAAAGGCATTAATTGTTCATACTCAGTACCAACTAAATCCTTTCCTTTATATGTTTCAAGAACTTTAACATCAGCACCTAATACTTTTTCTAATAAGCTTTTAGCCAAAACAAACTTATAGCCTTGTGATTCAACTAAAACATATTCAAGTTCTGGATTAACACATAAAGCAACATTAGCCATTAATGTCCAAGGAGTAGTTGTCCAAACCAAGAAGTAAACATCTTCATTCTTCTTCTTAAAAGGTACAATAACAGTATTTACAGAATCCTGTTGATATCCTTGAGCTACTTCATTAGAAGAAAGTTCAGTACCACATCTTGGACAATATGGTAATACCTTATTTCCATGATAAATAAGTCCTTTCTTATCCATCTCCTTGATTAACCACCATTCACTTTCAATAAACTCATTACTGCAAGTAACATATGGATGATCACAATCAATAAATTGACCCATCATATCAGTAACTTTTTTAACTTCATCAATATTAGTAGCCGTTTCATTATTACATTCACGACAAAAGTTTTCAATACCAAAACCTTCAATATCAGATTTATTTTTAAAACCTAACTTCTTTTCAACATTTACCTCTATTGGCAAACCATGTGTATCAAGTCCAATCTTTCTAAGAACTCTATACCCTTGCATAGTTTTATATTTACAAAAAGCATCTTTAATAGTTTTAGCAAAAACATGATGAATTCCTGGCTTAGCATTAGCATAAATTGGTCCATCATAAAATACCCATTTTTTACCATTACTTCTAGTATCAATACACTTTTGTAAAATATCCATATCTTTCCATTGTTTTGATATCTTACTTTCAACTTCATTTGTCTTTGCTGTATCTAATTTTTCAAATCTCATAATAAACTCCTTTCCAATAAAAAAACTACTCATCCACTAAGGACGAATAGTTCGCGGTACCACCTTAATTTATAACAGAAAAAAATTCCATTATACACTCAAATACTATAACGCGTTACCGTATTTATCTTATCCATAAATCGCATTTGAAAGTGATCTTAATATCAACTTCATATCTGTTTTCACCATACACAGACTCTCTACAAATCTATTAATATTACGTCTTTCGCACTTGCTTTCAAAAACTAATATATCACATCTTTTATCCCTTTACAAGAAATTAATAAGTAAATTTTTAGTCCTGAGTATTTTTTATATACGTCTTACTAGAACTATCAAATTTAAGCTTACCATTTAAAAATCTTTTAACCGCCAAATTATATAGTTTATATTCATGAGGAAGTTGCATTTGATCAATGAAATCTAATGTTTGTCTTTTCTCATCATCAGTTACCTCATGTAGTTTTCCATCAACAGAAAGTACCAGCTTCTCTCCCATTACAGATTCTTCAGTATACTTTAATAAATTTCTGTTTTTCAAAATAAACTGAGAAATATCCGCTTTTAGTGGTCTTCCTCGCATTAAACTTGAAAACTTGCCAAGAGGAACATTAGTTCTTAGTCTATAGTCCAAATAATCAAAAGGTCTTACTTTATCATCTTCCCTAACCCCATTGATTATATCCCTATAAATTCCTTCCAAAACTTCATCGTTTACAGCACAACAGCCACGTTTTTGTAAATCCAACTTTTTACTATAAGCTTCCATTAAAGAAGCATCAGATTGTAACAATTTTTTAGCAGTCATAAATGCATGTACAGGAATACCTCTATTTTGGCAAAACTCATAAATAGTATGAGACTTATTATCGCTTAAAAAGTTCATAAAAAGATCATAAGCATCATCTACGCGTTTTCTCCGTTTTACACTTAAATCTTCCTGTTCTAAAGTTTGTTTTTCTTTTTCCAATTTACTTATAAAGCATGGCAACTTTTTTAAAAAGACTTCATCATCACCCAAAATAAAATCAACATCTTCAATACTAAGCCCCATTCCCATAACTATAGGAAGCAAATTTTCACCACTATCATAAGCTTTAAAAAGAATTGCAAACAAATCTAAAGCATTGTCCCTTATAAACTTCGCTTCATAAGAATTCAACAATTTACGAAAAGTTCTTCGTGAAACAAACTCTTTAACTTTATCTTGTTGAGCATAATCCTTATATCTATAAAGAAGAGCATGTCTTTCACAAAAAGGTATTTTACTAAGTTCCTCTACAAAATCACTTTGTAATTTTTCTAAAGTTCTCGTCTTAACATCATAAGAATAGTCCCATTGCTTACGACTATAAGTATCAAACCACTCCTTTAGTCTTAAAAATTGTTTCTTGTCACTATCATCTACTTGAGTTCTCATTATATATTCAAAAGTATATTGTTGTGGAGAAGCAATACTATCAGTTAACAAATGAAAATATTTTTCAAATATAATTCTATCTCTTCCATAAATAAAACCATCATTAAAAGTAGTTGGTTTGTTTGAAACATATGCTTCCCAAGACTTAGTAGTAGACAATTTATTAAATCCAATCAAAACATTATTATTAATTATAATCTCATATAAATTCCTAGTTAAAGTTTTACCCTTTCCTTCACTATTATAAAAATCAATAAATTCATCAGGTAAAAAAGCATATCTTTCCCTTCTATACTCAAAGAAAGCTGATCTAACAGAACTGCAAAAATCAGCATATTCATCCTCTAAATTATCCTTCTCAAATTGTCTGTTTCTATAAGATACTAATAAATTCTCAAATTGCCTAGTACTTAAAACAACACCCTTTTCTTCTGCTGTAACTATAAATTTTTTTAAATCATCCAATGAAATAAAAACATCATCAAAAGCATCGTAAAAGTCATCTTCCCTAGAATAAGCTCTATAAGTAAATGCCAATAACATATTATTAACCCTAGATGAATAACATAAACCACTTTTAAGTCTTTTCTCTAATGATTTGAATTCTAAATATTTATTTTTACATTTACCAACTTTAGTATCAATAAAGGAACTCATTAATTTTAAATAAGCATTATTAGGTACAAAATCAGCATGTTTACAGAACTCTATTTCACCATTTCTACTCTTATAAAGTACCCTATATAGCGTCTCAGGAGCAAAGAAAGTAAAATAAGTCAAAAGATCACTTCTAGCTATTTTTAAACGCTTATAATACTCAGAATCTCTATCACCATTAATAAACATTTCATAATTAATATAATTTAAAAGATTAGTTACCGTTTCTAAATCAGCAGAAAAGTCTGGTGAATTTAATGTCATATCTAACATATCAGACATAGTAGCATTATATAAAGAATTACATTCCTTAAAACCATTACTACTAAATACTGCTTTCTTATCCTTCGCAAGATGAATCTTCATACACAAATCATAAAACTCATCACTTCTAACTGGTAGACAATGTAAAAAATAAACAAATACAGGTATATAAAGTAATGGATCAGCATCACTTCTTATATAAGAAGAATATTTCTTAGTAAAAAGTTCAATCACACCATCTAATAATTCGGAAGGAGTAGTAAAAAGTCCATCTCTTCCAAATAAAAGTTTAATCTTTTCAAAGTCATAACTATCAAAAAAGCCCTCATAAGTATCAATTTTATTACCCAAAACAACGTTTGAAGCAAAATACTTATTTAATTCTTCAATTTCTTTATTAAACTCCTCAATTAACAAACTTTTAAAACTTCGCACATTATCACCTCTAAACGTCTATATATTCTATCATATGAATCACTTAAAAGCAAAAGTAAAAAAAAAGAAGCACTATGACTCCAATTCTAATACTTCTATTTCATCAGCAATTTTTAATTGCTGCTCAATTATTAAACGAAACTTTTTCTTAAAGATATCTATATTTTTTTCTAAAAGTAAACTATTACGTTCTACTCTAGCAGCTCGTAGTAAAGCCTCATTAACTATTATATCTGCATCTTCTTTAGCCTGTTTAATAATCTCATCAGACTCATCTCTTGCCATACGTTTAATATCATTGCCAACAGCCTCAGCTCTAGCAACAGCTACACTCAAATTATCTTCAATACTTTTATAATGTGCAAGTTGTGCTTTAAGTTGTATAATCTCTTCTTTTTGACTTTGACAACTAGAAATAATACCTTCCGTTTGAGTAATCACATCACTAACAAATTGATTTACTTCACTACGATTATATCCATTAGCCTCATAACTAAATTTTTCCACCATGATCACCCCGGAACAATCCTATAATTTTAGAAAAAATCGTCCTCATCATCTTCAGTTTCTTTATCTTTTTTATTCTTAGCCTGCTTATTGGCAGCACCATTAACCTCATCGCTAATTTTTCCTTCGACATTTACATTTTTAGGTGTACATAGGAAAATACCACCACCTAATTTTTGTAAATCTCCACCAATGGCATAAATAGTACCATATAGAAAATCAACAATCCTCTTAGCTTGATCAGGAGTAACTCTCTTTAAATTAACAACAACAGCTACACGATTTTTTAAATAATCAGCAATTTGTTGACTTTCAGAATAAGCTCTTGGTTCAAGTAACATCATTTTACTACCAGCAACACCATTTTCAACATGATATTCTTCTCTAGTAGTAGTATAATACTCCTCCTCTGGAGAAACTTCAGGTTCTACATCATTTCCACCTAAAAAATTTTTTAATTTATCTAAAGCCATATAAATAACCTCCAAATAGTCTTTACTATAACAAATTTTATCATAAATATTCTAAAAGAAAAAGAACAAATTTAATTTAAATTACATAACCCCCATATTATTAGGAACATCAGTCTCTATAAATCTTCCATTACCACCCATACTGATTCCTTGAGAAACAGCAGCTGGGGCTGGAGAAACATTAGTATTTTGTGCACTAGCTTGCTCATACCAAACCGTACTAATATCAACATTATCACTCATTGGTCTAGGATCAGGTAAATCAATATACATAGAAACTGGAATTTTAAAAGCATTACCAAAAGCAATACAGTTACCAGGCTTCAAATTTTTCAATTGTTGAACTATTTCAATTGAAATATTAGGAACCATATTTTTAATATAGTCTAAATCCTTAGGATGTAAAGTTCTAAGAATAACAAAATTAGTACATTGTGAAATACACGTATCAGAAAGCTCACTAGGTCTTTGGGTTATTAAACCTAAAAATATTCCATACTTACGTCCTTCCTTAGTGATTCTTTCAAATATATTATAACCAAGTAAATCAACATCTCGATCCTTAATAACATAACGATGCGCTTCTTCGATAATTATATGAAATGCTCTAGAACCTCTAGGATAAGTTATAGCAGCAACATTAAATAACATTTTAGAAACTATTTTAGTAATAACCTTTGCCATTCGATCATCAACATAATTAATATTAAAATTAATAATTTGGCATTTACTACCATCAGATAAACGCATTAAATTTTCAACATAAGTTCTTTTATCAACAAAACCAGAATAAGTAAAATATTCTCTATAATTACTATTGATTAAAGTATGTAATCTAACACTTAAAATATTAGCATAATCAAATACTTTATTACTCTTTAGTATACCTTCATTAATCATAGCAAAATCCATTGCTAATTCTAAATCAGATAACGTATAATATGGATTTAAATCATCAACCCTAATAACATCAGACTCATCAACTATATATCCTCTAATGAATTCTACTACTAATTCCATCTCTTGCATTTTACCAGTTTTATCAACAAATAAACATTGTTTAAGCGTTCTAACATATCCAGGTTGAGCAATTTGACTTTCAAGATTTAATTCCGGTGTATTAAATTTAGTTAATACCGCTACTACCTGATCTCTAATCTTCGTAGAATCATTACCACTAAGTAAAATATCTTGTAAAGCTCGAGCAATTATATCATTTTTCTTTCTTACAACTGATGCCGAATTTCCAGTAAGTATAGGTACTAGTTTAAGTGTTTTTTCAATTATTGGTAGCTGTGTAGGATTACTAGCATCAAGCAACAAAGCTAAATCATCAACATCAAGTAACCATACTGGAATTCTAAGTAATTCACCCGTAGATGAAGAATCTGTATTAGTAGTAATATATTTATAATTAAGTTTAGGGTTAATACTATGTAAATTAGAAAAAGCTGAATTATATTCACCATAAGCATCAAAGAAAAAGAAATTAGCATTAACAGGCAGTCTTTTATTTAAAAATAATTTTTGTAAAATAGAAGCAACAGTACAACTCTTTCCTGAACCACTATTTCCCAAAACAGAAAAATGATTACTAAAAAAATCATTAATATTTACTTTTATTTTATATCCATCATATATATTACTAGTTCCAAAATTAGTTTCACCAGGTAATAATTCCTGACTACCTAGCATACTACTTAATTCTTGGAGATTTATTAGTCTAGGAGATGATTTAAAAGATGGTTTCTTACTAGCACCAGGAACGAAATTACCAGAAACAAATTCCCCAACTATTACAGTAGTCATAACGCTTTGATTAACATTAACAACTTCAGCTGCTACTTTTCTATCTACATCATCGAAAACAACATGTAAGCCAACTAAATTAGGTTGTCTATTAATATCTATTCCTAATTCAATTAAGACCCTATTATCAATGATCTCTAATACTTTTCCTAGCACTATAACACCCTCTTTTACTCTTATATAAGTATATCAAATATATAGACAAAAAAAAAGTCAATAAATGACTTTTTGCTTCTTTTCTTGCTTTAAACTTTCCTATAATATTAAAAACGCATATACACATACTGTATATGCAAGAAAAATAATATATTTTTAAATTAATTAAGTAATATAAAACTATTTACCAAGCATCTGATTTATTGGCATCCCATTCAGCATCGCCAGCTGCTAAAGCATCGGCTGTCTGCTGTATTGTATTAACATATGATTCTCCAGTTTTTTCATCAGTATACCTATAACTATCAGTATCATCCATAATCTTATTATAGGCTTCATATGCAAGATTGCGAGCGGAATTATCAGTTTCCATTTTATTCATAATATCTTGAATTACACTTGTTGAGTCTTCTAAATAACTATCAATTTCCTCTTCTTTTTTAGACAATATAGAAATAAAATTTTCGGAAATCTCATTAAACGTTTTGCTCTCACCAACTCTAAAAGACGTATCGGCATAATCTGCCATTTTATTTTTGGAATTACTTATAGCAGTTGATAAATCGCTAGATAATATACTAAATTGCTTAACAGCCTCTTGCCCTTTGATATGTGCAGTGCTAGGATATTTATATCTTATCCATTCTCTACTCATCTATATCACTCTCACTTTCATCAAATAAGGATGCTTTGAATCCAACAGTAGATTTTCCAAAAACCTCATTATCATCTTCAATTTTTTTATCATCAGTAGTATCTTTTTCTTTGATATCTTCATCATCATTTAAATCACTATCAGAATTAATAGTATTATTATCAATGCCTTCTTCCATCTCACTATCTGTCTTCTTTTTATCATAAACAATTTTTCCACCAACAGCCATAGATGCAGCGGCTACAATGGCACCACTAATGGCAATACCAGATTTTTTAATGCCATCACTTCCATTAAGCTTACTATTGGCTGATAAAGACGGAATTAAAAATTTACTATCAGCAGCAGAATCGGAAAGTAATGTATTACTTGGAATTGAATTATCATCGCCAAGTTCTAACAATTCATCAGATGGTTCAAGTAAGGATAACATAGCACTACCGCCAACAACACCAGTCTGTCCATTGGCAGTTGGTATAACCATTTCTTCATCATCAGATAAATCTTCTTCACTAGAAGAATTGTCTCCCGCATTACCAGAACCTCCACTATCCTCACTAGGTTGTGGAAGTCCGCCGCCTCCACCGCCGCCAAAATCACCGCCTCCTCCTCCACCTGAAGGAGCCTTTTTTGTTTTAAGTAATTCATCTAATCCAGTCGAATCACCACCAGAATAGGCTAAAATAGCACCAATTACATTATTTATGGTATTTCTGACAACACCAAATTCTGCTTCTATTTCACTCGAAATTTTACCCAATACCACACTGGCTCTTCTATCTATAATAAATTTATCATAAGGATATTCCAAAGAATCATAGAAATCATTATCATAACTTATAATAGACTTGAATGGTTCAATGAATTCACCTTTAGAACTGATTAAAGCTCTAATGGCATCTGAAGTTACATTGGGGTCATAAAATATATAATCATCATTATACTTTAAATTTAAATTTTCATTTAAATTACCAAGATTGAAACCATCAAGAGGAATATAAGCATTATCTGTATCTAGAGTTTCATCATCGCTAGTCACTGGATTAGCATCAGCATAATTTTTTAAAACCTGCTCCTTAGATTCATAATCGGTACCTACATCTAAACCACTAGCACTTAAAAGTTCAGCTTCCTTCATATCACCATATGTAGCCGCAAACTCACGTGATGTTTGCTCATATGAACGCTTTGTTTCTTCATAAGCAGCAGTTGGATCTGAAATTATTGGTTGAAGTTGTTTTCCATCATCGCCAACTAAATCTTCACAGTGAGCCTCATCATAATACTTCAAAGTTAAAATTTGGGCATTTAAATCATTTGAACCAGCCAAACCAGCATCCCAAAGAAGACTATTTAACGCTGGTGCACCATATCTCTCTGTAAATTCCTTGCGAGCAGTATCATATATTACTTGCAAAGATTCAGTACTGTCAACTGGTCCTAAACTTTCACTAGCCATAAATCCACCTCCAACTACCATTAAAAAAATACCAAACATTTAATATTAAACACATAAGTATCAATCCAATTATATAATTTAATAATACACCATAATAAAATTAATGGCAATAAAAAGTGTCAAATACAAATATAAAAAAATACACTTATCACTAAGTGTATTATCCTTCATATAGTCCATGTATTTTTTGTCTATCAATATCCGTAATATCATCAAGTACCCATTCATCTTTATCATTTTTAGTTAAATAGAACTTAATATCATATTTAGTTCTAGCTGTTACATTTTTTAATTGCTTAATTTTATAATCAATAAACTTTTTACTATTATTAATATCGCCTTCTACTGTACTATCATCTTTTTTGTCATCCAAAAATTCATCTATATGTTCTTGATAATATTCTTTAGATTTTTTTATAGAAGTAGCATAATCATAAACCTCTATCTCTACACTAACAGTAGCATTACCATCTTCAATCTCTTCATTTTTAATTTTATAAGATAAATTCTGATACTGCTTTTCCATTAATCCTCTATATTCTTTTTTCTCATCATCAGACATACTAGTATCTTTAGAAATAACTGAATCAAGTTGCGATAAAACGGCACTATCCATTGATTGATATTTACCTAAAAATTCTTCTACTTTTTTAGTAGGTGTAGCCTTCATACCACATCCCGTAACTAGCATCAACACTAAACTAAGTAAAATTAATACCTTTTTCATAATTTTCCCTCCATTTATATCTTCAACAAAAAAAGAAAAAATTATACTGTAAATTTTTTCTTTTTTATATCATAAACAAAATATCCAACATATCCTATCATCGCACCAATAGAAATTAATATACCAATTTTTAAACCAGGGACTTCATAGGAAAAATAAATTTCATTATCCCCACTGTTTACTTTAATTGCCATAAAACCATTATCAACTTTTTCAATTTTTACTTTTTCCCCATTAATAGTTGCCTCAAAACCACTATCATACGGTACAGTATAAATTACTAAAGCCGCACTACTAGAATTTATCTTAGAATAAAAGCCATTACGTTCAAATCTAAAATCTTCAGACTTAACTATTGTATCATCATTAAACAAATCTCCATACTTTTTAATTTGTTCTTCATTTAATACTACTCCATTATTTAAAAATTCTATTTTCCTATCATAATCTAACAAAGAAAAATTAGAGGCAGAAATATAACTATTAACACCAAAACCAATATCTTTAGCCGCATTATTATAATATACTTTATACGGATATTTTTCATAAACCAAAGAATAATCTTCCAGATCATCATAACTACATCCAATAATATATTTAACTCCTAAAAAATTATTCAATAGCTGATCATTAATATCAATTTCTGTAGAAACCATTCTATAATAATTAATACTATTATAAAATTCAAAATTACTACCATTAATATTAGAATTAAATGACTTTATATTATTAAATCTTCCAACTTCTCCTAAATTAAAAGCACAAGATTTAAGACTATTAGTACGACTATTACTATCTATTTCTAAATAATCATTAACATTTAAATATTTTATATACCAGTCTTCTACACCAATATTCTTTTGTTTATAAACATAAACTACATAATTACCCCACACACTACCATAGATGAATACTCCTAAAATTAAAAGAATTAATTTTTTCTTATGATCTTTATTTCTACAAACAAAATATGTATATATTAAATTAATAAGACTTATGATAATCATCAAAATAAAATACTCTTTATCAAAAATAATATTAAAATCATTAATTCTTAAAGCATACACAAAAGTACCTAAAAGAAAAACTAAACATAACGCTCCATATATTTTCAATCCATCTTTGATATTATCAAGTTCTAAATCTAAATATTTAATAGAAACAAGACTTAGAATAAGTATAGGCATATAAAACCATCTAGCATAATATGTTGTATTAAACAAGAAAAACGCACTATTTAGTATTGGAATATTCATCATTAATACGCAAATCATTAATAAAATACTATCCCATTTCTTATAATTTTTAATCAAATATGAAAGTGCTAAAACACAACCTGCAACAGGTAAATAAGCCTCAATACTACTATAATCAGCCTCTGTTAAAAGTGCTCTATAAGACATTGTTTGTGGTGCAAACAAAAAACCTCTAAGTATCTCTATATAATTTTTAATTGGATGTTTTATAGCTTCAATTAGTGTCCAACCACCACCTAGTCTTGGATTAGAAAGTGTAAATAAAAAAGTTGGAATTAAAACAAAGGCAGCCATCAAAGTACCTAAAATACTCTCTAATAAAATTGTTTTAAACTTGGTAATTTCAAAATGATATTCCTTTGTAAATACTTTAACAAAAAAGTAAATTATCACAAAAACAACTTCTCCAATAAAGAAGAACCAATTAGTTAAAGCTAATAAGAAAACAACTACACCAAATAAATGTTTTTTATCATCATACATTAAATTATCTAAACTATATAAAAGTAATGGGAAAAAAGCCACTACATCATGAAAATGAAAAAATAAAACATTAGTAAGTTGAAATCCCGAAAAAGAATATAATAAAGAACCAAGTACAGCATAGTTTTTATTTTTAACATATCTCTGTAAAAATAAGTAAGCAGTAAAACCACTAACTGCATATTTTAATATCAAAAGTATTCCAGCTAAATAAGGAAAAAATTTAGCTGGAAATAAATATCCTATCATATTAAATGGACTAAAAAGATTATAAAAACTATAAGTTCCAATAAAATTACTACCTAGTTCATTATACCAAGTCCAAAAAATACTACCTTCTTTTATAGAATTATTTATGTTTATATTAAATGGTATTTGTTGAAAATTATAATCAGCCATTAGAGAAAACATTCCCTTACCAGTTATAATCCAAGGTAAAGTAATAATAGTTCCTAATAAAAATGATAATAGAAAAGACAATAAAGCTTTATTTTTAATAATTTTTTTCATATAACAACTCCATCTATAAAGAAAAAATACAAAACTATTTTGTATTTTTTATATTTTAAAACTCACAATTTCCTGGAGTTCTAGGATAAGGAATAACATCACGGATATTCTCAACACCTGTTAAGTAAATAAGAAGTCTCTCAAATCCCATACCAAAGCCTGAATGAACACAACCACCAAATTTACGTAAATTTAAGTACCATTCTAAGCCTTCTTTATTCATTTTTAACTCATCCATACGATTAACTAACTTGTCATAATCTTCTTCTCTTTGTGATCCGCCAATTAATTCCCCTGCACCAGGTACTTCTAGATCAACAGCTGCTACTGTCTTACCATCAGGATTTTGTTTCATATAGAATGCTTTAATATCCTTTGGCCAGTTCTTAATAAATACTGGACTATTAAAATACTCTGTAATATATTTTTCATGCTCTTTAGCAATATCTTCTCCATATTCTGGTTCAAATTCCCATTTAACTTTAGCTTCTTTAAGAATTCTGATTACTTCTTCATGATCAATTCTTACAAATTTACTATTAAGTAATTTATGTAGTTTATCAAGTAAGCCTTTTTCTACAAATTGATCAAAAAATTCCATTTCTGCTTTAGCATTATCTAAAACATATTTAACGATATATTTTAACATATCTTCTTCAATATCCATAACTTGTTCTAAATCACAAAAAGCAATTTCTGGTTCAATCATCCAAAACTCATTAGCATGGGTTTTAGTATTAGAATTTTCTGCTCTAAATGTTGGACCAAAAGTATAAGTTCTCTTATATGATAAAGCAAATGTTTCAGCCTGTAATTGACCACTTACTGTAAGAGATGCTGGTTTACCAAAGAAATCTTTACTATAATCAACTTTGCCATCTTTTGCTACTCTATTTAAATCAAGTGTTGTTACTTGAAACATTTCTCCTGCCCCTTCACAATCACTAGCTGTAATAAGTGGAGCATGGAAATATACATAGCCATGTTCTTGAAAATACTTATGTATGGCATAAGCAGCTATACTTCTTACTCTAAAAACTGCACTAAATAAGTTAGTTCTAGGTCTAAGATAGGCTTGTTCTCTTAAAAACTCTCTTGAATGTCTTTTTGGTTGAATTGGATAATCCTCTGGACAATCTCCAAGTAAAGAAATATTAATAACTTGTATCTCAAAATCTTGACCCTTAGCCGGAGATTCTATTACTCTACCCTTAATTTCAATTGCTGAACCTATTCTTAACTTTTGAATTTCATCAAAATCAGCTAATTTATTGTCATAAACAACTTGTACAGATTTAAAATAAGTACCATCATTAAAATCTATAAAACCAAATTCTTTTTGTTTACGATGATTTCTAATCCATCCTTGTAAAACAACCTCTTTATCCATATAATCTTTTAATTTTACATATAAATCTTTAACATCAATAGCCATAATCTAACACCTAACCTTTCATATTATAAGCTATCTTCCAAGCTAATATTCTTTTAACTGCTGTATCTATTTTTACAATATCAATTTCTTTATTATTAACAGCGTTTAACACTTCATTATACATATTAACAAAATCAGAAGTAATAATCAAATCATTCCCTGCATTAATTGCTAAAACAGAAGCTATACCATTCGTAGCATAATCCCTAACTGCTCCCATCGCTAAATCATCAGTTATAACAATTCCACTAAAATTAAGTTTATTTCTAAGTTCTGAAATAACTTTTTCACTAAGACTAGCTGGATACACATCATCTATACAATTAACAATATTATGTGAAACTAAAATAGCTGGTACTAAAGAATCAATTCCACTCTCAAAAGGTAAATAATCACTAGAAGTAAAATTATCATAGCTCCTATTATCATAAACAATAGCATTATGGGTATCTTTATTATTTCCATAACCAGGAAAATGCTTTAAACATGAAGAAATCTTCTCTTCATTAGCATAAGTAACCATATTCTTTATAAATTCTTTCGTTTCAGTTGCATCCATTCCAAAAGATCTATTATAAATAAAATCATTAGGATCAGTTGAAACATCAGCAACAGGAGCTAAATTTAGATTAATACCAATACTAAGTAATAACCTTGCTTTTTCTCTTTCTACTTCTTCTAATAATGGATAACCTCCCTGATCATAAACACTTCTAGGAGAAGGGAACTTTTCACTTCTAAAGTTTTTAAATCTACTAACTCTAGTAACATATCCTCCTTCTTCATCAACTGCCATTACCAAAGGAATTTTACTCAGCTTTTGTAAATTATCTATTTCACTTCTAATTGAATCTTTAGTTTGATCTTGGAAATCTTTAGCAAATAAAATATATCCACCAGGATTATAATTAGAAACTTCATAAATAGCAGAATCTCTATCATATCTAACTAAAAATAACTGTCCTACTTTTTCTTCTAAACTCATCTTCTCTAACTCTTTTGAAGCTTCAAGATAATATTTTTCAAATAATTCATGCTTTTTTATAGTAGTAGGACTATCATCATTATGTCTAATATCATCATTAATATTATCACTAACTAAATATTTCTTAACCAAAAATAAACTTAAACTACTAATTACTACTATTAATAAAATTATTAGTACTTTTTTCATATCTTTACCTATTTATTCATAATTTTCTTAAATTCTGTAGGATTAGCAACTTCAAATAAAATATCTTTCTTAATAGTAGGATAATAAATCTTTAATCTATTAGCATGTAAGTAAAGTCTTCCTTCACTATCTTTAATATTACTATATTTTTTATCTCCAACTATTGGATTTCCCATCGAAGCAAAAGCCACTCTAATTTGATTCTTACGTCCCGTTTCAATATTTATATTAACTAAAGAATAATTATCATTTTCTTTTATAACTTTATAATTAGTTATAGCTTCCTTACCATCACCATTCCTACTAACATAAACCAAATTAGTCTTAGTTTCTTTTAAAGTTTGAACAACTCTACCACTATTATTTTTAAGTTTACCATGAACAACAGCTACATATTCTCTTAAAGTAACATACTCATTCCAATTTTCTTGTAACTGATTTTTAATCTTTTCATTTTTAGCAAAAATAACAATACCACTAGTATCTTTATCAAGTCTATGAACTATAAATACTCTAGCATTTTTATCTTTCGATTTTAAGTAATCTGAAATTATATGATATAAAGTTTTTTCTTTTTCTTTATTAGTAGCAATAGTTAATAAACCACTTGGTTTATTAACAACAATAATTTCCTCATCTTCAAAAACAACATCAAATGGTAATACTTTCTTATTTTTATTATTAGTATCAATAACAATATCCATACCACTAACCAATCTATAATTATACTTAGTTGTTTTTACATTATTTACATATATAGCCCCATGTACTAAATATTGCTTTATTTTTTTCTTAGGCATATCTAGATTATTATATAAGTAATCTAATAATTCACCATCATGATTAACTTTTAATTTCATACTGCCTCCTTACATATTTATTATTATAATACATATTAAATAATAAATAAAAGATAATTTAAAAAAAGTATGCTAGACTTCTAACATACTTATCTTTGTATTAAGCTTAAACTTACTTTTCCCTTTTCTAAGGAAATATCATCAACATAACAGTCAACTATATCACCAACACTAACAACTTCACTAGGATGTTTAATATATTTAGTAGTTAGTTTAGAAATATGAGCTAATCCATCATTATGTAAACCAATATCAATAAAAGCTCCAAAGTCCACAACATTTCTAACTGTTCCTTGTAATTTCATACCCACTGTTAAATCTTTAATATCTAAAATATCACTTTTAAGTATCGGTTGTGGCATTTCATCACGTGGATCTAAATTAGGTTTCTTTAAAGATGCGACTACATCTTCTAAAGTATAAATATCAGTATTATATTTTTCCCTATATTCATCTAAATTAATATTATTTAATTTATCTATTAAGTTTTTACTACCAATATCTTTTTTAGAAAAACCTAAATCTTCTAGTAATTTTAAAGCTATATCATAACTTTCAGGATGAATAGCTGTTGAATCTAAAATATTATCTCCATCTACTACTCTTAAAAATCCAATAGCTTGCTCGTATGCTTTATCTGTTAATAATTTTTCTTTTTTAATTTCTTCACGAGATGTAATTTTTCCTTTTTTATTACGATAGTCAATAATCTTATCAATAGCCTTTTTAGTAATACCAGCAACATATCCTAATAAAGCAGATGAAGCCGTATTAACATTAACTCCTACACTATTAACACACTTTTCTACTACAAAGTCTAAAGACTCTGAAAGCTTCTTTTGTGATACATCATGTTGATACAAACCAACACCAATTCCTTCAGGTGGAATTTTAACAAGTTCTGCTAATGGATCTTGTAACCTTCTTCCAATACTAACAGCGCTTCTTTTTTCAACTGCCAAGTCAGGAAATTCACTAATCGCAAGTGGTGAAGCACTATATATAGAAGCTCCAGCTTCAGAAACAATCACATATTTACAAGAAAGATTATATTCTTTAATCATTTCTGCACAAAATTTTTCAGACTCTCTAGATGCCGTACCATTTCCTATCGCAATAATATCAACATTATATTTCTTAATAAGATTAACAACTACTTCTTTACTAAGCCTAATTCTCTCTTCTGAATTCCCATTCATAAAAGGTTTAATAACCGTTGAATCTAAATATTTACCATTCTTATCAACTACTGCTAGCTTACATCCATTAACAAATCCTGGATCAAAAGCTAATACCACTTGTTCCTTCATTGGTGGAGTCAAAAGTAATGCCTCTAAGTTCTTACCAAAATTATCAATAGCAGCATCATTACCAATTTCTGTTAAATCACTTCTAATTTCTCTAATTATCGAAGGTTCAATTAATCTCTTATATGAATCATTAATCGCATCTTTTACAAGTACTACAACAAAAGACTTATTATTCTTAATTAATTTCTTTTCTAAATAACCAATCACTTCATCCTTATTAGCCTCAATAGAAACAGAAAGTATTTTCTCTTTCTCTCCTCGATTTAAAGCTAAGATTCTATGAGGTTTAATACTCTTAACAGCTTCACTATAATCATAATACATTTCATAGGTCTTATTAGGATCATCAGCATTCTTTTTAACTGTTGAAGTAATAATACCATTCTTATAAAAATAACTTCTTATAAACTTTCTATAACTAGCATTATCACTAATCCACTCAGCAATAATATATTTAGCACCCTCAAGACAAGCTTCACTAGATAAATTATCCTTCTCAAATTTCTTTGTAATATCTTCCACACTACCAGTTAAAGGAAAACTCATAATTATTTTGGCTAAATCTTCAAGTCCTAAAGCAATAGCTTCTGTAGCTTTAGTTTTCTTCTTTTCTTTATATGGTCTATATAAATCTTCAACTTCGACAAGTCTACTACAATTCATAATGCTATTTTTAAGATCATCCGTCAATAAACCCTTCTCATCAATTAATCTAATAACATCTTCTTTTCTTTTTAATAAGTTTACCTGATACTCATATACTTCATTAATCTTTCTAATAGCTTCCTCATCTAAAGCCCCAGTAACCTCTTTACGATATCTCGCAATAAAAGGAATAGTATTACCATCTTCTAACAAAGAAAGAACAGTTGAAACCTGTTTTTCTGAAATATTTAAATCTTTTGCTATACTACTAATAATTAATTCATTCATTAAAATCACCTTATATCTATATAATATTATAAAAATTCTTCATAAACTTCACTATGTTTTATTTTTCTTAAAGAACATATCTTATCAATTAAAATATCATTTGAAAGATTCTTCCTAACTACTTCAACCACATATTTATTTTTAATCTTCTTATAAGAAAAATCAACATCAATATTAAGCTTTTCTAGTCCACACCCAATAATATCCAAATCCCTCTTATTACAAACTATTTCTAACTTATAAATTTCTTCATCTTTTAAATTTCTAATTAAAAAATGTCCTTTTAAAGAAACTCCATATATTTTATAAAAAGAAAAGTTAGTTATAATTTTTTCTATTATTTTACTATCAATCTTTTTATAAAATAAAGTTTCATTACCGTTAACATCATATAAGACAGCCCCATCAGCAATAATGTAATCAATAAAAGGAAAATCATGATTATATTTTAATATATCATAGATATACTTATCTGAATAAACGCAAAATAATGCCCCATTACTTCTAATATCATCAATCTTTAAAATTTTTGATACACTTATTGCTTCTTCTTCATTAATTAACGTATTATCAAAACTACAGACTACAAGCTTATTCATTTTAATTCCCCCTAGTTTTATATAAATTAAATACCTCCATTATAAAAATAACACCAATTAATCCTAATAAATATCCACCTATAACATCAGTAGGATGATGTACTCCAACATATATTCTACTAATACCAACCGACAAGATAAGTAAAATAAGTAGGATTCTAATTATATACCTTAGCACATTATTTTTAATTTTTCTAGCTAAATAAAATAAATACCCATAAACACAAACACTAATCATTGAATGTCCACTTGGAAAAGAATAACCACCTTGTTCAACAAGCCTAATATGACCAGGTCTACTTCTTACAAATATATGTTTAAAAATAAGTGTCATTAAAGCTGAATTAACAGCTGACAATGAAAGAAAAACACTATCCTCACTACGACAAATTAACATAAATATAGCTACGAAAATAATAATAAAAATAGTATCACCAAAATGAGTAATAAAAGTAAAGTATTTATCTAAAAGAGGTGTTCTAAAATTAAATATAAAATTATAAATTGCTTCATCAATAACCCTATTTTTATCAAAAATTACAATTCCAGCAATCAGTAAAAATAAAAATAATATCAAACCTATAAAAGTTAGTTTTTTCTTATTAAATTTTTTCATTTTCAATTCACCTATAAGTTCTCTCTAACAAACTTTTTATATACTTCAACACCAGGTTGATTAAAAGGATCAACATCAAATAAATAACCACTAAATGCGGCACTAAGCATAAAAAAGGCACATAACATACCAATATTTTCTTCATTAATTAAATCAAGCGTAATAACTCCACAAGGAACTCCACCTGAATAATGAGCCTTCATAACCGAATCTAAAACAATATTATTAACATTATTTAAATCTTGACCATTTATATTAAAACTATTACTATTTAAAATTTTAAGAAAAGTCTCAAAAATAATTGGGTTACCTTCTTGGATAAATTGTCCTAAAGAATGTAAATCTCTTGTATTAACCGTTGAAATAGGAAAAATACCCTTACCATCCTTTCCTTCAGTTTCCCCAAATAATTGTTTAAGCCATTCTGTATAATAATACATACTAGGTTCATAAACACAGTAATTTTCAATATATTTTTTCTCTTTAAATAAGCTTAATCTAACACAAGCATATTCATAAGCTTCTCTATCTAATTTAAATCCATTATAAAAACCAGTAATCAACTTTTCTATATCCAAGAAAAAAGCTAGTGGCAATAAATGAGCCGCTGTAAATAATGAATATCTTCCTCCTATATCACTTGGTATAACAAATGATTTATAACCAAATTTATTAACCTCTTCACGTAAAAGTCCTTTAGATGAATCAGTCGTAATAATTACTCTATTTTTAATTTCCTCATCAGTATACTTTTCCTTCATCAAAGTTAAAAGAGCTTGATATGCCAAAGTAATTTCTAAAGTAGTACCGCTTTTACTAATAACATTAACAGAAAAATCCTTATCCTTTAAATAATCAACTAGTTCACTCAAATACTTACTAGATAAATTATATCCCGCATAAACAACCTCGAAATTATCAGAAACAAAATATTTAGAAAACATCTGACTCAAAGCATAACTACCTAAATAAGATCCCCCAATTCCAATAACAACTAAAACAGATGAATTACTTTTTATCTTATCTCTAGTAGTTAAAATATCAGAAATTAACTCCTCATCAATAACCTTAGTCCAACCTATCATAGAACTACTTAAAAATTTTTGATAAATTTCCTCTTTTCTATTAAATAAACTCGTATAAAAATCTTTATTAATAAATTTATCTATATAAGTTTTAAAGTCAAAACTAATCACTATATCACATCCCTACTATCTAAAATTATATCACATAACAAAGAAAAAGACTAATAACTAATTAGTCTTATCTATTTAGTATTAACAATAACTAAATGTTCTTTTTTATCATTTACTAGTTTTATAATACCACTTTTAATAATACTGTTATCAACACTTACTTTATAATCATCAGATCTTATTACCTCGATATTATAAACTGTATCCATATAGTTATAAACCATCTTATAACCATCCCAAGCAATTGGCATATTAGGACATATCTTCAAAGTATCATTATGTTTCTTTAGACCTAATATTTCTGTAACTCCTACATTATAAAACCAACCTGCAGAACCAGTATACCAAGTCCAACCACCTCGTGCTGGAAACTCTAATGATGAATAAATATCAGCCGCAATAACATAAGGTTCAACTTTATAAATATTAACATCAGAACTATTAAGTGTTCTTTCAATAGGATTAATCATCTGATAACGCTTATAAGCTGTATCATAGTAACCAGCCTTAATTAAAGCCATAACATACCAAGAGACAGCATGTGTATATTGACCACCATTTTCTCTAATTCCCTTAGCATAATTCATAATATAACCAGGATTGTTTAATGATGTCGAAAAAGCCGGTGTTAAAAGTTTAACAATTTTTTTATCTTTATCAACCAAAAGTTTCTCTACCGCATCAAGTGCTTTTAAAGCTCTATCTCTTGGAGCAACACCACTAAGAACAGCAAAACTCTGAGAAATTAAATCAATCTTACATTCAGTATTTTCATGACTTCCTAACTTATCACCATTATCAAAGAAAGCTCTTAAATAATACTCTCCATCCCATGTTTTCTTATTCAAATTATCTTTTAGATTTTCATTAAAATCAACATAACTACTAATATCAAAGTCCTTATCATAATGTTTCATTATTTTTACAAACTTCTCGATTATATCATAAAGGAAGAATCCTAGCCAAACGCTTTCTCCTTTGCCCTTGATTCCAACTTTATTCATACCATCATTCCAGTCACCACCACCCATTAGAGGTATCTTATGACGGCCTAAAGAATCAATCGCTAAAGATAAAGATTTTAAACAATGATCAAGTAATGAATCAACTGGTTCCAAATAGTTAAATACAATACCTTTTTCTTGTTCGTAAGTTCCTAATTTATCCCCAGTAATATATGGTACTTTTTCTTTCAAAATACTATAGTCACCAGTTACATCTAAGTAATTACATGTTGCTAAAACCAACCATAAATAATCATCTTTATAGCGACTTCTAAGTCCAAATCTATTAGCTTCATGCCACCAATGTAAGACATCTCCCTCTTCAAATTGATGAGAAGCATTAATAAGAATTTGTCTTCTTGTAACATCAGGATGAACTAAAACTATATTCATCGCATCTTGTAATTGATCTCTATAACCAAATGCTCCACTAACTTGATAAAAACCAGCCTTTGCTAAAATTCTAGATGAAATAGTCTGATATAAATACCACCCATTTAACATATAGTTTAAGCTCTTATCAGGAGACTTTACCTCTACAACAGATAATTCTTTATCCCAATAACTTTTAACATTTCTAAGTTCTCTCTTAGCAATAGAAACATCAGTATACTTACTTACAAGACTATCTCCTAAAGCCTCATCCCTACTACTACATAAAACAAAAACTATAGACTTCTCCTCAGAAGGAGCAAGTGTAATCTTATTAGCAATACTCTTAACAAGAATACGATCACTAACACAAGATGAAATAGCCTCACTAGATGACATATAAACACAAACATCACCATAATTAATACTATAAACATTACGTAATTTTAAATAATTTTTATCATCTATAAATTCTGATAAAATATGACGAGCTGTCTTCTCCTCAAAATTACCAAAAGTAGGATTAATCCAATAATTAACATCAACATCTAAAGTCCTATCAGTAACATTAGTAAGATTAACTAAATATAATTTTACCGGATCATCTACAGCTACAAATTCACAAATTTCTTTTTTCAAATCTTTACTACAAGACTCTAAAATACTATAACCAAAGCCATGAGTACATTTGCTAGGATCAAAAGTTTTACCATTAAATGTAAATCCCTCTGATCTATCATTAACAACAATATCATTAGTCCAAGAAGTAATTTTAAATTCCGAAGAATTATAAGCAAATGTATAGCCACAACCATTATTAGTAACAATAGTACCAAAGTTTTTATTAGCAATTACATTACTCCAAGGAGTTGGTGTATTTTTATTATAAATAACATATTCTCTACCATTATTTTTAAATCCACCAAAGCCATTATCAAAAACTAACTTTTCATCATTTGAAGATGACACATTATCTTCTAAAGCATATTTCTCATATAAACTAATCTTATTATTTTTCTGTAACTCTTCAACAGCTTCCTTAAAAGAAACATGGTCTTTAATTATAAATCTTAATCTTGGAACTATATCAAATAAACTCTTCTCTTCTCTTGATAAAGTGCTACCATCAATAACATAAATAGCTCCAGGTGTATGATAAAAACTATTTAAGGAATACATTCTATATTTTTCATCTTCTATTTCTTTATTAATAATTTTTTTATACTGTTCATTTTCATTATTAATAATCACAACATCAACGAATATAGAATTATTTTTATAATACTCAAATGCTTTTAAAATATCAAAGATAAATGGTAAATCACTTATATCACTAATATTAGCTAAAATAATAGGTCTATCTCCACTTATTCCAAACTTCCACAAACCATTTTGTGCTAAACAGTTTTTACGTAATAAATCCATTCTTTCTCTACTAACAGATATTTTAGTAGTTTGATATAAGTAGTTAAGCATAATATTATAAAGTCTCATATCATCTCCACTTATACCAAGTGTTTTAGTATTAACAATATTCATTAAAGCTGAAACTCTAAAAGCTCTTTCGATATCATCTAAATTATTATAAGAATAAATTATATCCATAATTTGTTCTCTACTACGTCCAAAGCCCATAATCAAATAAACAACTGTATCCCCATTAGCAGGAACAACAATCTTATTTCTAAGACTCATTACAGGGTCTAAATTATCTCCACTATAATTGCTTAAATCATGATGTAAGGCACTAGGACAATTTGAGGTATATCCTCGACCAATAAAATTAGCTCTTTCAGTCTCATAAGTAAATTCATCAAGAGGATTATCAATAAGCAAACGATTAACCATATAACTATTAACCGTATTTTCTCCTCTTCCCTTACGTCTCATAATAAGAGAATTAGTATTAATATCATACTCACTAGAAATAAACATATTATTAAATACTCTATGAGAAACATCATCCATATTATCAGATAATATAACCTCAGTATAAGTAGTAAGCTCTAGCGTTTTATCTTGATTACTATTATTTTTAAAAGTAACTTTTCTAATTTCCGCATGATGATCCTTAGTTACTACTATTTCTGTTTTAGTCATGATTTTATCATCAGTACGTAAATATTTAATCATATCAGAAGCAAAAACAACTTCATAATTATCAGCCTTAATATTAACAGGCGCATAAGTATTAGACCAAACCTTGTCATTACCAAGATCTCTAATATACATAAATAATCCATAATCTTGTTCTGTAACTTTTCTATATCTATTTAATTGTAATGTTCTATATCTAGAAAAACTATTACCTCTATCATTCATAAGTAAACAATACTTTTTATTAGATAAAACAGAAACCTCAGGCATATAAGAAATGTAATTAAAAGCTCTAATATCATTTTCAATCTTTTCTTTTTGATAATCATACTTTTTATAATTAGCCATTTTCATATCAATACTTGTCTTAATTTGAACTTTTTCCTTTAATAAAATATCAAAAGTTCTAATATTAACATTATCATGAAAATAATTTTGAATAGCTCCATTCTTTAAATAATTAGTAAGAGATGCTAAAATCATTCCTTGATGATGAGCAAAATAAGCTAAGACAACGTCTTTATTATCATAATCATATGCTTCATAAAAACCATACTTACCATACATATCTAGTCTTTTAAATTTATTCATGTTTTCATAAACACTATCTGGAAACAACTCCATTGCCATGATAGATGAATAAGGTGATAAAACAATTCTATTATCTTTATCCTCTTTAGCTTTTAAGTATGGAGTTGAAAAAGCTCTATATTTATAATTTAGGGAATTATCAAGTTCATCATAGGCACTTTCACCAATTCCCCAAGGTAAATCTTTAGAAACACCCGCAACATAACTTTTCTGACAAAAATAAGCAAAATGATAAGATTCATCAAGTAACGTATTAGGATAATTCTTCATAAATAACAACGGCATATAGTATTCAAAAGAAGTACCAGACCAAGAAATAAGTCCTTTATGTCCCTTATACGTTGTTAAAGACTTATCTAAACAAAACCAATGTTTAGAAGGAACATCTCCCATGCAAATAGCAATATAGCCAACTAATCTAGATTCACTAGCAAACTTATTATAATTATAAATTGATAACTTCTCTTCAGATTCATCGTAACCAATACTAAATACATTTTTCTTAGTATATAACTTTTTAAAATTAGTGTTTTTTATCAAACGATCAACAACTTTAATTAAATTGCTATCATCATTCTTCTTTAAAAATTCACCTACTACAATAAGAGCTGCTACAAAATTACCAGAATCAACAGTTGATACAAAGCGTGGATTAAAAACTTTCTTTGTCTTTATATCATACCAATTATATAAATGTCCATTCCACTTTTCTAACCCCTCAACAGTATGTAAAATCTCACTCAATAACTTAATAGCCCTATCTTTATCAATAAATTCCATCTCACAAGCACAAACAACACTGGTAAGTGAATAACCAATAGCAGTTGGTGAAGTTCTTAAATCTAACTTTTGTTCACGATTTTCTTGATAATTATCAGGTATTAAATAAGAATACTCTTCTTTTAAATTATCTTCAAAGTATTTCCAAGTCTTCCTTGCTACTTCTACAACATCAGAAATTTCACTACTCTTTAGCTCTACTTGTTCATGTTTAATATTAGAACTTACATAATATAAAATAAAAGGTGCACTAAAGAATATCGCAGAAATAATAATCGCTAAAATATTCTTACCTAAAATACCAATAACTAGAAGTAAAACAGCAAGTACAATATTAAATGAAAAATTCCTAATATAACTTTTTAAATCTTCCTTAACTGTTTTTTCAACTTCTTCAGCTGTAATCCAATTAAGTAAATTCTTATGAGATATAGTTAAACGATAAATACTTCTAAAAAATGCATCCATATAAAGTTTAGTATAAAAAGGAAGAGTTGCTAAAACGATATAAGATCTAAGTAAAACACTACGTCCACCATAAAATAAATTTTTATAGTAAACATTTAACTTTCCATTACTCTTTACAATTTTACTACGTAAAAATATTATTACTGGAACAGCTATTTCTAAAACAACAAGTCCAACCCACCATAAAGGATTAACTTTACTAAAGAAAATACCACAAATAAGTGAAAGTAACAACATTGGATATAAAAACATTCTTATGATATTATCAAATATTTTGAATCTTCCCAATAAATTAATTGGATTTTTAACAAGCTTGCCTTGTTTATTTCTAACTTTATTAAAAAGCCAGCCAATAATTTGAACATCTCCTCTTGCCCAACGATGATGTCTAGTAATATCTATTAAAAATTTAGATGGGAAATCATCAATAAGTTCAATATCACACACATATCCACATCTTAAATAATTTCCTTCCAATAAATCATGAGACAAAATCAAATCATCAGGAAAAGTCTTGTCTAAAACCTTTTGAAAGATTCTCAAATCATAAATTCCCTTACCGACAAAGCTTCCCTCACCAAAAGAGTCTTGATAAACATTAGGAACAATTGCTGAATAAGTATCAAATCCCCCAATACCAGCAAAGATTTGACTATACAAACTCCTATTAGTAGCCTCAATATCCACACCAACTCTAGGCTGCATTAAAGCATAGCCATTAACAACTTTGGTTTCTTCTTTATTTAAAACTGGCTTATTTAAAGGATGAGCCATAGCTCCAACTAAATTTAATACTGTATTTAATACCAATCTAGTATCAGTATCTAAAGTAATAACATACCTAATATTTAAAGAATTATCATGAAGCATATTAACATTAAAATATTTATTTTCAAAAGCTTTATCAGTATCATGTAACAAAATCTTATTAAATTGAAGGAGAGCTCCTCTTTTTCTTTCATAACCTAAATAAGCATTCTCTTTAGAATCCCATATTCTCTTTCTATAAATAAAGTAAAATATATCTTTTTTATACTTCTTATTCAACATAGAAGCAACCATTTCACCATACTCAGAAATTTCTTCATCAAATGGCATAATCTTTTCATTACTAGCTTTAACATCACCAAGTAAAGTAAAATACAAATTATCACTTTTATTAATCAAATAAAAAGTCTCTAATGCTTCAAACATTTCTTTAATCTTTTTCTTATCACTAACAATTGTAGGAATAACAACCATAGTAGCATCTTCCTCAGGTAGTCCCTTAGAATAATCTAGTTTAGGTAATGGCCTAGTTGGAACAACCTTAATTAAGAAATGATTAAATAACTGTATAAATAATTGACTAACAGGAATTAATAAAATTAAAAATCCTAATAATCTATACTTAATAAAATATTTAGATATATAAAAACTAGTTAAAAAAGTAACCATACAAATAGTTAATATATAAAGAACTACCCAAATACCCTTATTCTTATTTTTAAATAAATAATAACCAATATGATAATCTTCACCATTCATATTATCAACTAATTTATTTAAATATTGAACCTCAGTACAATGTGCCTTTTTAGCTAATTTTTCAACTTGCTTACGATATAAATCCTTAGTCTCTACCGTCATTTTACTATAAATTTTATCGTTTAATAGTATTTTTTCTGATTTAGACACTTTTTCATATAATTCTTCGAGTGATAAATCAAAGAAAAATCTTAAGTCATTAAAAATATTTGATATTAATAAATCATTATCTATTTTAGATTGATGTTCATCATTAATAATCTCTTTTAAACTAACCTGTTTATCTTTTAAATATTCATTTAACTCTTTAAAAAGTGTATTACTTTTAGCACCTAATTCTTTTAATTGAATATTTAATTCATAAATATAATGTTGTTCATTTTTACAATCAAATGTATCATCAAGAAAATCTTTTAATTCAAATTCTTTATCTTTATTAGCCTCCAAAACATTTTTAATTTTATCTTTTGACTTCATTTTAGTAAGTTCTAAGTCACATAATTTAGCTAATCTACTAGCATAAATAAAAACTAAAGTTGGTTTTATACAAGCAATATCACGATATGAAAAATATTTTCCCGCCTCTTTTTGATATTCTTTTAACTCTGTCGTCAAATATTTAAAAGGAACATTATAATTATTCTTCTCAACAATATCTTTAAGACAATAATAGAAGTCAAATTTAGAAAGTTTTTTATTAAGATCTCCTCTATCATTCAAAATATCTGTTTTATGCTCTACAAGTAAATAAAAATTATCAATTATCCACTCATTAGTAATCCCAACATACTCCATCTTTTTAGTTTTTTCTATCAAATAGTTATAATAATTATTAACTATATTAAAATCTATTAAAAAAGTTTTTAATAATTTATTCATCATATCAACTCTCCTATTAAAAGTATATCAAAACAGGCCAATAAAAACCAGTTGAAATAAAAATAAAAGATAAATTTTTAGTTGCTCACTACCCATAACTATAATATCGTATTCTTTTACAAGTATATTTGCAATATTAATTATATTTACTACTATTTATAATTTTATTATGAATTTTTCTTTTGTCTTACAATAATTATTGCACTTTATTTATCCTGTTTCACTTATCAAAAATATTTATAAAACAAAAAAACCTTGAAACCAAGGTTATTTTTTTAAATGGCGGAGTAGGCGAGATTTGAACTCGCGCGCCAGTTGCCCGACCTACACCCTTAGCAGGGGCGCCTCTTCAGCCTCTTGAGTACTACTCCAACTCTATTGCGTCCGCATATACAATATTACATTATAATTAAATTTATGTCAATAAATAATTTAGAACAAAAGACAAATTTTTAATTTGTCGCTTTGGTCGTCACCGATCAAAATTCCTACTTCACTGATAAAGTACCCTTTATTCTCCATAGGCTTAAATTCCGATAGTCGCTACCGTACTCATTTTATTTTACTACTATTTATTCTTAAACTAACTTTCTTTGATAATGCATTCTTAATCCTTCAAACATAATATTTATACTAGTATTTATATCTCGATCATTTTCACATCCACACTTACCACATATTCATTCTCTAGCCTTTCAATTATCCATTTTTTGTTGATTTCCATAATAGTATATTTCTTACTACTTGATAATAATATTTTCCTATTAAACAACACTTTAATTTGAGCTGTTGATATGCCATATTTGGAACTAAATCTTTTAAATTAAAAGCTGCAAACTTTTGTCTAAAAAATGATTACAAATAAGTCTAATTCAACCAAAAGTTTTGTTTAAGAGCTGTTTTTGATAACTATTAGGATGCATTCTAAACTTATAGGCTTTATACATGTAATACACCTCCATCATCTTGACTTACTATAACAAATTACAAACATATGATTGCTGATGGTAATATTACTATTTAATAAGAAAATTTCTTATAAGTAAAAAATGTCAAAAATTAGCTCTGCCCCTAGAGTTCATAATTGGCGAACATTTTGGATTTTTAAAGTTTATAAAAGTTAAAAAAATCATATGAGATTGGATGCTCATATTATGGAGGTTCTTCTTTTCCAATCAAAAACTCTGAAGATGCGTAGGTTTATTTGTAGTGTAATACTTGAATAATATTGCATTTTTTTATTTATTATAAAACACACTTTCCTAATAAATAAAAAAAACTCAGAAACTGAGTTACTTCTAAAATGGTGACCAGTACGGAATTCGAATCCGTGAATGCTGCCGTGAAAGGGCAGTGTGTTAAGCCACTTCACCAACTGGCCATAAAAAATGGCGCCCCAACTAGGACTTGAACCTAGGACCCCTTGATTAACAGTCAAGTGCTCTAACCGACTGAGCTATTGAGGCAATTTGGTGGACCTGACAGGACTTGAACCTGTGACCCCACGCTTATCAAGCGTGTGCTCTAACCAACTGAGCTACAGGTCCAACGCAAGTTACTTATTCAGTATACAATACTAAATGAATTTTTGCAATACTAAATTTTAAATTATTTCGTGATTGCAAATATAGAATACTATAAACTAACAAATTTAGTCAAGGCTTTTTTTATATTTTTTACTTTTTTTAATAATTTATACAAAAATATCTTTAAAATATATTATGTATAAATTAAAAAACTATATAATATGAATAAAAATGTAAAAAAATACTTGTAAATATTTAAGTTTTGTTATAAAATTAATTATGCAAATGGACATGGGGTGTTAGCTCAGTTGGTAGAGCAACTGACTCTTAATCAGTGGGTCTAGGGTTCGAATCCCTAACACCCCACCATTATTATAAAATATTCAAACTTATTTGAATTAATGATAAAAATAAAAACTCAACTTTGAGTTTTTATTTTTTTGTTTATAAATAAATTATTGTAAAAAAGCCTCCAAAAGTTTTTTACTATCACAATCATAATCTAACATTCTCTCAGGATGCCATTGAACCCCTATTTGAAAATCCCCCTTACCTTCAATTGCCTCTATTAAATTATCATCCGATTTACCTACAACGGTAAAATAATAGCTTTTTAATACTGTTTGTAAGTGATGAGAATTAACTCTAATTTTACCCTTACCATAAATAGCACGTAATTTACTTTCCTTCAAAACTACCGAATGTACATATCCTTCCGGTTGCTTATGAAGATAATTGCCAATACTAATTAATTTATCATTGCTTCCAAACATCGCCATTGACTGCATTCCCTGACAAATTCCAAGTAATCGTAAATTATTATCTAAAGCGTACTTTATTAAAAAATAATCTAGTCTTCCCACATCATCACCGCCAGGCAATAAAATAGCATAAACATCCTTCAATACTTTTAAACATTCATCCTCTGAAATATCATCATTTATCAAAACAGGACTACCACCAAATTTTTCAATTGCTTTAATATACATTTCGTTAGAAAAACTACTGTTTTCTTTTCTAATTAACAATAAAACTTTCTTCATAATTAAAAAGAGAAAATTATCTTAATTTTCCCTTTACTCCTTTCATTCCCTTTACTCCACCATTAGAAGCAAAGCCTTTTAAAATGTTTGAATCAAAAGAATGAGTCTTACTACAACGCTTCTTATAATCTTTAATACCTATGTTGATCATTTCATCTAAAACAGAAGTGAAATTTATACCCTTAGCATCCCATAAATAAAAAGCTAAACTTCCAGGAATAGAGTTAATTTCATTAATATATACCTTATTAGTCTTATCATCAATTAAAAAGTCAATTCTACAGTTACCTGAAGATCCTAAAACCTTAAATGCTTTAACAGCTATCTCCTCAACTTCACTTCTAACATCTTTGTCTAACTCAGCTGGCAATTTTCTATTAGTTGAAGCCATTCCCTTAGATTTTTTTACTGCTCCCTTAGAAGCAAACTTTGACTTTCCACCACCAATATATTTATCATTAAAAGTTAAGAATTTATTACCAGATAATACTTCCTCTATTTCACTTACCTTTTGATGTTCATAATTACCCATAACAGCAATATTAACTTCTTTTAAATTCTTAACCACTTCTTCAACAACAATTTTAGAATCATATTGAATAGCCTCATCAATACCCTCAATTAAATCCTGTTCATTCTCACAAACACTAATACCTACACTAGAACCAGTAGTAGCTGGTTTAACAATAACAGGATATTTTAATTTAGACACTAACTCAACAATCTTACTACTGTCTCTTCTATAATCAGCATCATAAAACCAAACATAATTAGTCATTGGTAATTCTGCTTCCTTCCAAATATCTTTCATAAAAGCTTTATCTTGGCCAACAACAGAAGCATAAACATTACCACCTACAAAAGGTATACCAATAGATTGTAAATATCCTTGTAATACTCCATCCTCAACATTAGTTCCATGTACAATAGGAAAAGCAATATCAATTTCCTTGACAATACTTTTAAATAAACCATGTTTCTTTTGTAATACAAAGCTACCATCACGACAATATAAAACAACATTATCAGCATAACGCTTAATTAAAGATAAATCCTGATAAAACTCAATATCTTTTAACATTTCTCCCGTATACCACTCTCTATCTTTAGTAATATAAATTGGTATAACCTCATACTTTTCTTGATCAATTTTATTCATAGCCTGAATAGCCGAAATTATACTAACTTCATGCTCTACAGTTTCTCCACCAAAAATAACACCTAGTTTAATTCTCATATAAAATCCTCCTTACTCATTATACGTATCTGGTAAATCATTTTCAAATAAAGCAAAAACTTCTCTTTTACCATCACTTAAACTATTAATAAAAGAATATGCTTCTCTAACATCATTAAACACTACAATATTATCCTTGTCAAATCCTTGACTAAGTAATCCCTCATAAATAGGTTTAGTTCTTTTCTCTCCAATTAAAACAGCATAATCAGCAACTTGAGCTATTTGTTTACCAAATTCTTTATTATAGAATGCTTCCTTTTCCCCTAATTCAATCATACCAGGTGTAACAACAATCTTAACACCATCCATCATTCCCAGTACTTGACAAGCGTTGCTAGCACCAACTGGATTAGAATTATAAGCATCATCAATTTGATAAAATAAGCCTAATTTTTTCAACTCAAGTCTATGTTCAACCGGTCTAACCATCTTAACAGCCGCCTGTAATTCAGAAATACTAATATCAAACTGTACACCACAAGCTATACCAGCTAAAATATTATAGACATTATGTTTACCAAGTAATTTAGTTTCAAATCTATATTTTTCTTTATTACCCTTAAAAACAACATCAAAAACAGTTCCTTTAGAAGAGCATTTAATATCACAAGCTCCAACATCAACATTCTTATTATCAATACCAATCCAAATTGTTTTAACTTTATTCTTTAATTTATAATTAACTTGTTTAGGATCATCACCATTAAGAATAGCAAAACCATCTTTTGGTAAAGACTCAATAAGCTCAAACTTACCAGCAATTATATTATCTTCACTACCAAAAGTCTCTAAATGTGCCGTTCCAATAGTAGTCAAAATACCATATTTAGGTTTTACTAACTTACAAAGACCTTTAATTTCTCCTCTAACATAAGCACCCATCTCTGCTATAAAAATATCAGTAAACTTATCCAAATTATTATTAATTGTCATTATTAAACCATTATAAGTATTTAAATTTTTAGGTGTAGGTAAAGCATTATAACGCACATTTAAAATATCACTCAAAATATTTTTAGAACTAGTTTTACCATAACTACCAGTAATACCTATAATCTTTAAATTAGGCATATTTTTAAGCTTATTCTGAGCTTTATTCTTATAGTAATAATATACACATCTCTCATAAGGATAATTAATAATATTAGCAATAAATACAATAAAAGGATTTAAATATAACATAATACTTAATAATAAGAATACAATCCAAATACATTTAGTATCATTATAATTAAATAATCCCCAAATAATTGGAATTAAATATAACAAAGTTATAGTAAAAATGAGTCTTTTTACACGCTTAGTAATAACTAATGGTTTTTTATTTTGATCATTTTTAATTCTATTTTTCCAACTAAAGCCTAAAAATATATTTAAACTAATTAAAATTATTTTATTAATAAAAGCAAAGTTTTCTAAATCAAATGTAACTAACATTCCAACTAAACTAGCAGCTATTATAAAAAGATCTATATCAAAAAATTGACTAATATTTTTAAATACCCACTTTAAATAACGATTATTTTCATTATATAAGTTTTGTTGAAGCATATGCAAAAAACGTTTAGATTTAATAGTAATAGCATATAAAAAGGTACTAATAACAATAATATTTAAAAACATAAATACCTCCTAAAAAAAGCTTTTAAGTATATTAACAACTTGTGGTAGATTTTCAAGATATGCATAGTGTGTTCCTGGTAAAACAATAAGTGCTGCATCAATCATAATATTCTCTAACATTCTCGCTTCATCAATTGGTGCTTCAGTATCATTTTCACCCCAAATAAGTAATGTTGGCTCCTCTATTTTTTTAGCATAACTAGATAAGTCTTCATTAACAACATTAACTAAAATTTTTCTCATTAAAGGACTAGCTGCTTTATAATCTCTAGAACCTATATATTTTTTCATTGCTTCACCTAAAGAATTTAAACCAGGAACTTCTTTTAATTTCTTTAAGACTTTGACATATAAAGGCAACTCTTTTTCAACTCTAATACAAGGGCTACCGAACAATACTAATTTATTTATTGGATTATCAGCAGAATAGCAGATAGCAACTCTTCCACCAAATGAATGACCGATAACAACTGGCTTTTTAATATTTAACTTTTTAACAAACTCTTCTAACATCTTGGCATAATCAGAAACTTGCCAAGCAAAATCAGGTTCATCACTTTTACCAAAACCAGGTAAATCAAGTATTGTAATTCTATGATTAGAGCATAACCCATCGCCTAAAGGCTTCATCATTTCAATATTTTGACCCCATCCATGAAGAAGTAAAACATCTTCACCTTCTCCATATTGTATGTAATTAATATTAACTTTGCCTATTTTAATCTGCATATTTCAAATCACTCCACACTAAAATTATAGCATAATAAAAGTAAATATAAACAAAAAAGTAGAATATAAACTATTCTACTATTAATTTTATCTAATCAAATGTAAACTACTTCGCTTTAACATAAGGATGATGGGTATAAGCCTCATAACTATCTTCAGTAGTAAACAGTTTAAAAGAATCTCCTTCCCCATGTACAATAACAAAATTACTATCACGAAAAAAATCAGTTCCAAGAGTTAATCTTCTTTGTGATGAAACAGAAATTGGTTTAACAATAGAACCACATATCTGACTTCTTAATAATTTGGCTTTTCTTACTTCAGTCTCAGTAGATGATGAAGAAAAAATAGTATTATCTAAACTTCTTATACGCATGTTTAAAATATTCGACTGAAATACATCAAATGTGTTAGCCATATCAGAATAACACAAAACAAAAGAATCATCATTAGAAGCCTTACTATCACTAGGCATAATAATTCTACCTTTATTATCAGAACTACAATAGAAACTGCCAAAAAATGGAACATCTCCAAACATAAATTATACCCCCTTAAAAGTACACCAAATTATAACAGAAAAAACTAATTTAGTCAAGAAAAACAAAAGACTCAGTACCACAAAGGACTGAGTTTTACCTTAATTTATTGCTACCCCATTAACATATAAAGTGTAACCATTAAAATCTATATTTGTATTATTTTCTACTTCATTATCTAAAGATGTAACATAACTATCCCCCCCATCAATTTAATAGTTGGATTACTATCCAAAGTTAATTTAACACTTTTTCCTTGATTATCACCAGGCATACTAGGAGCATTACCTCAACCCATTGACATATCCTTACGTTATCCATTTTCCTCATTAGACGTCATCTCTGGTGGACTATCATTTTTAGAATCACTATTATCCATAACATTATCAGAAGGCTTATCAGATGGTGTACTACCATTAAAATTATTATTAGGATTAGTGTCATTATTAACATTAACCATATTACTAGAAGTAGCTTTACTTGCTCTATAGATAAGAAAACTATTACCAATAAATATAGCAAGTACTACTACTATTAAAATATTTTTCAACTTTTTATTCATATAAATTCCCCCTACAACTAAATAATACTAATTAAAAAAAAGATATAAACAAATTATTTATATCTTGTACTGCTTCAGTTAATTTATTACATCTTTTAAAAATAGCCACCATAACAATAATTATTTAATAATTGTTGTCAATAAAATCGTTAACTCCTCTAAAGTAATATTATTCGTTTCAATATCATAATTGCATCCATCATATTTAAACTCTACAAAATACGAATTATCAAACTGATATATTATCAAATCATAACCCTTAATTTTTGAATTTACTCTATTAAGTTCACCAAAATAATAATCTCTCAATAGTCTATTCCTATTTGAAAAAGCAATTCTAATATTTCTATCATCAGTTTTATTAAAATAATCATAAACATAACAATTAAGAATATCATAACTATCAGTTTTAGAATTCTTAGTATAAATACCATAACTATGTAACTCATCTAAATCATTAGGTAAATTAATATTACTTAAAAAAGAAACATTCTCATTACTTATTTTCCTAATTTCAGCATCATACTTAGTAACATTAGAAAAATTATCAATACTATTAATCAATAATTTAACTTCATAATCATTAAGTTTAGCATAGTAATTATATCCCTCATCACTAAAAATAGTAACTGTTTTCTCAAATAGTTCATTATTATCTTTCATTCCCTTTATATTTATATATGTATTTTTATTTACATTAAAATATAATGTCTTATTTTCAAAAAGTTGGTACTTATTACCTAAATCACTTACAATGCCTGTATCTTTATCCCAACTAAGAATATTACCATTAGTAACGGTAATATCTAAACAATCACTACTATTAACTTCAAATGTAACAGGATATCCAGGTACACTAGACATAGCCATATTATAAGTAGATAACTCTAGTTTTACATTATTTTTAAGTTCTACCATTTCTCCATTTAATGAAGTATAAACATACATTTTAGTATCAATAGTATTAGAAGTAATATTATTTTTACTTAAAAATATTCCAGTAAAAATAATAAATACCAAACATAAAGGAAATGCATATTTAAAAGCAATAAATCCATACCTTTCTTTCCTATATTTATTAAGCACCTTCTCCTTCATCATTTCACTATTAAATTTAGCGTTAAATACTTCTTTTATTATTTTTTTATCAGACATTTTTACCACTCCTATCATTCATAATTTTCTTAAGTTCACTAAGTGTCCTATATAAATAATGTTTAACATTAGACTCACTTATATCTAACTCTATAGCAATACGTTTAATACTCATATCCATGTAGTAGTAAAGATAAAATACTTTAAAAATAATAATTTTTTTAGTCTTTAAATATTCCCATATAAACTTTATATCCTCAGTTTTTATAAATTCCTCTTGTAAATTAGTATTAGAAGGAACATTTTCTAATAATGAGAAATCATCTTTCTTAGGAAATAATGATATTATCTTATTTCTATACTTAAAACGATAGTATTCATTAACTTTATTTTTAGCAATTCCCATAACATAAGCATTATCATTATTAAAATAAATATTTCTTCGCAACAACTTTAATAATTCTAAGTAAATACTTGTAATTTGTTATTAAATAGTAAATTCAACTGCTATATTAAAAGATTTGTATTTTCCCTCTTCATATTCATAATCAATTCCTTTTATAATTCTGTAAGTCCCTTTTGCAAGTTTACCATACCCATTTTCCCAATCAAGTTCAATTTCTTTACTTTCTTTTGATGAAAGTGGAAAAGCAGGCATATCGAAATATAATTCAACATTTATTTTATGACATTCTCCATCTTTTTTAATCTCTATTTCATAAGTATTTCCATATTGGAAATTTTTATCACTATTATTAGTTAAAACTAGAGTTGCACTTTTATTTGTTAATGTTCCTTCTTTAATAGTCATTATAACATCATTTTGTGAAATTTTAATATCAGACTTATTTCCTATATCAAATTCATTTTTTTGCTTTCCACAACCAGTCATTCCCAATAACATAACCCCACATAATAAAATTGTTAAAATTGTTTTTTTCATAATCAATCCTCCATTTCAACAAATTACTATTTGTCTAATTAATCAATAAATTATAATTATTTGTAAAATCTTAATACTTGATATTGATAATAATCACTGCTATCTAAATAACCAACAGAGATACCTTTTCCGTTATATGCTGTTTTACCAGTAGTCGATTTAGTTTTTGCTTCATCTAATAATGTATTAATTTCAGTTTCCGTTGCCTCATTATAATTTGCTTTTATTAAATGTTTAGCATATGTAAGTGCAGCATCACCATACTTACTAGCTTTATCTACATAAATGAGCATATAGTCTACAATGTCAGTTGCTTTATCTCCTGTATATTTTTCTGGAACAATTACTAATGAAACTCCATCAAGTAATCCATACCAATACTGATTATTATATTCAGTTAAATAATCAGTTGATGCTGGATTTAAAGAAGAACCATCATTATCCATTACTTCAGTATTAAATTTTGCAACTAAAGCATCAGTTGTTTCTTTTTCAACGGAACCATATTTTTCTTGACTTTCTTGTAAATCTTTTTTAGCATCCTCTACACTAGACTTGCCACATCCTGTTAATCCTAAAGCCATAACACCACATAGTAAAATAGCAAATAATGTCTTTCTCATAATCAATCCTCCATTTCAACAAACTACTATTTATCTGTCACTTCTATATATAATTATATCATAATTTCAACATATTTTGAAACTAACTTAAAACATCCAAGATTCATCCAACGTTTTCTAATGTATATCCAACTGTTGGAAGCAAAATATAACCTTGCAAATACTTTAATCAAAAGGCTAAAATCAAAAGTATGGTAGAATTCTTCCATATTTTTAACCCAATTTTGCAAGTACAAAATAAGAAATGATAGCACTATAAATCCTTTATTTATATAGAATAAATTAGGGTAGTGCTATCATTCTCTTTATCCTGCTTATTATTTACTTACTTATTTTTCATTAATTATCTCTTTAATGGTAGGTCTAAATACTAATCCAAATGTAATATCTTTGCCTTTAAATAAATTTAAATCTATTATAGATATCACTTTTAGTAGTTCATAATTATCTGGTATTGCGGAATCGAATACTGCCATACCATTTTCAGTTCTATCTCCTTTATCTTCACGATATTCAATTTCAAAATATTCTCTTAAATAACCCAAATATTTATTTACTTGTTTTCTTTTCATTGGAGAAGATACTAAAACCATTTCTTGTTTATGATTAACTTCAAATGGTAATTTATAATCATAAGCACCAACTTGTGTTAATTTAACTGCTTTATCAATAAAACTACTTCTAAAGTTTATTTGCTTAATATCTAAACTACCTGTATCAGTTTTATCAATCACAATATTATCTATATATTTTGATATAAATTGTTGTTTTTCTTCTTTCGTTTTTATATCCCATTCAAATTTATAAAACTCTTTTTCTTTATAACCATTATCAATAGATATTTTTTCTATATCTCTACGGACCATAACTTTTTCTATTGTAAAAGTATGAGTATCTAATTCATTTAACTCTTGTTTTTTATTATTTAGTATTTCTAATTTTTCATTTATCTTTTTTAGATCCTCTTCAAAATCTTTGAGTTCAACTATACCAGTTAGATATGCTTTTTATTTTCTTTCTTTTTGTTTGATGTATCCATCAATTTCTTTATCTAAATTAAGGTCAGTATTCTTATCTTTTTTATCTGCTAATATTGGTAAAAAGAAGCTATTACACATTTGTTCAAACTCTAAAAACTCATATATTGCTTTTATCATATATTCTTCAACATAATCTTCTCTTAAATTGAAATGACAAAACTCACAATTATAATAAATATATTTTTTCTTTTTACCACCTGAACCTTTACACTTCATTATTCTTCCACATTTAGGACATACTAATTTTTGAAAGAATAGATAAGTTCTTGTTCTTGTATAAGTTCTTTGATTAGCTAGTTTTTGTGTTTGGCATTCTTCCCACATAGCACGAGTAATTATAGGTTCTACAACATTCATATAAATAACAGTATCACGACCAATTTTTTTAGCTATTCTTTTGTATTGTTCATAGTCGCCCATGTAGATTCTATTATTTATAATCCTTTCTATATCAGTGTCATACCAAGATTTGTTTAACACTTTTTCTTTATTAAAAATATTAGATATTTGTTGATAACTATTTCCCTCTAAATAAAGATTAAATATTCTTTCAATAATATGTCTAGTTGTTTCATCTATGATAGTTTTTTTACTACCATCTTTTTTATATCCAAGTGGAACA
>CAKPLN010000006.1 GCA_934167665.1 uncultured Bacilli bacterium
ACCAAATGGTAGCTGCCAGTGTCAAGCCTTATAGGCTTCAGAGAAAAACCACCCTTTTTAAGGGTGGATTTTTACTTGTATTAATTAGAACTAGATTGCTTACTAGTACAAATTATGGTATTATAATATGAAATTTTAGGGGGAACTAAAAATGGAAGTAGTAAATAATACCATAGCTTTTAGCAAAATAATGTATAGTGAGAAACAAGAAGATTTATATGAGTTGGTTGGAACAATAAAAACAGATGTTGTACCAATTGAGTACTATGATTTTGAAAGCAAAAAGAAGGCTCTAAAAATAAAAAGACTCTTAGATGAAAAAGCTTCACTTTATAAAACTTTATTTGCTAATAAGATTGATAGAATTATTTTAACTGACAATTTAGATAAAGATTATTTACCTAATAGTATCTTAATTTCTCTTCAATCTAGAGGTAGCATAGAAGAACAAATATTAGCAGCTACTTTAGGAGAAGACAATATATTTTTGGGTGCCATAAAGCGCTACTTTTCATGACATAAGATTACTAAAGAACTTACTGTTGCTCTATTAGAAAGCATGGGTAAAAAACAGATGCCTATTGGTCATATTCAATTATGTGATTTAATTGTAAGTTATGTTTTTGAAACCAACAACATATCATACTTAGAACAGTTCTTAAAAGCAAAAGATGAAGCTGAAAGAGATGCACTTTATCATACTTTCTTTGAACAGGCTCTTACATACTATTCCTATGATATACTAAATTCTTTATTTTTTACTGCTGTAAAGAATAGTAAAGTACAAGATGCCTACTTATTAAAAAATTGTTGTGCAATAGAGGATTTTTGTGACGTATTCTTAGATAGAAGTGGAAAAGAAAAAACGAGTCATTATGTTTTAGTACTCCTAAGATGCCTAAGGAGTGGCAAGAAAAAACGCTTGATTTTGTATATGAAATTTTAGACTATATCGATCCAACAGGCAACTTACGTACTGAATTTTTGAGTAAACTATATGATGGAACAATATATATTTGGAATATAGACAATGAGTATGATAGACGTAAAGCTGAAACTGTATTTGACAGTCTATTTTCGTCAAGTGTTAGTGAAGCCTTTTGCATAGGAGATAAATTTGTTAACTGTCCATTAAATGGTAGAATCAGTGATATACCAATCATAATTCATGAGTTTATGCATCTTCATCTTAATATGTTATATGAAAACTATCAGAATAAATGTCCTAAAGTACTATTTGATGAATTTTTACCTATTTTCTTTGAAAGAGTAGCTTGTGAATTCATAGAAAGAAAAGAGGATTGCCCAACAGACTTAAAGTCATACCTAAAATCAAGACATGTCAACTCCGTTTGGCAACTTAACCTAAATTCTATCCTAGTTACAAGTCTATTTCATGAATATCTACAAAATGGGGATCTAACTTACAAAAATCAAGCAACCACCAATCTTTTTACAAGCCTAGGAAAAAGCGCTAATACCCCAAGTTATGAGGACTATTCTAAACAATGGGCCGGTAATATTTGTAAGTTACTATTAACTGGTAATAAAGTAGATGTGTTAAGTACGCTACACTCTATTAAGTATCCATTTGCTGATGCTCTAACTTGTTGCCTATTTGAGTCAAGAGAAGCACAACAAGAAAAAGTAAGCCTAGTATTAGACTTAGCTAACTCAATTGCTAATCCCCAAACAACAGAAGGTGAAATACTAAGGTCTTTAGGTATAAATACTGATATTCTAGGTTTAGAAGATGTAAATAGTAAAGAGAGAGCTTTAAAAGGTACTACTTCCAAGTTGTTTGTTAAAGACATATCTTCTAAATAAAAATTATATATAATTACACAATTTGTATTTATAAAATATTTACCCTGTTAATTTACAATAGATAATCATCATGTTATAATATAGAAGTTAAAGGAGGCCCTTTATGGAAGAAAAATTATCAAGAGAAGAAGTACTACATGTTGCTAATCTTGCTCGTATTGAAATAGATGAAGAAGAACTAGCAATGTATCAGGTTAAATTAAAACAACTCTTAAATGAAATAGAAAAAATAAATGAAGTAGAAGACTACGATGAAGATTTATTAATTTGCCCAACAGATAACAGTTGTGCTTTAAGAGACGACGTAGTAGGTGAAATGTTAGATTCAAAAGAAGTTTTAAAGAATGCACCAAGACATAGTGGAAATTATTTCTCTGTGCCAGTTGTAATTAGTGAAGTAGGTGATATGGGTGCCTAAATATTTAGATAAATCATTAACTGAAATAAATGAATTATTAAAAGAACATAAAATAACTCCAACTGATTTAGTCGAGGAAGCCTTTGCTAATATTGAAGAACACCAAGATTTAAATTGTTTTATTACTTTAGATAAAGAAGGTGCTTTAAAAAGAGCCAAGGAATTAGAAACAAAAGAAGTAAGTGGCTTAACTTATGGTATCCCAATTGTTTTAAAAGATAATTTGGTAACTAAAGATTTAAGAACAACAGCTGCATCTAAGATGTTAGAAAACTTTATTCCAATATATAATGCTGATGTTGTTGATAAAGTAAATGAAGCCGATATGATTATTATTGGTAAAACCAATATGGATGAATTTGCTATGGGATCATCAAATAGAACTTCTTACTTTGGAACTGTTAAAAATCCATGGAACTCTTCACGTGTTGCTGGTGGTTCATCAGGAGGAAGTGCTGCTGCTATTTGTAGTCGTATTGTTCCTTTTGCTTTAGGTAGTGATACCGGTGGTTCAATTAGACAGCCATCTAGCTTCTGCGGTATTGTTGGATTAAAACCAACTTATGGTCGTGTGTCAAGATATGGTTTAATTGCTTTTGCATCATCTCTTGATCAAATTGGTCCAATGACCAAAAATGTTTACGAAAATGCTGTACTTTTAAACAAAATCTGTGGAAAAAGTTCTCATGATTTAACAAGTGTAGAAACTAATGAAGACTTTACTAGATTAATTGGTAAAAGTATTAAAGGTATGAAGATTGCTATTCCTAAGTTTTATGTTAGTGACGCCATCGATCCTGAAATAAAAGCTGAATTAAATAAAGTAATTGCCTTTTTAGAAAAAGAAGATTGTCAAATAGATTATGTAGATATTAAATATATTGATAAAGCTGTTCCTCTATACCAAATTATTGCTATGGGAGAAGCTAGTTCTAACTTAGCTAGATTTGATGGAATTCGTTACGGTTATAGCTATGAAAATCCAGCTAATATTGAAGACTTATATCTAAAAACTCGTAAAAATGGTTTTGGTGATGAAGTAAAGAGAAGAATTATGATTGGTAGTTACCTTCTAAGTGGTAAGAATGCTAAAACTTATTACAATAAAGCTCTTCAAATAAGAGATGATATGCGTAATAGTTTCTTAGAGGTTTATAAGAATTATGATTTAATAATAGGACCTACTAATACAACAGTAGCTTATGAACAAGATAAAGGCCTAGATGATGCTATTAAGTCATTTATGGATGATGTTTTAACTATTCCTGTTAATATGGCTGGTCTTCCTGGTATGAGTGTTCCAGTTGGATTTAATAGTGAACATCTACCTATTGGACTTCAAATAATTGGTGCTCCATTTACTGAAGCCAAAATGTATCAGTTAGCAAGTTTTATAGAGAAAACCGTTAATCTTGATTTAAATCCTTATCATACAGGAGGAAAGAAAAATGACTAATTATATTCCAACTATCGGTATTGAGGTCCATGTTGAACTAAAGACTAATACCAAAATCTTTTCTGATGCTAAAAATGGTTATGGTCAAATGGCTAACTCATATACTAACGTAATTGATTTAGGATACCCAGGAACTCTTCCAACTCTAAATATGGAAGTAGTAAACTTAGCTATTAAAGCAGCAACTGTTCTAAATTGTAAAATAAGAAGAAAAATGCACTTTGATCGTAAAAACTATTTCTATCCAGATAATCCAAAGAACTTTCAGATTACTCAAAGTAGAACTCCAATAGGTTATGATGGCTATGTTGAAATAGAAGTAAATGGTACTAAGAAAAAAATTGAAATAGAAGAAATGCATATTGAAGAGGATACATGTAAGAGTACCCACCGTGGTGATAAAACTCTACTTGACTTTAATAGAGCTGGCGTTCCTTTAATTGAAATCGTAACTAAACCATGCATAAGTAGTAGTCTAGAAGCTAAATTATATTTGGAAAAGTTAAAAGAACTATTATTTTATAGTGATATAAGTGATTGTAAAATGGAAGAAGGATCAATGCGTTGTGATGCCAACGTTTCTATTAGAAAAGATGAATCTTCTCCTCTAGGTACTAAATGTGAAATTAAAAATATTGGTTCTATTTCTAATGTTGGCTTAAGTATTGAAAAAGAAATTATTCGTCAAGCAAAATTATTAGATAACAATGAAACATTTAAAGAACAAACAAGACGTTATGATGATAAATTAGGTGATACAGTTCTAATGAGGGTAAAAGAAACAGGTAATGATTATCGTTACTTTCCAGAACCAGATATCCCATATTTATACGTTACAGATGAAATGATAAGAGAAGCTACTAAAACTCTTTGTATGTTACCAGATGAAAGAAGAAAAGTATATATTTCTAAGGGTGTTTCAGAAATTAACGCTAATAAGTTAGTTCAAAATAGATCATTAAGTGATTATTTTAATACCTTATTAGATGAAAAAACAAACTTCAAAATAGCTAGTAATTTATTATTAGGAGATATTTCTGCTTACTTAAATAAAAATGAAAAACTAATTACTGAGACTACTTTAACTAAAGAACGTTTTATAAGCTTAATAAGTAAAATTGAAGACAATACTCTAACAAGTAAAAATTTAAAAGAAATTTTAGATACTGTTCTAGAAGAAGAAACAAGTATTGAAGATATCATCAAAAACTCTGGAATTTCTAATATCACTGATGATTCAGTAATTAGAGAAATAATTAAAAATATAATTAATAATAACAAAGAAAGTGTTGCTGACTATAAAGCTGGTCATGATCGTGCAATTAAGTTCTTAATGGGACAAGTAATGAAAGAAACTAAAGGAAGTGCTAATCCTAAATTAGCCATGGATATTTTACAAGAAGAGTTGAAATAATTTGCCAATTGAAAAAGAAATATCTATAGTGTATAATTAAAATACTAGGATGTGAAAATATGAATTTTATAAAAAGAAATAAGTCTATTATTATAGCAATCGTAATATTTTTAATACTTGTGTTAGTATTATTCCAATTAAAAACAATTTTCTTTCCAAACACTGGTAAAGCCATTTATGGTAATCGTCTAGATGGAATAGAAAATGTTAAGATTTCTTCTGAAACTTTTAATAATGTTAAAAGTAAGTTAGAAGGAGAAGGTGTTAGTAATGTTTCAACTAGCTTATCAGGTAAACTAGTAAAAATATTTATTACAGCTAATGATGAGGTTGATATAGAAACAGCTAAAACTTATGGTTCGAAAGTACTAGAAGCTTTTTCTGAGGCTGAAAAAAAATATTATGATTTTCAAATATATATTCAAAAAACAGGTGAATCTACTCAATTCCCTATAATTGGATATAAACATCATAATAAAGAATCTATATCATGGACAAAGGATAGATAAGAGGTAGAACTAGATGAAAAAGAAATTAATCATAATTCTTCCCATTGCTATAGCGGCAGCTGTTTTCTTCTTTACAAACCGTTATTACAACAAAGAAGATAAAACAACAACTTTAACAATAAGTGAAAAACGTTGGGTTGAAAAAAATAATGATAAGACCTATGATTTTGAAGTCGTAAACGATTATCCTTTATATGCCATGAATGGTGAAGGGGTTATCTTTAACTTTATAAAAGATTTTGAAGATACTGTAGGTATTGAATTTAATATTATTCCTTATTTAAAAACATCATCTCCAAGTACTGATAGTTATCGTATTGAAATATTAAAAGATGATACTAAACTTAGTGAAAATAACTTATTACTTCTTAGTGATAATTACATTATCGTTGGTAAAAACTATGAACGTATCAATAATACTAGTGATATGAAAAATATAACTTTTGGTGTATTTGAAAGTGATGCTGAAGAAGTAAGTTATTACCTAAAAGGTGGTACTAATCTTTCCTATAAACAATATAAAAGTATAACAGAATTATATGATGCTCTAGATAAAGATGAAGTAAATATGATAGTTATGCCTAATATAATGTACCTAGACTATACTATTGAAAAAGATAAGTACTTTATTAATTACTATCTCACAGAAATGCAAACTCAACTAGTTCTTACTTTAAGTGATAATAATAAAGAATTAAATAAAATAGTTACTAAATATTATAATAAATGGCGTTTAACAAAATATGTTGATGAATATAATGAAAGTTATTTAAACTATTACGTTCAAAAAAACAATATTTCTGCTAAAACCAAAGCATCTTTAATTTCTAAGAATTACACATACGGCTATATAAGTAATGCCCCATATGAAGTAAAAGTAAATGGTAAAGCAGCTGGTATTGCTGGTGAGTATATTGATAGAATCGCAAGACTTGCTGATATCAACTTTAAATATAAAGAATATAAGAGTAAAGAAGAATTACAAAAAGCTATTGATGAAGGAAAAATAGATGTTTATTTTGATTATTACAACTATAATAATGATAAATATTATGCAACTTTATCTACTTTCATTGAAGAATATGTTGTCTTAGGTTATCAAAAAGATAATCATATTGTTACTTCTTTTGAAAGTCTTAAAGGTAAAGATATTGCTATACTAGAAGATGATTCTTTATATAATTACTTCTCAACTAACTCTAAAGCTAATATCAAAGGTTATAAAAATATAGATGAATTATTAAGTAAAAATACTAATGAATTAATAGTTTTAGATAGAGAAGTATATAATTACTATCAAACAACTAAACTTAAAAATTATAATCTATTGTATTTAGATACTATGATGAACGATTATAAGTTTATGGTAAAAAAAGATAATGAAGCATTCTATGATTTGTTTAACTACATAATTAATACCAATTCATATTATAATTATCGTAATAGTGGTCTTGAAAATTTACATGCTTCTATCTTAGAAGATTCAACATTTGAACAAGCTTATACTATAGCTTTAGCAATTGTCTTTATTCCACTTACTATTCTTGTTATTATTTACTTAGTATATAAACAAAAAAGAAAGATTAAAAAAGTTAAAACAACTGAAAGACATAAATATACTGATATGTTAACATCTTTAAAAAATCGTAATTACTTAAATGCTAAAATGCCAGAATGGGAAGCAAGTGAAGTATATCCACAAGCTATTGTTATGGTTGATTTAAATAATGTTAAATTTGTCAACGATAACTTCGGTCATGAAGAAGGAGACCAATTAATTATCAGAGCTGCTGGTATATTAGTTAATACCCAACTAGAAAATAGTGAAATAATTCGTACCGATGGTAATGAATTCTTAGTATATTTAGTTGGATATAGTGAAAGACAAGTAGACACATATGCTAAAAAACTTGCTAAAGAGATGAAAGCTTTACCTCATGAGTTTGGAGCAGCTGTTGGCTACAGTATGATTCAAGACAAAATTAAGACTTTAGATGATGCTATAAACGAAGCCACTATAGAAATGATAGCTAATAAAGAAGACTTAAAATAAAAGGATGATGAAAATGGAGCAAGTTAGGGATTTCTTAAAAAAGGTCATAGAGTTAGTTAAAAGACCTGAAATGAGGATTTTACCTGGAAATCTTGCTTTTTTCTTTGTCATGTCATTAATACCTATTGTTGCTTTAATTGGGGCTATAGCTTCGAGATTTTCTATATCTTTCGAATATATAAAAGAGGGAATTAATATCAGTATACCAGGTGGTGTAGGTGAGTTTATTTCCGGAATAGTTAATGGACAAGGTTTTAACTTCAACATAGGAGTTTTCTTTGTTTCGGCTTTTCTTTTAGCTTCAAATGGTACCCATTCTATTATTATAGCTTCTAATGAAATATATAAAATAAAACAAAAAGACTTTATAACTAGAAGAATAAAAGCCACTTTAATGACTGTAATCCTAGTAGAAGTTCTTTTCTTCCTACTAGCAATCCCAGTTTTTGGAGATAATATATTTACATACCTAAGGCTTCATCTAGCAAGCCAAGCCCCTGTAAATTTCCTTTATCGAATATATAAGCTAATCAAGTATCCCCTAAGTTTAATAATAATTTATTTTAATATTAAACTAATCTATGTACTTGCTCCTGATGAAGAAATAGAAAGTGCTACAACTACTAAAGGTGCTATGTTCACTACTATAAGTTGGATAATATCATCACAAGTTTATTCATTCTATTTAGATACCTTTACTAAATATGATTTATTCTATGGTAGTGTATCCAATATCTTAATTCTTCTCCTATGGGTTTATGCTTTATCATACATCTTTGTTTTAGGTCTAATAATAAACGCTGGAGTTTATAAAAACAAACAAATAAAAGAAGAAAATACAAGGAAATGAGACTCATTTCCTTGTATTTAGTTATATTGAAAAAAGAATATAATAATGCTATAATTAAAAAGTGAGGTTATATAAATGAAAAGAATGAAATTTAAGTTAAATAAATTTAAAGACAAACTAATTAATCAAGCTAAAAAGGTTAAAGAAGAACACTTAATTAAAAGATATATCAAAAATAATACTTTGTTTATAGCATATGTTATAGTATGTGTATTAAATGCTACTTTGCTTAGATTATTATGTATTCATACATTAAATAATTATCTATCAGTAAAAGCCTTTATGGGAGATTTAGCAGTAGTTTTAATAGTAGGATCTTTTGGTTATTTATTGAAGCCAAAGAATCGTTTTACTTATTATTTTTCACTTACTATCTTTTTTAGTGCTATATGTATGATTAACTCTGTTTATTATACATTCTATTCATCTTTTGCATCTGTTTCTATGCTTTCTCTAACACAATATGTAGGAGCTGTAGGAGATGCTGTAGTTGAAAATGTAATTCAATTAAAAGATTTAGTTTATATTATTGGACCAATAGCTTTAATTGTTCTCCATAATAAATTAAAAGGTAAGAATTATTATAAACGAATCGAATTTAAATCAGAACGTAAGAAAAAGATGAAGAAAACCCTTTGTACAGGTGCTGCAGTTATGGCATTATTCTTAGTTACCATGACCTCTCTTGATGTCTCAAGATTTATAAAACAGTGGAATAAAGAATATATAGTTATGCGCTTTGGTATATATATTTATCAAAGCTCTGATTTAATAACATCACTTCAACCTAAGTTAAATTCTATGTTTGGTTATGATAAAGCTAAAAAAGAATTTAATGACTATTTTGCCAATAGGGAAGAAGTTAAAACTAATGAATATACCAATATTTTTAAAGATAAGAATGTCTTAGTAATCCATGCTGAAAGTATGCAACGTAACGTTATTGATCTAAAATTTAATGGTCAAGAAGTTAGTCCTACTTTAAATAGATTATCTAAAGAAGGCATGTATTTCTCAAACTATTTTTCTCAAGTTAGTGTTGGAACTAGTAGTGATGCTGAATTAACTTTTTCAACATCATTAATGCCAACCAAGAGTGGTACAGCTTTTGTTACTTATCCTAATAGAACCTACAACTCAATTCAAAAAATTTTAAGCGAAAAAGGCTATTATACTTTCTGTATGCACGCTAATAATGCTGACTTTTGGAATAGACGTACAATGTATAAAAGCCTAGGATATCAGAATTTCTATAGTAAAAAAGATTATATAGTAACGGATGATACAACTATTGGTCTAGGTTTATCAGATGAAGAATTTTTTACACAATCAATACCAAAATTAAAACAAATAAATGAAGAACATGAAAACTGGTATGGAACAATGATTATGTTAAGTAATCATACACCTTTCTCTGATGTTGATAAATATGGTGATTTTGCAGTTGATATTAAAGAAACTATTACTAATGAAGATGGAACTACTGAAGAAGTAACATGTCAATATATGGAAGGAACTAAACTTGGTAATTACTTTAAATCATATCATTATGCTGATGGAGCCTTAGGTAAGTTTATTGAAAAATTAGATGAAAATGGCCTATTAGATAATACAGTTTTAGTAATCTATGGAGACCATGATGCTAGACTATCAAGAAGTGACTATAATAGACTATATAACTATGATAAAGAAAACAATAAAACTTTAAGTAAAGATGACCCAAATTATAAAGATTATGATTCATATCAATATGAATTAGGTCGTAAAGTGCCATTTATTATTTGGACAAAAGATATGGCTGGTACTAAATATAATCAAGAAATAACAGAAGTAATGGGTATGTATGATGCTATGCCAACTTTAGGAAATATGCTAGGTATTTACAATGAATATCAATTAGGACATGATATCTTTAACGTATTAGGTAAAAATATTGTCTGTTTCCCAAATGGTAACTGGGTTACTAATAAAGCTTACTACAATAGTCAAAAAGTAGAGTACTTATCATTAAATGATGAAGCAATTAGTGAAGAAGAAATTAAATATAATACTGAATATACAAATAAATTATTAGATGTATCAAATAACATAATAGTATTTAATTTACTGGCAGAAAACAGTGATACAGAAAAAATATTAAAAGAAGTAGAGAAAGGAATTTAATATGAAACTAAAGAAAAAAGTAAAACGTCTAATATTTATACTAATACTTATCATTATCCTTATTGTTGGAGTTATATTTGTACCTAAACTATTTAAAAAGGACACCAGTAACAATGGACCAAAAGTAATAAATAAAATAGACTCTTATGGCTATGAATTAAAAGATAATAAAAGTAAAGAATATCAAGTCTTATTCAAAGACTTAGAAAAAATATTAAATGAAAAAGAAGTAGATGAAAAAGCTTATGTCGATAAGCTTGCGGAAATGTTTATCGTTGATTTCTATTCACTATCCGATAAAACTTCAAAAACAGACGTAGGTGGGGTAGATATAGTTCATCCAGATGCTTTATCTAACTTCTTAAAGAATGCTGAAAATACCTTTTATAAGTATGTAGAAAGTAATATTTATAATAATCGTAGTCAGAATTTACCTAAAGTTTCTACTGTAACAATTAATTCAACAGACAATACAACTTATACTTATAATGATACAACTGATGATAAAGCTTATACAGTAAATGTTTCTTGGACCTATACTGATACTGCTTTTTCTGATTATCAGTCATCAGCAATACTTACCTTTATTCATAAAGATAATAAATTATATTTAGTAGAATTAAAATAAAACAAATTAAAAAGTTCTTAAAGCATTAAGCCTTAAGAACTTTTTTTAATAAATATTTTTATTCATCTGGTTGTTTAGAATCATCTTTTTTATTATTATTACCATCTGTAGTATTGTCTTTACTACCATCATCTTTACTACCACTATCACCTTTATTATCGTCTTTAGAATCATCCTTAGGATTGTCCTTAGAGTCATCTTTTTTATCATTATTATCTGATTTATTATCATCTTTAGAATCACTCTTGTTGTCATCTTTTTTGTCATCTTTCTTACCATCATTCTTATCATCTTTTTTATCATCAGTAGTAGTATCTTTTTTACCACCAGAAAGTGTAAGTTTTAAAGTACCATTATTCATTAAATCGATTCTTTTATTAGCTGGATAATTCTGACTAACAACATGTCCTGAATCACCATCGAAACTAACAGCTATACCTAAACGAGCCGCTGTGGCTTTAGCAGTTGCCATATCATCACCAGTAAAATCAGGTAGTAATCTATATAAGCTTGTAGCTCTATATGGTCCTTTACCAATAACTTCTTTTTCATAAGGTTCATTAGCTGAAAAACTAAATGTTTTAATAGCCTCAACACCAACTAACTCCAAATTCTGTTTCATGGCATTAACAATATCTTTACGACTATTTTCATTAGGTACATAATTATAAAGCACCATTCTCATTCTTTCATCATAAATCATTTGACCATTACCAGCTAAATATAATTGTTGAATATTAATTAAATCAGCTTCATCTGAAGATAAACTTTTCTTTATAATATCTTTACCAACATTATAGAATGATAACATTTGTTTAGTAGTAAGGTTAGTATCCAAACTATTAGATATAGTATTTATAATTCCCATAAATGTACCAACATCATTAATATTTTTAAACTTATTAGCAATAGCCATTACAATTTCTTGTTGATGTTGATTACGACCAAAATCACCATTAGGTAAATCATATCTATTTCTAGCATATACTAAGGCATGTTCACCATCTAATGTTTGATATCCAGGTTCAATACAAACATAATCATCACGACTAGAATTATCTGTACATAACTGTTGGGTAACATTCATTTCAATTCCACCAATAGCATCAACAAGTTTAACTAATCCTTTAAAATTTATTTTAGCATAGTAGTCAATATTAACACCTAAGTAATTCTCAATTGTCTTCATCATACAATCAGTACCATATCCAGCTGCATGAGTAATTTTATTTTCCGCTTTATTAGACCAACACGCTATAGGAACATAACTATCACGTGGAATAGAAAGCATTGTAGCATTAAGTGTTTTAGGATTAAATGTCATAACTATTAAAGTATCACCATTAGCAATAGCGTTCTTTTGTAATTCTTCATTAGTAGAATCAATTCCCATTAATAAAATTGTAAATGGTTGTGTAACATCTTTACCATTAGAAGCAGTTTCAACAGTAGAAACATCAGCTTTCTTCATTTCCTTTTCTTTAGTAACAATAATAGTTGTATCATCAGCAATATTTTCATATCCAGCAATTGCTTTAAACATATCTACATAACTAGTTGGTAAAAGCATTGCATCAATTTCATTAACATATAAATCAGTAAGCATACTAGAATAATCATCATAATTAATAATTTCATTATTATCGTTTAATTTATATTGTTTAATTATTTCTTGTGGAATTATATACCCATCAGGTGAGTCTTCGTTATTCAAAATACCAATCTTAAAATTATTAACATCTTTTATATCTTTAGTACCATTACTACTCATTGTAACTAAACTAGAAGAGTAGGTAACATATCCGGTATTCATATTTTGTAATTGCCCATACAAGTAAAATATAATACCACCAACAACCCCACAGATAATACTATAAATAAGAGTTAAGATAATGAAAAGTGTTCTCTTAGAATGTTTATTTTTAAAACACTTCAATCCCTTAATTAAAATAAATATATCTATTAAAAATAATATACCCATAACTATATATCTAATTAAGTTTTCTATAGAACTAAGTCTAAATATTTGGTATATAGTAAAAGCACTAATTACAATTGAAATCATTGTTAATATAAGTACTATAAATCTTATTATTAAATTCCCTTTATTAGTCTTTTCTTTACTCATATAAAATACCTCCAATTTTAATAACACATATCTATAATATTATAACCAATTTTTATCTATATATCAAGAAGTAGAAACTACATGTCAATAATTTGTCAAAATATAGATGTATTAATAAAATAATTTAGATATTTGTCAAAAAATGTTATAATAAAATTGCTATAGTATCGGAGGTGAAAATATGAAACGTATAAATTTAGTATTTATAATAACGTTTTTAGTCTTTACCTGTGGTATTTTAGACGTTAAAGCTTTTTCATCTGATAATTACAAGTATCGTAATTTATGTGGTGCTTATGAACTTGATAGTTTTAAAGAAGATGGTACTATTGAAGTAATAAGTTGTCACTCTAGCTTTGAAGAAGCTAAGACAACTATGGAAAGTAATGGTGCTGAAGATCTTGGTATCTTAACTGTTGTTAATGACAATTATCAAGGAAGTATTGTTAAATTAATTGATGCTAATGTTGCTCTTTTAGATTTAAGTGTTAGTCCTGTAGCTATAACTAATTTTTATCGTTCAGCAGATATGGATACTTATCGTTATACATATATGGATACAGGTTCTCTTTATGGTGGGGTAGATGGAGCCTTAATTGAAACTGTCTTTTCTTCTAAAGGTGTTTGGGCTGCTAAAGTAAGAATTGGCAATCAAACAGGTTGGATTTCTCAAGAAAATTATGAGGTTGTACCAATAACTTGGATAAAATCAACTAGTAGTTATACTGTTACTAATGATTATATTCGTCATAATTATGTCGCCAAAATTCAAGAACCATATTATGGCTCAGCTGGAAGTATTATTGGACCAAAACCAGAAATGTTAAGTCCTGGAACTTATTATAGTTATGATGGTCATTATTTTTATACTGATATAAAAACATTGATTAAGGATTATCGTAATAGTATTACTTATAATTCTGTAAATAAAGATGATCCTTATTATAATTACTATATGTACTTATCTAATCACACTAGAACCACGTATTCTAGTCAAAACATTGATGAATATATTAGAACTTCAATGGGAATAACTATGGATGCTTATGGAAATGCTTCTAGTAACAACAGTTCTAGATTATATGGCAAAGGTCAATTTTTCTATTATGCCCAAGAAAAATATGGTGTAAATGCTATTCTTTCTTTAAGTTTAAGTCGAAATGAAACAGCTCATGGTCGTAGTAACTTAGCTATTAATAAAAATAATGGATTTGGTTTAAATGCCGTTGACTCTAATCCCACTGAGCAAGCAAATTGGTATGCTTCATTTGCCAGCAGTATTTTAGGTTATGCTTCTAAATATATAACTTATGGTTATGCTCATCCAAGAGATTGGCGTTATTTTGGACCTCAATTTGGTGATAAAGGTTATGGAATGAATGTAAACTATGCCTCTGATACCTATTGGAGTGAAAAAATGGCCGCTAATTATTATTCTTTCGATAAAGCAAAAGGCCTTCAAGATTATAACTTTTATCAATTAGGTGCCGTTATAGCACCAACTAATGCTAGAAGAGAACCATCAACTTCTTCACAAATTATTTATACTTATCCTGAAGCTGAAGATGCGGTTGTTATTATTGGTGAAGTTGAAGGAGAAAAAGTAAACGGTTCAACTACTTGGTATAAAGTAATAAGTGATTTAAATATTGATGCTTCATACAATGAAATAACTTCTGGAAACTATAATTGGGATGGTTATGTCTATATTCCAGCTAGCTATGCTAAAAAAATAAACAATGGTAAAAATGGTTATATATCACCTAATGATATAACAGAATATGAAAATAAAAATTATGAATATGATTTATATGATAATAGTAATACTCTTCATCCAAGAGTTGCTATTACAACTAAAAATACTCCATATTATTATGATTCATCATTAACAAATAAAATTAATAGTAATGTATTAAAAGGTAAATATGTCATGGTATATGCTACTGCTTACCTAAATAACACCCCAGTATCTTATCTTGTAACATCAGACTATTGGTATGATCAAAAACATTGGGTAAGTGCTGATAGTCTAGACTTTGTAACCGCAAACTATGGACGCGTAACATTAACTGTTTCTGGTAATCAATATACCTGGGTAAATTCTACTACTGAAGATACTAAGGAAACTGTAATTAGTGGTTTATATACCAATTCTTATGTTCCTATTTTAGAAGAAAAACGAGTAGGAAATGACTTATGGTATAAAGTACCAGTTAACTTAACTGGCACTAATAATGAATATGGTTGGACTCTAGCAGCATATCCTGGTGTTTCAATCACTTTATCTACTTATGTTACAGAAAATATGGCTCCAGAAATAATTGCTAATGACATAACTATTGTTCAAGGAAGCAAGTTTAATGAATTAGAACATGCCACTGCTACTGATAAAGAAGATGATGATATAACAGACAAAATAGTTGTTACAACACCAAAAGTTGATACTAATACCGTAGGTACTTATCAAGTAACTTATCAAGTAACAGATTCTATGAATAAAACAACAACAAAAACTATAACTGTAACAGTAACAGAAAATAAAAAACCTGTTATCACTGCCAATGATATAACCATAACGCAAGGTATAGAATTTGATAAGTATAAAGGTGTAAGTGCAACAGATGAAGAAGATGGTCCAATAACTAACATTGAAATTATTGAAGACACTGTAGATATAAAAACAATTGGAACCTATATCATAACTTATAAAGTAAAAGATAGTTTTAACCAAGAAGTAACTAAAACTATAAAAGTAACAGTAGTTGCCAATCAAATACCAGTAATTACAGCAGATGATAAAATATTATATCAAAACAGTACCTATAATCTTTTAGATGATGTAAAGGCAGTCGATGCTGAAGATGGTGATATAACAAATAAATTAAAGATTGCTAATAGTAACGTTAATATTGAACAAATAGGAGAATATAGTGTTACTTATGAAGTAACAGATGATTTTGGTAATAGAGTAACTAAAGAAATTAAAGTAACAGTAATTGAGAAAAAATTAATTGAAAAAAATGGTGAATTCTATTTAAATGAACTAACTTGGGATAACACTTCTAAAAAGTATAACTTTAGTGGTTACTTAATAATTTTAAATACTAATAATAATGATACTAATGCCAAATATAATTTAATTTTAAAAGAGAAAACTACTAATAAAGAATACTCTATAAAAGTTAAAGCATGGAGTGATAAAGTACCATATTCTCTAGGTACTGAAAATGGTTATGACTATAATCTATCTTGGTTTAAAGATGAAATTGATTTAAGTAAAATACCAGCTGGTGATTATGATTTATACATGGAAACTATAAAGAACGATTATTATACTAAACAACTAGTAACTAATCTATTCAATAAAAGTATTGATCGTCGTGCTGAAGATAATGAAAATGGCTATAACTTTAAAGTTCAATTATCTCTAAAATCTAAAAAGATAGAGTTAAATGTCCGTAAAGATAAACTAATAACTACTAAAACTTCTAATACTTTTAGAAATATGATCAATAACTATGATGATATAAAATTTGTTGATGGTAAACTTAACTTAATCGGAACATCTTATAATTATGATGGTACTTATAATAAATCATTAAGTATAACAAGAAAGTTAATTCTAGAAGATGTAACTACATATAAACAATATACTTATAGTTTAGGAAGTACTAAAGATGGTAGTTATACCGTAACATCATCTGATAATAAAAGTAAATTATATGCTTGGTATAATAAAACTATTGATATTAGTAATCTTCCTAAAGGTACTTATGCTATGTTAGTATATACTAAAACTACTGATTCTGAAGATTATGGTGAAATAGTAGATATATTTGGTAGTATAAATAAAGTAGAAGAGACAATTAATGATAAAAAATACCGTGTAGTTCTTAATAAAGAAAGATCAAATAGAATTGAACTAATAGTAGAATAAGAGGTACGCCTCTTATTTTTTTATGCTTATTTAAGTATTGAAAAGAAACTATGAAAAAGGTATAATAAAAACATAATAGAAAGAAGGGTGTATATGAAAAGAATTAATAAAAAAGGTTTTACTTTAGTAGAACTTTTAGCCGTAATTGTTATTATGGGTATTTTGATGATGGTGGCAATTCCATCAATAAGTAGAGTAATTGAAAACTCTAGGAAGGATACATTTGTAGATATCGCTAAGTCTTATGCTAATGCGGCTAAGACATTATGGACAGCTGATACTTTAACGTGTGAAGGAACAGTCGCATCAGCTGTAGATGATGGCGATTATTATATTTTAATTAATACTAAAGAATCTGCTAGAGCAATACTTCCAGTATTAGTAGATCAAGGCGGAAAGTCATCATGGGGAAATAGAGATGTAAATGGTTATGTAAGAGTTCATGTTGAAACAGTAACAGATAACAATGGAGAACCGAAAAGAACCACAACTTTTTATGTTAGTTTAAGTGATGGAACTCATGGCTTAATAGATAATGGAAGTATGACTTCAGATAACCTAAAAAAAGGTAATGTTAAAATGGATTTATCGAGTGATGATAAGAAAAAAGTAGAATTAACACTTGATAATGGTAACTTAAATTGTTCTAAGACTAATCTTGGAACTTATACGTGTACAGAAGTAACACCAGTAAAATCCATAACCGGTTTATGTGTAGATGACTCAAGTTATGCTGGAAATAATGGTACAGTAGATGTTAATCCAGTAAGTTTTGCGGATGATGACTGGGCAACAATAGCAGCTGTCGCAAAGAGTGGAAACTATGAAGGAAAATATAACGTAGGAGATACTAAAGAAGTAGACCTAGGAAGTCTAGGAAAACATACAGTAAGAATAGCTAATACTTTAACACCAGCAGAATGTAGCCAAGAAGGTTTTTCACAAACTGCCTGTGGTTTCGTATTAGAATTTGCAGATATAATTACAACACATAATATGAATCCAAAAGGAGAATATAAGGGAACAACATATGAATATGGTTGGAACAAAGATGGTTGGCCAGCAAGTAGTATGAGAAGTTATTTAAGTACAGATATATATAATGCTTTACCAGCAGATTTACAAAGTGCCATAATAGATACAAAAGTAGTATCAGGACACGGTAAAGATGATGCAGATAATTTTATTTCAACAGATAAGTTGTATTTATTGTCTACAGCTGAAGTATGGGCACAGGGAACACCAAATACTATTGATTATGATACAGGAAGAAATAATACTAGACAGTTAGATTATTACTCAGCACAAGGTGTAACAACAAGTAATTATTCTAAGGCTATTAAACAGCTAAATGGATCAAATAATGATTGGTGGCTCCGCGTGGCTGGTTCCGGTTGGAATTACAGTTTCTATCGTGTGAGTAGTGGTGGTGTCTGGGCTAACTATGGTGCTATTGATACTTACGGTGTTTCGCCGGCTTTCCGAATAGCCTAAATGTAAACAGAGTGTAAAGTAACAAAAAAAATATATTGTATAGTCGAAGATTGGAACTATACCGATAGTCATCTTACCGAAGTCGTACTACGAACGAAAGTGAGTAAAAGGTATTGGGCGAAGCCCAATACTTTTTTTTGAATAATTGTGTATAGATGTAAAGTCTAGTTTGGATTACAAAGAAGATATATATTAAATTTTTAAAAAAATTCACGTAATGCCTGCATTAAATTGTCTGGTAGTATGCAAATTATATTTACTTTTTAAATATTTAATGTTATAATATGCTCAATTTAAAAATGTTGGATATTTTATATGATGCTTGGAAAAATAATGAAATTTTTAAATTTGATTGGAGTTGGGTAGATGAAAATGTATGAGGAAATTAATGGTTTTAAAAAGGAATATGTGTATGAAAGATATACACGGATTGTTCCTAATTTTAAAGATTATGATAGGATAACAAAAGTAAAAATGTTAGATGCGATTTATGATGTTTATAGTGATTATAATAATATTATAGATATCTGTACTACTAGAGAATTAAAGTATTTAAAAATGGTGTTGGATAATAAATTAACATTAGAAGATTTACTTGAAAATCCTGAAGAACTAAAAATAGAATATTTAGATGTGAAATATGATTGGGAAAGAGAAAATTTACGTCATAAATTTCTATTAGATTATGATTACTATAAAGAAAGTCATATTCCAGAAGAAATATTAGATAAAGTAAAAGCTGCTATAAAAAATGTAAATTGGAAAAAACATAAAAAAATAGATGAGTTAAATGAAATAATAGTTAGCTATTGTAAAATTCAAGGTTCAGCACTGCTTAGTACAGTTGCATCATTTGGTTCTAAAATAACTGGTCTTTCAGAAGATGCAGTTTGGAAACATATGTTAAGTAATAAACTATTTAATTATTATGTTTATATAATTTCTAAAGATTTTGATACTATTGGTAATAATATACCAGTAGCCATACATCAAGATTATTATGAAATTGAAGAAGAGTTAGAGAAACAAAGAAAGTTGCAAGGCTTAGCTGGAGATAAACAAATAGATATTAGAATATATAAAAGATTATTTTATAATGATTTTGATGTACAAAATCCTAAGATTAAGAAATTTTTAGATGAAATACAGAAATTGCCTTTCTTTTGGTTTTCTGCAATCAAAATAATTAGAGAGTTTGCTATGTTAAATATTGATAGAGCTTCATTAAAGAAATCAATACAAAGTGTTCCAGCATTACAATATTATGATTTAACTAATTTCTTTAAAATTATGGATGAGGCTATGGATGAAATGCCATCTGGAGCACTAAATGGGTTTACTCCCAATGAAGCAAAAAAATTAAAAGTAAAACAAATCCAACAAGAGATAAAGAAAGAACAATCCTATATAAAACAACAAAATGCATGCTTATCTAAAAGTGATTCTAAATTATTTTATAAAATTTATTTTGGATTATTAGAATTTACTAACAAAAAATATGAAATTAAAAATATGAAAATATATAATCATCATGGTATTAATCCTTATGAATTAAAAGATATTATTGATAAGTTTTGGGAAAATAAAGAAGCTATAGTTTTAGAATTTTGCTTAGCTAATCCATATAAATTTACTAAAGAAGAATTAGAAATAACGAGTGAATTCAAAAAAGGAATTAGAAGTATGTTTATCATTGCGAAATATGATTTAGAATATACTGCATTTATGGAAAGAGATAAAGTTTATATGGTAAAGGGATTAAATGATAATATAGACAATATTATTTCATATAAAGATTTACCTTATGTCGCTGTTACTTCAATAATTCCATTTAAAAATGTATTGACTTATGATGGAATACTTTTAGGAATTGGAGTAAAAATGGGTAATAGTTTTTATGATATGGTTGCAAAAGAATATGACAATATGATGAAATATTATCATTTATAATAAGAAGTAATATGAAGTATAAATTAAAAAATTAAGGGTTTGTTTCCCTTAATTTTTTTGGTTTTATCTTAGAAAAACATTAATTTTTAATTTTAGTGAATGAACTACTATCGGTCATTACACTACTAATATTATCAACTTTAATAACAGAGGCTGATGTACCAATGCTTTTTTCTAAATTACTCTTTTTTTCAGTTACTTTACCACTTTTATCTAACAGAATTGTTCCACTAACTAAAGCTTGTTCTGTAAAAAAGTACCATTCACAATTTTCTAAACTGGGTACTTGGTGTAAATCTTGTGAAGAAAATCTTATTCTTTCTTTACTAAAAAAACTATTAAAGTGTCTTTTTTCTTCTTCTATACTAGCCATATCACTTGTAAAAAAGTCACTATTACTACTAAAAACGGCTACAACAGAAAATTTTTTTTCTCTTGATTTTGAGACGTAGGGTAAGATATAAACTCCTTCTACACTAGAGATTTGTTCCATATTACTTATGAATAAATTAATTCCATCAATTTCATTATCTAATAAACGTGTGTTTTGCACAATAAATTCCTCCTCATAAATTGATATACTTTAATATATGATAAACATATTGCGAAAAAGCACGAAAAAAGTCGAATTCTCGACTTTATTTAGCAATTTGAATTGTATACGCTGAACTATTGCAACTAGTAATAGAACTTCCAGGTCCTATACCACCAATATAAGAGCCAGCACTCATACCTGTATCACTAACTCCAACAACTACAATTTTTACTTCTGGATATCTAGAAGCAAAGAATGAATATAATTGACTTTCAACAGAAGCATAACTATCTGGATTACTGAAAATATTATTTAATTCTCTAGATATAGTATATGTTTTAGGTGTACATGTTGGAGTAGAAGGAGTAGTAGGAGTAGTAGGCTTACTTGGAGAAGTATTAGAACCACTGTTATTAGGTCTAGCTCCATTACTAATAGTTAGTGTAACAGTAGTACCCTCAGATACCTCAGAACCAGCACTAATTGATTGATTAATAACTTTACCTTTTTCACTATCATTAGTATATTTATAAACAAAACTATAGTTTAAAGAAGCACTGCTTAATTTACTACTAGCAGCATCTTTAGTTAATCCCCTTACATTAGGAACACTAACTTTTCTACCATCAGATATTGTTACAATAATAACATCATTATTTTTAATTGTTGCCCCTGTATCATAAGAATATTTAATAACTTCACCAGCTTTAACGGTATCATTAAACTCATGTTGTTCTTCATAGTTAATACCATAAGTATCAGCCCATTCTCTAAATTCTGAATAAGAGTTAAACTTTTCCATAACTAAATTACCTTTAGAAATAGTAATACTAATAGTTGTACCTTCTTCAATAACATCATCTTTCTTGTAATTAGCTTCTAAAACTGTATTAGCTTTAGCAGAGTCATCATAACGTTCCTTAAATTCAATTCTTAGTTTATTATCAATTACCCAATTAGTAATATCTGTAACACTCATACTAGTTAAATCTGGAACTGTTATTTTAGCACCCTTACTTATAGTAACCTTAATATGAGTAGGATTATCATTTGAAACACTAACAACTTCACCAGCTTTAACGCTTTGACCTATAACATTACCACGTTTAATTTTATCTGAAAAGTCATAATCAAATTCATATGATATACCATATTGTTTTAAATAAAACTCTGCTTCAAACTTACTTTTGTTTGTTAAATCACTTAATTTAATTTCACTATAATGTCTTTCTTCTCCATAAGAGAAAGTTAATTTTATTTCAGCATTTCTTTTTATATTACCACTAACATTTTGATTAATAAGTGTATTTTCACTTTCTGTTCCTTGTACAAACTCAACACTTACATTTGTTAAATAATTATTTTTAATAAACTCTAAAACTCTTTCTGTATCCCAACCAATCATATTTGGTAAGACAATATCTTTATAAGGACTAGGTCCTTCACTTATAACAACCAATAACCTTTTAACATCACTTATTTTTTTACCAGGTAAAACATCTTGATTAATAACATGATACTCTGGAATAATATCACTATACTCATATTCTTGTTTTAAATCTATTTTATTAGCAGTAGACCATTTAACTACTTCTGTTAAGCTTTTCCCAACAAAATTATCAACGACATTACTAGGCCATACAATTACTCCTAAGTTAACTAAAACTCCTAATGCCTGATATATAAAAAGTAATATAATTGTTAAGTACCTGCTTCCCATCTTTTTACTGGGATTAGTATAACAAGAAACAATAATAAATATTGAAATACCAACCATTAATAAACCATTTACAATATCACCTAAAGAATAAAAATTTAATAATGAAAAAGTAAAATAACCCAAACTACTACTTAATAATAGTAGAGCACAAAGACCAAGACAAACAGAACTCTTGGGTTTAATTATTTTAGCAATAGGCTCTTTTATATAATCTTCCATCTCCTTAACTAATTTTTCTTGTTTAACTTTTTTATCTACTTCATTATTTACATTTTTTTCCTTTACACTTTTCTTAGTATTTTTCTTATCCTTAGCCAAACAACATCACCTCTATTTTAGATAATTATATAATAAAAAGTGTTAAATATAAACAAATAGAGTAATATCTCCTGTCAAATAATGTCCAAAATAATAACTCATTTAAATATAAAAAAATTTACTATCTAACTAAGTTTTACAATTAATTTACATCTTAAAATATAAGTGATATAATCAATTTAATAAATATGAAATAGTGGGTGCGATATGAATAAAATAATTAAGCAGTATTTAAGTAAGTATTTAGGAATTTTTATCATTCTTCAACCAATTATTGATTTAATTACTGGAATCTGTCTTAATGTTTTTAAATTAAACTTAACTATTGGTATCATTATAAGAATGTTATTTTTAATTAGTATTATGTATATTACTACTTTTATTTATAAAAAGAAAAAGTCTTTTATTTATTATTTAATCTTTATTATATATAGTATTATCTATCTATTAGTAAATATCTTATCTAAAAATACTAATGTTTTTTATGAAGTACAAGGTTTATTAAGAGTATTTTATTTTCCTTTACTTCTAATTTCATTATATGATTTAAAAGATGAAATAAAGCTAAGTAAAATGACTCTTGTAGTAACTTTATTTACTTATTTGATCTTAATTTTTATACCAACTATTCTAAATATTGGTTTTAAAAGTTATCAAATAACTAAAGTAGGAACTTTAGGTTTTTATAATTCGGCTAATGAAATAGGAGGAATAATATCTCTTATAACACCATTAGTTTTTATTGTATTTAGTCAAAGTAAAAAGATTATAATTAAAGTTATCCTTACTTTATTATATTTATTTATAATTTTATCTATTGGTACTAAAACACCACTTTTATCATTATTAATAACTTCAGCTATGACTTATATTTACTTAGTAGTTAATAGTGTAAAAAATAAAAAATATAAGTCTTTATTAATATCATTTTCTTTTATTATAGTAGGTATATTACTTTTACTTATTGTAATTCCTAAGACTAATTTTTATAAAAATATTCAAACTCATCTTGATTATTTAAAAGTTGATAATATTACTGATATATTTTCTGATGAGAAGTTAATAGATCATTTTATCTTTAGTGAACGTATAACTTTCTATGGTGATAAATCATCTTTATATAAGGAAAGTAATACTTATCAAAAATTGTTTGGTATTGGTTATTTAAATAATAATGAAGTAACTAAATTAATTGAAATGGATTATTTTGATATTTATTTTAGTCACGGTATAATAGGTTTTATAATTTTTATAAGTATTCCTCTTTATGTTTTATTAAACTTCGCAAAACAGCCACGTAAATATGATTATAATATGTATATGTTAAATACTAGTTTATTACTAATAATTTTTCTATCTTTTATGACTGGACATATCATTACATCTCCAGCAGTAAGTATTATCGCTATAATTATTATTTTAAATTTAGATTGTAAAAGAAAAAAGACTCTTCTTTTTACTGCCTATAGTCTAGGACTTGGAGGAATTGAAAAAGCCTTAGTTAATTTACTTAATAATATTAATTATGATAAGTATGATGTAGTAGTTGTTTTAGAAGAGAAGAAAGGAATATTCCTTCCTAAAGTAAATAAAAATGTTCATATAGAAGAAGTAAGAGTATCAAATCATAAAAACAAAGTAATAAGAAAAACTCTTAATCTTCTAAGACAACTAATATTCACTACTTTAAATTACAAGAATTATAACTTTAGTTGTTGCTACGCCACATATAGTTTAAGTGGTAATAAACTAACTCGTATATCATCAGATAACAATGCTATCTATATTCATAGTGACTATAAATACGCATATAAAACCGAAGAGGAAGTAAGAGACTTTTTTGAAAGTAGACATATATTTTCTTTTAAACATTTAATTTTTGTTTCTAATGAAGCTAAAAATAACTTTTTAAAATTATATCCTACGTTAAATAATAGGTGTCTTGTCTATAATAACTTTATTAGTCCTAAACAAATAATTAAACTAAGTAAAGAAGAAATTAATCTTTCAAAACCAAAAGACAAATATCTATTAGTCTTTATTGGTAGATTAGATGATAAATCTAAAAAATTAACTAGAGCACTAAACTTAGTAAAATCATTAAAAGACATTGAACTATGGGTAGTAGGAGATGGACCAGATCAAAAGATGTATGAAGAATATACCAAGAAAAATAATCTTCAATCTAGAGTACTTTTTATTGGTTCTAAAGAAAATCCCTATCCATATATGCAAGAAGCTGATTACATAATTTTAACATCAGATTATGAAGGCTTCCCCGTAATTTATTTAGAAGCTTTAACCTTAAATAAACAAATCATAACAACAATTCCTGTAAGTGATGATGCCCTTGATATTAAAAATTATGCTACTATCATTTCCAAGGATGATAAAAAATTAATAACAGAAGTTAAAAATATTCTAAAAGAAAAAAAGAAATCTATAAAAATTGACATAGAAAAAATCCAAAAAGAGAGAATGCAAAAACTAGAAAGAGTTTTTGATGAGGTGAACTAATGCCAAAGTTTAGTATAATAGTACCTGTTTATAATGTTGAAAAATATATTAAGAAATGTTTAGATAGTGTTTTTGCTCAGACAGAAAAAGATTTTGAAGTTATTGTTGTTAATGATGGAACTAAAGATAATAGTATGGATATTGTTAAAGATTACAAAGTAACTATTATAAATCAAGAAAATCAAGGTTTAAGTGCTGCTAGAAATAATGGCCTTAAAAAAGCTAGGGGTGACTATATAATCTTTTTAGATAGTGATGATTATCTTGAGAAAGACACCTTAAAAGAAATTAAAAAATCCCTAACTAACGATCCAGATATTGTAAGATTTCAAATTCGTGAAGTCTTTGAGTTTAAAGAAGCAATTGATTATGAAGAACACCCCTTTACTAATAAAAGTGGCGAAGAAGCCTTCTCACTAATAGCTAAATATCACTTCGTAGAGAATGCTTGGTGCTATGCTATAAAAAGAAGCTATTATCAAAAAGAAAAATTTACTTTCCGTAAAGGTACTATTCATGAAGATTATGGTCTAATACCTCTAGTCATAATTAAAGCCAATATTGTCAATAGTATTTCCTATATTGGTTATAATTATGTTCAAAGACAAGGAAGTATTATGAGTACTAAAAATTATGAAAAAACCAAGAAAAAAGTAGCTGATATGTATACTCATTATCAATATCTATTAAAAGAAGCTAATAAATTAAATATTGATACAACAATATTTAAAAGTTTTATAACTAATAGCTTAATCATAAAAATAACAGAGTTAAATACTAAAGATTACCACTTATATTTAAAAAAACTAAGAAAAGAAAAGGCCTTTAATAATCTTCTACAAGATACTAAATCAAGAAAAATAAAAGCCATATTCTTAAAAATAAGTCCCAAGCTGTATTATAAATTAATAAGAAAGTAGTGATAATATGACTGATATAAGTATAGTAGTACCAATATATAATGCTGAAAAATATTTAAATAAGTGTCTTGATTCTTTAATAAATCAAACAAAAAAAGAATTAGAATTTATTCTTATAAATGATGGTTCAACTGATAATAGTGAAAAGATAATTACTTCATACCATGATAAGAGAATAAAGTATTTTAAAAATAAAAATCAAGGCATTGGTAAGACAAGAAACTTTGGTATTGAAAAAGCAACTGGTAAGTATCTTATGTTTTTAGATAGTGATGATTATTTAGCAGAAGAAACCTGTGAACTACTTTATCAAAAAGCTGAAAAAAGACAAGCTGATTTAATAGTTTTTGATTATTATAGAGTAGAAAAAAGCAATCTAAATAAAGTAAGAATATCAGCATTTACTCCCACAAATATAAAAGAAAATAAAGAATTATTATTAAATATAAACTTAGGCCCATGTAATAAAATATATAAAACAGCCTTAATAAAAGATAATAATATTAAATTTGAAGAAAATTTAAAATATGAAGATACTTTATTCGTTATAAAAGCTATATACAACGCCCAGAAAATTGTAAAAGTAAATGAATTTCTTCATTATTATACAATTCATGAGAAGAGTGAAACTACAGTAAGAGATGAAAGAGTTTTTGATATTTTAAAAATAGTTTCTATGATAAGAAGTTATTTAAAAAAAGATAAAAGTATGAAAGAAATAAGTGATAAATTAACTGTCAAAATACTAACAAATTACACAATTCAACAAAGATATCAATCAGATAAAAAGGTAGCAATTAATTTTATTAATAAAGCTTTTTCATATTTAAAAGAAGAAGTACCTGATTATAAAAAAAATAAGTATTATGAAAATAGAGGTTTTTTAAGAAGAACAATTGAAAAGAGTAGCCTATTAACTAAAATATATTGTGTAATATATAGATAAATTTGAATTACTTAGAAAGAGGTGTAAAAATGAATTCAATTTTATATGTTGTAATACCATGCTACAATGAAGAAGCGGTATTAGCAGAAACTACTAAACAATTAAAAGCTAAAATGGAGAAGTTAATTAAGGATAAGAAAATATCTCCAAAGAGTAAAGTAATGTATGTAAATGATGGCTCAAAAGATAAAACTTGGTCCATAATAAAAGATATTAATAAAAAAGAACCATTATTTACTGGTGTAACTTTATCTAGGAATAGAGGTCATCAAAATGCACTTTTAGGTGGTTTAATGACTGCTAAAAAGTATGCTGATGTTGTAATCAGTATGGATGCTGATTTACAAGATGATATTAATGCTATTGATGAAATGTTAGAAAAGTATCATGCTGGTTGTGATATTGTTTATGGTGTAAGAAGTGCCAGAAAAAAAGATACTTGGTTTAAAAGATTTACTGCTGAAGGCTTTTACAAATTTATGAAAATGTTAGGAGTTGATATTGTATATAATCATGCTGACTATCGACTTACTTCAAAACGAGTTTTAGATAACTTAGAAAACTTTAAAGAAGTAAATCTCTTCCTAAGAGGAATATTCCCACTTATTGGTTATAAAACTGATGTGGTATATTATGAAAGAAATGAAAGATTTGCTGGTGAGTCTAAATATCCGCTTAAGAAAATGTTAAACTTCGCTTGGGATGGAATTACATCATTCAGTGTTAAACCATTAAGAATAATATGCACCTTAGGTTTTGTTATACTTTTCGCAAGTATTATAATCATGTTATATTCTCTAATTAGAAAATTAACTGGTAATACCGTTGATGGTTGGTCATTCTTAGCTATTTCTATTTGGTTTATAGGAGGACTTCAAATGATAAGCATTGGTATAATTGGAGAATACGTTGGTAAAATGTATAATGAAACAAAACAAAGACCTAGATTTATAATCTCTGAAAACCTAGAAGAGAAAGAAAAATAATATGAAAAAATTTCTAAAAAAAGAAAATATTCTCTATATAATATCTACATTTATATTAGTTATAGTATTAATACTAAGTCTTATAGATAAAACAAAGTATATATTCTTTCTTCTAAGTATTTTATCTAATTTAGTCTTAATAATTATATTCAAAGAAATATTAAAAAAACTAAAAATAAAGTTTACTAAAAAAGAAAAAATAATAATATTATCCACAATAATTCTAGTCTATATATTTTATATTATAAGTGTTATAACTCGTAATTTTATATATTATTGGGATTATTCTTGTTACTATAATATTCAAACAATGGCTAAAGAGAAATTTACAATATCAATATTATCTGGTTTAAGGTATTTTATAGGCTCAACTTGGTCAGGAGAGTATGGATCATTCTTAACATTCTTCCCAGAAGTAATTTTTAACTTTACCAATCACACAGTTAATAGTTATCTTTTAAGTTGTGTATTTATATTTGTTCCATACATAATAATATCTTTATCCATATTAATAAAAAGAGTCTTTATAAAATATCATGTAGAAGAAAAAAACTTACTATTTAGTACCTTTCTTTTAACATTTATTTTATTTCCACTTACTCATGCTACTGCTATCTATGCTCAACCAGATTATCTAGGTTTATGCTTTATATTTTTAATTATTGCCTTAACTATAGATTATACATTTGAAGAATTTGATAATACGCGTTTAATTTTATTATTCTTAGTAACCTATATGTTAATAATTACTAGAAGATGGTATTTATACTTTATAGTTACTTATTATTTGTGTTATTTAATAAAAACATTTTGTACAATTAAAAAGACATCTATTATTAAGGTTTTAAAAAATATCATAAAATATGGTCTAATAGTTATAACAGTTATTTTATTAACTTTATTTCCTTTAATTAAAAATATTATTTTTGGTAGTATTGGTAATTATTCTGATTTTTATTCTAATGGCGGTTTTATTGTTGATTTAAAAAGTCAAATATCTTACCTAGGATATTTATTATTTGGTATTTGTTTTTTAGGAATATTATGGGGGATTATAAAAAAAGAATATCGTCTAACTACTATTTTAAGTGTAGTATGTTACTTATTAATTATTTACTTATTTAATATGATTCAAAGTATGGGATTACACCATAGTCTTATGTTAGTACCAATATATTTATATTGGATGTACTTAGCTATATCAGCCTTATTTCAAGGTAATGATCTTAGTCAAAATAGAACAGCAATATTAATTTTATTATGTCTAATAGTTAATTTTGTTTATGGAATATGTAATAATACAACAGAATCTTTATTTACAACAGTACCTCTAACAGTACCATATCAAGAAGATTATGAACAATTAGGTGAAGTCGCAACATGGCTAAAAGAAAATTTAAACGATGAAAATACAGCTTATATGCTTACTCATAATAATAAATATAATCCAGATAAATTAAGAAATTATTATTTACCAGATCAAAGTATTTCTAATTATTTACCTTATGGTTCTGCTGTTATTGGAGTTCATAAGTTTCCATTAGAACTATTTACTGCTAAATACATAATTATAACAGAACCATTTGAAAGTATCTCTATAGAACAAAACTACTATAATACTTTCCAAATTCTATTATCTGAAGAAAAATTTACTTTAGAAAAAGAATTCCCTATGGGAAATGGCTATAAAATTCTAATATATAAAAGAATAAAAGAAGTAGATCAAAAAGAAAAAGAAGAATATTTACAAGCCTTAGAAGAGGCAAGTCGAAAATATCCAGAGTTATATAAAAATATAATTGAATCATACTAATTATTACAAAAATTGACTATAAGTAAATGTCTATGATATAATCAGTAAGTAATTTTATTAAAAGGAGAAAAACTAATGACAACATTAAAGAATATATTTGCTAACTTTAAAAAATATGAATTTTTAATGAAACAATTAATATTAAGAGATTTTAAAGTTAAATATAAAAGATCCGTATTAGGAGTTTTATGGAGCCTATTATATCCAATTCTTATGATGACCGTTATGGCTATCGTTTTCTCTCAAATGTTTAGATTCAAAGTTGAAGGAATAAATTATTTAGTTTATTTAATGACTGGTATTATTATGTGGAATTATTTTTCTGAAGCTTCAAATAGTGCTATGTCATCTGTTGTAGTAAACTTTTTATTAATAAATAAAGTATATATTCCTAAATACATTTTCCCAGTAGCTAAATGCTTATTTGTTGGAATTAACTTTGTTTTAACTTTAATACCTTGGCTTGCTCTAATTATATTAACTCAGTTTGGTTTAGGTAATTATCCAGCTAGTATAAATTGGTACTACTTATTAATTCCTTATATTTTTGTATGTTTAATAATATTTACTATAGGTATGGGTTTATTATTATCATGTGTATCTGTTTTCTTAAGGGATATGTTCTATATCTATGGAATTATTCTAACTATTTGGAACTATTTTACTCCTGTATTCTACAGTATTGAAATACTACCTGCATATCTTCAAAAACTATTCCAATTTAATCCACTATATCAATATATTAATAGTGTTAGAAGTATTGTTTTATATGGCGTATGCCCATCTATTGGAACTTTAATATTATTAGCTGTAATAGCACTAGGAACACTACTTATTGGTGGAATAGTCTTTAAGAAAAATCAGGATAAATATATTTATTATATATAGGAGGAATAAAAATGATAAAAATAGAAAATGTATCTATGCGTTTTAATTTAGGTATTGAAAAAAATTTCTCCATAAAGGAAGCCTTTATTTCTGTATTTGATAAAAAAAGACGTAAAAAGAAAACGGACTTTTGGGCTTTAAGTGATGTTTCATTTCATGTTAAAAAAGGTGAAGTAATAGGTCTAATCGGAAGTAATGGTGCTGGTAAATCAACACTTTTAAAAGTTGTAAGTGGAGTAATGAAACCAACTAAAGGAAAAGTATATGTAAGTGGTCAAATCTCTCCTATGATTGAATTAGGTGCTGGATTTGATGCTGAATTAACAGCTAGAGAAAATATTTACTTAAATGGTGCTATATTAGGTTATTCTAAAGAATTTATTGATTCTAAGTTTAATGAAATAGTTGAATTTTCTGAACTAATAGATTTCCTAGATGTACCTGTAAAAAACTTTTCATCAGGAATGGTTGCTAAACTAGCTTTTTCCATCGCCACAGTTGTTAATCCAGAAATATTAATTGTTGACGAAATATTATCTGTTGGAGATATTAAGTTTCAGGAAAAAAGTAAAAATAAAATGATGGAAATGATTAAAGGTGGAACTACAGTTTTATATGTTTCACATTCCCTAGAATCAATTAAAGAATTATGTGATAGAGTAGTTTGGATAGAACATGGAAAAGTTGTTAAAATTGGTCCAGCTAAAGAAATAGTTGAAGAGTACTATAAAGCCCAAATGGGTAAAGAATTAAATGCTAAATAAATCTAAATATTTAATGAAGAGTTGACATATTGTCAATTCTTTTTTTATTCATAATAAACAATTGAAAAACAATTATATAAAAGGTATAATAAAAATATAATAGAGAGGTGTATATGAAAAGAATTAATAAGAAAGGTTTCACTTTGGTAGAACTACTTGCTGTAATTGTTATTATGGGTATTTTGATGATGGTGGCAATTCCATCAATAAGTAGAGTAATTGAAAACTCTAGGAAGGATACGTTTGTAGATATTGCTAAGTCTTATGCTAATGCGGCCAAGACACTTTGGACAGCTGATACTTTAACGTGTGAAGGAACAGTAGCCTCAGCTGTAGATGATGGTGATTATTATATTTTAATTAATACTAAAGAATCTGCTAGAGCAATACTTCCAGTATTAGTTGATCAAGGTGGTAAATCATCTTGGGGAAATAGAGATGTAAATGGTTATGTAAGAGTTCATGTTGAAACAGTAACAGATAACAATGGGGAACCGAAAAGAACCACAACTTTTTATGTTAGTTTAAGTGATGGAACTCATGGCTTAATAGATAATGGAAGTATGACTTCAGATAACCTAAAAAAAGGTAATGTTAAAATGGATTTATCGAGTGATGATAAGAAAAAAGTAGAATTAACACTTGATAATGGTAACTTAAATTGTTCTAAGACTAATCTTGGAACTTATACGTGTACAGAAGTAACACCAGTAAAAACTATAACCGGTTTATGTGTAGATGACTCAAGTTATGCTGGAAATAATGGTACAGTAGATGTTAATCCAGTAAGCTTTGCGAATGATGATTGGGCAACAATAGCAGCTGCCGCAAAGAGTGGAAATTATAAAGGAAAATATAATGTAGGTGATACTAAAGAAGTAGACTTAGGAAGTCTAGGAAAGCATACAGTAAGAATAGCTAATACTTCAACACCAGCAGAATGTAGTCAAGAAGGTTTTTCACAAACTGCTTGTGGTTTCGTAGTAGAGTTTGCAGATATAATTACAAAGCATGTTATGAATTCTACTAGAACAAATGTAGGTGGTTGGCCAGCAAGTAGTATGAGAAGTTATTTAAGTACAGATATATATAATGCTTTGCCAACAGATTTACAAGGTGTTATAGTAAATACAAAAGTAGTATCAGGACACCATATGGATGATACAGCTAACTTTACTTCAACAGATAAGTTGTATTTATTGTCTACAGCTGAAGTATGGGCACAAGGAACATCAAATACTATTACTAACGATACAGGAAGAGATAATACTAGACAGTTAGATTATTATACAGGAGTTACAACAGATAGTTATTCTAAAGCTATTAAACAGCTAAATGGATCAAATGCTAATTGGTATCTCCGCACAGCTCATTTCTATTATACTGCCACTTTCTATTATGTGTATAGTAGTGGTGCGTGGGATGTCACTGGTAATGCTAGTGTTGCAGGCGGTGTTTCGCCGGCTTTCCGAATAGCCTAAATGTAAGTATTGAACCTCGTTCAATGCTTTTTTTAATTTAATACTTATCCACATAATTTTATATGTTGCCTATTACCCATCTAAGATTGTCAACTTTTAGTTTAGCACTGCATACAAACTCCACCCCCTTTGACAAAAACGTGGGGAGTGGGGTATACTTTATACATAATAGAGAGAAGAGGTATATATGAAAATAATTAATAAAAAAGGTTTTACCTTGGTAGAACTTTTAGCCGTAATTGTTATTATGGGTATTTTAATGATGGTCGCAATTCCCTCAATAAGTAGAGTAATCGAAAACTCTAGAAAAGATACGTTTGTAGATATTGCTAAGTCTTATGCGAATGCGGCTAAGACATTATGGACAGCTGACACTTTAACGTGTGAAGGGACAGTCGCATCAGCTGTAGATGATGGCGATTATTATATTTTAATTAATACAACTGAATCAGCTAGAACTATGCTACCAGTATTAGTTGATCAAGGTGGTAAATCATCTTGGGGAAATAGAGATGTAAATGGTTATGTAAGAGTTCATGTTGAAACAGTAACAGATAACAATGGAGAACCAAAAAGAACCACAACTTTTTATGTTAGTTTAAGTGATGGAACTCATGGCTTAATAGATAATGGAAGTATGACTTCAGATAACCTAAAAAAAGGTAATGTTAAAATGGATTTATCGAGTGATGATAAGAAAAAAGTAGAATTAACACTTGATAATGGTAACTTAAATTGTTCTAAGACTAATCTTGGAACTTATACGTGTACAGACGTAGCACCAGTAAAAACTATAACCGGTTTATGTGTAGATGACTCAAGTTACGCTGGAAATAATGGTACAGTAGATGTTAATCCAGTAAGTTTTGCGAATGATGACTGGGCAACCATAGCTGCTGCCGCAAAGAGTGGAAACTATGAAGGAAAATATAATGTAGGTGATACTAAAGAAGTAGACCTAGGAAGTCTAGGAAAGCATACAGTAAGAATAGCTAATACTTCAACACCAGCAGAATGTAGCCAAGAAGGTTTTTCACAAACGGCTTGTGGTTTCGTAGTAGAGTTTGCAGATATAATTACAGGGCATGTTATGAATTCTACTGCTACAAACGTGGGAGGTTGGCCAGCAACTGAAATGAGACAATATTTAAATGGTGATATATATAATGCTTTACCAGCAGATTTACAAAGCACCATAATAGATACAAAAGTAGTATCAGGACACGGAAATAGTGATTCAGCCAATTTTACATCAACAGATAAGTTGTATTTATTGTCTACTACTGAAGTATTGGGACAAGAATATGGTTATGATCATGATACAGGAAGAGATAATACTAGGCAGTTAGATTATTATACAGAAGATACAACAAACAGTTATTCTAAGGCTATTAAACAGTTAAATGGAACAAATAATTTCTGGTGGCTCCGCACGGCTACTTCCAATATTAATGGCGCTTTCCATGGTGTGAGGTTTAATGGTAATCGGGATAACTATACAGCTTATGATACCTACGGTGCTTCGCCGGCTTTCCGAATTGCCTAAATGTAAATAGAGTGTAAAACTATAAACGATAAGTTATATAGTTGAAGATTAAAATTATGTTGATAGTCATTTCTATTAAAGTTACTTTAAAAATTATAGTTAGTAAAAAGTATTGGGGTAAAACTCAATATTTTTTTTAGAAATCAAAAAAACGTTGAAATTACTATAAATATTTTACAAATAAATAAAGGTATGCTAAAATTAAAATGACTATTATCAATAAAAATATCAGGGTAGAAAATATAACAAGTATCACTCTCGTTAGATAATAGATTATATTTTCGTAGGGAAAGAGGTAATAAAATGACGAAAGAAAATATGTTTAAAGATAAAGTATTGTTAATAACAGGTGGAACTGGATCTTTTGGTAACGCTGTATTAAAGCGTTTCCTAGAAAGTGATTTAAAGGAAATAAGAATATTCTCAAGAGATGAAAAGAAACAAGAAGATATGAGAATTAAATATAATAATGAAAAGATTAAATTTTATATTGGTGATGTAAGAGATTATAGAAGTATTGAAGATGCTATGGATGGTGTTGATTATATATTCCATGCAGCTGCATTAAAACAAGTACCATCATGTGAATTCTTCCCAGTTCAAGCTGTACAAACAAATATTTTAGGAACTAATAATGTCTTAGAGGCAGCTATAAATCATAATGTAAAGAAAGTAATAGTTTTAAGTACTGATAAGGCTGCTTATCCAATCAATGCTATGGGAATGAGTAAAGCTTTAATGGAAAAAGTAGCAGTAGCAAAAGGTAGAAACTTAAAAGAAAATCAAACTGTAATTTGTAGAACAAGATATGGAAATGTTATGGCTTCTCGTGGCTCTGTTATTCCACTTTTCTGTGAACAAATAGAAAATGGTAAACCACTAACTATTACTAATCCAGAAATGACAAGATTTATGATGACTTTAGATGATGCTGTAGACCTAGTAATCTATGCTTTTGAACACGGAGAACAAGGTGACTTATTTGTTCAAAAAGCACCAGCAGCTACAATTGAAACTTTAGCTGAAGCTGTAAAAGAACTTAAAAATTCATCAGCACCAATTAAACATATCGGTTCAAGACATGGTGAAAAATTATATGAAGTTTTAGTTACTAAAGAAGAAATGACTAATGCTGAAGATTTAGGAAATTACTTTAGAGTACCAGCTGATAATAGAAATCTAAATTATGCTAAATATGAAAATAATGGTGATAAAAACCTTGATATAGTAGAAGAATATAATTCTCACAATACAACTAGACTTGATGTAGAAGGAATGAAAAAATTATTATTGAAACTAGATTTATTTAAAGATTGTAAATAAAAGTAGGTGAAATATGAAAGTACTAGTTACAGGTTCAAATGGATTTATAGGTAAAAATTTAAAAACGCATTTACAAGCACTCGATGATGTTGAAGTAATTGACTATGATAAAGAAGACACTATTGATAAAATAAAAGATAATCTTGCTGAAATAAGTTTTATATTTCACTTAGCTGGAGTAAATCGTCCTCAAACAGCTGAGGAGTTTTATCAAGGTAATAGTGATCTAACAAAACAAATTGTAGATTTAATTAAGGATAAGAATATACCACTATTAATAACCTCAAGTATTCAAGCTACAAAAGATAATGACTATGGTAAAAGTAAGAAATTAGCTGAAAACTATATCAAAGAGAATCTAAAGAATTATTATATTTTTAGATTACACAATGTTTTTGGAAAATGGTCACGTCCTAATTATAATTCTGTTGTTGCAACCTTCTGCAACAACATAGCTCATGACTTGCCAATAACTATAAACGATGAGAAAACTAGCCTAGATTTAATTTATATTGATGATATATGTTATGAATTTATTAATATTTTAAAGGGCCAAGAGCCAACTGAGAAAATTGAAGACTATTGCTATATAAATCCTAGATACAATGTTACTTTAGGTTATATAGCTAAGCGTTTATATGAATTTAGGGATAGTATGAATTCTATATATGTACCTAATACTGGTGATGAATTTACTAAGAAACTATATTCAACATATATAAGCTATGTTCCTGTTGAAAAAACTCATGTTTCAGCTAAAAAGAATGTTGATGAACGAGGTAGTTTTACAGAACTAGTACGTACCTATGATAGTGGTCAATTCTCTGTTTCCTTTAGTAAACCAGGAATAGTAAGAGGAAACCATTATCATCATACTAAATTAGAGCGTTTTATTGTAATCAAAGGAAAAGCTAAAATTTCCTTCACAAGTGTAATAGATGGTAGTCATTACGAATTTATTGTTGATGATAATGACATTCAAATTGTAACTATACCTGTAGGATATACTCATAATATTGAAAATATAGGTAATGAAGAAATGATTTTAGCAATCTGGTGTAATGAATTATTTGATAAAGATAAACCAGATACTTATTATAAGGCAGTTTAAATAAAAAAATCAGGGGTGTAGAAATAATGAAAAACTATGACTGTACACTAGTTGTAAATAGTTGTGATAAATATGCTGATATTCTAGATACTTTCTTTGAACTATTACATAGATTTTGGCCAGATTTACCATTTGATATTGTTTTAAGTACTGAAAGCTTAGAATATAAAAATAAATATTTTAAAATAAGAAACGTCCATCCTCAAAACCAAAATTGCACTTGGACTGAAAGAATGACTGATACATTAAACAGTATTAAGAGCAATTATTGTCTTTTTATGCTGGATGATTTCTTTTTATATGACTACGTTAAAACTAAGACTGTTTTAGATAACCTGAAAGTATTAAAAGAAAATCCCAATATAGTAAACTTTACTTATTGGCCAATTTTAAATGATACTGAAGAATGTATCTATCCAGGTTTCAAAAAAAGAAAACAACAAGCCAAATATAAAATAGCAGCTATCACAAGTCTTTGGAATAAAAAACAATTTTTAAAATATGTAAGTGGTTATAAAGAAAATATTTGGGAGTTTGAACCAAAAGCTACAATTAGAAGCAATACTTTATATAAAGATGATGAGTTTTATGTAAGTAAAGATTTTCCTAAACAAGTATTTCCTTATAACTTTACTAAGTATGGCTTATTTTCAGGTAAATGGTTTAAAGCTAATAAAGAACTCTTTAAAAGATTAAATATGAAGATTAATTTTAGAAAAAGAGGCTTTTATAATGAGAAAAAACGTGGTTTAACTAAATCTGTTATTTCTTCATTTAAATTAGATTCATACATAATACCAAACTATAATTTAAAAGAAGATAACCCTCTTGATAAATTTAAACCTCAATATTCAAAAGAGTTTTATCAAAAATATAAAATTAAAGATGCCAAGGATATGATTTATTGGTGTCTAACAGATAACTGGGGTTTTGGGGTAGGAAATTTAATCATAAAAGTAATTTATAAAGATCATACTAAAGAAATTATTGATAATAAAACGTTATTTGGAACATTTAGAAGAATAGGAAAAGTATTAGTATTTAATACTGAAAATCCTCATGTTTATATTCCAACTACACCTAATAAAAAAATAACATCCCTAGAAATAAGTGGCAAAATTATAATTCCTTTAAGTAGATATCAGTTAAGAAAATCTTATAAGTATGTAACTAAACCTAAGAATGATAGCCAGGCTAGATTAAAAATAGAAACAGATAAAGAAATGTATTTAGATTATGACTTAATGTCAAGCATTACTCTTTACCCTAACATGCATTATTATATCAATAATGTATACGTTCCTGATAAAGTTCTAGAGTTTAAGGAGTCATTTAAAAATAATAGTTTTGAATACTTATTTTATATTAAAAATAACACAACATCCATTGAATGGAGTCCAACTATTTATGCTGGGCACTCAATTAAAGATTTAAAAATTGAATATAGAATAGGTAAGAGTAATAAATGGGAAAGCCTAACACTATCAAATATAGAGAATCTTCCTAGATATATAAATGATAAATATATATTTGTAGAACCTATAAAATTAAAAATTAATTTAAAAGAGAATACTTCAAATGTAAGAATAACTGGTACTATATCATATCCAATAGAAAAAGAAATATTATCTTATGTATTAAATAATGAAAAATCAAGTAAAATAAGAGAGAAGGTAAATTAATGGAAAAATTAAAAGTCATGGTAGTTGTAGGAACTAGACCTGAAATTATTAGATTATCAGAAGTAATTAAAGCTATTGATAAATACTTTAATTTAGTATTAGTTCATACTGGTCAAAACTATGATTACACTTTAAATGAAATATTTTTTAAAGAATTTGGCCTAAAAAATCCTGATTATTATTTATCATCACCTGGTAAAAATCTTGGGGAAACTGTAGGAAATATTATTTCTAAAACTTACGATGTAATAGCAAAAGAAAAGCCAGATGCTCTACTTGTTTTAGGTGATACTAATAGTTGTTTAGCTGCTTACTCAGCTAAAAGATTAAAGGTACCAATTTTCCACATGGAAGCAGGAAATCGTTGCTTTGATTTTAATGTACCAGAAGAAATAAATAGAAGAGTAGTAGATCATTTAAGCGATGTTAACTTAGCTTATACAGAAAATGCTAGACGTTATTTAATTAATGAAGGTATTAAAAATGATTTTCTATACGTAACTGGCTCTCCAATGAAAGAAGTACTATACAAGAACATGCCAAGTATTGATAAGTCTAATATTTTAGAAAAACTTGGCTTAGAAGAAAAAAAGTACTTTGTAGTAAGTGCTCATAGAGAAGAAAATATTGATATCGAAGCTAACTTTAAAAGTTTAATGAATAGCTTAAATAAAGTTGCTGAAAAATACCAATTACCAATTATTTTCTCAACTCATCCAAGAACGGCTAAGAGAATAAAAGAAAGTAAAATTAAACTAAATCCACTAATTAAAAATATTGAACCATTAGGCTTTTTTGATTATGTAAATTTACAAAAACACGCTTTCTGTGTCTTATCAGATAGTGGTACTATTCCAGAAGAAAGTGATATCTTAAACTTCCCTGGAATATCTCTTAGAACTAGTACAGAGCGCCCTGAAGCCCTAGATGCTGGTAGCATAGTTTTAGGTGGTATAAATGAAAAAGATATAATTAACTCAATTGAGTTAGCAACAAAATGCCTTGAACCAAGAGAAAACAATTTAGTTAGAGATTATCAAGATACTAATGTTTCTTATAAGGTAATAAAAATTATTCAAAGTTATTATAATATAGTTAATATAAGAACTTGGAAAAAATAATATTTAATTAAAGATGCGGGGAGCGATATGAAAAATAAGATTAAAAACTTTTTTACAAGAGTAAAAAATAAACTAAATGGAACAAATCAAATTGAAAAAGAAAAAGTAATATTTGATCAAAAAATATCAGAACTTCAAAATGCTTATGAAAAAATGTATAAGTCATTAGAACATAAAATTTGGGAATATAATAAAAATACCAATATAATTTTATATGAAATGTACTTAGAAAAGAAAAAAAGAAGAAAAGATTTTAATCCTTTAGTTTCTATTATTGTACCTGTATATAATGGTAGTAATTATTTAAAATATGCCCTTGATAGTGCACTTAGTCAAACTTATAAAAATATTGAAATTATCGTTGTAAATGATGGTAGTAATGATGGTGGTAAGACTAAAAGAGTTGCTAAAAAGTATGGTTCTAAAATAAGATATTATGAGAAAATAAATGGTGGTGTATCATCAGCTTTAAACTTTGGTATTTCTAAAATGAAGGGTGACTATTTTGCTTGGCTTTCTCATGATGATTTAATTGAACCGGAACATATTGAAAAATTGGTTGAATATGTTTCCATTAAAGGTAATGAAAAGACAATCCCTTTTGCGGCCTTTAAAATAATTGATGAATTTGGTAACCTTAAAGTAGATGAAACTATATCTGCTCAAATCTATTGCTTTGATTATAAAATGTCTGTTTTAAAGAATGAGTATAGCTTACTTCAAGGTGAAATAAATGGTGGTTCTGTTTTAATTCCTAAAGAAGCTTTTAAAAAGTATGGTTTATTTGATGAAAAACAGAAAATAACTCAAGAACGTGATATGTGGTCTCGTCTAATAAAAGGCTATCATTTTATAAGTATACCTTATGATACAGCTATGATCCGTCAACATTCAAGCCAAGTTACCAATACTAATAAAAATATTATTACTGAAAGTAATAAAAAAATGCTTCAAATAGTAAAAGCCGTACCAGATAAAAAAATTAAAGAATTAGAATTGAATAAAGCTTCATTTTATTCTGTTATGAAAAAATACTATACTGATAATAGTAATACATATATGGCTGAAGAGATGGATAAATTGATAAACATAATAAAGGAGTAGTATGATGGATAAAATTAAAGTATTAGAAGTTAATAATATTGATTTACCAGGAAGAAGATTTAATGGTTATAATATGATAAAAGAAATATCTGATAATGATATTTCTGTTAAACAAACTGTTATTATAAAACAGTCTAAAAATGATTCTGTTATTCCATTATTATCAAATGACACTTTTATGAATGAGTATTATAAGTTCCAAATTACTGAAGATAAATTATCTATTCATAATGTCTTTTCCATAACAACACCAGCTCTTTTAAATTTAAAAGAGTATAAAGAAGCTGACATAGTTCATTTTCACATGTTTCATAATACTAAATTATCAATTTATTCACTAATAAAAATAGCTGAAGAGAAAAAGGTTATTATTTCATTACACGATCCGTGGTTCTTAACTGGAAGATGTGTTCACTTTTATGACTGTCTTTTATGGCAGAAAGGTTGTAAAAAGTGTCCTGATTTAACAACAATGTTTTCTTTTAAAGAAGATAATTGTCAAATGTTGTGGAAATTAAAAAAATATGTTTTTGATAATATTAATGTAGATATAGTAGTTCCTTCAAAATGGATGGAGTCACTAGTTAAAAAAAGTCCTATATTTGAACATAATCGTAATAATGTTCATTTTATACCATTTGGTATTGATTTAAAGAAATTTGATAGTATTAATACTAAAGATGCTAGAGCTCACTATAATTTAAAGGATGATGAAATTGTTCTTTTTTTAAGAGCACAAAATGAATTTAAAGGAACTACTTATGTATTGGAAGCCCTTCGTAAATTAAAAACCAATAAAAAAATAGTAGTTTTAACTTGTGAAAACAAAGGTTTATTAGATGAAGTAAAAAATAAATATAAAATAATAGACTTAGGCATGATTAAGGATAAAGAAATGGTTTATGCTATGAAAGCTTGTGATATCTTCCTAATGCCATCTAAGGGTGAATCATTTGGAATGATGGCCATAGAAGCCATGGCCTCTAGTAAACCAGTTATAGTATTTGATAATACTGCTTTGCCATCTGTCGTACACGCTAATGAATGCGGTATTGCAGTTAAAGATAGGTCATCAGATGAACTAAGACATGCTATAGAACATTTAATTGATAATAAAGAAGAAAGAGAAAGAAGAGGCCTTCTTGGTAAAAAAATATGTCAAGAAGAGTATCAACTAGATAGATATAATAAAGATATTAAAGATCTATATAATAATGTTTACTTAAGAGAAACCAAGAAAAGAAAACCGTCTTCCTCTTTCACAAAAGATCCTAAAATACAAGCACTACTTCATAGTGCCATAACAAGTGAAGAAGAAAAGCTAAATTTAAATATTGATTACTCTGATCCATTCATTCAAGAACAAATAATGATTTTTAATAATGAAGAGTATCAGCGTATAAAAAGGGAAAGTAAGAAATTTAAAAATATTGTTAAAAACATTCTAAAAAAGAATAAATTTTTATATAACCTAATTAGAAAAATACTTAGAAGAAATTAATATATGAAGGTGTAAATATGAAAAAAGTAACTATAGTAATACCAGTATATAATGGTTCAAACTACATGAAGGATGCTATTGATAGTGCTCTAGCTCAAACTTATAAGAATTTAGAAGTAATTGTTGTAAATGATGGTAGTAACGATGATGGAAAAACTAAAGCAATTGCCGAATCTTATGGCGATAAAATAAGATATTTCGAAAAGGAAAATGGTGGTGTTTCTACAGCTTTAAATCTTGCTATAGAAAAAATGACAGGAGAATATTTCTCTTGGTTAAGTCATGATGATATGTATTATCCTAATAAAATAGAAAGAGAAATGGAAGAGTTAAAAAAATATGATGATAATACCATCCTATATTCTAATTTTGATTTAATAAATGAAAAAGGTGAAAAAACTAGAAGTATCTACCTTGATCATAATATGTTAACTGCTAAAAGTGATTATGCTGTACTAAGAGGAGCAATTGGTGGAATAACCCTTCTTATACCTAAAAAAGTATTTAAAGAGGAAGGCTTATTTGATCCTAAATTAAGATGTGTTCAAGACTATGAACTATGGTTTAGAGTTTTAGATAAATATAAATTTGTTCATTTAGAAGATATTTTAGCAATGACTAGAATTCACCCTAATCAAGATACTAATACTTCTCCTAAAATGCTAAGTGAAGGTAACTGGTTATGGACTTATATGACAGAAAATTATCCTAAAGCTAAAAAAATAGCTTATGAGGGTAGTGAGTATTTATTCTATAAAGAAATGGTTGATTATCTACAATCAACACCATATAAAGAAGCTATCGAAACTATAAGTAAACTAGCAGAAAAAAGTCTAAATATTGAAAAAGAAAAAATGCAGAAAAAAGAAATTACTGTAATTATTATAGATAATTCTAATAAAGCAGCTTTAAAAAGAACAATATCTTCTTTGAAAAAACAAAGTTATAAAAACTATAAAATACTTATAGAAGGTAAAACTAAAATTGAAAAAATAGATAATACAGAAAATAGACAAATGTCTATCAAAAGCGTTAAAACCGACTTTTACACTTTCCTAACAGCCGGAGTAGAGTGCAGTGAAAACTGGTTAGAAGAAGAAGTACTTGTTGCTTGTGTAACTTCTAAAGCTCTAGTAATCTCAGAATATAATAGAAATGATCATCTAGAAACTGTTGATAATTTAAGCTCTCTATTAATTCCAATTGACGGTATTATATTTAATAGTAAGTATAAAGAAAAATATAAAGAACAATATCAATATTTATATGATTTAGCTAAAAAAGGTGGCTCTATTACTACTAATAAAAAGTATTTAACTAATGTAAAAGTAGAATACAATATGTCTGAACTTTATGATTTCCTTAATAAAGTAATTAGTGATCATAATGCTTCTGACTATCAAATAGCAGCTCTTTGTTACGACATAACTTGTTTATATAATAAATATGCTAAAACAGATAAAAAGGTTTATATGTATGAACCATGTAATGAATTAAAAGAAATGATGTTTTCAAGAAGTTTCAGATTACTAAAAAAATATATGGATAAAAAGAAAAAGAGAAGAGAAAAGAAAAACGCTAAATAGGTATCTTTAAAAAGTGTAAAAATATTACACTTTTTATTTTTCTAGTAATATCTACTAAAAATGATATAATAATATTATAAATATAAAGATGAGGTTGATTTAATCATGAGAAAGTGCATTATTATCATGAATCCTGAAAGTGGTAAGTCTAAAGATTTAAGTAATAAAAGATATCTTTATGATACTTTGCGTAAATATGGTTATGAAGGGGAAATAAAGTATACCCAAAAAACTAAAGATGCTATAAACATTGTTAAAGAGCTTCCTGATGATATTGACTTAGTAATAAGTGCTGGCGGGGATGGAACTTTAAATGAAGTAGTAACTGGTAACTTAGAAAGAAAAGTACCACTTATTTTGGCCAATCTTCCTATGGGAACAACTAATGATGTTGCTAATATGTTTGGTCTAAATAGTAGTTATTTGAAAAATTTAGAATTACTTCTAAGTGGCAAAGTAAAAAATGTTGATATATGTTACATTAATTCTACACCATTTGTCTACGTTGCATGTCTAGGTGACTATATTGATATGGCCTATAATACCCCTCGTAGCTTAAAGAAAAAATATGGTAAAATTGCCTATATAATGTATGGCCTAAAACAATTACGCAATAAAATTAACCATTATGATATAAAATATAAAATTGATGGTAACACACACACTACTAAAGCCTCATTTGTCTTTATAACTAACTCCTCACGAGTAGCAGGAGTAAACGATATATACCATGATATAAAATTAGATGATAAAAAGTTTGAATTTGTTTTAGCAGAAGTAAAAAATAAAAAAGATATGTTAAAACTTTTTGTTAGAATATTTAATAATGATATTAAAGATGTTCCTAATTTAACTTATTATCAAACAGATAATCTAGAACTAGAATTTCTAAGTAAACCTAAAACATCTTGGTGTATAGATGGTGAAGAATTTAAAAGTAGTAAAACTAAATTTACTTTTAAAACAAATAGTTCAATAAAAATGCTCCTACCTAAAACTAATCTTAAGAATTTATTTAACGAAGAATAATCTTTATCATCTAAGGCTTAATATGATATTATATTAGTACAAGGAGTATTTATATGTTTAAAAGACAAAAAAATAAAATAAGAAAGCTTAGTCCCGAAAAAAGATTAGCTATAAAGATATTATTATGTTCTGTTTATTTAATCGTTATAACTATACTTTCTATTTGTTCATATAAAATTTATGAAGAAAAGCAAAATGTAAAATCTTGGTCTAAAGTAACTGACGCTAGTGAGTATGCTTATATTGAAATATCTAAAATGTCTGAGAAATTTGCTTACTATTCAACAAGTAAAAAGTCCATTCATTTTGTTATAGAACAAGAAGAAAGTGGAGCCTGGCATGTATACTTAATTGCTATTAAAGATAGTGATTATCATAAATATAAAAATTTAATTGATTATACTTATGAAAGAACAGATAAAAATCCAGGTACTATTAAAGTATATGGTTACCCTGTAGTTATTAATGATGAATTAAAACAAATGGCTATTGAAAATATTGTTAATTTTTTACCTATAGAAAATGAAGTTGTAATAACAAATGATAATTTTAATGACTATTTAACAAATAGTTATCTAGATACTACTCTTGAAAGAGAAGATAATTTCAATGCTCTTCTTTTCACAACTCTATTAATTTTATTTATTATGATTGTGTTATTCTTTTTAACTATTTTTGATAAAGATAAAATTACTGATAATCTTGATGAATTACTTGATGAGTTAAAAGGAAAGTATTTAACTCCTAAAGAAAAATAATAAAGTAAGGTGAATTTAATGAACTTTGTAGAATTAACTGAAAATGAATATCAAAAATATTGGGAAAATCATCCTGAAAAGACTTTTTTATCGGCTATAGAAATTGCTAAATTGAGAAAAAAATCAAATTGGAATGTTTACTATTTAGGAGTAAAACAAGATAACAAGATAATTGCTGGAGCTATGTTATTAAGTCATAAGCGTCATTTTAATTCCTATGAATTTTATAGCCCTAGAGGTTTTTTATTAGACTATCATAATGAAGAATTATTAAGTTTTTTTACAGAGAATGTAAAAAGATTTATTAAAGAAAAAAATGGTTATGTCTTAAGAATAGATCCTTATATAATAAATAAGGAAAGGAACTTAGATGGTAATCTTGTTGAGGGTGGAGTAGATAATACCTCCGTTATAACTTTTTTGTATAAACTAGGTTTTAAAAAAGTTTCTTTATCTAATACAGAACAAGTTAGTTGGATGTTTTCTTTGAATTTAGAAGGTAAAACTGCTGATGAAATTCTAAAAGAAATGAAACAAAATACTAGAAATATTATCCGTAAGACTGAAAAAATTGGTATAAAGATAAAAGAATTATCTTATGAAGAGTTACCTGAATTTCAAAATATTATGTTAGAAACAGGAGCTAGAAAGGGCTTTTCTATAAGAGATGCTTCTTATTATGAAGAAATGTATAAACTACTTCATGATAAAGACGAAGTAAAATATTTTATTACCTATTTAGATCTAAATGAGTATATAGCAAAACTAGAAAGTGAAAGAGCCGAAAAGCAAGAAAAATATGATAAGGGTCAAAGAAAAGGTATTGAAATTGAAATTGATTTATTAGAAAAAAGAATAAGTGAAGCAAAAGCTATCAAAGAGGAGGCCAAACAAGATGTAATAACTCTATCTTGTGCTATGTTCATATTAATAAAGCCTGAAATAATTTATTTATCTGGTGGTAATTATGAAAAGTATATGAACTTTAATTCCCAATATCTTCTTCAATGGGAAATGATAAAATACGGTATAGATCATGGCTTTAAAAAACATAACTTCTATGGAATACCAGCAAACATTCAAGATCATCCTAAAGACTATGGTATATATGCCTTTAAACGAGGCTTTAATGGTCAAGTTGAGGAGTTGATTGGTGAGTATGAATTACCAATTAGTCCAAAATACTTCCTCTTTAAAATTATTCATAAAATAAAAGGAGTAAAGAAATAATGAAACATACATATAAAACAAAAGGAACATGTTCTACCCAAATAGACTTTGAAATAGAAAATAATCGTATTCACAATTTATCTTTTACAGGTGGTTGTAATGGTAATTTAAAAGCGATTGGTAGATTAGTTGAAGGCCAAGATGTTGATAGTGTTATTTCTAAATTAAAAGGTCTAACTTGTGGTTTTAGACAAACATCTTGTGGTGATCAATTATCAAAAGCCCTAGAAGAAGCTAAAATTAAAGAATAAATATATTTAAGACTTCAATAAAAATACTAGAAGTCTTTTTTAGCACTTTGGCAAAAAATTAAAATACAGTATAATTATCAATAGATAGTTATAACTAACTTAAATATAGGAGAAAGTTATGAAAAAAACAAATAATTTATTATGGGGAATTATCCTAATACTAATTGGTATAATTTATGCATTAAATGCCTTTAACATTGTAAATGTAGATATTCTTTTTGCTGGCTGGTGGACTTTATTTATTATCATTCCAGGACTAATTAATTTACTAAATAATGATGATAAAATAGGAGCTATTATAACTATTGTTGTTGGTATCTTTTTATTATTAGCTTGCCAAGAACTAATTAATCTTGAACTATTAATAAATTTATTAATTCCAACTATTCTAATTTTAACAGGGATAAATTTATTAATTAAAAGTAAAGGAATTAGTTCAACAAAAGCTCTTGCTAAAGAGTTATCTTCTAAAGCTACTATTATTAAAGCCTATCAAGCAACATTAACTGGTATGAATATTAAACTAGATGATACTTCCGTTGAGGCTTATAAACTAGATGCAATTATTGGCAATTTAAATGCTGATTTAACAAAAAATAAATTAAAAAAGAATCTTTTAATTACTACCTGTTCTATATTTGGTAGTATAACTCTAGTTATACCAGACGATGTTGATGTAAAAATAATTTCTACTCCCATTCTTGGTAAAGTATTAGATCAAAGAAGTGAAAAAGATAAAGCCAAAGATAAAACAATTTACTTAAATACTACTATCTTCTTTGGCACTATAAAGTTAAAGACAAAATAAAAGTTGTTTTATCACAACTTTTATTTTTTAAATTCATATAAAATAGAATTACCAAGTTTTTTTTCAAAAGGAATTATAAGTTTTATTCCTATAATTAATAATATCATCGTATATAAATATACTTGAAGGGCATAACTCAAATTACAATTTAGTCCCACAAAAGTAATTAAAGCTTCAGCTATAGATTTAATTAAAAATTCATTACCACATAAAAATAGTGTTTCTCTACCAATTTCATTAAATAATGTAATTTTATCTAATAATCTGGCCACTATAATATTTAATCCAATAAGTGGTAATGCTCTAAGAATAGGGGCTATATTTTTAATAATAGGTGTTGTTGATAAAAAATTAAATAAAGAATCATGTTTAAAAAACTCTACACTAGCATATATTGATAAGATAATACCAAGTGTTATAAAAATTATTTTTTTAGATTTAGTATTAAGTTCAAATAAATCTATAATTTTAGGATATATAATATAACCAATAGCATAAAAGATAAGGTAAAAAAAGGCAGTATCTAAATTATAAAGTAATTTAGGGCTTTCTAATGGCGTAGGTTTTATAAGAGTATTAAAGATGAGGAATATAGCTAAACAAATTAAAAATATAATTAACTTATTATTTATTTTCTTTAATACTTTAAAAATAACTTCCATTAAAAATAAACAACTAAGAAACCATAAAGACTCTGCAAAAAACTCATTTCTAATATTACCTCTAATAACAATCTTTACTTGTTGTAATACTTGTTGTAAAGACGGATCTTCTAATAGGATATAAAAAATTAGTGAAATAAAACTAAATATAAAGAAAGGTATCATTATTTTTTTAAATTTCTTTTTGATAAACTTAAAAATATTATTTTCATGATCATAAGTACTCATACAACCAGATAAAAAGAAAAATAATGCCACATGATAAGCATAAACAAGTTCAAAACTTTTCCCAATACTAGGGCCAAAATGTCCTAAGTAAATAGCAAAAATTCCTAAAAATTTTGTAGTATCAACCCATTTGATTCTTTTAGACATATCAACACCCCATTTAAATATCTACACTAATTATAACATTATTAATTGAAGTAGAAATAAGTTTTTGTTAAAGTTCAAAATAAATATTATTCATGTTATAATAAAAATGAGGTGTAGTAGTATGGCAAATGTTAATGATTATGTCAAATATTATCGTAATAAAACTTTTATGGAGGTTCCTTTTAATGAAGTAGATGCTCTAATCTTTGCTAGCTTATCTTATATTAATTTGGATGGTTTTACTAATAATCTTCCTCAAAGTATTAATGCTTTAGCAACTAAATATTTTGAAAAAACGCCAATAGAAAAAATAAAGAAACTAGCTAAAATTCAACGTGATTCTTCTAATTTACTTAATTGTATGAAAAATACCCTTCGTTATAGAGATTTGATGATTACAGACTATCAAAAAGTAGTAGATGAAGAAACACAGTTTGGAGCTATAACAATAAAATCAAAAGATTGGGTTTATATTTCCTTTGAAGGTACTAATAATTATATTAGTGGTTGGAAAGAAGATTTTCATCTTGCTCATCGTTTCCCTATTCCAAGTCAAACTCTAGCCAAAGAATACATTAATAGAAATGTAAAATTAATGGATAGAAGAGTATATATTGGGGGTCACTCTAAGGGCGCTAACTTAGCCGTGGCTGGTGCCATGAAAGCTCTTCCAAGCATTAAAAGAAGAATTATTGCCGTTTATGATTTTGATGGTCCAGGACTACGTGAGAAAGAATTTAAAAGTTTTGATTATAGAGTTATCGAACCAAAAATAAAAAAATATGTTCCAAGCCAAAGTATGGTTGGTATGTTAATGAACTATAAAAAGGAATTTAAAACAGTAAACAGTAATGCTAAGTTAATACTACAACATAATCTTTTTACTTGGAACTGTTTTGGTAGCTTCTTCGTTGAAGACTCTTTAAGTAGGAAAAGTATTAAACTATCAAAAGAAATAAAGAAATTTATCAGTGATTATAGTGAAGAAGAAATGGAAGACTTTGTTCAAACATTATTCCAAGTCTTAAAAAAAGCCAATATTAGTCAAGATGATGTAATAACTATTGGTAAATTTGCTAAATATGCAACTCATATTAAAGAGTTAAATGCCGATCAAAAAACTAAAGAAAAATTATTACGATTACTTAATATAGTAATTGAATTTCATAAATAAAAATAGGAGGCTTCATGCAAGAAAAAGTGTGGTATAAAGAAAAACCAGATGATATATATAATAGTCTTGATACAAAAGAGGCTGGCTTAACATTTAAACAAGCTAATGAAAGATTACTTAAATATGGAAAAAATGAACTTCCTAAGAAAAAGCCCGATTCTTTTTTTAAAATCTTTTTAAAGCAGCTATTAGACCCAATTGAAATATTACTTATTGTCGCAATGTTATTTTCATTTATTATTAATGAAGTAGTAGATGGTGTTGCTATTTTATTTATTACTATTGTTGATTTATTAATGGGAACAATTCAAGAGTGGAATGCTAATAGAAATGCTTTAGCTTTATCGAAATTAATTGAAGTAAAAACTAAAGTCATAAGAGATGGTAAAGAAACAGAACTAGATGCCGTTAATTTAACACTAGGAGACGTAGTATTATTAGATTCGGGTACTAAAATAAGTGCTGATTTACGTTTAATTGACTCAACCAATTTAACTATTGATGAATCTATTCTAACTGGTGAAAGTATTAGTGTTTCTAAAAATGCTAAAACCATTACACAAGATACTATTTTAGCTGAGCGAAATAATATGGCTTATGCTGGTACTAGTGTTCTAACTGGTAGAGGTAAGGCAATAGTAGTTGCAGTAGGTAGTAACACTGAAATAGGAAAAATAGCTAATCATGTAGCTGAAGCTAAAGAAGAAAAATCACCACTAACAATTCGTATGGAAACATTTTCTAAACAAATTAGTATTTTAATCGTTATAATAGCTATAATCATTTCTATTTTACTTTATATAAAAGGTAGTCCTGCTAATGAAATATTTTTATCAGTAATTGCTTTATCCGTATCAGCTATGCCCGAAGGTCTACCTCTAGCTTTAACTATGGCTCTAACCATTGCTTCTAACAGAATGAGTAAAGAAAATGTTATAGTTAAAAAATTAAATTCTGTAGAAAGTCTTGGTAGTTGTACTGTTATTGCTTCGGATAAAACAGGAACACTAACAGTAAATGAACAAACTGCCAAAAAAATTGTTATCCCAAGTGGACAAGTATTCGATATAAGTGGTACAGGCTATAATGATTCTGGTAAAATTAGTAAAGCCCCTCATCTTGAAGACGCTATATATATTAGTAAGCTAGGTTTAATAAATAATGAAGCCAAATTAATAAAAACTAGTGATACTTTTGAACATTTTGGAGATTCAATTGATATTGCTTTTCTAGCTCTAGGTATGAAAGCTGGCATAAATAATGTAGAAGAAGAGATTATCTCTAGGGTTCCTTATGAATCAGAAAATAAATACTCAGCAGTCTATTACAAGGAAAATAATAAATTACATTGTACAGTTAAAGGATCTTTAGAAAAAGTATTAACATTCTGTAATAGTATGAAAACAGAAAACGGTTATGATCCTATAGATGCTACTTTAATTCAAAGTCAAAATGATGCTCTAGCTAAAGAAGGTTATCGTATTATTGCTATTGCTGAAAATGAAGTATCATCTGATAAAGAAGAAATCAAAGATTTACATTTTTTAGGTTTAGTCGCTTTTATAGATCCGATTAGAGAAGAAGTAAAATCATCAATTGCTGAATGTAAAACAGCCGGTATAAAAGTAGTAATGATTACCGGAGACCATCCTCTAACAGCTTATTCAATTGCCAAAGAACTAGGTATAGCTGAAAGTATGGATGAAGTAGCTGAAGCAACTAGTGTTGATGCCTATAGACAAAAAGGTGAAAAAGCCTTTGATGAGTACGTAAAAAATAAAAAAGTTTTTACTCGTGTAACTCCTTTAAACAAGTTAGAAATCGTTGAATCCTATAAACGTCAAGGTGAGTTTGTAGCAGTAACTGGTGATGGTGTAAATGATGCCCCAGCTATAAAATCTGCCAATATTGGTATTGCTATGGGAAGTGGTACAGATGTTGCTAAAGAAACTGCTTCTATGATTGTTTTAGATGATAATTTCAATTCAATTGTTCTTGGTATAAAAGAAGGTAGAAATGCCTACAGTAATATTCGTAAAATAAGCTATATGCTTCTATCTTGCGGAATTGCTGAAGTATTATTCTTTGTTTTATCAATTATCTTTGACTTACCAATGCCATTAGTAGCTATTCAACTATTATGGTTAAACATTGTAACTGATGGTCTCCAAGATTTAGCTTTATCATTTGAAAAGTGCGAAAAAGGTATTATGAGAGAAAAGCCTCGAAATCCTAAAGAAAATATCTTTAATAAAGAATTATTTGGTGAATTACTTATTTCAGGTTTAAGTATTGGTATAATTATATTTATAGTTTGGGTATACCTTTTAAATAAAGGTGTATCTGTAACAACAGCTAGAGGTTATATTTTAATGTTAATGGTTTTCATGCAAAACATGCATGTACTTAACTGTCGTAGTGAAAAAAAATCAGCTTTTACAATTTCACTAAAAACAAATCCATTTGTAGCTTTTAGCATTTTCTCAGCTATAATGCTTCAAATAATTGTAAGTGAAATACCAGCATTAAGTACTCTTTTACAGACAACTAGTATTCCTATTACTAATATGTTAATACTATTCGTAATATCAACAATAATAATCTTAATAATGGAAATATATAAATACATAATAAAAAAGTCAAAAAAGGAGCAATAAAATGTTAGAAGGAAAAGTAATAGTAATTACAGGTGGAACAAGAGGGATAGGTCTAGAAACAGCTAAATTATTTGCTAAAAACAAAGCCAAAGTAATTATCTTTGGTTCTAAAAAAGAAAGTGTAGATAAAGCCCAAGCTATTTTAGCAAAAGATAATATAACTGTCACAGGTTATTTTCCTAATCTAAATAATCCAGAAGAAATAGAAAAAACAATTACTGAAATAATAGCTAAATTTAAAAGAATTGATATTTTAATAAATAATGCTGGTATTTCAGCCAATAAGAAAATTGAAGAAACATCTTATGAAGAATTTACAAACATTATAAATTTAAATGTTATAGCTATGTTTAATGTAACTAAAGCAACAGTACCATATATGAAAGAAAATAAGGGTGGAGTAATTTTAAATACCAGTTCAATGGTTAGTATCTATGGTCAACCATCAGGAGTAGGGTATCCAACTAGCAAATTTGCCGTTAACGGCTTCACAAAATCATTGGCTCGTGAATTAGCTCCCTCAAATATAAGAGTTAATGCTGTAGCACCAGGAGTAATTAATACCGATATGGTAGCATCTCTTCCTAAAGAAGTAATAGAGCCTTTAGTAAAAACTATTCCTTTAGGTCGAATTGGTTCACCAAGTGATGTTGCTAATGCCTTTCTTTTTCTAGCAAGCGATATGGCAAGTTACATAACTGGTGAAATCTTATCAGTTGATGGAGCAGCTAGAAGTTAATTCTAGCTTCTTTTAATTTAAGCTTCATTTAATAATAAACTAATACAATTAAAGCGGTGATTTTTATGCGTATATTAATTATAGAAGATGAGTACAATTTAGCTGATGCCATTGTAACAAGATAAAAACAAGAAAAATATACTGTCGACATAGCAAATGATGGTCTTGATAAATCTAGAAATCGTGCTTCTGGAAGATATGGTCTAGGCTTAGCTATTGCTAAAAACATTGTAACTAATCACGGTGGGAAGATAACCGCTTCATCAGAAAATGGTAAAACTACATTTCGTACAATTTTTAAAAATAAATAATTTTGGAAATAATTACCAAAAGAAAAAGATGATATATATATTACAATTATATATATGACAATTTACGGCAAAATATGTACCATTCACAGTAAAAGAAAAATTTTAAAAATACTTATGGTAGACTCTACTTAAAGCAGGAAACAAAGTGGAGGATATATGAGATATTTTAAAACAATAATCGTAGTATTTATATGTGCATTAGCACTTTATGGAGTGAATACCTTAGCTAAAACTTATACATTTGCACAAGTGAAGGTTCCAGCCCACGCAAAGGCAATTGATGTTGCTACAAGTATAAAAGAAAATACAAGTGATCAAAAATTCATAAAGTATACATGCAGGGACACGTTTAGTAATGATGAAAGAGCTATTGAAGTGAGAACGTACAGTCACGCCCTAAATAGGTATAGTTACTGGGTAAAAGCACCTAAAAATAGTACAGTCAATATTAGTAATGGTACACACACTGCAAGTGGAACTTATACATTACAAGTAAGAACAGAAGCAAGTAAAATAACCGGTTGTGAACTTTCCGGTAGTTGGCTTTTAGATTAATAAAAAATGTTTCCTGCTTTTTATCTATAGGAGGTACATATGTCTGAAAAAGTAATAGGATTTTTAAAAAGAAATTATCTACTAATAATAGCTTATCTAATTCCAATAATTGTAATAGCGATATCTTTTAAAACTTACTATAGTGAGTACTATTCACCAAAACAATACCAAGAGTACGAAAAACAGTGTGAACTTACTAAAAATGAAGAGATTTGCTCCAACAAAGAATTATTAAAACAAGAAAATGACAAATTTATAAAAACAGATGCTAAAACGCATTATTTTGAAGTTACCTATCATTATATTATTAACTACATTACAATATTAGCTCCCTTGATTGTTATTCTTCAAACTATTAGTAAATTACATTGTGAGTTTAGTAGTGGCTTCATTAAAAATACATTAACTAGAATGTCCTATAAAGACTATTTAAAAAAGATATATTTAACCAGCTTAAAATCAGCTCTTATTTTACCAGCTATAATTATAGTAACATTATTAATATCTACTCTAATGGCTAGATTTAATTTTAAAACACCAGACTGGGTTTATGATATGAGTGTATATAATGTCATAAATTATAAATACTTTTTTTACTGTATAATATCATCATGCTTAATTGTTTACTTACTAGGAATATTCTATTCAAATATTGCCATATCTTTCTTAAATAAAAGTAAAAATATTCTTCTTGTAACAGTATTTTCTTATCTTTCATATTTTGCCTATGTTGTCTTTTTTAATATAGTTAATGCTATACTATCAAATATATTACATAATAATAAATTGAGTATTTATCTAAATATTTATGATTACTGGCACATCTATGGTGAAAATAACTACTTATATTTTATAGCTATTTCACTTATGTTAGCTATAATATCATGGCTTATTATTAAAGTAATATATCATAATAAAGAAAGGACAATTATTAATGTTGAAAAAGAAAATATTTAACAATCAGATACTAATCGATTACATCACTAAAAGTCCTAACTTCAAAATAATATTACTTTTTACAATCCTAACTTCCATCTATGGAGTAGTCGCAATAGGTTCTAGACAAACAACCTTTTTTGAAATGATTGTTTTAGCCCATAATAATACATATTATAATATTATGTTCTTCTCAATACTAACAGTAAACACTATAAATACTTGTCGCATATTTATGAATAATTACGCTTATGTTACAAGACTTGAAACTAGAAAAAAATATTTAAAAGAATTACTAAAAATAGTAATAGAAGTTAATCTAATTTTAATATTAATAAACATCTTATCATATCTAGCTATTTTAGTATTAGTAAAATTAGATAAAATTAAGATAAAGAAATATTTAAATTATAATATAAATAATCTAAACTATAGTATTTTTCTTCTCTTAAAATATTATATATTTGCTATTATACTTTCTAGTATAAATACCTTAATATATGAATACCTAAATGAAAACAAAACTATGATAATTGATTTAGTATTTATAGCTCTTTTTGGATTAGATATTTCTAGTATTTTTACTAAAGAACAGTATTTTAGTATATTACCATGGTCATATTATAGGTTTAAAGATTATATAACATTTCAAAATGAATTAATATCTACAATATCTTTTTTCCTTATATTAAGCATTATATTATTAGTCATATTTTTAGTAGTATCAAAAAGAAAGAAATTATTATATAGAAATCTAAATAATCAAGTGGTGAAAAATAATGAAAATAGAAATTAAAAATGTATCTAAAACTTTTGGAAAACAAGAAGTATTAAAAAATGTTAATATGGAATTAACTGAAGGAAAAATATATGGTTTTATAGGTCATAATGGTTCAGGTAAAAGTGTTTTGTTAAAAATAATTTGTGGTCTTTATGAACCAACTGTAGGTGAAGTATTATTTGATGGTGTAAATATTATTAAAAGTAATATCTTTCCTCCAGATACTAGAGCCTTAATAGAAAAGCCAAGTTTTATACCAGATTTAACTGGTAGAGAAAATCTAATTTTATTAGCTAATATTCAAAGAAAAATTGGTGAAAAAGAAATTGATGATACTTTAGAAAAAGTTGGCCTTACTAGTGATAAGGATAAGTTATATTACAAGTATTCACTTGGTATGAAACAAAAACTAGGAATAGCTCAAGTACTAATGGAAGATCCTAAAATAATCATTTTAGATGAAGCCTTTAATGGTCTAGATACAGCTAGTTGTCAAAAAATAAGAAACTTATTATTAGAGGAAAAAGCTAAAAATAAAATAATTATTTTAGCAACTCATATTAAAGATGATATATCTATACTATGTGATGAATTATATAAATTCGATAGTGGTACAGTTTTAAAAGAAGAAGTAGATAAAACAGAAATTTTAGTTATTTAATAACCTAGTCAACATAAATTATATGTTGATTTTTTTTAATTTAATGTTTATTTAATATTTTCTAAATATACTTATACATGTAAGAAAGGAGAATTATATGTACATTATAAAAAACGCTTTAGTTTCAATTTCTAGAAATAAGGGGCGTAATATACTTATTGGTATTATTGCCATTGTAATATCATGTGCAGCATCTATTGCTCTTGCGATAAAAAACTCCGCTACAGCCCTAATTTCTTCCTATGAAAGTCAAAAGGAAAAAGTGGTAGTGGAAAAACAACACTTTTATCACTAATTAGTGGTCTAGAAACTAGATATGAAGGTAATATAACTTATGATGATAAAGATTTAAAAAAGATAGATTTAGATAAATATCGTAATACATATATAGGTATTGTTTTCCAAAGTTATAATTTATTACCACACTTAACAGCTATAGAAAACATAATATTATCAATGGAAATAAGTGGCCTAAAAGATATAGATAAAAGAAAAAAAGCCATAGAACTTATGAAAAGTGTTGGTCTAAATGAAAGCTTTGCTAATCGTCGAGTTTTAAAACTATCAGGTGGAGAACAACAACGAATTGCCATAGCTAGAAGTCTATCTTATAATCCTAATATTATTATAGCCGATGAACCAACAGGAAATCTTGATAAAGACACTGAAGATAAAATATTAAAAATCTTTAAAGAATTAGCTCATAAAGAAAATAAATGTATAATAATAGTTACTCATTCAAAAAATGTTTGTGACAATGTTGATATAGTTTATGATTTAAAAAAGAAATAATAAGTTAAATAAAATAAGAGTTTATGATTAATAAATTCTTATTTTTCTATGTCTATTTAAATACAAAAAAAGCATATAAATTATTAGGAGGAAATTTATATGAATAATAATGACTATATAAAAATGTCTTTAGAATTACATTTATTTTTTGATCGTATTATGAAAGAACATTGTATCTTTCTAGAAGCAGGAATTAATGATTTTAACTATAAAAAAACATCTAATGATTTTCAAAGTGCTTTTTCTAATATCTTAATAAATTCTCTTCATATAGCTAATGGAAATATTAGTAATGATCTATTAAACTCTAATACTATTGTAACTAAAGATACTAAACTAGCTGAAGAAAAAACTAGTCATTTAACTGGTATATATATTGATTCTACTATAACTCAAAATGAATTAACTTTAAAAAGTGGAGTAGTTATAGAAAATAGAAATCTTCTAAATGCTATTCACAAATTAAATAAACAGACTATTCCCTTATTAAAAAATATGATTGATTTTCAACAAGATATCTTAAAAAGTATTCTCTCATGTAAAATATACTCAACAAACTATCAATCAATAATAGAACACTTTATTAATGAAGCCAAAATGTATTATACATTATTAAATAAAGTAGAAGAAAGAAAAATACTTACTCCAAAAGAACTAATAGAACAAGAAATATTTTGGAACAATATTATGAAAGATCATTCCTTGTTTATTAGAGGGCTCATGGATCCTAATGAAGAAGAAACAATATTTACAGCTAATAAGTTTAAAGAAGAATATTTGCGAATATTAAAAAATTATTCAACTAATCCTTCATACTTAACTAATGCTAGTTTAAATGAAACTCTTAAGTTTAGAAACTTTAATATCGCATTAGAAAACAGTATCTTAAACTGTAAAATCAAAAGTATTATTTTACCATTACTATCAGATCATCTACTTAGAGAAGCTAATCATTTTATTAGAATTTTAAATTCATATAATACTATGATGGTATAAAAAAGAGTCTATTTATCTATAGACTCTTTGTTTAAAATATTAAAATAATGCTTTAATAATAAAGCTTCCTGTCTAATATTTTTTCTTCCATATAATGACTTAAACCAGTTATTTTTATCAGTTTTTCCATCTAAAACACTAATTGTACCGAAAGTAGTATTTTTAAAAAAATATTTAAAAGTCATAATAGTTCTTTTTATATGAAATGAAGATGTAATGAGAATAATAGACGTATTATTTATTAAATTTTTACTAAGTAATAATTTATAAGTATATAAAAAGTTTTCATAAGTATTACGTGATTTATCTTCTATTAAAATATCACTCAAAGGAATATTATTCTTAAGTAAATATTTTTTCATAATTTCTGCTTCAGTAGTCTTTCTATTTAGATTTAAATATCCAACTCCTCCAGATACTAATATTTTTTTAATAGTTCCTTTATTATATAATTCAATTGCTTTATCCAATCTATGAATCATCATAGTCCCACCTAAAACAATTCCAATATTAGCTTTAGTTATTTTTATATCGTCACAAAAAACAAATTCTGAGATATTTTTTCTAGAACTAAATAAAATATCCATATAATTTGAAGTAGCTAGTTTCATGCAATCACTCCTAAAGAAATTTTAGTTTATTAAAATAAATGTGTCAAATACAATATATTAATATTTTAAAATACTTCAATTTATGATACTTGACATTACTATTTTTAAAAATAAACATATCTTACTTTAGAAGTGATATTGTTTTATGATTAAAGATATTAACCAAGTTTTTTTATCGTCTCCTAAAATGTCAATAGACGATAGTAGTAAAATAGTTATAATGAGTGATTGTCATAGAGGAACTGCCTTAAGTTTTGATAATTTTATTCAGAATGAAGAAATATATAAATCAGCTCTAATGTACTATTACAGTAAAGATTTTACTTATATAGAATTAGGTGATGGTGATGAAATGTGGGAAGTAGATAACTACCAAGAAATTATAAAAACATATATAGATATATTTAGAAAATTAAAAAAGTTTTATGATGAAAAAAGATTAATAATGATCTATGGTAATCATGATATTTTAAAAAGATCAAAAGTGTTTTTAGAAAAATATTTTTACAAGTATTATGACCACAAAACTAATAAGAGTGAGGCACTACTAGATGGTCTAGAAGTAAATGAATCTCTCATTTTAAATTATAAAGATTATGATATATTTTTAATTCATGGTCATCAAATGGATATTATGAATAGTAAATTTTGGCGTATTTCTAGATTCCTTGTTAAAAATATTTGGCGTCCTTTAGAGACAATGGGGGCATCAGATCCAACAGGGCTTGCTAAAAACAATAAAACGAAAAAAATAATTGAAAAGAGAATGAAAAAGTGGAGTATAAAAAACAATAAAATATTAATTGCTGGTCATACTCATAGAGCTGTATTTCCTAAAATAGGTGAAAGTCTTTATTTCAATGATGGAAGCTGTGTTCATCCCAATGGTATAACTTGTTTAGAAATAGAAGACGGTTGTATTTCCTTAGTAAAGTGGGAACAAGAAAGTATTAACAAAGTTATGATTTCTAAAAGAAAATTAATAAAAGGCAAAGAAAAAATAGCCAATTTTTATAGTAAAGGTAAATAAATAATTTATATTTTTACACTCTTTTCAAACTGTTTATTTTTAGCTTAGAACTGCATTGTATATATAAAGAAATACCCTGTCTACTTAATTTCTCTTGTTGTCCTCTTTAAGCTTACCAGTACACATTGACAAAAACGTGGGGAGAGGGGTATACTTTATACATAATAGAGAGAGGTGTATATGAAAAGAATTAATAAAAAAGGTTTTACTTTAGTAGAACTTTTAGCCGTAATCGTCATTATGGGTATTTTGATGATGGTCGCAATTCCATCAATAAGTAGAGTAATCGAAAACTCTAGGAAGGATACGTTTGTAGATATCGCTAAGTCTTATGCGAACGCGGCTAAGACACTTTGGACAGCTGATACTTTAACGTGTGAAGGAACAGTCGCATCAGCTGTAGATGATGGCGATTATTATATTTTAATTAATACTAAAGAATCTGCTAGAGCAATACTTCCCGTATTAGTAGATCAAGGTGGTAAATCATCTTGGGGAAATAGAGATGTAAATGGTTATGTAAGAGTTCATGTTGAAACAGTAACAGATAACAATGGAGAACCAAAAAGAACCACAACTTTTTATGTTAGTTTAAGTGATGGAACTCATGGCTTAATAGATAATGGAAGTATGACTTCAGATAACCTAAAAAAAGGTAATGTTAAAATGGATTTATCGAGTGATGATAAGAAAAAAGTAGAATTAACACTTGATAATGGTAACTTAAATTGTTCTAAGACTAATCTTGGAACTTATACGTGTACAGAAGTAACACCAGTAAAAACTATAACCGGTTTATGTGTAGATGATTCAAGTTATGCCGGAAATAATGGTACAGTAGATGTTAATCCAGTAAGCTTTGCGAATGATGACTGGGCAACAATAGCAGCTGCCGCAGAGAGTGGAAATTATAAAGGAAAATATAATGTAGGTGATACTAAAGAAGTAGACCTAGGAAGCTTAGGAAAGCATACAGTAAGAATAGCTAATACTTCAACACCAGCAGAATGTAGCCAAGAAGGATTTTCACAAACGGCTTGTGGTTTCGTATTAGAGTTTGCAGATATAATTACAACGCATAATATGAATTCTACTAGTACAAATGTAGGTGGTTGGCCAGCAAGTAGTATGAGAAGTTATTTAAGTACAGATATATATAATGCTTTACCAGCAGATTTACAAAGTGCCATAATAGATACAAAAGTAGTATCAGGTCATGGAAGTAAGGATTCAGCTAACTTTACATCAACAGATAAGTTATATTTATTGTCTACAGCTGAAGTATGGGCACAAGGAACATCAAATACTATTACTAACGATACAGGAAGAGATAATACTAGACAGTTAGATTATTATACAGGAGTTACAACAAATAGTTATTCTAAGGCTAGTAAACAGATAAATGGATCAAATTCAAAATGGTGGCTCCGCGCGGCTAATTCCTCTTATAGTAACTATTTCTATTATGTGTATAGTAGTGGTGATTGGAGTTTCCATGATTATGCTACTGATACTTACGGTGTTTCGCCGGCTTTCCGAATAGCCTAAATGTAAACAGAGTGTAAAGTTATAAAAAATATATTGTATAGTCGGAGATTGGGACTATACCGATAGTCATCTTACCGAAGTCGTACTGCGAACTAAAGTGAGTAAAAAGTATTGGGCGAAGCCCAATACTTTTTTGTATTTTTTAAATATGCCATCAACTGTAACCAGAATTGATAATGGGCATTTAATGATAATCAGATTATTAATGAGGAACAAGCATAGGGCAAGGTGTCTTTTATAGAAATAACGTTACCTATGTTGATAATGGCGATGGCACATTGACTGATGGCTTTGTTTACGCTAAAAATCAAGATGGAAGTGTGAATTATACCAATATAGTTGGGGATGTAAAGGTAAATACTGCAATGTAATAATTTTAAATAATGTAAAAATACTAGATAATGCTTTTTATAAAGTAATTAATTGGAGTACGTATAATGCTTTAACTAAGATTATAAATAAAACAGGTAGAAAGTTTGACTGGAAAGCTATTACTAGATGTTTGACTGAGGCAACTTTTGAATATGGAACAGTGGAAAACTGGTACGGTAATATTGAAGTAGTTAAAGGATAAATTCTTTTAAAAAAATATTTTATATGTTAAAATATAAGTATCTTACTTATAAAAGGAGTTAGTTATGAAAGTTGTTGGAACTATGTTTTTTAAAGATAAAAGTCTTCTTATTGATAAACCTAGGAAACGACCAACTTATCAAATGATAGGTGGAAGGGTTGAAGAAGATGAAACACCTTTAAAAGCAGCTATTAGAGAATGTCATGAAGAATTAGGACCAGAGGCTATTTTTGATGAAAGCTTATTTCAACTAGTTATGGAGTTTGATGAAATCGCTACGAGTGATGGTGTAACTCCAATTCACTTTTATGTCTTTCAATATCAAGGTACTTTAGAAGGTGTTTTAACCACTTCTGAAGAAATTGAAAAATTTACTTGGTACAATTCAAATAATGAAGAGACAGTTTTATCCAATACTCTAAAAAATGAAGTAGTACCATACTGTTTAAAAAAACAATTAATTAAATAAAAAAATATGTGTTTAGTTTTTAACACATATTTTTTATTAAACTTCAAATAATCAGTATATAGCTTTTTAAGTAATTTTATTATATACTTAAAATAAGAATGGTGATTGTAAATGAATGATAATGTAACTATAAATAATAAAAATATAGCTAATTATATTATGTTTAAATTAGATAAAACTACTAATAGTTTTTCAACTGATGAACTATGTCAAATAACTGAATTAGTTATAGATTATAATAATGAAAATGAAAGTAATTTTGTATTCTTAAATGAATTATTAAAATTAACTGAATTAAAAAAATTAACATTAAGACATGGTTACATATATAACTCTGATTATAATGTGTTATTAAGATTAACTAATTTATCTAGTTTAACATTTGATAATTGTGAACTTGAAAATGCTAATCTAATTGCTTCTTTAAATCTTAAATCATTATCACTAATTAACTGCCAAATAAGGGATTATTCTTTTATTAATATTTTAAAAGATTTAGAAGAATTAACAATTATAAATGGTAATATTGAAGTATCTAAAATAAATACCCTTCAAAACTTAAATTATCTTCAATTATCATATTCAACTATATTAGATAATGTCTCTTTAACTATTGAGTCTTTAAAAGAATTATATATTGATAACACTAATATTATGAATTTAGATTTTTTAACTAATTTAAAAAATCTACATCGCTTAAGTATTGATAAAAATCAGTATAATAAGAATAGGTATATTTTATCTACATTAAATAAAGATATTTTAGTATTAAATGAGAATATGACAGAATTTGTAGGTGATAATGATGAAGAATAATTATGCTTTACAAATAACTTTTTCTTTAGATGATACTTTCAATTTAGATTATATTAATAGTATATGTAGTCAATATAGTGGTTCAATGGTTTTAGTTGAAGTTCCAAATACTAAGGGAATTACTTCTAGTATGTTAGAAGCCTTACCAGCTAATGCTGATATAAGAATTGCTGGTGGATATGATGTTAAAAGAGTTGCTGACAAAAAAGGTATTGTTTATAAAAATGGTGAAACAGGGGAATACTATATAGATGCTGTAATTTATACTAAAAATGAGGCTGTAAAGATTGTTAGAGAAATGGAAAAAATTGAAGCTATGTTAGAGCCTGAATGGTCTGATATTCAAAAATTAGTATGTATCTATGACTATTTAAAAACCAATATAATGTACGATCCAAAATTTGAATCAAAGCCCTCTAGTGAAACTAGGAGCTTAAGGGGTTTAATAACTAAAGAAAGTGTTTGTGCCGGCTACTCCATTATTTTAAAAGAATTATTAGAAAGAATTAATATAAGCTGTGAGTATGTTGAAGGTGGTACTAGAAACCTAGACCATTTAAATCATGCTTGGAACATAGTTAAAATAGGGGGAAAGAAGTATCCAATAGATTTAACATGGGATAATGCTAGGTTCAGTAGAGGAAGTCTAAAAACTTTTGATTTGTTAGGGCAAAACGTAACAGAGTTTTGTAGAACTCATCATCCTAGTAAAGATGAAATAACTCAAGACTATGAACACAGCCTATCAGAGTTAGATCAACAACTTATTAAGAAAATATATGCTAAGTTAAATATAACCAGAGAGTATGAGAAAGCCACAACTTATTATGGAGTAAGAAGTGATAATTCAGAATTTATTGCGATTCAAGTAGGGGATGCCACTATCGGTAATAAAACATATTATAGATATTACTATTGTGAAAAATCTAAAGATGGTACTTATCAAGCTCCACTAGTTCTATGTAGTGATACCAATCTTACTAATATCATAAACTGTAAAAATTTTAATAAACCAATACCAGATAATTATGAATGGACCGTAAGTAATGTTTTGTTTTCAAAAGAAAACATTGCCTCTTCCTTAGGTCAAAATACGTGCTACATTGGAGGAGTTCGTAAAAGAGAGTTAAAAAACGGGCTTAATCTTGTTTTATCAACAGCAGATATAGATAAGCCTCAAGAGGTAAGACGCTTATTTTCTTATCCTACTAGGCGCTTTACACGACAGGATGGTACAACTATTATTGTTCAGCAAATGTTAAGAAGTCCTTATTCAATTGATGGCATCGATGTAATGAAATACGATGTATTTGAAATGTTTAATCAAGATGGTAAACCTCTAATTAAAAAAAATACCATCTTTACTGAAAAAAGTCTGTTTAGAAATGCTCACGAAGATTTAGCAGATACCGTTCTTTCAAGAGATATGTTAGATAAAATGAGTAGAAGAACAGGCGGTTATATTGGCTATTATAGTGAAGATGATAGTATAAAATATAATCCTAATTTATCCTCTTATTTTGAAAACACCAAAAGAATTGATTTAGATATAGACAAAGAAGAAGCAAGCCCTCTTCCTACGTTTAAGGAAGTAGAAGATTTAGCAGCAAACTACGAAGTATCTCTTGATTCCGATTCTATTCAAGTAAGAAGTATTGCAACTGGTGAAGTAATAGCCGATCCATCTTTAGCTAAAAGAGCCTTGTTTGCTAATATATGGCTTTCATCTGCTGGAATTATCTACTATTTAGATGATAAAAGACCAGGAGAAAAATATGCCTTTAACAGTCAAGCTGAAGAATTATATAATACAATTTGCACTGACTTAAGAACAAGTGCTGAACTTAATGGTAGAATAGATACTGTTGGACTTTTTGAAGGCATTAAAGATCAAAATAATTATAAATACAGTACCGAAATAGTAGTAAACTTATTTAGAAGTAAGTATCAAACTGATTTTATAAACGAATTTGTTTTAGCATCAACAGGAGCTACTCCAACAACAAAAGCTGAACCATTATACAATCTCAGTCATGCGGCATCTCTTACTACAAGTAAAAGTGAAAAGAATGTTTAATTATAAATAAAATTAGTAAAATGTTACAAAATAAATATTGAGTAAATAAAGTAATAGTTTTATAATATGAGCGAGGCGATTTTATGAATAGTAATAGTAGTAATAATTATGAGTTTCAAGAAATAATAAAAGATATAATAAGAAATGAAGAAGTTCAAAAAATGAAAAATTATCTTCAACATTTCAATACTAATTGTTATGATCATTGTTATAATGTAGCGTATTATTGTTATATAATAGCTAAAAAATTTAATTGGGATTATAAATCAGTTACTAGAGCCGGTATGCTACATGATTTATTTTTATATGATTGGCGTAAAAGAGATGATAATAGAAAAGGTTGCCATGCTTTTACCCATGGTACTGTAGCATGTAATAACGCTACTAGATTATTCAATTTAAACAAGAAAGAACAAAATATGATAAAAAGACATATGTTTCCGGTTACAATAATTCCTCCAACATCAAAAGAAGGGCTACTTTTAACTCTTATTGATAAGTACTGTGCTCTTAAAGAATTTAAACAATATTTATTAGATAAGTTAAAAATAATAAGGATACAAAAAGTATAGTTTAAGATAATTCATAAAAAACTATTGACATGAAGTAACACTTAACTTACATATGAAAATAGATAAGGATAATAATTATGAGAAAAGATTTAGGAAATAAAATGTATTTTTTACCACTTCCAGTATTAATGATTGGAACTTATGATAATGATGGTAATGCTAATGTTATGAATGCTGCTTGGGGTGGTATTTATGATTATGGAAAAATTTATATATCATTATCTAAACATAAAACAACAGATAATTTGGAATTAAAAAAAGCTTTTACTGTGCCTTCGCTACTAAAAGGACAGAGGAAATATCAGACTACTTTGGTGTAACATCAGGCTATAGAGAAGATAAGATATCAAAATCAGGAGTACATGTTATAAAGTCTAATTATGTAGATGCTCCAATTATTGCCGAATATCCATTAACACTAGAGTGTATAGTTGATTCATTTGAAGGTGGACAATTAATTGGTAAAATCGTAAATTGTTCTGTAGATGAAGAGTACTTAGATGAAAATGGTAATATTGATATTGATAAAATGGAACTTATTACTTTTGATATGGTAAGTAATACTTATAGAGTACTAGGTAATGATGTTGGTAAAGCATTCAAAGATGGCTTAAATTTAAAATAATAGTTCTATAGAAAGAAGGAATTAATTAATGATAAAGCAAACCACTGGAAGAGATCAATTAGGTGCTTTTGCACCTAACTTTGCTCATTATAATGATGACATTTTATTCGGTGAAAATTGGAATGATCCATCAATCGATATAAAAACAAGATGTATAATTACTGTAGTTGCTTTAATGTCATCTGGTATAACAGATAATTCTTTAAAATATCACTTAGAAAATGCCAAGAAAAATGGTGTTAGTAGAGAAGAAATGGTAGGTATTATAACTCATACTGCTTTCTATGCTGGTTGGCCAAAAGGTTGGGCAGTCTTTAATTTAGCCAAAGATATCTACAATGATAATGAGTAGGATTATTTATGAAAAGAAGTTGTGGAATCTTGTTATGGAAAAAGGAAAATAATGAGTATTATGTATTATTAACTCATTTTGGAGGTCCATACTGGGAAAAGATTAATGAAGGAGCTTGGTCACTTCAAAAAGGTTTAGTTGAAGCTAAAGAAAAAGTATATGACGCTGCTAAAAGAGAAAGTTTTGAAGAAACAAATTTATCATTACCAAATACTATTAATTATCTAGCTTCTAAAAAAATTTCTAATAAAAAATTAGCTATTATTTTTGAAAGCTATTTTGATGGAGATATTTCAAATTTCAAAAGTAACACATTTAAAGTAGAATATCCTAAAGCATCAGGTATTATTAAAGAATATCCTGAAATGGATAAAATTGCTTGGTTTTCATTAGAAGATGCTAAAAGATATATAAATAAGTCTCAATTATTTTTTATTAATAGATTAGAAAAGATGCTTAAAACAAGAAATAAATTATAATTAATATACTAGTTAAACATTACATAATGTTAATTTTCTTAGTACTATAAAGATATGTGTAAAAGTGAAGTTGTTGCAAAATTTGCAACAACTGCAAAAGATGGTAAAACTTATCAAGTAGATTATTATAACTTAGATATGATTATAAGTATCGGATATTGAGTAAAAAGTAAAAATGGTATTATATCTAGAAAATGGGCTAATAAAATCTTAAAAGATTATTTGCAACAGGACTATGCCTTAAATCAAAAAAGGCTAGAATATTTAGAAAAGACAGTAAAGTTAATAGATATTGTTAATAGAATAGACGAAAAATTAAAAAGTGATGACGCAAAAGAAATCTTAAAAGTAATAATAGTAAAAAGCAGATAAAGTATAATGATTGCTTAGATATCATTAATAAACTAAGATTTAATGAAAAAAGTGATATTTTTGCTATTGAGAGAGATAAGGGCTTAGAGACAATTATAGGTAATATTTATCAAACATTTGATGGTGATGATGTATAAAAAGCATTAAAGAAAAAGCCTCCAATTTCTTATATATGGTTGTTAAAAATCATTCTTTTATAGATGGTAATAAAAGAATAGCAGCAACATTGTTTATCTATTTTTTGAGTCACTATGATATTCTATATAAAGATAATAAAGCCTTTCGCAACTAATGCTGGTTGGCTTGGACACACTTTCCAAGAAATTGAAAAATTATGGCCTAATTCAAAAGCTGAAAAAGGCATGAATATAGTATTTAGTGAAGACTATCGCGGAAATAAATTAATTACTTCTGAAGATGAAATTACTAAATGGATTAATGAATTATAATTTTAAAGCGGATAGTTAGTTGCTAATTATCTGCTTTTATGATATATAGTACATAAATTAATTTATTAATAAGTTGTCTTAAAAGGAGTTGATAAAAATGATAAAGTATAGTGTAGAAGAAGGCTTTATAAAATCTGAGGGAATTAGAGATAAAAATGATAGTAGAGTTGAAAAAGTAATTTTACCACCAACAGCTATTGGTATATTTTCAATTAAGTTATTAGAAAGTATGGTCGAAAGATTTAACTGTGAAAAAGTTGGCTATTTTGGTGGTGCTTCTTTTCATAGACCTGTTTATATTATGAGATATAATGATAAGGAATTTACACTTTTTAATGCTGGCATAAGTGGAGCTTGGATAAGTGCTGATATTGAAGATTTAAATTATAATGGAGTTAAAAGGTTTATAATATTTGGTAACTGTGGTGTACTTGATAAAAGTATAGATGATTGTCAAATAATAATTCCTAATAGAGCTTATAGAGATGAAGGAGTGAGTTATCATTACTTACCAGATTCAGAAAGCATTGACTTATCTGATAAATACAAAAATATCTTTATTAAAATTTTAAATAAACATAATTTTAATTATATAGAAGGAGCAACTTGGACTACTGATGCTTTTTATAGAGAAACTAGAGAAAAAATAGAGTACTTTAAAAGTAAAGATGCCATTTGTGTTGAAATGGAAGGTTCAGTAATAGCTGCTGTTTGTAAAAGAAAAAATTTAGATTATTTTACTTTTTATTATGCGGGAGATAATTTGGACTCCGTAGAATGGGAAAGAAGAAGTATAAGTCAGGAGACAAATTTTGAAAAGAAGAAAATAGTTCCTTTACTAGCCATAGAATTAGCTGAATTAATAGATTAAATTTTAAAATGATTAGTTCTAAAAATTAAATATATTAAACTAAGTATAAAGAGTCATATAAAAAAATATGACTCTTATTTATTTAAAATAGGAAAAAATAAAATAATATAATATAATAAATATGACATATCAATAAATCATAATTTTATTTAAATGTTAAAAGTCTTTGACAAGCTTCCAAAATACTTTGGTAGATTTGTTAAGTTGTATCAATTTATAATTGTCTGTGAAAGGAGAGAAAACATGTTAGGAGAAAATATATTAAAATTAAGAAAAAGACAAGGTCTTTCACAAGAACAATTAGGTGAACTGGTTAATGTTACAAGACAAACTATTTCAAATTGGGAGTTAAATGAAACAACTCCAAATCCTGGACAATTAAAATTATTATCTAAAGCCTTAAATGTAAGTATTGATGAATTATTAGATAATGATGTTAAAAATGTTTTAGTAGAAAAAGTTAGTAATACAGAAAAACTTGCTGGAATAATAATTAAGATTTTAAAAGTGGCTGGAATAGTATTCATTATCTATGTAGTTTTAATAGTAATTGCTATTATTTCATTCCGATTTATTGGATCATCTAAAGCAAGTAATATAGAACAAGTTGAAATGGAGTGTTCTATCAATGAAAATGATTATATAATTAGTATAGGTTCTGATGGCTATTTTAATTGTTCTAATTGCCCTAAGCAAATGCAAAAAGAAATTAAACAAAGCTATATAGATTTTAGTAATATTTCCAAAACATCAGACAATATAAATAACTATTTTAAAAGTCAAAATGGTTTTTGTGAATAATATAAAGGCAACGGTAAAGGAAGGAAATCATGAATAAACAAGAAGTATACGATTTTATCAAAAAAAGAAATATATGGTATGAAATAACTGAACATAAAGCTGTTTTTAATATGGCTGAATTATCAGACATACAAGTACCATATCCAGAGTATGATGCTAAAAATCTTTTTATTAGAGATGATAAAAAAAGAAATTACTATCTCATAACAGTTAAAGCAAAGAAACGTATTGATTTAAAAGAGTTTAGAAATAACAATAATACAAGGCCTCTAACTTTTGCATCTTCAGATGATTTAATGCATATTATGAATTTAATTCCTGGTTCTGTTACACCTTTAGGACTATTAAATGATAAAGATTTAAAAGTAGAATTTTATTTAGAACAAGATTTTCTTAAAGGTAAACAAATAATTGGAGTTCATCCCAATGATAACACCGCAACACTTTGGTTAAAGGTTCCTGATTTGATTGAAATTATAAAAGAACATGGAAATAAAGTTAATATTATGAAATTATAAAAAATACTATTTTAACAAGTCAAATAACCTTTCTCACCAGTAGACAAACATCTATATTTCAAGTCAACCCTTATGACTGTTTGTAATTAGTTGGTTGTAATTGAAAATTAATGAGTAGCAGTTCTTTTAATTTCAACTTAATTCCATCATAATTATAATAATAATATGCAACTATTATCAAAATTAGTTTACCCATAATTTTATACTCATTCGCAATAACATTTCGTTTTAATAAACTCAAAGAAATAAACCAAATGATGTTAAAAGAGACTACATTGTGATAAAATTGTATATAGAAGTAATACGCAAATATTAATTTGCTAATTAGGAGGATTTGCCATGAAAAAGATAGTTATAATTATTTTATTATATGGAATAACCATTTTAGGATTAACAGGATGTGGTAATTCTACAACAAAAGAAGATAGTGATATGCATTCTTTTCTAGGAACTATAATAGAGTGTGAGCAAGAGTATATGATTGTTAGTCCAGATGAAAGTGAAGATGAATATAAATCTAGTGATAAATTTAAAATTGACTATGTTAATGATTTTAATTATTGTAATGTTGGTAATAAAGTAAAAATAACTTATAAAGGTATGATAAACGAAATTTATCCAGCAAAAATAGGTACAACTAATATTGAACTTATTGATTTTGATTTCTATATTACAAAAGAACAAGCTAATAATATTGGATTTAATGATTACTATACACTTGATAATCGTACAATTTATTTAGCTAGTAATCTTAAAGAATTTTATATTAAAGAAGAAGACGAAGATATCACCTTAAAAACTTATTTATCAACAACTTTTCAAACATTAGATGATGGAATAAAGAACATTACTGATAAATTAGAATTAAAAGATACTTTAAAAGATGGTGGAACAAGAATATATAAATCAAAAGATAAAGATATTACTATGATAGTATGCAATACTACTAAAAATGACAAAAACATACTTATTGGTGACTATTCTATAGAGTATAAAGAAGATTATTGTAAAAACTAGTTTCACCTTAGATAAGCATGAGAAAGTTAATTTATGAATATCAATATGCCTGAAAATCAATTTGATAAACTAACTAAATTATGTAGAAGTTCACGAAGTGAACTAAGTGGTATTATGAATGCCAAGGTACATAATGGAGAAATATTTATTGTAGGTGCTAAATTAGAAGAGAGTGGAATAATTAAAAGTTCAAATTCTCATAAAATTATATATAATAGTAAAGAATATATAACAAACACAATCTATGAACTTGCTTTCACTAATAGTCCTGTATATATTAGATTTCATACGCATCCAACATTTACTGGAATACCAGGACTAAGTCAAGCTGATGTTGATAATTTAAAATATGTTCAAATTTTAAGTCAGACGGTTGCTAAATCAAGTGCTACTGCTTCTACAGAGGTTATTGAAGGAATTGTTACTGATTCCGAAATAGCTTTCTATACTTATGATTTAGAGTCTGATAAACCAATTAGACTTCCGTTTTTTGTTGATAGATTTGAAAAAATACTATCTACGGAAAAGAGTAAATTTCAAGCCTTTAAAAATGGATTTATAGAAGGAATAAGAAAAACAAAAAGATGATTTTTAGTATTGAACTAAAATAGTTTTTTTTTATCCATCTCAAAAAAATTATTGGATATATATTAACTAGTATTGGGTGTATCTTGAATGCCTCATCTTTATATAAAATAGAACAAAATATATGGTACAATTATATAAAAGTGATAAATAAACAGAATTTATTAAGTGGGTGATATGTGATACAATGAAAAAATTGAATTCTAATCATTTAAAATTAATAGCGATTATAGCAATGACCATTGATCATATTGCTGATTTAATTTATCCAGGAATGCCTAATAATATAATTTCAATTTTTTTGCATATAATAGGTAGATTAACAGCGCCTATTATGTTTTTCTTTATTTGTGAAGGCTTCTATTATACCAAAAATTTAAAAAAATATATTTTAAGATTATTTGTATTTGCAATAATATCTCATTTTGCATATTGTTTTGCTTTTGGAATAAATTATATACCATTTAGTTCGAGAAGCATTTTTAATCAAACAAGTATTATGTGGTCTCTTGCTTGGGCAGTAGTTGCTCTTTATATTGCAAATAACAAAACTAATTTAAAAGAGTGGCAAAAATGGATATTAATAATTTTAATAAATATTATAACATTTTCATCAGATTGGAGCTGTATAGCAGTAATGGCAATTTTATCTATGTATTCCAATAGAGGTAATTTAAAAAAGCAATTTATGAATATGAGTTTTTGGATTTCCATTTATGCATTTATTTCATATTTATTTGTAAGTAAAACATATGGATTAATTACATTAGCCATTGTCTTAGTATATCCATTACTAAATGCCTATAATGGTGAAAAAGGTAAAATGAATTGGATGAAATGGTTTTTCTATTTATATTATCCTTTACATTTAGTGATTATAGGAATATTAAGAATAGCAATATATGGTAACGTACCCATATTATTTAGTTAAAATGCTACGATTTATTAGCAAGATTAGTTTTAAATTTTGAATTTTATTAAAAGTTAATAACGAATAAGAAAGTAATAGTAAAATAATTTAAGGAGGCCAAAATAATGATAGACGAAGTAAAAAAACAAGTATATGAATTATTAGATAAAGATGATTCAGGACATGGAAATGATCATATAAATAGAGTTTTAGACTTATCTTTGAAATTTGCTCAAAATGAGAATGCCAATAAAGATGTTGTAGCACTAATAGCATTATTACACGATGTTGATGATTATAAGTTGTTTGGTAAAGAAAATGCCGAAAATTTAACTAATACTAAAACTATTATGAATAAAGCTGCCATTCCAGATGATATTCAACGTCAAGTCCTAGCTTCCTTAAAATGTATTGGTTACAGCAAACTATTAAGAGGTTTTAGACCAACAACTATTGAAGGTAAAATTGTATCAGATGCAGATATGTGTGACGGTCTAGGGGTTAATGGTATTTTGAGAGTTTATAAATACAGTATGAAAAATGGAAAAACATTTTTTGATAAAAATATTTTTCCTATTGAAGACATAACTGCTGACAAATATACAAGTAGATGCGCTGATAGTAGCGTTTGTCACATATTTGAGAAAATATTAAAATTAAAAGATTTAATGCTGACTGAATCAGGAAAGAAAGAAGCTCAAGGAAGGCACCAAATTGTTGTTGATATTTTATACCATTTGTTTGAAGAAGAAAATGTTCCAGAATGGACACAATATTTAAATGAATATTTAAACAAATCTAACTAATAAAAATTTAAGTATATTATCAAAAGATGAATTTTTATGATAGTAGGAGAGGCACTGTCTTTAAATGTGCGAAAAAAGAGGATTAATTTATTTTTCCTCTTTTTTGATATTGTTTATATAAAATAAAAACTTACGAATAATTAAGTCCGTAAGTTGATTTCAAATGGAGCGATAGATAAGATAATTTGAAACTATCACTATACAAGTTAATACAACTAACTTCTATAAATATATTATCACATTTTTTTAGATTTGTCTTATAATACTAAAAATATTTAATTATTTTTTTCAAGTTATTCTAAAAATACAAGATTTATGTTATAATTTTTATGTAATATAGGCAGGTGATATAAAATAAATAAGGGTGATATGTTTTTTTTTAGTAATTTTTAGAAAAGGAAGGTGAAAAAAATGACTATATATATTATAGTTGGTATTGTAGCTTTAATAATTGTATATTTATTAATTTGCTATAACAGTTTTGTAAAATTAAATAATCAGGTGAAGGAAGCATTTTCAACAATGGATGTTTATTTGAAAAAAAGATGGGACTTAATTCCGAATATTGTTGAAACAGTAAAAGGATATGCTAAACACGAAAAGGAAACTTTGGAGGAAGTTGTTAATTTAAGAAATAGTTCATATGATAAAATGAATGATTCTACTAAAGTTGATGTAAATAATAAACTTTCACAAGGACTAGGAAGATTAATGGCAATTGCTGAAAGTTATCCCGAATTAAAAGCCAATGAAAATTTTAAAGATTTAAGTAATCAATTATCAAAAGTTGAAGATGATATTGCTAATGCTAGAAAGTATTACAATGGTGCTGTTAGAGTATATAATAATAAGGTTGAAATGTTTCCTAGCAATATTTTTGCAGGATTATTTGGTTATAAATCAAAAGCAATGTTTGAAGCTAATGCAGATGAACGTGAGAATGTAAAAGTTGAACTGTAGGTTAAAGTATGAATAGTGAAGTTTTAATGAATTTTCTTCCATTTATAATATTTTTTGCATTTTTTATTTTGATAATAGTTTTTTCAACTGTTTCTCAAAAGTTTGGAACATCAAAAAGCAAATATAATAAATTACATAAATGGAGTGTTATACTTTTAGTATTTGGTTTTATAGCAATGGCTATATTTGGTGTTAGTGTTTTAATTAATAAAGCAAATAGATCAACATCAACTTTTTTATCACCTGCAGATGGATTTACAATAGAAGAATATAAAATCATTATGAATGTTAATGAATCAAATTCTATAGATGTTAAAGAATATGTAACAGTAAATTTTTATGAAAGTGGACATCATGGAATTTATAGATTTATTCCATCTTGGTTAGAATATACTAATAAAGATGGGGTTACACAATCGAGAGAATCAAAATTAAGTAATTTAAAAGCAGTTGGTGATAACTATACTATAGATACTGTAAGTGGAAAACAAAGAATTAAAATTGGAGATGCCAATTATACACTACCTATAGGAAATCACACATATGAAATTGATTATACTTATGATATGGGCTTTGATCCATATGATAATTTTGATGAGTTTATTTTTCATGCTTTTGGAGATTATTGGGGAACAGAAATTAAAAATGCATCATTAACAATTAATTTACCTAAAGCATTTAATTCTCAAAATAAAATTAAATTTTTTGCTGACAAGCATAGAAAACAAGATATAACATCATATGTTAATTATTATGTAAGTGGAAATACTATATATGCTAATTTATCATCAAATTATCGATTAAATAGTGCATTAACTATTGATGTAGAATTGCCAGATGGTTATTTTGTAAATGGAAGCAATAATTATGGAACAACTTCGTTATTGCTTTGCATTATATGTATATTATTTGCAATTATATCCTTCATTTTATGGAAGAAAAATGGAAAAGATTTAGACAAAGTTCCTGAAACAGTTGAATTTTATCCTCCAGAAAAATTAGATGCTGCTGAAATTGGCTATTTGTATAAAAGAGATACGGGAAGAAAATTATCAATAGCTTTAATCGTAGAATTAGCCAGTAAAGGTTTTATAAAAATAATAGAATCTGAAGATAAAGAAACACAGACAATTGTTAAATCAAATACTACTGATGTTAATAAATATATTAAACGTGAAATAAAAATAGTTAAACTAAAAGAGTATAAAGCACGTTTCCTTGACACTCACTATAATGCAACTAAAATCATGAAGGATTATTTTCCTGAAAATGTTAACGAAAATGTTGTAACTTCAGATTTTGACAACTTTTATGAAAACTCAAAATACTTGGTTGATAATGGATATATAAGAATAGATAATGATAGTATTAATCAATATTCACAAGAACAACTTGATGCAATAAAAAAAGAACTAACACTAAATGAATTTAAAGATAAACCTAAAATGAGTGCTAACGAAGAAATTGTTTATAATAAACTTTTTGAAGATTCAGATGAAACAATTCTTTCTGAAAATTATTCTTTCTACAAAGTGTTTAGTGAAATAGGAGAAAATGTTAGAAATAGTTTTGATGATAAGATTAATGACTTGAAAGCATATAAATATATGCTAATTGCTAGTTTAGGTTTCTTAATTTGTACAATTTTATGGGGACTAGCATATTGCAAATTTGAGAATTTAAACCCTAAATTTAATATTATATATACAATAGGATTTATTTCTAATATAATAACTTTTGTTTTTGCTATTTTGATGAAAAGAAAAAATTCATATGGAGAACAAATCAAATCAAAAATAAATGGATTTAAGAATTATATAGAATTAGCCGAAAAAAATCAGATAGAAATGTTAGTAGAACAAAATCCAAATTATTTTTATGATATATTACCGTATGCTTATGTTTTAGATGTTTCTAAAAAATGGGTAGAAAAGTTTGAAAATATTCCTGTTCCTACTAATGATATGGGTAATTTTGATTATTATAATATTGATTCATTAGATCATTTATCTGATTCTGTTTATATTCCACCTTCTTCATCATCTGGTTCATCAGGTTGTGGTGGAGGTTGTTCATCTTGCGGAGGAGGATGTTCTTCTTGTGGCGGTGGAGGTTCATGGTAAAACAATTTATATTACAATGGCATTTGAGTGAAGTTTGTAATTTAAAATGTTTACATTGCTATCAAGAAAAACATAAACCTATTGCACTGTCATATTCACAATTATTGAATATCCTTAATCAATATAGAGAACTTTTAAAAAGATTAAAAGTTAAAGGACACATTAATTTAACTGGTGGAGAACCATTGTGTTCTCCCTATTTTTTTAAAATACTAGATGAATTTAAAAAAGATAAAGAACTATATTCATTTTCTATACTTACAAATGGAACATTAATTACTGATGAAATTGCAAAAAAAATAAGCGAATACAATCCAGAATATGTTCAAGTCAGTTTAGAGGGTGGAAAGAAAACAAATGACTATATAAGAGGAAAAAATGTATATAAAAAAGTAGCAAATGCTATTAAATACTTGAAAAAATATAATGTATTTGTATCAATATCCTTTACTGCTACCAGAATTAATTATAAAGAATTTCCAGATGTAGTTAGATATGCTGAAAAATATGGTGTAGATAATGTTTGGTCTGATAGATTTATTCCATTAAGTAAAGATAGTGAAATTAATTTACAAATGTCAAAAGAAGAAACAAATAAATATCTAAAAATAATGGAGAATGAAAGAATAAGATTAAGGCTTAAAAAAAGCAAAACAAATGTTGCTATGTATAGAGCATTACAATTTCAAATGACTAATGATTATCCATATACTTGTACAGCAGGGAAAAGTCTTTTAACGGTTATGGAAAATGGTGATTTAGTACCATGTAGAAGAATGCCAATAGTCGTAGGTAACTTGCTAAATAATAATATGTATGATTTATACAAAAATAGTAAAATATTAAAAGAGCTTCAAAAGGATACAACACCAGACGATTGTAAAAATTGTGAACATTCTAAAAAGTGTTCTGGTGGATTAAAATGCTTAACCTATTCAATATACAAAGATTTAAATCATAAAGATGTTGGATGCGATAAATAATAAAAGACGATAGCTTATAATTCAAAGCCATCGTCTTTTTCTTTATCTTCTTTATCAGTATAAAAATCTGCAGCTGATTCTTCCATTTCATAGTTAATATGTTTAGTTGCTTTTTCAATTTCTTTCTTATTAAATAAATTAAATCCTTTAAATATACTTTGTTCTTTTCTTTTAACTTCTGGATCATATTGTTGCTTAAAATATTTTAAACCTAAACCACTATGATTAAATAAATGGTCAACTATTGTTTTAATAAATTCTGGTAATTTTTGAAAGACTTTGTTTAAGTGATTAATAAGATAATCTGTTTTTTTTTTTAAATCATTATATTTATGTTCATATTGATAGTTTAATCTTTTCAAATCTTCATTTTCTTCTTTTAATTTTTCATTTTCATCCCAAAGTTGATTTTTAGATTTAATAATGACTTTATTATTAATCTTTTTCTTTTTATCTATTTCATCAACTATATCAGTTATATCTTTATTAAGTTTAGTAATTTGTTTATTGATAGATTCTTTATTATCTTCCAAATCAGACACTTCATTTTTAAGATTAGATATTTCTTGTTTTAAGCCTTTAACTTTTTCGTTATAGATTTTTCTTTCATAAGGAGTAATATCTCTATTTTTACCTTTTTGTTTTTTTTAAGAGTATTATCTAATTGATAAACTTGATTAAACTCATTAATACATCTTTCTCTCATTTTATCTTGAATAACTACTAATGATTCTTTTGTGAATATTGATGTTTTACCAACTTGTATAGACATACCAGTTTTACAATTATATTTAATTGGTACACCTACAATATGCATATGTGGACTAGTTTCATCATAATGAATGATAGCACTACATATTTTAAAGTTTGAAACTACCATTTCTAGATCATTAACTTGTTTTGAATATACACTAGTCATTTTATGTTTATAATTTAAACTTTTGGTATCCCAAAATTTCTTATCCCCGAGTTCAATTATCATTTCACAAGCTAAATCACTTTTAGAATTATCACTAACTTTTTTAAAGTAATTATTTATTTTTCTATCATTTCTAGTTTGTTTATTATTATATTCAATTCTTGCTTCTTCAAATTCATTTTTATAAAAGTTTTCTATATCTTTATAAAGGGAAGAAGTACCTTTAACAATAATTATTTCATCTTGTTTATTATCATACATTCGATAATTATGATGATCTACTTTTGATAATTGTTTAGCATTTTGTATTGCATTATTGCTCATAGAAGAGGTACCACTAATATTATTTTTAGCAGAATTTCTAACATTATTTTTCTTATTTTTGTCACTACCTAAATGTAGTGAATATGCAAGTTCACTTATAACAATCACCATCCTTTCTTTTTGGGATGGATGATTTATAAACACAAAAAAATCATTCTTTCGAATGATTCATATATGTAAGTTCGGATTTTCCGAACAGATTCCTCAATGGAGCCCTTATGGTTCTGGTAAAACAACCATTAAAAGCAACAATTTATAGGTAGTAATAACTACTAACTAAAATTAGTATAACATGGTTTTAGTAAAATTAACCAACATTTTAATATTTTAAGTAAATAAAATGATATAATAGGAACTGAAAGACAAATAGTAATTTGCCGATAATCATTTTTTGAACAAAAGTTGTAACTTTTTTAAAATATGTTACTATGTAGTTGA
>CAKPLN010000007.1 GCA_934167665.1 uncultured Bacilli bacterium
TTAACGCTATCGCTTTTTCAGCTCTCACCCGCATAGCGGGTGGTTTTATTATGTTCCTATCTCGGAACATAATAAAATCTCCTTTATAAATTGGATTTTCAAGTATATTTAAAATTGTCGAATCTCTCCAATTAGTTTTATCTAAAACTTTTTCTTCATTTAAAATATTACTGATTTTCTTATATGATAATCCATCATGATACATATTAAATATTCTAATAGCAACATCTTTAGTTACATAATCAATTATTAATTTCTTATCTTCATGTTTATAGCCTAAAGATGCTTAATGTAGAATATGACAAACTTTAATAGCTCCTGCAAGTCCTATTTTAGTTCTCTCTGATGTTCTTTCAATTTCTTGTTATGAAACTGATGTAAGTATTCTAGAAATCATTTTACCATTAGCATTAGTTGTATTTATTTCATCATTAGCACAATCTAAATAAGCATCATTTTCTTCTAAAAATGTAAGTATCTTTTCCCAATCTGAAACTGCCCTTGTTAATCTATCTTATTTTAATACTACAATAGTATTTACTTTCTTATTTCTAACATCTTGTAATAATCTTTCAAATTCTGGTCTATAATTACCTGTTTTAGCACTTATTACTCGTTCTTCATATACATCATATACTTCATAGTTTTTATACTCGCACATAGCCCTTAATCGTTTTTCTTGTTCTAGTAAACTAAATCCTTCTCGTGCTTGATCTTCAGTAGATACGCAAATATAAAGTCCTGCTACTTTCTTTTCTTCATTCATTAAAACTCAACTTCTTTTACTAAAAAAGAGGAGACAACAGTATTTAATAAAGCCTAAATACTACTGACTCCTCTAATAATTCAATATTATAATTTTTGGGTAAATTGTGCTTATATTTCATAGATGTACCTCCATTTCTAGAGTATACTTATCTTATTGGTTATTTATAATATCACTTTTTTAGAATTAGTCAATACCTTGTTCAGGGTACTAGTATTTAGTTTTCTTTTATATATTGCTCTAGTTCTGATAATTTTATTTTTTTACCAAGATTATGGATATAGATTTCATTTGAATAATTAAATGCTAGATAGAGTTTATTATTAATAAAAATTCTATGTGGCTCAATATAAGTTAAATTAGTATGTTCAATATGCCTAATACTACCATTTTCTATAATAGGCGAAGTATTACAAAAGTCACATATAACATTTAATCTAGAAACTAATGATTCATCAATCTCAATTTCTTCTTTAATTATTTTTATCATAGACACCAACCTTTCTATGATTTTTTCTTATAAAACAAAAAAATCAATCATTTCTGATTGATATCTATCTAAATGTTCGAATAGTTCGAACAGATTCATCAATGGTGCCGAAACCAGGACTTGAACCCGGAACCTACTGATTACAAGTCAGTTGCTCTACCAATTGAGCTATTTCGGCATCTGGTGCTCGTATCCGGACTTGAACCGGAACTCTATCGCTAGAAGCAGATTTTGAGTCTGCCGCGTCTACCAATTCCGCCATACGAGCAAGTACTAATTAATTATAACATACTTTTCTTATTTGCCAAGAAAAATTTTACAAATTAAAAGTTAAATTATAAAGTACTCTCTTCCAAGACTTGTTCTGAATATTTAGATGTATATAAATCAGACTCAGAATCATTCTCTTTTTCACTTTCCGCAATAACATCTTGCATATCTGGTAAATCATCAATCGTTGAAAGACCAAAATAATCTAAAAAATCACTTGTTGTTTCGTATAAAATAGGTCTACCAGGTAAATCACTACGCCCAACTTCTTTGATAAAACCCTTCGCTACCAATTTTCTAATAATTTGTGTACTTCCAACACCACGCATCGCATCAACCTGGACTCTAGTAACGGGTTCGTTATAGGCAATTATAGCTAAAGTTTCAAGTGCTGCTTGACTCAATGTGTTAGTTTCAGGATTTTCAAGTAATTTTTGATAATAATTTTTATGTTCAAACTTTGTCGTTACCTTAAATCTATTACCCAAAAAATCTATTCTTAATCCTCTATCCTCAGCCTCATAATCACGTTTTAACTGCATTAATAAAGTCTTAGCCTCTTCTTCACTTATATCTAAAACATCTTCTATTTGTTCAAATGTAAGTCCTTCTTCTCCAACAACAAAAAGAAGTCCTTCCAATACAGCTTTATTCTTCATTAGCCACCTCACAAATAATATCATCAAATGTATCATTTTGAATAATCAATAATTCTTTACTCTTAGCCATTTCTAATATTGCTAAAAAAGTTGCTACAATATACTCTCTAGATACAACAGGAAACAGCTCACAAAAAGATACTCTTCCTCGTAGATTAAGCAACTTTTTAATTTCATGTCTCCTAGAAGATACTGTAATTTCTTTAACTGTTATCTTAGTATTTAATGGTCTAGTTTCTTTTTTTCTTTCAAGGTACTTCTTAAAAGCATCTACTAAATCATCTAATGTTACATCAGTACTAACTTCCTGCAATTCATCAACATAGTTTTTTACATTTTCAGGAGCTTTAGTATAAATTTCTTTTCTTAACTCTTCTCTTTCCTGTAACATTTTAGTTATCTCTTTATAATTTTGATATTCAAGAAGTCTATTAACAAGTTCAGCTCTTGGATCTTCCTCATCTAAAGCCTCATCTGTATTCTTAGTATTAGGAAGCAATAACTTAGATTTAATTTCAATAAGCTCAGAAGCTAAAACTAAATACTCACTTGCTATTTCTAGATTAAGACGTTCTTGAGAAGTAAGATAACTCATATATTGATCAGTAATCTTTTCAATTTCAATATTCATTATATCCATCTTATTTTCTTTAATAAGATGTAATAATAAATCAAGTGGTCCCTCAAATTCATTTATTTTAAATGCTACATCCATATTTTCACTCCTGAACTATTTACATTATACCATAACAAAAAAAGATATGCTATAATGTTTCTAAGTCATATATAACAACAAATTAGAAAGGAATTTAACCTAAATGAAACAATTTACTATGCGTGATGAAAACTTTATTTGTGAAAACTGTCATCAAAAAGTAGATCAACTAAACTACACGGCTCGTGATCACTGTCCAATATGCCTATATTCTAAACATGTTGATATAATGCCAGGCGATCGTGCTAATTCTTGTTTAGGTCTTTTAAAACCCATAGGTATAGAAAAATTTAAAGATACTTATAAAATACTATATAAATGTGAAAAATGTCACCAACTACATAAAAATATTATGGCTAAAGATGATAACATGGACTTAATAATCGAATTATCAAAAGCAAAGTAAAATAGAAGAGAAAAACTTATACAAAAAGAGAAAAGTAAAAATCCTTTTCTCTTTTTAATATACTAATTTTTTTATTAATATCTCCTAAATATGGAGTACATCATTTACTTACAGTTTTTTATATATTTAATTTTTAGGTTTAAAGAATAAAGCAAATATAAAGGAAAATATAATAGCTGCTGTAATTCCAGTTGCTGTTAAGTCGAACATTCCCATTAAAATACCTATAAGACCATAGCTATTAGCTTTAGCAAGAGCCCCATGTATTAAAGAATGTCCAAAACTAGTAATAGGAAGTAGTGCTCCTCCTCCAACATATTTAATAATCATATCATAAAAACTAAAACTATCAAGGAAAGCACCAACTACTACAAAAATACTAGTAATATGCCCTGGTGTAAGTTTGGTATTATCTAATATAATTTGTGCAATTAAGCAGATAAATCCACAAAAAAGAAAGGAATTTAAAAGTAGCATTATACCACCTCCAAACTAATTGCATGAGCAATTGAGTTAATGTTTTGTTTTTGATAAATAAGAAGTGGACTAAATAAAGCACCAGTTGCTACTAATAAAACTTTTTTTAATTTCTTCTTTTTTAACTGGTCATATATATAACCATAATTTACAAGAGCACTACAAACAGGACCAGATCCCCCAGCAAGTACCTCTGATTGTTTTTCTAAATCATATAACATAACACCACAATCATTATAATTCTTAGACATATCATAATTATATTTTTCTAACATATAATCTTTTAGAATTTCTTTACCATATCTACCTAAATCTCCTGTTAAAATCAAATCATAATCTTGGGGAGTCCTACCAGTTTCCTCAAAATGTTTAATCAAAGTATCAACAGCACCAGGTGTCATAACTCTTCCCATATCATTAGGATCATTTTCTCCATAATCAATAATTTTACCCAAAGTTGCACATTCAACTCTAACATCAGTTTTTTTATTTGTTAAATATATAGAAGCAGAACCCGTAGCTGTAAAAGTAGCACTATTAGGTTTAGGAGCCCCATATTCTGTTGGGTTTCTAAATTGTTTTTCACTAGTCATATTATGTGAAGAAACTAAAGCAATTGCATTTTCTATTTGACCACTATCAATAAAGTTACTAGCGATTATCATCTCTAAAACACTACTACTACAAGCTCCATAAACGCCTATAAAAGCTTCTCCATAGCCTAAACATCCATACGTAGATGCTGAAATTTGATTCAATAAATCGGCGCCAATTACTAAATCAACTTTACTATTTTTTTTACCAAGTTTTTTACTCATTAAAGACAAATTATCCTTTATAGCTTTTATTTCCGCTTTTTCCCATGAATCTTCTCCAAAATATAAATCATTATATGTTTTATCAAAATATTTTTTTAAAGGCCCATTCTTCTCATAAACCCCAGCAACAGTAACAGTATCGCCAACATAGACATTTTTATAGTTAAAAGTCATACAGCACCTCCTATAAAATATCTAATCATTCCAAAAAACCAAGCCGCAACTACTCCATATAAAATTACAGAACCAGCTAATTTAAACATATTAGCTCCTAATCCATATATTGGACCCTCTTTACGATAATCTAAAGCTGCACTAGTCATAGAATGAGCAAATCCTGTTATAGGAATCAATAACCCACATCTAAATTTTGTAACTAATTTATCAAAAAAGCCTAAAGCCGTAAACAAACTAGCAACAAATATGAAAAAAACACTCATAAAAACTTGAGCATCGGCTCTAGATATGTGGTAACAGCCACAAAGTATTTCAATAATACCTTCTCCCATTAACCCAACTACACCACCAGATACAAATGCTACTATAGCATTTTTTACTCGTGATTCTTCCGCTTTATGGAAGTCAGCAATTCTTTTATATGTATCATCCTTCATAATCATCACCATTAGTATTATTACCAATAGCTAAACTTTAATACCAAAAATTTATTAAATTTAAAGTACTGTTTTTAATTTTTCTAAAATTTTAGTTTCTTTTCTTGATACTTGAGCTTGACTAATACCAAGCTTTCTACTAGCTTCACTTTGTGTCAAATCATCATAGTATCTAGCAACTATCAAGGCTTTTTCTTCCATAGGTAAACCTTCTAAAGCAATTTTTAAATCTAAAATACTAGAGTCCATTCCACTCTCATTAGAAGCAATAGAATTATAAAATTCACATTCTTCACCTTCAACACTATAATCAAGACTCTTAATATCTAAAAATGCCGTCCTAACCTCCTCTATTTTCTCCTCACTTATTTCCAAAAATAAAGATAATTCTAAAGTGGTTGGCACTCTTCCTAAAGATTGACTCATAGTCTCTCTAGCACGCTCTATTGCCTGATTCAGTTTGATTAAATTACTGCTTATTTTAATCGGATTATTTTCTCTAATATACTTTTTTACTTTTCCTAAAACATAATAATATGCATAAGTTGAAAACTTTACATCCAAAGCTCGACTCCTATCAAAGTGCTTATAAGCATCCATAAGACCAAGCATTCCAACTTGATACAAATCATCCTTATCAAAATACTTAGTATACTTATTAATAATGCTATATACTAAACATTCATACTCTAATAAATCGTCCATTATCATCCCTTCTAAACATGTAAATAAGAAAAGACCTCCTCTTCACTATTAATATAAATTAATCTTTGATCTTTAAAAGCTTTCTTTATCCCACACAAAGCTACATCACCACAACTTAAAAATATTTCATAAAGCTTATTTTCAAGTTTTTCTAAAATATCTCTATCCATACTAAAAACATCACTAAAATTAAATACATAAAAATGCATACCAAAATTATAAAGTAAATTATCAAGTTCTAAATTAAATTCATTAAAAGTTTTTTTAGTTAAACATCCCTCCAATCTAATAAAAGTAATCCCTCTCACAACTAAAATATCGACATTCAACATGAATATCACCTCTCATGTAAAATATAAAAAAAAAGCCTTGTATAAACAAGGCATTCGACAAAAGATGTCAAATATTTCATTCGACAAAATTCTACGATTAAATATTATTTCCTTTTATTTTTATTAACAGTTCGATAAAGACTAGCTCCACAATAAGAACATTTCTTTACATCTTCATTTTCAGCACTTAATGGACTACCACAATTAGGACATTTAAATTCTTCATAACTAGGGTTTAAATCCTTAGCCATTTTTACAGCTACATCACTCAAATCATTTAACATATCTTTTGTTGAATTAGTACTAAATGAGCCTCCCCTTTTAGCCGAGAAAATAACTGAAATAACAATTACTACAAAAGCAATTCCAAATATAATAAAAGGAATAAAATAAATAAATTCATTATTATGTTCATTTTCTGTAATTAAATCAGTAGTATCATCATTATTATTTTTAAAATCATCAAGTACATCACTATTTTTAATTTTATTTATTTTATTTTCTATATCTGTTAACTCAGTATTAACGTTTTTTAATTCATTTTCTAACTCATAATACCTTTGGGAGAAACCATTACTCATAAATTCTTGATTTTTTTCTACTTTTAGTGAAATTTCTTTATTTTCCAACTCTTCTTTACTAGCATATAACTCCTCTAATTGAGCATTATTATTTTGTGTATTATCAAGGGCATGCACAGTATTAAAACTTAATAATACTGTAAAAGATAAAAGAATTGATAAAGTTATAAAAATTACTTTTTTCATTTAATACCTCCATATATCTAAATTTTACAATTTTACTAACTAATTATCAATAATAATTTTTAAAATCAATCAAAAAAAAGAAGTCTTATGGCTTCTTTAAATAAACATATATTCTGGTTTCTTATAAGAAGAACTATAGTCCTTATCCTCAATATATTTTTCTACCAAAACAACTCTTTCTTTCTTTAGACTTTCTGAAACATCAATTATTCTTTGATTTCTAGATCCTCTAAAGTAAAGATCATAACTTTTTTCCTCTAAGATAAACTTTCCATCAACTAACACATCAATATAATTAAGTAGTTCTCTATGTTTTTTATTACGTAATATAGCTTCATAAGTAAATCCCGTATAACACCAAACATTCATTCCAACTTCATGTGCAGCTTTACACAATTCAATGCAAGCTTCACTCTGGCAAAATGGATCTCCTCCTGAAAGTGTTATTCCATCTTGTCCTTGCAAATTTTTTATTTCTTCTACTACTTCATCAATATCTACTAAAAAGCCTCCTGAAAAGTCATGAGTTGTTGGATTATGACAGCCAAGGCAGTTATGTGGACATCCTTGCGTCCATATAACTGTTCTTATACCTTCACCATCAACAATAGAATCATTTTGTAGCCAAGCAGCTAACCTAATTTCCATATTATTGTACGCTTTTATTTAAAAGTTCTTTACTTCCAGTATGTTTTACACGATCCCTTTCTTCTGCACGTTTACCATTATTAAAACGGCTTACATCACCAGCTAAGTAACCAGTAACTCTTCTTATTCTTTCAAATCCTTTTCCTTCTCCTACTACTTTTTCCATAATATCTATCTCCTTTTCAATTATTTATTAAAAGATTCTAAACTAGTAATTTTTTCAACAGGAACTCCCTCAAATTCATGACGCCCGCATCCAGGGCAAACATCATTTATAACACCAACATAACCACAAACTGGATCTCTATCAACAGGATGGTTAACAGCTCCATAACCTATACCAGATTCTTTCATAATTCTAATAACGGCTTCAAAAGCATCAACATTACTAGCAACATCACCATCTAATTCAATATATGAAATATGTCCACCATTAGTAAGTTCATGATATGGAGCTTCTGTTTTAATCTTATCAACAATACTTATATTGTAATAAACAGGAACATGGAATGAATTAGTATAATACTCTCTATCTGTTACTCCTTTAATCTTGCCATAAATAGCTCTATCAATTGCTGTAAACCTACCAGATAATCCTTCAGCAGGAGTTGCTAAACAAGCAAAATTTAAATTATTATCCTCTGCATACTTATCACATTTTTCACGCATAAATTTGATAATTTCTAAGCCTAATTTTTGACTTTCTTCACTTTCCCCATGATGTTTACCAGTTAAAGCTTTTAAGCATTCAGCAAGACCAATAAATCCAATTGATAAAGAACCATGCTTCCATACTTTTCTTAATCTATCTGTTGGCTTTAACTTTTCACCATTAGTCCATACACCTTGACCTAATAAGAAAGGAAAGTTATAGCAACGTTTATTACATTGAACTTCAAATCTTTCAAGTAATTGATCACGTACTTTATCCATAATCTCATCAAGTTCTTTATAAAAACCATCAAAATCAGCTTTATCTCTTTCTTTTAAAGAAATACCATATTTAATTCCAAGTCTAGGTAAATTAATAGTAGTCCAAGAAAGATTACCACGACCGGTAACAACTTCATGATCTGGTGATGTAACATCTCCAATAACACGTGTACGACATCCCATATAAGCTATTTCAGTATTAATATCTCCTTCTTTATAATATTGCTTATTAAATGGAGCATCAATAAAAGCAAAGTTAGGGAAAAGTCTCTTAGCTGAAACCTTACAAGCTAATCTAAACAAATCATAGTTTGGATCTTCTTTATTATAGTTTACGCCTTCTTTTACCTTAAATATTGAAACTGGGAATATAGGTGTTTCTCCTTTACCTAAGCCAGCCTCAGCTGATAATAAGAAGTTTTTAATAACCATTCTACCTTCAGGAGAAGTATCAGTTCCAAGATTAACAGAAGAAAATGGTACTTGAGCACCAGCTCTAGAATGCATTGTATTTAAATTATGAATAAATGCTTCCATAGCTTGCTGAGTAGCTCTATCAGTTTTTTGTAAGGCTTTTTCATATCCCTTAGTAAAAACTTCTTTAATTCTATCTGACCCCTTTTGATAATCAGTAAATTTCGAAACATCAATTTCAATAGTTTCTATTTTATCAATTTCTCTAATAATTCTATCCATATTTATTACTGGTAAGAATCCTTCTAAATCAAAGAAATCATATAAAGTTTGCTTTAATTGTTTTCTAAAAGTTTTTAAAACACCAGGAGCTAAATAATAGTCTAATGCAGGTATTGCTTGTCCACCATGCTGATCATTTTGATTAGCTTGAATAACAATAGCAGCAAGTGCACCATAAGTAGATATATCTTGTGGAGGTCTTACAAAACCATGTCCTGTATCAAAACCATTCTTAAATAATCTTGATAAATCTATTTGACAACATGTTGTCGTACCCATTGCTAAAAAGTCCATATCATGTATATGAATAGTTCCATCATCATGCATAGTTGCATATTCTGGTTTCATTAAATAAGATTTAGCAAATTCCCTAGAAACAGTTGAACCATATTGAAGCATTGTTCCCATAGGACTATTACCATCAATATTAGCATTTTCTCTTTTAGCATCCTCTTCATTAGCAGACTTCAATCCCAAATTCTCTAATGATTTTAAAAATTTATGAGTCTTCTTATCATCAAAAAATGATTGACGTGAAGCATTCCTTCTTTCACGATACTCTGAAAAAGATTTATAAACATCACTATACCCTGCTTTATCCAACTCTTCTTCAATAAGATCTTGAATTTGTTCTACATTAAATTTATCAGTATCTTTAGCTTCCTTAGTTAATCTTTTTAAAACAGCTTGATATACCTTTTGTACATCCTTAGTTGTATACTTACGAGCTTTCTCATCTTCATCAACATCAACTTCAACACTATCAAAACCTTTTTTTATTGCTAAAGCAATTCTAGTAGCATCAAAATTTACTTTTTTACCATTTCTTTTTACGACTGTTAGGCTCTCTAACTTATCATTTACTTCTGCCATATTTTACCTCCTACACAAGTAACTTCATAACCTCATTTTAAGTTTATAAATTACAAAAATCAATACTAAAAAGTACACTTTTTTTTACTAAATTTTAAAAGCCTTGATATATATAGAAAATGCCTAAAATTTATTTTTGTTCGATTTACGAAAATTTACATTTTTGTACATTTTATAAAAATCATTTTTACATTTTTCTAATTTTTATAAGTTTAAGTTTTGCTATTTCTCTTATTTTTCAACAAATTCAATTAATTAAAATGCAAAAAAATAATAAAAATGTAAAAAGTAATTTTTTAATTTCTTTATTTTTTCTCATCAGTTGAACCAAATCCTCCAGTTCTTTCTCCTTCAGCCTTATCATTATCAACAGTTAAATATTTTTGGAAAACAACTTGTCCAATAATATCTCCTTTTTTAACCTCAATATCATGATCACTACAATTAAAGTAGGCAAAGTAAAAATGTCCATCATTATCTTCATTACCATAATAATCGGAATCAATTAGGCCAATACTATTAGCCATTAAAAACCCTTTTTTAGGCCCACTACTACGATTTAATAGAAAGTAACACTCATCCTCTCCGCAATAAGCTTTTAAGCCTGTAGGAATAAGTGTTGGCTTTATTCCTGGCTTATACATTGGAATTATTATATCTTCAGCTGCCTCTACATCATATCCAGCAGAATGTTTTGTCTTTCTTACTGGTAAATTTATATTTTTATCTTCATATCCTTTTACAATTTCAAATCCACGTTTTCTCATTATACTTCTCCTTTTAAAATATTACTATTATCAATATACAAATTAATTTCATTACTATTAAGACTTTTCTTAACATCAATTATTCTCTGATTACTACTACCAACATACTGTATCTTTTCATTAGCTAAATGTAACATAAATCTTCCATCTAATAAAACATCTATATTATCAATAATTTTCTTTAAATTACTATCAGTAGCCATATCTTTCATAATTTCTTCCCAAGTATACCCAGTGTAACACCAAATAGACTTATCTTTAAATTTACTTCTAATTTCTGATACTAAGGAACTAACTTCTTCTCTATTACCTAAATATAATGGATCTCCCCCTGAAAAAGTTATTCCACTACACCAGTCTTTTTCTAACTCTTCAAATATTTCATTTTTAGCTTCTTCATCAAATATTAATCCATCATTAGGATTCCAAGTAATAGGATTCTGACAAGCCTGGCAATGATGCGAACAACCAGCTAACCATAAAACGACTCTTAATCCTTCCCCATTTAACATATCAGCCTTTGTAATATTATGATATCTCATAACCTATCAACATCCCCCTGACTATAATATAAAACTGGCTTATTCAATAATTTAGCCCATTCAATCTGACTCTTAGTACTACTACCAATATAACCATCTTTATCAATAACAATAACTATATCACTACGACACACCTTCATTTTAACAGCTGTATCTAATATCTTCTTTGTCTCTACTCCACATCCAGGCACTTCACCAGACTGATTATAAACAGAAGGAGTAAAAACCAAATAACCTTTTAAAGCTAACTTCTCTTCAACATCTAAAAATATTTTTTTAAATTTAGTACTTCCTATTAATAAAACAACACTATACATCTACATTGATTTCCTTTCCACTATTTCTGCCATCTTAGCATTGTTAAGCATTGTATCTCCATGAACCCTTGAATAAGATAAATAACCATTCATTCTCTCTATTTTCATTAAATCAGTACTACCACATTTAGGGCAAACATCCATAGCTAATTCCTCATGACCACAATGATTACAATATGCTAAAGATAAATTAACTCCCTCATAAAAACCTTTATCCATAGCTCTTTCAATATAAGTAATCATAGCCTTAGTATTATAACTTAAATTATAACGGACATATTGAATTCTACCACCCTTACATAACTCCCAAAATCTCTCCTCTAAATCTTGCTTTTCAATACCCGAAATATTTTCCCATACACCACAGTGGAAACTATTAGATACATATTCTCTTGAACTAACACCTTCAACTACACCATATTTTTTTCTAAACTGTTGAACTTGCAATCCACATAAACTCTCCGCTGGTGTACCATAAATAGCATATAAAATATTATCTTCAATTTTATAAGAGTTAACCTTTTCATTTATATACTTTAAAACCTCTAAAGCAAAATTACCATCTTCAACAATACTCTTACCATTATATAAAACCTGTAATTCATTTAAAGCCGTAATTCCAAAAGAAGCAGTAGAACTCTTAAGTAATGGTTCAATTGCCTCATCTGGTCTTAAATTTCCACCATAAAAACCACCTTGACAATAAGAAAGAGGATTAGTAGAAGCTTTTTTCTTAGCTAAATAACGATATGTCCTAATATGAACCTTTCTAATCATTTCTAAGTAATAATCTAAAACATCATAAAAGTCCTTCTGTTCTTCACGGGCCTTAGCCAAAATCATTGGTAAATTTAATGATACTGCTCCAATATTAAATCTTCCTACAAAAACAGGTTTATCTGAAGCATCCATTGGACTCATACCACCTCTTTCATACCAAGGTGAAAGAAATGCTCTACATCCCATAGGACTAACAATCTTACCATACTTTTTATACATTTCTGGAACATATCCTTCTCCACTTAAAGATAAATAATCAGGATACATTGTCTTTTTACTACACTCAATAGCATTTAAAAAATTTTCTCGTAAAACGCCACCTTCTCCATGTAATTTCTTATCATATAAAAATACTAACTTAGGAAATAATGTAGGTCTTTTATATCCTTCTTTGCCTTGTCCATTCTTATGAACATACAAAATAACCTCTGAAATAAGTTGAGCAAATTTTGAAGTATCAACTCCAAACGTAAATGTTACAAATGGATAATCCCCTCTACTAGAACTAACAGTATTTAATTTATATTCAATTCCCTGATATCCTTGTTCACACTCTCTTCTAACTTTTTTCCATGCATATAATGATGCTTCATCCTTAAATTTTTTTCCTTTAATTTCTAAGTATTCTTCATAGTAATTATTGTAACTTAATTCAGCATATTTTTTTAAGACACTATCAACTTCTGCTACTGTAAAACCTCCATATTGCATAGCTGTAGTATTAATAATAACATCACCCATAACATTAAAGGCTGTCTGTAAAGTTTTAGGTTCTGTATACCATATATTACTCATCTCAAAACCATCTTTTAAAACAGTAGCCATATCAAATAAACAACAATTCATAGTATCTCTTCTAAAACCCATATCATGTATATAAATATACCCATCTTTACAAGCTTCTATCTCTGCTGCTGTCAAAAAAAATTTTTTATATAATTCTTTATTTAAACTATTATAAATTAAACATCTCTGTGTAGTAACTAAAGCACTATCCATATTAGCACAATCTTTATCACCAATATAAGTAATAAGTTGTGCTTTTTTATAAACTTTATCTAAAATATGTACAATATCTTTTTTATAATCTCTATATTCCCTATAACTTTTAGCAACCAAAGGATTAACCTTTTCAAGTGCCACTTCAACAAAACTATGCATTTGTTCAACAGTTGGATTACTAAGTTGTGTTTCCATAAGTTTTTTAACTATTGAAACAACTTCTTCTAAAGCCTCATCAGTTAAATTAACCATTACTCTCTCGGCACTAGTAGTAACAGCCTTTTTTATTCTTTCTGGATCAAAATCCTCTAAATTACCATTTTTCTTAACAATTCGTATCTTTTTCATCTTACACCTTATCCTATCTTAAATAAGATTGTAACCGAAAAATATTTTTTTTACTGTTGCATTTGCAACACAAAATAAAACTTAGTATAATTTAACTATAGGAAGTGAAAAAAATGCTTGATAATACTAGAAATGAAGAATTTGTCATTTTACAAAATAATTTGTCAAACTGTGTAAATGCCGTTAAAAAAACTTTTTATAATAAAGAACTAATAATTAATAATAACTTATCTAAAAAACAAATATGTTTAATTACTTATGGTAAAGCTAATATAATGAAAACAGATATTAATGGTAATACAACTATCTTAAGAGATTTAAAAGTAAATGATATATTCTCAAATTTATTTTTTCAAAATACAGAAGATAATATCTATGTAATAAGTAATAAAATAACCGAAGTAATTTTTATTGATTATTATTCAATATTAAAGAATTGCTCTAAAAAATGTCCTTTTCATAATAACTTAGTATTAACATTGTATGAATTATTAATAAATGATAATAAAAAACAAAATGAAAAAATCGAACTATTATCAAAAAGAACTGTACGAGAGCGTTTCCTATTCTTCTTAAAGCAAAGAATGAATGCAAATAAAGTATTTAAAGTAACAACTTCATATAAAGCAATAGCTGAATATATATCAGTAGATAGAAGTAATTTAATGCGTGAAATAAATAAACTTGAAAAAGATAAATTTATAAAAAAAGATAAAGATACTATATACTACCTAAAATGAAAAAAGACAAAGTTTTAATTTGTCCTTTTCATTAAATTCTTATTTTATAGATAAAGAATTCTTTATTCTCCATAGGTTTAAATTAATATAGCTGCTACTGTAGTAATTTTTTTGGACATATTATCCACTATCGGCTTACTTACTATAATAAGCAAAAAAGTGTTTGTTGATAGTGATATTACACTTTAAGGAGAAAATTTCTTATAAAAGTTAAAAAATATTGGACCTTATCCAATACTTTTTACTTACTATAATTTTTAAAGTAACTTTAATCGGTATAGTCCCAATCTCCGACTATACAATATATCGTTTATAGCTTTACACTCTGTTTACATTTAGGCTATTCTGAAAGCCGGCGAAACACCGTATGTATGATAAGAATACATCTCATCATGGTCACCACCACTAGTCACAGCATAGAAAAAGTGAGAATTAGTATTGATCCTAGCCGCGCGGAGCCACCACCATTGATTTGATCCGTTTAGCTGTTTAATAGCTCCAGAGTAATTATTCCATGCTACTCCTTGTGCCGAGTAATAATCTAACTGTCTAGTATAAAATCTTCCATCATCAGAAGTATCTCCATACACCCATACTTCAGCTGTAGACAATAAATATAATTTATCTGTTGAAATAAAATTATCTGTATCACTAAATCCATGTCCTGATACTACTTTCGTCTCTATTATGGCACTTTGTAAAGCTGATGGTAAAGCATTATATATATCTGTACTTAAATAACTTCTCATACTACTTGCTGGCCAACCATCTTTGTTCCAACCATATTCATATGTTGTTCCCTTATATTCTCCTTTTTTTGGATTCATATTATGTGTTGTAATTATATCTGCAAACTCTAATACGAAACCACAGGCAGTTTGTGAAAAACCTTCTTGGCTACATTCTGCTGGTGTTGAAGTATTAGCTATTCTTACTGTATGCTTTCCTAGACTTCCTAGGTCTACTTCTTTAGTATCACCTACATTATATTTTCCTTCATAGTTTCCACTCTTTGCGGCAGCAGCTATGGTTGCCCAGTCATCATTCGCAAAACTTACTGGATTAACATCTACTGTACCATTATTTCCAGCGTAACTTGAGTCATCTACACATAAACCGGTTATAGTTTTTACTGGTGCTACGTCTGTACACGTATAAGTTCCAAGATTAGTCTTAGAACAATTTAAGTTACCATTATCAAGTGTTAATTCTACTTTTTTCTTATCATCACTCGATAAATCCATTTTAACATTACCTTTTTTTAGGTTATCTGAAGTCATACTTCCATTATCTATTAAGCCATGAGTTCCATCACTTAAACTAACATAAAAAGTTGTGGTTCTTTTTGGTTCTCCATTGTTATCTGTTACTGTTTCAACATGAACTCTTACATAACCATTTACATCTCTATTTCCCCAAGATGACTTACCACCTTGATCTACTAATACTGGTAGCATAGTTCTAGCTGATTCAGTTGTATTAATTAAAATATAATAATCGCCATCATCTACAGCTGATGCGACTGTTCCTTCACACGTTAAAGTATCAGCTGTCCATAATGTCTTAGCCGCATTAGCATAAGACTTAGCGATATCTACAAATGTATCCTTTCTAGAATTTTCAATTACTCTACTTATTGATGGAATTGCGACCATCATCAAAATACCCATAATAACAATTACAGCTAAAAGTTCTACTAAAGTAAAACCTTTTTTATTAATTCTTTTCATATACATCTCTTCTCTCTATTATGTATAAAGTATAACCTCCTCCCTACGTTTTTGTCAATGAGGGGAGTTATAATATTTTTAGACTGTAGTGGTAAGTTTAAAGTGGACAACAAGATGGATTAAGTAGACAGGCTATTTCTTTATATATATAATTTGTTTTATTTAGTTTTAATTATTTAGCTACACAAAAAAATCCAGAAACTGGATTTTTTAATCTTTAATCTAACTTTATTTTTTGTTTTGGTGTTTCTTTATCTTTAGCTTGTTGTTCAAAATATTCAACAGCTGGAACTAAAGTTGTCATCTCAATTTTATCACCAAGAATTGGCTTATATGTATCACTTAAATCTTCAGACTCTAAATCACTAATTGATCTCTTGCCATCAATGCCAATAGGAAATGGTTTCATAAAAGGTCTTATTTTATAAACTAACCTTTCAGCTAATTCCTCTGAAAAAGATAATTGTGATAGGGCTTCTATCTCACCAAGTAAAACATTTTTAAGACCACAGGCTTTGGCTATTTTACTATCATAGTAGATATGTGCAACAAGTGCGTCAGGATTTGTCTTAGGTTTAACAACTTCACATGATATTACGCCATTTTTTTCCATTAGTTTATCGGCAATCATAAAATATGGAACTTTTTGTCCATTACTAAGTTCTACAACAGAATTATAGTCACCTTTAACTAAAACATTACCATTTTTTAATCTTGCTCCCCAAACATCAAGGCTATCCCAAGCATTACCCAAAAAGTCAACTACGCTAAGTTCCTTTTTAGTTGGATCTGGTGAATATCCTATCATAGTGCAATTAGAATTAGCAACTAATCTACCATATTCATCATAATCACATTCTTCACCAAATTCGTTTAATATGGCATAATCAACGTTTGGAAGTGGTTTAAGACCAAAATCTGTTTTTGCACTTCTAGTAAGTGATGTTTTTTCACGAAAAGCTTTGTAGTATGTGAAGAAAATTTCACCATGCTCTAAATCACCTGCTCCAACAGATAAATTAACATTGCGGAAACGGAAAATATTTTTACCGGCACCAACGGCCTTCAAGACACTATTAATATAGTTCTCCTCACTTTTAGAAATTGGTTCCAAAGATGAAGAAACAACAATAGTATTAGCAAAAGCCTCACTAGCGAGTCTACTTTTCTCTTCCATCTTTTTAGCTGTTTCTAATAATAAACTACGAGTAGTTTGAAGAATCGCCGGTTTATTCATCAACATGCTATATAATAACATATTTCTTGAAAATAAAGGTTCAAAAGCAACAGCCATATTTTGAGATAAATTATTAACCCAAGAATTTAACTGCATATTAGAAAAAGGTGGAAAATATGAAAGTGCAACAGCATCTGGTTCAAATGGAATACCCTTTAAATCTTGATCGTGAAGTTTCGCCATTGCTACATAAGATTTATTTGACTGAAACATAGGAAGAATACTTCCATCCTTAGACAAAACATAAGTAACTGTTAAAGGCAAGTCAATCGCATCATCTGGAATATAAAAATCTCTCTTAGCAAAACCATTATCATGATTAACCCAATAATTAGAAATATCAAGTAATTCAGAATAACTCATTAAATCAGGATCATTAATTTTAAACTCTTGAAAATGATTAACAAGCTTACATACTTGTGAATCAATCTGTACATATGGATCCACTTCATTTTCTAAAGAGTCAGTCAATGAAATAAGTACACGGTCAGCAAAAGTTTTTTGAGCCAAATCTGAAACTTTACCATAAACATCATCAGTAGCTATAAATAATTTTTTTTCAAAATCTCCATTGAAAATTTCCTCAAGCATTTCTCTTTTAAAAGAAGCATTAACAAAATTAACAGTCATACCACACTTACTAGCGGCAAGCAATAAAACTAACTTTTCTGGAGTATCAGACATGCAGGCAACAATAGTAGTACCTTTTTCTAGTCCCATAACATCAAAAGCTAGAGCCATCCTATCTACTTCATCAAAAATCTGTGAAGCCGTCTTAGTATACCCTCTATAAGATGTCATGACCTGATCCCAAGCATCAACCCAACGTTCCTCCATTTCATAATATAAGTTCCAATTAGGTTCAATCTCTTGATTGTCAGCTACTTTTTGATTATAAGTATGTTCTTTATTTTTTACAGGAACATTTTCAATTAAAAAATCAACAAAGCCATCTGGTAATTTTTCACCTTCTACTCCTTTTAAATATTCATCAACATCATAATTATGAATAAACATATAAACCCCTCCAATGTTTGCATAGTATACCATATAATCTTAAGAATGTCAATATTTAACATAAACTGGATTGTGTATAATGGTTTGGGGAAGGCATACAAAAAGAGAAATCTCTGTTAAAATGTAAGTGTCTAAACTATACAAAGGAGATTTCTCATATGAATATTATACTACAAAATTATAAAGAAGTAATAGATAAACTTACTATTACTAGTCTTTATGATACTAATGACTATATAAAAAACAATTAACTAAAATCCATATCTTAATATTTCAAATGTCGTATTATAAGAAATACCATCTATATTAGCCAATTCTTCAGATGGATACAATAAATCAAATAAAGCTATCTTATTAAATCCAATAGCACTACCTCTATCTAAAACAATTCCTAAAAAGATTGAATCATTAGTAGTAATTCTAACCATAGTCCCAAAGGGATAACTCCTATCAGCTGCTAATATTCTAACACTTCCATATTCTGCGTCTTCATAATAAATCTTTCCATTAAGAACCCATTCACCATGAGCCAAAATACCACTACATCCATAACAATCAGGACCATATCTACTTAATTTTCCAACCTGTATCTCTAAATTTTCAGTAGGTATTATCTCAAAATCATCAATATTAACAGCTAAACTTAATATATTATTATCAACATAAGTATACGAATTATTATCAAAATATAATGAATTATAACAAAGAAATTTAAATAAAAAATACCAAAAATAAATACTCATAAAAAAACTCCTTGTACAAGAGATTATAACATCTACAAGGAGTTTACAACACTTTACATATTTTGGTAATTAACGTTTTCTTTCGCAAGAATAACCAGCCGTTTTCATATTTTTTTCAATTGTATCTATATTAGAATCATTTTGAAATTCTCCTGGATACTCTCCCCCAGCTTCTACGTAAGCACTACTAACAGTAGAAACATCAATATCTTCATAACTAAAAATTTGTTCTCTCGTTAAAGTACCATTAGATAAACTACAAATTACTCTTATACCAGCTAAACTATTAGTAAGAGATTTCAAATTATTACAATTATCTAATTTAGTGTTTAAATCATCCGCATCAACCAATGCATCACCAACAGTAGCCTCAACATAAGATAATTTTTTTAACTTACTATCAGTAAATGAAAAATCATAACTATAACTAATATTATATTTATCATCAATTCTATCAAGAGTACATCTTAATGTTCCAGAAGTAATATCTGTTGTATCAGCTTTATTATTTTTAGAATTCATTATATTTAAAACATAACTATTGATTTGTGGTAAAAACATAACTATTAAAAATAAAACTATAATAAAAACAATTGACATAATTCTCTTTGGCATACTAACTGGTGCTGGTTGGTAATTCTCTTTTTCTTTTAAGGCTTCTTCTCTTTTCCTTCTCAACTCTTCTTTATGTTCAGGGGTTAATAAATTAACTTTTTTCTTACCATCATCAAATGAGGAAGTTAGTATTTTAATAACTTCATGTTCTGAATCAACATCATTCGTCTTTTCATCCTTAGAAGCATTATCTTCTATATTTCCAAGTGGTTTAGCAGTTGTTTTAATATCACTAAATTGTTGTGTAAGAGGGACAGTAGGTACTTGCACAGGTGTAGGTGCAGATACTGGTGTAGAATTAGCATTAGTATTTAAAGTAGAACCATTATTTAAAGGTCTTGAAGTCAAATTACTAGCAGGACTTTGTCCATTAATAGGACTACCACTATTAATACTATTAGGAGTAAAAGTATTATTAGTTTTTACATTAGGTGTAACACTAGCTGGATGAACACCAACAGGTCGTAAAACACTATTACCATTAGAATTATTTGTAACACCACTCGTTACGGCTTGTTGCGCTATTCCATTACTAATAGGTTTTTGACCTACATTATTAGAATTATTAACCGCACCACTAACTCCTATTTGTGACATTACACTATTACTAATAGGTGCTTGTCTAACACTGCTAGAATTATTAACCATATTATTAACTGGTACTTGTTGATTAGTCATATTAGTACCATTAGTTACAACATTATTAGTATAATTTTGATTATTAAATTTATTATCTGGATTCACACTAACTAGCCTCCTATACTAAATTAAATTATATCACAATTAATTAACGTAAACTAGATACTTTTTCTTGAAAATTTTCACCATTAATTATATAACTACCAGAAACTAAAATATCTGCTCCACAACAAGCATTTTTAGTTTTATCATTAATACCACCATCAACATTAATAACTATTGGTAATTTATAAGTATCAATTAAAGAACGTATTTCTTTTATTTTATTTGTAGTCTCTTCTATAAAAGCTTGTCCTCCAGCTCCAGGTTCAACACTCATAACTAATATCAAATCGATAAAAGGTAAATATGGAATTAAATCACTAACTTTCGTATTAGGCTTTATAGCTAATCCTGCTTTAATTGAATAATCATGAACAAGCTTTAAACACTCTTCTATATTTTTATCAACTTCGACATGAAAAGTTATAAATTCTGTATTAAGACTTGCATATAAAGGAATATAAGCTTTCGGATCATCAACCATTAAATGAACATCAAGTCTTTTAGATGTATACTTATAAATATTTTTCATTTCACTAAATGGTAAAGTTTTTCCCTTAACAAATTTCCCATCCATTATATCAACATGAATATAATCAACATCTGTTTCATTTAACCGTTTTAAATCATTTACTAAATCCTTGCTACTTAAAAATGATGCACTAATTTTCATTACTTGGCCTCCTCTATAAAGCTTAAATAATTTTTATATCTACTTTCTAATATATTATTATCAAGAACGGCTCTTTTTACTGCACATCCTTCCTCTTTTGTATGTAAGCAATCTATAAAAGGACATGGAAAACTACTAAACTCAACAAACGCATCTCTTATATCTTCTCTTGTATAATTATGAAAATCTATTGCTGAAAAGCCAGGAGTATCCATAAGTTTACCATCAAAGAACTCAAATAATTCAACTACCCTAGTTGTATGTTTACCTCTACCCAAAGCAATAGAAATTTCTCCTGTTTCTAAGTTTAAATCAGGATTTAATTTATTTAACAAAGTACTTTTACCAGCACCAGTTTGTCCTGTAAAAACACTGGTCTTATTACTTAAAAGTTTCTTTATAGATTCTATATCTCTATTAGAAATAACAGTATATCCTATTTTCTTATAATAATCTAAAATCTCATAAATCTTTTTTAACTCATCTTTATCTACTAAATCTTCTTTTGTAATACATATTATTGCCCTAACATTATGTAACTCCATAGTTAAAAGTAACTTATCTAATAAGTTTAAAGAAAAGTCTGGATTACGTAAACTTGTAATTATAAAAGCTTGATCTATATTACTTACTTTTGGTCTATCAAACTCATTTGATCGTGGTAATACTTTTTCTATAATTAATTTATCCATATCGAAAAGAACATAGTCCCCAACTAATGGAGTAATATGTTCTTTTCTAAATATTCCACGGCATTTACAAGGATACAAATTACCATCACAAGATACGTAATGTAAATCACTTATTATTTTTACTATTTGTCCCTGCATAAATCCCCCATTAACTATTTTCTTTATCAGATGTACTATTATCTTTTTTAGTATCATCAGTTTTAGAATCATCTTTCTTATTATCCTCTGCTGGTTTAGCTTCAGGAAGTTTAGCAACTACAATTCTTAAAGATGTTCCTTTATATATTTGACTACCAACAGTTCTGGATTGACTAATAACGCGTCCTTCTTCATACTGTGTAGTTTCTTGATATTGAACAGATAATTTTAATTGATATTTATTAGCAAAAGCTTCAACATCACTAAGAGTCCATCCCTCAGCATTCATATCTGGGAAAGTATCCATAATATTAGGAATAAATAAGGTAATTTCATCGCCTTCTTTTACCTCTGAACCAGCTGCTAAAGATTGACCAATAATTTCTTGTTCCTGATATTCTTTATCAGCAGTATCAGTAACATCCTTCTTTTCTACTTTAACTACTAAGTTATATTTAGTTTCAAGAATAGTTTGAACTTCAATATAATTTTTTCCTAAATAATCTTCAATAATATAAACTTCTTCTCCAACAGATTTATAAATTGTAATAGACGTTCCTTCTTTAACGTTTCTTCCTTCTTCGGGATCTGTTCTAATAACTCTATTTTTTTCAATCTGATCAGATGCTTCTGTTTTTATAGTTGTATCAACTTCAAAACCTGCCTTCTGTAACTTTTTCTCACAATCACTAACTTTTAATCCTACACAACTAGGAACAGAAACAACCTTAGGAGAAGTTGTTGCTGGTAGTACGAAGAAAATAACAACAAGAGTAACTACTAATGCCACAAAAATAACTGATAAAATAATTAAAACAATATTAACGCCCTTTTCTTCCTTATTTGGAACCTTTGTCGCAACAGCTTTTTCTTCTTCTACCTTAACAGATTTTTCTTGATTTGTATTAGTCTCTTTATTTTTAACACTCTTATCAACTTCATGTTCTGGATACTTATATTTATAAGGTGGCTCATTAATTCTATCATCATCAAGAGCTGTTAATAAATCAGCATGCATACTTTTAACATCATCATACCTATTTTTAGGATTTTTAGCCGTAGCTTTACGAATGATATTTTCAATACTTTGTGGAATAGCAGGATTATCCTCTCTCAAACTAGGTAAAGGATCACGCATATGTTTCAAAGCAATCTCAACAGCATTATCTCCTTTAAAAGGTAAACTTCCACTCAACAACTCATAAAAAATAATTCCCATTGAATAAATATCACTCTTTGTTGTACATCCTTTACCACTAGCTTGTTCAGGTGGTAAATAATGAACTGAGCCCATTACTGAATTAGTTTGAGTAAGTTGTGTTGAATTAAGTGCCATAGCAATACCAAAATCAGTAATTTTAATTTGACCATCATCTTTTATCATTACATTTTGTGGTTTTAAGTCACGATGAATAATATAAGAATCATGGGCATGTGCCATACCATCAGTAAGCTGTAACATTATATCGATAGCTTCTGATAGCGTTAAAGTACCACGCTTCTTTAATAATTGTTTAAGCGTTTTTCCTTCAATATATTCCATTACGATATAATAAAGACCATTATCTTCACCAACATCATATACCTCAACAATATTAGGATGTGCTAAAGATGAAGCTGATAAAGCCTCTCTTTGAAATCTTCTAACAAATTTTTCATCATTAGATAAATCTCCACGCAATATTTTTATCGCAACATTTCGATCCAATATTGTATCATATCCAAGATAAACATTGGCCATACCACCTTCGCCTATTGAACGAATTATCTCATAACGATCATTAATTTTCTGCCCCTTAGTTATCAATCCCTGCCACCTTCTTCTTCACGAATTAAATAAGCAACCGAAATATTATCTGTTCCACCCCTATTGTTAGCTTTCTTAATTAACTTAATTACTTTATCTTCAACATCGCCTTCACCTAATAGAACTTTTTCAATCTGCTCTTTATCTAACATATTAGTAAGACCATCACTAGAAAGTAAAACCTCTGAAATATCAGTATCACAGTCAAAGATGTCAACATCAACATCTAAAGATGCTCCAAGTGCTTTCATAAGTACATTCTTTTTAGGATGAACACTGGCCTCTTCTTTAGTTAACTCGCCAGCACTAACAAGTAAGTTAACAAGAGTATGATCATAAGTAACTTTATGTAATTTACTATCTTTAACTACAAAGCCACTAGAATCACCTACATTACCAAATAATAAATAATCACTAGTTATAACCGCCATTACCAATGTAGTACCCATTCCTTTACTTTCAGGATGTGTCTTTTCATGTTGGAAGATTAAAGTATTAATCTCCTCAACAGAATCTCTAATCCAATTAACAGCATTAACTTTATTTAAATGGATAAAAGTTTCTTTAAAATGCTTTCCTAAATAACCAATAGCAATAGAACTAGCCACCTCACCTGCAGAATGACCTCCCATTCCATCCGCAATCGCCATTAAATATTCCCCATCATTATTTTTAACAATAATAACACTATCTTCATTATGATCTCTTACTTTTCCTGCATCTGTCAAATAGAATGATCTCATATATCCTCCTTCTTACTTCTTAGTTGTCCACAAGCAGCACTAATATTTCTTCCGAATTCTTTTCTTATTGTTACATTAACATTATTCTGCTTTAGTATATCATAAAATTTCATTATTTGAATAGTACTACTTCTCTTAAAATTTAAATTATTAGTTTCATTATATGGTATTAAATTAATATAACAATTTAATCCCTTTACTAATTTACTAAGTTCTAAAGCATTCTCTAAACTATCATTAATACCATCAAGTAATACATATTCAAAAGTAATTCTTCTACTTGTATTATTATAATATTCTTTTAAAACAGCAATTAACTCATTAAGAGGATATACTTTACTGATTGGCATAATCTTATTTCTTATTTCATCATTAGGAGCATGTAAACTAATAGCTAAATTAAACTGTAATCCTAAGTTACTAAATTCTTTTATTTTAGGTACAATTCCACAAGTAGAAACTGTAATATGTCTAGCTCCTATAGCTAGACCCTTAGGATTATTAATTATCTTTAAAAACTTAACTAAATTATCATAATTATCAAAAGGTTCACCAATTCCCATAACTACAACATGACTAATTCTTTTTCCTAACTCTTCTTCTATCATTAGAATTTGTAGTACCATCTCATAAGCTTCCAAATTGCGTACTCTTTTTCTTCTACCAGATTCACAAAACCTACATCCCATATTACAGCCAACCTGACTAGAAACACAAATACTATTACCATAGTCATGCTTCATAAGTACAGCTTCAATATGTTCACCATCATAAAGTTCAAATAAATACTTACAAACATCAACATCTTTTTCTATACTTACAATCTTTAATTTATCTATACTATATTTTTTAGAAACTTCTTCTAATAATTCTTTTTTTATATTAGTAATACTATCATAACTATCTATTCTCTTTTCATATAACCAAGAAAATAACTGATCAGCATGAAATTTTTTAGAACCTAAAGAAATAAAGTATTCCTCCATCTCTTCCATAGTTAATCCATATATATTATTCATAAAATCACTCCAAAACATAACGCTATTATACTACATAATTACTAAAATAACAAAACGAGCATTTTTTAAATGCTCATTATAAATATTAATTAACTATAATATCATCAATAGTATCAAAGTCAAAATACTCTAAAGTTATTGTAAAATAATCATTAGAAATCCCTTTATACTTACCATAACTACTTAGATCTAATTCAGCCTTATTTAAATAAGCATCACTATCAGCTGTAAAAACAATTTTATTAGGTTCTTCCATAATATCAGTATCTATATTTTCTATGTTTTTTAATAAACTATTAGAAGAAATTAAATATTTAAATTCTAACTTTCCTGATTCAAACTCAGATTTAGAAATATAAGTAGCATCATATATAACTTCTCCAAGTCTTTGAAAGTTAATAAAGTCTTCATAAATAAACGGATCATTATTACTAACCCATGCTCCATCAGTATTAATAAAGTAATTTTTACCATCATAATAGTATTTATTATTATTAAATTCAAATAGTCTTTTTTCTCCATCACTTATTCCACTATAAATATACTGAACATCATCAATATTAATTGTATAAATAAAGCGATAATTACCAGCAAATATCCTAGTAACAGAATACATATCACTATCATCATCAGTATGTTGATCAAGTGGTACCTTACTTGCATTACCTGAAATAACTATAATAATAGTTAAAACTACAAAAAAGATAAAGTATCCCCCTAAAAATAGAAAAGATTTACCTCTTTCAGTCTTTTTTAACTCTTTTATTAATTGAACAAAATTTTTAAAACCGGTTTTAGTATTTTTCACTACTCAAACACCTTTCCAATCATACTTTCACGATTATGAAGACCATTAATATAGCTACTAGCTGTCATTTTATTTTTACCAAATGGTTTTATCATAGTAAAAATTATTTCCCCATCTATGCATTTTACACCAATGCCATCTTTATATAATCCCGTAATCTCCCCCACTTTAGAATTTGGAAAGACTCTATTACTAATAGTAGCACTATATACTTTCATTTCTGAATTATCCAAAAGACAAAAAGCTCCAGGTATTGGTGATAAACCTCTTATTAGATTAAAAATAGCACGTTTATTTTTATTGAAATTTATATGTTCTTCTTCTCTTTTTATATTAAAAGCATAAGTTGCTTTATCATTATCTTGTTTTATTCTATCATTAGTTCCATTAATAATACTAGGTAATGTCTCTAACAATAAATCTCTACCAATAACACTAAGACGATCATGTACGCTTTCTAAATTATCAGTATCTAAAATATCTGTTTCTTGTTGTGAAATAATATCACCAGTATCCATATTAACATCCATATACATAATTGTAATACCAGTTTTAGAATAACCATCTATAATAGCCTTATGAATAGGTGCCCCTCCGCGTAAGGCAGGAAGTATGGAAGCATGAACATTAATACAACCAAGTCTTGGATAATTTAAAATTTCTTTAGGCAATATTTGTCCATAAGCACAAGTAATAATAATATCAGGATTATATGCTAATACTTCTTGATACTCATCTTTAATCTTTCCTGGTTGAAAACATGGAATATTATATTTAAGAGCCACATTCTTAACAGGAGTATTAGTAAGTACTTGATGTCTACCAGTTTTTTTATCTGGCTGACTGACTACTAAAACAACCTCATAATTTTCAATTAATCCTTCAAGTACCGGTACTGCAAAGTCTGGTGTTCCCATAAATACTACTTTAATTTTATCTATCATTTTATCTAATCCCCCAACTAATTGTAACTATAGTAAGAATAACTCCTAATGCAATAAGTAATGATCCAACTAATATCAATACTGAAACTTGTCCATAAGCATTATTAAGTAATTCCATATTATTTTTATTATTATAACTTGCCTGTTCATTCCTTAATGAAAACATAATTTTATAATTAGGTATTTCTATAAAACCAATATCCTTAGAATCTATATAAAAATCAACCGGAATATCATCTGATTTAGATGTCATAATCTTAAAAATAGCTTGTCCTAAATCTTCATCACTATTAATTATTCTATCAATATCACTCAAATAATTAACTCCAAGTAAACTCCTCTTAATAAACAAAATATCAATACCACTAGAATTTTTCTGTAATACTTTCCATTCTTCAAAACAAGTCCTAGTTATATATTTTTTTTCTGTACTACTAACCCCAGCTTCCTTCATAAGTCTATTTAAGTTAGAAAAAGAAGCAAAGTAATCACCCTTAAAATAAGCTTCTCTAGACTCATCATCTAAAGCTTTAAAAGATAATAACCTTGAAAAATATCTAGGTGCATTAGCACCATAATAACATCCCATCATAAAACTATCAGTAAAATAAACCGTTTTATCAAAAAAGTTTTTATTAATTATGTCATCAAATCCACATCGTTTAAATGTCTTATCAATTTCCATAAATCTAGAATAAAAATGTTGATATTCTTCAGGTCTTAATCCATATTCTTCAATTTGTTTTTTATAAACACCTGAATATCCATGAAAAAAATATCCATTTACAATATATCTATCATATACATATTCTAAAATTTGCTTCTTACTATCAGCCATATCTTTATCTTTAATATTTAGTTTTAAAGCACAAAACTTTCCAATGATTTTAGCAATTCCAATATTTATATCCTGAAAATTACCTATTTTCTTAAAAAGTTTTCTAACTTGTTCTATATATTCATCTAAATATATATTAGTGTCAATAATAATTTCATATTTAAATAAAGCATCATAAAAGGTAAAAAGAAGCATTTCTTCTTCACTCATATCAACTTGGTAGTTAAAATTATCAATTTTACCCTTATAATTCCAAGAAAAAATTTCTTTTACAAATTCAAGAACATCTTTTCTTTTTAGTATATTAGAAAACATACTACCTCACCAACCTCTAAGGGAGAAGAATGAATACGATTTTCTTCTCCTATAATAGATATATACTATTATTCTATTACAGAATACCATATTTTTTTAAAAATGGCTAGGATTAAAATCTATATCTATCTTTATTTTTTGATTACTTTTATAATGATCTACAATCTTATTAAGTGCAACATATAAACTTTCATTAGTTTTATACTTAATAATAATCCCATATCTATAAACATTATTTAATTTAAAAATATTATTTGGAGATGGCCCAAGTATTATAGCAGATCCTACATTGCGATCTAATGCTCTTTTGATTTTTAATGATTCGTTTGTTAAAAAATCTTTATCCTTACCACTAATTCTAATATAACAAATATAATAAAATGGTGGATACTTCAACTCTCTTCTAATAGCCATTTCTCTATTATAAAAAGCTATATAATCATGCTTTTTAGTAAACTCTATTGCATAGTGGTTAGGATTAAATGTTTGAATTATAACACTACCACTCTTGGTACTTCTACCACTTCTTCCCGCAACCTGTGCTAATAAAGAAAATGTATTTTCACTACTTCTAAAATCCGGAATATTTAAACTAGTATCAGCATTAATAACTCCAACCAAAGTTACGTTATCAAAATCTAATCCTTTAGCGACTATTTGTGTACCAAGTAAAATATCATATTTATGATCCTTAAAATCAGTAATCATTCTTTGATGAGCACCCTTATAACTAGTAGTATCGAAATCCATCCTTAAAACCCTTGCCTCAGGAAAAATTTTATTAAGTTCCTCTTCTACTTTTTCTGTTCCAACGCCCAAGTCATTTAAAGACTTCTCTCCACATTCAGGACAAGTATCATAAACCTTAGTACCATAACCACAATAATGGCATCTAAGCGTATTACTAGATTTATGATAAGTAAGGGAAATATCACAATTTGGACATTTAAAAGTATAACCACAAGATTTACAAGTAACAAAGGATGAATAACCTCGTCTATTTAATAATAAAATTACTTGTTCATTATTATTAATTTTTTCTTCAATAGCTTTAAGTAGTGGTAAAGAAAAATGCCCCTTACTATGTTTAATCTCCATGTTCATATCAATTATATTTACATCAGGTAAACTCTTACCATTTACTCTATTAGGTAATCTTAAAAGTTTATATACTCCCTTTCTAGCCCTAGCAAAAGACTCTAAAGAAGGAGTAGCACTTCCCATAATAACAGGACAATTATGTACTTTACCTCTCATAATTGCTACATCTTTAGCACTATAGCGAGGATTAGAATCATCTTGTTTATATGAATCACTATGTTCCTCATCAATAATAATTATACCTATATTATCAATTGGTGCAAAAATAGCACTTCTAGCTCCAATTACAATATTAGCTTCTCCTCTAGCAATTCTTCTCCATTCATCATATTTTTCACCATCAGATAAAGCCGAATGAAGAGCCGCAATATTATCCCCAAAACGCCTCTGAAATCTCTCAACCATTTGTGGAGTCAAACTAATTTCAGGCACTAACACAATACTACCCTTACCGTCATTTAAGGCTTTCTCAATAAGTTCCATATAAACCTCAGTCTTACCACTACCAGTAACACCATGTAATAAATAAACACCACTATTAAAATCAACCTGTGATACTACATATTTTTGATCAGCTGTTAATTCTTTCTTCTGTAAAACTTTAGCTTGATAATTTAATCGGTAATGCTCCCTTTTTTCCTCAATCAAAATATTTTTTCTAAGCAAAGTATTTAAAGAACTTAAAGAAATATCAACAAGCCTACTTCTTAAAACAAGTCCCTCTTCCTTGCAAAGATTAACTATTTGTAACTGTTTATCATTAAGGCCTACTAAAGAAGTATTATCATTTAACTTATAATAAGTATCAAATTTTTTATTAATAGATGTTCCTTGTTTAGCCTTTAAAGCCTTAGGCAACATAACTTGGTAACAACTAATTAAAGTTGATAAAGTCTTCTCTCTCATCCATAAACCTAACTTTAAAAGTTCACTATTTAAGACAACATCTTTATCTACAATTGCTAAAATATCTTTAAGGTTATCAAGAGTACTATTATCCTTAATCTCTAAAACAAATCCTTCAAGTATCTGTCTACCAAAAGGTACCTGAACCCTAATACCAACCTTAATATCACTTATAAAAGAAGAAGGAACACTATAATCAAAAACTTTATCAATATTTTTACTTGATAATTCAACTAAAACACCAACAATCACAGTATCACTCTCCTCACCAAATATTATACAAAAAAAAATATAAAAATAATAGAAAAGATCTCGTATAAAATCTTTTCTATTAATTATAACTTAAAATAATCTTAAAATATCATTAATAGTAATTACTACCATTAGCAACATAAGTAGTATTAACCCTACTGTATGAATTTTATTTTCTAACTCTGGTGATACAGGAGAACCTTTTATTTTTTCAATAACAATAAATAGAATGTGTCCTCCATCAAAAGCAGGTAATGGAAGTAAGTTAATAAAACCTACATTAATACTTAAGAAAGCAACCAAATATAAAACATTCGCAATACCAGTTTTGCTTTGTTCACCAACAACTGAGTAAATACCAACTGGTCCACTTAATTGACTAAGTTTAATACCACCAGTAAATAAATAAAATACTGTATAGGCCATTTGTTTAAATATAGAACCAGTTTTCTTAAATGTATAACTTAAAGCATTACCTAAACCATGTTTTTTAGTTTGCTTCATTGCGATACCATAACGATAAGACTCATTTTTATTTTCAACTACTTTTTTAGGAGTAACACTAAATGTTAAAGTCTTACCCTCTCTTAAAACTTCTATATCAGTAGCCTCATCTACATCACTAACTGCTAAAAATAAAGAAACATCATCACTAGTACTAATTTTATGTCCATTAATTTTAACAATCTTATCTCCTGGAATAATACCTACCTCATAAGCAGGTAAACTATTATCAACCTCAGTAATAACTGTATTCATAGTTGGACTACCAAAGATTACTGCTATAAAAAATAAAATTAAAATTGCAGAAATAAAGTTATTACCTGCTCCAAAGAACATAATTAAAAATCTTTGAAAACAACTCTTAGATTGTAATCTTTTATCTTTTGGTACCTTTTTAAGATCATCATCAGAAACATCTTCTCCAGCTAATTGACAAAAACCACCTATAGGTATAGCTCTTAATGTATACTCTGTTTCTTTTCCCTTTTTGCTAAATAACTTAGGCCCCATTCCCAAAGCAAACTCATAAACATAAACTCCCGTTATTTTAGCAAATATAAAGTGTCCAAATTCATGAACAAATACAATAAACCCCAAAATTAAAATAAATAAAATTAAATTTAAAATAACAGTCAAGATTATCCCTCCTATATCAAGCCTAATACTAAAATAAATACTAAGACAACAAATATTAAACTATCAAATCTATCAAGAATTCCTCCATGTCCTGGAATTAAATTAGAAAAATCTTTCTTATCATACTCACGTTTTATAAATGAAAAAGCCAAATCTCCAAGTTGTCCAACACAAGTAAGTAAAAAACTAATTAATATAACTAAAACCAAAGATTTAAACGGATTAACAACAGTAATATAATAAGCACTAGCAACAAATGTTCCCATAATTGATCCACCAATAGAGCCTTCAATTGTCTTTTTAGGTGAAATAGTAGGAGCTAATTTTCTCTTTCCAATAAGTTTACCAGTAATTAAAGCAAATGTATCAGTCATCGTTGTTATCAATAATAAATATATGACATACTTAATATCAAAATTACGAATCAATATAATTAAGTTAAAACCAAGTCCTAAAAAGACAACAATTCCAATTAAGAATAAGGCATCATTTAAATCATATTGCTTCTTGTCTTTTATAAAAATCATTGGTAACAAAAAGGCAAAAACAGTAAAACTAATAACTCTATAATCAACAGTATAAGTAAATTGTAAAGCATCAAAATTACTCATTGTAAAAAACATAACTAATAGATAAGCAAATACTTTAACAATTACAGGAAATTTACGTGTTGTTTCTCTAACATGAATAATTTCATAAAGACCACAAACTGCAAGTATAGTCATAAAAACAGCAAAAGGTACTTCACCAACAACTAATAATGGGATAAATATTAGCATCATTAAAATTGCACTAATAATTCTAGCTTTCATAATTTTATTGTCCTCCAAATCTTCTATTACGTTTATTAAATTCTTCTAATGCCATATCAAATTCTTTAGCATCAAAATCAGGAAACTCCACTTCTGGAAAGTAAAATTCTGCATATGAATTTTGCCATAATAAAAAGTTACTTAATCGTTGTTCTCCACTAGTTCTAATCATTAAATCAATAGGTGGTAAATCATTATATAAGTTTTTACCAAATAACTCTTCATCAATATCATCAATAGATATTAATCCATCAAGTACCTGCTTACATATTTTTTTAGTAGTATCAACAATTTCACATCTTCCACCATAGTTAACGCAAACATTAAAAATAGCCCCTGTATTATTTTTTGTAGCCTCAGTAATTTCATCAATTACATTAAGAACTTTTCGTGGTAAAGGTTCTCTCCTACCAGAAAAAACAATTTTAACATTATTCTTATGTTGTCTTTCAAAATACTTTTTAAAAGCAACAGAAAACAAATTCATAAGATAATCTACTTCTACTTTAGATCTAGTAAAATTTTCCGTAGAAAAAGCATAAACACTAAGTACTTTTACACCTTTAGAAAAAATATAATCTGTCAAAGTTTCTAAATTTGTAAAACCATAATAGTGTCCTTGCTGGGGAGTCATATTTCTTTTTTTAGCCCATCTGCGATTACCATCAAGTATAATGGCTACATGATTAGGCATGTTGTTTTTTTCATTCATATACAATACCTCCCTATAATTATATAATACATTAAAAAAAAAAGAAAGCCAAAAGACTTTCTAAAACTTATCGATATTAATTTTTACATACTTATTATCTTTCAAACTACTACTAGCTTGTACTAGAGTTCTTAAAGCATTAGCACATTTTCCACCTTTACCAATAACTCTACCCATATCATCTTCAGCTATAATAACTTGAATAAGTATTGTATTTTCTTCATCAGTAGGAAACTCTTTAACACTAACAGCATCAGTATTTCTTACTAAAGATTTTACTATTTCTTCTGTTAAAAGAACTAAATCCATAATTAGTTATCCTTCTTTGCTTTTGAATCAGCATATTTTTTCATGATACCAGCCTTACTTAATAAGTTTCTAACAGTATCAGTAGGAATAGCTCCATTATTTAGCCATTTTAAAGCAACTTCTTCGTTAATTTTAACTTGTGCTTCTGCTCCAACTGGTGCATAAGTTCCAACTAACTCTAAGTATTGACCACTTCTTGGACGTCTTGAATCAGTTGCTACGATTCTATAAGTAGGTTTCTTCTTAGCACCCATTCTTGTTAATCTTAATTTAACTGCCATATTTCTTCCTCCATTTCTAATTACTGAAAATATTATATTATGTTAAAATGTGCTTGTCAACCATTTTTTTATAACAGTCATTATAAATACCATAACTTTTCATCATTTTTTCTAACTTCTTTAATAATTCCTCCACCTAAACATTCATCACCATCATATAATACCAAGGCTTGACCCGGAGTTACACGTTTAACTCCTTGAGGATATCTAACTAGCAATGTATTATCATCTAACCACTCTAATTTAACTGGAATATCATTTTGTCTGTATCTAAACTTAGCACAACATTCCTCTATTTTTTCGTCTCCTAAATAATTTAAATCCTCAACTAAACAAGAATCAGAAATTAAATACTCATTATCTTCACCAATACAAACATATAAAATGTTCTCATCCAAATTTTTACCAACAACAAACATTCTATCTTCTGTACCACCAATATCTAAACCTCTTCTTTGGCCTATAGTATAATACATAAGTCCAATATGTTCACCCAAAACTTCATTAGTATCAATATTAACAATCTTACCAGGAGTATTTGGTAAATAATTCTTTAAAAAGTTAGAAAAATTTCTTTCTCCAATAAAACAAATACCAGTTGAATCCTTCTTAGTAGCTGTTGAAAGTCCATATTCCAAAGCCAATTTTCTAACATCCGGTTTAACCATATCACCTATTGGAAATAAAACATTCTTAAATTGTTCCTTACTAACCTGTGATAAAAAATAAGTTTGATCTTTGTTTTTATCAACAGCTTTAAGTAATTTTCCATCTTTAATTCTAGCATAGTGACCAGTAGCAATAAAGTCAGCTCCTAATTTTTTAGCCTCCTTAGCAAACATATCAAATTTTATGTACTTATTACACATAATATCCGGATTAGGAGTTCTACCTTTTTTTAATTCATCCAAAAAGTAAGTAAAAACATAATCCCAATATTCCTTAATAAAATCCTTTCTATAAAGAGGAATACCTAACTTATCACATACAGCCTTAGCATCATTATAATCCTTCTCTTGTGGACAAATACCCTCTTTCTCAACAGGTGCACCACTATACTCTCCATCAGCCATAGAATCCCAATTACGCATAAATAATCCAATAACTTCATATCCCATATTTTTAAGAACAATAGCCGCAACAGAAGAATCAACTCCACCACTCATACCAATTACAACTTTTTTCACTATATCAACAACTTTCCTAACTGAATTTCCTACATTGATTATAGAGACATAGTAAATTCATGTCAAGAAAAAATAATAACCATCGTTATTATTTTTTAGATACTCTTCTCATCTATAAAGTCATCAGTAACAACATCATCAATCTTATTAACTTCATCTTCAATCTTAGATTCTTCAACTATTTCTTCCCAAGGATCTTCATCAGTATTAGCTTCTATTTTAACTTTTATATCACCAACAAGTTCAATACCTAATTCTTTTTCTATTACATATTTAATTTCATTTCCTACTATATCTGCTTTAACACAACTAGGTTGTTTTAAGCTTCTAACAATAATTTCTTCCCCAGTAGTATCATCATCTCTATCACGTAAATGTACTGATTCTGTATAATTTTTAGTCTCCTTAATAACCTCAGTCTTAGTATCATTATCATAAGAATACCAAATATTAACATCATAACTACCAGTAATCTTAATTGTATCACCTGTTTTTACACCATTAAAATTATGATTAATTACCCAACAGCCAAGTATTGTTGAAGGTTTATTATTAACAGTTACACTACTCTCAGTAGTAAAAAGTTTCTTTCCCTTCGCAATAACTGCTTTAGTAACAATCTCTCTATAATTAGCCATAAGTTACCTCCTAATCTAATATATGCAACTCCTCAATATAATTGCGAAAAAATATTTTAATGTTATAATTAACCATAAGGAGGATCAACATGGCATCAGCAGTTATTCACTTAGCAGTTGCTAAAGAATTAGAAAAATATTTAAAAATAGAAAATAAAAAAGATTATAACCTAGGAGCAATAGCTCCGGATATTGCTCAACAATTAAAGATAGAAAAAACAAAGTCACATTTTATCTACAATGCAAAATCCGATATACCAAACATTAAATTATTCAAAGAAAAATACAAAAATTTTATGAGCAATTCATTTGAACTAGGTTATTTTACTCATCTATATACAGATAAATTATGGTTTGATGGTTTCATAGATAGTTTAACATACAGTAATTCAATAAAACTATTAGATGGAACAATTATTCATGTACCTCAAGAAGAAATAAAAGAATTAATCTATAATGACTATACCAATCTAAATACTATTATAATAGACAAATATAATATTGACTTATCGTTATTTTATGAAGAATATCAAAAACCAAACACAAGTATAGAAGAAGTTCCAATAGATAAGCTAAATATTTTAATAGATAAAATGGGAGTAATAATAGAAAATTCCAACCTAGAAAAAAGTTATATTTTCGACATAACATTAATAGATAACTTTATAAATACTTGTGTAGAAAAAATAATAAAAGAGTTAAAAATTTAGTTATATAAAAAACAAATAGACTCCAACTATTTGTTTTTTTAATTCTATATTTCCATTTTAAATACTTCATCAAAATATTGATTAAGTTCATCTCTAACAAAAGAAATCTTTTCATTAACCATTTCTAAATACTTATTATAAGTAACATATATAGGAATTGCATTAAGTTTATTCTCTAACGTTTTTATCTCTTCTAATATATTATTATCATTTGTATTAACATACTTTTTTTGTAAAGACTTAATGTTATTAATTAAACTTATCAATTCTTCATTATTTTGCATTTGTAACTTAATTTCTACACATCTTTTATACTCAGGTAAACTAATAATAGAATTAACAAGTTCATCTAAGGCCTTATCCAACAAGTTCACCATCCAAACTCCAAGTTTTAGCTGAAGTAACTTTTACATCAACAATATCTCCAACCTGAACTTCTTTATCGGAAGAGAAATTAATTAATTTATTAGTATCAGTATATCCAAAAAACATTCCATTCTTATCAGACAACCCTTCAACCAACACTTTAACAATAGATCCTTCAAGTTTTTGATTATTTTCTAAGAAGTATTTATTAACAACATTATTTAAGCGTTGTAATCTTTCTTCTTTTTCCTCTAAACTAACTTCATCTTTTAATTTACAAGCTGGAGTTCCTTCTCTTTTAGAAAAGATAAAAGTAAAAGCATTATCATATTTACATTTTTCAACCAAATCTAAAGTTTCTAAAAAGTCTTCTTCAGTCTCTCCTGGAAATCCTACAATAATATCAGTAGAAATAGCAACACCAGGAACAGTCTTTTTAATTTTATCAAATAACTCCAAGTAACTTTCTTTTGTATAACGTCTACCCATTAATTTTAAAATCCTACTTGAGCCTGATTGAACAGGTAAATGAACACTAGGCATAATATTTTTATACTTTCCAATAACTTCAACCATACTATCTGTAAAATCCCATGGATGAGAAGTCATAAAACGAATTCTAGGAATATCTTTTTTAGCAATATCTTCTAATAAATTACCCAAAGTATAATCATCATATAAATCCTTACCATAAGCATTAACATTTTGCCCAAGTAAAGTAATTTCCTTATAACCATCTTTAATTAATTCATCTACTTCTTTTAAAATATCTTCCTTAGCTCTACTTCTTTCCATTCCCCTAGTATAAGGAACAATACAATAAGTACAGAACTTATTACAACCATAAATAATATTAACATAAGCCTTATAACTATTAGCCCTAACAACAGGTAGGCCTTCTACTAAATCAGCCTCACGTGAAAATACTTCAATTTGACTCTTGTTTTCTTCAATAGCCCTATCAATAATTTCAGGTAATTGATACATATTATGAGTACCAAAAACAAAATTAACAAACTTATAATTCTTTAGTATTTCATCAACAACACTAGCTTCTTGTGCCATACAACCACAAATACCAACTATTAAATCCTTCTTTTCACTCTTTAAATGCTTAAATCTTCCAAGCATACCAAATGCCTTATTATGAGCATTTTCTCTAATAGAACAAGTATTTAATAATACCAAATCAGCATCATTATAATCTTCCACTCTACTAAAACCAAGTTCACATAATAATGCTGCAATATTTTCACTATCATGTTCATTCATTTGACAACCATAAGTCTTTAAAAAGAATTTCTTTCCTTTATATTTACCTTTAACAGCATCATCAAACGAAAAATTAACAGTTTTATAATCTCTTTTATCCCTTGTTCTAGCTTCTTTATAATCAGGTAATCGCATAACCAACACTTCCTTTACATACGCCTAAATAATATACTCTACTTATTAATAAAAATCAATTAACTATTTTTCATAAACCTTAAAAGAAGGATTACTAGTAATAACTCTACCACTATAACTACTCTTTTTTTCTAATCTTTTTAAATTTTTACAAACAAGATCATACTCTTCATTTGTAGTAGCATAACTTTTAGCTAACATATAATAATCAATAGCCTTAGAATAATCCCCATCATAAGTAGTTTGTTCATAACAAAAACCTATCTTTGAATATAAAGTTGAACTAGGATACTCTATTTTAGGTAAAACACTTTGAAATAATTTTAAAGCTCCCTTATATTCCCAATTATTTAATTTATCATGAGCAGAATTAAAAATCTCTCTATTATCTTCAATGGGAATATCTCTATCATAATATCTTAAAGCAAGTCTCCTATTACCATCTTCATCAGTTAAAATATCTGTTTTAATATTTTTAAACAACTGCGTAACACTCAAATTAGCCTGAATATCTTCATCACTCATAGGAGCTAGTACAACTAAATTATTACCTAACATAATTTCCCCTAGAATATCTTCAATACTAGAAGAAGCATTGTTTTTATCACTATTACCGTCATTTAAAATTTCTTCCATTTCACTAACATCAATAACAATGCCACCACATTGAGAAGAATTCCTTAGTATATCAAGATATATACTAGCCTTATCTGTATTACCAGCATAAATACTTTGATAAAAATCTTGTACATAATTAGCAGCATCAAACACAAAACTGTCATTACCAATTTCTAAAATTGTATCCAAAACATCTTCATAATCACCATCTAATAGTGAAAGTTTCATAAGATCTACAACGTATGGTAATAAATTTTCTCTTTCAACATCTTTAAGATAAGTACTAACATATCCAGAAGCTAAATCAAGACTAGATTCACTTAAACTATCTACAACTTGACTACAAACACAAGATGCAAGTCTTATCTTTAAATTATCTAATTGCATACTAAAATGGCTATTCTTATCATTTAATTTTTTTAAAGCTTCACTAAATCTTAACATTTCATTTTTAGAACAAATTTTATCAGCAAGTAAAAATTTAATTAAATATGCTCTACTATAATTCTCATCATTTGAGGAAGGAAGTAATTGTAAAGCAGCTTCATAATCATGATTCATTATAGCAGACTCAAAATCAATACTATCTTCGCCTGTCTTTTCAACAATAACACCACTCTCTACTTTAATAGCATCTTCAAGTAATATAGTTAAATACTCATCACTTCTAAAGTATAAAATATTTTGCTTCATAAACTCTAAAGCTTCCATATAATTATTATTAATAATTAAATCATATAATTGATTTTTAATATTTAAAGATTTAATACTAACTATTTCTAATAAGTTTCTAATTGCAGTTAAATAATCATTATTAGTACAATCAAGCTCATTATTTAAATAATCTAAGGCATCACTAAAATCCAAATTATATATTAATTCTCTAAGTATAATTTGTTCATCATAAGACTTACTATATTTAGAATCATCAATTAAAGGCAATAAAGGATTAATAGTCATTCCTTTTACTTTATATTTATACTTTTCTGGTAAATCACAAACAAAACCATACAAATACAAAATAGTATTTATATCACGTTCACCGTACTTATTATCTCCGTTTCTTAAAAAGTAATCAATTATAGTATAAGCCTCATCAAAATTATAGTTTTTTATATATAAAGGTAATAATTTTAGTTTAACCTTAACATTATCTGGTTCAAAATACTCTGCTCTTTCCAAAAGTGCAATAGCTTGTTCAGAATTAATACTTTTTAATCTATTACAAGAAAAGTTCGCAAAAGCACTACCATCAACTGTATATACCCCTCTTTTTAAACGACTAATATTACCACTATCTACTAAAGCCTTAATGTTTTTAGAAGTTAAACCACATTCTAACAATTCCTTTGTAGTAACATTATCATTATCAATAAAAAGTGAATACACTCTTCTAAGTTTTATCGCATCCATCATAAAAAATCCCCCAATATAAATATACAAATAATATATCTCTATAATAACATAAAAAGATACAAATAATAATTAAAAAATATACAACATAAAAATTATTAGTATCTTCTACTGATAATTTAATCTTTATCCTTTAACTACTTCAATATTACCGTACCAGTTTTCTACTGTGTCATATTCAAATGTCGCCTCAGTTGGCCCACCAGTTATAGCTTTCCAGTCAAATTTCTTGCCTGTTTAATTTATAATCTTAGTTAATGAAACATTAAACGTACTCCAATTAATTACTTTATAAAAAGCAATTATCTAGTATTTTTACATTATTTAAAATTATTACATTGCAGTATTTACCTTTACATCCCCAACTATATTGGTATAATCCACACTTCCATCTTGATTTTTAGTATAAACAAAACCATCGTTAACGTACCATCACCCATATCAACATAAGTAACGCTATTTCTATAAAAGACACCTTGCCCTATGCTTGTTCCTCATTAATAATCTGATTATTATTAAATGCCCCATTATTAATTCTTATTACAGTTGATGGTATATTTAAAAAATCCAAAAAAAGTATTGGGCTTCGCCCAATACTTTTTACTCTCTTTCCCTCTAATACAACTTCGGTAAGATGACTATCGGTATAGTCCCAATCTCCGACTATACAATATATTTTTTATAGCTTTACACTCTGTTTACATTTAGGCTATTCGGAAAGCCGGCGAAACACCGCCTGCATTACCAGCATTAATAACGCCATACCAACCACCATTATGACTCACAAGACAGAAATGGCTATTACTAGTGGAATAAGCCGTGCGGATCCACCAAATTGAATTTGAGCCATTTCTCTGTTTATTAGCTCCAGAGTAATTACTTGTTGTTACACCTTGTGCCAAGTAATAATCTAACTGTCTTTCATTGTCCTTAGATGTATTGTAGTAGGCTGTAAAGCTTGTTCCATATACTTCTTTAGCGTCTAATAAATATAACTTATCTGTTGAAATAAAATTATCTGTATCATCTTTACCGTGTCCTGATACTACTTTTGTATCTATTATGGCACTTTGTAAATCTGCTGGTAAAGCATTATATATATCTGTACTTAAATAACTTCTCATACTACTTGCTGGCCAACCATCTTTGTTCCAACCATATTCATATGTTGTTCCCTTATATTCTCCTTTTGGATTCATATTATGTGTTGTAATTATATCTGCAAATTCTAATACGAAACCACAGGCAGTTTGTGAAAAACCTTCTTGGCTACATTCTGCTGGTGTTAAAGTATTAGCTATTCTTACTGTATGTTTTCCTAGACTTCCTAGGTCTACTTCTTTAGTATCTCCTACGTTATATTTTCCTTCATAGTTTCCACTCTTTGCGGCAGCTGCTATTGTTGCCCAATCATCATTCGCAAAGCTTACTGGATTAACATCTACTGTACCATTATTTCCAGCATAACTTGAGTCATCTACACATAAACCGGTTATAGTTTTTACTGGTGTTACTTCTGTACACGTATAAGTTCCAAGATTAGTCTTAGAACAATTTAAGTTACCATTATCAAGTGTTAATTCTACTTTTTTCTTATCATCACTCGATAAATCCATTTTAACATTACCTTTTTTTAGGTTATCTGAAGTCATACTTCCATTATCTATTAAGCCATGAGTTCCATCACTTAAACTAACATAAAAAGTTGTGGTTCTTTTTGGTTCTCCATTGTTATCTGTTACTGTTTCAACATGAACTCTTACATAACCATTTACATCTCTATTTCCCCAAGATGATTTACCACCTTGATCTACTAATACTGGAAGTACTGTTCTAGCAGACTCTTTAGTATTAATTAAAATATAATAATCGCCATCATCTACAGCTGAAGCAACTGTTCCTTCACACGTTAAAGTATCAGCTGTCCAAAGTGTCTTAGCCGCATTTGCATAAGACTTGGCAATATCTACAAATGTATCCTTCCTAGAGTTTTCAATTACTCTACTTATTGATGGAATTGCGACCATCATCAAAATACCCATAATAACAATTACGGCTAAAAGTTCTACTAAAGTAAAACCTTTTTTATTAATTTTTTTCATATACACCTCTCTCTATTATGTATAAAGTATACCCCTCTCCAAACGTTTTTGTCAATGAGGAGGAGTGTAATATTTTTAGACTGTAGTGGTAAGCTTAAAGTGGAAAAAAAATAACTGCTTTACGCAGTTACTTCTTCTAATGATGAATCGATTATTCCCTCTAATACAGAATAACTATTACCCATCAATTCACTTTTTATTTCATCCAAATTATCATTAATTTTATTAACTAGGTTTTGCATACTAGGAACTAATTCTTTCTTTCCCAAACTACCTACAATTACTTCTAAATTATTAAGCTTAGAATATTTACCATAATAAACATTCTTAATAGAAGCACGACACAATCTCTTAAATGATAAAACGCTAATATTATTAAATCTTTTATCTTCTAAAATCTTAAAAGCTGTCATCATATAATTATTATTAACTGCTCTATCAAAGATTGTTTCACCTTTATTATTTCTAATATTTGGAAGATAATTCTTCTTTTTTGTAAGTTGTGCAACTAAAGTAAGTGCTGACACCGAATTATCAAGTGCCAATATATGTCCAAATGTATCACCATCAACATTTTGATGATTAACATCCCAAGAACGTTTCTTCATAAGTTTCAATACTAACTCATATTGTTTAGCCTTTAAAAGTCTTACAACAACGTCATTACCTACACTATCACACAAGTTTACATCCACTTTATTTTTCTCTAGTAAAGCTTCAACTACTTCAAAATGTCCTAGCTTAATTAAAGTAAAAATCAGCAGCGGATCTTCACTACAAGCATCAAAGGCTTGTTGTTCATCATAAAACATCATATACACCTCTTTGTTCATGTGACAGTTCACTATTCTATCAGATTTATACATATTTGTCAAATTATCATCTCTCCAATCCTACTATAATAGTGATTAAAAAAGATAAATTCTATACAAAAAAAGTAAACTTTTTTCAAGTTTACCTTCAAAAATAAAGAATAAGTATTTTAAACCATTAACTGTACGACAATAGCAATAATTCCAACAGTATTTTGAATTGCATGAATCATCATACTAGTATAAATATTATTTGTTTTAACATATGAATAAGCTAAACAAGATCCCATCGCTACATAATTAAGTGAATAAATAACAATATTATAAAGTCCATCTTCACTTAAAAAAGTATGTAACAATCCAAAAATAACACCAGATGTAATAATAAACACAACATCATTTTTAATAAGTCTTCTAATTGAACCTCTAAATATAGTTTCCTCAACTATTGGAGCATAAATAATAGTACTAGGTATCAAATATAAAAGTGGTAATGTTTTTAATGCCTCTTGATTACCAGACTCACCATTAACACCTAAAAAAACTTGAATCGTAGCAACAACCATAATAATACCAAACATCATAAGCCAATGTTTAAAAGCAAAAGCTACATATTTTTTAAAATCATTTTTTAAATATAAAAAATCACGTTTATATCTATCTTTAAAAATTAATAGCGTTGCGACCAATATAAAGATTTCATATAATATCGTGGAAAGAAGATTATTATTAGTTACTTTATAAATAAGTGGAACAAAAATTAATTGTGCAAAATAAATAATAATTAAAACTATCCCAAGTATACGATCTTTCCCAGTTTCTAAACTACTAGGAACAGCTTCCAATTTGTTTTTATTAACTACTTGAGACTTTGTAACATCATTCTTTTGTTTATCACTAAAAAGACAAAATAATGCACCAATAGCTAATAAAGAAATAAAATTAGAAGTAATAAAAACAGACGCTATAACTAAACCAGTTACTAGTTTCTTCTTTTCTATAACTTTATCTTTCAATACTATAATTAACAAAATAATTCCAATTATTATAGAAATAATCATAAGACATCTATATATATTGCTAATAAAAGGAACTGAATACAAATCAACAACTTCCTGTGGAAATTTACTGAAATCAATTTTTTTCAATTGAGAACCAATAATATCTTTAGCACTAATACAATCATAAATTCCTAAAATAATTTGCATAATAGCATAAAAGATATAATACATTTTCTTCTTCAAACTAACACCTACTTTCAATATACAGATTACCATAAAAAAAAGCTTTATGTAAAATATACATAGCTTTTTTCTTGTATTTGCGTAAAGTTTACAAATTATTTATTTTAATTTACTACCACAATTAGTACAGAAATTACCACCATTAGTAGGTTTTCCACAATTAGGACAAAATGCTCCATTACCACCATTCATTGTAGTACCTTGTTGATTAAAGGCATTACCAGCAGCTCCGCCAATCATACCACCAGATGCCATATTCATCATACCAACACCCATAAATCCATTCATAGCACCATTACTGTTATTAGCCGCATCTTTAACTGCTTGAGCATAAGCTCCAGTAAGAGTACCCTGTTGCATATAAGAGTTTGAAGATAATTCATAATTATCAATCTTCTTTTCAGATTCTTCATCTAAAGTAACAGATTCAACAACAAAACCTACTAAACTAATACCACGATTACGGATTGGTTGATCAAAAACTTTTTCATCCATTAATTTTTTAATTTCCTCTGTAGTACTTGGTAATTCTAATACAGGGACTTTATGCTTTTCATTCCCTAATTCATTTAAGACATTTTGGAAGGCTCCAATTACTTCAGATCTCATTTGTTCAACTAAATTATCTTTTCTATATTCATCAGCAATTCCAGCAACTTGTGACATAAATACTGCTGGATCAGAAATCTTAAATGTATATTTACCAAAACATTTTACTTCTACTCTTAACGGAGTAAGTGTATTAGTCATCTGATTTGGAATTGGATGTGACCAATCTTGGAAAGGAACTGGTGCAGCTGTACCAAACTTATTATCCATAATTTCCTTAGTATTAATATAAAAAACAGCTTGTTCTTTATTAGTAGCCCCATTATATGTAAAACGAGTCCACATTTCTTTAAATACTTCTCCAAATTGTCCTGCAAAAAAAGATGGAGATGAAGATTGATCAAATGTATAAATTCCTGCTTCTGCTGTTGCATCTAATATTTGACCATTTTGAAAAATTACAGCCATTTGTCCAGGTGCTACCTGAATAGCACTACTCTTTGAAATAACACCATTAGGAGTTGAAACTCTCTTCATTAAAATTTCTTGTCCTAAATCTTCACATCTAATGTACTCTTTCCATTGATCATGTAAAGTACTTCCTACAGCTCCAACCGCTGCTCTAATTAAACCCATATAATAATCCTCTTTTCTTTACTATTTTATTTTTTAAAAACTACGGCCTCCGCCGCCATGGCTCGTTCCACTACTTCCTATACTAGTTGAACTTCCGCCACCAGAACCACCACTACTAGAATTATCATATCTAGGAGTAGAATGAACATTACGACTAATTAATACCTGTCCGATAACTTTAGCATCTGATTTAGTCAGATATTGCCGAGAAGAAGTTGCCTTATGAACATTTTTACTACCAAGAACAAAAACGAGCATCACGACGCCAGTTCCTCCAAGAGCAAAAATACAAATACCCATCCATGGCATCGCTATTAACTTTGAAATTCCACTTAGATTAGGTTCATTACCAAACTCATCAGGAAAACCAATACTAGCATAACTATCAACTTTTTCAACAAATGCTACTGTACCATCATAGTAATCACCAGATGACATATATTCAAAAGCTTCATCTAAACAAATATCAATTCTAGTATCAGTATACATCTTTATAGCAGCACCAGTAGAAATCATCTGAAAATTTCTTTTGTCCATATCAATTAAGAATAATATTCCACTATAATCAGTATCAATACCAAAATCATTATAATCATAAAAATCCTGTGCATAAGCTTTAGTTGACGATTTAGTATTACTATTAGTTGTTACAATAGCAAAATCCAAATTATAATTTTCAATATATTTACTAACCATTGAGTATAATTCTTTTTCTTCATCAGCAGTATATAAATCTGCAAAATCATAAATCTTCTCTGTAGCATCAACAGCCGGAGTAGATAATATTGATTTTAACATTTTATCATCAATATTGTACTCTTTTTTTATTAAATAATTATTATCCTCTGATCTATCAAAAGTATCAGTACTAGCAAATACATCAGTTATATTAAATACTGAAAACATCATGATTAAGATAAAAACTTTCATTATTCTTTTCATATTATTACCCCACAAAATACAAAACAACCGTTGTAACTATAAAGAATACTACAAATAATAATATAGACCAAAGTACAGATTCCTTAACACCTATTGGTATATTACCAACAATTTTACCAGTTTGACCATTCATAGCAAAAATATAACCTTTTCCCTTATAATTAACACTAACCATCCATACTGGTAACATTAAGTAATTATACCCTGTCTTAGTAATATTCATATTATTGCTTTGTAAAACATTACTCTGATGTCTTATCTTAGAACTTAATATTTGTGTACACGTATTCATAGTACGCTCTGTAGCTCTCTTCAAACCATCTTCTTCTAAAACATCATACTTTTCAGCCATAAATCCAGATAAATATGCATGATTATATTTAGTTAATTCCTTGTAATCAAAAGGTTCTAATGAATCCATTAAATTATCGTCAAACCTTGAAGAAGCATCAGCTAAAACTCCTGCATATTCAAAATGACCTTCAGTATCTACTGTATATTTAGTAACCTCAGTATAATCATTTTTAGAATCACTCCAATATCTAACATCACTTGATAAAAATGACATATTACCATTAGCCTGCAAATCATATGACCAAAAAGGTATATAAACACCAGAAATCTTTTCAATATTCCTTATTTCCTTAAACTCTTTAGGCATTAAGGGTTTTCTTTTAGTAAGTTCACTAAAAGCCTTAACAGCATCTTCTTTTACTTTTTTAAAAGGAATAATTAAATTAGGAGCAATACCATCATCAATTTTATCTTTCAAAATAGCTGTACTGCCACAATAAACACAAAATGTTGCTGTAACAGTCTCATCAGCCATAATTTCTGCCCCACAGTTTTTACAACGGTAAACATCCATTTTACCCATTTTTTTAAACTTAGGTTCACTCTTATTAGCTTCCTCACTACTAGCATTGTTATGTTTTTGCATTTCCTCTAAAGAAAACTTACTACCGCAATATTCACAATCCCACTTTTGAATTTTAGGATTAAAAGTAATCTTTGCTCCACAACTCGGACACTTATTGTCCAAAGCTTCCACCATCTATCACATCCCATCTCAATTATCCAATTACATTATAACATTACCAAAAATCTAAAGCAATGAAATTAGTCAACTCGACAAAAAGCAAATACTAACAATCAAAAAATCGAAACATTAATTCACTAAACAAAATATAAACTTAAAACTGTTTTTTCTTTTTAGGCACAATCTGTACTAATATTTTTCCTTCTTTAGAATTACAATCAATATAAATATTATGCAATTTAGAAGAATCAGCTTTAAACATCTATATCACCAATATAACTATATTTAAAACATTAAAAAATATTAAAAATACTTCAGGCTGTTGACAAAGAGGTATATTCAAAATGGAATGTACTTCTTTTTTTTGAAATTTTACAAATTTACTAATAATTTGCTTAATTAATGATTTATTTGGAGATCTTTTCCATCTCCAATTTGCCATTTTCTTTAAATTGTGACACGCAAAAATCATCGTGGCATTTTGCTCATTTTTGAGTAATCCACGAATTCTTGTAAATCTTAAGTTATGTTGTTCTTTACAATCTTCAAAAACTCTTTCAATAGTTTCTTTTCTTTGTGGATAATTTTTCTCCCAATTTTGTGTGTATCTATTTTCATTAGTTTCTTCTTTATATTTTTCCCATATATGGCGTGTTACTACTTTTTGATAATTTTTACTTTTAGTACATTGATCTCTAAGTGGACAATTTACACATTTATCTGGATTTGATTTATATTGCTTATAACCATTTTTATCTGTTGTAAAATAAGATAAGATTTCATTGCTTGGACAAATATAACAATCATAATATTCATCATATACATACTCGTATTTTTTAAATAGTCCCTTCCCAGTCATTTGTCTTTTATATGGCATTAATGGTCTATGCCCATTTAATATTATTTCTCTACAAATTGCCGGCGTTACATATCCTGCATCTAAACACATATTTTTTATTTTATCTTTAAATTTTTTATTAAGTGCACTACATGCCTTGAAAAATGCAATACTATCGTGTATATTTCCAGGACTTGTCGTTTTAGCTAATACAAATCCGTTTTTATCACAAAACACTTGGTGATTATACGCAAAACACTTTTCTTTTTCGCCTTTATGAAAACAACCACTTTCTGGATCTGTTAAGCTTTCTTTAATATGTTTAGTGTCTTTATTTTCTATTACTTCACCAGTTTCTTCATCAAACATTATTTCTTTTTTATTTAAACTATCAATTGGTTTCTTACTATGATTTATTCTATCCTCATTTATTTCTTCTAATAATTTATCTTCATATATTTTTTTTACTATTTCTACTTCTACATCTTTGTGTTTGTTTTTATTGGCGCTTGCTTTTTGATGAGTTCCATCCCCAAATACCGTTTCTGAATCTACAAATCCATATTCGATTGCTTGGTCCAATATCTTTTCAAATATTTTATCAAACACATCACTATCCTTATATCTTCTTATATAATTTTGACTCCATGTTGAATAGTTGGGTATATCATCATACATCGATAAGCCTAAAAACCATCTATATGCAATGTTTACCTCACATTCTTCACAAGTCCTTCTCATTGAATTTATTCCAAATATTATATTTATAAATATCAATTTAAAAAGTACCACTGGAGGAATACTTGGTCTACCAAAGTCACTATATAAATCTTTTACTAATTCTTCTATGAAGGTAAATTTTATACAGTTATCTAGTTTTCTTACCAAATGTTCTTGTGGTACTAAATCATTTAATGTATTAAAAATTATACAATCGTTTTTAAAATTTTGTTTGGTCATAGCCATAATAATCACTTACTTTCTCATATATTCCGATAATATTATACCAAAAATACACAAAAAAAGTAAGGCTAGTAAGCTCAAATTTGGAATATATAAGCTGCCTTACAAATTTATTATACATCATTTTGTTGATAAAAAAAAGACCATTAACAAAATTTACTTTGTCAACAGCCTGAATACTTTTCTAAATTAGAAAAGTATTAAGTATTATTAATATGTTTTCTTAGTACTAGTATCATCAGTTAAGCTGACATGAATATTCCAAGAATCAAATTCTTCTTTCGTATAATCAAGTTCTTCTTGTACTTCGTGCATAGCTTTACAGTATTCACTACCAGTATGTGAAGAAACTCTTTCTATATCATCCCTACTACTACTAAGACAAATACTCATCTTAGAAAAAGCTGAACCGTAAGTTCTAGCTACATTTTCATCTAATTCAATATAACCATTTTTAATTAAAGTTCTAGCAATATTTATATCTTGAGGATTTTGCATAATATAATATCCTGCTTGTGGACCACATTTGTTTTTTGAACGTCTATCACCATCATAATAATTAGCTTCAGTTGACATTATAGTTAAGAAAAACTGTCTATATGTAGTATCAACTAAGTATTCCTTATTATAATACTTCTCTCCATCATAAATAGGAAAAGAGCAAGTAATAAAAGCATGCCTAACATCACTATCAGGTAATCCACTAGCGTTATTAATTGTAACAGGTACACCTAATTCACTCAAAGGCATACCAGTTAAAGCTTGACCAAATCCACAAGAACCACTCAAAGAATTATTATCAAAGTCTGTATCAGCATGTGCCCGTAAAACAGATCTGGCATTATTAACGCAAGCCCTTAAAATAATAGCTGCCTCATCAACATTAATTCCATCGTTCATTCCACTACTAATACTATTTTGTACTCTTTTTAAACTATTAATAGCACTAGCTAAAAGAGCTGGATCTACATCAAAATGTATAGGAGCACTTTCTAGTAAAAATGTTGAATTCGCTTTTTTACTAAGGTTATAATCATAAGACAAAATATCATTAGAATAACAATATTTACGATATTCTAAATACTTTTCTTGAAACATTTTATTTCGTAAATTAGCATCAGCTATATCCAATATGTCATTTAACTCTTGTAAATATCTTTCCTTCATAACTATTTAATTACCTTTTTACCACCCATATATGGTTGCAAAACTTCTGGAATTTTAATACTTCCATCTTCTTGATAGTTATTTTCAATTACCGCTATTAAACCACGTGGACTAGCAACAACAGTATTATTTAATGTATGTAAATAATAAGTACCTTTTTCTCCTTTAGCACGTATTCCTAAACGTCTTGCTTGAGCATCTCCTAAAGTAGAACAGCTACCAACTTCAAAATATTTCTTTTGTCTTGGGCTCCATGCTTCTATATCACAAGATTTTACTTTTAAATCGGCTAAATCACCACTACAGCACTCAAGTTGTCTAACTGGTACATCAAAATTTCTAAATAATTGAACTGTCAATTTCCACATTTTTTCATACCATTCCATAGATTCTTCTGGTTCACAAATAACAATCATTTCTTGTTTTTCAAATTGATGAACACGGTAAAGTCCTCTTTCCTCAAGCCCATGACTACCACCTTCTTTTCTAAAACATGGTGAATAACTTGTCATATGTACTGGTAAGTCTTCTTTCTTTAAAATTTGATCTTTAAATCTACCAATCATACTATGTTCAGAAGTACCAATTAAATATAAATCTTCTCCTTCAATTTTATACATCATAGCTTCCATTTCTGGGAATGACATAACTCCAGTAACAACATCACTATGAATCATAAATGGAGGAATAGCATAAGTAAATCCAGCATCAATCATAAAATCTCTTGCATAAGCAATCATAGCTTCATGAAGTCTAGCAATATCACCTAATAAATAATAAAAACCTTGTCCACTAGTTCTACCAGCAGCCTCTTTATCCATACCATTTACTTTATTAATAATATCAGCATGATAAGGTATTTCATAATCTGGCACAAATGCTTCTCCAAATCTTTGAACTTCCACATTTTCACTATCATCTTTTCCAATAGGAACAGATGGATCCATTATTTGTGGAATAACCAACATTTTTTCTTTAATTTGACTAGTTAAAGTTTCCTGTTCTTCTTCTAACTTAGTAATTTCCAAAGCATTAGCTTGAATTTGAGCTTTAATTTTTTCTGCTTCTTCCTTCTTACCATCTTTCATTAATTTACCAATTTCACCACTAAGTTTATTTTTCTCAGCCTTTAATCCATCAGCTTTAACCTGAACTTCACGAACTCTTTTATCCAATTCATAAACTTCATCTACCAATGGTAATTTTTCATCTTGAAATTTCTTTTTAATATTTTCTTTAACTAAATCCCTATTTTCTCTTATTAATTTAATATCTATCATATCTTATTCCTCATTTCCTTTTTTAATTTTTATATAATATTCTATACATTTTCTTGATGGAGAATATATATTTTCTGGCAATTCTTCAATAGAAAACCATTTCCACTCATCAATCTTTGCAGGTTCCATAACTTTAATATTACCTCTAAAATCATTAGTAATAAAATCAATTGTTACATAATGTCTATCAGAAGAAATATCATCCGAGACAAAGAACAATTCCAAAGAAGAAACATCTAAATTAGTTTCTTCTTTTACTTCACGAATACCAGCATCAACCACCGTCTCATCATACTCTTGTTTTCCACCAGGAAGAGTCCACGAATCAGGCTCATAAATACCACCTGTATCCTTATAAGAAGCCACCCTATGACCAAGCAAAATTCTATTATCGTCTTCAATTAAAACTCCAATACCCGTCTTTACATGTTTTTCCATACTTCACCTCCAAAATACAAAAAAGGATGATACCAAGGAGTGCAAAAGCACGGTACCATCCTTTATTTAACTTATTTAAGATAACGGTATCAACCGGAAATACATCATCTATAGAGTAGATAAATAAGTACATAACATTCGTTTACACCAACCACGAATTCTCTTCGCTTAATTAACTTATTATTAGTTCTAATTATCGATTTGCTTACATTATATTCTATATTTTATCTTTTATCAATACTCTTTATGACAAATAATTACATTTTTTGGTAAAGATACCGTGTATCCTTTAACGGCATGAACAGAACTTAACTTAGAGTTATCAACTTCTCCTATACCATATTTACCATCAGAAACAGAAATATAATATTGTTCTTTGTTATCAAAAACTTTTACATGAATATATCCCTTATAATAATCATTACTTAAAATCGATACAGAAACAGACTTACTTCCAAAATAATCACCAGCATTATCAAACCAAATATAGTAATCATTTTGATTTGTTATACTTTTGCCATTAGAACATGTATAATAATTATCTTTAATACTATCTTTAGCATCTTTAATAATAGTTTTAGCATCTTTAGTAAAAGAAAAAGTCATAAGATACCTAGCTTTATCAATTACAGTATTTCTCTCATTGTAAATGAATAAAGAAAGTGCTCCTAAAATAAAAGAAAACACAAAAATTAAAATGTTCTTATTACACTTATATAAATATCTTAAAGAATCTTGCCCCTTAGATCTACTAATATATATAACTCCATTATAACTAGTAGTACTACTAAAAGATATAAATGGAATAGAAAATACAGTAAATATAAGTGTTAAAATAGAATTCTTATTAAAAACTTTACCAAGTCTATAAAATAAAATAAGCATCATTATTTGTCCTACTATAGGAATAAAAGTTAGTAAAAACAAATAACCATTTCCAAACACTATTTCAAACATAAGATACTGACTATAAAAAGGAATTAATGCTCCCCACCATGGCTTATCAGCCTTCATAAATAATAATTCCTGTGAATAAATCAAAATAAATACTATAGAATAACCCATTACAGTAAATAAAAAAGTATTATTAAATAATATATTAGAAACACCAAATATTATAAATAAAACATAAATACCTAATAAACCAAATAAATAAAACAATATATTAAAAATGACACAACCAGTTAAATTTCCAGTATTATTTGCTAAAATCTCATTAGGTCTGTATCCAGAAGTAACACCATTAGAAAACTTAAAAGTTCCTTGTCCAATAACATAAGTATTATTAAGAGAAGAGTTACCTGTTTCATATTTTTTCATGTATTCATTATCGGGATTTTCATAATTTAATTGTCCACATTTCAAACAATTACGTTGATTTCTATGCATCTTCTCACCACATCTAGGACAAAAAATAATATCATTTCCATTCATGAAGAATAACCACCTTTCCCAAATAATTATTGCTCATTCATAGTATTAACAACTTCATCTAAAAATTTCTCTACATCATTCATGTTTTTATGCTTTTTTTCTACTTTATTTATAAGATTAGTAGTATCTTTAATAAATCCAGAGATAACATTACCAGCCATATAATCTTGTAACTTATTAACTGTATTAAGGTATAAACTCAAATTTTTTAAAGCTTCATCATTAATTTTATTAATCTCAGTTCCCCATATTTTTAAAGTAGATGTGTCAACATAAACTGAAGTTTGTGAATTATTCATATACATCACCTCGTATATTTTTGTTCCATAATATATGCCATCTTAACTTTAGATGTTAAATATTTTTCATACTGTTCTAAAAAAGAAGATGCTTCCTTATAAATTTTTAAATAAGAATTAAGTGTATTAATAAACTCTGTTTTAACAACTACATCCTTCCACTGATTAGAAGAAGCAATTTCCTTAATTAAATTACTAAAACAAACAATTTGCTCATTATAGCTACCTCTAATTTGTTTTAAATCATTAAGAGTCTTATCAACATTTCCAAAATCAATTTTATATTTATCCACTATTTATCACCTAAATTACTATCTATCTTAAAATCATAAGTATCAAGTTCTAAAACTTCATTAACATAGTTAGTTAACTTTATATTTAGCTTATCTACTTCCCTTGAAACATTTTTTAAGTTATTTTGTATTATACCAGCAGTCTTAGAAACTAAAATACCATCATAATCTTCAGTTTCTGATAAATCACCAATAATATTAGCAGCCTCAGAAGATAACTGTTGTGAAGAATTATTTAGTTTTCCTGATATAGATTGCAATTGCCCTTTACTTTTAATTTCTACTATCATAAAGCACCTCTATTATAATTATACCATATAACCATTATTTAGGATATATTATTAAAATCTTCTTCTCCTTCTTGATAAGGAGTAATTCCTAGTACATTATCAGTCATAACATGCTTAGCTCCCATATTCAAGTAAGCTTGTTTAGCATTCATTGTTTGAACATTCCATACACAAGTATCAATTCCATACTCTTGTAGCTTCTTTATTCGATAAGCTACGCCTTCACCAGATTTAGTATTAACACATTCAACGCCATTATCAATTATTAATTTCAAACTATTTTCCGATAAACCATCAGTTAAATACCAAATTCTAGCATTACTAGAAGTTTGTCTAATATAAGGAATATCTGTATGATTATTAGTCTGTATAATACAACTATCAATCATACCCTTTTCTTCAATTGTTTTAATAACAGCTGGCGAAAGATAAGGATCAGCTGGGCCAACACCCTTAGCATACTTTAAATCAATAATAGCTGTCATACCATACTTTTTACAAATATCCAAATATTCTTCAAAAGTAGGTGGATTTTCACCAGTTTTTGGAGTATTATGACTACAAATAAGATTTCCATTAGCATCAAATCTTACATCTGTTTCACATCCCCAGAAACCATTTTCTCCAGCATTAATAAATGCTTCAACTGAATTATCAGTGATACCACCAAATCTATATCCTCTATGAGAAATATCACCATTATTTTTAGATTTAATATTAAGATCAGTAATATAATCAGAAGTCATACGCATATGTTCTTTTAACTGTGCATTCTCTGCTACTAACAATTTAATTTTAGCCTCTAAATCATCAATTAATGATTGATTAACAACATACTTAACCCTAGTTTTTACAACACCATTTTCACTATAAGATTCATTTACCGCAACACTAGGATGTTGATATTCATAATCAATCTTCGCCTGCAAATCCTCTATCTTTTTAACATTATCCTTATATACCTTTAAATCAGATAAAATACAATTAAATGCCCCTATCGAATCATAAATCTTATCAACAGTAGAAATAAGTCCTTTAAATGATACCTCAAAACTATCAGAACTAGGTCCAACCCAAACATCTTTAATTGCTAACTTTATTAAATTAAAATCATCACTAATTTGGTTAAGACTACTATTAACTTTTTCTAGTACCATACAAATCCCTACTTTCTATAAAAAAAATAACACATAATAAGTTTTTTAACAAGTCTAGTTTACACATATATTTTCATTATTTACTTCTTTATATCTATCATTTAAGTAAGACAAGTATTTATTACTATTACCAATCTTTAAATATGCCATAAAACAAGTTTTAGAAACCTTTATCTCTTCAAATAATAAATCTTTATTTTTGTATAACTTATACATCTTTCTAAGTTTTCTTCTCTGCCTATATATAGTTCTCTTATCCGGAACTATTATTACCTTACCAGAAGGAAGTAACTTATAATTCCATTTACAAAATTTAAAATAATTAGTTAATTTAACTATTTTTGTTTTTTTAGTATTAATAATAATCCCATATTTTGAAGAAAGTTCACAATAATTCCTTAATGTTTTTAAAGCTTCATCATAACTTTTACAAATAAAACAAGAATCATCCATATACCTAACAATAGCTGAACATCTATTTTGAACATAATGATCAAGAACATTAGGAATAATACTAGCTTCTTTTTGAGCCATCTCTATTCCAAGTGCAATACCTTTAACAATAAAAGTATAATCTTCAATCACTTGAATAGTGTAAGAATCTCTAATATATCCCTCATGAATCTTATGAATTACCTCATGCGATGAATTTTCAAAAAATTTAGAATAATCAATTAATACAATATAACCATTATTTCCATACTTTTTAAAATATCTTTGTAATTTTTTCCTAAGCCTAAATAAAGAAAAAGTAAACCCTTTATTCTTTTGACTAGCCCCATTATCATATATAAGATGTGGTTGATATATAGGCAATATAATCTCATTGGAAAGAACTTTATGTACTAAACGATCCTTTATATGAGGAGCATCTATATTTCTAACCTTTCCCCTTTCATTTATCTGAAACTTATATGTATTTCCAACTTTATAAGTATTATCTTTAATATTATGACAAACTGTAGAAATAATTGTAAACTGATGTAACTCAAAGTTTATAGTAGACTTTTTCCATCTAACACCATTACAACACTTATCACTATAAAACATTACTTTATGAAAACAAAATGCTTCATTAATACTAGCATATCTATTACTACGTTCAATAATTTTATTTAATCTTTTCTCTTTTCTTCTTAAATATCTTTTTTCTTTTCTTTCTCTACTATTCATATAAACTCCCAAAAAAAGAGAAGTATTGCTACTTCCCACAATTAATGTATAAGACTCCTAATCTAGTATTCATTTAATCTACTTACTTAGTACTAATCCATGAAATTAAGATAAATGAATAAACTCCTAACCATGCAAAAAGCGTCCGAATTAATACATCATTAATTAACTTTAAGAATAAATCTATTCTAAGGAAATACCAATCCTTTCTTTCAAAAAGCAGTTAAAGTGTTATTTTAAACAACTTTATTTTACCTGTTCTGCTAATTTAAACAGAAATCCGGCGAAACACCGTTTGTATTATTAGCATTATTGTTATTCCAATCACCATTATTATTCACATTATAGAAATTGTTATTATTATTGGAATTAGCCGCGCGGAGCAGTACTCAAACCATCATCCACGGCTCTAAAACGGTGCAATTATTATTAGTACTCCTATTTCAAAAAAGCTACTCAAAAAAGACTTGAATACCCTTTGAAACCAACATTGACATGATTTCCTTATCAGAAATTGTACCATCAACCAAACTTCCATACTTCTTCTTATCAGCAGTCATAACACCCTTTATCAAGTCATATTGTCTTTGATATTTGACGCCTAACACCTCTAATTTTTTATCAAGCATACTAACGGCTTCAGAAAAGGTATAATTTTTACCATTCTTTCGGTTGAAACACTTTGAAGGATTAGTATACAAAATTCTAACCATATCCATAACCCTCTTCTCTAGAGCGTGAAGACAAGCATTAGACATCTTAAGTAACCATCTTCTAGTTATATAATCATCAACAGTAGTAATTTTTATACTACTAGCCATATTTACAAAATCTGCTTGAAATGTTGCTAATCTATCAATTGGTTGTTGATATATTCTAGCCCATCTTGCTGAAAGCTTAGAACACAAATTCATTATCTCAACTTGTATCTCAAATGAATTCTCTACATAATCAAGATCACTAGGTTTTCTTTTAAATCTTGGTACTGACATGAAATCTCCAATCTTTGACAAATATATGTCAAATATAAATAACGCCATCTTACCTGTCTTTACTCACTTTCGTTCGTAGTACGACTTCGGTAAGATGACTATCGGTATAGTTCCAATCTCCGACTATACAATATATTTTTTGTGACTTTACACTCTGTTTACATTTAGGCTATTCGGAAAGCCGGCGAAACACCGTATGTCGTAGAAATAGCACTCGTGTCATACCAATCACCAAAATAACTCACATAATAGAAATTGTAATTAATATCGGAATTAGCCGCGCGGAGCCACCAATAAGCATTTGAGCCGTTTAGCTGTTTAATAGCCTTAGAATAACTATTTGTTGTAACTCCTGTATAATAATCTAACTGTCTAGTATTATCTCTTCCTGTATCGTTAGTAATAGTATTTGATGTCCCTTGTGCCCATACTTCAGCTGTAGACAATAAATACAACTTATCTGTTGAAGTAAAGTTAGATGAATCATCTTTACCATGCCCTGACACTACTTTTGTATCTATTATGGCGCTTTGTAAATCTGCTGGTAAAGCATTATATATATCTGTACTTAAATAACTTCTCATACTACTTGCTGGCCAACCATCTTTGTTCCAACCATATTCATATGTTGTTCCCTTATATTCTCCTTTTGGATTCATATTATGTGTTGTAATTATATCTGCAAATTCTAATACGAAACCACAGGCAGTTTGTGAAAAACCTTCTTGGCTACATTCTGCTGGTGTTAAAGTATTAGCTATTCTTACTGTATGTTTTCCTAGACTTCCTAGGTCTACTTCTTTAGTATCTCCTACGTTATATTTTCCTTCATAGTTTCCACTCTTTGCGGCAGCTGCTATTGTTGCCCAATCATCATTCGCAAAGCTTACTGGATTAACATCTACTGTACCATTATTTCCAGCATAACTTGAGTCATCTACACATAAACCGGTTATAGTTTTTACTGGTGTTACTTCTGTACACGTATAAGTTCCAAGATTAGTCTTAGAACAATTTAAGTTACCATTATCAAGTGTTAATTCTACTTTTTTCTTATCATCACTCGATAAATCCATTTTAACATTACCTTTTTTTAGGTTATCTGAAGTCATACTTCCATTATCTATTAAGCCATGAGTTCCATCACTTAAACTAACATAAAAAGTTGTGGTTCTTTTTGGTTCTCCATTGTTATCTGTTACTGTTTCAACATGAACTCTTACATAACCATTTACATCTCTATTTCCCCAAGATGACTTACCACCTTGATCTACTAATACTGGAAGTATTGCTCTAGCAGATTCTTTAGTATTAATTAAAATATAATAATCGCCATCATCTACAGCTGATGCGACTGTTCCTTCACACGTTAAAGTATCAGCTGTCCAAAGTGTCTTAGCCGCGTTCGCATAAGACTTAGCGATATCTACAAACGTATCCTTCCTAGAGTTTTCGATTACTCTACTTATTGATGGAATTGCGACCATCATCAAAATACCCATAATGACGATTACGGCTAAAAGTTCTACCAAGGTAAAACCTTTTTTACTGCTTAATTTACTACCTAACAACTTAATCACACCTCTTCTTTCTATTATGTATAAAGTATACCCCCCCCCCCCAACTTTTGTCAACACCATCTTTTTTTAGTAATTTTGTGGGGGCATTTGCAGTGCATTAGTCAAGTAAAAGTAGACAGTTATTTGATATAATTGATATTCTTGTCCTAAATGTCAACACAATAAATGTGTTCTGTTAGACTACAAATCTAAAAGATGTTACCAACATAAATACGAAAAATAATTATTTATTTTAATTTAAAATTCATATTACATGAGTTGTTTTTGAAGTGGACAAATGTCCCCTTCTTTTCTATTCTTTGTAAGGAGAAAATTCCTTATAAACAAAAAAAAAGAAAACTTCGTAAAGTTTTCGTTAAATTTTATTTAGCTTCAATTATTAATTTAATAGCCGTTCTTTCTTCACCATCAATGGCAATATCTTGAAAAGCTGGAATACAAACTAAATTTTTTCCACTAGGAGCAACAAATCCTCTCGCAATAGCAACCGCTTTAATAGCCTGATTTAATGCCCCAGCACCTACAGCTTGAATCTCAACTGTACCTTTTTCTCTAAAGACATTTGCTAAAGCTCCCGCTACACTGTTAGGATTTGATTTACTACTTACTTTAAGTGTTTCCATATATATTAATTCCTCTCTTTCTGTATTAAATACTATGAAAAAAATTAATATATATTCCACTTTTATTCTAAATACCAAGTAGTCGCTATTTGTCTTTTTTCAATTTCTACACCATTTTCATAAACATGTAAATATGAAATATAACCCCTCTCAGCAATTTTAACTGATGATGTAGAATAAGTTTTACCTTTTTTAGCATCATGATTAGACCAAAAATCAACATGAGCAGTTCCTCCAATAGCATAAGCCGATATATAAAGTGGATAATCATATGTATTTTTAAACTGCATATCAACATTCCAACCATTAGAATAACTAGCAACTGTAGCGTCTAATCCCCCAGGAACATACACTGACTTAGCTTTATGTGGATACCTCTTAACAATTTCCAATCCACCTAATAAAGCCGCATCATATACTGTTGTTGCTATCTGACAAACACCATTTCCAATAAATTCATAATACCAAACATAACCACTCTTGTTATAAGGGCCAGCATAATTATAAAAAGAAAATATTTCCCCAGGATAAATTATAGCTCCATCTATATAAGCTAAACCTGTTCTTAAATTATCTGCTCTACTTATATTAGGATCAAACTCTGTTGTAAAACTAGAAACTATTGTATCAACACTAGCCAAACTACTATTAACATTAGCATTAACTATATCACCAACTAAATCAACTTTAGAATACTTCCCACTATCCAAAACCTGAGTAATTGCACTAACTGATTTTAAAATATCTAAATTATAACCATCAACACCCTCTACATAACTAAGTTGTCTATTATCATCCATAGCTAAATGATCATAAATAGGAGCTACATCAACTTCATCTTTTAACTTTGTAACAACACTAGTTATATCATCTAAATTATATTTAAAACTATAATTATAAGTTTTTTTACTAATACCATTTACCCTTTTAAATTTATTAAATCCACCCACTTGTACTTGATCATTTTTTATCTTTGAAATTATATCATCCTTATTAATAACTAAATTAAGTTCTTTAAACGTAGATTTATATTCTCTATCATTAACTCTAAATATAATCTCATTATTATTAAGAATATCATCACTTAAAGAATCAATTAATTGTTCTAAATCCTTATAATTAACTTTAGATATCTCATAATTACCAAGATAAGTATTTGGAAATATAACATTATCATATTTTATTGATTTTATATAATAAACAAAAAAAGATGTAATAACAATAGTTAACAAAATAATAATCAAAATAACTATAATAGTTTTTGATACTTTTTTATTATCTAATTCATCCATTATTAACACCTACTCATTAATATATTTTCTTAATACCTCCGTTACTTTTTCATATCCTTCACTAGAAAGATGTAACCCATCAACAGTATATTCAATCTTAAGTAGCCCATTATCATCAACTAACTCTTTATGTAAATCTATATAAGTGGCTCCTTCCTCTTTAGTAAGTTTAACTAATTTATTATTTATATCTATAATATCAGAATTCTTCCTATTACCATTAATAATACTCCCTTCTATTTTATCATCATCACTATTATTAATTGGATATATAGATTCTACATATATTTTAGCATATCTACGATTCTTTTTAATACCTTGAACAATCTTCCTAATATTATTAACTACTACATCATCATCAACTTTAAGCTCTAAATCATTTATACCTATTAATATAAATACTTTTGAAGGATTATATTGATAAACCATTTTATTCATATTATTTAAAATATTACTAGTAGAGTATCCACTAACACCACTATTAACTACTGGTAACCCTTCAAAATATTTATCTAAATCATACCAATCTGTTATTGAATCTCCTAAAAAAACATAATTATCATCAACAACAGGAACTTCTTTTATAATTTCTTTTTGAATTAAATTAGTAGTACTTCCATTCAATAAAAAATAGCAAACAGTAAACATTAATACTAAACAAACTCCTCCTAATATCAATGAAACCATTTTAAAATTGCTAGTTGGCTTTTCACTATTAAATGCTTCATTAGCCTTAACGATTTCTTCAACATCAAGAATTTCTGTTTTTTCTAAAACAGGCTTTTTCTTATTTTTACCATCTATAAAACTAATATCTAAATTAGTAGTAGCATCTAAATCTTTATTCTTAGAAGTATTAGTATTTTTAGTATCCTTAGTATCTTTAATACCTTTAGTACTTTTACTTTTATTTTTATTACTAATAGTAGCTTTATCATCTTGTTTTTGATATCTATTATATTTACTACTAGTATTATTCTTTGCCACTGCAACCACCTCATCTAATAAAAATTATAGCATAATTAAATTAATTTTTTTTACCGAGTTAAATATTTATGTAATAATTTTACATAAAAATAAAGACGGTGTAAAGCCGACTTTAATAATTTATATTTCTCCTGAAAAAATATTTAATAGTGAATTTAAAAACAAGTCTAAATAGCTTAATTTTTCAACCTTTTTATCTACTATAAGATCCATAGTAGAAACAACATTTTTTCCTTCTTTAACTTTAATTTGACCAACAACTGTATTAGCTTGAATTGGAAGTTTTACATCATCAATTACAATATCATATGTATACTTATGTTCTTCTCCATCTAAATTTTCAACAACAACTAAATCATCTTTTATTTTTACCTGAATTTCTGAGATATCAGCTTTATCCAATTTTAAAGTAGAAACAACCTCCCCACTTTTCTTCAACACTCTCTGCTTTACATTATTAAAACCATAATCTAATAATTGCATAGCTTGGGTATTTCTTACTTTACTATTTGGTACTCCTAAAACGATTCCTATTAATCGTACACCCTTTCTTTTAGCTGTTGCGGCTAAACAATATTGTGCAGCATCAGTATGACCTGTTTTTAACCCATCTGCTCCTTCATAAAATCTTACCAATTTAATTGTATTTAAGTTTTACAATAAAAATATACCAAATATCAACTACTTATTGATATTATTATAACATTTTTA
>CAKPLN010000008.1 GCA_934167665.1 uncultured Bacilli bacterium
TAACGCTATCGCTTTTTCAGCTCTCACCCGCATAGCGGGTGGTTTTATTATGTTCCTATCTCGGAACATAATAAAAAGAAAAATTACTTTAGCATTAAAAGCTATTAATAATTTTTCTTTTTTTACTATTTAATATAAACTATTTTTCTGTTGGTTCGTAAACAGTTCCTATAAACCAAACTTCTTGAGTATCTTTATCTCTAATTATAAATAAATATGGTTTATCGAAAGTTAAATCAATTTCTTCTACTGGTATTTCATATATGTAGTCATATCCTACACATCTAGTTGCACCGGCACCACCAGCCATTGTTGCAGCAGCAGCTTTGATACCTTCATTTGAAAATTCAATAGTTGCTTTATGATCAGCACTATCAATATAAGTCTCACTATCAGAAGTCATATTAGATAAGTCCGCTTTTCCTTTAGTAAAGACATCATTGATACCTAATTTTTGTAAATCATCTTTTAAACTTAATTTATAATCAAATTTAAACATTGGAATATAAGCATGTAGTTTATATACTTTTCCTTCTTCAAAACTACTAAGTTCAAGTGGTTTTAATTTACCAACTAGTTTGCTTAATGCTTTAGCGTTAGTAGATTTAACATAATTTTCTAGTGAATCAGTAGTTGGCATTACTCCTACATATTGTAGAGTTATATTATCATATGTTTTTAAATCTTTAGCAAATACTTTTACATTTTCATCATTATAGAAAAGGAAATCTGTAGACACATCAATACGTCCGAAATTCTCACCTATTTCTTGCATATAAGTATTTACAAATGTATCTAAGTCAATACCACAAGTTTCTCCACCTGATGCAACATGGGCATTATAACCATCAGTTATGGTTTTAATTATTTCTTCTCTGCCTTTATCTTTAATAATATCATAATTATTGATAGAGGCTCCAACTTCAACAGATTTAACAACCTTATTATCATTAAACTTAAGTCCATAGTAACCGGTATCATCTAAGTGATCTATACGGTCAAAATATTTCTCATGTGGATAAGAAACACTATACATAAATCTTCCTGAAGCCCTATTTGTTGCTTGTAATACATTCTTCCACTCCATATCTATTGCTAAAGCATTGGTTAAGAAAAAGTTATTATTAGATACATCATCAAATAAATTTTCTATTAAATTAAATGTTTTATCACTTACCCATTTATTTAAATTATCTGGAGTAGTAAATGAATCATAAATAACTGAAGCATTATACTTAGTAGATAATAAATCAACATAACTACTATTTATACTATCTTTATATGTATCTTTAACAAACATAGCATTAGCAAAAGACATATTTTGACTATTAGTATATGCTTTTGACTTATAGTCCCCAATTATAGCATCAATTTGTTCTTTTGATTTTCCATTAGCACCATCACTTAACATACCTAAGGCATATTTTATAGATAATGGACTATATAAAATATTTTTATTAGAATTTTCTAATTGTAAAAATGATAAGTCAAAGTCCTCAATAGAATTTCCAGACATTCTATACATTGAGTAAACTTTATTACTATCTGTCTTTATATTATTGTTATTATTGTTACCTTTATTAATACCACGGTTCGTATAAATAACAAATAAAATGCATGCTGATAAAGCAATTAATAATACAGCTATAATAATTAATGAATTATTAGTCTTTTTACTATTTTTCCCATCACTAGAATCGTTTTTTTCTTGATGTTGAACACTAGTTTTTTCAGTTACTTTTTCATTGCTTTGAGTCTCACTTTCTTCTTTTAGAATTTCAACTTCTGTTTCATTGTTACCTTTCATAACTAAAATATTTCACCTACCTTAATTACAAGTTTATATTAAGTTCAAAAAAAAAGCAACTAGCAGTTACTTTTATTTCAAGAAACAATCATTCATATATAGAGTTTTGTTAGTATCAGAACTTTTAGGTGTAAAATCTTTGACTGTTCCAATGATAGTTATTTCACTATTATCTTCTATATCAGAAAAAGTTGTATCCTCAGCCATTTTACAAGTTATATCTAAATTATATTTTTGATCAGCATCTATATATCCAAATGTTAAAATACTATTTTCTTCATCTTTACTAATAAGAGTTCCTGTTACTTTTAAATATTTTTTATAGTATTTTTTATAACTATTTTGAGGCTTATTAGTAAATTCAATTGCTAAATCTAGGGCTGGTATTTCAAATGGTTCAGTATCATATTTTAAATTCCAAAGTCCTAGATACATTCCTCTTCTTCCTTCAATTTGATTATATTTAATTACCTTATAACCAAGACCATAATATTCTTTAGTTCCACCGTCTTTATATGTCTTAGTATTTATAGCAAAGTAAGGTCCTTTATTGTACTTTTCTACACAGACTATATCAGTAGTAATCATAAGTATTAATACTACTATAACGATAAAAATAATGTTTAGCATTAGTTTTATTTTGTTGTATTTTTTAGAACTATTTTTATCATCAAAAGTATCATCACTTAGTTTGTCTTCTTTTATTTTTTTTGATGATTTAATATCCTGATCTTGATTTTCATCAATAATTTCATCTTCATCATCAAGTAAAGATTCTTTATAATCTTCAATAGTTAAGTTCTTTTTCTTTGACATTTTATCAGTCCTTTCAATATTAATTATACATATTTAATAGGTTTATTTAAAGTATTTTAGTATCATTTTTAATAATTTATAATGAAGTATTTTGTTGATTTATGATTATGATTCTATTTTGTTTTTAAATTCTTCTTCTGTCCAAATCTCTATACCTAACTGTTTGGCTTTTTCATACTTACTACCTGGATTTTCTCCTACTACAACAACAGAGGTTTTTTTAGATACTGAATTTGTTGTAGTGCCACCTAAAGATTCTATTTTAAGACTAGCTTCATCCCTAGTATATAGAGTTAATGTTCCAGTTAAAACAAAGGTCTTGCCAGCAAAATTTATATTTTCTTTAATTTTAGGCCCTAAATAGTTCATGTTTAAGCCTAACTCTTTTAATTCCTCAATTATAGCTTTATTATGAGAGTTTTCAAAATAATCTACTACACTTTTGGCTATTATATCGCCTATATCTGGTATTTTCTTTAGTTCTTCTTCTGGTGTTTTAATTAAATTATCCATGGTTTCACATCTAGAAGCTAGTATCTTAGCTGTTTTTTCTCCAACATGTGGGATGCCTAAGCCAAATAGAAGTCTTTCTAGAGAATTTGCTTTACTGTTTTCAATAGATGTTAAAAGATTATTGATGGACTTTTCTCCATATCCTTCTAGTCTAGTTAAGTCCTTAGCGTGATCTTTTAGGGAGTATATATCAGCTATATTACCAATGAAGCCAAAGTTATAAAAATCTTCCATAATAGAGTCGCCTAGGCCATCAATGTTCATCGCATCACGAGAAGCAAAATGAATAAGGCTTTCAACATGGCGGGCTGGACATTTATTATTAGGACAATAATAATCTACTTGACCTTCCTTTTTGATTAGTGGAGTCTTACACATAGGACATTCAGTAATCATAACAAAGTCTTTTTCTTTTCCGGTTCGGCGATTTACTTTAGCTTCTACTACTTCTGGGATAACATCTCCTGCTTTTCTAATAGAGACAATATCACCTATTTTTAAACCTTTTTCATTAACATAATCTTCATTATGAAGTGTTGCTCTAGAGATAGTGGAACCGGCAACTATTACTGGCTCTAAAACAGCATTAGGAGTTATTTGACCTGTTCTACCTACAGTAAAAGTAATGTCTGTTAGTTTTGTTAAAACTTCCTCAGCTGGGAATTTGTAGGCGGTAGCCCATTTTGGGTACTTAGCAGTATAACCTAAACGTACTTGATCATCAATATTATTAACCTTAATAACAATACCATCTATGTCATAAGGAAGATTGGGTCTTTCCTTACCTTTCTCTTCAATAAAAGACAAAACATCATTAATATTTTTTACTAGTCTATTATTAGGGTTTATTTTAAAACCTAAACTTTTCATATAATCTAGGGCTTCTTGATGAGTATGAAGATTATAATCAAGAGGGTCTGGTAAATGATAAATAAAATTATCAAGTTTTCTCTCAGCTGCTATCTTAGAGTCTAATTGTCTAATTGAACCAGCCGCAGCATTTCGGCAATTTTGAAGTAATGGTTGATTGTTTTTCTTGCGCTCTTCGTTTAATTTCTTTAAAGTCTCCTTGTTCATAAATATTTCACCACGTACTTCAATATTTACTTTTTCCTTTAGTTTTAGAGGAATAACTTTAATCGTTTTAGCGTTATGAGTAATATCTTCACCAGTTGTTCCATCACCACGAGTTGCGGCGCGAACTAGTTTTCCATCTTCATATAGTAGGGAAACAGAAAGACCATCTATTTTTAATTCACATACATATTCGGGATTAATACCTTCTTTTTTTATTCTTTCATCAAAAGCAATTATTTCACTTTCTGAAAAGACATCACTTAAAGACATCATAGGTATTTTATGAGTCACTTTTTTAAATTCATCAATTACTTGACCGCCAGCGTGCTGAGTGGGTGAATTTTCCTTAACCCATTCAGGATGTGCAGTTTCTATTTCGTACAACTCTCTTAGATATTTATCATATTCTTGATCCGTTATAGTGGGATTATCTAAAGTATGATAATTATAATCAGCTTCATTTATTATATCAATTAGTTCCAACATTCTTTCGTACATATTATCACCTGATAAAAGTATAGCATTTTTAACTATAAAAAAAAAGAAGAGTTTTGATAATCAATTTAAGATTATAAACTCTTATTTGAGGTTAGGCGATATGGAAAGCCGGCGAAACACCATTTACACACTTAGCATCAGCAAAGTAATTCCAACCACCATAACTATCCACAGCATAGAAATCGGTAGTATAATAGGAATGAGCCGCGCGGAGCCACCAATCAGCATTTGATCCATTTAGCTGTTTAATAGCTCCAGAGTAATTACTTGCTGTTACACCTTGTGCTGAGTAATAATCTAACTGCCTCTCACTATCCTTGGAAGTACTAAATGTACTAGTAAAACTTGCTCCATATACTTCTCTAGAGTCTAATAAATACAACTTATCTGTTGAAATAAAATTATCTGTATCATCTTTACCATGTCCTGACACTACTTTTGTATTTACTATAACACCTTGTAAATCTGTTGGCAAAGCATTATATATATCTGTACTTAAATAACTTCTCATACTACTTGCTGGCCAACCATCTTTGTTCCAACCATATTTATATGTTGTTCCCTTATATTCTCCACTTGGATTCATATTATGCTCTGTAATTATATCTGCAAACTCTAATACGAAACCACAAGCTGTTTGTGAAAAACCTTCTTGGCTACATTCTGCTGGTGTTGAAGTATTAGCTATTCTTACTGTATGCTTTCCTAAACTTCCTAAGTCTACTTCTTTGGTATCCCCAACATTATATTTTCCTACGTATGCTCCACTCTTTGCGACAGCTGCTATGGTTGCCCAATCATCATCCGCAAAACTTACTGGATTAACATCTACTGTACCATTATTTCCGGCATAACTTGAATCATCTACACATAAACCTGTTATGGATTTTACTGGTGTTACTTCTGTACACGTATAAGTTCCAAGATTAGTCTTAGAACAATTTAAGTTACCATTATCAAGTGTTAATTCTACTTTTTTCTTATCATCACTCGATAAATCCATTTTAACATTACCTTTTTTTAGGTTATCTGAAGTCATACTTCCATTATCTATTAAGCCATGAGTTCCATCACTTAAACTAACATAAAAAGTTGTGGTTCTTTTTGGTTCTCCATTGTTATCTGTTACTGTTTCAACATGAACTCTTACATAACCATTTACATCTCTATTTCCCCAAGATGACTTACCACCTTGATCTACTAATACTGGAAGTATTGCTCTAGCAGATTCTTTAGTATTAATTAAAATATAATAATCGCCATCATCTACAGCTGATGCGACTGTTCCTTCACACGTTAAAGTATCAGCCGTCCATAATGTCTTAGCCGCGTTCGCATAAGACTTGGCAATATCTACAAACGTATCTTTTCTAGAATTTTCAATTACTCTACTTATTGATGGAATAGCCACCATCATTAAAATACCCATAATAACAATTACGGCTAAAAGTTCTACTAAAGTAAAACCTTTTTTATTAATTCTTCTCATATACACCTCTCTCTATTATGTATAAAGTATATCCCCCTCCCACTTTTTTGTCAATGTGGTGTAGTGGTAAGCTTAAAGTGGACAGTATATAAAAGTACTGGTAAATTACTGTTTTTCTTAGTCTTATTGAGAAAATAAAAAAACAAATCAATGGTAATTTTAAACTTGTATACCTTGATTTGTTTTTAATTTATTTAAGTTTTAATCCCAAAGTTTATTTGGATATGTACCTTCTTCTACCATTTCTTTTAGAGCTTTTTTTACTCCTTCAGCATCTTCTTTATATGTTACTCCATACCAAGATGCTGTTGTTTTTAAGACTTTGGTAGTAGCATATTTATCAGATATTGTTTTAAATAGTATATCAGGAATTAAATATTCACATTTTAATAAGTCGTCTTTATTGTCATCTAAAAATTTACTAAAATTATCTTCTATATATTGGAAAATACTTGGAGTAAATAATAACATATTCATAGAAACAATATCATTTTCTGATACTTCAAATTCGTTCTTTCCATTTAATGGTTTGGCAATTATTTTATCGTTTATTTTTTCAATAGAACTTTCTGTTATTCTGACTAAGTAATCATCTTTTACTTCACAAACGCCACGTTTTACAGCACCATTTTCTGTCATAGTATTTTTTACTAAATAGCCAACCATACCATATTGATATGGTCTTGTATCTTCTACATTTCTTAAAAACTTTGCGGCTTGTTCATAGGCATCTCTTCCATAAAAGTCATCAGCATTAATAATCATAAATGGTTCTTTTACTTTGTCTTTACAGCAAAGAATAGCATGAGCTGTTCCTAATGGTTTTTCTCTTTCCTGTGGCAGGCTGTAACCTATTGGTAAATTATCATTTTTTTGGAAGCAATATTCTACTGCGATATGTGGTTCTACTCTTTTACCTATAGTTTCTTTAAATAATTCGTAGTTTTCTTCTTTTATTAAGAATACTATTTTAGTAAAACCAGCTTTTATAGCATCATAAACAGAATAATCAATGATAAATTCATCATTCGGTCCTAGAGGGGCAATTTGTTTTAATCCTCCAAAGCGACTCCCCATACCAGCGGCTAATATAACTAATGTGATATTTTTATTCATTTTTCTCTCCTTTTACACACTGCTTATTTTTATTTATTATTTGTCAAAGTAATAATGTAATTTTATTATAACATAATTACTTTTAAATACTTAGGCTACTTTTGATAATTTTTTATGATTCTTCATTAATTTTTTAATTCCATGAGGATATTTAAATGCAACACTAATAAGTGTATTGGTTACTTCAACTACTTTTCCTGTTCCAAATGACTCATGATATACTACATCACCAACTTTGTAGTCAACATCATCTTCTCTAAACATCTCTCCAACATTAATTTTTTCTTCTTTCTTAGGTAGCTCTTCAGCATTAGTTTCTAGTAAATCTTTATTTATTTCGTTTATAAAGCGGCTAACAGGATTAATTTGTTCATTACCAAAAAGAGTTCTTCTACGAGCATTGATTAAATACAAATCATCTTTAGCTCTAGTTATAGCAACATAACATAAACGTCTTTCTTCTTCTAAATCACTGTTTTCCATTAGAGAATTCATATGAGGAAATATACCCTCTTCCATTCCTACTACAAAGACATGATCAAATTCTAGTCCTTTAACAGAATGAACAGTCATTAAACTAATACGATTAGGATCGTCCTTGTATTCTTCAACATCGCTTATTAAACTTATTTCTAATAAAAAGTCTTCTAGTGAAACTAATCCTTCTCTTTCTTCAAATGATTTAGTTATAGACTTAAATTCTTCTAAGTTTTCTAATCTAATTTCTGATTCTAGTGATTTCTCACTTTCTAAATCAGCTTTCATACCAGAAGCATCTAGTACTTTATCAATTAATTCAGTTAATGTTAATTCTTCAGAGATTAATTTTAATTTTTCAATAATATTTTTAAATTCTAACTCTTTGCCAGAACTTATAGCTTCATATATACTAATACCTTTTTTATCAGCTATTTCTGTTAAATTTTCTATTGTTTTTAAACCAATTCCTCTTTTAGGTGTATTTATAACTCTAAGTAAACTAATATTATCTTTACTATTATGAATTAAACGTAAATAAGCAATTAAGTCCTTAATTTCTTTACGAGAGTAGAAATAAAAACTTCCTATTACTCTATATGGCATATTTTCTTTTAACATTTCTTCTTCTATTACACGTGATTGGGCATTAGTTCTATATAAAACCGCTATATCTTTATACTCTACACCTTTGTTTACTAGTTCTTTTGTTTTTCTTATTATATACTGGGCTTCATCTTTTTCATTAAAGGCTCTATAATATTTAATTTTTTCCCCTGCTCCACGAGAAGTCCAAAGATTTTTATCTTTTCTTTGCTTATTATTTCTAATTACTTGGTTAGCGGCATCTAGTATATTACTTGTTGAACGATAATTTTCTTCTAGAAGAATAGTTTTAGCATCTTTATAGTCTTTCTCAAAGTTTAAGATATTTTTATAATTAGCCCCTCTAAAACTATAAATACTTTGAGAATCATCACCAACACAAGTGATTTTTCTGTTCTTACTACTAATCATTTTGGTTAAAATATATTGAGCTTCATTAGTATCTTGATACTCGTCTATTAATATATATTGATATAATTCTTGATATCTTTCTAGAATATCTTGATGTTCTCTAAATAGTTTTATAGGTAATAGTAGTAAGTCATCAAAGTCAACAGAATTATTTTTTCTAAGTTTTTCTTCGTATTTTTCATATACTTGGTAAACTACTTTTTCATATTCACTTATGGCGTATCTTTCATATACTTGAGGAGTCATCATTTCATTTTTACAACTACTTATTTTATTTCTTATAGCTCTTGGATTATAACTTTTGGGATCACAATTCATATCTTTAAGTATCTTTTTTACAACAGTTAGAGAATCATCACTATCCATAATTACAAAGTTTCTTTCATAGCCTAGGGCTTGAAAATTTTCTCTTAATAGTTTTAACCCAAAACTGTGAAATGTTGATACTTGTACTTCTTTAGCAAGACTACCAATTAAAGTATATAATCTATCTTTCATTTCTTTAGCAGCTTTATTAGTAAAGGTAATTGCTAAAATATTGTATGGCATAGCATAATTTTCTTCAATTAAATATGCGATTTTAGTTGTTAGTGTTTTGGTTTTACCAGCACCAGCTCCAGCAATTATTAGTAATGGACCATCATTATATAAAACAGCCTCTTTTTGCTTATCATTTAAATTATCTATATTCATATTTATACCTACTTCCTAGTATTATTATAACGTACTTTATTAAATTACTCAAAATAAAAATCCGCTAATATTTTAACGGATTTTAATTTACATAACATTACTATATAATTTTTGTAGTTCAACATATTTTTCTTGTTCTTTATCTATACGTGCTTGACGCTCTTTTGCTTGTTGTTCTTTTGCTTTTTCTTCTTTTAAGATGCTTAATAATAATTTATAATCGTCTAGTGTTAATAAGTCATCATATTTTTTAATTTCAGGATTTTCTATCTTTTCTATTTTTATTGTATTATTACCAGTCTTAGCTATATATGGTGCCTGTATCTTACGATATGGCTTTTCTATTACTGATACTGGTACTGATGCTTGTTTTAAAGGAGGTACTTGTTCTTTTACTTCATTAGTTGTTTCCTTAAGTTGATTTTTAGGTTTTACAATTATACTTTTAATTATTTTATATGTTATTAAGAACATTATCCAAACTACAAATACACTACTAGATAATTCTATTAGAGCTTGAGCATTTTGATTTCCGTAGACAGAACTTTGTGTAAATACATCTAGATTATTATCTTTAATTATATTTAGTATTAGAACTAAAAAATACATCATTGTACAATAAACACTAACATTAATATTTCTTAAGAATTTAGGAATTTTTGAGTTAAATACGCTAATTAATAATATTATATTAGTTGTTATTATAGCGGCCAAGTAGATAGCTAGATTAGGAAAATATATAATGATAAAAAGGTTATTCATCATATAATCAAGCATGTTACTTAAATTATTACGATAGTTATATAGAATCATTCCAATTATTAATGTATAAATAATGAAGGCAATTCTTTTAGTATGTTTAGCTTTATTTTTTTTAGTTGTTAGAATGTAGCATATTAATAATAGTATAAAAAATATAAGTGCATACTTTTTTGATGAACTAACTATATTTATTAAAATATTGATCTTGTCTATAAATGACATTTTCATCATACATTCCCCCCTTAATTTTATTCTTTTTATTCTTCTGTTATTTCTTGTAATTCAGCTATATATATTGTTTGAGTAGTTGAATCATTATTAGTACAAGTTACTAGTGTTAAAGTTGTTTTATCATAATTTCTGTATATAGCAATCGTTCCTGTTTTTTGATGTTTATAAATATTAACTATTTTGTAAGTATATTTTTTATTTTTATATCTTATATAGGCAACGTCACCTTTTTCTAATTTATATAAATCATTAAAGAAGGCTTTCCAACCAGTACCTGAATGTCCAGCTAGAATTAAGTTACCATTTTCAACATCAGGATATTGTGAATTTTCGACAACTAGAATGTTTTTTTCAACATCATTTTCTGTTGATCTTTTATCTAAAAATCCCTTAGTTAAGTTTATTTTAGGTATATTTAGGTAACCAATGTATTCATTAGTTACTGGCCCTTCATCACTATTACTTTCTTCCCTTTTTATACCGTCTTCTTCAGCGAAGACGTCTTTATTGTTGCTATAGAAAACATTAGCCATATAATCAAAGGCAACTATTTTCTTAGACTGAATGTAGTTATAAGAAAGAAAGAATCCTCCAATAAGTATTATAACTGCAAGTATTGCTGCTAAAACGCTAGGAGAGATTCTTTTTTCTTTTTCTTTATTTATTTGCATACTTATAAATATATAGTGATGCGGAACCAATCATTAATAAACCAATAATCATCATTACTATAGAACTATTAGATTTAGTATTTGGTACTTTTACAATAGGATGGTTATAGAAGTTAACTTGATATGATATATGTTCATTATCAATTGTAACTTTAATAACATCATTTGATTTTTGATATCCGTTTGGTGCTTGTTCTTCTTCTATTGTATATGTATCATTAGCAAGACCTGTAAGCGAGTAAGAAGAAGTTGTTGTTGTGAAGCGTGTTACTATTTCTCCTTTTGAGTTTTTAACTACTAGTACAGCACCAGCTAATGGTTTTTCTGTTGATTTATCAAGTTTAGTTATAGTAATAACACTAACTTTAGGTTCATTATTTACTTTAATTAAAATATTTTCTTCAGAATCAGAAACTGTAAATTTAATTGGAGTTGTCATCTTCTTATAACCTTTTGGGGCTTCTGTTTCTTCAATGGTGTAAGTACCATTAGTTAGGTTTCTAAGTACATGATTATTAGTAGTTGAAGTCCAACTAGCAATTATATTACCAGCTGCATCTTTTACTACTAATTTAGCACCGGCTAAAGGTTGATTAGTTGTTTTATCAACTTTAACAATTGTTACTTTTGATGAGTCAATCTTTAAAGTTGTATTAGCAGTTACTTTTACAGTTGTTGAGTATAGTTTAGCGGGCATAGCTGGTTGCATGTTGGAATTACTTGGTTTGTATTCGTATGCCTTATTTATAACAGATTCTGATGTTACAGTTATCTTTAACTCTGTTGATGTAGTATTTATTTTAGAAACGGGAACTTTTATTTTAAATTTTTCTGTAGCAGCAAAAGTTGTTTTTTCAGTATTATCAGCTGCTAATACTATAGCTCCTGTTGGTGCTGATACGTTATATGCTGTTATACCATCGCATGTTACAGATAAACTTGTTGATATATAATATTTTTTATCACTTGATAATTCCATGTTAGCTGATGAGACATTAATACTAATAGTTGGTTCTTTATAACCAATACTTTTGGCCTCTTTAGCTTTTTCAACTAAATTCTTAATGTAGTTACGAATACCATTAGGATCTCCAGCATTAACCTTAAAATCAGAATTTAAATAGCCTGTACCAGTTGTTTCATCTAAATACCACCATATAGCTGTTTGAGTTATATAGTAATCTTTTAATTTATCACCAGTAAAGCTTTTATATGGATAACCATTTGCTATAATGTAAGCAAAACCGGCATCTTTTTCACCAACCAATGTTGCTGTTACGTTTTTAGCTGTTGCTTTTGTTCTATCTAGGCAGTAGACGTATTCACCAGATGTTGTCTTTTTAGTCTCAAAGCTTACTCCAGCTAGATAAGCATCAACTTTTTCACCACTACCTAGTGAAATTTTTTGTGCTACTGCCTTAACATTAATTATTCCTTCAATAAATAGAATACTAGTTATCATTAAGACCATAAATAATTTTAAAAATCTAAACATATTTTTTTTCATATTATCCCCCTCACTTAATGTGGCCTTATTATAGCATATTTTGTTTAAAATTGCAAGTTTTACTTGCCTCTTGACTATAACTTATTAAATCTATTCATATAATAATCATTAACTATTAATTCTTATTGTACTTATTATAGAGCCTTCTATGGTAAATATTGTAAACTCATTATCATTGATAAATAGGTAACTTGGTAAGTTTTTGTTTCTTTGTTTAGATATTGAACCTGGATTTATATAAATGTTGTTGTCTATTTTTTTAATAAAAGGTATGTGGTAATGACCAAATATTAAGATACTATTACTTAGTGGCCAATTGCTATCATTATAAATATGTCCATGAGTTATATAGATATTATCTTGAATATTTATAACAGAATCATTTTCAATGGGAAATGGTTCTTCACTTTTATTAATTCTAAAATCACAATTTCCCATAATACATACTAAATTATTAGAAAATGATTGAAGAAAAGACTTAACACTTTTAGGATCATAATTACTATTTTTTTCATTTTGATAATATAAATCACCTAAAACAATTAATTTTTCACACTTTAGTTCTCTATATTTTTCCTCTATCAATTTTAAATTTGTTTTTATTCCATGGATATCAGATATTACTATAGCTTTCATAAGTTTCCTCCAATAATATTATAAGCTTTTTAGTAAGGTTTTGTTAAAAAAGATAAAGGTTTATGGTTCTTTTGCTTAACACACGTTTTTTATTCTACATATAATACTTTAGGTAAGAAAGGAGATTTATGAAAAAGAAAATTAGTTTGTTTAGTATTGCAATTCTTTTGTTTGTTATCTTTATGATTAGTGCTTTATTTTTTGATTTTAATAAGAAGGATAAAGGTGATAAAGTAAAGATTACTGTAGCAGAAGTTGCTCATACTATTTTTTATGCACCACAGTATGTGGCTATAGAAAATGGGTATTTTGATGAATATGGTATTGATATTGAATTAATTTTAACAGCAGGTGCCGATAAGGTTACTGCAGCTGTATTATCTGGAGATGCTGATATAGGTTTTTCAGGAAGTGAAGCTGTAATTTATGTTTATAATGGTGGGGAAAAAGATTATTTAAAAACATTTGCTCAACTTACACAAAAGGATGGCTCATTCCTAGTTTCAAGGAAGAAAATTGATAATTTTACTTTGGAAGATTTAAAGGGCAAAAATATTATTGGTGGTAGGGCTTTTGGGATGCCAGAAATGACTTTAAAATATGCTTTAAAACAAAATGGTATTGATCCTACTAATGATTTATTTATTGATACATCTGTTGCCTTCTCATCTATGAGTGGAGCTTTTATAGGAGGACAGGGAGATTTTGTAACATTATTTGAGCCTACAGCCTTAGAGCTTGAAAAAAATGGTTATGGATATGTTGTAGCATCTATTGGGGAGTTGGGTGGTAATGTTCCTTATACTTCATATTCAGCTCGTGGTAGCTATATAGAAAAGAATAAGGATGTTATTACTAATTTCGTAAAAGCTATTCAAAAGGGGATTGATTTTGTACATACTCATAGTGATAAAGAAGTAGCTGAAGTTATATTAAAACAATTCCCAGATACATCACTAACTGATTTAGAAAAAGTTATTGCTAGATATAGAAAAATTGAAGCTTGGCCTACTGCGACTAAATTTAACGAGGAATCTTTTGATTATTTACAAGATATTATGCTTGATTATGGTGCTATTAGTGAAAAGGTTCCATATAGTAAGTTGATTTATAATGAAAAATAAATTATTAAGTATTACTAATTTGGGCAAGTATTATTATAGTAAAAATGATGAGGTTGAAGCTATTAGAGATATAACTTTTGATGTATTTGATAATGAATTTATATCAATTGTTGGACCTAGTGGCTGTGGAAAATCAACAATATTATCAATTTTAGCTAACCTTGAAAATAAAACCAATGGTGATATTACTTTTTACAAAGATTTAACCATTGGTTATATGTTACAAGATGATTGTCTATTCTTTTGGAAAACAATACTGGAAAATTGTCTTATTGGTTTAGAAATTAGAAATATGTTAACGAGGGAAAATATTGAATATGTTATTTCTTTATTGAAGACATATGGTCTTTATGAATTTAAAGATAAGTATCCAGCTTGTCTTTCTGGTGGTATGAGACAAAGAGTTGGATGATAGTTCTATAGACACGAACAAAAGACAAATTTTTAATTTGTCGCTTTGGTCGTCACCGATCAAAATTCCTACTTCACTGATAAAGTACCCTTTATTCTCCATAGGCTTAAATTCCGATAGTCGCTACCGTACTCATTTTATTTTACTACTATTTATTCTTAAACTAACTTTCTTTGATAATGCATTCTTAATCCTTCAAACATAATATTTATACTCGCATTTATACCTCATCCACACTTTAATTTGAGCTGTTGACAAGCCCTATTTGGAACTAAATCTTTTAAATTAAAAGCTGTTTTTGATAACTATTAGGATACATCCTAAACTTATAGGTTTCATACATGTAATACACCTCCATCATCTTGACTTACTATAATAAATTACAAACATATGTTTGTTGGTAGTGATGCTACTATTTAATAAGAAAATTTCTTATAAGTTAAAAATATCACAACTTGGATCCGCCCCAGGGGTTATAATTGGCGAACATCTTGGATTTTTAAATTTTATTAAAAAGAGAAGTACTCCTAAGATGGAATGTCCATACTGTGGTGGTACTATGTTACCTATTGATTTAAAAAATTAGATTTTTTAACTTTAATCTTTTTGGTGTGGACTTGATTCTATCGAGTCCTTTTTTTTGTTGAATAATAACCTGAACGTACTTTCCTTATATATAAAAAAGGAAATATTTTTATTTCCTTTTTATTTAAATAGATTAACAATTCTATTCCAAAGTGTAGTTGTTTTAGTTTCTTTAGTAGTGTGTTTTTCTTTTGGTACTTTTAAGGAATCAATAGTTAAAACGAATTTTGTATCTGATTGTGTTGATGTACCAGCAAATGAAGAGTAGTCATCAGCTAATTTAGTAAGTTGTTCTATTTTGTTTGATACTGATTTGATATTGCCATTAACTAGTGATGTTATTTGTTTTATACCTTCATTATTATATTTAGAAATTCCATTTGATAACTCTTGAATACCACTATCTAGGGCTTCTACACCATTATATAAGGTATTTAAAGAATCTTTAGTTGTTTCTACAGCTTGATTTTTAACCTGATTAGCTACATTTTTAGAAATTGTTTCTGATACAGTTGATGTTGTTTGAATAGCGGTATCATAAGCACTACTTATAGCAGTAGCACGAGCTGTTTCTTCCATTAATGTTTTCATTTGAGTAAGAGTTTCATATTTTGTAATAAAGTCTTTATTACTTACACATGCATTAATATATTGTTCAGGAATGTTTTCACTTTGACAAATGCTAACTAATGATTTAGTTATACCTGCTGCTTCAAGTTGATTAATTCCATTAATAAAGCTTTGATAAGTTTCATTTGCACTTAATTTACTTACAGCAAGAGCACCTATTTGTTGTTTGTACTCATCTGTGAATGTTTCTTTAGTACTATTTACTGCTTGATTTTTGATGTAGGCTACTTGTTCTTCAGTAAGAGCATCACTTGTTGTATCTAAACTGTTAATTGCTGCACTTAATTTTGTTTTTAATTCATTTGAACCAGCTGCAACAGTCGAAGCACCCTCTTCTATTTGGTTCATATTACTTTGTAATTGATTTACTTTATTATAAACTTCATCTAATTTATCAAATACTTTTAAATCACTAGAATCAATTAATTTAGGTGTTACTATTGAGTACATAGATGATAATTCAAATTTAGTTGTTTCATAACTAATAGTAATAGTATCCATATCTTTTAATTCTGATAATCCAAGACTTTCATATAAGCCTGGTGTTGCTAATCCTACAATTATATAACTGCTACCATTATTTACTACTTTTCCGTTATCAACAGTTAAATTACTGTTATTAGTAGTTGGAATAATGCTACCTAAAGTAGCAACAAATGGTGTGTATAAGTTACCATGTTTGTCATTATTTGTATAGTGTAATTTTATAGTTACTTTACCACTTTTTCCAAGCATATCAGTAACTTTATATTCCTCTCCATCTAACATATAAGTTACTTTTACACTAACTGGTAATTCTTTAGTAGTTGTTCCTTTATAAAATATATCTTTACCTAGAGCATTCCAAGTTAACTTGTTTTCATTTTGAGTAAACTCAGTATTATCATTTATATTTAAAATATCTTTTAATTCTGAATAGTCTTCTATTGTATCTAGTTTTTCATAATTTATTAATTGTTCATTTACAATGGTACTTTTTAAAGTTCCATCATAGTCTAATTTACTATATACTGATTCAGTCTTAGTTAAGGCTAAAGTATTTAATGGTGAAGCTGTTACTAATAGTGTACCTATTAATAACCATGTAGCCATTTTTTTAGAACTTGATTTAGCTTTTTTCATTGTTTTTTCCTCCTTATTTTTAATTATAAATTTATCAAATAATAATAGAATTGATGGTAGTATAGTTATAACTACTAAAACACTTATTAGAGCTCCTCTAGAAATTAATGAACAAATAGAACCTATCATTTCAATGTCAGAGTATAAACCTACACCGAAAGTTGCGGCAAAGAAACACATACCACTTATTAATATTGATGGAGCTGCATAGTTCATGACTTCTAGCATAGCTTTTTCTTTGTTTTTGCCTTCTTTTCTTTTACTAATGTAACTTGTTGTAACTAGAATAGCATAATCAATTGTTGCTCCTAATTGAATAGTTCCTAAAGTAATTGGAGCAATGAATGGTAAAACTGTTCCAGCAAAATATGAAGCACTCATATTAATAAATATGGCAAATTCAATAGCAATAATTAATAATAGTGGTAAGGTAAATGATTTAAGGACAAATAGTAAAACAGTGAAGATACAACCAATAGAGAATAAATTAACGTTATTATAATCTGTATCATAAGTTTCTACTAGGTCTTTCATTAGTGGACCTTCTCCAGCTACTATGGCTTTTTTATCGTAAGATTTAACTATTTTATTTAATTCATTTGTTTGGTTATTTAATTCATCTGTTGCAATATCATAAGTAGAATTTACAACAAGCATTTCATATTTATCACTTTTAAAAATACTAGTTAATTCACTTGGTAGTATGTCATCTGTTATACCTAGTGATGATAAATCTCTAAATGATAAGACGAAATCAATTCCATCTAATTCTTTAATTTTAGAAATCATATCATTAACATCATTATTTTTTAAATCTTTATTTATTAAGATAATTTCTGGGCTAACAATATTATATTTTTCTTTTAAAAGATTATTAGTTTTTACACTTTCTAGTGTTTTTGGTAAAGATGAATCTAGTTTGTAATAAACTTCTACTTTTTTGTTTGCTAGATAGGCAGGTACTAATAATATTAAGAAGATTATAAATATTGTTTTGGCATGTTTAATTACAAAACTATTAAATTTATTAAAATTTGGTATTAAAACTTTATGTCTTGTCTTTTCTATTAATTTATCAAATACTAGTAAGAGACTTGGGAATAATGTTAATACAGTTATTACACCTAGTAAAACACCTTTAGCCATAACTATTCCAAGGTCACGACCTAAAGTTAGACGCATAGCACATAGTGCTAAGAAACCAACTATTGTTGTTAGACTACTACCAGTTACAGATATAAAGGTATCTTTTATTGATTCGGCCATAGCTTCTTCTTTAGTTTTGTACTTATTCTTTTTATCTTCATAAGAATGATATAAGAAGATTGAAAAATCTGTTGTTACCCCTAGTTGTAGGACAGCAACTAAGGCCTTAGTAATGTAGGAAATTTGTCCTAGGAAAATATTTGTTCCAAGATTAAATAATATTGCACAACCTATGTTGGCTAATAATACAAATGGAACTGCATATGAATCTAGAGAAATTTCTAGAACTAGTATACAAAGTAAGACTGCTATTACAATATAGATAGCGATCTCTTTTTCAGATAGTTGCATAGTATCAAGTACCATGGAACTCATTCCACCTTGAGAAATCTTACCTTCTGTTATTTTTCTTATTTCTTTTACAGCTGATATAGTTTTTTCATTTGATGTTGATTCTTTAAAAGTAATAAACATAATATCAGTATTTTCTTTATGTAATTTATCTTTTATTTCATTTGGAAGCATTTCAATAGGTATAGATGTACCAATAGCATCATATATGCTTACAACATTAGCGACACCTTCAACGTTTTTGATTTCATCTTCTAAAGCTAGAACGTCTTTGGCTGGCATATTTTCAACAGTTGCTATGGAATATCCACCCATGTTGAAGTCTTCAGTTAATATGTTCTGTCCTTTTATTGTTTCAATATCATCAGGAAGATATACTAAAATATCATAATTGATCTTAGTTAAGTTCATTCCAATAAATGATAAAACTAATAAAATAGCAGATATAATTATTATTGATAATTTATTTTTACAAATAAAATCGGCAATTTTCTTCATTTTTCTCCCTCCGCTTATATAGTTTATTATTATTCATATTATAGGTACACATTAAAAACGTATCTGTTGTCCGTTATCCAACATTTTTATCAATATGTATTGATATTTATCCGACATTTTGTATGTTATTTGCTTTTTTGTTACTTTTGCAATATAATTACAAAGAGGCGATAATATGAATGATAAAACAGATTTAAGAATAATTAAAACTAACAAGGTGTTATTTGAAGCACTAATTACTTTAATGAAAGAAAAAACTTTTGAAAAGATTAAAATATCTGATATATGTGATGTAGCTTTAATTAATCGCTCTACATTTTATGCACACTATGAGGATAAATATGAACTTTTATTAGCGTTAATTGAGGATTTAAAAGATAATCTATTAATTGAACTTAAAAAAAATGAAGTAGCCTCATTATCAAAAGAGTATTTTATGGAGCTTTTAAAGATTTTGATAGATCATATAGATAAAAAAAGAGATGTATATAGCGCTATACTTTCTCATAATAAGAATGGTATTTTTGTAGATTTCTTGATTGATGTTGCTAACAGGGATTTGGCTAAGAGATTGAAAGATGATCAGGAAGTTATAAAATCTAATTTGCCTGTTGATATAATTACTAAATTTTACCTTGGAGGAATAATAAATATTGGTGTTGATTGGATTATAAATCCTGATAAGTACAAGAAAGAACAAATACTTTTATATTTAGATAAACTTATTCCTGATAAAATATAACATGACTTTAGGTCATGTTTTTTAGTCTACTTTTTATTTTAGAGAATAAAATATACTGTTAATTTCAATACTTTAGTTTAAGTGGAGGTTCTATGAATTATAAAATTATAGGTATATATAAAATTTCTGATACAGAGAAGATACAAAGAGTTATTAATGAAAAACTATATAGAATTATTGAATTAATGGAAGATAAATTTTATAAGTAATAGAAGGTAGATATGGGAAAAGCTAAAAAAATATTAGGTGTTGGTATATATTTACGATTATCTAATGAAGATAGAGATAAGATTAATAAAGAAGATTATAGTGAGTCAATTAAAAACCAAAGAAATATGTTAATAGACTTTATTAATAAGCATGAAGAATTCTATTTAGTGGATGAGTATTGTGATGAAGATCTATCAGGGGCTGGTACTTATAGACCAGAATTTGAAAGATTAATTAATGACTGTCAAAATCATCGTATTGAAGTTGTTTTATGCAAGAGTCAGTCTCGTTTTTCAAGGGATATGGAGATTGTTGAAAAATATATAAATAATAAATTTAAGGAATGGGGAATTAGATTTATTGGTCTTTCTGATAATGCTGATACTGAGATTTTAGGTAATAAAAAATCTCGGCAAATAAATGGTTTAGTAAATGAATGGTTTTTAGAGGATGTATCTAATAATATTAGGAGTGCTTTTAATTCAAAAATGAAACAAGGAGAATTTATTTCCCCTTTTGCACCTTTTGGTTATAAAATATCATCTTTAGATAATAACAAATTAGTTATAGATGTAGAAGCTTCTATAGTTGTTAAAATGATTTATAATTTATATTTAAATGGTTTAGGATTTACTGGAATAGCAAAATATTTAAATAATAAAGAAATACCATCACCTTCTTTATATAAATATCATAATGGTTGTAAGTTAAATATAGTTAGTAATAAAAAACGGGAAAATATTAAATGGAATACTAATGCAGTAAAAACTATTTTAACTAATGAGGTGTATCTAGGTCATTTAATACAGGGGAAAAGAACAACTATTAGTTATAAAAATCATAAAATAAAAATTAAAAATAAAGAGGAATGGATTCGTTTTGAAAATACTCATGAAGCAATTATAGATACTGAGGTATTTAATAAGGTACAAAGTATTATTAAAGAAAGAAAAAAGGCTAAAAGTAAAACGGGAGAAGTTCATATTTTTTCAGGTAAAGTTTTTTGCATGGTTTGCCAAAGTCCGATGAGGAAGAAGAATTCTCAAAAGTATGAGTATTTAGTCTGTTCTAAAAATGATAGTAGTAAGTGTCAGTGTTTAAATAATAGTGCTATTAGATATGATAAATTAGAAAGTATAGTAACTGAAGAAGTTAATAAATTGATTAGTAATTACTACAATATTGATATTCTTAATAGTATTAATTATGAAAAAAGGCATAGCATCTTTATAAAGAAAGTCCAAGGGTTAAAAGATGAGAAGGAGAAATATTTAAGGGAGCTTGAAAAAGTAAAAGAATATTTTAGACAGATTTATGAAGATAAAATTAATGGTGTTATAAGTTTGGAGCAGTTTAAGGATTTAGTACTTAACTATAATGATAATACTGAAAAAATTAATATTAAAATTAAATCTATTGATAAGGTAATTGAACACTATGAGGTAATTGATAAAAAATTTTGTTGTGACAATTTATTTAAAAAATATAAAGTATTTACAAAATTAAATAGAGTTATTATTGATGAATTTATAGATAAAATTTATATTGGTCAATTTAATGAAGATTTGATGGAACGAGATATTAAAATTGTATGGAACTTTTAATTTGTCTATATTAATATCAAAGAGTGGCTTTAATCAGGACACTAGCATTAAAACCTGATATATTACTTTTAGATGAACCTATGTCAGCCCTTGATTCACAATCTAGACTTTCTATTAGTGATGATATTTATAAAATCATAAAAAGTGAAGGCAAAACGGCTATTATGGTTACTCATGATATTGGTGAAGCTATAAGTATGTCTGATCGAGTAATTGTTTTATCAAAACGCCCAGCTATTATAAAAAATATATATGATATTCATTTGGATAATAAATCAACTCCTATTAATAATCGAACTGCTAAAAATTTTTCATCTTATTATGAAAAGATTTGGGGTGATTTAGATGTTCATATCTAAAGAAAGACAATTATATTTAAAGAAAATACGAAAAGAGAATATTATTGTTAGTTTGGCTAGATTTTTAATTGTATTTATATTTATTATTGGTTGGGAAGTTTTAGCACGAATGGAATTAATTAATACTTTTACTTTTTCTAGTCCTAGCAGAATAATAGAAACAATAATTGGACTTCTTAATAATGGAGGATTATTTTCTCATATAAGGGTTACTTTATATGAAACACTATATAGTTTCTTTTTGGCTACAGTTATTGGGATAATTATTGCTTCCTTATTATGGTCTAACAAAATTATTTCTAGAATAATTGATCCTTATTTAACAATACTAAATTCACTACCAAAAGTAGCTCTTGGTCCTCTAATTATTATTTGGGTGGGAGCTAGTACTAATTCCATTATATTTATGGCTCTTTTAATAAGTACTTTTATTACAATTATTACTATATATAGTGGTTTTATAAATACGGAAAATAAATATATAGTATTAATGAAAAGTTTTGGTGCTAATAAGTGGCAAATATTTAGAAAAGTTGTTTTTCCTAGTAACTATACTACGATAATTAATTCATTAAAAGTTAATATTTCGATGAGTTTAATTGGAACTTAAGACATATAGGGAGAATAAAACTATCATAAATCTTATGATAGTCTTAGTTAAAACTATTTTCATAAATGTCTAAGAAGGATGAAATGAAATTAGCCTGTTCTCTTTCTTCTTTGGTTCCGGTTGTAACTTGCCAGCCATAGGTTGAATAGTATTTATATGTAAAATTATTTAGGGGTGGCAATTTAAATTCTTTTTGAATAAGTTTAATTCCCTTTTTATAATCTTTTTTCAGAGTTTTAAAAGCTTTTTTAGGGTCTTTAAAAACAGCAATACCATATTTATTGGCTCCAATATCAAAGTTAATATTTATTTTACTAAATTTTATTGTATCAACATCACCTTTTATGTTATCTTCATTGGCTATATAGACTTTAGAGTAAGCAAGAGCTTTATCAGGTAAGTAGCCATTTTTTATGAGAAGAGTTTTTCCTAAAAATAGAAAAATTATGATGAACAGTATACTCATTAGTTTTATTAAATAGTTATATTTTTTATTTTTATCATAATTTAGTTTTAGGATTGCTAATAGATTTTTTTCCGATTGTTCTTTTAATCTATCTTCATTTAGATATTCTCCTGCAAATAATTCATTTAATGATATGTTAATAGTTTGACATAATTTTAGCATAAGTGAGGCATCAGGAAGATTAAGGCCCCTCTCCCACTTACTGACAGCATTTTTACTAACGCCTAATTCTTCCGCTAATTTTTCTTGTGTTATATTTAACTTTTTACGACAGGCAGAAATAAATTTGCCTATTTTTACTTGATCCATATATTTCTCCTTTCAGCCAAATAGTACCACTATATAGGAATAATTAGAACATACTAGAGGTTTACTTTATATAATTTTAAAATAGGGATAATTGTTCTTCTTTTGCTATGTAGCTTTGTTGTTTACTTTTAACTATTTTATCATCTTTTTCTACTCTACCAATTAAAAGAGGTGAATCATCATAATGATTCTTAATGTTTTTTAAGACATTAATTTTATTGGTATTAGCATAACAATAACGACATAAATGATAACAAGAGTCATAAGCACCAATGTCAGATCCCATTAGACAATTACAGCCCGTTCTAAGTGGTTTTATTTTAGGAGGCATTATTTTATAGCTGATGCTTTGAGTAATAATTTCTTCACTTTTGCAACCACTACAAATTAAGCCATATTTAGCTAGATTGTCATTCTCACAGCAGGTATAAATCTTCATGCCATTCTTTAGAGCAATTTTATAAAATTCCTTGGCTATAATAATTCTTTCTTCTTCTGTTGGTACTATTAAATCACTGGCATTTTTTTCTACTTTTTCATAAATATCTAAGAAACTAATTACACAGACTTTAGTATAACCCTTTAATTTTGTAGCAATATAGTTAAATTCTGCTATATGACGTTTAATGTTAAAATCTTTGTTAAAAAAGATAGGATCATAACGCCAACCAACAAAGCTATTTTTCTGCTTTTTAACCAGTTCTTTAAAACTTTCTATTACTTCATCTTTATCTGGGACATTTGTTTCTATATCTTTTCCATAAGGTGTTATTGTTACATACCATAGAGTATTATATTCTTTTAGTTTATCCAAATACTTGAGCATTGGTTTGGGATTTTTAGTACAAAAATCTATGCAATCTACAACATTGGGATTTAAGTCATATTTAATTATTTGTTTAGGGTAATAAGGATTTCTAACATAAACATAACCATCTTCTAATCTATTTATAAACCATTTAGCATAGAAAGCTGGTATGTCGGTTCTAATTCCAGTATTTATAATCATTTTAACTCCTTATACATAAAGCAGTCTTTTTCATGAGAATAAATAATACCTATAGCTTGTAAGTATGAATATATTATAGTTGAGCCAACAAAGGTCATCTTTCGTTTCTTTAAATCTTTTGATATAGCATCAGACAATTCATTAGTTGTTTTGCCAATTTCAAAGATGATTTCCCCTTTGGTAAATGTTTTTAGATAATTGGAAAAAGTTCCATATTCTTGCTTAATATTTTTAAATATTTTAGCATTGTTAATACTAGCTTTTATTTTTAGTTTATTCCTAATAATACCTTTATTTTGTAGTAATTCTTGGATTTTATTTTCATCATACTGGCAAATTTTATCTAAGTCAAAATTATCATAGGCCTGATTAAAGTTATCCCTTTTATTTAGTATGCACTCCCAGGATAAGCCGGCTTGAAATGATTCTAATATAAGCATTTCTAATAGGTATTTGTCATTGTTGTTGATAATACTCCATTCATTATCATGATAATCAATATATTTTTTATTTTCTAAGTTACACCATTTACATCTATTCATTATTTTTCACCTTTTTAGGAAGTTTATATTTTGAAATATCATTTCCTTCTATTTCTAAAAGTTTTATTTTATTTTGGTTGCCACCACCATACCCCGTTAGATTATCATTACTACCAATAACTTTGTTGCAGGGAATAATTAAGCAAATAGGGTTCTTCCTACAACGCCTTCAACAGCTTGAGTTGACATGCTAGTTATACCTTTTATATTAGTAATTTTCTTTGCTATATCATTATAAGTAATTGTTGAACCATAAGGTATTTCACTCATAATATTAGTTACCATTTGGTTGAGGTCGTTAAACTATCTATTTTATATTTTGGTGTGAAAGATGAGTCTACTCCTGTAAAATATGTGTCTAACCAACTGGTGGTTTCATCAAAAATTGGTAAATGTTTTTCAGTATAATTTTGGGGATGTTTTTGATTATCTTTTGAACATTTAAACCACAGCCCAGTTAAATAAATGTCATCACTTTGCATTATAATTAGTCCTAATGGTGATTGGTATGTCTGTCTATATATCACTTAAAATTTTCTCCTACAAATGTTGATATTTTTTTACATTTAATTTTATTTATGTTGACAAATATATTTACTTGTTTATGGCTGATTTTTATAAGTACTTTTATTTGATATATAATAGTTAATTTAAAAATATTAGCTTATGTAAATTGACATTAGCAACGGTAATTTCATTTATATTTTAAACTATAGCATTTATAGTTTGTTTTTTCAATATCAATTCGTAAAGCATTTAATCATTATTTTAAAATATAATTTAATGAGGTGGTATTTATTTGTTACTTCTCTGTTAAAAATTATGATAATTGTAAAAATGAAATTAATTTGAATAGTGTGGTATTTCGTAATGATATTATATATAGAATTTTAAAAAAATATTTAGTTTGTATGTGGTGAATATGCTGGTAGATTTAGAACGTTTGAAAGGTCTTTATGTTAGAGTGTCTACTGATGTACAGGTTGATGGATATTCGATTGAGGCTCAAATAGATTTTTTAAAAAGTTATTTAAAAAGTCAAGGATGGGATAATTATAAAATTTATACTGATCCTGGTTTTAGTGGTAAGGATTTGAAGAGACCCGCTATTCAAAATTTAATAAAGGATTGTTTTAATAAAAAAATTGATACTGTTTTAGTTTTTAAACTAGATCGTTTGTCTAGAAGTCAAAAAGATACATTATATTTGATAGAAGAAGTATTTAATAAAAATGATGTTGGATTTATTTCTATTAGGGAACGGTTTGATACTACTACTCCTTTTGGTAAGGCAATGATTGGTATATTATCTGTTTTTGCCCAATTAGAAAGAGAAACAATTATTGAAAGAACTCGTATAGGACTTAAAAAGAGAGCTGAGGATGGTTACTGGAGAGGTGGTGGCAAAGTACCTTTTGCTTATAAATATGATAAAGATACTGGTACTTTAGTTATTGATGAGGAGAAAAAGAAAAAGTTTGATTTAATAAAGAATTTACGACTACAAGGTTATAGTTACCATGAACTTTCACAAATAAGTGGCTATGATGAATCATGGATACAGGGAATTTTAAGAGCCAAAACTAATTTGGGGAAAATTCCATATAAAGGTAACCTTTATCAAGGTAGGCATCAAGCTATTATTAGTGATAGTGAATATAAGCAACTTGAAGTGATTGAGAAGCTACGTAGTAAAAATAAAAAAGCCAGTCATTATTTGCTATCTGGAAAAATTTATTGTGGTAAATGTGGGGCTAAATACAGATATCAAAAATGGGGAAAAAGGATAATTTGCTACTGTTACTCTCAACAAAAAAGTAAGCCTCATCTTATAAAAGATGCAAACTGTGATAATAAAAAGGTTGATAGTTTTAAGATTGAAAAGGTCTTTTTAGATCAATTGTTTAAAATACAATTACAGCAAAGTATGCTTTCTGATCATTTTAATTTAGAAAGATTTGATGTTATTTCTGAGTATCAAGATAGAATCTATAAATTGCAGAAAAAAATTGATAATTTAATCATTTTACTTACTGAGGATTTGGCTCAGAAGGAAATTAAAAAGAAAGTAAAAAAATTGATTGTTGAAAGAGATAATCTTTTAGTTAAACTCAATGATAGTAAAAATAGTAATACTACTTATACATCACTTGACAGTATTAAATCTATAGATGAGGTATGGGACAGATTAAATTTTATAGAAAAGCGAACTATTGTGGAATTAGTTGTTGATAAAGTAATTCTATGTGATGATGATATTAGTATTTATTGGAATTCTAATAATATTTAGGTAATTTTCTCCCCATACCTTTTATGACGGCGTTATTATGGGAGAGTTACTAGTATCAAAGGAAGGTATTGGTTATCTAATTATGTATGGTTCACAGGTTTTTAATATAGATCTTGTAATTACTGGGGTGTTTATTTTGGGAATTATTTCATACTTGATGTATTTTATTATTAGTAGATTGGAACTTATAGTTTTGAGGTATAAAGTAAAAAGACTCTAAAGTATTGAGCTTTAGGCTTTATAATAAACAATGTTGATGAATAAAAATCATCAACATTATTTTTTGTCAATAAAAAAAGCATATTAGAAACTTATAATACGGTGTAATTGCTTAATAGAACTTTGAAAGACTCTATTTAAATGACTCATGCTGATTATACCAAAAATATGTTTATTTTTATGATGAGTGTCTAGAAATTGAGAAAATTAAAGAGGACTATTTCCAGTCCTCATAAATATTAATTGTATTATCAATAGTTTTGATTCAGCCAACACTAATTCACAAAGAATTGTACTTTAGAGCCTTTTATATTGTTGCCATATAACTATCTTTCTGTGGTGCAAAACAATCTCTATCTGTGTTTTCTGTTCCATTATAAACGTTAGTCATATCCATAATAGAATAGCCGCCACCCTGTAGCGAAGTATAGCTTTTTTCATCTAAAACAATACCTACAGCTTGTCCCTTGGCTTCTGCTACTACAAATTTTTTATTTACTGGATCATTTTCAACAATTAGTCCGACGTGACCACTACATACCATTACATCACCAGGCTGGGCATTTTCCCAATTTGCTAATCTGGTACCTACACTATAAAAATCTGTAACTGGTCTCCATTGAAATCTAGTTGGTGTACCTTTATCAACGCAATAAGCTGTCCAAGGATTACAGTCTACTCCATTCATAACATATGCTGTACTAACATATGGATTACGATCTGTTCCTTGATGTTTATAATCTAATTTTACGTTTTTGTCTGCAGCCATTTCTAATAGTTTTAAAGCAGTATTGACAGCAGCTTCTCTTCCAGAGTATGTTGCTTGAATACTTCTGATGGTTGACGCTATTTCATCATAACTATAGTAGTCGACTAAGCTTTGACTACCTTTTAATTGGCTAAGATAATCTAATCCAGCTGCTTTTTGTTCCTCAGTTAAAGTACCATTGTATCTATTAAGAAGGTCTGAGACACTGGTTATATAGTTAAATTCCACTCCGTAGTTTACGGCATTTGCTTGTGATGATATTGATGAAATCGAATTCATGACGCTTTCTATTTCATTTCTTATAGCTTCGTTTTCTTCTTGTAATGCTGCTATTTGTTGCATGATGCTAGCACGTCTTCCTGCATTTTCCTCAGTATCAGGTATAAAAAACAATTCGCTTCTTAGGCTATTAATTTTTTTCTTATTTTGCTTATACACTTCTAATTGATTTAAAGCATTAAAATATCTATTTAAATTATTTTTTTCTACCTCTAATTTGTTCATTAATCTAGTTAGAGTGCCAACTAGTGCTGAACTAGCTGAACCAATCCACACATTACTGAGAGCTGTTGTTTTGATAGCACTTTGAAAATTTTCTAAATCAACTAATGGATTACCTTGACTATAACTCATATTAAATTCCTCTACTTTATTGATTTTCCGCTACTATGACAATTTCATTTAACATTTTTTCAATACTCTTCATATTTTCATGGTACTTTTTAGCCTCTGTTATCAAGTCACTATTTACTTTATTAAAGCCATTAGCGGAATTACCTCGCCAATAATTATTAAGATTATTTACTTCTGCTTCTATTTTAGAAATTATATTTAAAGCTTCATTATTTAATTCTGTCATTTGAACAGCCCAGTTCTGTAATGTATCTTTTTCAATATATGTATATGGATCTCCCACTTAAAGCTCACCCCTTAAACTGTTGTATACTTTTGATCAAATTCAGCAGCTACTCTAGCTTTTTCTTTTAACTTAGCTGTATTAAAAGAAAAGTTTAGTGAATTATTATTGTGAATTCTCATATATCCATTGCTGGTACTATTAAAAGCCTGTTTCATATCGGCATTCTTCCACGATGGAGATGAATTTATTTCATCTATTAATTTTTGTATACGACTTAATATTTCATCATATTCTGATATCAAGTTACTTAAATTGTTGGCAATTGCCTCCATTTGAGCTGGTTCATGTTTATAATTAGTACTCAAAATAATCATCTCCCATTGAAAAACTCTTTGTTAGTATAGAAAAAAGTTTTATTCGGCTTCCATTGTATTGGCAATAGCAATTATATCGTTTGCTGATTTTATTACCTGACCATAAGTTAACTTAAACATATTTCTAAATCTATCTAATTCAGCTCTTAATTCAGCTGGTTTTCTGTTACCTTGATAAATACCAGTATCTACATTATCAATTTTTTCAATTTCTTTTGAAACATTATTTAATAGTGATTCCAACTCATTTGCAATTGTTTGCATTCGCATGGCTTTTGCTCTTGCCTCGGCTGGATCAACAATCATTCTTCCGTCTGCCATATTATTCTCTCCTTATTTTATTATTCTAATGGATTACTACCATTTATTCTACTTCGTAGGTATGCTTCATCACTATCAATATTTTGTGCTCTACTTTTGATTAACTCTGCACATTCATTGAAAGTTGTTTCATATTTTAAATATTCACTTTTTTGGGCTTGAAATGTATTTAAAAAATCTGATGATAGTCCCCCCTTAAACTGAGAAGAACCGGCAAAATCCTCTACTAAGCTATATAAACTTCTTATTAAACTGCCATAGTCTCCTGAGTTGTTATCCATAGTATTTGACCAATTACGCATTTGATCGGTATCATGACTTACAATTCCTGCTGACATTTTAAAACCTCCTTTACTTTCTTAAGTATAACATTTAATTTTTTATAAATAAATCAAATTTAGAAAAAATTACATATATAGACAGTTATTTTTGTAATTTTTCAATAAAATGATGGTTTACTTCTGCAATACTTGATTATCTTTTTTATTTTCATTAGTTTTAGAAAATATTTCTCTATATTGTTTTTCACTAATAATACTAAAATTATCACTATTTTTTACACTATTTAAGTATGATAATGCAGCTAATTCATTATTTGGATCATAATTTACGTCATACATTTTAGCGTTATAACCGTTTATTAACATTCTTTGAGCAAAAAATGGTGGAAGACTGCTAAATGATATTTTATCTTCTGAATAGGCAAATGGTAATAAGCAACCCAGTTTTTCAGCTTTTAGAGCGTCTTTTTCGTAACTGAACTCATAACCCTTATTTTCCTGTTTTCTCAAACTACCTAATAATAATAGTTCATTAGTATTATACGATTGCCATAACAAAAATACTCTATCTATCATACTTACTTACCTCCTTTTGCTACTCTGCTTTCATTTTTATTCTCATAGTAATAATTTTTCATCCAAGAAGCTCTTCTAGATACTAACTCTTTGGCCATATTTAATCTAGCTATTGGTAATTGTTCTTTATATTTATCAAATACTTCATCTATTTTTTCTCTATCTAATTTTGCTACATTATGCATTACTTCTTCTATTTCGTTAGGATAATTAAAGGTTAGATATTTCATAAGTGTTTGATACTGCAATGTAGTTATATCAAACTTACGATATTGATTTCCCACACTATTTAGTCTTTTATGATATTCATCAACTGTAATTTTTCCACTTTCTACTAGTGGAATGAGCTTACTTCTTTCATCTTCTATTAGTGTTAAAATTCTTTTTTCTTCTTCGCTATCCCATAACTTTTTGTCATCATATTGGGAAAACCGTTCTAATGTTATCTTTCCTACAAACTGATGATGAATAACATTGTTTAGGTGCTCTTCGTCTACAATATTACCATCTTTATCAAAGCACTTTTCTAATCTATGATCCACTAAAGATAAACCTAAGGAAGTGGCACTATCATACAGTGGAGCAAATCTAATATTTCGTGTCTTGTGATCAATGATTATACCATAATTTGATGGATTACGATCACGATTTGCGATTAAAGCATCAAATATTAGCATATTTAAAACATCTTTTTGAAGGCCAAATCTCTCTATAGATTGCAATACTAGGTCAACTGTATAATATTGATGAGTTTTGGGATTAATCAAACTTGTGTTTTTAAAGTCTGGATCAATTTGATTTATCAAATATACACCATCATAAAATTCTTCCCTTTTAGGTCCACAAGTTGCATTATTTAAAAAATCTTCACTTAAGACCCCTTTTCTTCCAGCACTATCTTCACAAAGTAAATACTTTGCTGCACTTATTCCTAAAACATTAGCAATATCAGCGGCCATACACTCTGATATATCATTATATACTGGAGTTTTATCTTGTTTGTATGTTGCTAATTTGAATAAGTATCTCTTACCATCCATTTCTAGCCAATATTTAGGTTGGCTTCCTACGGGTTCTGGTAAGAGGTATTTATCTTCTGATACTTTTGTACGCACATTATCACCCTAGCTTTATTTTAACATATATTTATAGTAATTTTCAAATAACCATGTTTTTACCTTTTAAAGTTTAAAATAAATATAGACTGTTTTATCAAATACTTTTATAAAGACTAGTGGTTTTATTTGTGTAATACATTTATTAAATGTCTTTATTATAATATCATAAGTCATATAATAATTGTAATTACTGAGGTATTAATGGTATTATTTTTTATAATGTGATATACTCTTCGATGGTAATGGAGGTTATTATGAATAATACAAAAATTAAGTTTTTAAATATATTGTTAATTATTGGGATACTTGGTGGGACATTGCTTACTGCAATTTTTAATTATTTGCCATCACATCTTGCTACTTATTGGGCTTCTATCTTAGTAGTATTAGTACCAATAATTTTAAAGTTAACAATATTTAAATTGGATGATGTTGATTGTTTAGTTTATTATATTTTTGTTTTCTTTAGTTACTTTATTGGGAGTGTTATCAATTTATATAATACAACTGAGTATTATGATGTTATAATGCATTTTCTATCTGGTTTCGTTATTTCATACTTTGCTATAGTAGTGTTAAAAAGATTAAATATGTATAAGGCAAGTAATAGGCTTTTTAACTTTATATTTTGCGTATTCTTTGCGGCTGGAGCTGCCTGTATCTGGGAAATTGCAGAATTTTCAATTGATCAATTAACGGCTAGTAACTTACAACATAATTTAGATACTGGGGTTATTGATACTATGGGAGATATGATATGTGGAACAGTTGGGGGAATAATTTTTTCAGCCTATATGCTTTTAAAAAATAAAAAATAGGCATAATATAGCTTGGATAATTTTATAATGTTTTTCAAATAAAAAAAAATTACTTAATTTGCTAAGTAATTTTAATTTTTGCCAAATACTGTGAAAGATAGCATTAGACCACCACAGATATTTGATGAATGCTCATCATACCCATATTGTCCAAAGGTAAATGGCATTATAAATGGAACATTTTTAGTTTCTTTTACTGCTTTTAGGTATACTTCTTCTAGGCGATTGCCAATAGCTAACTTTAGACCACCACAGTTAATTAAAACATAGGCTGCAGCATCAGTATATAGTTCATTTCTAGTTTCTTTTATGGTCTCACCAATAGAATTAATTAATTCATCAACGGTTGCTTCTAATTGGATAATAGCTGTTCCTTTTACAACTTTGTTTCCTAATGTAATTGTATCATCAGTTGTTGTCTTAGTTCCCATGTCGTTTCCAAACATTGGATGTCTTATAACTATTAAATTGCCTAATGGATCTTTAACACCTAAAGGCTTAGTTGTTGAGGCTTCAAGTAATTTTTTGCCCTTTAAGTTTGATGGTGATACCTTTGTCCAATTTGAATATTTTCTTAAAGCTGATATGCCATCTATGCTTACCAAAGTTCTAGAATCTTTTACTTCTGTTATAAGACCTATATTATTTGTTTCCTTGTATCCACTGGTGAAAGTTGTTACTATTTCATTATCTGTATAGAAAAAGGCTACTGCTACACCGTCACTAATTACTTTTTCATCACAAATTATTTTCCAGTTACCGGTAACATCATCATCGGCAGCACTTCCACCAAACATTGGAACTCGACCTATAACGTCTTGAATTCCCATCAAGTATTCCTCTTCTTCTTTTGGACTGGCTACCATATAAAAGTAGGCTGGAGCCCTAGTTGTTTTGGCATTTTCCACAGCTTCTATAGCAACCTTTCTACCTATAGCCCGTGGATCTTTTCCCGCTTCATGGCAAGCTATACCAACAGTCATCTTTTTATCATCTAAGAGCATCATTCCAGCAAAACCGTTGTCCGAAGTGATAATGCCATCTTCAACTATTATTCCACCACTACTAGTGCAACCAATTGTAGGTACATTGATAACTGATTTAACACCCTTAATAACAGATTTTATATCATTTTTAACAGATGTATACAAAAAGGCAAGCTTTGGATTTGACATATCCTTAACTGCTTTTTTTGCGGTTTCAACTCCTGTTTGGTAACTATCATCACTAGTACTATAGCCTACTTTTGCTTTTAGCATATTCATCCCTTCTTTTCTTTTATCTATATGCTTCTTGATAAATTTTAGTTATATCCTCAACTGTTACTTCTCGTGGATTTCCTGGTGTGCAAGCATCGTTAATAGCTTGTTTTGCTAATGTTGGTAGCATTTCTTCAGGAATGCCAATTTCTTCTAATGTCTGTGGAATATTTAATTTCTTTGATAATTCCCTAACAGCCTCTACTACTTTATCAACGGCCTCTTCATTTGTTAAACCAGTCATATCTAGTCCAAAGGCATTGCCCATATTTATGTATAATTCTGGGCATACTGCTCCATTAAATTTTAAGACATGAGGTAGTAATAAGGCATTGGCAATTCCGTGTGGTGTATCAAAGTATGCTCCCAATGAATGAGCCATTGAATGAACAATTCCTAGACCAACATTTGAAAATCCCATTCCTGCTATATATTGAGCATAAGCAACATTATCAACTGCTTTGATATCTTTTTCATTGGCGGCCTTTTCCAAATTTTTATATATAAGTGCCATAGCGTTTAGATGGAACATGTCTGGTATTAACCATCCCGCTTTTGTTATGTATCCCTCCATAGCATGAGTTAATGCATCCATTCCAGTTGATGCTGCTATTATTTGTGGCATTCCTTGCATTAGATCTGGATCAACTATAGCAACTACTGGGATATCGTGAACATCAACACAAACCATCTTTTTCATCCTAGATTCATCAGTTATTACATAATTTATTGTAACCTCTGCTGCTGTTCCAGCTGTTGTTGGAAGTGCAATTATTGGGATACTTTTATTTTGAGTATTGGCAACACCATCCAAGCTTACTACATCCGAAAACTCTGGGTTAGCAAGAATTATTCCAATTGCTTTAGCTGTGTCTATTGAACTACCACCACCAACAGCGACAAGTACATCGATGTTTTCTGCTTTGGCTAACTCAAGTCCTTCTTTAACAATTGATACCGTAGGATTTGGTTTTACCTTATCAAATATTATATATGGTATTTTACTTTGATCAAGATATACTGTTACCATTTCTAATACCCCTGATTTAGCTATTCCTGAATCAGTTACAACTAAGGCTTTTTTTAGTTTTCTTCCATTTATTTCTTCTGAAACCTTTTCTCTGGAACCTCGTCCAAAATAAGATGTTTCATTTAATACTATTCTATTTATCATACATAGCCTCCCTATTATTTCAATTATAGCATACAAGAAGGCAAAAAAAAAGCTCATTTTGTTTACTATACTTATGTATTAGTAAATAGCAAAATGACTTTTTAGGCTAATTTGTCTTGTGATTTTGAGTTTAGACTCAAGTCTGCTCTTCTACCATCAAGATAGGCATAATATCCGGCGGCGGCTATCATTGTAGCATTGTCTGTACAGTATTTCATTGGTGGTATTGATAAGTTTATTTTTAACTCATCTTTTAATTCTTGCATTGCGTTTCGCAAACCATTATTAGCTGCTACACCACCAGCTACGACAACATTTTCTATATTGTTTTCAATAACAGCCTTTCTTATTTTAGTAATTATTGATTGAACCGCTACTGTTTGGAAAGAGGCTGCTAAATCTTCTTTGTTTAATTCTACACCTCTTTGCTGTTCATTATGTGCTAAATTTATTACGGCACTCTTTAAACCACTAAATGAGAAATTATAACTATTATCTTGCAATGGAACTGGTAATTTATATGTTGGTTTTCCAAGAGAAGCTAATTTATCTAGCTTTGGACCACCTGGGTACTCTAGACCAATTACTCTGGCAACTTTATCATAACATTCACCAATTGCATCATCTAAAGTTCCACCTAGTTTATTGAAATGATAGTGTTCCTTCATTTCAACTATTTCTGTATGTCCCCCACTTACTACTAAGGCTAATAGTGGAAATTGCATTTCATTTACTAGATTGTTAGCATATATATGTCCTGCTATATGGTGTACTGGAACTAGTGGCTTGTTATAAATGAAGGCTAATGTTTTAGCAGCCTCTAGTCCTATTAATAGTGAACCTATCAAGCCAGGACCATATGTTATTGCTATCGCATCAATATCTTCTATTTTCATATTTGCTTGATTTAGACATTCTTCCAAAACAATGGTTATATTTTTAACATGATGTCTACTAGCTATTTCTGGTACTACTCCACCATAATCTTTATGAATATCTATTTGTGATGATATTACTGTGGCTATTTCTTCTGTACCATTTTTTACTATTGAAGCACTAGTTTCATCACAACTACTTTCTATTCCCAATATGTATATATCTTTCATTTACTTCACTCTTTCCATTAATATGCCATCAATCCCATTATAATATTTTTTTCTAATGGCTTTTTCTTCAAACCCCATCTTTTTGTATAGCTTTAGTGCCACAATATTATCTTTTTTTACTTCTAGCGTAATATTTTTATCCACAAGCTCAATCAAATTTTTAAGTAGTCTTGTACCATTTCCACAATTTCTGTTGATAACTTGTACTTCGAATTGATTAATCTCAGCCCTTTCATAGATATCACTGTAGTATATATAACCTATTATTTGTGAGTCTTCTTCTAGGATTAAGTATTTTCCAAAGGGGTTATTTTTTAACTCGTCTGTCACAGTTTTTTTAGAAAGAAGCTTACTATCTTTTAGCTGGTGGATGCTTTTTTCTGTAATTGTGTAAATCATGATAAGTGGCTTTCTTCGGCTTCTGTTAACTTCAAATATTCTGGATTTACAGCATGAGGATTTTGAAGTTTACTGTTGCTGCAATGAGTTACAATTTTTAATATATCAGGGTTGTAACTTTCACAGTTTTCAATATTTTCAAATTCATCATTAGTAATAATTACATAATCTTTGTCAGGAATTAGGTTAAATAATTCACTAAGTTTGATATATTTAGGAGGTAATATGGTGTTATTAGCATCATATATTGCGGAAAACACATAACCTCTTCTAGCATCAATCATTGGAATACGCACTTTAGAAGTATTACATGACATAGCCATTGCCTCTAATGATGTAACTGTTGTTATTGGAATATTTAAACTCCATGCATATACTTTGGCTATTGTAACTCCAATTCTAATTCCAGTAAATGAACCCGGACCGTTAACAACTATTATTTTGTTAATATCTTTGGGCTTTGTATTACTTGTTTCAAATAATTTGGAAATTTCTGGTAGAGCCTCTTCTGATAGATTATGTCCAAACTCTTTTTTTACTTCACATAGTAGATTTGAATCTTCGACAATACCCGCATATAGATAGCTACTAGATGTATCTATATATAAAATTTTCATAATACAGCCTCACATAACTCTTCATATTTTCTGCCATATGGTGTTATTGTTATTATTCTTTTATTTTCATCTTCATTAGATGTTTTGAACTTAATTTCTAATCTCTTGTCTGGTAAATAATCAGGTATCATATCAGCCCATTCAATTATCGTTATTCCCTTCTTATTGTAGTATTCATCTATACCAAGATCAGCCACCTTACCATCCAAACGGTATACGTCCATATGATAGAGTGGAAGCTCACCTGTTGTGTATTCTTTAATAATGTTAAATGTTGGAGAGGTAACATCTTCATCTATTTCCATTGCTTTCGCAAAACCTTTAGTAAAAATAGTCTTTCCTGTTCCTAAATCTCCAATTAGACAAATAACCATATTTGGAAATTTTTCTGACTCAATATTTTGAGCTAATTCTATTGTTTCTTCTTCTGAATATGTTGTAATTTTATAATCCATTTATATCACCTATGATTTATTATACCAAAAAAAAAGAGTTATACAACTCATCAAATGAAAATTTATATTAAATTTACAATAAGTATTTTAAACAAAAAAAAATTCTTGGCAACGTCCTATTTTAGCTCTCACTATCGTCGGC
>CAKPLN010000009.1 GCA_934167665.1 uncultured Bacilli bacterium
AAATATTGTCTTTAGCCCTTATTTTATCGGCATTTATTTATTTTTATATTTGGGTATCACTTATTCAACCTCACCCATGGTGTTTTAACCATTCTAGGACCATTTTCATCTGTTGCACCATTGGCTTTATCAATCATGTATCCTACACAGTCTATTAATCTTATATTGCAGGTAAAATCATCAATTTTAATATTAGCGGCATTATTAGGGACAAATTTTGGTTCAGTAGTCATGATGGTTTTACCAGCAGCACTCTGAGGGATTTCATCTAATGCTCTTTTACGTTCATATTCATTTTCAATATTTGGAACAATTAAAGTTTCTACCATTCGTTTAATAAAAGTTGATTTACCAGTTCTAACGGCACCGACAACACCTAGATAAATATCTCCACCGCTTCTTTTGGCTATGTTTTTAATTATTTCATGTTTATCCATACACATTCTCCTTATACAGTAATATGTATGATTAATAATATAAAAAAAGAACTATAAGTTCTTTATTTAAAACATGGAATCTATATTTTTAGGAACATTGTCTTTTAGAATGGTATTTACTATTTTATCTTCTTTTTCTTTTGATACACTTTTACCAGTTATTGCGCTTATTTCTTGAACTAAATCTCTAATTGTTTTTTCATCTTTCATATTGGAATCTTGCATTTTTTGAGCTAAAGATAAAATGGTATTTTTGTCAACATTTGTTTTACTTTCTACTTTTTTAAAGAAACTATCACCAAACATAAAAACCTCCTATCTTAATATATGTGGAGGCTTTTATTTATTGTCTGTTTTTAGCAATATTAGAACATTTTTTGTTGAAATTTTCACTACTCATTAGTTTGTTTTTATATCTTTCATGTACCATAGCAACACATTTATCAGCCATGGCAGAACTATCAAGTGGGTCTGTTGATCCAAGGGCAGATAATTCTTTGGTTAAAAGAGAGTTATCTGGTGTTATGGTACCATTATTATTATGTAATTTTCTTGGAATATTGATTTCTGTGTTATTATTAAAGCTTTTAAAATGATTGTCGTTAAAATTATTATCAATTATCATATTTCCCTCTATTCTTCATCACTTTTATTTTTAAACTGTAAAATGATTGGTGTGCCAGTAAAATCAAAGTTTTCACGAATTTTATTTTCTAAGTAACGTTCGTATGAGAAGTGAACTAATCCTTTATTGTTAACACGGAAAGTAAATTTAGGTGGTTTAGTACCTGTTTGAACAGTAAAATAAATTTTTAATCTTTTGCCTTTATATGAAGGTGGTATATTTAGTTGGTAAGCATCTTGAATTACTTCATTAATAACACTTGTTTTTATCTCTTTACTAATGCTTTCAGCTACTTTTAATACTTCAGGCATTAATGTATGAATTCTTTTTTTGGTTAAGGCTGATAAGAATACGATAGGGGCATATGTTGCGAATTGAAATTCTGTACGCATTAGTTTTTCAAATTCTTGAATACTGGTATCTTTTACTGTATCCCATTTATTTACAACAAAGATTAAACCTTTACCGCGTTCTATGGCATAACCTGCTATATGTTTATCATGTTCTTTTATACCTTCTTCAGCATTTATAACTACTAAACATATATCACTGCGATCAATTGCTTTTAGGGAACGTAGCAGACTGTATTTTTCAACACTTTCAAATACTTTACCTTTTTTTCGCATACCAGCAGTGTCAATTAAGACATATTCTTCGTTATGATACTTTAAGACTGAATCGATGGAGTCTCTAGTTGTACCTGCTATATTAGAAACAACTACACGTTCTTCATTTAAAAGAGCATTCATTAAACTACTTTTTCCAACATTTGGTCTACCAATTATAGAAAATTTTAATCTATTATCAACAACTTCTTCTTTTTCATTAAAGTCTTTAGTAATTGTATCCATTAATTCAACATAGCCAATATTATGAATACTACTAATTGGGATATATGTATCAAAACCTAATTCATAGAAATCATATATATTTTCTTTGGTTTCTTTTACATCCATTTTATTTATAGCAACTATTACCTTTTTTTGACTCTTTCTAAGTAAGTCTCTAATTGTAAAGTCATTAGCAGTTAATCCTTCTTTACCATCAACTATGAATACTACCACATCAGCTTCTTTAATAGCAATTTCAGCTTGAATTTTTATCTCACTGTTAAAAGTTTCTTTACTATCATCAATTCCACCTGTGTCAACTAAATAAAATTTCTTTTGATTGTATATGGCTTCTTGATATATACGATCTCTTGTAACTCCTGGTATATCTTCAATTATTGATACTTTTTTTCCTACTATTTTATTAAATAAAGTTGATTTACCAACATTTGGTCTTCCAACTAGTGCTACTGTAGGTAGTGACATAGTATCCCCTCCAATTTAAACGTATTATAACATACTATTGTAAACTTTAAAAGAAAAAATGCTTTTTTCTTATGGGATTAATATTTTATGCTATAATTACAATAGGAGCGTGATTATATGAATAATAATGAAAAAGTGCAATGGTATAATAATCCATCTATTATAACTTTTGCATTGATTGGAATGATTTTTTTAATTATTTTAAGTAGTCAATCTTATGTTGCGGGAGTTAATGCTTTAAAACTAGTTCAAAATATTTTGAATCATAATATTACGTATATGATAGTTTTAATTTATTTTCTTTCTTTACATACTAAAACTGGTAAAAAATATTTTGATTACTCTAATGTTTTAATGATTATATTTTTATTTATAATACTTATAACATCTTTACTAACATTATTTCAGTCATTTTCTTTACAAGCTTTAGTAACAGTATTTAGTAATTTCTTAATATTTATTTATTTCTTTCATACTTTCCTTAGGGGAACAAGATTTTGGAAGGAGTTTCATTTAAATAAGTCTTTATTTAATGAATTTTCTAATGATGATTATTTTTACTTTGTTGTCATAATAAGAGTTGTTTTATTTACTCTTGGTTTAATATTGATAGATACTGTTGAAGGTACTTTTTTAGTAACATTTGATTTTATCTATGTTATTCTTTTAGCTAGATATATCTATTTGTATGGAGAATATTTGAACTCAATAAATAAGAATTGTAATAAAGCTGGTGGGTTAGATGCTTTCTGTGATAAGGTTAGTGATGTAGCAGTTGATGTTAGTAATGCGGTTAAGAGTAGTATTGATAATGATTTAGCTAATGATGATTCTAAACCAGTAAAAAAGGGGGATAAATAATGAATCTATTTAAAGAAATTGATGGTGTTAAAAAAGATTTACCAAAATTTAAAACTATAGAAAAAGAAATGGGTAAATATGAATTTAATGGATATCAAAAGTTTGCGATTGTAACATATTTAATTTGTTTAGCTTTTGGGGTTGTTCTTGGCAATTTATTTCCAGCTTGTAGTAATACATCATTATATAGTAGTGTTTGTACTTCTACGGAGTTTAATTTCTTTTTAACAGTATTGTTTTGGTTTTCTAGCTTTTTAGTATGTTTATTCTTCTTTGCTTTAGGTCATATTATATCTTTACTTGGCGATATTAGAGATCATATAAGTAAATAGTTGTAAATTTTATTGATATTTCTTGCAATTTATAATATTTCATGTTAGATTTTATATGTAAGCATAACATGTGCTTAATCAATTATGGGAGGTAATAATTAATGAAAAAAGTTGAATTAGTAGAAGCTGTTGCTGCTGCAGCAGGATTAACAAAAACTGATGCTACTAAAGCTATTGATGCTACTTTCGAAGCAATTACTGAAGCTTTAGTAAAGGGTGATAAAGTACCACTTGTTGGTTTTGGAACTTTCGGAGTATCTGAAAGAGCTGCTCGTGAAGGACGTAATCCTAGAACTGGTGAAACAGTTAAAATTGATGCTAGAAAAGCTGTTACTTTCAAAGCTGGAACTGCTTTAAAAGACGCTGTAAATTAATTATTTAGAACCTTTTTAAAGGTTCTTTTTTTATAGATGTTTACTATAAATTTTATTTTATTATTTGTTATTATTGTTAGAATTTAACTATTTTGGTATAATTATTATGAAAGATGCTGGTGATATAAACTTGTTACAGTTAGCTTTGAAAGTACTTAAAGATATAAATTCACATGGATACAAAGCTTATATAGTTGGAGGTTTTGTAAGAGATCATATTTTAGGTATTGAATCTAATGATATTGATATAACTACTAATGCTACGCCTAAAGAAATTAAAGAAATATTTGATGATAGTTGTTTACCGGCTGAGGATTATGGTTCTGTTAAAGTTATTAAAAATGGTATTTTATTTGAAATAACTACCTTTAGAAAAGAAATTAATTATGTTGATCATAGAAGACCTGATAAGATAGAATATATTGATGATTTATATGAGGATTTATTGAGACGTGATTTTACTATTAATTCGATTTGTATGGATATGAATGGTGAAATTATTGATTTATTAGGTGGAAAAGAAGATCTTAATAATAGAGTTATTAGGACTATTGGTGTTGCTAGAGAAAGATTTGAAGAGGATTGTCTTCGTATTCTTAGAGCTGTTAGATTTGCAACTATTCTTGATTTTAGTCTTGATGATGAAGTTATTATGGCTATAAAGGATACTAAGCATTTATTACGTAAATTATCTTATTATCGTAAGAAGGGTGAATTAGACCGAATTTTTACTAGTGGTAATAATATGAGGGGTGTTAAATTACTTCTAGATTTAGGGTTAGATTCGGAGTTAGAACTTGATCGATTAAAGGATATTAAACATATAGATAGTTGTATTTCGGCTTGGAGTATTTTAAATGTTACCGATAAGTATCCATTTTCTAGTAATGAACTTGAATTAATTAAAAATATTAATAAAGCTTTAACTTTAAATAATCTAGATCCTATGGCTTTATATAAATATGGTTTATATGTTAATAGTGTTGCGGGAGATATTAAAGGATTAGATAAAAAGAATGTTACGGAGTCTTATGCTGCTTTACCAATTCATGCTAAAAAGGATTTAGACATTGAGTGTAGTGATATTACTAAAGCTTTAGATAGAGCACCTGGTAAGTATTTATCCGATATATATGATGGTATTGTTTATAACGTTTTATATAGGAAACTTGCTAATAATAAAGAAGATATTTTAAAATATGTAGTAGATAAATATAAGAGTTAATATAATATTTGTATAGTATATTAGTTTTGTGTTATTATACTTGTTATATTGATTGGAGATGATATAATGACGGGGTCGAAGTTAGTTTCGATATTAAAAGAAGGGCACTTAGTAATCCCACTTTATTTATTACAATCATATAAGAAATTTAATATTGAATTAAATGATTTTATTTTTTTGATGTATTTATATAATTTAGGTGATGGTTCAATATTTAATCCTGGTAAGTTTGCTAATGACTTGGGATGCGAATTAGCCGATGTTATGGTAGCTATTGGTACTTTAACGGAGAAGAAGCTTGTTAGAGTGGAAGTTGTTAAAAATGATAAGGGCCTTATGGAAGAGGTTATTTTATTAGATGATTTTTATAATAAATTATCTCTATTAGTAATGGATGATGTTAATAAAACTTCTAAGAGTAGTAGCTCTAATATTTTTGAGATTGTGGAAAGAGAATTTGGTAGAACTCTTAGCCCTATTGAGTATGAGATTATTAAGGCTTGGCTTGATGGGGGAATGAATGAGGATTTAATTAAGGAGGCTATTAAAGAGGCTACTTTTAATGGAGTTTCTAATTTACGTTATATAGATAAAATTTTATATGAATGGGGAAAACTTGGAATTAAAACAGTAGCTGATGTTGAAGCTAATAGAAAGAAGCGTAATAATAAAACTAAAGATACAACAGATGATGTAGATATGGATATTGTCGATTGGAATTGGTTTGATGATGAGTAAAATAGATGAGTATTTGGATTATTTGTATCCTAATCCTAAATGTGAGCTTAATTATACAAAGGACTATGAATTGCTTATGGCTATTGTTTTAAGTGCACAGACTACTGATAAAATGGTAAATACTGTTACACCTGTTTTGTTTAATAAATATCCTAGTTTGAAGTTATTAAAAGAGGGTAAGTTAGAGGATTTGGAAAGTATTCTTAGACCAATTGGTTTTAAGAAGAAAGCTCTTTATATAAAGGAAATTGCTAGAATATTGGATGAAGAATATGATGGTGTTGTTCCTAGAGATAGGGATGTTTTAAGTACTTTTCCTGGGGTTGGAAGAAAGACAACTAATGTATTTTTAAGTGAGTTTTATGGTGAGGCTGCTATTGCGGTTGATACCCATGTTGAGAGAGTGTCTAAAAGGCTTGGTTTAGCTAATCCTTGCGATAATGTATCTGTTATTGAGAAGAAGCTTATGAAGTATTTTTCTAAGGATACGTGGGCTAAAAGACACTTACAGTTGGTTTTATTTGGCAGATATCATTGTAAAGCTATTAAACCAGATTGTGAAAATTGTAAATTGTTAGACATATGTAAAAAAGACAAATTAAAATAAAAAAACTATTAGATTTTTTCTAATAGCTTTTTTTTATTTATTCGGTTTTGTTATTGCCATCGTCAGGTGATGTTTCTTTTTCTTCGGTTGCTTCAATAGAAGTACTAAGTTCATATTCATTATTGTTGTATTTAATTTGGCATAGTATGTATATTTTGCCAGCAATACTTATTTGGGTTGGATTACATGAATTTATTGTAGCATTTACTTCTTTATCATCATATTTTATAACAAATTTGCTGAAATCTAAGGTTAAAGATGAACCTTTTGGAATTACTGTATTTCCCGTGTAGGTTAGTTTTAATTTATCTTTATCAATTTCATCTTTTACTTCTTTTAATTCATAAGTTGCTGCTTCACTTTCTATTCCTGAATATCCTTTATAGGTAGCGATAACTTTATATGTTCCATAAGGAGTAGTTGTAGGTGTGTAGGTGTAACTTGTTTTTTCGGTAAAGCCAATCAATGTATTTCCAAGATAGATATTGTAACCAAATGTTCCATAACCTTTATCGGCGGTATTACCTTGGCTTACTTTTCCCCAACTTAGAGTAACTTTTTTAGTAAGTTTACTATATGTTGCTTTAAAGTTATTTGGTTTTGCTAATTTTTCTTCTTCATATACTTGATCTGGTTCATAACCTTTTTTAAAGTATTCATATACTACCTCACCAGTATAAGCACCTGGTAACATAGGAGGGTTACTTCCGGCTACTACACCAACTTTTGTAACACTACTTGGTTGAGTGAATGCTTCACGAGATGATTCCATGGCTCCAGCATTAATTAGAGCTTTAAAAATCTTATCTTTATCTATTGAAGCTCTGATGTTATGTAAACAATAATCTTTATCAATGAAGTCATATCCATACCATAGAGCGATAACTGTTTTAGTAGAATATCCTACTACCCATGAATCTCTAATGGCATCACTTGGTAATCCTTTATTAGCCATTGTTTCGGAGTCATAATTTGTAGTTCCTGTTTTGCAAGCGACATTAGTTGGAGTACCACCAGGTCCATTTAAAACTACATCTTGAAGAATACTTGTAATCATAAAGGCTGTAGAATCATCCATAGCTTTATTTGATATATCTTCGTGAGTTATTTCTTGACCAGTTGATTTAAATACTATTTTACTTATACTATATGGTTCATGGTAAGTTCCTCCATTTGAGAAGGCAGCATAGGCTGCACTCATTCTTAGAGGGTTTGTTCCTGGAGAGAAGGCTCCAATTGAGTGAGCTTCATGGATTTTTGATGGTGACTTAACATCACTAGCGTCTTTTTTATTTACACATTTGTCTGTATCTCGATTGTATTTGTATCCACTTTCACATATTTCTGGTACAATACCTAAGTTTAAGACGAATTCTTTTATTTGATCATTATTTACTAGTTGGAAAGCTTTTAAAGCTGGAATATTACGTGATGTTGAAAGGGCTCTTCGCATTGTTATTGTACCAAAGTAATTATTATCCCAGTTTTTGATAGAACGACCATTAGAGTAACTATATGGAGCATCATCAAATAGTGTGTATGTTGACCAGTTATTGTATTGTATTCCAGGACCATAATCAAATAATGGTTTAGCAGTTGATCCGGGTTGTCTTGATATGTCTGTTGCATAATTTAATTTACCAATATCTGTTGCAACACGTCCATTTATATTTCGACCATTACCAATGGCTAAAATTTTACCAGTTTGACTATCTAGAACAGATACTCCAGCTTGAACTTTATCATTCATCCAAGTATAGCTTTCACCATTCATTACACTGTTTACGGCATCTTGTTTTGTTCTATCAAGATTTGTATATACTAAAAGTGGAGTGGTATAAGCATTTATGTTGTATTTATCTTCAATTTCAGCAACTACAGTGTCAATATATCCTTGATAAGCACTATTAGTTGTAGAAGCATTTGTTATGGTTAGACTTTCAACAGGAATACTATTAGCAATTTTTTCTTCTTCTTCTGTTATGTAACCATGACGTTTCATTAAATATAGTACTGTGGCACGACGACTTGCAGCATGTTCTGGATATGCTGTTGGTCTATAGTAAGCAGGAGATTTAAACATACCAGCTAATATAGCAGCTTCACTTAGGTTTATGTCACTAACGCTTTTACCAAAGTAGGCCTCTGAGGCTTCTTCTACTCCGTATATGTTTCCTCCTAAGTAGTGGTTGTTAACATAATATTCAATAATTTTTTCTTTTGTACAACTTCTTTCTAGTTTAAATATTGATAAGTATATATCTTGAAATTTACGAGTTATACCTTTAATTCCAGAAGAAGCTATTGTTCCATCCGCCTCAACAGAGAAGGAATTTTTTACAACTTGCATTGTTATGGTTGAACCACCACCGGCATCAGCTTTTCCTAAAACCTGACCAATAGCAGCTTTTACAAATCTTGGAGCATCAAAACCATTGTGTTGGAAAAATCTTGAGTCCTCTGTTGCTATTAGGGCATCAATTAATACTTGAGGAAGTTCATCGTAAGTTATTTTTTGGCGAACTTCTGTTCCTAATTTTGCATATTCTAGATTGTTTATATCTAAGAATGTTGTATTTTCAGGAGCTTCTAGTTTAGCTTCATCATATATTGGATCAGCTACTTTTTTAATATGTAGCATGAATGCTGAAAAAGCACTTACACCGGCAATTCCTAGTATTAGGAAGAATATTAATATGATTTTTAATATTTTACCAGATTTTTTACCTTTACATTTTTTTAGTAATTTTCCTAAGCCTACTATCATGGTTATTCCAAGTATAGTAATTAGAGCAAAAAACCAACCCAAGAAAATATAAAACATTACTGTTATAAAGATAATAAGTGCAAAAGATGCAATTTTAATATTCTTATTTTTTGATGTATCACGTTTATTTACTCTAGATTTAATATTTTTAGAACTTGGCGGATTTTGTATTTTAACAATTGCTTTAGTTTGTATTTTTGGTTTTATATTTTTAGTAGTTTGTTTTGGTTGTTTGTTTTTTACATTTTTATTAGTATTAGTTGTATTTTGTTTTGTTTTGTTGTTATTTTTTCCCTTTACATTCTTATTATTGTCCATTTAAATACCTCCGATTTGGTCGATTACTTTTAGATAATCTAGTCTTGGCGTATAGCCATCTTTTATTATGTATGCTTTATCTTCAAAATACTTTAGCGGTATTGATTTTCTTTTCTCAGTCGTGATAAAAGATATTAAATCATTAGCCATTAATAGATAAGTTCTATTTAAGGTAGAAAATCTTACTATTAAAAAGGCAATTCCTTGATGTCTAGCAATATTTTTTAGGTGTTCTATTTGATGCTCATGGATATTATTTAAAGTAAAAGACGTTGTACTTTTTGTTTCTTTTGCTTCAAAGTCAATGTATTTTCCTCTATATATTCCATTGTAATCAGTTGTTGATGGAATGGTAAAATAACCTTGAGTTATTACTGCTTTATCACGTGATGGATAATCTACTTTAGTTATTTTTATTGGTGTTGGTTTTTTATAAATATATGCCTTATCTATTGAACGATAATATTCATTTGAAATATTTAGTTCATTTTCTAGAACCATTCCTCTATTCCCAAAGTTGGTTTCTTCTTTTGGTAATGTATTAGTTTTTGTTTTTTTTATACCATTGGGATAATTCATTTAATCACCTATGATTTATTATACTATATATGATAGAAAAATTCTATATTTAGATTTTATTTAATGACTAATTTTAGCTACTATTGTCGATTTTATGATTTTATTAATTAATTGTATTAGTATAATAGTGGTGATTATTTATGAATGAATTAGAAGTTATAAAAATAATGAATAGAATGATTGATAATACTAGGAGTGTTAGTGTATCTTATGTTATAAATAGGTTAATAATTGACAAATAAATGTAAAAATGACATAATAGTACTGTAAGGGATTGGTGATAAAATGTATCAAAATAAAATTACGCTTTCTCCTGAGGAAATTTTAAAAAAGGAGTTTAGAATTGATACGCGTGGTTACAGATTAAAAGAGGTTGATCAATATTTAGATACAATTATTGGTGATTATGAACAGTTCTTTGAAATTATTAATAATTTAGAGAAGGAAAAGGCTGATTTGTTTGCGGAAAATGTTAATTTGAAGCAAGAGCTTAGAAACTCTAAATTAAGTATGGAAGTTATGCGTACTAATGAAAATCCGGAAGTTACTAATGTTGATATTTTGCGTAGGTTATCACAACTTGAGAAACTAGTATATGCTGGAATGAAATCTAATGACGATAAAAATAACGATTAATATATAGACAAACGCTGGAATCCGTTTGAGGTTCTTGAGGAAAGTCCATGCTCGCACAGTCTGAGATGATTGTAGTGTTCGTGCCTAGGAAAAAAATAACCTAGGGTAGTATTACTAACGGCGGCTTTAATATCTAAGTCTTTTGATATGATATTATGCTGTAAAGTGCCACAGTGACGATACTTTTGGAAACAAAATGTGTGAAACGCGGTAAACCCCACGAGCGAGAAACCCAAATTTGGTAGGGGAGCTCTAATTAGAAAAATGAATCGAGTTAGGGATTAACGAATGTTAATAGATAAATGTTTGTCGCCTAGAAATAGGAACGGAACATGGCTTATTTATATTTTTTGTTTATTTATTTGGTGAGGTGTTATTCTTGAATGAATTAGGAGAGTATTTAAAGCAAACTAGAGTAAGTAATGGTGTTAGTTTAACTGAAGCAGCTGAAGATTTAGAGCTTACGGCATCTCAACTTGAAAATATAGAAAGTGGTAATGTTAAAGCTTTTAAAAATGTTTATGATTTGAAAGAATATATTATTCAATATGCTAAATACTTAGGATTAGATCCAGAAAAAGTAGTAGATGAATTTAATGGTTTTTTATTTGAACATACTTCTAAGATATCACTAGATGATATTTTAACCGCTCAAAAGAAGCTAGATGATAATGAGAAAAAGGTTCAGTCACCTTATACAAAAGATTATTCTAGAAAGTTTGGTATTTTACCAATTATCAGTCTTCTTTTGCTATTTGTATTACTTATTTCTGTTGTTTATTTAATAATTAGTATAGTTAATAAGGCCCCAGCTCGTAAAGATGAGTTGATGCCTATGGTAAGAGAGGAGATTAGGTATGAATTTGCCTACTAAATTAACTGTTGTTAGATTAATTTTATCTGTTTTAATAATTATTTTGTTAGTATTTCCATTTTATGCTGTTGGAATACAATTTCCAACTTATACAATTTCAGGATTATCTAATACTATAGAGTTACAATATATAATTGCTGGTGTTATATTTATAATTGCTAGTTTAACTGATTTTTTAGATGGATATATTGCTCGTAAGTATGATTTAGTTACTGATACTGGAAAAATGCTAGATGCTATTGCTGATAAAGTTTTAGTTAACTCAGTACTTATTATTTTAGCTGCTCATGGCTTTATAAATGAAATTATTCCTGTTGTTATTGTTCTTCGCGATATAGTTGTTAATGCTATTAAGATGGAAGCAGCTGCTAAGGGAAAGGTTGTTGCAGCTATTGGATCTGGTAAATTAAAAACAGCATCATTGATGGTGGGAATTGTACTTTCATTCTTCTATAATTTACCTTTTTCTCTTATGGGATTAAATGTTGATTCATTACTATTATATTTTGCTTGTATTATGTCTATCGTTTCAGCTTATCAATATTATAGTATGAATAAAGATATTATTTTTCCTAAGAAAGTTGTTGAATAATAGATAGTATTTAATATAAAAATCTCTTTTTACTAAGGGATTTTTTCTTTTTGTGATAATATTTTTCCTAAAAATAGCAAAACATTTGTTCGAAAAAAGGTTGCTTTTTATTTTGAGATATTATACAATGTACTTGTAAGTTATTTACTAGGAGGAAAGTATGAAAGCAGGTAATAAAGATGTATCTAAAGATAAAGCTTTAGAACAAGTATTAAGTGATATTGAAAAGCAGTTTGGTAAAGGTTCTATTATGAAACTTGGTGATAATAAGCATTTGAAAGTTGATGTTTGTTCTAGTGGATGTTTATCATTAGATATTGCTTTGGGAGTTGGTGGATATCCACGTGGACGTATTATTGAAATTTATGGTCCTGAATCAAGTGGTAAAACTACTTTTGCTTTGCAAGCTATAGCTGAACATCAAAAAGCAGGGGGTAGAGCAGCATTTATTGATGCAGAACATGCTTTGGATCCTGTTTATGCTGAAAGATTAGGTGTTGATATTGATGAACTATTATTATCACAACCTGATACCGGAGAACAAGCTTTAGAAATTTGTGATGCATTAGTACGTAGTGAGGCTGTAAGTATTATTGTTATAGATTCAGTTGCAGCTTTAGTACCACAAGCTGAAATTGATGGTGAAATGGGAGATTCTCATGTTGGATTACAAGCTAGACTTATGAGCCAAGCTTTAAGAAAATTATCAGGAACTATTAGTAAGACTAATACTACTTGTATTTTTATTAACCAATTACGTGAAAAAGTAGGAGTTATGTTTGGTAATCCTGAAACTACACCCGGTGGTAGGGCTTTAAAATTTTATTCTTCAATACGTTTAGATATACGTCGTAATGAACAGTTGAAGATGGGTGAGGGAATTGTTGGAAATAGAACAACTATAAAGGTTGTTAAAAATAAGGTAGCTCCACCATTTAGAACAGCAACTGTTGATATTATGTATGGCGTTGGGGTTTCACGCGAAGGTGAAATTATTGATTTAGCTGTAGAGGCAGGAATTATTGAAAAGACTGGTGCTTGGTATTCTTATCAAGGTGAAAAGTTAGGCCAAGGTAAAGAAAATGTCAAGTTGTTGTTAAAAGAAAATGTAGAATTAAAAGATGAACTTGAAAATAAAGTCAGAGACTATTATGATATAGTTATTAGTAAGCCTGAAAAGAGTAAATCAGAAAAGGAAGATTAATTCCTTTTTTTCTTTACTTGCTTTATGTTTTTAATCATATATTAATTATGGAGGTATTATGAAAAAACTATATGAACTTATTGATTGTAAATTTGATATAGATATTGTAGGTATTGCGGATGATTCTAGAACAGTTAAGCCAGGTTATTTATTTGTTGCTACTAAGGGCTTTAATGTTGATCATTTTGACTATATAGAAGATGCTATTTCTAATGGTGCTGTTGCAATAGTTGCTGATCATTTAGTTAATAAAGATATTCCAGTTATTATGGTTGATGATGTAAATGAAAGTTATGTTACTATTTGTCAAAAGTTTTTTGAAGTTAATCCTAAGGAGTTTAAACTTATTGGTATTACCGGTACTGATGGTAAAACTACTACCGCTTCTGTTGTTAGACAGCTTTTTTTACACAATATGAATATTGCTTATATTGGTACTAATGGTGTTGATGTTTTAGATAAACATTATAATACTGATAATACAACACCTTGTGTTGCTGAGTTATATAGATTGCTTTCAATTATTAAAAGTCATGAGTGTAAAGTTGTTGTAATGGAAGTATCAAGTGAAGCGTTATTACATCGTAGAATTGAAGGCTTAAAATTTGAGATGATAGCTTTTACTAATATTACAGAAGATCATTTGAATATTCATGGTACTATTGATAATTATAGAAAAGCTAAGTTTTCGTTAGTTAATTATTTATCTGATAATGGTAGAGTTTATATTAATGGTGATGATGAAAATTGTCGAATGTTGTCATGTAAAAATATGTATACTTTTGGTTTTAATGAGAATAATAATTTTACTTTTTTTGATGTAAAGGAAAGTGACAATTTTGTTCAATTTAGTATAAAGCATGATGGAGAAGTTTATAATGTTAAGAGTCCATTACTCGGTCTTTATAATGTTTATAATGTTGGATTGGCTTTTATTTTAGGACTTGATTTTAATATTCCTTTTTTAGACTTAATTAGCTATATTGAAAAGCTTGAACCTGTTGCTGGGCGTTCTGAGAGACTTGATTTTGGACAGGATTTTACAATTATTTTAGATTATGCCCATACTTTTAATGGTATCTTAAATATTGTTAGGAGTGTTTCAAAATATAAAAAGATTATAGTTGTTACTGGAGCTGCTGGTGGTAGAGAGAAGGAAAAGCGTTCTAAGATAGGTAAGATGTTATTAGATCTTACTGACTTTGTTATTTTTACAATGGATGATCCTAGAAATGAGTCTGTTGATAAAATTATTGATGAAATGATTAGTGATTCTACAAGGACAAACTATGTTAGAATAGTTGATCGAACTTCTGCTATATATTGTGCTTTTGATATGGCTAAATGTGGTGATATTGTCTTAGTTTTAGGTAAGGGACGTGACAATTATATGGCGATTGGGGATAAAAAAATTCCATATTCTGATTATGACGTGATAGCAAAATACTTTACTAAATTAGAGCCTTAAGGGCTTTTTCTTTTTCTTGACAAGGTATTAAATTCACTCTACAATAGAATTAGATTATTATTATGGTCTAGATGGAGGAGTGTTTATGGAAAGTAATACATTATTCTCCGTTTTACTTGTGGCAGTTGGACTGCTAGTTGGATTTATTATAGCTTTTGTTTTTAATAATTTAAAAGTAAGCAAGGCTACTAAAATGGCCGAAAGTTTAATTGATCAAGCTAAAAAGGAAATTGATAAATTAAAAAGAGATGCTGCTATTGAACAAAAAGAAGAGGCTCATAAATTAAAAATGGATTTGGATAAAGAGATTCGTGAAAAGAAAGAAGAATTAAAACAGTCTGAACAACGTTTACTTCAAAGAGAGGCCAGCATAGATAAAAGAGATGAATTGTATCAGAAAAGAGAGGCTACTCTTGATGAACGTGAGGAAAAACTTTCTGAACGTCAAATCGAAATCCAAAATGAAAAAAGTAAAGTGGAGGAAATAAAAAGAGAACAATTAGATTTGTTAGAAAAAATATCTGGTTTTGGTAAAGAAAAAGCTCGTGAAATGGTTATGAACCAAGTACGTGAAAGTATGACTAGAGAAATTGCTGAATATGTTCGTGAGGCTGAGAATGAGGCTAGACTTACGGCTGATAGAAAGGCTCATGAATTAATAGTTTCATCAATGCAAAAGTATGCTGCTGATGTTGCGAATGATCAAACTGTTACAGTCGTTGATTTACCTTCAGATGAGATGAAAGGTAGAATAATAGGACGAGAAGGTAGAAACATTCGTACTATTGAGGCAATAACTGGCGTTGATTTGATTATTGATGATACGCCTGAAGCTGTTGTATTATCTAGCTTTGATCCGCTTAGAAGGGAAATTGCTAGAGTGACTTTGGAAACTTTAATTAAGGATGGTAGAATTCATCCTACTAGAATAGAAGAGCTTTATGATAAAGTTTGTAAAGACATGAAGCAAAAAATAATTGAGTATGGTCAAGAAGCTACTTTTGAGTTAGGACTTACTAAGTTTGAACCGGCTTTGATTGAAATAATTGGAAAGTTACATTTCAGAACTAGTTATGGTCAAAATGCTTTACAACATTCTATTGAGGTTGCACAACTTTCTGGCATTTTAGCCGGTGAATTGGGAGAAAATGTAGCTTTAGCTAAAAGAGCTGGTTTGTTGCATGATATAGGTAAAGCAATCGATCATGAAATTGAAGGAAGCCATGTTGATATTGGTATTGATATTGCTAAGAAATATAATGAAGATCCTGTTGTTATAAATGCTATAGCTTCACACCATGGTGATACTAATGCTACTAGTGTAATTGCATCGATTGTAGCAATAGCTGATGCTTTATCTGCTTCTCGTCCAGGAGCACGTAATGATTCATTAGAAAACTATATTCAACGTTTAGCACAACTTGAAGAGGTTGGTAATAATATTGAAGGTGTTGAAAAGACATACGCTGTTCAAGCTGGTCGTGAATTACGTGTAATTGTTAAGCCTGAAGAGGTTGATGATTTAGGAGCTCATCAAATTGCTAGAGAAGTTAAAGAAAAGATTGAAGCCAATATGAAATATCCAGGAACAATTAAAATTACAGTTGTTCGTGAGACAAGAGCCCAAGAAGAAGCTAAATAGCTTCTTTTTTTCATGAAAAAAACTTCGTTTTTCTACGAAGCTTTTATCTTTTAATATCTAAAATAATTGGAAGAATTATTGGCTTTCTACCTGTTAATTCATTTATAAATGGATATAGTTGTTCAATAATATCATTCTTTAAATTTGTATATGTAGCTTTTGAATCTTGTAAATCATTTTTTATAACTTGTTCAGCTTTATTTTCTATTTTTTTAATTAGTTCTTCATTTTCATTTACTAGTATAAAGCCACGTGTTGTTATATTTGGTTTTATTAATAATTCACGTTTTTTCATATCTACATTGATGATTACAACTAGTATTCCATCATTAGCCATAATCTTACGATCTTTTAAAACGGCACTTCCAACTTCACCGATTCTATTACCATCAACATATATATCGGCACCTGGCATACTTTCACCTTTGGTTATTACATGATTTTTCATAGTTAATGAATCACCATTTCTTAAGATGAATGTATTTTCTTTTGGTATTCCACAGTTAATTCCGATATCAGCTTGTTTTTTAAGCATTCTATAATCACCATGGAAAGGCATTAAATATTTTGGTTTTATTAATCTTATCATTAACTTAATTTCTTCTTCATTAGCATGCCCTGATGTATGAAGTTCAGATAATGAACTGTTAGTATAGACTTTTACACCTTTTAAATACAATTTATTTACTGTTTTAGCTATACTTAAGGCATTACCAGGAATAGCACTTGATGAAAAGATTACTACATCATCTGGACGCAATTTTATTTGTTTGTGTGTTCCATTAGAAATTCTTGAAAGAGCTGCTAAGGGTTCACCCTGACTTCCTGTACATAATATTGTTACTTCTTTTGATGGAAGATTATTAGCTTCTTCTGGAGAAATAAGCAATTCTTTATGATCTATATAACCACCATTTATTGAGATATTAATATTATTTTCCATACTACGGCCAAATATACATATTTTTCTATTATGTTTGTAGCATGTTTCAAATATATGTTTTACACGATATATGTTTGAGGCAAATGTTGCTATTATAATTCTGTTGGTTTTACATTTATCAAACATTTCACCAAGTGTTTCATCAACAACTGATTCACTGTTCGAAAAGCCTTCATTTAAAGCATTAGTTGAGTCACCAATAAGTAGGTCAACCCCTTTTTCACCAAGAGAGGCCATTTTATATAAATCAGCCATTGGACCGATTGGTGTTAAGTCGAATTTATAATCTCCAGTTGTAACAATTCTACCATCTGGAGTAGTTATACTTATACCATGAGAATCTGGTATAGAGTGAGTTGTTCTAAAAAATTCAATTTCTATTTCTTTGAATTTAAGTTTAGTATTTTCGGTATAGACAAATAAGTTATTATATCTAATATTTTTATCTTGTAATTTTACAGCGATTAACTCTTTAGCATGATTTGGAGCGTATATAGCTGGTATGTTAATACTTTGTAGTAAAAAAGGTATACCTCCAATATGATCTTCATGACCATGAGTAATTAATAAAGCTTTAATTTTACTTTCGTTTTCTTTTAGAAATGTAAAATCAGGTAAAACATAGTCAATTCCCATTAAATCACTTTCTGGGAAACTAACTCCCGCATCAATAATAACAATTGCGTCTTTATGCATTACACAATACATATTTTTTCCGACTTCTCCTAAACCACCTAAAACAACTATTTTAGTTTCGTTGTTTTTTTGTTTGTTCATATAAACTCCTTTCATTTTTATATTTGTAAAGAACTAACTTTAAAATTATACTATATTTTTTATTATTTGTCTATAGGAGCACTTTTTTATTGTTGAAATTATTTTTATTTTGTGTTATTATAGCGACAGTTAGAAGAAAGGCGTTGGTAGTATGGATAACACTGATTATACTAAGAATTTTTCTGTTGAACTTGTGGTAAAGGAAGATCCTGGAGTAACATACGCTGCATTAGATGAATTAAAAAAGTTGGGGTATGCAGATGATAATAGTACGATAGTTTTTAAAAATGTTCGAGTTCCAGCAGGACATTGTGAAAATTTTAAAGATTTTATTGTTACATATGGTGCTATTATTACGGGAGACCATGCTTTACTTTTCGATCAGGTTGGTGAAGATTTTACAGTTAGAGATGCAGTCCATTTTTTAGGAGTTTGTTCTAATTCTATGAAAAGATGTGGAAGAGAAGGCTTTACTAATAATGAAGTTAGATCTTTTTTAGAATATAGGAAAAGTCAAAATACTTCTGGTAGTTCTACTAAGTAATGCTTAGTAGTTTTTTTTTTCTTTTTATGATATACTTTTTGTGGTGATAATATGGGATTATTTGATAAAATTAAAAATATGTTTCAAAATAACAACAATAATAATCTAGATAATGATAGTAATAATAATAATCAATCTAGTTTTAGTGATAAAAAAAATGATAGTGTTAAATTATATGAAAAAGGTTTATCTAAGTCACGTCATGGATTTGTTTCTAAGTTAGCAGCTTTAACTAATAAATATAGTAAAGTTAATGATGAATATTTTGATGAACTTGAAGAGATTTTAATAATGGCAGATATTGGTGTTAATACTGTTATGAATTTGATTGATAAACTTCGTAGTCGTGTTAGTAAAGAAGGCATTGTTAAACCTGAGGATTTAAAAGAAATAATTGTTGATGAATTATTTATTACTTATGTTGATGGGGAAGTTTTATCTAGTAAAATTAATTATGCTAAAGATGGGCCAACTGTTTTACTTTTTGTTGGAGTAAATGGAGTTGGTAAAACTACTACTATCGCTAAAATAGCTTGGAATTTGAAACAAGAAGGGAAAAAAGTTTTACTTGTTGCGGCTGATACTTTTAGAGCTGGAGCTGTTTTGCAACTTAGAGAGTGGAGTGAAAAAATAGGCGTAGGTTTTTATGGTAAAGATGAAGGCTGTGATCCAGCTAGTGTTGTCTTTGATGGCTTAACTATGGCAAAAGATCAAGCTTTTGATGTGGTACTTATAGATACGGCTGGAAGGTTACAAAATAAAGTTAATTTAATGAAGGAACTAGAAAAAATTAATAAAGTTATTGATGGTCAAATAGAAGGTGGAGCTACAGAGACACTTTTAGTGATTGATGCTACTACTGGTCAAAATGGTATTAGTCAAGCTAAAGCCTTCAAAGAAATAACTAATTTAACTGGTATTGTATTAACTAAACTTGATGGAACAGCTAAAGGTGGAATTGTATTAGCAATAAAATCAGAAGTTGGACTTCCTGTTAAATACATTGGTCTAGGAGAAGGAAAAGAAGATTTACAAGCCTTTGATATTGAAAAATATATATATGGACTATTTAAAGATTTAATGTAGTTTGGTGATTATAATGGAAGAGTTTATTTATTATAATGAGTTATATGATTTGTATGGAAAATTACTAACTGATAAGCAACAAGAATATTTTGAAAACTATTATTTTAATAATTTAAGTCTTAGTGAAATGGCTGAGAATTATGGTATAAGTCGAAATGCTATTCATAAACAATTAAAAATAGTTATTGATAAACTTAATGATTATGAAGATAAGTTAGGACTTAATAAAAAGCTAAAGGCTTTAGATTTAATTATTAAAGAGATTAAAGATGAGAAGATAAGTAAAAGTATTGAGGAAATATTTTATTAGCTTGTTATTTCTTGTCTTTTTTTCTTGTAAAAATTTTGCTCTGTTAGTATAATAATTTATATAATAGGATAAGAGTGGAAAGGGGTTTTCACAAATGTTTGATAGAATAATTTATATTAGTGATCAATATGCTAAGGTTAAGTTAGCTGAAGGTACTGTAGCAACTATTAATCTAATGAATTTGCATATTGTTTTTGAAGATGATTATAAGACCATTCTTGGAGAAGTATATGATTTAGATGATGATGTTGCTCAAATAATGTTTCTTGGTGAAATAGTTAATGGTAAATTATTGAGTGGAGTAATTAGAAAACCTTCTCTTGATGCTAGAATTAGAGTTATTAATGAAGATGAAATTCCTTTAATAGTAGGAAAAGATGAACAAGGGTATATGAAATTAGGTGTTAGTCCTTTTTACAATGATTATCCTGTTTATTTAGATGTTAATAATTTTTTTAGTAATCATTTTGCTATCTTTGGTAATAGTGGTTCTGGTAAAAGTTGTGGAATTTCTAGACTTTTTCAAAATATGTTTCATGATAAACGTTTATTTCCTTATAAAGCTAATATTTTGTTATTTGATTCATCTGGAGAATACTATAACGCTTTTAGTAATTTAAATAGTATTGATCCTAAATTTAATTATCGTTTTTATAGTACTAGTAATTCTGAAAAAGGTGAAAGACTTAGGATACCTATATTTTTACTTAATGCTGATGATTTGGCTTTGTTATTACAAGCAACAAATCATTCACAATTACCAATTATTGAAAGAATGTTGAAGTTAGCAAGGGTTTTTGCTCAAAATGATGTAGAAGCTAATAATTATAAAAATCATTTGATTGCTAAAGCTATTATGACTATTTTGTACACTAATCAAACTTCACCAAATAAAAGAAATGAAATATTTTCAATATTAAATAGTTGTTCAACACCACAATTTAATTTAGAGACTGTTATTCAAGGTATCGGCTATACTAGAAAGTTTAGAGAGTGTTTTTTAATTGATAGTCAAGGACAGTTTACAGAAAGTGTTTTACTTACAGAATATGTTTCTGAATTTATTAAACCGCAATATGATAATTTTGAACCTACTGATATGGCTTTTTATACATTGGATACTTTGGAAAAAGCTTTAAATTTTACTTTGATTAGTGAGGGTTGGTTAAGAAATGAAAATACTTATGGTGATGCAGTTACATTAAAGGTTAGACTTCATTCTTTAATTGTTAGTGATGAATCTAAATTCTTTGAGTATTCTGATTATGTTTCATTGGAGACATATTTAGCTTCTATGTTACTTAGTGATGGAAAAAAATATCAAATTATTAATATTAATTTGGATGATATTGATGATAGTTTAGCTAAAGTTATCACTAAGATTTTTTCAAGATTAGTATTTGAGTTTGCTAAAGGATTGCAGGATAGAGCTAGTATTCCTTTTCATATAGTGATTGAAGAAGCTCATAGATATATTCAAAATGATACTGATAGATTCTTACTTGGTTATAATATTTTTGAAAGAATTGCTAAAGAAGGTCGTAAATATGGTGTTGTTTTGGGATTAATTTCTCAAAGACCAGTTGAATTATCTGATACAGTTATTTCTCAATGTTCAAATTTCATGATATTTAAGATGAATCATCCTGTTGATGTAGAATATATTAAGAAAATGGTTCCTAATATTAGTGAGGAAATTGTTGATAAACAGAAAACTTTACAATCTGGTACATGTTTAGGATTTGGAGGGGCTTTTAGAATTCCATTAATTATTAAAATGGAAATGCCAGATCCAAAACCATGGAGTGGAAACTGTGATGTTGTATCTATTTGGAAGGGTAATAATACTGAACTTGATTTTTCTAAATATAGTAAGAAAACTAGTAAAAAGGAAACTAGTGATTTAGATAAGAAACCAGTTGTTATACCTAATATTCCAAGCATTCCTAATGTTTCTAATGTTATACTAACTATTCCTTCTGTTCCTCATGATGTTAAAGTGGCTAGTGCTCCAGTTGGAGTTAGAATGAATGGTGAAATTGTTAAGGGAGATTCTTTTATAAAACCAAGTACCCCAAGTGCTAATTTTAGCCGAGGAAATAATGATGCTTTAACTCTTTCTAGAAATACTAGTCTTACTGATAATTGGTTGTCTAGTATGATGGGTGAACAAGTATCAAAATATCCTGGTGGTTTTGGTTTAAATAATATTAGTGCTCAATCTGCTATTCCTGACTTTACGACAACTAGTGCTGAAGAGAGAAAGGTTTCTATACCAACTAATTCAAGGTCTATACCTACGTCATTAGATATGGTTTCTAATCAACAAGCGGTTGCTCCTTCAGTAAAATTTGAAGATACTAATGATTATGGTAAAGTAAAGATTGTGCCACCTGAACCAGTTGTTGGTATTGCGGATAATATGCAAAATAATTTGACAGAGAGTAGTAAACAGTCTTCTTCGGGAATGCCAACTACAGATACTGGAAAACCTTTAATAAATTTAATTGGATAAGATGAACATGGTTCATCTTTTCTTTACATATTTTACAATTTTAATTATAATTGTATGTAGGTGATATAAATGTTTGAAACATTAGGAGATAGATTACAAAATGCATTACATAAGATAAAGGGTTATGGAAAAATAACTGAAGATAATATTTCAGATATGATGCGTGAAATTCGTTTGGCTTTATTAGAGGCTGATGTTAATTATAAAGTAGTAAAAGAATTTACTAACACTGTTAAAGAAAAGGCCTTGGGTGAAGAAGTTGCTAGCAGCATCAATCCTGGTGATTTATTTGTTAAGATTGTCAAAGATGAATTGGTAGAGTTATTGGGTGGAGAGAGTGCTCCACTTAATTTGAAGGGAAATCCTGCTTGCTTAATGTTAGTTGGACTTCAAGGCTCTGGAAAGACAACGACAATAGCAAAGCTTGCTAATTACTTACGTAAGAAGGAAGCTAAAAAACCATTATTAGTTGCATGTGATGTTTACCGACCAGCGGCTATAGAACAGTTGCAACAACTAGGTAAACAGTTGAATATTGAAGTCTATGAAGAAGGAAAAAATGATCCTGTACAAATTGCACTAAATGCTAAAAATTATGCTAAAAGTAATGGCTATGATTATCTTTTGATCGATACTGCTGGTAGATTACATATTGATGATGATCTAATGAATGAAGTTTCTAATATTAATAACGAGGTAAAACCGGATGAGATTCTTTTAGTAATTGATGCTATGATGGGACAAGATGCTATTAATGTTATTACTGGTTTTAATGAAAAACTTCCACTTACTGGCGTTATATTGACAAAATTAGATGGTGATACTAGAGGTGGTGTTGCTTTATCTGTTAGGCATTTAACTAATGTTCCAATTAAATTCATTGGTACTTCTGAAAAACTTGATGGATTAGATTTCTTTGATCCTGAAAGAGCGGCTGGTAGAATTCTTGGAATGGGAGATATAGTTGCTTTAGTTGAAAAAGCAACTGATGCAATTGATGAAAAAGAGGCTGAAAGAGCTGCTAAAAGAATGCAACAGGGAAAATTTGATTTAGAGGACTTTTTATCTACATTAAAGCAGATGAAAAAACTAGGACCTTTAGAAAATTTATTAAAACTTATTCCTGGGGCTAAGAAGATGGGATTAAATGATGTTAAAATTGATCCTAAACAAATGGCTCATATAGAAGCAATTGTTTTATCTATGACGCCTAAAGAAAGAAGAAATCCAGAAATTATTAAAGCTAGTCGTAAAACAAGAATAGCTAAAGGTAGTGGTACTTCAGTACAAGAAGTTAATAAGTTATTACAACAATTTGATCAAATGAAAAAGATGATGAAAATGATGTCTAATGGGAATATGAAATTACCATTTTAGGTTATTTATTTAGGAGGTAGTTGAATGATAAAAGGTAGGCCATTTGTAAAGTGGGCTGGTGGTAAACGTCAAATAATTGACAAGCTAAAAAAATATGTTCCAGAAGAATTTGGTACTTATTATGAGCCATTTGTTGGAGGTGGAGCCTTATTATTTGAATTATCACCTAGTGTTGCGGTAATTAATGATTCTAATGAAGAGTTAATGAATGTATATAATGTGTTATGCAATGAAGAAAAATTTAAGAAAATGTGTAGTGTTTTAAATACTTATGAAGCTAAGCATTCTGAAGAATTCTTTTATGATATTCGTAATAAAGATCGCAATAAGAATACATATAATAGATTAGCTGATTATACGAGAGCTGCTAGAACAATTTATTTAAATAAAGCGTGTTTTAATGGATTATATCGTGTTAATAGTAAGAATGAATTTAATGTTCCTTTTGGTAAAAAATTAAAGGTTAATACGTATGATGGTTCTAATTTAATTGTTGTTAGTAATTATTTGACTATAAATGACGTTAAAATTTTGTGTGTTGATTTTGAAGAGGCTGTTAGTACAGCTAAAAAAGGAGACTTTGTTTATTTTGATCCACCATATGATTCTGATACTCAAACATTTAATAGCTATACAGAAACAGGTTTTGATAAGGATGAGCAAAGGCGACTTGCTAAGGTATTTAAAGAGTTAGATTCTAGAGGTGTTTATGTTATGCTTTCTAATCATAATACGGTATTAGTTAATGAATTATATGGAAATTATAATATTCATATTATTGAAGCTAAAAGAGCAATCAATGCTAATGGTAAAAAACGTGGTAAGATTGAAGAGGTTATTATAACTAATTATTAGTGGGCTATGTTAGTAGCTCTTTTTTTTTACTTACATAATATAGATTAGAGGAGGTATTTGTTATGTTTGATCAAAATATGGCTCAAAACTTTGACTTTGATTCTAATATAGTAGGTAGTAATAATGTAGTTGATAATAATGTGGATATAAATATGATGGGAAATGTTGGATATGGTCCAGTACCAATGGTACCTACTATGAATGAAGGTGTTCAAGAAAGACTTGTTCACAGAACTTTTGTTCATGAAGTACCACATGTTTGTCCAATTCATACTCGTATAATTAATCATCATGTTTACAAACATACTTATAGACCAGAATATACTTGTAGTGAAGAAAATACTGTAAGTAATATTCAATGTGGATCTTGTTGTCAGTTCAGATAGACTAGGTAACTAGTCTTTTTCTTATGTAATGATTAGACTTCTTGTAAAAGATAGTGTCTAATTGTGTAAGTTTTATTGATAATTTTATTTTAGTGGTTTATTCTAGTAGTAGGGAGTGTGATATTGTATGATATATCCATCTATTGATAAGTTACTAAATATTGTTGATTCTAAGTATGAGTTGGTTCATATTGCGGCTAGAAGAAGTAGACAAATTTCAAGTAATGGATATTTACAAATGCCTGAAAGTGCTTACAAAAGTAAGAAGAATATCGGAAGAGCACTTGAAGAAGTTGCTGAAGGGTTAATAGAAGTTAAAAAGAAAGGGGAGTAATCTTCTTTCTTTTATTTTTTTTTGGTATACTATTTTAGAGGTGATATTTATGGAAATCTTGAAGTATAAAAAAATGGCTAATGGTTGTTATAAAATTGATATTACTGGTTATGGTGATATTCAATTGCATGAGGAAACTATTTTAAAATATGAATTACTTTTAAAGAAAAATATTACTTCTCTTTTAATACAAGAAATAATTGATTTTGATAAAACTTGGGATGTTTATTATGCTGGATTAAAACTATTAAAAGCTAGGTTTAGGAGTACTAAAGATTTAAAAGAGTTATTAATTAAGAAAGAATATCCTACTAACTTAGTTAATGATACGATTAATAAATTGATAAAGCAGGGATATCTTGATGATAGGAGTTTTGCGAGGGGATATATTAATAATCAGATTTTAACATCTTCTAGAGGCCCATTAAGAATTAAAAAAGAACTATTAAATAAGGGAGTTAGTATAGATATAGTTAATGATGAAATTAGTGCTTTTACTTCTGATTTACAAATAGAAAAAATTGATAAAATTATTAGAATAGCTTTAAAGAGTAATAGAAATAGAGGAGGAAATGTATTAAAAAATAAAATTATTAATGATTTAGTTTCATCTGGTTATGATATTAGTTTAATAAACAAAGTTATTAGTAATTATGAGTTTAATAATAATTTGGAAATTGCTAAAAAAGAGTATGAAAAATTATTAAAAAAATATGAAAGAAAGTATAGTGGAAGAGAACTTGATTATAAAATAAGAGAAAAATTATATCAGAAAGGGTTGTCTTATGACGAAAATTAAATCTTTTTTTTATAAAAATAAAACTATTTTAGTACTTTGTTTTTTGATTATTGGTATTTCTTTATTTTTATTACTTACAATGAGACCTGATACTGACTATTTTTGGCATATTAAAGCTGGAGAATATATGTTTAAAAATGGTATTTTGAGGAAGGATATTTTTTCATGGAGTTTAAATGGTACTTATTGGATGAGTCATGAATGGCTGTTTGAGGTTATTATTTATGTATTCAAATTACTATTTGGTAAATTTCATTTGTTGATATATGGCTTTATTTGTCTTGTTATGTTATTGATGATTTTGTTTTTAGCTAATAAAGATAATTACTTAAAAAATATACCATTTACTTTATTTTGGCTTTTGTTATCTTTAATATTAGTTGTATATTTGCAGGGAAGACCTCATTTGATTAGCTTTGTTTTTTTAGCGTTAACGATGTGGTTTTTATATGATTTGTATTGTAATAGTTACTCTAAGAAGATATATTTATTACCTATTATTACTGTTTTTTGGGCTAATATACATGGTGGTTCTAGTAATCTTAGTTATTTATTTTGTTTAATATTTTTAATTTTTGGTCTTTTTTCATTTAAGTTTTCTAAGATAGAGGCTATAAGAATAAATAAAAAACAAGTTTTAAAATATTTACTTGTTATGTTTTTATGTATTGGTAGTATATGCATTAATCCTCATGGTATGAAGATGTTATTTTATCCTTATGCTAATATGCTTGATACAGTAATGCTTAATAATATTTCAGAATGGCAACCAACTAATTTAAATAATCCACAACATTATTTGTATTTTTTCTTACTTTTGGTGGTATTGTTTAGTTTTATTTTTAGTAGAAAAAAGATTTTATTTCTAGATTTTATATTATTTGGTGTTAGTGTATATTTAGGATTAAAAAGTATTCGTTTTTGGGGATATACATATATAATTATGTCTTTTGTAGTTTTTAATTATGTTGATAAGAGACAATATGATAAAGGCACTAATTTACTTATCTTTTTACTTAGTTTACTTTTGATTTTTATGTTTATATTTAATAGTAAGATTATTTCAAAGAATTTATCTTGGCATAATTTAGATGAAGAAGTTATTGATATTATTAAGAGTAGTGATAGTAAAAAATTATATAACTTTTATGATTATGGTGGAGAACTTATTTATAATGATGTATTAGTTTTTATAGATGGTAGAGCAGATTTATATTCTAATTATAATTATCAGGATTATTTAAATATTTCTTTACTGCAGGGAGATTATATTAAATTACTTGGTAAATATGACTTTGATTTATTCTTAGTTAATACTAAGTATCCTATTAATACTTATTTAAAGTATGATGATAATTATGAAGTTTTATATAGTAAGAAGAATATTGTTTTATATAAAAAAATTGACTAGTGTTAGTCAATTTTATTTTGATTTTGATTGTTCAATTAAATTATTCATATAGTCATTATAACTTTTTTCAAGTTCTGTATCATTCCATTTTAATTCTTTACTTTCTCTAAATTTTACTAAAGATTCATAGTATACAGAATTGTCATCAGATATTCTTTGACTAGCTAATTTTTCTTTTATAGAATCTTTTAGACTATCTAATGATTCTTTTTCTTTTTGGTCTACTCTTAAAATTATATGATAACCAAATTTAGTTTTTACTGGTTCAGTTGTATATTCATCATTTTTAAGTTTTAAAACAGCTTCTTTAAATTCATCTACCATATCATTTGGGTCAAAGTAACCAAGGTCTCCACCTTTTTCATTATTTGAAGTATCTGTTGAATATTTTTTGGCAAGATCTGAAAACTTTTCTCCATTTTTTAATTTTTCAATAACTTCTTGTGCTTTTTTCTTAGCGACTTCATCAGCTTCTTTTTTCTCATCATCAGTAGCTTTATCACTTACATCAACAGAAATTAAGATATGACTGGCTTTAATTTTACCATAGATATTGTCATTATAATACTTTTCTATTTCTTTATCAGTTAAGTTTGCACTTATGTAGTCTTTTACGGCTTTGTTTCTCTTGTATTCAAGTCTTAATAATTCTTCAAATTCTTCATCGTTATTAACACCAAAGTATTGTAGAAGAATTGATTTGTAAGTACTTTCATTTGAACCATAATAATTCTTTATTTGATCCATTTGAGATTTAACAGCTTTATTTTCGGCTTCATCAGTTTTATAGTCTTCATCAAGTAAGTCATGATCAATCATGTCAATTAGTGAACTGATATTATCTTTTTTTATTTGTTCATAGAATTCAGTAGCAGTCATTTGTGAACCTTTTACAGAAACAGCTACTTCAGCACCATCTTTTAATTCTGCTTTCTTACCACAACCAGTTATGGCGATAGAAGCTAAAGCAATTGTACTTAAAACAACAAATAATTTTTTATTTTTCATAATTATCCTCCCATACAATTAATTATAATAACAAAAAAATCATTTTCATGCAATAAATATGGATTGATATCATCACAAATTTTGATTTTTACCATAGAATAAGATGAAAGCATATAAAAAGGAGGAAAAAACATGAACAATTGTATATCTTCTTCAGCTATCATTTTAGTACTATTTATTCTTTTGGTTATTCTTTTAGGTGCTTATATTTAAGGAGGTGTCTTATGTCTTGTCCTGAAACTACAACAACAGGTAGAAGGAGTAATGCATTTATAGTAATCATAATTTTATATATTTTATTAGCTATTATTTTAGGAGGCACTGCTCGTTTCTAATTTTGAGTTGTAAAATAAAAAAATACCAAGTTATTGGTATTTTTAGTTTGTTAATTTGTCAAATATTTCACCTACATCTTCTAATGTGTTATTTTTGTATGAGACATCAGCACCATCATTTTTATAACGAGGTATTAGATGAATATGGAAGTGTCTTATTTCTTGACCAAGTTCATTATTTTCAGCAAGAGTTAGACCTTCACAAGCAAGTTTTTCTTTTAAAAGTGGATAAATTTTTTCTCTAACTACTTTTAGGCTATGAGTTATTATTTCTTCATCAATATCTAAGATATTAACATAATGTTTTTTAGGTAGTATAAGTAAATGACCATTAGTATTAGGATTTATATTCATAATTATTTTTATTAAATTATCTTCATATACCGTACTTGATGGTAATTCATTATTAATTATTTTACAAAATAAGCAATCATTTTTCATATTAGTTCTCCTTTATTTTCTCATATGTTATATTATTTTCTTCCAATACATTATCAGTATCATTTGTTAAAACTTTATCAATAATGTTGGTAAGTTTTTCTTCATCTATTATAATTTCTTTAGTTAAGTTGTTAATTTTAATTTTCTTATTATTTTTTTTATCTTTTATTATAAAACTGTAGTTATTGGGATTTACTTCATCTAGTTGGAATGAATTAAATAGACTAGTAATTTCTTTTACTATATCAGATTTATTCCAATTACAAGTTAGTTCTATTTCTAGAGTATATATTGGTAGAGATAAAATACTTTCTTCATTAATTAGTTGTTTTTTAACTTTATCACTATATTCATTTAATGGTTTTAATAGAGATACTTTAAAAGATTTATTGTATTTTTCTTTTAATTCTTTTTCTGTTTTTTCTTCTATTTTTGATAGTAAGTTTTTACCTTCTAAGTAGTCTTCTTTATAGGTATCAGTTATTTTTTTATCTGAATATCTTATATAGAAGTAGAGATTACTGTTTTCTTTGAAAGTTATTTTTAGTTGATATTCTGTATTATTATAATTTGTTTTTCCTATATCTAATTCATTTATAATAGAGGTATAGTTTTCTTTTAAATATTTATTTAGTTTTTGATCAATTCTTGGGGAGAATAAGGGAGCAACTTTTTCATTTAAAATAATTACACCAAAACTTACAAATATTATGAATGTAAATAGCCCCATTTGAATTGTTAGTTTCTTTTGTTCTTTCATTTTCTCACCAATATAATTTTAACTTTTTTTTGGTTGTTTGGCAATTGGTTATTAGGATGTTAGTAATTTTTTTCTTTAAAGTAGTTGTTTTGATTGTTTATTTGTGGTATCATAAATTATGATAAGAATATGGGATGGTGTTAGTATGATGCGAATACAGAAGGGGCAAGTAAAATATAAGGATCGTAGTGATATTATTTGTACCTATGGTATTAATGATGATGGAAAACAATATTATTTTTTAGACGGAGAAAAGTTAAGTAATGGGAATTTGGTAGCTTCTACAGCTTTAGTTGAAGCTATTGATCCTTTAGTTGTAGCTTCAAATATAGGTGTTATTAGTAATGAGGGGGAGATTGTTGTTCCTTTTGAAAATAAAGCTATTAAACCTATTTTGAATAATGCAATTTTAGTTGAGAAAGCAATACCATCTACACAAAGTGTAATTGATGCTATTGGTATGAGAAGAGATCCTTTGGCAGCTACTAAATTAGTAACTACACCAGCTACTATAAAAGAAAAAATGAATGCTAAAATGGGATTTGGTGGACGTTTTATTTTTAATGATCAATTCTCAGAAGCTTCAGTTTTTGATTTAGATGGAAAGAACTTATTAGATAATCAATACTATAGTTTTATAGGTTTAAATCATAATAAATTATATATGTCTAAAAATGTAGTTGATTCAGAAATTGTTGAGTATAGTTTTGATGGTGATAAAGGTGATGAAAAGACAAAATCTGATGAACTTTTAGATGTACAAGATGTTAAGGTCCCAGCTGATATTGTAGATAAGGCTATTAAAGATAGTGATAAGGTAATTGATAAGAAAGATAATAAAGATAATAAAGATAATAAATTTTTTAACAATGATGTTGAAGATGATAAAGATAAAGATAATGAGAATGATGAGGCAAAATTTGCTGCAAGTCAATTCCATCCAGTTAATTTACAAGTAATTGAAGAAACTCCTAATGAATTTAATGATGCTTTATCTATTAAAGAGAAAAGAGTAGAAGAACCTGATAGTAATAATAAATTTATTAAAAATCCAGATAAAGAGACTAGAGTATCTTTATTTGAAGGGTTAAAACTTGATGGTGATAATAGCGGAGAACTTAATGATGATACAAATCTTATTGAGGATGCTGCTAGTACAATTTCTAAATTAATTAAGAAGAATAAAGAACAACGTGAAAAGATAGAAAATTATGAAGATGAAGTCAATGATTTAATTTTATTTAAACGTCAAGCTTTTAGTGAAAATCAAAAGTTATCAAAAGAGGCTGATGCTTTAAAGAAAAGAATAGAAAAATTAGAGGCGGAACTTGTTACTAAAAATGAAGAGTTAGAAAAACTTACTGCACAAGTTGCTGGTAAAGATGATTTAGTTAAGTTATTAGCAGATGCACAAAATTTATTAGATGAGTAATTTATATTAGATGGGGTAGCCCCATCTTTTTGTTATGTTCCGAGATAGGAACATAATAAAACCACCCGCTATGCGGGTGAGAGCTGAAAAAGCGATAGCGTTAAGAGAA
>CAKPLN010000010.1 GCA_934167665.1 uncultured Bacilli bacterium
ACCAAATGGTAGCTGCCAGTGTCAAGCCTTATAGGCTTCAGAGAAAAACCACCCTTTTTAAGGGTGGATTTTTACTTTATAAGAAGCTTTCTTTTTAAAGAGTGGTACTACTATTGACTAATGTTTATTTGTAATTTATTATAGTAAGTCAAAATGATGGGAAAATATGTCAATCAAAAAGAAAAATTTAGTATAATTAGAAATAGTAGAAAACATAATACAATTAATATTGTAAATTATGGGTATTATAGTTAGTGAAATAAATATAAAAAGTAATACTAACTATAAAATATTTTATGTGATAGGTTTAATAGATAGGTTGACTGCTCAAATGAAAGCTTGATCTAATAGAAAAATATTATTATCAAATGATACATATTTTCTTGGTTGTAATGAGTGTAGTTTTGTGGATATAAAAACGCATTGTAGTAGTAAATAAAATGAAGCGACTACCTAAATTTAAATCTATAGAGAATAAAGGTTATTTTATCTATGAAGTAGGAATTTTTAGTGGCAATTAAAGCACCAAATTTTTAATTTGTCTTTTGTTCTTATTTTTTGGTATAATATGTATTTAGATGGAGATGAACTAGATGCTAGAGATAAATAATTTATGTGTTAAGATTAAAGATACGGATTTAGAAATTTTAAATAATTTTTCACTTAATATAAAACCTGGTGAAATTCATGCTATTATGGGACCTAATGGTGCTGGTAAGAGTACTCTTTCAAAGGCTATTATGGGGCATTATAAATACGTTGTTACAAATGGTAGTATTTTGTTTAATGGGGAAGATATAACAAAATTAAGTGTTGATGAGAGAGCTAAAAGAGGAATTTTTCTTTGCATGCAGGATCCTACTGTTATTGAGGGAGTTTCAAATAGTGAATTTTTAAGGACAGCCAGAAGCGAAATTACTGGAGAAAAGGTAAATTTATATACTTTTATTAAAGATATGGAGGGGGCAATGGATAAAGTCGGACTTGATAGTAATATGTTGCATCGTTCACTTAATTCTGGTTTTAGTGGAGGAGAGAAGAAGAAAAATGAAATTTTACAAATGCTTTTCTTGAAACCTAAATTAATTATTTTAGATGAACTTGATTCAGGCCTTGATGTTGATAGCTTACGAGTAGTTTGCGAAAATATTTCAGAATATTTAAAGGATAATCCAGATACTTCAGTTTTAATAATTACCCATTATACTAGGGTTTTAGAATATATTAAACCTGATTTTGTACATGTTCTTTCTGGGGGAAAGATTCAAAAAACAGGTTCTTATGATTTAGCATTTGAAATTGAAAAAAATGGATATTCTATGAAGAGGAAATGATAGAAATGAGTAAAATATTATATGTATTAGATGACAATAAAAATAGTGATTATAAATATAATATTGATGAAGATACTGTTATTTATCATTTTTCTATTAATTCTACTAATGATGTTTTAATTGACATAGTTAAAGAAAATGTTACTGTTAATTATTATTATTCTAATATTAATTATGATGATAATACACTTAATATTAAGGTTTCACATTTGGCTAGTAATACACATAGTGAGATATTTAATCATGGAGTTAATGTTTATAATAATAAGCTTACTTATTATGTAGATGGAATTGTTTTAAAGTCTAGTAGTAAGTGTATTTGTAATCAGGATAATCAAATAATTAATATGGAAGATGGTAAGAGTACAATATGTCCTAATTTACTTATAGATAATTATGATGTTGATAGTAATCATGCGGCTTATATTGGTAGTTTTAATGAGGATATTTTGTTTTATATGATGAGTAGGGGTATTTCAAGAGATATTGCTAGTAGATTATTAATAAATGGATTTTTAATTGGAGAAGCTGATATTAATAATTTACAAGTAAAAAGATTTTTGGATGAAATTAAAAAAGTATAGGAGGTGATATCTTGAATAGAGATGATTTTTCTATGTTGAATAGTGATATTGTTTATTTTGATAATGGTGCTACAACACTTAAACCTAATTCTGTTGTTTTAGCGATGGATAAGTATTATACTACTCATACTTCTAATATTCATCGAGGAGATTATGAAGCATCTGTTATTACGAATAAATTATATGATGGTACTAGGGATTTAGTTAGTAAGTTTGTTAATTGTAATAGTAATGAAGTTATTTTTACTAGTGGTACTACTATGTCTATTAATATGGTAGTTTTTGGCTATATGCGAAAGCATTTAAATAAAGGTGATGAAGTACTATTAACAAAGAGTGAGCATGCTTCTAATGTACTTCCTTGGATAAAGTTAAGTGAAGAGATAGGAATAGTTTTAAAATATATGGATCTTGCTGCTGATTATTCTTTAACAGTAGATAGTGTAGTTAAAAGTATAACTTCTAAAACTAAGGTTATTTCTATTGCTCATGTTACTAATGTTATAGGTGATGTTAGAGATGTTGAAGCAATAGGGGCTATTTGTAAAGAAAAAGGTATTTTATTCTGTGTTGATGGTGCTCAAAGTGTTCCACATATGAAGACAGACTTTAAAAAATGGAATATTGATTTTTTAAGTTTTTCGGGTCATAAGATGTTAGGGCCAACAGGAGTAGGAGTCTTAGTAGGTAAGGAAGAACTATTAGATGTAATGGATCCTATTTGTTATGGTGGAGGAATGAATAGTTATTTTGAAGCTGATGGTAGTTATGAACTAAAACGGGGACCTATGAAGTTTGAAGCTGGTACTCCTCCAATAGCTGAGGTTATTGGATTAGGTGAAGCTATTAAGTATTTAATGAATATTGGTATGGATAAAATACATGATTATGAATTAAGTTTAAAAAAATATTTAGTTTCTAAACTTGAAGAAATACCTAATATTACGGTTTATAATAAAAATTCAGATAGTGGTATTTTAGCATTTAATGTTGATGGTGTTTTTGCTCAAGAAACTTCAATTTATTTAAACTATTATCATATTTATGTTAGAGCTGGTAATCATTGTACAAAGATGTTAAAAGATAATTTAGGAGTAAAGAATACGGTTAGAGTTAGTATGTATTTTTATAATACAAAAGATGATATTGATAGATTAGTTGAAGCTCTAAAAAATAGTGAGAATATTTTTAAAGTTGTTCTTTAGGAGATAGTATGGATAGTAATTTAAGAAGAGAAATAATACTTGATAATTATCAAGATCCTTATAATAAGGGTTTAGTAGATGATAAATCTTATATAAAAGTTAATCAAAGTAGTGATAATTGTATAGATAATTTAGATTTCATGCTTAAAGTTAATGATGGAATTATTACAGATATAAGATTTGATGGTGAAGCTTGTGCCATTAGTACTTCTGCTGCATCGATTATGATAAGAAGTTTAATTGGTAAAAGTTTAGAAGATGCTAAAAATATAATTAGTAATTATAAAAAAATGATTAATGAAGAGGAATATGATGCTACTCTTTTGGGAGAGCTTAATGTTTATGATGAAATTTGTAAGCAACCAAATAGAAAGAATTGTGCTCTTATTCCAGAGAAAGCATTGGAGCAATTATTGGAGGTAGTAGGTAATGGTAAAAATTAAAACAGATCAAGTAAAACTAGCAGATTTAAGATACTATGATGCTAGTCATGGTGGTATTGAATTAACAAGTAGTTATTCTAAGGGAATTTTAATTGATTTTAATGGTAGAGAGCATTATGAAAATTTATTTTGTTTAGGGGAGTCTTATCCGGTATTTAAAAGAGCACCTTTTGCTAATTGTACTAGTGATGGTGATGAATATGGTACTAAAGTTTTTCATGTTTCTAATGCGTTAGTTACTGGTCCTTGTTGGGTTTTATCTAATATAGATTTAGGACAAATTTTTAAAAAAGATGAAATTAGTATATCTGAGCTTGAAGATTATATATTGGCTTCTAATCACTTTTTTAAAGATAGGGCTAGTATTGCTTTTACTAGAGCTAAAGAAGCTGGGAAGCGCCTTAGAATGCAGAAAATAATTAGTGATGATCAATTGATGCAAAATATGATGGATGAATTTTTTTCACAAAGAATGGGAGAAAAGTGGCAGAAAGTAAAGAAATAGGTGATAATGTGGAAATTAAGGGTATTAATTTAGAAAAAGTTGAGGCTATTTCAAATTTAAAAAGAGAAGATTCTTGGGTTAGAGATTTTAGATTAGATAGTTTTAAAAAGTTTGAAAAGTTAGCTATGCCTAGTTTTGGACCTAAAATTAATCTAAATTTTGATGATATTATTTATTATAAGGCTAACTCTAGTGATGATAAAATTAAAGATGACTGGAATAATGTATTAAAACCTGTAGTAGATGAACTTGATTCACTTGGTGTTTTAGAAAGTGAAAAACATTTAGGTGGTATGGGTGTTCAATACGAGAGTGAAGTAATTTATCATAAAATGATAGAAGAATTAGAAAAAAAGAAAGTTGTTTTTACATCTATTGAAATGGCTATGAAAAATTACCCTGAATTAGTAAAAAAATATTTTGGTAAAATAGTTAATAATGCTGAAAATAAATTTGCGGCTTTAAATGGAGCGGTATTTAGTGGTGGTAGTTTTATTTATATACCACCTAATACAACACTAGATAGACCATTACAAAGTTATTTTAGAATTAATAGTAAGAATATGGGACAGTTTGAAAGAACTTTAATTATTGTTGATGATAATAGTCATTTACATTATATAGAGGGATGTACGGCACCAACTTATAGTGAATCTTCATTACATGCAGCAGTTGTTGAAATATATGTTGGTAAAAATAGTAGTTGTAGATATTCTACTATTCAAAACTGGGCTCCTAATGTTTACAATTTAGTTACTAAGAGGGCATTAGTTGATGATAATGGTGTAATGGAATGGATTGATGGTAATATTGGCAGTAAAGTTACGATGAAGTATCCTTGTTGTGTACTAAAGGGAGATAATTCTAGTGGTACTTGTATTACAATTTCTGTTGCATCTAGTGGACAAGAGCAAGATAGTGGAGCTAGAATGATACATTTAGGTAAAAATACCAAGAGTAATATTGTATCAAAAAGTATTGCTAGAAATGGTGGAAATGCAACATATCGTGGTAAAGCTTTTATAAGTAATACAGCAGTTAATAGTATAGCTAATGTTAAATGTGATACTCTAATTTTAGATGATGTTTCTAAGAGTGATACAATTCCTGTTAATTCTTGTTTTAATAAAACTAGTAGTATTGAACATGAAGCAACTGTTTCAAAGATAAGTGAAGATAATTTATTTTATTTAATGAGTAGAGGTATTTCTAGAGAAAGAGCTATGGAACTTATTGTGTTAGGATTCTTAGAAAAATTTAGAGAAGAATTACCTATGGAATATGCTGTTGAATTAAATCAACTTATTAAAAGAAATTTATAAGTTATAAACTTGTATTTTAAGTAATATATGGAGTTTTAAAATGAAATTTTCTTAATAGAAATTTCATTTTTTTTATGTTGTAAATATCCTTATTTATATTATTTTGAAGTTTGCTTAGTAAAAATAAATTTTATATTATACAGTCAAGAAAGGAGGTGAGGTATGTTAAATCAAATTATATTGGTTGGACGTTTGACACATAATATTAAAATTAATAAGTCTGATAAAGGAAGGAAGGTTGCAACTATATCATTAGCAATACCTAGAAGTTTTAAAAATATGGATGGTACTTATGATACTGATTTTATAGACTGTATTGCATTTGAAAATATAGCGGAGAATACAGCTACTTATTGTAGTAAGGGTGATATAGTAGGGATTAAAGGAAGAGTTCAGTCAAGAGTTGTTGAAGAGGATGGTAAGAAAAATTATTTAATTGATATTGTAGCTGAAAAAGTTACATTTTTATCCAGTAAGAAGGAGGAAAAGAAGGCAGAGTAATATCTGCTTTTTTAACTTGAGTATTTTTATTTTAAGTTAATACTAGGAAACTAGTATTTTTTTTTGTATAATAATTACTAGATATAGTAGAAGGATATGATAGTTATGGTAATAAGAAAGTATGTTGATTCTGATTTTGATGGGGTTTTTAAAATATTAAAAGAATCTTTTCCAGAAGTTGGTCTTGAAGACTATCCTTTAGAGGTTTCTAGTTTACAATTGGATAATTCTCATGTTCAATATGTTGCGATTTGTGATGATCAAGTAGTTGGTTATACATTGGTTAGAAAGAGTTTTGATCCTATTATTAGAAGAGTTAATTATTGGATTGATTATGTTTGTGTTGATAGTAGTTATCGTAATAGAGGGGTTGCGAGCGGTATATTTGAGGAAATTGAAAAGGATGCTAAAAATGATGGAGTTTTATATTTACAACTTACGTCTAGTAGGTTTAGGAAAGATGCGCGTAAATTATATTTAAAACTAGGATTTTCAATTAGAGAGTCTGATATATTTAGGAAGGTGATATAAAATGATCGTAGATATTATTAATAAAAAACGTTTAGGTAGAGCTTTAACTTATAATGAACTTGACTTTTTCTTTAATGGTTATTTAAAAGGGGAAGTAAAGGATTATCAGATGTCTAGTTTATTAATGGCTATTTGTATTAGGGGAATGTCTGATGAAGAGATTTTTGCTCTTACTAAAATTTTTATTGAGAGTGGTGATATTTTAGATTTTTCAAATATTCCTGGTATAAAAGTTGATAAACATTCTACAGGTGGTGTTGGAGATAAAACAACTTTGATTATTGCACCTATTGTTGCGAGTTTAGGTGTTCCTGTTGTTAAAATGAGTGGTAGAGGACTGGGATATACAGGTGGAACAATAGATAAATTAGAGAGCATTCCTGGATTTAGAATTGATTTAAGTGAAGATGAGGTTTTTAAGCAGGTTAATGATATTGGAGTAGTTGTTACAGGACAAACAGCTGATTTGGCACCTATGGATAAGGTTATATATGCTTTAAGAGATGTTACTGGTACGGTGTCATCTATTCCATTGATCGCTTCTAGTATTATGAGTAAAAAGATTGCTAGTGGTGCTGATAAAATTCTTATTGATATTAAGGTAGGTAAAGGTGCACTATTAAAAACTAGAAAAGATGCTAATAAATTAAGTAAATTAATGATTAAAATAGGTAATTTTTATGGTAGAGAAGTTAGAACAATTATTAGTGATATGAATGTTCCTTTAGGACATGCAATTGGTAATAGTTTGGAGGTTTTAGAAGCAATAGATGTTTTAAGAGGAAAAGAAAAAACTGGTAATTTGTTTGAACTATGTGTTGAACTAGCTAGTGAAATGGTTAGTATGGGAAAAAATATTTCAATCGATGAAGCTAAAAAAATGGTTAAGAAATCTTTAAAGAATGCTTCTGCTTATAATAAATTTTTGGAAATGGTTGATCGACAAGGCGGAAATATAAAGAAACTTCAAGTTAATAAAAAAGTACAGAAGATCAAATCAACTAGACAGGGAGTTATTACTTCTATAGATGCTTTAGAGTTTGGAAAACTTTCAGTTTCTTTAGGTGCTGGACGTGTAAATAAGGAAGATTTAATAAACTATTCTGTTGGTATTTACCTAGAGAAATTAGTTGGACAAAAGGTACGTAAGGGCGATGTTTTGGCTAGAATTTATTCTGATAAGACTGTTGACGCTAGTCTAATTGAAAAATATTTTACAATAGAATAATAAAAAAACTTTTAAAATTAGTAATATGTGTTATAATATTTTTATGAAGGTAGGTTGATTTTATGGAGAAAATTTATATGGAAGATAATAAGAAAGATAAAAGAAACTTAGGTGACTACTTTAGTTCAAAAGCAATATTAGGGTCTTTGATGGTAGTTGCTGTTATGGTAGTTGCTACTGTAGTTTTTGGTTTTGGTAGAGATTCATACGCTATAGATCCTAACCCTGATGTTGATTATAAGTTACCTGATTCTTTTAAAACAGCTAATGTTACTGAGACTTATATAAGTGATACAGGTTTTTCAGTTATGCCTTATTTTACAACTGATGAATATAAAAATATTAGAGTATTTTGTTTAGAGCATACAGTTGATTTTCAAGGTAATACTTTGTACACTAAAGGTGATGTTATAAGTGATTATGGTTTACTTTATTTAATGGCTCAAGTAGCTCCTAATAAGTCATTTACTAATTCTAATAGTAAAGAGTTAGAAGGATGGATGTCTCAAGTTGCTATTTGGTTATATTTATATCGTTTAGATGATCTTGCTAACGATGGCGTTTTAAATGAAAATGTTCAAGAATTTTTAGAGAGTGGAAAGAAGAATCCTAATTATATTTCTACAGAAGATTTAGAAAAAATTAAAACCTCTCGTGGTGTTATTGAGGAATCAAGTACTGAACTTAACTATTATACTTTAAATGGTATTGCTGTTGGTTCCCCTAGTAGTAATGCTCCTTATCTATATGATACAATTAATTCATTAGTTAATAAGGCTTTAGAGAATAGAACTGCTCCAACTAATACTTTAAGTATTAATTTTAATAATCAAATTGCTATTACAGAGGATAATCAATACTATCAAACTTCTTTAATTTCTGTAATTGCTAGTCCATCTGATAACTTTAATGGTTATAGTCTTTCTATTAAAAGTGCACCTGAAGGAACTTTTGTAGTTGATGCTAATGGACAAAAAATTGAAAATTTAACTAATTTATCAGCAAGTGATAAGATATATTTTAGAGTTCCTGTTAAAAATGTTACAGAAAATAATAAAACAATTCAATTTGAGGTAGTTGGTTCATTTAAATCTTATGAAGGTAATTTTTATGTAGCTGAAGGTGCTCAAACAATTACTAGTGTTTATACTGTAAATAATAATCTTAGTAAGGGTGCTGAAATTCAACTTAACTATACACCAAGTGTTCCAGATACAGGAATGGGTGCTGCTCAAACAGTTTACTTTATTGGATTAATTATATTGTTAAGTGGTGTTGGTATTATTTATGCAAATGTTAAACCAGCAGAAAGTAAGTAATAAGGTAATAAAAAAGAGCCATAAATTAATATTTGGCTCTTTCCTTGTATTTATTGGAATTATTTATCTTTCTTGGAATCATTTATTGGTTTTAAGAGAAAAAGTTTACTCAGATATGATGTTGTTAATTTCTGATAGTCTTACAAAGAATGAAGATGTTATTGAGGATGTTCCTAATGTAGATATATTGCCTAGTGATAATAATGATAATGTAAGTCCTCCTGAACCACCAGATGAACCTTATGTACCACCTGTTATTGATTATAGTAAATATCTTGGCGTTTTAGAAATACCTCGTATTAGTCTTAAAAGAGGCTTTTATGATGTTGATTCTAAGTACAATGATATTCAATATAATGTTTCAGTTGTTAGAGGATCAACTATGCCAGATGTTGAAAAAGGTAATTTAATTTTAATGGCACATTCAGGTGATGCCTATATATCTTTTTTTGCATATTTATATAAATTAAAATTAGGTAATGATATTTATGTTACTTATAATGGGCAAAAATATCACTATAAATTGGTTAATATTTATGATGTCCCTAAAAATGGTTCAGTTTCTATCGTAAGAAATTATGATGCAACGACGTTAACATTAATAACTTGTACGAAGGATAATAGTACTAGTCAAACAGTTTATATTGCAGAATTAGTTTAATATTGAGGTGGTAGCATGTTTATGAGTTTTTTAGAGAAAATACAGACTCTTTTCAATTACATGTTTTCTTCTTTTTTAACAATTGAATTATTCATGTTAATACTTCTTTTCTTTTTTCTTTTGATACTTAATATTAAAAGAAAAAAGAGAATTGTTAATTATTTTACTAGTATATGTATAATTATTTTTATGGGAATAATTATTTTCTTGAATTGGAATTATGCTGTATATTGTTTTGATTATTTTATGGAAGGAATTATAAAAAATATTCTTTTTCCTTCTACTGTTGTTTATTTTTGGATTGTTTTTTTAGTATCTTTATTTACTATAATTACAATTCTTAATAAAAAAGATATGAAGTCGAAAAAGTACGTTAATTATATTAGTTTTGCTTTTATATATTTATTATTTAGTCTTTTTATAGTAGAAGTTATTTCAAATAAAATTATTTTAGCTGATAGAGTAGAACTATATACTAATAATGTTATTTTAGCTATTGTTCAGATTAGTGATTTAATTTTTGTTTTATGGGTTATATATACTTTATTTTGGTATTTATTTAGGTATTTTAAAAAGAAATATGACAAATAAAAAGGACTTTTTTAGTCCTTTTTATTTTGAAGGTATTTAGCATAGTATTCTTCGTATGATATTTTATTTTTATTGATGTATTCAGCAATTTCTTTACCAACATAGCGATAATGCCATGATTCATATTCATATCCAGTTTCTTTTGTTTTATCTTTAGGGAATCTTAATATAAAACCATATTTATAAGCATTTTCTTGCATCCATTTAAATTCTTCAGTTACTTCAAAGTTGGTATAAGATTCTTTACCATTGTAAACATCAACTGCTAAGCCGGTTTGATGTTCTGAGTATCCTGGACGACCGGAATAAGTATCAGCTTTTTCTTTACCATCAGCTTTAGCATAATTATTATATAAATTTACTTGATATTCATAACTACGATAAGTTGACATAGCGATTATTGACATATTATCTTTTTTAGCATCTTTAGCCATTTCTTCAAAGGCATCTTTAGCATAACTTACAAGTTGCATATTATTTAAAGCATATTGATTACTTATTTTTTCTAGGTTTTCAGGTACATAGTTTTCATCTAAATAATTGTATTTATTTACTAGAACGTATTGAGTATTTTGGTTAGGAGCCTTTGATGAATTAGTATAGTATTCATTATCTAGACCGATATTTACTTGTATTATTATCTCTTCTGTTGAAAGTGATTGGTGTTCTTTTCGATAATTTTGATATCTAGTTTCATTTTCTTTGATGTAGTAATTTAATTTAGAGGCATTTTCAAAGTCATTATTTTGTTTTTCTTTATTTATTTTTTCAATATTTTCTTCTTTTTTTATGTTTGATTGATCTGTAGATTTTTTAATTCCGTATGTAATACTACCTATGATCATTAAGATACAAATTATGAAAATTGTAAAATTTTTTTTCTTTATTTTTAATCTTCTTTTTCTTACTCCACTCATTTAATCACCTAATTATATAATAGCATTAATTTTTTTGTTTATGTATAATTTTGGTTTATTTTACATAAAAAATGATAGGAGGTAGACATGAGAAAATTTATTATTTTGCTTTTATGTATTTGTACTGTGATGTGTCCGTTAGGGGTTTTGGCTGATGATAGTAATGTAATTCCTGATGCGGTTAGTGGAATTTTAATAGAGGCTAATAGTGGACGAATAATTTATGAAAAGGAGAAGGATAAGCAAGTAGCGGTTGCTTCTATGACTAAAATGGTCGCTCAAATAATTATATTAGAAAATATTGAGGCTGGTAAAATTAAATGGGATGATGTAATTACGGTTAGTAAAAATGCTGAAGAGATGGGTGGGTCGCAGATTTATTTACAACAAGGTGAAAAAATGACTGTTGAAGATTTAATGAAAGGTATTTCTATGGCATCAGGTAACGATGCGACTGTAGCGATGGCTGAAGTTATTAGTGGAACTGAAGAGAGATTTGTTAAGTTGATGAATCAAAAAGTTAAAGAATTAGGCCTTAAAAATACAGCGTTTAAGAATTGTACAGGATTAGATGAAGAGGGACATTATTCTAGTGCTTATGATATGGCAATGATTGCTAGAGAATTAGTAGTTAATCATCCGGAAATATTACGTTTTTCCTCTATGTATGAAGATTATTTAAGAGAGGATACTCCTAATAAGTTTTGGCTTGTAAATACCAATAAAGTCGTATATAAATTTTACAATAATAGATTATTATAGTTAAACATAAATAC